>JAKAGT010000014.1 GCA_021825585.1 Bacteroidota bacterium | reverse complement strand
TGGAGGAATCATCTCTTCGGATCTTAGCGAGACAAAAAATGCCCCAACTCTAAACTAACAAAATATCATGATTACGGCTCAACAAACTTTGTACACAAAAATGTTTGTTCCCCGACAGACTCCTAGATCAAACTGCTTTGAGCTCTGCTGTCAAGCAGATTGTGTTCACCCCCTGTATATACCTCCCCATTATGCCACTCCAATCCGCCCGTTCCATATATGGGCGGACTCTCGCCAGCCTCACCAGTCGTGGCTGCGGAAGGTTCACGAACTGCGTTCCGAAGAGTATCGTGCTCTTTTCTCCTCCACGCCGAACCCGATCCGGCGCTTGGGAGGTGGCTCCGGCGGTTTCATGAGTTCCCTGATCGCGTCGAACACAACCGCAAACTGTTCGTCGTATTTCTTCTCCAGTTCTTCAAGCTTTCGCGCGAGATACTTGTGCGTCGCGAGAATCTCCCTGAGCCTCACGAATGTCCGCATGATTTCAACATTTACGAGAATTGCCCGTTCGCTGTCCAATACGGATGATAGCATGGCAACACCCTGCTCCGTGAACGCATACGGAAGATACCTCCTGCCTCCCCAACTTGAGGTCGCAAACTGCGACCTCAAGATTCTATACTCCTCCTTCGTTAACTGGAACATGAAATCCGAAGGGAAGCGCCCCGGATTACGCCGAACTTGTTCGTTCAGTCTTTTCGTGGAGACCTCATAAAGTTTCGCAAGATCTGCATCGAGCATTACCTTCTCGCCACGAATCAGAATTATCTTGCTTTGTATGAGCTCCGACAGCACAATACCCGGCTTTGATTTCACATTGCCTCCTGTTTAGCAAATGCCCTGTGACTACAACTTAGAGGAATTATTCCGCGGAAGCAAAACCGCACGCCGAGTTAACCGATGGGAATGTGGTTCTCAATCCCTGAGAAGGATCGCCATCCGTTGAACGCGCGCCAGGAACGGAGGGATCACAGAGTTCAAAACCCCGTTCAAGGGGTTTGAAGCTCTTACATAGGCGTCGGTTTTGAACCGATGCCGACGGCTTCGCGACTGCCGGAGCTTGCTCCGGGATAGCCGAACAGTACTCCGCGACGGACTGACACTGCTTTGCACGACACTGGAAGTCTGTGACGAAGATGCTTCAAAGACCGTGGAACAGCCATGGCGCATGCGCCATACTGGATTCCCGCTTGTTCCGCCTTGTCGTGGATACCGCGCCACGCGGTGCTGGATCCCGCATACCCGTATAGAATAATTGAGCGGGAAAGCACGCGGGAATGGCATAGTGGAATTGTCTTTTTCTTCTTCTGAGACAACCTCGGTTTCCAAGTCCGGCCAGAATGAGACGTCACACATTTGATCGGAAATCCTAGATTTTTGTATTACGTTGAGTTTCATATGCAATTTCCGACACGTAGCGCAATTCGTCATAGATTGAATTCAATGGTATGGCCAGGGTCAGGAATAAGTTGCCTTCACGGATAAGCAAATGTTCGGACTCCAGGTGAGATAGGAGTTCGAGCTTTTCGGTTTCATTGTACTCGCCGGGGAAACTCGCTTCAATGAGATGGTATATTTGCTGAATGTTTCTGATCGACTCGCAAAACAGGAACACCTTAGCAGATGCCCTGGATAATGTCGTTCGGTTCATCATGCCATCGCGAGAATCCCAAATTTGGACGAAGCCGATTCCTCTGCTGTAAAACAAGTAGGGCCTTTCCTTGCTGTAGTACAGTTCACGCCACGTCTTCACTTTGTGCGCCAGACCCCTTATGTACCCTAGCTCGAGCATTTCCTCTTCGAGCGGATGCTCGAATGCGAAAGCAATCTTCGACAGTTCAACATTTCCCGGGAAGATGAAACCGTAGTCGGCGCGCGGTACCAGTCTGTCATTTCCATATTCTGCGGAAAGAGGACTGTAACGTTGGTAGTTCACGAGTCGGGGCGGAAAATCCGGGGGCTCAAGATGATAAATTATGGGCAGCAAGTTTTCCATCTCGGAATACCAGGATGCCTTTTCACCCGGGAATCCCCACAGTATGTGGTATCCTACTTTAAGGTTAAGCTCTCTGCACCATTTAAGGAACTGGATATTTTGTATTCCGCGCAGTCCCTTATGCATGATTTTGAGAACCGGCGAGCTAAAACTCTCAATGCCGGGCTGGAGCAGACGCAAGCCTGCCTCCCTCATAAGAAGCAGCTCGGCCTTCTTCGTATTCGGCCTGATTTCGAAAAAAAGATCCAGGTCGACATCTAGGGTCTCCAATTTCGGCAACACCTCCGATAAGAGCCCCATATCCGCGATTGAGTCTACTGCGTACAAATGCCGCGACTGATATCTCGTATTGAGATAGAAAGTCTCGTAAACGACGCGGTCGGGACTTTTGACTCTGAAATGCAAATTGCGTCCGTTCACCGCACAAAACGAACAATGCGATTTCTCCCCCCACCAACAACCTCTGGACGTCTCGAATCTAACGACCATATCGTGCGACGTATGCTGCTGCAGTTGCTCCGACTGTTCAAAAAAATCGTCGTAATCGGGCATAGGGACCGAGTCTAGATTCGGCACTGTTCTCGGCATGCCGGAATGGCGAACATTACCGTCAAGATCACGATAAATAATTCCCGGAAATCGTATTCCGCGGCCGTCCTGTCCATGAAGCGATCGGATGTAGCGAATCAATCTGGGGAACGATATTTCGCCCTCTCCGTCAACTACATAGTCGACCCAGGGAAATGACCTCAGACATTCCTGCCCCATTTCGCCCTGCACAGCATTGCCGCCAAGTACAATCTTCATCGATGGACTCGCCCTTTTCAGGAGCTTCGCGAGCGCGAGCGAAGGAACCATCTGGCTGAATACACATGAAAACCCGACGATATCTGTCGCGCAATTCCCCAGGATCACACTCATGCATTTTTGCAGGTAGCCGGGAACGAGCTGGTTCTGGATCCGTTCGATTTGGGATGCGTTATCGGCACCAAAGGCGTAAGTCAGCACATCCTCGGTGCCTGTGCCATCATATAGCCTGGAGTACACTGAAGTCATTCGCTCGGTAAGGTAATTGATATACTCTCTCGAATTATCGACACCGAACGCTTCCTTTGAAAAGAGCCACTCGCAGAAGAAGTTAAGCGACGGTTTGGCTATGAGCCTAGTGTACAAATCGTGGCCCAGCACGCCCGCGAAGTCAAGGTAGAAGTGAAGGGACCTGCAAGGGAGATTCAGCTCCGTGAGAACCGATTTTAAAATTCCGAGTTGAATCGAGGTCTGAGTTGGATCCGCCCACGGCATGGAGACTATGCTAACCGACTTCGAGACGCTTGTGGAGGTTGATTTCATCTATTTTGCCAGCCTTTCTTCGCACGGGAAATAAGCATCAAGAAGTGTATTGTCTTCCATTATGTGAACGCTGCCAGCCACAACCTCCAGAAGGAATTCGTAATCTTTTGACAGGCCCAACAGATATTCGTTAATCTCGTCGACCGAGAACAAGGCTGCACAAGTCGAGCACGGCGTCACCGGCAAATGCTCCCTGGGCAAGAGAGAAGAGAACCCTGCAATCGAAAGTCTTTCGAACAGGGGCCCGAAACCCCAGATCCGCAGAAAGTGGAACAACGGGTTAAGCTTAACTCTATTCAGCGAATTGTATAGCGAATGATCGAGAGTTTCCTGAAGGGCTGTTCTTGAGGGAACAGTGACCAGTGGACCGCAGCAAGGATAGATGACTCCTAACTCACTTATGAACGGACCGGTTGAGATACAAGGAATCGGCGGAACCCTCGAAGAAATTGGTCCTGAATATTTGTCGATGGCACGGCCCCAGGGCAGAAGCTCCTGGACTCTTATATCCGCATCATACGCAAATTCAGAAATTCCCGCCAACATCGCCTTTTCTTCTTCGGAGTTCCTACTATTAACCGTTACGCAAATTCTCACTAGTCTCCCCTCTGCCTTCGCGGCATCATAAGCCCGTCTTATTGTGCTTAATGGAACTTTGGATTGATGGTAAAGGTCGGTGCTTATGGAAAACTTGTCTATCCACGGGAAAGATCTCACAGTTTCTCTCGCAGCGGCAGGGCTCCTTGCCCAATAGGCGCTGGTTACAACGGACGTTTTGATCTCACTACTCCTTGCGGCTTCAGTTATGCGATGGATTGCATCTTTGAATAGGAAAGGCTCTCCTCCCGTAATTGCAACTTGATTCACCAACCTTTTTACGCATGGAATTCCGTCGATGATATCGGACAGGATCTTCGTGTCCATTTGCGAGCTGTGCGCGGTCGACCCTCTAATGCAATGAGCACAATTAAGCGTGCATCTGTTCGTTACGGATATACCCAGTGTGCTGAAATATCCCTTTTGATTATGCCTTATGCGTAGGGCTATTTTATCTGCGACGGTCGTGCCCGAATTCATTTTCGTAACCATCCATTAAACCCATGGTAGCAGAAACAGAGCGTAGGTCTCTGCTACCAGGAATCTATCACTTCACCAATCGATTGCAGAAACGCTCACGACAGCGAGTTTGTCAAGTTGCTTCAGAATATCAGACTTGCTGACATTTTGGACCTTGGAGATTTCGGCAGCCAGCCGGTTCTTGTCCGCAGCGGTGATGCCAGCAAGTTTTGCGGCGTTTTTCGGTTCACTGAGGAATTTCCTTGGATCCTTAGAGAACCTTGACATATCTGCTTTTGAAAGTTTCACTGCCATTTTTGGATCCTTTCTAATAAGATGATGTCTCTTTGATTGAACTATCATCGGCCGAAAGAAATGTAAGCCTTCAACCGACAGCTATTTGAAGCCATAGGACAAGCAAATTGACCTCCTTTCCAAAATTGTTGGACATATATTCCCTCCCCGCCGCTTCCGTATGTTTGCCCCAACTGTATCAGTAAGATTAATACGGCACGGGTTCCCTTCACGTTGATGAATGAAATAAATTCCCCGCTTATTGTGCTAACGCCTTCCAGCTGTGAAACAGGAGATATCGTAAGATGGGCTGACTCGGGTTTGTGTCTTTTGGTAACCGGAAACCCGGGAAAAGGGCTCGCTTTCTCAGCCTGGTCAGTCATTGGCCGGTTTCCCGCGAAAGTCCGGAATCTCATGCAGACGACTCAATACCTCAAGCCTCCCAGGATGATTTCTTCCAGCCCAGATGGGCTCGCTCAACAATCATTCCAACTTGACCAAAGTATCAGTCCGACACCATGTCCAGGGGTATTCTCAGTTGCGAACTCTGTTCAGGGTAGTGGTTCTATGGGGGTCAATTATCTGGCGCGAAACACACCAAATTTTAGGGGATTCAATCGTTAATGTCAAGTGGGGTGCGTTCAGCAGTAAACAGATTATCAGCACGCAAATTGTCGGAGCTGTTGAACCTGCATCCGCGAATTGGCTTGTACAGCTGGCTTCCGGTTGCACTTCACGACCATAGTATTTAATTTCTTCCATCAGTCGGGCTTTGACCAAACAGGGAACGGGTATCTATGCCGTCGTTCCACACCATCGAGATTCATAAGCGAACAACCTATTTCGTAGCCGGAATAATTGCACTTAACATCCTTGACGAAGGGAGCAAACACAATGTTCAGGTTACCTTTTATCCCAGCAGTTGCATGCGTGCTGCTGTTCACAGCCTACAACGTCTCGCATTCACAGACACAGTGGGCTTTGGACACCGTGATGACAGTCGGGACAAATCCGACGGGGATTGCCATAACTTCAGACGGGAACAAACTGGTGGTCACCAACAACATGAACCCCGGAGAAGTGGTTGTGATCTCGACAACTGATTACGCACTATCCAGGATCGATATCAGTTCGATCGAAAACTACCCGACAGGAGTTGCGATAAGCCCGAATGACTCTACCGCATTAGTGACCACGACGCACAAAGTAGCTTTCATAGATCTGACGAACAATTCGGTCAAAGGGCAATTCACGGCCCCTTGCGCGGGCACGACATTGTACGGCATCGCCGTGACACCGGACGACAGAACCGCGGTATTCCCCGACCTGAGCTCGACATGTACCGGCCAGGGTTTGAGGCTGATTGAAGCTGCCGGGGTGACCTCAGGATCGTCATTCATTCCAGTCAGCACTTCAGGCGAACTGTATGGAATCGCACTTTCGCCGGACACCACGTATGCCATCGTTACGACAAACACTCTGGGTTCTCCGAAGATGGTGAATATACGCACGTCAGAGGTCCAGAGCATTGCCGGCATCTCCGGCTCGTACGGCGTTGCCATGTTCCATAACAAGAATGAAGTACTTCTTTTTGACGGCGATTCTGTAGATCACGTCTCGCTTGAATCCAAATCCGTAATAAAGAAGATAGCGTCCCTTTCCCATAATACTGCGTTTCAGAATATCGCCATTTCGCAAGATGACAAATACGCGTTCGTTGTAGGCGCATTCGAAAAGCTGGTTGTGTCGCTTGCCGGCGACTCGGTCATACAGACATTCACCGCGGGGGGAACAAACGTCGCTGCAACCCCTGACGGTTCGCGCTTCTACGTCACTGATACCTACAACGGCACGGTGCGCGCGTACAAAATGACAACTCAGACGGGAGTCAGAACATCGGAAAGCCTGCGACCGAAGGGTTACCGACTCCTCCAAAACTATCCCAACCCGTTCAATCCGACGACCACGATCGAATTTAGCCTGGCGGATCGCTCGTACGTCCAGGTCGAAATCTATGACGCGCTCGGCCGGGCGGTCCGGAATCTTTTCTCGGGAGAGAAGCCCGAAGGCACATACCGGTTCGAGTGGGACGGCAAGAGTGATTCGGGATCCCCGTTGTCTTCCGGCGTGTACTTCTACCGGCTTAAGACCGGTAAGTTCGCAGATGTGAAGCGAATGTTGTTTCTGAAATAGGCCTCTTGTTCGAGCGTTGACGGGCCAGTGACAGAGATTCCTGCTATCCTACCGTTGATAACCATGTCGTAAGAAGTGCCGCCCGCCTGCGTTGTGCGCAGACGGGCGGAGCTATGAGGAATCACCCGCCGGTTAGTCGGCGGCCGGGCGGATAGATTCCATGATTTTCTTCAGGCGGCCTGTTTTGCGCCCTGCGCGCGGTTCAGCTCGGCTTCGATTTCAAGCTTCACCTCATCGCCGACCACCACTCCACCGGTCTCGGTCAATCCGTTCCACTGAAGACCGTAATCGAAGCGGTTGACCTTCCCCCTGATCTCAAAACCGGAGACTTCCGTACCGCCGAAGCCCTTCACCGTTCCGTTGTAGATTGCGGTAAGCTTGATCGGTTTCGTTACGCCCCGGATAGCAAGGTCACCGACGATTTCATATTCATCGTCGCTCTTCTTCACGACGGAGCGCGACACAAACGTCATCTTCGGATAGTTTGCCGCATCAAAGAAATCCGCGGACTTCAGGTGACCGTCCCGCTGTTCGTTCTTTGTGCTTATGCTGTTGACTTCCGCTTCAAACTGAATCTTGGCGTCGGAGAAGTCGGGCTTATCAGCCTCTACCGTCGCGTCAAAATTATTGAACTGTCCTGTCACGCTCGAGACAACAAGGTGTCTCACTTTGAATTTAATCTCGGAATGGACCGGGTCTATTTTCCAGACTGCCATTTTGCTTGTCCTTTCGGTGGCTAGTTATTCTCTGTTGTTAATTCTTTCACAATCTTCGCATGTCTCGCCAGCTTCCTGAGTTCTGCGAGTTGCTGGCGGACGATCAATATCGTTGGTTCGTCGGTGAGACGGCCGCTGGCATCGAACTTGCGCTGGGCCCGGGCCACGAGAACTTCCGGTTTATTTACAGGCGTCATGTTCAGGAACTGGAATATCGCTTCGTGTTATACGATTCTCTTCTCAGACTTCCTGAAATTCCTACAAAACGCAGTTCATCTCTCATGTTTGATTTGTCCTTCTGTGTATATCCAGCTATACCTGGAGTCTCTGTTTGAGAGTGAGACCGAGTTTCTTCAGGAGTGCGGCGAGCTTCATCATCTCTTCGTCACTAAGTGCGGAATGAACCAGATCAGTGACGAACTTCGCATGCCTGGGAAAAATGTCCTGAAACAGCTTTGTTCCCTTCTCCGTTAGTTCGATTACGTACGCTCGACGATCGTCCTCGGCCTGCTTCCTTTCGACCAGACCTTCTTTCGAAAGGTTATCGACCACGACGGTCATATTCCCTCCCGACGACAGGTTCTTGGAGCAGAGTTCGCCGATCTTCATCGGTCCAAGATGCCCGAGCGCTTCAATCACGCCGAATTGTGCCTCCGTCAGGCCATAAGTGGCGATGTCGCGGACGGTCAGAGTAGACATCGTATTTGACGCCCTTGCCAGCTTGACCCAGAGGTCCAGCGCCTGCTCGGCCTTCTTGCCGTATTTCCTCGTCGTACTCATTCCGCATATTCCTAATTAATATCTTTCGAATTCTAATATAACGAATTAGTACTAGTATGTCAAGAGTCGATTGCATGGGGTTGACTTGCTCCAGGCTTTCCTGTAACATAGAAGAAACAGAAGCATGAGTAGATACGTCACATCGGCTTTATTGTCGCTTGTTGCCTTCACCCTCCTGGCGGTACCGTCGTCCGCAAGGGAGCTTCGGACAAATCCTCAGCGTAATCTGCCTGAAGGATGGGATTCTGACCTGATCGGGCATGTTCGGAGCTATACACCGAATCTTGCTGCGCTAAAAGGCGGGGAGGTTCCCTTCCGATACGCGATGCTGAACGACGCGAAGCGGGACTACACGCTCGTCGTGATCGATGACATTCTGCTCAGAAAACAAAACTCCCCGAGGCAGCCGGACGATGGGCTGCAGGCCATCAGTCCGAGCCTTGCGGTCACATCGGATAACCACCGCGGGCGATTGGCATCGGAGAACAGATCGGCTTCAGCGGCAAACACAATTCCTACTTCCCTTGACCGTGCATCTCTTTCGACGTGCGTCCACGTGGATACACCCTCCCACACCCGCGAATACCTCGAAACAAGGAAATAGTCTACAGCTCCAGCATCTGATCAGGGAACCGGAAGGGCTATGTCTCTTCTCACTCATATAGCGGGTTCCCTCCAGTCAAACCACATCCAAACCGAAAACGTCTTGACCGGCATTCTCCGTATCACGGAAATGCAGATTGGAGAAGAATCATGAACTGGAAGACTATCAACAGGTATATCGCCGCGGGAGTTTTCCTGCTGACCCTCGGCTTGTATTCGTCGACGGCTCAGCCGACCGTAGCCTACTGGGATTGTGCGGAATACGCCGCAACAGCTCCGGCTCTCGAGGTTCCTCATCCGCCCGGTGCTCCACTCTTCACGCTCGCCGGACGCATCGCCGATATGGTGCCCTTCCTGAGCAACCCGGCATTCAGGTATAACCTTCTTTCTTCATTGGCAAGCGCCCTCACGATAATGTTTCTCTATCTCATAGAAGTCAGGGTTTTATCGAGATGGAAAGGATTTCCTTCCGATCCAACAAACGGCATGGTAGTATTCGGGTCGGCAGCGATCGGGGCCCTTAGTTACGCGGTGTCCGACACGTTCTGGTTCGACGCCGTCGAATCCAGCCTCTTCGCCTCAAGCATACTCTTTGTCTCGCTGGTCCTATGGCTCACTCTCGTCTGGTTCGAGAAATCCGGGAAAGGCGGCAGCCATGAACACTTGCTCCTTATCGCCTACCTCCTGGGACTTTCGATCGGGGTTCACCAGCTCTGTTTGCTCCCCTTTTTCACGATCGGAATCCTCATCTACTTCAGATATTACGAGTTTGCGTGGAAGAGATTTCTGAAGTTCACGCTTGCGATGATACTCGGATTCCTGGTAATCTACCCTGGAATCGTCAAGTGGGTTGTGGTCGGCCTTTCCGGGAAATTCAGCCTCGGTCCGATCGACATGAACAACAGCTCGTTAGTCAAAGTGATAACGTTTGCAATAATCGCGGCAGCGGCATATTCCGCGTACAAGGCGGAACGGGCGAGGCGATGGGCGTTGAGCATGACCCTCATGGCAGGACTGTTCGTCCTGCTTGGCTATTCCACTTACGCACTTGTATACATCCGCGCGAACTCACATCCGGCAATCAACGAAAATGCTCCCGGCAGTATGCACAACCTCGCGGGTTATCTGGACAGGGAGCAATACGGAAAGCAGCCTCTTTTCTGGCCGCGAAGGTGGAGCCCCGATCCGACTGCCCAGCGTAATTATGCGACGTATTCATCCGACTGGGATTACTTCCTGTCGTATCAGCTTAGTCACATGTTCCTTCGTTATGTCGGCTTCAACTTCGTCGGGAGATCGGGGGACATAAAAGATGCTCCAGTTGCAATATTCAAATCGTCGATGCGATGGACGGGCGGCGAGAAGGGCTTCCCCACCAGATACTTTGCGATTCCTCTCATAATTGCGTTGATCGGACTATGGTATCATTTCAGGCGAGACTGGAAATTCGCCCTGGCATTCCTGATACTCTTTGCAGTAATGGGGCTTGCGCTGGTCGTTTATTTCAATATGGCGGATCCGCAGCCAAGGGAACGGGACTACTTCTTCGTTGGGGCTTTCTTCACGATTGCCCTTTGGATCGGAATCGGCGCTTCGGGTATGATAGACTATGCGGCCGATGCTGTTCGGAACAAGAAGCTGAAAGCTGCGGGTATCGGTATTATCGCATTGGCAATATTCGCGGCAGTGCCGTTCAACATGTTCCGGCAAAATCTCTTCAGTCACGACAGGCATGACGACTATGCGCCTTTCGACGTTTCTTACGACATCCTCCAGTCATGCAAGCCGAACGCCATCCTCTTCACGGGCGGGGACAACGACACGTTCCCTCTTTGGTACCTGCAGGAGGCGCTAGGCGTGAGAACCGACGTCCGGATAGTCTGCCTCAGTCTCGCAAACACGGATTGGTATCCTCTGCAGCTTAAACATGAAACACCGCACAACGCAATGAGAGTACCTATAAGCCTGCCGGATACGGAGATAAGAGAGATTGCTGCTGCCGGCGGCGTGCAGTGGGCTCAAAGATCCATGAGGCTCGATGTACCGAAGCAAGTGTACAAGAGGTTTGACATTGCGGATACTTCAGTAACCGGCAAGGGCTGCATCCGGTACACCGTCAATCCCACGCTGGGGCAGGGTGACTTCAGAGCGTTGCGAGTCCAGGACGTGATCGTCAACAACATAGTCCAAACGAACAGGTGGCAGCGCCCCATCTGTTTTGCGGCAACTGTAGCCCCGTCGGACATGGTCGGCTTGCAGGGTTTTCTCGTGAGGGAGGGACTCGTGTATGAGCTCACCCCCGTATTTCACAGCGGCTATTATTACGCGAACGTGGATGCCCCAATAACATGCAAATGCCTGTTCAACGGTTCCAACGCTGTCCGCACAGGGCCGCACTTCGGCTTCATCTACGAGGGGCTCGACAAGCGCGGAGTTTATTACGACGACAACACGAGAGGTCTGATCTCGGTGATAAGGGATTCCTTCATGCTGCTCGCCTCACACTATCAGGAAAACGGAGAGAACCGCCGATGCGTAGCGACGCTGGATACGATGGAAGAGAGAATTCCAGTCAAGGCGGTGCCGCTGGATTATTCCTCCATGAGCGACATATCAAGGCTGTATTTTGCGGCCGGTGACACGCTCTCATTTAAAAAGTATGCGAGCTTGTGCGAGAAGGAGGCACTTGCAGCAATAGCCGACAATCCGTTCGACGAGCAGCGAGGGACAAATCCATACGCCGTGCTTCTAGGGTTGTACGAAATGGAGGGAAGGTATCGTGAGTCGATAGCGCTTCTGAGACAGGCAAAGGAAATGTATCCAAATGCGCGAGGGATCGACGAGCGAATCGCCTGGCTCGAAGAGATTATGAAGAGGAAGGATGTGCCTCATTCCGGCAAGATGAAGTAACAAAGCGAGAAGAGAAGGAGATATGCGGGTGAGAAGTTCGGAGACTGAAAGGCAAATGAGGAAAATCGGTTACTCGAAGACCTGATTCGCCTTCAGCTCCATGCCGCTGAAATACGGTGAGAGAATCCTGTTTTCTCCAACGAATTTACCGACCTGCTTGAATCCGCCGGATTCCAGATGGTAAACCTCAATTGATTTGGCATTCGGGTCAACTATCCAGTACTCCTTTACGCCTTCCCTTGCATAAAGCCTATACTTGAAATCCCTGTCGCGGGATTCGGTCGACTCAGAGATGATCTCCGCGATGAAATCGGGCGCGCCGTTCGCCTTGTCCTTGTCCATGATATCCCGGCGAGCATCCGAAACGAAGAGGATATCCGGTTCGACAACCGTAGTGTCGCTGAAATAAACGTCCCGCGGCGCAAAGAGCACCTTCCCGAAATTTTGGCCTTCTGCGTACTCGATCATAATCCTGACAAGGTTCTTAATCACTCTCTGGTGTTCAAGACTGGGGGCAGGGCTTAAGATTAGTTCTCCGCCGAATATTTCATACCGATTGCGGTCGTCAGGTGCGGAGAGCAAATCTTTATATGTGAACTTCACCTCAACATTCATCGTTCACTCCTGATTTCACTCTGAAGGATAGCGGCATATCCTCCGCAAAGTCAAGCGCTGGCGGTAGGTCGACGTAAACTGTGGAACGGAGAAAGGGCTGCGGCATACAGGAGATCTGCAACCTGCGAATTCGCCGACTCAACCTTTGACAACAGCCAGCGGCTCCAGTTTCACAATCGGCTCGACAAGGTCTTCCTGCTCTCTCATTACCACGTCGATGTCCTTATACGCGCCGCTTGCTTCGTCGAGATCCCCAACTCCGCGGATAGCATGAAGTATCCCGCGCTCTTCCAGCTTGCGCAGCTCTTCACGGAGATTCAATGACCTTCTCGCCTCGTTCCGTCCCATTTTTCTTCCGGCACCATGACTGCAGCTCATGAACGATTCCGGATTACCCTTCCCTCTCACGATATAACTCGGCGTTCCCTGTGAACCCGGTATGATACCGATTTCCCCCTCGTATGCGGACGTTGCCCCTTTCCTATGCACCCAGACATCTCTTCCGAAATGGTGCTCGAGCCGGGCGTAGTTGTGGGCGATATTTATCATGTCGTCAAACGAGGCAGATCCTGAAGTGCAGTCGTGAACAATCCCTCTTATCCTGTCCATCATCAGCTTTCGGTTTGCGAATGCAAACTCTATGCAATACTGCATCTCGCGCCTGTATGAATCACCTGCTTCTGCATCGACGGGCAGGTAAGCCAGCTGCCATCCCTTCGGAATCGCCGGATCCTGCTTCTCGGAAAATGCAACCGCAAGTTTGTTGTAAAACTCGGCGTTCTTCAAGCCGATGTTGCGGCTCCCCGAGTGGATCATTATCCAGATAAGGCCATCATCCCCTTTTTGAATCTCGATGAAATGATTGCCTCCTCCCAGCGTGCCGATCTGCGTAAGAGCGGATTCATATTCCTGCTCCACGATACGGCTATTGCCCTTCAACTCCGGCATCAGTGTCTTGTCCTGCGGTTCCTTGTGATGTGCAAAGCCGACCGGGATGGCCCGCCTGATCTCCGACATTATTTCCTTCAGAGTCTCGGGCCGGATTTCAGTCAGCGAAGTCCTGACGGCGCACATTCCGCAGCCTATGTCGACACCGACGGCATTGGGGATTATGACATCTTCAGTCGCGATCACGCCGCCTATCGGCATCCCATAGCCCTGGTGCGTATCGGGCATCAGGCACACCTGTTTGAACGCGAACGGGAAGCGAGCAAGGTGCCTCGCCTGTTCAAGCGCCCCCTCCCCGGGTTCGTTGCACCAGCTTTTGATAAGAAGGGAATTTTCTTCGCGTATCGTTTTCATGAGAATCCAATCTCCTGACTCTCTGCTATCCTAACATATCCGTACATCTTCTTCAAGAAACGATCGCGGCGGACGAAGACCGGAGCGGCAGGCTCTGATACATATTTTCGGCCCGTGGCTTCACGAACTCCCTATTTTGCATGCCAGGCCGTCGCACCCAGCCTCTTGAGATTCTCGTTCTCTTTGATGTCGAAAGTCAGCACCTCTCTTCCCTGCGCCAGGAGTTCATCCGCAAAGGTAAGTGTACGGCTGTTTGCAGCGGCGTGAAGGATGAAGAGTCTGTCCGACGCGGCAGCAACGAACTTGTTCCTCATATCTGCAGTGCTCTTTGTGGGGCGCCTCTGCCTCGCAGGGAAAGGAGAAACGAGCAACAGCCTTCCATCTTCGATAGGCACGGCCCATTCTCGTTCCACCCGCATGTTTTGAATCCCCCGTGCCGGACAGACGACGATGGGCTGCTCCCCCTTCAGGAAAATCTCGAGGCACATCTTCTCTACCGGGGTTTGAAACCCGCCGATTATCGGCGTCCCGATTCTGCGAAGCTCGGTCGCGAAGTCGTGACTTTTCCTGAGAACGGCTCCCGGTGACTTTCTCGAGCAGAAGAGTGCAAGGAGCTCGCACTTGAGGATCTCTGCATTGCCGATCGTCCACACCGCGGGAAACTCCTCCAGGTCCCACTCGTCGGTCATGTGGAGAAAGAAAGCAGGCTCTCTCGAATATTCGAGCTTCCTGGCATCATGCGACCGGCTTGCCCCGGGAGTATTTTCAGCTATGATCTTTTCCCATTTCACCCTGCTTCCTCGAGTCTCATGCCGAATTTTCATATCTGCCCCATTCATTATTCCCTCCTCACAGAGATTTATTCCGCACGTTTGGCCCTTAGAAAAAGATGAGGCATTACATGCCGCCTCCGTCCTTACCTTTCTTCAACGGGACTATTCCCGCCATGTCTCCGATGACGTTGACAAGCTCCTGATTGGCCGGGACGACTATCTTAGTATTCTGCTGCAGCGACGATTGAACAGTCTCCAGCCGCTTCAGCACCTGCGCATTTCCGACGAAGTATTTGTTGGCTGCCTCGTTTACCAGCCTGATGGCCTCAGCTTCTCCTTCGGCCTGAAGAATCTGCGACTGCTTGACACCTTCGGCTCTCTTGATCGCGGCGCGTTTCTCGCCGTCCGCGGTCGTCTCCGCCGCCGTTGCAAAATCCACTGCGGCAATCTTTTCGTTTTCGGCCTTCACGATCTTGTTCATCGTCTCCTGGACGTCCTTCGGCGGATCGATCTCTTTCAATTCCGCTCTTACAATCTCGATCCCCCAGCTTCCCGTTTCCCTGACAAGTATGTCGATGAGTTCCTTGTTGATCCTGCCGCGCTCGCTGTTGGCGGATTTAAGTGTCATCGTTCCCAGAATGTTCCTGAGCGTGGTTCTCGTCAGATTGACAATCTGGTACTCGATGCTGTTCACGTTGTACTGACTCTTCTTTACACTCTCCTCATCGGATTTGATCTTGAAATAGATCTGAGCATCCACCGTGGCATTGAGATTGTCGTTTGTGATAATCTCCTGGGGCTCCGCGCCTACCATCGTCTCGGTTATGTTGATTTTGATCATCCTGTCAATTATCGGAATTATCCAGTGAAACCCGGGCTGGGCAAATGCCTTGTACTTGCCGAGCCGTTCGACCAGCCCGCGATGAGTCGGACGTACGATTCGAACTCCCCAGAGAAAGATCAGGAATATAAAAATGACGAGAAGAATCCAGAGTAACGAAAGACCGTCTTGAGTTTCCATGATGTTGTCTCCTATTGTATTATGAAATTGATCCGAACTCGTGTCGGGATCGATGCTTTGTCAATCTGGAGATCTCACCGGTTAACCTTGCAAAACCCCGAGAGTATTCTGGCGGCATCCTCGAACTTTTCAGTCTTGACGAGTAAGTAATCCGTATCGTACGTCGAAAGAGTGAATACGCTGATCGCTGCATCCGCGAGGGGGGCGGTAAGCGATGCAACAATTCCTGTCATTGAAAGATCGAGCGGTCCCTCCACCTTGAAAGCCCTCCAGTCCTTCACAGCCTTCACGTCCGCCGGAACCACTGATTCATCGCATACTATCGAGATTTCTTCTGAAGAGGCGGTAATGGAGCTGAACTTTGAGCCACGCAGCGCCCACTCCGGCAGTGGGCTCTTATTTTCCAGTCTGCATACTGCAAGTGTCTGCGGCAACACGGAAAGTCTGAGATTCAAATCGCTCATTATAGCCTCCTCTGGATGACATTTGGCTCTGTCCCTCACTAATATTTTTGCTGGCCTGACGCAATGCCGTAAGTGCGTTTCCCGTTCCGGCGGGGATCGCCTGTGGACTCCCGGGTGATTCTGACACGTAAACAGAAACATATCCCGTGTAACCCTGGCGCGCGGGGCAATTCTCTCGAACTCCATTTTGATGCAGCCAGGGGTTTAGTTGGTAATTTCAAAAAGAGGTTCTGACCATCGGCACGGCCTTGCCAAAGAATTTATCCGGGAGAAGGGGGAAATGCAAATTCAGATGAGCGACCGGAAAGCGCATGGCGCCAGAGAACAGGGGATGGATTTCAGCAGCGTTCCAATCCGTGTCGGGAAACGGCAGCCTTGCGATGGGTTTGTCGAATCCGTGAGAATTGTGTGCGGTCTCGTTCTCAACCGGACCGCCGGGCATTCAGTAAATTGCTTCCCTGATTCGCCCGCTCACGTAGTCCATGACCCAGACCACAAATGCAATCATGATGACGATCAGGCCGACCTCCCGCCACCTTGCGAGCCCCTGGTACTGCATCAGCAGGTTTCCTATCCCGCCCCCGCCGACGAGCCCGATAATCGTCGCCATCCGGACATTTATGTCCCACCAGTAGATTGTGTAGGACAAAAACGGCAGCACAATCTGAGGAACGATCGCATGCCACACGATTTGAATCCTGTTCGCCCCTGTAGCCGAAATGGCCTCGACCGGCCCCTGGTCTATGCTTTCGATGGCTTCCGAGTAAAGGCGAGCGTTTGACGCAATCGTGTGAACGAGCAGCGCGAGCATCCCCGCAAAAGGGCCGATTCCCACCCACACCGAGAAAATGATGGCCCAGATCAAGGCCTCGATCGACCTGACGAAATTCAGAATGATACGAAGAATGTAATAGATGGCATAGGTAAACTTGTTTTCCTTCATCAGATTCCTCGCCGTAAAGAAACTGAGGATCAACGCGGGAGGAATTGAAAGAAGAGTTGCAATCAGCGCTATATAGATCGTCTCGATCATCGCAAAAAGAGCGTCGTTGAGAATCCCGAACTGCGGCGTGAACAGCGCCCCGAACAACCTCGCGGCACCCTGTACTCCTTCGCCGCTGAACAGACTCACGATCGATATTTTTGTCGTAATCCATCCGGCGATGAATGTGATGTCGAACAGAAACCAGCCGAATATTTCGACGGTCCACTCGGCAACATTGTTGTTCTTCGCTATCCCGAAAAGTCTGCAAGACAGCGAAGTCCTGGTGTACGTCCACCACGCGCCTATCACGCAGCTCAGTATGAATATCGCACCGGTTTCGGTCCATGAAAACGGTAAATCCCTGAGGTCGAGTATAAACCTGTCATAAATTGCACGCTGCACTACGAGTATGCTGTAAAAAGCCAGGAAGATATCCAGGAAGGTTGCTTTGATATACTTGATCCGCCGTCCGGCTTTCTCTCCCGCAGCGACAGGGACGGCCCGGTCGCTGCCCATCGCAGATATTTCGTTCATACTATCTCGACCTCCTCAGCTTCCTCGCCGTAGATTCGCTTGAACCACGTCTGGTCGATGTCGTCAGGAGAACCTTCGTAAACGATCTCTCCGGCTTTCAATGCTATCGCACGCGAAGCATATCTTCTCACGAGGCTCAGAAAGTGGAGGCTGCAAATCACGGTTGTCCCAAGCTCCTTGTTGATCTTCTCGAAGTATTGCATGACCGAGTTCGACGTTGCCGGATCGAGCGACGCAACCGGCTCATCGGCCAGGAGCAGCCTGGGGTTCTGCATGAGGCTCCTTGCGATTGCGACCCTTTGCTGCTGACCGCCGCTGAGAGTATCGGCTCTGACATTCGCATAATCTGTTATTCCGACTGTCTCGAGACACTTATTCGCATCAGCGAGAACTCCATCCGAATAGCTCCGGAAAATCGACTCGAGCGTCCTCAGAGAACCGAGCCTGCCGTTGATGACATTCGCTAGAACCGACCTTCTCTTTACCAGATTGAACTGCTGGAAGACCATACCGATCTGCCGCTTTGCTTTCCTCAATTGATCGCCCTTCAGATGCGCAATATCCTGATTGAGAAAAGAAATCGTGCCGGAAGTCGGTTCAACGAGGCGATTGATGCACCTGAGAAGCGTCGATTTCCCCGACCCGCTCAGCCCGATCACCACAAGAAATTCACCCTCCTTCACATCGAGGCTCACGCCTTTGAGGGCGTGGGTGCCCGATTTGTATGTCTTGTGCAGATCCCGAACAGTGAGAAGCATGCTTCATTTCACCAATTTTTCAAAATCGATATGCTGTTTTCCCAGCAGCGCTCTGATTCCATCGTAATCGCTGTCGGTCGTCTTAACCAGACCGGTGACGTCGTATATATCCTCCCATGCCTTCTTTCCCTCCGGCGTAGCGACGAACTTCAAGAGGGCGTCGGTAATGTCTCTCTTGAGTTTTCCGCTGAGATTCTTCCTGAACACTATCGGGTCGTTGGGTATGTACTGGGTGAAACCGATTATCTTGACCTTCTTTGCGACATCCGGGAACTGGCTCAGCACCCTGGCTCTTGCATCCATTATGGCGCCGGTCTTCGGATCTGGCGGTGCATAGTAGCATGCTCCGGCATCGACGCGGCGCTGATAAACCATCGTGACGACGTTCGGATGCTGCATCGCAAAAACAGTCGAGCCTGGCGTGATCCCCAGGCTGTCGAACAACGCTTTCGGGAGTATGTATCCAGAAGTCGAGGATGGGTCGACATAAGCGAAGCTCTTTCCGTTCAGGTCCTTGAGAGAATTTATCCCCGAACCATCGCGTGTAATGATCTCACCGCAATATGAAGTCTGCCCCTCCCGCACGACGCGGAGCCTGGCTTCCGCCCCGTATTTTGCATTTGCCATCAGGTAAGAAAATGTATTGATCGCGGCAACGTCAACCTTGTCGGTACCGAAGGCCTCTACGACAGCGATGTAGCTCGCCGGAATTGCGGTAGTGAAATAGTAGCCCGTTTCCCTGTGCAAAAAATCCGTCAATACCCTGGCATTCGACGAGATAGTCTTTGCATCCACCGAAGGCGTGAAATAGAACCTGATTGGATTGGAATAAGATCCGAGCGCCCCCTCATTCGCCTGTCGAATGGAAAGGGCAATCACAAAGGCGATTATCGGCGACAGGTAGATAAAGTACTTAATGAATTTCATCAGTCATTTCTTAGGCACACCAAATATCAGTAGCAGGAAGGTGTGGTACAAAGAAATGAGCGTTGCGTTACGGTTAAGTTTATGTTAACCCGGCCCGGTGGGCTCGCGCGATGCTACATGAACCATTTCCGCTGATCGTGCACGACGTCGCCAAACCCTCTCATGAACCGCAGATCGTCCTCGTCCAGAGGCCCTTTGCGCGCCGCTTCGATGTTCTCGCGAAGCTGACGCTCGTTCCGCGGAGCAGTGAGAACAGCGTGAACACATGGATCCGAAAGGACGAACCGGTAACATTCGCCCGCGGTGGGCACACGGGTGTCCTCAGGCATATTCCGCGGACGGCGAAGCAGATATGTCCAGCGCGTTGCCGTATAACTGATGACGCCGGGATTATGTACACCGAGATACGGAAAGATATCCTGTTCAGCTCCACGGTGCGCCGCGTTATAGCGGAGCATAAGCGCGTTCACGCCGCCGTCCGATGCGAGCTTGCCGAGAAACTTCCTGTCGTGGCAGGAAATTCCTATCGCTCTCACCTTTCCTTCGTCCTTAAGCTTAAGCATGGCTTCGTAAACCATTGGCGTGAACTGCTCCGGCTTCATGACTCCCTGGAACAGAAAGATGTCGATGTAGTCCGTCATGAACTGCCGCAGGCGCCTCTCGAACGTCCTTCGAATGTCCTGCGCCCGCCAGACATAATTGTATGCGCCCGTCGCGAGAACAACCCTGTCGCGGTTTGCCGACATGATTTCACTCAACGCACGGGTCATCTGCCTGTCGATGCCGAATGCGAAGAAAAGATTAATTCCCTCGTCGAACGCGGTGTATACGGCCTTCCTTCCAGGCCGGTAAGTTGCGGCCATCCCGAGCGGCGCGACGCCTATGCCGGTGCTGCCGAACGGACGCAGTTCAAATCCAGGAGACATGATGTTGCCTCTTAATTAACGAGAAGAGATTCATCCATGGTGCTCCAGATCCCCGCTTGAACGACCATTCCCGGCTTTCCAGCGCCGGCCCGACAGAGAGAATTTATGCGGGATAGGAAGTGAAGTCAAGAGGCCCGGGCGGGTTTCACAATATCTCGGTGCTTTCCAATTAATTGAGATAACTGACATAACATAGAAGGGTATCCCGATTTCGTATTCCGCTACAGCCTCCGGATACTTTGAGTATAATTCGGAAATATGCACTAACTCTTATTTATCAATGAATGTTTCGGAGCAGACCGATCATGAAACGTTTTGAGTTCCATCTGGACATATCCTCTGAAGAGTTTCTGAATTACTATCGCGGCACTGCCAAACAGGCGGTCGTGCAGCTTGCAAACGGGTTGAAGATACAGTTCCCTGCGTCGTTGCTGCAGCAATACGTGACATCGGGAGGAATAAAAGGCAGATTTGTCCTGACGTGCGACGACGACTTCAAGAACGCAAAACTGCAGCGCTTGCCAAGCCGATAGAACCGGGAAATAAAAACCCGGCTCACAATCACCCCGCGACTTTTCTGACTCCTGGCGATGCGGAAGCACGCAGTGAAGACCCGTTAGTTCCTCCGGCAAAGTCCGGGAATGCGGCATTGCGTCGCGAAACGTCCGATCCTTGCAATGGCTGGTTATTCATTCTTCCTCCTCAATCCACCACGCTGTCATGAACCCACGGTCCGATAGAGACGTCATTACGTCGTCTGCGAGCACGCCTATCTTATATTTCACCCTGTCGGGTGCGGGGAGGTCATCCATGTTCTCACTGTCGCGGTAGAGCTTTACACATTCGCCAAGGTTCCCCTCCTCTTACATCTTTCTTCGCCCTGCCCTCCTCTTCGACGGATGCGATTTCTATGAAGCTGCGGACCTGCAGCGTCCTGTCGTCACGTATCCGGCCGAATATCTTATCGGCAATCATGCCGACGATCCGCTTCTTGTAAAGGTCAATCCCGAGCAGAGCCTGGTCGGGATATTCATCCAGGAGTTTCATGCATTCATCGAGCTTCTCCTCCGGAATAACGGTAAATCCATCTCCCCTCATTTGGATCTCAGCGGTGTAAACCGTTCGATCCAGCCGCGCCTCATTTGCACTGTTATTCTCTTCCGCACCGGCCTCATGGACTCTGAATGTCAGGTTGTACATGTCCCTTCTAACCCTGACCATGCTTTGTACTACTCCGCAGTATTCAGCCATTTTATCATTCTCCTTTTTGCGAAGGATATATAGTCATTCGGTGACATTGAAATCGTATCATTGGATGATAAATCTTGCGGCGGATGGAGGCGGACTATTCCGACACAATCCACAGAACAGAGGCGACCACATCCCTGGCGATCGCCTGCCCCTCAACTCGGATGACATTCGTCTTGTTTCTGACGGCTCTTTTCCTGTCTTCAATGGGCTTGCCCGTCCTTTCCAAAGACTTGAGCATCCTTTCCAAAGGCTTGAGCCTCCTTTCCAAAGGCTTGAGCCTCCTCTCCAAAGGCTTGAGCCTCCTTTCCAAAGGCTTGTCCGTCCTTTCCAAAGACTTGAGCCTCCTCTCCAAAGGCCTGTCCGTCCTTTCCAAAGACTTGAGCATCCTTTCCAAAGGCTTGTCTGCCCCCACCAATGGCTTGTGCCTCCGTTTTGAAATGCGATGCCCTGGCAGAATTAAGCTGGGTACCCGGTCCCAGAGACGCAGGATACTGATCGCCCTGCGGGCAACTGCACGTGCAGGCAGCACGGGATTCCCGCATTTGTCCGGATGCGGAGGTCCATGCGTACCTGCCGTAAACGAGTTCCGTGCTGAATGAACCACGTCGACGCAGCGGCGAGGTACCGTGTCATGCCCGAGTGCTTTTGTCGGGCATCCATAAATAGATCCCCGCTAAAAACATGCGGGAATGACAACGTTGCAAGCGGCGGGGAATGTGCCCCTCAGCGATTCAAAGGCTGCAGAGCCATTTGCCTGACAAGCGAATCTGCGGGTAAGGCTCAAAAATGGCAACAAGTTTGAGCATAATCCCGAAGAGACACTACCGCCGGATCAATTGCAGGAGACAAAGTCAACTCGATCAAATCCCGATGGAGCCGAAAGGCGGTCGCGCGACTTCAGTCGTGGGCCAGCTTGAACGTCCCGGATGATTTCATGATCGCCTGCTTGGCGGAGTGGCTCGGTTCCCAGCCGAAGCTTTTCACGAATTTACCCTCCAGTTCCTTGTACGTCTCGAAGAAGTGCTCCGCTTCCCGCAGAAAGTGCTTCGGAACATCCGTTATCTCCGTCACGTCGTTGTACCGTGGGTCCAGCGAAGGCACTGCGAGTATCTTGCTGTCCGATCCCTTCTCATCCGTCATGACAAGAACCCCGACCGGCCTCGCTCGCAACAGAAGCCCCGTCTGCAGCGGTTCTTCATTCAATACCAGTACGTCGAGAGGATCCCCGTCATCCCAGAGCGTTTGTGGAATAAACCCATAGGCGGTGGGATAGTGAACCGCTGAATACAACACACGGTCCAACCTGAAGACTTCCAGCTTGGCGTCATACTCTATCTTGGTGTGAGTCCCTTTCGGTATTTCAATTACTACATTTATTTCATCAGGTGCATTTTCACCGATCGGCAGTTCCTTTAAATTAGGCATGTTTCCTTTCTTAAGATTTCTATAATGTTCAACTTTCCCACATCTCCCGGTAGCTCACCGCCGGTTGTCATCACGCCCCGGTCGCGCTGTGGGAGAATAGATTTCCGGATTGTAATGAATAAAAGAGCAATTTGGAGAAAAGTGTCTCAAACGCTTGCCGGCTGCAAGGATCATAGCAAGAGTGTGCTCCGCCATTGGAAGCGCCTAAGCTCCCTGGTTCGCCGCAACGAGCGTCGAAGGTGGGAACATTTCAAATTTCCGGAAGGGCGACTGACTGAGCCGCATCGAATTTTTTCCCTTCACACGGTCCGATGTGCTGTCTTGTGATTGCTTCTTACAACCCGACTGCCGCGCTTAGCTCGTCAAGTGAGTCAAGATAAAATTCGCTGAGGAATTTTTCGTCATAGAGCGGACCAAACTCGTCGAGTTCTTTTCGGGGAATATCGCTCACCTGTCGGTCTTTTATAAGTGTGGCGTTTGTCCACTCCTTGGCCTTCCTGCTGGGACCCGCCCATCTCCCCAGCTCATTGAAATCGGCATCGAAAAAAACCGCAGTCGGGACGATTCTCTTCCCGGCGGTCCGGTAGCGGTTCACTAAGGCCGCGTTTCGGTCCCTGAAAAATAGCCGGATACTGGTCCCCGGCAAGATCTCTGCCAACTTGACCAGCAACGGCACGTTCTGGGCACAATCCGGGCACCAGTCCTCTGAAATGCAGACGATTGTCATCGGTCCCTTTTGCCGGAAGGATTCCAGAATTCTCTCCGGTATGGAGACCGTGCGGTATATCGACTTCATTCTTGCAATATTCTCCTTGCATCTTTTGAGATATTCATCCCAATTCAGACCCAGTTCTAACCATTTACTGATATCGAAAGGGCCCTCCACAGCGGTATCGTTGATTTTGTGAGAATGGTTCATCGGCTACAACCTGTTTTGGTGCTTGGATGGGGTTCGTTCAGTCGAGTGTCCCTTATTTATGTATTCATAACAACATTCAGTCCTGGAAAATTGTTCAAACTCCAATTATTCGGGGGGCAGGGTTTCTGCCGGTCACCATTACAATCCGATGGTGTGTCATTTTCCGGGCGAACCACAGCCCTCTCACATGTTCGAGAAGCGAATGATTGGCAAGCCTTTTTCTGGCCCGCCGGACAAATTCAGAGATTTTCAATTCTCAGCCTCAAGACATTTGATTCATTACTCATGGCGGACATATTCTCGTGACCATTGCTGCCGCCATATCTCCCCATTTTAATTTCCACCGGCTGCAGCTCAACCATTTTATCTCATCATCCGCTTTGGGCATTCCCGTGCGGCTTCACATCCTTCTCCGATTCGCTCCTTTTTCCGCCTGGATTCAGGACTGTCGACACGAGCACTCTGAGAGAAAATCTAACCACCGCAGTGAAAATCCTGTTTATGCGCTGCGGCTGCCGTGCCAGACGAAACAGCCACTCCATCCCGATCTTCCGAATCCAGCCAGGCGCCCTCGGAACCACCTCGGCTATGTAATCAAAGGTCCCTCCCACACCCATTGCCACCTTTGCTTTCAGCCTGTTCTTGTTCTCAAATATGAATCTCTCCTGCTTCGGCGAACCGAATGCCACACATAATATGTCGGCTTCGGAGCCGTTAATCCGCTCTACAATCCCTCTCTCGCCAGTGAACCGGCATAGGCGCCGGAGATCTTCAGCCCGGGAAAGGTCGCCAACAGCTTATCGGCAGCTATTTGGGCTACCCCCTCTGCGGCCCCAAGAAGGAAAAGCGAATACCCTTTCTCGGCGGCGAGCCTGGCAAGCGCCCGGGTCAGATCGACGCCTGTAACTCGTTCCCCGATCCCGACGCGCATAATCTTCGCCGCAAGCTGTAACCCAATCCCGTCCGCAACATTCAAATCGGTAGAATTAAGAATATTCAAGAACTCTCCATCACTCTGTGCGGCCATCACAAATTCCGGATTAACCGTGGCAATCTGATGCAACCTGTCGTCCTTTAGGAAGGAAGTAATCTTCGACATGATGCCACTGAAATCGAGCGAGTCAATTCTGACGGAGAGGATCTCCACGCTTTCGCCGGACTTATCACGGGTTTCGTGAATATCGCCTGATTGAGGACTCATGACATTCCTTCTCTGCTTGTTACTTCATCCCGCGGGTCTTTCTTCCAGGCAACTCCCGGCACATGCATATCCTGTAATAACCTGCGTCCATATTCGAGCGCGGTCTTAGGCGGGCATGCAGCCAGAAAGCGAAGACGGGCGGTTCCACACAACGGTATGGCATTCAAGGTCCTTTATACCCCTTTCAGTTCAACTCTCATTTAGTTCGTATCATCGCGTTCTTACGTTCAAAAACAAAAGCACCAAATTGCCGGTTCCAAGCCCGACCTTAAAATATCAAAAATTGGATGAGAGCGTCCGTCAGGCTGGTTCGACGCCATGGTCGCGACGCATTCCAGCCAGTTCAATAACAAATGCCGTCAGCACGGGGGCGTATTCGAGAAAAAGGATCACCGGATATTCCTTCCATACCCCCGTCAGCTGGTAGTTCATTACTGTAATCAACGTCAGGCTCACAAGGCTCACATAGAGTATACCGCTCCATCTTGTTCTCACCGGCAACAGTATTGCCAGCCAGCTGAGGTACCATGGATGAACTACCGGGGAGAAGATCAGGAGAAGAAAAATCGAATTGTAGATTTTAGTCGCCAGGTCCTTTCGGCTGAAGAGAACCGGCAGGAATGCCAATATGAACATAATGCCGCATATCGATCTCGAAATCTGGTTATCGTGAATCAACGCGTTAAGGATGTCAAAGACGATTCCGTTGAAAGTCCAATTCTCAGTGAACTTCAACAGGGCCTGGAAAGGGTAGCCTGAAAAGACAAACGGTATATAGAGCAGAGCGCAAATGCCGACAGGAACGAGGACCACCTTGATGCGTTCGCGGAAATCTCTCTCCAGGAAAAACAATACGGGAATGAGAATCAAACCCGTCGGTTTCACACAGACTGAGAGTGCTATGAAGAGGTAACTAAGAGTCTTTTTGCCGTCAAGGTAGAAAAAAACAGAAAAAACCAGCAACGTTATTCCAAACCCGTCGACATGACCGTCGACGAGAAATTGAAAAAGCGGAAGCGGGCATAACGCATACAGGAGTATGTTCTTTCCGCTCAGCTTCAGCTTCCTTATAATCAGGTAAATCCCATAAATGGTCATCATCTCAAAGACGAAGAGGAGCACCTTGATGCCCAGGAAATTTGCGCCTGCAATCTTATAGGCAACGTAGAACAATGCCTCCGCGACAGGCGGGTAAATGGTCCTCATACCGGCGAAATTTACGCGTGCAGGCAGTGTCTCAGAATGCAGCCCCGCAAGCGCGGGATCATCTGGAACGTATCTATAAGGGTTAATTCCATGCGCCATCACCTTGCCGTCCCAAACGTATCGGTAATAGTCGTCGGAACCTGTCGGGCTGACGGCAATAAGCGACAGTCTCAACAGCACCGATAGCCCAAGCGTCACCCAAACGTACCGGGCGGGAATATCGTGCTTCAAAATGAAGCCGCAAATCAGAATGAACAGCAGCGACGCGGAGATATAAACGAGTGAATAAACGATGATCGGTTTGTACTGGAGCAGCGGGATTAACAGGAAGAGCAAGGCAAAGACGGCAATAAGCGAAACAAAATAGATCCTTTGCGCGGGCTTCATCTGTTCTTGACCGTTATAGCGAGTCCAAGATAATCAAGCGTATTCTGACCCACAAGAGTGTCGAGTTTGCGCGGCTCCCAGATGCCTCGACATTTCCGCAAATCAATACAGAAAGGACCGGGAGCATACAGGAGGTCCTCGCTGAAGACATCGCTTGAGTCAGCCCGTCTTCGGCAGGATGCCTTCGAAATCAGAACTACAGGGACCGGCAGAGACTGAAGAGGCAATCTTCCATAACGGCTCACGGTATATCCACAACAAAGTAATCGGCGTCTCGAACCGCGGAGACGTTGTATTCGGGGAGAAACGCCGGGACGAAGAACGACTCACCTCTGAGTAACCTTTGGGAATTGTCGTTATTTCCATTGACCCACCGGACTTCAATTTCTCCGTCCATTACAAGGCAAACCGACGGCCTCCCGTTTGACGCGAATCTCCTGTCTGAGCCAGGGCGCTTGTGAAAACGGGTGATCCTGAATTCTTCCGCCTTCGTTTCGTAAGTAACCTCATCCATTTTCTGCTCGGAGTTTATGATATTGCACTTCTCAAAATCATACCTTACGATGTCCAGTAAAGTCTCCACATCCTTGAACTTGTTCGTGAATCCTGCCCTCACTACGTTGTCGGAATTGGCCATGCACTCTACTATGTTCCCCGACAAGTAGGCATGCGGGACGCCTGCATCAGTGAAGATTGCCTGCCCAGGCTTCAGCCGGACCAGATTGAAAAAGAAGAGCGAAAAGAGCCCTACATCCGGACCGAACTCATCATACTGCCTGAGGAACTGCGCCTCCTCCAGGGCCGGCGAAGTCCTGGCGGATAACCGATCGTGAATTTTCTTGACGCAGGCATTAAGCCTCTCCTTCTCTACGGTGCGCCGCATAATATCGGCGTATAAATTGCTCACCGACTTATTCAGGTCAGTCGCGGCTGCTGCGGACAGGACACTCTCGAGTAAGCGGGCATCCGCATACTCTCGCAGTTCAGGAATTGACCTCAGACTAGAGGCTATTGCAGCCGCCGGTTTGAAACCGACGACCGCAGTCAATGAATCTATCGCAACGGCGATTTCGGGCTTGTGATTATCATCGGGATAGTTCTCCGGGCTCGAGGCATGGAGACGAACGGCCTGACTTCTGTTCGGATGGGTTTGAATAGAAAGGGCTTTGCCTGCGGAAAGCACCTTCAGTAGAAACGGGAACGTGCCGGAGAACTTGTCAGCCACATATTCACCCAGGCTGTCAATTGTGTCTCCCGAAATAATCTCATTCAGGGGGGTCATCCTTCCGTCCAGCTCGATCTCGGAAGAAGCCTTTGGATGTGCGCCAATCCAGAGTTCAGCGTAGGGTCTGTCTCGCTCGATTTCTGCGTCGAGAAGCTTCGGTATGAAGGCGTCATCGTTCTTCGTGCCCCAGTCGTAATACTGTATCTTGTTATGAAGCTTATAGGGACGCGGGATGAATTTTGCCAATTATCTCTCCGCAGATTGCTTTAGGTGTGCCTGTTTGAGTTTCATTCACTTCACTAAGATAATATCCTGCTCGAACAATGCCCAAGCCCGACACTGACTGAAACAGAGTCTCGACGGCGGAGCCGCCCCTGCCGACAGTGCTCTGCCGCCTTCTCTGAATCTTCACTTCAGTGGCACTAGTCGAAAACGACGGTCTTCCTGCCATGAACGAGTATCCTGTCCTCGGAATGCAGGCGCACCCCCCTTGCCAGAACAAGTCGCTCCGGGTCTCTTCCCTTTCTGATGCCTTTCTTGTCAGGGCATAACCAGAGCAGCACTGCCACGAGACGATTTTCGTTGTTGACTTCCCCGTGCGCGTTTGAAGCTTCACCGCCGGGTCCGTTACTTGGCGGTCATGCGAGAATGTCATCGATCTTCTTAAGCTCTTCCGAGCTGAACGCCGCACTCTTTGTCGCCTTCACGGCATCATCGATTTGCTCGACCCTGCTCGCTCCGATCAACGCCGATGTGACTTCTTTGTGACGAAGCACCCAGGCCAGAGCCATTTGGGCGAGCGATTCACCCCTGGCCATTGCCATCTCGTTCAGCCTGCGTACCTTCGTTACTTTCTCTTTTGTAACCTGGTCGCGCTTCAGGAAGCCGGTGGGTTTTGCGGCTCGTGAACCTTCCGGTATTCCTTCCAGGTATTTGTCCGTCAGGAGCCCCTGGGCCAAAGGAGAGAAGACGATGCATCCGATGCCTTTGTCCCTCAGTACATCCAGCAGGCCGTCTTCGACCCACCGCTCGAACATGCTGTACTTGGGCTGGTGAATGAGGCAATGAGTTCCCATGGAGTTCAGGATTTGCTCCGCCTGAGCCGTAAGATCGGGCGGATAGTTCGAGATTCCAACGTAGAGCGCCTTTCCGCTTCGGAGGATATCACGCAGCGCCCCCATCGTTTCTTCAAGCGGAGTGTCGGGGTCAGGACGGTGATGATAGAAGATATCCACGTAATCGATTCCCATCCGCTTCAGGCTCTGATCGAGACTCGCCACCAGGTATTTTCGCGATCCCCAATTGCCGTAAGGACCGGGCCACATGTCATATCCCGCCTTAGAAGATATAATCAGCTCATCGCGGTACGGAAAAAGGTCGTGTTGCATCGCATACCCCATGGTCTGCTCTGCCGATCCGTACGGCGGACCGTAATTATTAGCCAAGTCGAAGTGAGTTATTCCCAAATCAAATGCCCGGCGCAGCATGATTCGCCCGTTCTCTATCGTGTCTACTCCGCCGAAATTATGCCATAAACCCAGGGATATCGCGGGGAGTTGAATCCCGCTTCTTCCGCAGCGGTTGAATTTCATTCTGTCGTATCGATGTTCATCAGGCTGGTACACGTTCTCCTCGCTTTTCAGTTGAGTCTGTAGTTGTGGCGGAGTCTTCCGTTCAGAATTAGCTTATCCTGAGACGGTCTCCACTATCATCTCCGACACATATGATGTTACCCACCAAAATATTCTCTAATTGCAATCGAAGCAACTTCTCCAGCGCATGGGGGGAGAGCAGATCCATATACCTGGCCGCAGCAGATATCTGACGAGGAACGGTGAGGCGGTTGCGGACCATGCGATTCGGAAAACCGGCTTGCTATATACTTTAAACTAAGGTAAATTTGTATGCTTGAAGAGTACAGGGCGTATTAGCTCAGTTGGGTGAGCAGCAATCATAAGCGGTTCTCTTCTCACATTCTCAACTATTATACTCGACACCCAAGTTTTAGAGATTAACCACAGAGTAAAAGTCTGACCATGTCATCATTTTCAGGAATTCTAGAAATAGAGCAGCCCCGGCTCGAACGGGGGTTGCATGGGCGAAAACACGGGTTTGTCCGACCGGTTTCACTGACCCTCAGCCCAACAAAGTCCGATATTTTCGTTCCGCCTTCGATCATAAGCAGATACAATCTGAGACAGGGGGCGCTCGTGACGGGTACGGCTGCAATACCGCCCCCTGACAAGTCCCACCGCAACCAAAAAAGCCTTGAAGCCAGGATCATCGAGAGAGTCAACGAAATGGATCCCGAGAAATGGAAAGACGTCAAGGAATTCTCGGGACATGAGGCAGTTTCGCCGAACGAGATTATTCGGCTTGAGGGGCCCGGTTCCGATCCGGCCATGCGAGTCGTCGATCTGTTCTGCCCGCTGGGCAAGGGACAGCGCGCGCTCATAGTCTCCCCGCCGAAAGCGGGAAAGACCGTCCTCCTTCAGCAGATAGCACAGGCCATAAACTCGAACTATCCCGAAATTGAACTTATAGTCCTCCTCATCGATGAACGGCCGGAGGAAGTGACTGATATGAGAAGGTCTATAAAGGGTGAGGTTTTCGCAAGCTCCAACGACAGCGACCACCTCAGCCACGTGCGGCTTGCACAACTCGTTCCGGAGTATGCGAAGCGGAAGGTCGAGACAGGCAAGGATGTCGTCGTCCTCCTCGATTCTTTGACCCGCCTGGGTCGTGCATTCAACACACACCAGAAGAGCAGCGGGCGAACAATGTCCGGAGGAGTAGACATCCGGGCGCTGGAAATTCCGAAGCGCATCTTCGGCGCCGCGCGAAAGCTGGAGGACGGCGGATCCCTTACTATAGTCGCCACCGTGCTGGTCGACACAAACTCGCGAATGGACGAATTGATATTCCAGGAGTTCAAGGGCACGGGAAACATGGAGCTGGTGCTCGACAGGGACCTCGCCAACGAGAGAATTTTCCCGGCCATAAACCTCTCAATGTCCGGGACAAGAAGAGAGGAGCTGTTATTCGGCGCGGATGTGCAGCAGTACCAGCTTCTGCGCAGATCGATTGCCCGAATGTCTCCGCGCGACGCCATGCAGAATGTTCTCAAACTCGTCCGAAGATATCCCAACAACTATAAAGTACTTCTGAATTTCTAGCTTTCGGATCCCCACCCCGTTTTTCCTCAGCCGATGGCCTCAAGACATCCGGTACAATTGTCCGGGGGATCTCTACCACGAGTTCCAGCGACTTGTCTTTCGGGGAAATCACGACAGGGAGCGGCATGCATATGGTTCTCCCGACGGATCCGGGGGCGGGATCTTTCACCATAACCGGCCAGCCGGGTGCGAAAGTCTCAGTATCGTTCCCCGAAAAGGTGGAACTCCACAACGGTGAAGGCCACACTATCATCTTCTTGCCCGCAATTCCAATATGGAACAGCGCGAATTCCCAGAATACCGGTGAGCAGATATTCCCCGTCGTCACCGGTGGCACTGTGACTTTCAGCCCGGACGGGAAGCTTTACCTCTGGTTCGGAGGCTCCCTGACAACTGAAGGGGCAATTGAAACTATGTCGGGTATTGGCTATAATGTTAAGTGTTACGCCTCGCCCCGGGCCATCGCGATCTGTCGGTTCTTCCCCTTTGATGGGAATGGGTCGGTTAAGCACAATCCAGGGCGTGATATCGTTGTTTCTTCGAAAAATTGTGCGCAAAAAAGCAGAAGCGGAAAAGTCGTTGGACGTGCGCGAGTTCTCACAGGAGTTCATCCGTGACCTCGAAAACGAGCCAAATCTCAAGGGAACGCTAAATGCACTCGAAATCAAGAAATGAAGACCTTTGGAAAGCAGTAGGTTTCCTGGACTTTTCTGATATTCGTGTGCTCGCCGTGACATCCGCAAGGGGAAAACGTCAAATATTGCAGCATTTGTAGTTGAGCTGTTAGTTGAGGTATGACGCTCATCGAGCCATGAGCCTTTTTTTTTCACCAATATGATCCAAACTCAATACAGAAATGAGTCCGGTAATGTTTAGACGCCATTGTTATGCAGGAAAATTTCACTTGAGATCTTGTAAGGGAACAGCCCCATCAAAGTTCGCTCAGCTGGTTGTCGGCATGACGCTATTATCCGTGCTTGGCACATGGGGGGCCAGAGGATTTGCCCAGGATTCGAGCCGGGCCGAAAATGATCCGACATCAAGCCGCAGGAATGCAATAACTACGGCGGTCCAGGAAATCAGCCCGGCCGTAGTGGGAATAAACGTGACAGCTGTTCAGGAACAACAGAGCCCCCTCGGATTCAACGACCCGTTCTTCAGGCAATTCTTCAAGAATGACCCATTTCTCAACCAGCTCCTTGGTCCGCAGAGAGTCGAGGTACAGAGTCTCGGGTCCGGCTTCATAATCTCGCCGAATGGTTACATCGTGACTAATGAACACGTCGTGAGAGGCGCCACCAGGATAATTGTTACCATGACAGACGGGAGCAAACGGAGCGCAAAGATGATCGGTCACGACACCCAGGCAGACATCGCTCTGCTGAAAATCGACGGCGACAAACTCCCCTACTGCAAGCTCGGGGACAGTGACAGCATCCTCGTCGGCGAATGGGTAATCGCATTCGGCAACCCGTTCGGATTGTTTAACATAAACGACAAACCTACGGTTACGGTGGGCGTGGTCAGCTCTGTCGGCATGAATCTGGCGAAGATCGGCTCCAGGAATTACAGCAGCATGATCGAGACTGATGCGGCAATCAATCCCGGGAATTCAGGCGGACCCCTTGTCGACGCGAACGGCAGGGTCATCGGGATGAACACCATGATATACACCGGCGGCGTCAGTAATTCCTATATAGGATACGGGTTCGCAATACCGGTCAACAAAATAAGGCGAGTCGTAAGGGAATTGAGGAAGTGCGGCAAGGTCGTCAATGACGCATGGATCGGCCTGGAGATTCAGAGGATAGATCAGGAACTGGCCAAGTACTTCGGTCTTAGCGAACAGTCCGGCGCGTTAGTCAGCAATGTGGAAGAAGGAAGTCCTGCGGCCAGGAGCGGCTTCGAACCCGGCGACCTTATACTGAAATATCAGGGGATGCCCGTCAGGAACGCGGCCGCGCTGCAGTCTTTGCTTGAAAATCTGCGCCCGGGACAAAAGGTCAATTTTGAAATACTTCGAAAAAACAAACTAATATCAATTTCGTTGACAGTTGAGAAGAAAGGCGAAGAATAAGAGATGATAAAGCGTTACTCGCCGGCCGAGATGAGCGCCGTCTGGAGTGAAGAAAATAAATTCAGAATTTGGCTTGAGGTCGAGATCGCAGCCATGGAATCTCAAGCCGAGCTGGGGAGAGTCCCCCTTGAGGCTGTGCAGGAAGTAAAAGCAAAAGCGAAATTCGACGTCGATCGAATAGAAGAAATAGAGCGGACGGTAAAACACGATGTTATCGCATTCCTGACAAATGTCAGCGAGAATGTCGGGCCCGCTGCGCGGTTTGTCCACCTCGGGATGACTTCTTCGGACGTACTCGATACGGCATCGGCAATCCAGCTGAAGCAGGCCGGAGAGATCATACTGAAAGACATAACGGACCTTCAGAAGATGATCGGCGAACTGAGCGTTAAGTACAAGGATACGCCGATGATCGGGCGGACGCACGGTATCCACGCCGAGCCGGTGACGTTCGGACTGAAGCTCGCCATTTGGTTCGACGAGCTGGGGAGAGATGTAAGCCGACTGAAGAGCGCGAACGAGGAGATATCCGTCGCAAAGATCTCAGGTGCGGTGGGGACCTATTCCCATATATCGCCGGAGGTCGAAAAATATGTTGCGGCGAAATTCGGGCTTAAACCGTCTATCGCCTCGACACAGGTCATACAGCGCGACCGGCATGCCCAATTCATGACGACTCTGGCGGTTATCGCGGGTACGCTGGAGAAGATGGCGCTGGAAGTGCGACATCTTCAAAGGACTGAGGTCCTTGAGGCCGAAGAGCCGTTCACCAGAGGACAAAAAGGCTCGTCAGCAATGCCCCACAAGCGAAATCCCGTGAATGCGGAAAGAATTTGCGGAATGGCCCGCCTCGTAAGGTCGTATGCCATGTCGGCGCTTGAAAACCAGGCACTCTGGCACGAACGCGACATATCTCATTCTTCGGTGGAGCGGGTCATCTTCCCCGACGCCACGCTCGGACTCGATTTCATGCTCAAGGAATCCCAGAAGATTTTCAAGAGCTTTGTCGTGTATCCGGAGAAGATGCAGAAGAACCTGGATATCACGCACGGACTTTTTTTCTCAGAAGACGTCCTGCTGAAGCTGATCGGAAAAGGGCTCAGCAGAGAGCAGGCGTATGCGCTGGTTCAGAGAAATGCAATGCACTGCTGGGAAACAGGAGAAGATTTCCTGACAGCCCTGGCGAACGACCATGAGGTAGCCGAGAAATTAACACGCCAGGAGCTGGAAGAAGTGTTCGACCTGAGTGCTCTTCTAAGGAATGTCAATTACGTCTACAAAACATTAGGGCTCAAAGAGTGAAAGCGCCTGCGCTCTTGCAAAACAAATCGTTCCTGGTATGGCTCGGAGGTTTTTACGGGCTTCTGGCCGGTTTGACCATTGCAATGGCGGCACAGATAACATTTCTCAAGTTTTCACTCGGTCCGATAAAGTCTATAACACTGATAGTTCTTGCCGGGGGCTCGTCTGTGGCGGGATCTCATTTAGTCAGCAGACATCTTTTCCACGAAGATGAGCTGCTTCTGAGCAGACCGCTGCATTACATTTTGTTTTTCTCCCTGCTGCCTATATTAATTCTAATTCTGTCAATCATTCTCTTCTTCAGTCCAAATTAGGAGACCATCATGGCGAAAGCTTTCAAGAATTTTATCGGCGGAAAGGAAAGAGACGCCGAGTCGGGAAAGACCTTTGAGAATCGAAATCCCGCCGACTGGAGTGAAGTTGTCGGCATATTCCCGAAGAGCGACAAGCGTGACGTAGATGCGGCGGTCGATGCCGCCAGGCAGGCATACAGGGAGTGGAGCCTGTACCCTGCACCAAAGCGGGGCGACATTGTGAAAAAGGCCGGAGACATAATGGTGGCTAGAAAAGAGGATCTGGCCCGTGAAATGACGCGTGAGATGGGAAAGGTCGTCTTGGAAACGCGCGGGGATGTGCAGGAAGGAATAGACACCGCCTACTACTCCGCCAGCGAAGGGCGCAGGATGTTCGGCGTAACCGCACCGAGCGAGCTTCAAAATAAGTTTACGATGTCCGTGAGGGTCCCCGTCGGAGTCGCAGGAGTCATAAGTCCGTGGAACTTCCCCATGGCTATCCCCACATGGAAGATATTCCCCGCACTCGTCTCCGGCGATACTATCGTGTTCAAACCGGCTTCCGACACGCCGAAAACGGCCGCGACGCTCGTTGAAATCCTGGTCGAGGCGGGCGTACCAGATGGAGTCCTCAATATTGTCCATGGAGGCGGCAATGAAGTCGGCATGGCCATCGTCGAGCATCCGGATGTGGAACTGATCAGCTTCACAGGCTCGACGGCGGTCGGTAAGAAGATTTCGGAGATTTCCTCCAGGTCTCTCAAGCGTGTATCGCTAGAACTCGGCGGGAAAAATGCCGAGATCGTCATGGACGACGCAAACCTCGAACTCGCGCTCGACGGGATTCTCTGGGGAGCATTCGGAACTACAGGACAGCGATGCACCGCCACCAGCCGGCTGATACTTCACGAGAAGATTTACGATAAGTTTCTCGACATGCTGGCGGAAAGAGCCTCCCGGCTGAAGCTCGGCAACGGCCTCGATGAGTCGGTCGAGGTCGGTCCCTGCGTCAACGAGGCTCAACGGGAGAAAGTGCACTCTTACACCGAGATCGGGAAGAAAGAAGGCGCCAGATTGGTGATAGGCGGGGAGTTTGCAAAGGGAGGCGACCTTGACAAAGGATGGTTCTACAAACCGACTATTTTCGCGGATGTCACGCCCGACATGACAATCGCGCGCGAAGAAATATTCGGCCCGGTCCTCTCGGTTCTCAAGGCAAGGTCGATGGATAATGCCATAGAAATACTCAACGGAACAATTTACGGACTGAGCTCTGCCGTATACACCAGAAACATAAACGATGCTTTCAAGGCGATTCGCGACATAAAGGCAGGTATCACCTACATAAACGCCCCCACGATCGGAGCCGAGACTCACATGCCCTTCGGCGGCGTGAAGCAAACCGGCAACGGCCACCGGGAGGGCGGTGCAGGCGCGTTCGACTTCTTCACAGAGATAAAGACAGTTTATGTCGACTATAGCGACAAGCTGCAGCGAGCACAAATAGACACTTATCGAGAATCCAAAGGGAACACAAACTAAACTCTTTTAAGGTGTAATATGACGATAATCAAAGCTCAGGAAACAAAGGAACGCACAAGCAGTATCGGTGAGCTGGCATATTCATCCCAGATCAAGCCTGACCAGGTCATGGATGTCCTGCGGAAACACATGCTGGTCGACGGATTTGACGTGATTTTCGACCTGAAGGGAAGCAAGGGTTCATACGTATTCGACTCGAAGCGGAAGAAGTATTTCCTCGACTTCTTCACCTTCTTCGCTTCTTCGCCGATAGGGTTCAACCATCCGAAGATGACGACGCCTGAATTCATGGAGAAACTAGCCTACGTTTCGCTGTCCAAGCCGTCAAGCTCAGACTCTTACACCGTCGAGATGGCCGAGTTCATGGACACTTTTTCAAAGATCGCCATCCCAGAGTATCTGCCACACGCTTTTCTTATCGAAGGGGGTGCACTTGCCGTTGAGAATGCCTTGAAGGCGGCCTTCGATTACAGGATGAGGAAAAACCTGGAAAGCGGCTATTACAGGTCGGACCGTGACGAGAACAAGTTGAAGATTATCCATTTCAGGAGGGCTTTTCATGGACGGAGCGGTTACACGCTTTCCCTGACCAATACCGATCCCGCAAAGACGAAGTACTACCCGAAGTTTGATTGGCCCAGAATACACAACCCGTCGGTCCGATTCCCGCTCAACGATGAGAATCTTCAGATTGTCAAACAAGAAGAAGAAATTGCGCTCAACCAGGTGAAGCAGGCAGTAGCCGAATTTCACAACGACATTGCGGCTCTCATAATCGAACCGATTCAGGCGGAAGGCGGCGACAACCACTTCAGGAAGGAATTTTTTGTACGGCTCAGGGAGATCTGCTCCGAAAACGACATCATCATGATAATGGATGAAGTCCAGACCGGAGTTGGATTAACCGGCAGGATGTGGGCACACCAGCATTTTGTAAAACCGGACGCGATCTCCTTTGGAAAGAAAACGCAGGTTTGCGGTGTACTCGCGGGCAACAAGTTCGACGAAGTCAAAGATAACGCATTCAATACACCCAGCAGACTTAACAGCACGTGGGGCGGAAACCTCGTCGACATGGTACGGTTCACGAAGTTCCTTCAGATAATCAGCGAAGAAAGACTGGTCGAGAATGCCTCAGAAGTCGGGAATCACTTGCTCGGCAAACTGAGAGAGATCGAGACGGAATTTCCCAAACTGGTCGCCAACTCGCGCGGAATCGGGCTCTTCTGCGCATTTGACCTTCCTTCACCCGAAAAGAGACTCGAGCTGCGACAACGAGTGTTCGGGAAAAATCTTCTTCTTATCGGTTGCGGCGAACGGACAATCCGATTCAGACCGCCTCTCAACCTGAGCAAATCCGAAGTCGATGAGGGCATCGGCATCATAAGAGAATCGCTTGCCGAGATGAGCGCAATCTGATTTCGTCCGTTATCGGGAGTCAGTTTACCAATTAAGCCGCGGTTCGGGAAAATTCGGGCCGCGGCTTTTGCTTGTATCTCTTACTTTCGTACCGGGCATACCCGGGTTCCACGAAGCGTAGTTAAATCGCCTTTGAGTCCTTCTCCGTTTCAGATTCGGCTCCTCTCGTCTTCAGGGCCGTGGTAGCAAACGCCATGAGATCGGCAACTTCTCCCAGCAGACGGATTTCTTCTTCATCAAATGCCTCCGATGACCCTGAATAAACCATCAACGCCCCAAACACCTCAGACTCATTCTTCAGGGGAAAGGTCCCCGATGATCTGAATCCCATTTCGATCGCGCGATACCGCCACGGATCAAAGCCAGGTTCCGTTCTTGTATCGCGTACGATAACAGGATTGCCTGTCCGAATGACTGTCCCCGTCGGCCCGCGTCCTCTTTCCGTATCCTCCCATGAGATGTCCGCGTGATCGACATAATCCCCATCCGTGCCCGCCAGTGCAACAGGCTTGACGCTCTTCTTTTCATCGTGCTGGGCATACCCCACCCAGGCAAGCTTGTGGCCGCCCACTTCGACAATCGCCCGGCAAACGTCCTGCAGAAGCTGATACTCCTCTTTCGCGAGCATCACGACGCTGTTGCACGCATTCATCATTTTAAGCGAGCGGGTGGCACGCGCGAGCGCCGTCTCCTCAAGTTTTGCCCTGTAGAAGTAAGATGAGACTGTTCCGCTGACGAAACTCGCAAGGGCGACCGAAAAGACCACCATGATGACGCTGAACAGTGCAAAAGTTCTTGCACGTGCCTGCGTTGTTGCTTCAGCTTGATTCACCATCTGTCGCGCCTGCGACATTTCGAGATTCTCCAGCTCGTTCAAAATGGCGCGCATTCTCTTGTACCGCGTTTCCTGGATACCGAGGAATTCGGCTCTTACGTCCCCCTTTCGGTTCTCATCCCGCAGCATTTTTATTTGCTCGTCTCGTTCCCTCTGATATTGGTCTCTCATGTCAATGAACTCACCAAATCTGAAGGATTTATAAGGATCGTTGCGGAACCTGAGAATGAGCCTATTAATCACTTCGTAGTCTTTCTTGGACCTCTTTGAAAGGTCGTCCAACCAACTGCTCCACTCCGAACGATCACTTTCCAGTAGCATTGCAATATCCAGCCTCTCTGCGTTCAGATTGGCTCGCAATGCGGGTAGATCCGCAACGTTTGCAAGGACTTCATCGAACAATACCTTCTCAGATGCCTGGACCTCATAAATCCCGGAGTAAGCAGACACAACAACCGCAATCAAGACGGCAATTATCAGCCCAAAACCGATAAAAAGCTTGACCCTCAAGTAGGTCGTGCCTGACCATCCGGCCGTACCGGACATTCGAGAATCCTCCGCAAGCAGTTTGAGTATTCCCATGCTACCTCTCCCATGTCCCTTCTCGACTAGTGACATCTTGCACAGTTCCGACCGAGCGGACAGGACGTCCGCTGCTGTCGTAAAAAGTGGTGAACTGTTGCACTACTGATTTGATGCTTCCGTTCCTAAGCAAGACACGATGCGAAACGTGAGTTGAAACTCTATCTTCAATTGACTTCTTATAAACACTTACCACATAGGCGCGATCGTCGATATGGATCATACACAGGAATTCTTCGAAGGTATCGCCAAACTCATCCGGCGAAAGCTCGAGAATCCGAAGCAGCTCGTCTGAACAGGTGAACTTGTTGGTCAGCAGGTCGAACCTCCAGTTGCCCAGACGGGCAAGACTCTGCGCCTCCCTCAATGTTTCTTCACTTTCCATCAACGCCTCCAACACTCGCTTCCGATCAGTTATGTCGAGACTCAACACGAAAATACCTTCCGGAACGGGGTTCACAATGAACTCGTACCAGTTTGTCGTTCCGTCGAGAAACACGAACTTTGACTCGAATTTCTGCGGAATGGACTCCAGCATGCAGTCCCGGTACCTGGCAAATACTTCGCTTTCTTCGACTCCCGGGTACATTTCCATCATTGTATGTCCGATAAGCTTCTCTTTACTCTGACGGCCATGTCTGGCCGCGGCGTCGTTGACGTATAGATAGGTCCAGTCAAAGCCGATGATCATGCATCCTTCCATCATATTGTCCAGCGCTTGGCGATACCGCTTCTCGGATCTCTGCAGTTTAGCTAAAGCTTCCTTGCGGTCCGTTATATCCTCGGCTATTCCACCGACCTGGAGGATCCTGTTTCCTTCCGAGCGAAGGACAAATCCATGATCGGCAATCCATCGGATATCACCGTCGGGTTTGACAAGTCTGTACTCGACATCATATCTGGAACCAGGAATGCCAAGTGTCCAATTCGAGTATCCTTCTGTGACTCTTGCCCGATCATCGATATAGATGGAGTCGGTCCAGATTCTCGGATTGCGATAGAGGTCGGAAACCGGCCTCCCCCACAGTCGCTCAAACGCCGGATTGACATACAGAATCAACTCCGGATGAAGGCTCGATATCCAGAAAACCTGTTCTGCAGCTTCTGCGAATCCGCGAAACCTCTCCTCCCCCTCCGCGTGGGTCTTGACCGATTGTGCCCTGAGCATCTCCTCGTCTATCCGATCAAGCGCAACCGAGATGTCCACTGCTATCTCTTCCAGAATTGACACCTCTTTCTCTCCGAACACCTTTGGCTCGTTCGAATAAACGTTCAGGGTTCCGCAAACTACACCCTTGCTTCGAAACGGGAAAGCTGCCGACGACCGAATACCCGCAACTTTACCCGCATCCCACCAGGGTCTTGTCCGTTCATCAGATTGAAAATCGTTGCACACAAAAGTCTTACCCTCGCGGAGCGCTGAGCCGGTGGGTCCCTTCCCAAGGGCATCTTCATCAACTGTGATTCTCATGGCGCTTAGATACTCTTCCGCAACTTGACCTGAAAATACAGCGGGGACAACGATGTGCGTCCTCGGATTCAGCCAACCCATCCAGGAAATTATATACCCGCCATACTCCACCATCGCGTCGCAGACACGTTCGAGCATTTCTTCCCTTGACCGGAGCCTCACCAGCGCCTGATTGACTCTCCCTAACGTCGATTCCAGACGTGAGACGCGTCCGCTCTCATCTGAACCCGCTATCTCCGCTTTACCGCCTTCGGCAGAAGTCTCCCCGTTAATGGAAAGCATGAATGTCGCGAATGGCAAACCGACTCTCATATCATCCGAACTCTTTTGATTATAGGTGCTTTCGCACTGCATCGATTTGCAGCGAGGATGGAATCACATTGGGGCGTTCGATCGGTTTAAGACGAGTGGGTCGAACCGGCTCACGTCGTTATGATCGGAAGATGTCTACTGAGCCCGCCTTGACTCCCACGCAACCCGAGCATCCTGACAGCAAAAGATACCGGCGATGCCCCCAAAAATCAAGGAGGCTAGAATTTAATTAAAGAAGTGTGGTTTGATCCCCGTGGACAGCGGCGATTTCACGGTGGAACAATTGATGGGACGGCTCTTTATTTCTTCAGCGAAGCCGCGAACAGCCCAAGGAGTTCTTCTATTCCGTTTCCCGTGACGGCGCTGATAAAGTGCTTTTTGAACTTGCGCGGAATTTCTAAACGCTTCAATTCCGGCATCTTAGATCGTTCGAGCAGATCGGTCTTGGTGAATACAACCATCCTGACTTTCCCTTGCAAATCGTCGCTGTAGGTCTGCAATTCGTCCATAAGCTTTTCGAAGTCTGACGCCGGATCGGAGGAAGTAGACTCAATAAGAACGGCGATGGCCTTCGTGCGTTCAATGTGTCTCAAGAAAGAGATTCCAAGCCCCTTCCCGTGACTCGCCCCTTCGATCAGGCCCGGCATATCCGCCACAACAAAGGATTTATCACCGAATTTGGCAATCCCGAGAATGGGGGAAAGAGTCGTAAAAGGGTAATCGGCAATCTTCGGTTTGGCCGCGGAAATCACCGACAGTAACGTCGACTTTCCGGCATTGGGAAATCCAACCAGGCCGATGTCTGCCAGAAGTTTCAATTCGAGTTTCAGCGTCCTCTCTTCTCCGAGTCCGCCAGGGTCCGCCCTTCTCGGCGCGCGGTCGGTGGATGTCGCAAATTCCGCGTTTCCTCTTCCACCTCTTCCGCCCCTCGCGATTACGAATTCCTGCGAGTCCTCGATTATATCCACTATTAGCTCTTCTGATTCAGCGTCCCTGACGACGGTGCCGACGGGGAGCTTAATTACCACGTCATCAGCCCCCTTCCCGAACTTGTTTGAACCCTGGCCGTGCTGGCCCCTTGCCGCTTTGAATGAGGCACGGTAGTGAAAATCCAGAAGAGTTGTCAGGCTCTTGTCTCCAAAGAGGATTACGTTTCCGCCTCTCCCGCCATTTCCGCCGTCGGGTCCACCCCGCGGGACGAACTTCTCCCTTCTGAAACTCACACATCCATTCCCGCCGTCACCGGCCTTGACGTGAATTACCGCCTCGTCGACGAAGTGTGCCATCTTCTAAATCGACTGCCTGACTGTTTTGTTCCCCGTCGTCGAAACCGCGATGGGTTGAACAATAACCCGTCCAACTCGCGTCACGCTGCCCTCCGTGGCTCCATCGATTTCCTCAACTGCCCTATGTTTGTACACTTAAAGCCTAATCCTTGTTCCACCGGCAGGTCGAAATTTGGCGCTGACAACATCCGTAAGTGCGACAGCATATTTTGAAAACGGGTCGACTTCGTTGTCGATAAAAATTCCTTCCAGAATCTTAGAGGCCTTTTCCCAGCTGGGGCTTTCGTCGAGCTTATGTATCGCAATCTGATATCCTGATCTGCTCCCGTGAAAGATCTTTTTGACTATCTTGCTCTCCAGTTTTTCCGACATAATGGTTCTTATCGAAGGAGCCGTGCTCTTGGGCTCTTTAGGGGCGGGTTCGGCAGTCTCCGACAGCTGCTTATCCATCGGCTTCGCCTCCGCCTTTGCACGTTCGACTTGAACCGGCTGCGGGACGCTTTCCTTTTCTTCGACTTCATCCTTAATGCCGGGGACTTCTACTTCATGCGGTGTGAAAGGATTGGTCACCGTCTGTCTTTCGAACGTGCGGAATTCTTTAGGCGGCTCCTCCGGTGTCTTGAGAACGGCTATCTTCTGGTCCACATCCCTGGAAGTTGCCTCCAGTATCAAGGAGAGCGTAGCCCTGTCGAGGGACTGGATATTCTTAAGTTCCTTCGCAAATTCGAGCCTGTCGACTGCTTCCGGGGCCGATTTATCCCGGAAGTAGAGTATGAGAGCGTCGGTGGGAACCCTGTCCCCGCCGATCGAAAACGCGAACAGATCAAAAATCGCGGAAGTGAGACTCGGGGCCTTTGACGGCAGGGCGCTCAAGAGATGCTCGTCAATCTTTGCGTGGAGCTGTTTCCAGGACTCCACATCGAGCAGTTCCCTCTTGTTGAAGTCCAGGTATTCGAGTATCCCCTTCGGATAATAGGGATAATCGGCGAGGAATCGAGATGCTTTCTCGATGTTTTCCTTGTTGACCTCCGTTTCGCCTTTGAAGAGGAATTTCTCGAGGGTCCATCTCGGCCGGATAACATAATTGAAAATGAACTTCGTGGCCCTGTCTGTCATCTCAAGAAACTCTTCCCTCGAAAACTCAAACGAGTTCTTGAGGACATGCCGGATCTCCTTCAACAGGCTCTTGATCTCCGGTCTGGAAAAGTCAAACTTCCCCGTCTTGCTCTTTTCCAGGTCCTCCTTGTCGATAATCTCTTTCACCTCGGCCTCAGCGAACATCCTGAAGCTATCGGGAAGTTCAACATCCGTCATCAGAGAGCTGAGTGAGACACGGTCGCCTGTATAACGCCTGGTGATGTTGAACGCGTAGCTGGAAATCTCTTTTTCAAACATTATTTCAACAATGCCTTTACTCTGTTTATCTCTCGTTCGGCTCCGGCTATGAAAGTAGCGTCCGTGTTGGGCTTGTGGACAATTTTCTCATACATTGCAATGGCCTCATTAGGCTTGTTCAGCTTCTCGTAGCACTTTCCAGCCATGTAGTAAGCCTGAGCTGCCCAATCGACAGCCGGGTTAGGCGTAACGAGATACGGGACTTTCAGGAATTCGAGGATTGCGTTCGCGTAATCTCCCTTGTCGTCATATATGGCCCCGATATAGTAATGGAGCTCCGCCTGATGATCGCGGCTTACCTGTTTCACCAGATCCTGGAACGTGAGCAGCGCCTGGTCCAAATAATTCATCTCTTCGTAAAGAATCCCGACCTGTATCTTCTTGTCCATGATGGAAGGATCCTCGGGAAACATCGCGATGAACTTCCTGTCCACTTCCAAAGCTCCATCATACATCCCCACCGACTCGTAGGAATTTATGAGCCTGCTCATCGCGTCACGCATAAGACTCCGGTCGGCCAGCGAGTCGAGATAGATCGCCCGGAAATTATCGATCGCGTCCTGATATTTCTGATGGGCGTAGAAGATATTCCCGAGTTGGAGATGGGCCTCAGGTGCAACAGGACTCACCGGATACTTCTTGATCAATTCCTCGAGCTTCTGCTGCGCCTTTGCCAGGTCTCCAACCTCCACCAGGATCTTCGCCTCGTCCAGCAAGGCGGCGGGATACGAAGGAGTATTGTCATAGTCACCCTTCACCTTGTCGAGAATCCTCCTTGCCTCCGCATAGCTTTTCATGCGAATCAGATACTCGGCCTTGTCAACAAGAAACCGCGCGACATATCTGTCGCCGGCGTCGGGATAATTTTTCCTGAAGTTTGCAGCCGCCAGATCGGCATCCTTGACGTTGTTTGTCAAATAGTTTATGTCGATCAATCTCGCCGCCGAATATGCTTTTAGAGTATCCACCGATGTGGCATTCAAAATCTGCTGGTACACTCGCTTCGCGTCGGCATAGTCGAGCGACCTAAAATATGTTTCGGCCGCGTCCAGGAGTCCTTTCAAATCGCCTGAACCCGCCTTCTCGTAGAATGACGCGCTCATGCGCTTGTCGCCGAGCGACGCGTAAATCTTCCCGAGCTGGTAGTATGAATCGGCCACTCTGGAGGAATCGCCTGAATTCGTCGCAACCTCCTGGAAGAGATCCTCAGCCCTCTTCAGGTTTCCTGCCTTCAGCTTGCAATACGCCATTCGATAGACTATCGCCGGGTCTGAAGTATGCCACAACTGATCGGCGCCAATCGACGCATAAACAGAATAAGCACTGTCGAAGCGCCCGGTAGTGTAGAGATAATCGGCAAACTTTGCCGCGATGTCGTTCTTGTAACGGGATGGGCCGATCTCTCCCAGCAATTGAAAATAAGCCTGACCGGCATCCAGGTTCATCTCCGCCAGGAGTCGTGCATAAAGCAGCTGCCCTTCGATCAGATATTTCTCGGGCGGCTGCGAAGAGAAAAGACCCTGCAGAGTCGATTGCGCGTCGCTGAGGGAGTCGAGGCCGATCTCAGCTCGTGCCATGATGAGTTGCGCTCCCGGCATGGCGCCCGCAAGCGCAGCCTGTGCGATCGCCTCGTGATAAGCTCCGCTGTTGTATAGCGTTCTCGCGAGAATATAGTAGACTTCCGGCACATATGTGGAATTCGGAAAACGCTTCAGGAAACCCAGGGCCGAACTCTCTGCCGAAACTGAATCTCCCGAATCGTCCTGCAAACGGACCACCTGGTAAAGCGACCTTTCGGAAATGGAATCGTTACTCAGACCCGATGCTAGTTTCTGATAGATCGAATAAGAAGGAGAATTCTCGCCGATTTCTGCGCCCGAAGTCTTCTCGAGTGTCTCGGCAAGGAGAAATTCAGCAATCCTCCCGGTATCTCCGGCAGCTATTGAAGCAACTTCCCTGTAAATCTCAGCCGCACGGCCGTAGTCTTTCAGTTCGCTCCTGAAGAGATTTCCGAGATGCATAAGCGCGTCAACTTTGTTTCCGGAAGTCGACGACTGGCTGTAGATGATGTCTGCCAGGGTAACTATCGCTGCTTTATAATCAACATCCTTGAAATTTGACATGTAGTTCGACAGGCTGTCGGACGCGGCGGCGTAGTCCGACCATGGGTATTTTTCCAGAATCTCGTTCAGGTCCCTCAAAGCGTCCCTGTAATTGCCGTTGTTCGCTTCATATTGAGCCTCATAGTACAAAAACGCATCAGGCCGATCTTTCAAGTCCCCCTGATAGCGGGAAAAGGTCCGTCGAACCAGCTCCGGATTCTTGAGATATACACTCTCGATATTCAGCAATTGCACTACAACTCTTGCCTTTGGGCTCTTAGACCGCTCCATGGAAAGCGAAAGGAGTGAATCCGCAAGATTCATCCTCCCGGCATTGAAGGCCAGCTCAGCATAGAGCGTCAAAGTCTCATCGGTGAGATAGTCCGACGGCAGATTCCGGAGTAGCGACACCCCGTCAGTATACATTGCCCTCGTGCCGAGAAGCCCGGCCAACCTTATTCTGTACCCAGCAGGGAGTTTTCTCAATCTGTCGAGCCTGTTTTCATACCCGGCTGTGTTTCCGAGACCTATCTGGGAGTAGGCCCTCTCGTACTCGAGTCTCTCCACCTGCCCGCCGGTCAGACTGCTGGTATCTATTTGTCCAGCGCGTTGGAGAGCACGCGAAAAGTCCCCTGCCTCCAAATCGATCTCAATACTTTCGAGAAGCGCATCTAAACTCTGCGGCGCGATGTTTAATTGGGCAGCATCATCGAGGTATCCCTCCGCCTGCCGTGTCATGCCGCGCATCTTGTTGAGTTTGCCGAGTGCGAGCAGGCCCATAACTCGAACCGAGTCGCTACCGGAAGTCAGCAGTGATTTGTACTGGTTCTCTGCCTTCAGAAGTTGCCCCGAACCGAAATACAGATTGCCGAGCTGAAGGGTCGCCTGAAAATAGCTGGAGGTCGAGGAATAATCGTTCACGACGATCAGGAGAGAATTCTCGGCCCGTGTCGTATCACCCGAAAGTTCGAAATACCTTGCAGCTTTCAGTAGCGCCCCCGGCGCGTGAGCATCTTGCGGATAAAAAACTCTAAGTCGCTCATACGCCAAACCCGCGTTTGAATATTGATCTGCCTTTGCAAATGCCTCCCCGGCGTTAATCCACGCGGTCGGGGCAAGCGGGTCGTTTGGATACTGGACCGCAAAAGCCTGGAAATTCGTCGCCGCGGATGAAAACTTCTTTTCTTCAAGCTGCGACATTGCAAGGTAATACCTTGCCTGGGACGCCGACGGAGAGGCGGGATATTGCTGCAGGAATTTGCTGAACTGCTCCTCGGCAAGGTCGTACATCTTGTTCTTGTACAACTCCATTCCAAATTGCAAATCCGAGCTGGCCTGCCCTTCCTGCGCCAACAGTGCCGGACTCAGCGCTAACATGATGCCGACTATCAGTAGGATTCTTCTGAACATGGTGTAATATAAAGTCTTAGGAAGGAACGAGAAAGGGAAAAACGGGTATGTGAAAAAAACGTAATGTTGTGTGCCAGGTTCGAATTGGCCGCCTGGTTACCGTTTCACAAAGGATCCACCTCCTGCATGAAAGAAGTTGGATCCAGTGGTGGAAGAAGGAAGTCATTATGGCAGGTGATGGAGCGGATTCCCAGGTGGGAGAAATGACCGAGGTTGTCCCAAAAGAAGAAAAAGATTAATGACCGGGATAAGAGCATTCGGGAATGACACAACGACACTTATGGGACAGCCTCGGTTCGTTCAGATTCGACTTACTTTCGGCTACATTTCCCGCTGAGCCAGTCGCTTTTTCATCTGGGATATGTGCCACGTTATGTTGATTTCTTTCGGGCATGCCTCGACACAGTTGAATATGGTATGGCATCTCCAGGCGCCGTCCGGAGTATCCACAACGTCGAGCCGTTCATCACCGGCATCGTCGCGCGTGTCAAATACAAACCGGTATGCCTTGAGAAGTGCTGCCGGCCCGATGTAGTTCTCGTCCGACCATGATGACGGGCAAGATGTCGTACAGCAGGCGCAGAGTATGCACTTGGCTGATTCGAACAGCATTTCGGCATCCTCGTTGCTCTGCAGACGCTCATGTTCCGGCGGCGGCGCGTTATTAATTAAGTACGGTTTCACCGCCTCGTACTTTTTGTAGAAATCCGACATGTCGACAATCAGATCCTTAACAATCGGCATGGATGGCAGCGGCTCAATCACTATCGGCTTCTTATAGTTGACGTCCCTGAGGAGGGTCGAGCAGGCTAGCCTGTTCCTCCCGTTGATCCTTATTCCGTCGGAACCGCAGACGCCATGCGCGCAGGAGCGGCGAAACGTCAAAGTGCCGTCGTGTTTCCATTTTGCCTGGTGAAGGAGATCGAGTATCCTCTCCTTTTCGTCTCCCGCCTCAAGAACGAATTCCTGATAGTAAGGTTCCGAGTCTTTTTCGGGGTTGTACCTTTGTATTCGAAGAGTGACTTTCATTTTTCCGCCTTTCCTTTCAGTACTTTCTTTCTTTCGGCTGGAAACGTGTGATGGAAACCGTCTTGTAATCTACCTTTGGCGTTCCATCCTTCTTGAAGATAAGAGTATGCTTGAGCCAGTTTTTATCGTCGCGGTTCGGGAAATCCTCGCGTGAATGTGCCCCACGCGACTCCTGTCTGACGAGGGCGCCGTAGATTATCGGCTCGGCTGTGTCCAGCAGACTACCGAGCTCAATCGCCTCGATCAGATCGGTGTTGAAGGTCTTCCCTTTGTCGTCGATCGCGATATTCTGGTAACGCTCCCGCAGGCTCTTTATCTCCGAAGTCATCTCCTTCAAATCGCTCTCGTTTCTGAAGATCCCGACTTTCTCCATCATCTTTTCCTGGAGTTCCGTGCGAAGCGCGCCGACTTTCTCGCTCCCTTTCGAATTCATGACCTTGTCGATCTTCGAAAGTGTCCTTTCTGCCGCATCCGCTGGGAGAGGAGCAAAATCGGTATTCTTGATGAACTCGGCTATCGCCTTCCCCCCGCGGCGCCCGAAAACTATAAGGTCAAGCAGGGAGTTCGTTCCAAGGCGATTTGCACCGTGGACCGATACGCAGGCGGCCTCGCCGGCGGCATAGAGCCCGGCGACTTTGGTATTCTTCTTGTCCTTGGTCACCTCCGCATCCGGGGTGGTTGGAATTCCGCCCATTGCATAGTGTGCGGTGGGCTGGATGGGAATCGGCTCCTTCGTAGGTTCGACACCGAGGTATGTTCTTGCAAAACCTGTAATCTCGGGAAGTTTGTCATCGATAACTTCCTTGGGCAAGTGGGAAACATCAAGATGAACGTAATATGTCCCGTCGCTCCCCTTGAAGCCGCGTCCTTCACGAATTTCCGTTAAGATCGCACGGGAGACCATGTCTCGGGGGGCAAGGTCCTTCACGGTGGGCGCGTAACGTTCCATGAAACGCTCGCCCTTGTTGTTCAGTAATATTCCGCCTTCGCCGCGTGCCGCCTCTGAAATCAGGATTCCAAGTTTCCACAAACCGGTCGGATGGAACTGAACAAATTCCATGTCCTGCAGCGGCAGACCGTTGTTGTACACTAGCGAGAATCCATCGCCCGTGCCGGCATGAGCATTCGAAGTAATCCTGAAAACTCTGCCGTAGCCGCCGGTGGCAAGCATTACCGCCTTTGCGTGGAATATGTGTACTTCGCTCGTCGCGATATCCATGGCGACGATTCCTGCACAGACATTGCCCGACATTATCAGATCGGTGACGTAGAATTCCGAGAAGAAATGGACCTTCTGTTTTATGCAGTTTTCGTAGAGAGTATGAAGCATGACGTGCCCCGTCCTGTCGGCGGAGTAGCACGATCTTTTTACCGCGATATGCTTCGAATCCGGGTCGGAAGGATCCTCAGGCCTCGTGTGGCCGCCGAATCTGCGCTGTGCTATTTTCCCCTCAGGCGTCCTGGAAAAGGGCATTCCCATGTGTTCCAGCTCTATTATGGCCCGGCTGGCGTCCTTGGTCATTATTTCAATTGCTTCCTGATCCCCCAGGTAATCGCTCCCCTTGACGGTATCGAACATGTGCCATTCCCAGCTATCCTCCTCTTCATTTCCAAGAGCGGCCCCGATTCCGCCCTGAGCCGCCCCGGTATGAGAGCGAGTCGGGAAGACCTTGGAGAGGACGGCGCAACTAAATCCTTCGGGAATCTCCAGAGCCGCCCGCAGCCCCGCTCCTCCTGCTCCAACTATTAATACATCGTATTGATGAGTGATCATTACAAATTCCTTTTCAATATTAGAAAGAAAGAATCGTGTTTACGCCGAGAACCCAGAAAGCAATTCCCGACAGGATGATGATTCCGTAGATCGTCAGACTAACAGCAGGTTTCATCTTATAATCCCGAAAGATTCCCCATGTACCGTTAAGCCCGTGCCACAATCCGACGGTAATGAATGTCAGGTCGAACATTTTCCAGAATGGTTGATGCATCCTGTCGAGGACGGCGGCATATGTGTGGCCGCTCGCCGGGTTCGCATGCATAACGAAATAATGTCCGATCACGACGACGACGAGCAGGAGCCCGGTAATTCGCTGGAGCACCCAAGAGGGCGCACCACTTCCGCGCGATCCAGTGTGTTTATACATTTTTCACCTCACCTTATTGAAGCAAACATGTTGGCGAGTGGCTCTCTGAACATCAGTACCCCCATTCCGATGAAGAGAACTACTCCGAGTCCGTAAACTAACGTAAGAATCTTCTTGTGATTTTTCGCTCCGCTCGCCCAATCGACGAGAACAATCCTCACACCGTTGAATGCATGAAAGAGTACAAGCGAAAACAGAAGCCACTCAAGAACCTTGAACACGGGGGTTGAGAAAAGCTTCATCTCGTTGTCAAAGGCCTGTGGGCCTTGAGTAAGCGAGGTCAGCGCGTAAATGTGGACAAAAATGTAAGCTGTAAGTCCGAGCCCCGTGATTCTATGCAGTATCCAGGCCCAGCTTCCGGAGTGCTTATAATACCTTAAATTGGTCTTAAGCCATCCTTCAGGTGGTTTAGGTTGGTAAGCCATCGACATCTCCTTTGAAGATTGATAATCTGAAAGTTAACCAACACCCCCTTTTTATGCAACGAAACCGGGACCATTTGCCGGTCTTTCTTATTTGTTCGCAGTATAAACATAAACCCGGCCCCCGCCCGTATGAACACCCGATCAAGCTTTTCACGAGACAAGTCCGCGTTTTGCTTGTTGTATTCGCCCGGGATGGGTTATATTGAGTTAAATCCTGCGGGGCGTGGCTCAGCCCGGTTAGAGCGCCTGGTTTGGGACCAGGAGGTCGTGGGTTCGAATCCCACCGCCCCGACGATCGATGTACAAAGTCTATATTCTGTATAGTAAGAGGACTGATAGATACTACACGGGTAGCACCGAAGATCTTGAAAATCGACTGATCGAACACAACTCCGGGGAAACCAAATCCATAAAGCCGGGTATTCCGTGGCAGCTAGTTCACGCAGAAGAGTTCCCGACACGCCCTGAGGCCGTCAGGCGAGAGAAGCAAATCAAGGCACGCGGTGCGAAAAGGTACCTCATGGACTTAACAACCCAACAGCCCGGTTAGAGCGTGGCGCGCTTCGCGCCAAGGTCGTGGGTTCGAATCCCACCGCCCCGACGATCGATGTACAAAGTCTATATTCTGTATAGTAAGAGGACTGATAGATACTACACGGGTAGTACCGAAGATCTTGAAAATCGACTGATCGAACACAACTCAGGGGAAACCAAATCCATAAAGCCGGGTATTCCGTGGCAGCTAGTTCACGCAGAAGAGTTCCCGACACGCCCTGAGGCCGTCAGGCGAGAGAAGCAAATCAAGGCACGCGGTGCGAAAAGATACCTCATGGACTTAACAACCCAACAGCCCGGTTAGAGCGTAGCGCGCTTCGCGCCAAGGTCGTCCGTTCGAATCCCACCGCCCCGACATTACCCACCCAATATGCGGAGTATCTCATTCTAGTTAAGAGCCGGCGCACCTCAGAGCGCAGGCGTGGGTTCTCCCGGAAAATGCGATAGGCTCTTTGAAGGAAGACCAGCGTTTTCAAGAAGGCGCAAAGCCCCGCAAAGGTCGAATACCATTGCCCTTTTTTCACTGCGGGCTCGGTGTCCAAATGGGAGTAAAATAGCCCGCTGACGCTCGTGCTGCTTCCATGTTCTTGACTTTTCTTCAGCGTACGGCTATATTTTCAACACAAATGCGGGAATAGCTCAGTTGGTAGAGCGCAACCTTGCCAAGGTTGATGTCGCGGGTTCGAGTCCCGTTTCCCGCTCTCGAACTAGTAGTTTTGTTAAGTCTGTAGGTTTCAGCCCGCCGATCCCGCGTCGCGGGACGCGGAATACGGCGGTTTTTTTAATGGCGACGTACCCAAGTGGCTAAGGGAGAGGTCTGCAAAACCTTTATGCGGCGGTTCGAATCCGCCCGTCGCCTCGCCTGAAACTGCATCCCGGGAATCCTGGCTGGCTTGTCCCCACGCGTGTGGCCGGGCCGAGTCTGAAAGCGGAACGCAGTTTACTGTCACGGACATAGTAACGCGTACCCGTAGGGGACATGTGTCGTGCGACAAGCCCCATCCTCTTGCCCCGCAAACATAGGAGCTCTAAATGAAAACCGTCCTTGTTGTTGACGATGAGAATGACATTGTTCAACTTATACGTTATAACCTTGAACGCGAAGGCTTCAGGGTTGAATCCGCTGCTACCGGCGACGGAGCGCTTCTGAAGGCGACCGAAGTCAGACCGGATGTTATCCTCCTGGACATTATGCTTCCGGGCAAGGACGGATACGAGGTGATTAAGGCACTGAACCAAAACGAAAGGACGATGGATATCCCCGTCATTTTCCTGACTGCGAAAAGTGCGGAATTCGACGAAGTCCTCGGACTTGAGCTCGGAGCGGACGATTATATCGTGAAACCAATTAGCCCGCGGAAATTAGTTTCGCGGATCCGTGCAGTGCTCCGGAGATATGAAGGTGTCAAGAGCGAGGAGAATAAAAGCATTGACTTCGGGAAGGTTGTCATAGACAGAGAAAGCTACCTGGTCAAAATCGGGGGCGAACAGGTGTTCTTCCCCCGGAAAGAGTTCGAGATACTATATTACCTGGCTTCCCATGAAGGCAAGGTCATATCCCGTGAGACACTTCTAAGCAGGATTTGGGGCTCGGATGTCTACGTAGGAGACAGAACGGTGGACGTGCATATACGCAAGATCCGTGAAAAGCTCGGCGACCACGCTGAGATGATTGAAACCATCAAAGGGGTCGGATACAAATTTAAGGCGGAATGACCAGACTCTTTTCTGACTACAAGACAAGGATAGCTATTGCGATCGCAGCAGGGGCGGTCGTATATCTGCTCCTGTTGATTCTCGAGGACCTTCTTTCACTGCAGGCGACATTCCTTGAAAATCATCTGGTAATTACGGCGATCGTTGGCGCTTCCCTGTTCTATATTTTTGAAGAGGTATTCCTTTCTTTCAGAAACCGTCAGACTAAGATACTAAACACCATAGTGGATGCACTGCAAAGAATCAGTGCCGGGGATCTTTCCGTTCGTCTGCCGGAATCGGGGACGCCGGAACTCCGCCGGATAGGCAAACTCGTAAATCAGATCGTCGGAAACCTTAAGGAGGATATCGCAAAGCTCGAAAAACTCGAGAGGGTGCGAAGCGAGTTCCTCGCTAACGTGTCCCACGAATTGCGCACGCCCATATTCAGCATCCAGGGCTTCATCGAAACTCTGATAGACGGGGCCATCGACGACGAGAATGTGAACAGGGATTTTCTTCAGAAGGCATACCAGCATTCCGAGCGACTGAACACCCTGCTTAATGACCTCATCGAAATTTCGAGAATCGAAAGCGGCGAAATGAGAATGAGCTTCCGATATTTCGATATCTCTCAGTTTCTAAGTACCCTGACCGAGGAAATGCAGCCTATCGCGAAGAAAAAAGACATCCTGCTCGAATACCGTTCCGATTCCCACGAAGTTCTTGTTCTAGGAGACAGGGACAGACTCAGACAGGCGATATCCAATCTGATAGATAATTCAATAAAATACACCGACAGGGGAGGAAAGATCGAAGTGGGGTTCGCGGAACTTCCGAACTCCGTCAGAGTCTTTGTCAGGGACAACGGCACCGGGATAGGAGAGGAACACCTTGCGAGAATCTTCGAGAGATTCTACAGGGTGGACAAGGACAGGAGCAGGAGTGTCGGCGGAACGGGGCTCGGTCTTGCTATTGTTAAGCACATTGTAGAGGCTCACAACAGCAAAATTGAGGTAAAGAGTGAGGTTGGAAAGGGATCTGAGTTCAGCTTTTTTTTAAAGAAATAAAGTGTAATTTTAAAAGTGTGGGACTTATTGTTCCCACTCGACTAAGGAGAGAATCTTATGCACAGGCATTTCGAGGATCTGCTGGAGAAACTCAGATCCAACCTTATAAAGATGGGGAGTTTGGTCGATTCGCAACTTGATCTTGCCTTTCGGGCACTTCACGACGGCGATGTGGGGGAGACCGAAAAGGTATATGAAAGCGAAAAAAAGGTGAACCAGTTCGATAACCTTCTGGATCAGCAGGTAGACGAGATCATGGCACTGGAACAGCCCGTCGCCACAGATTTGCGCCTCGTAGTGTCCGCCATTAAGATCAACCATGAGCTCGAGAGGATAGGAGATGTGGCCGTCAACATAGCGCAGCGCGTGGAACCGCTGAAGAACTACCACGGGTTTGTACGGGCAACGGCGATACTCGAGATGGGCGACGTAGCAAGACGTATGGTACACGACAGCATAGATTCATTTATCCATGCAGACGCCGAACTGGCGCGACGCATATGTAAAGAGGACGATGTCGTGGACGAAATGAACCGGCAGAAATTCCATTTCGTTATAGGCGAGATGAAGAAGAACCCGGATTTTGTCGAACCGGGAGCGCATTTGATCGTCGCCCTCAAACACATCGAACGGATTGCGGACCATGCTACAAACATTGCCGAGGATGTAGTGTTCCTGGTCGATGCGAAGATAATTAAGCACCACGCCGCGGATAACGGATGACAAAGTATGCACTTGAAAATTCTTAGAAAGGCAGAACAGATAGGGACCCCGCAGCTTCACCACAGATCGAGAAATGCCGGTCTGATTGCCAAGTTCAATCAGCATAAGGCGTTGCAGTTTACCTAAAGATCCTAGGGAGCAAGCATGCTATTCAAGAGGAATCAAGGTCCCAAACAGGTACCGCCAGAATCGTCCGATAGTACCAGGCAGGAAATCGCAACACACCTGCGTCTGGCCGACAAGAACATTAGAGAAGGCAAATACGTAGAGGCGAGAGAGGAGCTCGAATCCGTTCGAGCGGTCGATCCAAACAACGGCTACGCGCTGGCACTTGAGGAACGACTCCAGGCGCTCGAAAAAGGGGGCACCAGGACGCCTGTAGAAGTTCAGCCGCAGGGAGAGGTGGAACAGGAGGAAATTCCCGGGAAGAAAGAGACCAAGCCGAAGGAAGAGAAACCACAGATAAATGAGGAGGCAATTCGGGCAGATATCGAGAAGAAGCTCGAAGGAGAATACAACAAGAAATTCACCGATGAAATCAGAAAGGCCGAACAGAGAATTGCAGGCGCCTTGAAGAAGGAACGGGAATGGCAGGAAGCTGAACGTGCCTCCTTGATCGCGAGCCTTGAGAAGGAAAAGGAGCGATTCAGAAAAGATCTGGAGAAGCAGTACAAGGAGAACTTTGAAATCGAGGTCGAGAAGATGGAGGCGGCCTTTCGACAGCAGCTTGCCAGCGAACGTAAGAAGGCTGAAGAAGAAACCCGATCCGAAATGAGTTCGCTTTACGAGAAATCGATGCTTGAGCTGAGGGAATCGGCTGTAAAGGAAAAACAGAGCCTGCTGGAAAAACAGCGGAAGGCGATCGAAGACAGCAAGAAGCAGATGGAGGGAGAATTCGAGGAAAAACTCTCCGAAGAGATTGCCAGGGTAAAAGCCTCTACCATAGCCGAGCAGGCAAAAGAACGGGACAGATCGATTGAAGAGGTCCGGGCACGTCTGCAAAAGGAATTTGACGAAAAGTGGCAGGCAGACAAGAAGAATATCGAGGCTGAAATCAATTTCCAGCAGGACAAGCTTGAAAACCTGTACAAAGAGAGATACAAAAAGCTTGAACTCGAGTCGCAGGCCGGACTGAAAAAACGTCTGGACGAAATAAACCAGAATGAACGGAATGAACTCGGGAAGAAGCAAAGTGAGATGAGGAAGCAGCTCGAGGCCGAATACGATACTAAGCTTGAAGCCGAACTCAGAGCCGCCCGCGAGAAAACAGAGATGCGGATGAAAAAGGAGATAGTGGAGAGCCAGACCAAGCTCGAGATGGAAAGGAAGCGTGTCGTAGAGGAAGAACAGCGAAAGCTCAATGAGACGAGGGCTGCCCTGAAGGCTGAGATGGAGAGAGAATTCGAGGCTCGGCTGGACGAAGCAACAAGCGAAGTCGAGTACGGACTTGAGAAGAGACTGAAATTGCTTGGCGTCAAACTTCCCGACACTCTCGAACAGAAGCTCGAGATTTACCGGGGGCGGCTCAGAAAGGCGTGGGCCAGTCCGCCGATTACAGAAGATACCGCCGTGGAACTGATGCAATTGCGTGAGATCCTCGAGTTAACCTTCGAGGACCATCTTGAGTGCGAAAGCAAGATCAGGCTGCAGGCTTATACGACGGAGGTCGAAAAAGAAATAAAAAACGGGCGAATCAGGTCGGATGAAGAGGGGGCCCTCGAAGAGCTTAAATCTAAATACCAGATCACAGGGAAGGAGTCTTCTAAACTTGGACCTTTCATATTCGCTGCCTTCCAACGGGCAGTGTTGAAAGGAGTGATCTTGCTGGTCGATGACGACCACGAACTTCTCGACACAGTTACCAAGGTGCTCGAGGGATATGGGTACGGTGTCCTGACCGGCAATAGCCCTACCGCCGCCTTGAAAGTCCTCGAGACGACGAACGTGGACATAATCATCTCAGACGTCTTATTCTCGGAGACGGAGGGCGATGGTTTTTCGTTTTATGAACAGGTACAGAAAATTCCTCACCTGAAGAAGGTACCCTTCATACTGATAAGCGGTATGCACGAGAGTTTCTTTGTTCGAGCCGGGGTTCAGCTTGGCGTCGACGATTATCTGACCAAGCCGGTTGATCCGGATCTGCTGGCAGCGGTCGTAGAAGGCAAGCTGAAGAAGTATAGGTCTATTCGCGGAGAAGAATAATTTCTATCCGTTTTAAGACAGGCTGTTCCTGAATTGCACGCCTGGGAAGGAACCTGTCGAGCATTCTGGCGGTCGACGACATGGAAGTATTCCCCCAACCGCCTCACTCCTCGATGTCCAGCTCGCCAGATCCCCTCTAATTTGCAATGATTTCAACTCTATTTACCGCAATAAGGAACTAATAGAACGAAAGTTTCATTATAGTCCTTACATCCAGGTTGTATTTGGAAAGAACTGGTAAACAGAATAAGGAGTAAATTAGAATGAAAGCCCACAAGATCATCACATCCATTTTTGCAGTATTGTTAGGTTTTGGACTTGCCTATGGACAGACAGGCACGGTGCAAGGAACAGTGACATTCGCCGGGTCGGCCCCGACTATGAAGCCATATAAAGTAACGTACAACAACAACGTGTGCGGCAACGAGGCTTCTCTCGACAGACTCATTGTCTCCAAAGGAGGAGGCGTTGAATATGCTGTGGTTTACATCGAGGGAGCAAAGGCCAAACCCGAAAAGGTATCACCATCGAAGTATGACATCGATCAGAAAGACTGCGCCTATCATCCGCATGTTCTTGTGGTGAATCATGGAGAGGCGTTCACCGTTACCAACAGCGACCCGCTGTTCCATAATGTTCACGGCTACTTCGCTTCAAATAACGAGACAGCATTCAATATTGCCGAACCCGTCAAGGGGATGAAGGTCGTGCAGCATGTAAGAAAGCCTGGGATGTATATGATGAGATGCGATGTACATCCGTGGATGAATTGCTATGTTTATGTTTCCGGCGATGGATTCGCAACTGCCACGGACAAAGAAGGTGCATTTAAACTCGCGGACGTTCCTGCCGGCAAATACAAGATTGTGATGTGGCATGAAGGATGGGGTACCAAGGACATAAGCGGGAAACCGGAATTCTCCAAGCCAATCGAAGAGACGCAGGAAGTAACCGTGACTGCGGGCAAGACCGCCACCGTCGATTTCACTCTGAAATAGGGACGACGGCTGAATTTACGAAGCACGATTAGAATTCAACTGTCCGCTTAAGCACAAACTACCCGGAGGGTAAATATGAGACTTGTTCCCTTTCGTTTTGCTATTCTATTGGGGTTTGCTGTAGCATCGGTCGCGGTTACGACGAATCAGGCCGGGGCTATCCCACTCTTTGCAAGAAAATACCATGTCAGTTGTTTCAGATGTCATACCGTGCCGCCGGTCCTCAACGACTACGGGAGACGCTTCCAGATCAACGGCTACCAGCTGCCGGGAACGGACGAGTCCGAACCGATCTGGGCCCAGGAACCGCTGTCGCTCTCATTCGTATTCTATCCGTCCTTTGTGTCGGCACACACCGTAACGACGACAGGAGGCATTAAGACATCGAGCAACGAGTTAACCTTTCAACCCAGCGGACTTGACCTTTTTACCGCGGGGACTATAGCGAAACACTTGAGTTACTTTCTGGCCGCACCCATTGGGATCACCGGGCCGGGCCAGTATTCGCCTTCGATAGAAACGATGAGCATAATGTTCAACAATCTCGCGGGGCCCGACGGGCAGAGCAATCTGAATTTCAGGTTCGGGCGCTTCCGCCTGTGGAACACATTTCCGGACAACACGACGATCGTCGAATCTGCAGATTATCTCATCTACGACTACAACCCGGCTGGTGGTACGCTGCTGATAGCCGACCCGCAGTGGGCCGCGTCAGTGTACGGTTTCTTCCCTCAGATATTGGACGGCCTCCGCTATGAAGCGGCAGTAAGCGATGGAACGGATGGAGGTGACCCCCTCAATTCAAACGAAGCTAACTTCCTGATGCTTGAACAGACCGCTTACATCGACAACGCCCCTTTCAGATTAGGATTGTACTACTACGGGGGCAAGGAGCTTGCAGTAAACAACGTGACCGATAATATGAACCGATATGGATTTGCCGTCGAGGCAAATGACCCCTGGACCAAGAGATTCGATCTGTCGTTCCAGTACATGAGCGCCACGGACGACAACATCGTCGGGATAAAACAGACAATGGATGGAGGTTTTCTTGGACTGAATGTGCTGATTGTCCCGGAGAAATTTTTCATCTACGGCAGATATGATTTTGTCGATGTGAATCAGACAAGTGAAAAGCAGAATCAATGGACCGGAGGAATTCGTTATCATTTTGCCCCGAACGTGGGCGCATATGCTGAGCTCAGCTATCTTGACGACAACACGCCTGCCGCCGGGAGCGACACGAAGACGACCCTGACGACACTCGGCGTTCTGGTGGGATTCTGAGGAAGGGGGATGAAAATGAAAACGAAAGTTGGCAAATTTACAGCACTGGTGGCGGCTTTTTCATTATCTCTCGCTCTATACTCCTGCGCCACGAGTTTCAACGGCTCGGACCAGGTGAGCGTGGCGCGAGGCAAGGCAGTTTATCACGAGGCGTGCGCACCATGTCACGGCGACAACGGTGACGGTAGCGGCCCCGTCTCGGTCTCCCTCCGAACGAAGCCCAGAGATTTCAAACTCGGAGTTTACAAGTTCCGCAGTACAGCTTCCGGAGAGCTCCCCACGAACTACGACCTGCTAAGGACAATAAATTCAGGCATTTACCACACCGCAATGCCGTCCTTCGCACAAATGAGCATCGCAGATCAGTACTCGGTTGTAGAGTACATCAAGACACTCTCACCGGCTTTCAGCGATTCGTCCCAGTACCCGCTGGACACCGTCAGGATTTCAACTCCGATACCTTACACGTTGAACAGTATCGAGCGTGGCCGCGAGGTTTACCTGAACATGCATTGCTGGAGCTGCCATGGCATCACCGGCGAAGGAAACGGTCCGGCTGCACCTACCGTGACAGATGACGAGGGGCATCATATCCAACCCACGAACCTGACTCATTATTGGGATATCAAAATGGGAAGGAGTCCGCAAAAGATCTATCTCATCTTCAGTACGGGGCTCAACGGAACCCCGATGCCGTCATACGCGCAAATACTGACCGACAAGCAAAGATGGGATTTGGCAAACTACGTCTACTCTCTCTCACATAAAGACAGATTCTACGATGGCAAGCAGCTGAGCAATATGCATTAGATGGCCTCTGAGTCGAAAAGTGGTTTTAGCCGCAGCGGTCTCGACCCAATTCGAAAAGCTGCTGCGGCTCCTTCTTCAGGAGAATCTGTCGTAACCATGGGCTCCAATAATCGTCTTAGAGATTTGAACGAACAGGCTGAAAGAGCAAAGGAGCTGACAGAATGACAAAATACTACAGATCCAGAACTGATAAGAAAATAGCAGGGCTTTGCGGGGGACTGGCGGAGATGCTGGACATCGATCCGACATTGGTCAGACTAGGCGCTGTCCTGATATGCTTCGTCACTGGGGTTGTGCCGGTACTAATAACATACCTTATCGCCTGGTGGATAGTGCCATATGATCCGAATACGACCGGACAATAAGAAACCGCATCTTCAGCGGGAGAAAAGATCCAGGCACATCAAACGAGATGCGGCAGGCCGCATATCAGGATAGGCCAAACTTCTGACGGAACGACTTCAGTGAAGGTTAAGCCAAACACTATACGCCACTGCTCACGAGAAGTCCGGATAAGGCTCTGAACTGGTTTTCCCGGCGTGATCGATTATTTTGCTGTAAGATCCCGCATCATCCAACAACAATTGAATGGATCGCTTTAGCTGCGCCACAGGTACTGCAGTTTTATGAAGAATTCCCTGGCAGTCTGAACGACACCATAAGGCCTTCCGTAATCCTGCATGTCGTGTGTCGACCCCGCATAAAAGATGGTGAACGGGTTCAGTTTGTAGCTGAAAAGCGGGTCGACCTCGACTGCCTTATTGAACTCGTCGTACTGGCCGATCAACCTCACAAAAAGCCTGTCGCTGAATTGGTACACGCCTTCGACCCTCGAGATGTATCCGTCGAAAAGAAGTTCTCCGCCCGCAATATCTGACAGGCGCGACCTTGCGTAGTCGATCGTCAGCGTGAGTTTGTCGGTCGGTCTCAGCACCAGCTCGGCACTGATGTCGTGTCCGGCTCCTAAAGCCGGCTGGTCTTCCCGGTAAATGAATCTACCGGCAGACGCGTTCAGGCTGAAAGTCAAAGAGCTCATCGGGTTCGTTTCCAGCTGGAACTGCCACCTATTCACTCTTGTAAAATTCACCGAGTGGAAGAGCTCATCATTCACCAGGAAGTAGCTCGCGGTCAATTGCGTCTGGCTCTTGAGATTCAGGATGAGAGTGGGTACAACCCATCTCTCTTTCCTCACCCCCTGGTAATCGTAGTGCAGGCCGGATTCCACATCGACTCCCCAATTATCGACAAGGGGGGTATTTGGATAGAAGAACAACGAATGTTCCATGTCGGCTGTCCGAAGGTCGTTTGAAAAGACATAACCGTCTTCAGCCTGGAACGTCGGAGAGAAATCCTTATAAGTCAGTCTGAAGCTGTAGTGCCTCGCGTCCCGCCTGAAATCCGCCTGGAACCCCGTCCCGTCATATTCCTGCCCGTCAAAGGCTTTTGTGAACCGGGTGTTGCCGAAATAAGTGGGATCGGAAACGAGACTTGTATCGTTCAATTCACGTGTATTTGAAAGGAGGAGCTGCCCGTCGAATGTATAGTTATGTGAGAAGAACAGATTCCAATCGACACCGCCGACATAGTTGTGCGCATTCGTAAAATTCCGCGTCGTCCCGAGCGCACCGACAAAGGACTGGATGCCGAAGTTATATCTGGCCCTCAATATGTTTGAGAACGAATGAAACGGAGTCGCGAAAGTGTTGTCACCGCTGTTATCGGAAACACTTCCCTCCTCGCCGGCTACGATGAACGGCGAGTTGACATCCTCGGCCGCAAGATAAGCCACAGACCATGGACCGGATTTCTGGATCACTTTTCCGGCCCCCAGGGGGTCGTTGATCATCCGTGAGTAATACGCCTGAATCAGAGTGCTGAGGATATCGTTGCCGTCCATGAAGAAGGGACGCTTTTCAGGGTAGAAGAGAGCAAAAGTCGTGTTCACACTTATCTGGACCGCATCCGACTCGACCTGGCTGAAATCGGGATTGACGACGCTTTCAAGGGACATACTGGGCGTCGGGGCATACTTGAGCCCGCCGCCGACTCTCCCCTTCACCGGTCCGTTTGAGAAATGCGATTCCGGGTCGTCGGTGTTATAAATACCTCCGCTCTCAAGCCCCATTGCGTACGGGAGAACCTCCAATGAGCCCGTCGACTGCAGGCCCTTGAGGCCCTCCAGTGTACCAGTCTGGCAGAGAAGACAAGCATCGTTAAGATTCAACTTGACCCAGGAAATCTGTACCCGGCTGTCTCTCGGCAAATTACGGAACATCTCTAATCCCCAATCCTGAATCTTCGACGTCGGGAAACGCAGACTCTTGAAAGGTATCGCCATCTCAACCGTGTACCCGCTGTCATTCATGGCGGCCTTTGAATACCACACCGCATCCCAGCTCGCATCTTCGTTGTTCCCGTTCCTCATCAGGTCAGCCTGAATTCCATAAGGGTTCACGAAAAACTCGTACGCCCTTTGGTGATCATCGTAGGTATCCAGAATTACGCCGGCAAAATCATCCTGGAAAATATTATCCCGGTCGGTCACATGAGCGCGTATTTGAGAAGGACTCGTATCGTGACAATTAAAACCGAAGTACAGGTACTGTGAATTGTAGAGTACCATCACCGTAGTTGCCTGCGGGGCCGGAGTGTTATCTCCAGGCTGGATCTCGTAGTTGAGCTCAGCCCGCGGCGCCGATTTCCACAATGGATCTGTAAGTCGACCGGTGAGAGTAACGTTACCATCCACCTTGACAGCTTTCACGACGAAGAGCGTCGCATTAGTCGAGTCTCGGTCCTGGCTCGCAAATAAAGATGAGGAGACAGACACCAGGGTAGCAAGTAGTAGAGTTATTCTGTTCAAGTACGATTCCTTTTTTTAGAAGTACGGTGAGCGTTCAGAATCGTTACAGAAAAGTTTGAACAGACTATCCTAATCAGCTGGAAGCGTGTCGAGGAAGGGAGCGCCTCCGATGGCGCTCCCCTTCATTCCCGATTGACTATTTACTTATCCCGTGCTTCGATCGATTCAATTGCCCGCCTGGCCATGGCAACCAGTCGTCCGTCAGGTTCAACTTTCATTCTCTCCCTCAGCAATGGTATGACAGAGCTCTTCCCGATTCTTCCAAGACCTTCAATGGCACCTGCGCGCGCCCAGATATATGGATCGGAAAGATATTTGGAAAACCGGGCAATTGTCTCCTGGTAGTTCATGTCAAGTTTTGCCAAAACCCGGAGCCCCGTGGTTCGCAGGGCCTCCGGCTCCCCGTATTTCGCATAGTTCGTCGCTATCAGGTAAGCCATGTTGGGCCGTATTTTGGTCAGGCCCTTGAGCGCGGCAGTACGGATAACCTCGCCGTACGAATCCCTGTCGAGGGCAGTGTAGATGGCATGAAAGGCGGCCGCCGAATCTATATCGCTCATTGCCGTGATGGCTGCTGCTCTGACGAAATAGTTTTGCTGATCATAGAAAATCCCGGAGAGGAACCCTTCGAGATCCCTGTCACCTTTGAAATTTCCCAGCGAGCGGATCGCCGCTTCCTCGACGCGCGCATCCGCGTCGTGTGTGGCGGCAATGAGAGCTTCTCTGGACCCACTGTCGACGAAGTCGCCGAGCAGCTGCGCGCATTTGCGGCGAACTCCCCAGAAGTCGTCGGTCTTCAGAGCCGCTATGAGAAGGGCCTCCGACTCGTTCTTGTAGTGCTTCTCAAGCTGGTCGGCTGCCCAGATCCGTCCCACTACGTCCGAGTCGCTCTTCATCTGGTAAGCGAGCTCTTTTTCGCTTTTGCGAAAATGCACCTGATCCAGAAGCCAATGGCCTTCATCAAAATTGACCATCAGCGGCTTGTCGGGAACTGTAAAACTGAATGTGTTCATAAGAGAATCCACCCACACCCGCTTATTTATGTTTTCCATGGGGGTGGCGATGTATATATCGACGGGCATTTTGTATACAGGCGTCAGACTGTCAACTTTCTGCACCTGGCTCACTTTCATCAAGACCTTCTGTGTCCCGGGATGGTATTTGTAGCTCACATCGAAAATCGGGTGCCCTCCCTTGTAAAGCCATTCATTGAAAAACCAATTGACGTTGTAACCGGTCGCCTCTCTGATTGCATTGGAGAAATCACGAGTGTCGACATTCCGGTGTTTGAATTCCTTCACGTAATGCCTGATGGCCTTGTCAAACAGCTGGTTTCCCAGGAAGAATCGAAGCATGTGCAGCATCGACGCACCTCGCGGGTAAATGTACGTTCCAAACACATCGACGGGATCGTAATAGCGGTTGTAGACCGTCGGACGCCTGTCGACGTTGTCGGCTGCTATGACCTGATTGTGGTTGTGATACATTTCATACTCAAACTCCTTTTCTCCGTAAGCGTGTTCGCGGTACAACGCCTCGAAGTAGGTTGCGAAGCCTTCATTGAGCCACGCGTTTGCCCAGTTGCGTGTCGTCAGGAGGTCCCCGAACCATTGATGTGCCGTCTCATGCGCAATAAGTGATACGCTGGATATTTGCGGCTCTGCAAACCGGTCATGGATTGTCCTGTCGGTGAGCGTGATTGCTGACACGTTCTCTTCACCGCCCCAGGTGAAGTTGGTAACAGTCGTCAATGCCAGCTTCTCCCACGGGAAGGGATGCCCCGTTATGTGGGAATAAAACTTCAGCACGTCCGGCTCCCTCTTGAAGTTCTGGGTTATCAAATCGCCGTACTTCGGATCGGAATAATAGTAAATCGGAGTCTTCCCGTAATGGTCCTCGAATCGCTTGAAGATTCCCGCGATGATGGAAATCAAATAGACGACGTGCGGTCGGGCTTCTACCCAATCGAATTTCTTCTCTTTTCCTCCATCGACCGTGGTTACGCTCTTCAGTACCCCGTTAGAAATCACTGTCCAGTTTTCGGGAACGGTCGCAATCACAGAGCTGCTGGTGAAATCATCGGGATAATCGTGGCATGGGAACCAGTACCTCGCATCTTCAGGCTCGCTGTTGCTCCACACTTCCGGATCCCGGTGGGGATATCCTTTGTCGGGAGTTATGAAGAATATTCCGCGCGTCGGCTTGGTGGAATATTTGATCGCGTAGGTAAGCTGGCTGCCGAGTCCGTACTTTTCTTTGAATATCACGGTCAGTATTTTCCCGTTGTAATGGTAACTCAGCGGCCTGCCTGCCATCGTAACGGACTCAATTTTCATATCGACAGCATTCAGATGGACGGAATCAAGTCGTGTTCGAAGAGGTTCTATCGTCTCGGTCGCTTTGCCGAACAGAGTTTTGGTTGTCATGTCGAACTTGAAGTTCAACACGATATTCTTCATATGGAATTCTCTGTTCGGTGCGTGATGTACGGGCGGGAGAGATTGAGATCTCGCGGTTGAAAAACACGCGACCGAGAGAAGGACCAACAGGTACTTTTTCATCACTGTGCTCCTCGGTTTTTTCTTGATGGTTGGAGCCTGTCAGGCTCCGTGATCACACTTTTCCGACTATCAAAGCTGCCAGCCCGAAGATCATCATGAGTTTATATCCGAAGCTTGCCTCTGAGAAGCTGTGCCTCGTTATAAGAAGATAAGTGATGTAAACTCCTATTGGCAGGATAGTCAGTCCGCAAACTGTCAGGAATTGAATCGGCAGAACACTCAGGTGGTATGCGCCCCAGACCATGAAGAGCAGAATTGCCGTCAGGGCAATAGAAATGCGCGAGGAGACTGCGGTTCCATATCTGGTGGCAATCGTATGAACACCTACATAGCTATCCCCCCCGACATCTTCGGCATCCTTAATAATTTCCCTGATAAGGTTGGTAAGAAAAGCAAAAATGGCGGCAGGATAGACGTCCTTCAGGTCCCCTACCGCTGTGCCACCGTAAACGAAGGTGAGTCCCGTTACGAAGGCTACGGCCAGGTTTCCGTAGAAGATCGTCCTTTTCAGTTTATAACTGTACAGGAAGATCAGGATCGACGCTCCGACCGCGATTGCGAACGCAGGGATATTTATAAACGCAGCAATCAGCAATCCGATTCCTGTGACCCCGGCATAGAACATTTTAGCTTTTTCCGGGGAGAGTCTGCCGGAGGCGATGGGGCGATTGGGCCGGTTGATCTTGTCTATGTCAATGTCAAAGAGATCATTTACAGCATTCCCGCCGGCTGTGATAAGGGAAGCGGCTATGGCCGCCGCAAGGACTACCCATGTTCTTGAAACATTGATACCGCAGAGTATTCCCGCGCACTCGACGCTCAGAAATGCAATCATGACATTTCCTATGCGGGCCAATTTAAGATATTCGATCATTGGTCTTTATTGAACCTTCGATTTTTACTAAACACTTAATGCAACGGCTCAGTCGAGTCTCCACCTTCTCGTACGGAAGGTAAAGAAGGCGGCTGAAAGATGACTTCTTTATGGAACGGAAATCCCGGCTTCAAAGATTCCACGATGCTCATCTATTTTTAATAATTTCAGCCGAGCTAATCAATGCAGAATTCAAAATTGGTTGACAATTCCGAAATGGATCTTCCCTTGTACAAACGAGTCGCCCTTGCCGAGCGCAAAACTCGCCTTGAGTATGCCGAGCCCGGTTTCGACCTGGGCACCGACGCCGTAGCCATATACCGAGAATGAGCTTGAAGGGAGGTCCGCAAGCGGATCGCTCTGCATATAAATGTAACCCGCATCGACGAAAGCGAAGAAGAACGATTCTCTCCCGGTCGCGAATCTGTACTCTATGTTCGTCCAAGCCGCCTTCGTTGCAAGAAATTGATTCTCGATGTACCCACGGATAGTGTTCGTGCCGCCGAGGCGGTACATGTCGCTCTGGTCGAGCTCGGTGCCTGTGACCTGCTCGCCGTGGATTCCGACGGCAAGTATCTGCCGGGCGATGAACTCATGAAAGAAAGAGAGCCCGACCGTCAGATGCTGCGTATAGCTGGTAAGTCTCGTGTCGGGTGTTATCAGCTGTTCCGGGCCGTAAATCTTCTTCTGTCCAAACTGCAGCTGGGTCTCGTACAAGACCCCGCGGGTGGGACTGTAGACATCATTGCGTGTATCATACATTACTCCAACGCCCAGGTTCAGCACGCTGCTCTGGTAGACGGAATAGTAGTTGGCGGCATTGAGGAGCGGTGTCGTCGTCAGTGTGTTCAATGACACGTTCGCATTGAAGTTATCGCTGAACAGGAAGATGCCGCTTAGTCCGAAGTTTCTCGTCACCGATGTCGAATCCTGCTGGCGCTGGGTGAAATCGACCTCTGCATTGAGCGGCAGTCCGAAGATGTAAGGTTCGCCATAGTCAATTTCCAGCTGCTGGGTCAACTTTGTCTCCTGGTGCCACATGGCCCGAAACTTCCTTCCCGTTCCAAAGAGGTTTGTCATCGAAACGTCGATCATCCCCGTAAAATATCCCGGCTGCCCTAACTGCGACGGGACGTAACCGATTACGCCGTCGAATGTATTCGTGTTTCCTTCGACCACTTTCACCAGCAGACCCGTGGTGTCGCCGCTTTCGAATATCTGGAGATCACCTACGCTCTGGAAGAATCCGAGCTTTTGCAGCCGCTGTTTGGCAAGCGTCAATTCATTTTCATTGTAATATGTGCCCGGGACTATCTGAAGAGCGCGCATTATGACGTAGTCTTTCGTCTCGGTATTCCCTTCGATACGGACCGCTTCAATCCTCACCCTCTTCCCTTCGTTGACATTCAGCGAGATGCCGAGGGAATCGGACCCGCGGTTATTGTAGACGTAAATGCTGTCGATCGTTACCGCGGCCAGCGGGAACCCGTCCTGATTATACCGGCCGAGGATATACTTGATGTCGTTTTCAAGACCGGACTGGTCAAACGGCCTCCCCACCTTAGTGTACAAATCGCCATTGAAGGATGAGTTGGTCAGGAATTTGTTACCGCTGATTGATAATCTCCCGACAAGCAAACGCGGCCCCGCAGAAATATAGATGGCCAGCTCGCTTTCGCCCGGTTCCTTCATCCCCACGACGCTAAACGAGTCCGCCCGGCAGAGCAAGTAGCCATCCGAGTAATACGCCTGTTTGATCTGGGTTATTCCCGCCGTGATGCGAGAGGTATCCGAAGATGGAAAGCCTAACGGCTTGAAATACTCCGCCGGGTTGAATCCGGCCAGGTCCGCGGCACCGACAACTCTTACCGAGTTGATCCTGTTCTGGGCAGTTGCACTGCTGCCTAAAGCCAGTCCAACGAATACTGCACACGTTACGAATAGAAGCTTCATTCCGAATTAGAAAATAAGGAGAGAGCGCGAGAATATACAGGTAATCAAGACCGAACAACCGGGGAGAACGCAATCCACCGTCATCCGTCAATCAAACAGGAGGAGACGGCGAGTTACCACGAATTGGAGGAAATGATCGGACGCAATCTGACGAGGCTTCTAAGAACTCAGCGGCCGTTACATTCATGCGGACTTATGAAACTGCTGGATCGGCTTGACCCGCAACTCGCCGGCCTGAAGAGACTTGATCGCCTTGACGGCAGCCGACGCCGCGGAGAGAGTGGTGGCGAAAGATACCCTGTGTTCGATTGCCGCCCAGCCGATGGAATATTCATCGGATCTGGCTTCCTCTCCCAGGGGCGTGTTAATGATGAACTGTATCTTCCCGTTCTTTATGTAGTCGACGATATTCGGCCTGCCCTCGCTGACCTTGAATATCTTTTCATTCACGATTCCGTTCTCTGTGAGGAACCTGGAAGTCCCTTCCGTTGCGATAAGCTTGAAGCCGAGGCCGGCAAAGGCCCGCGCGATATCGAGCGTACCCTTGTTCTTATCGTTGTCATTCACGCTGAAGAGCACCGCACCTGACTTTGGCAGCGGGTTTCCCGCCGCTGCCTGCGACTTGGCATACGCCGCCCCGAAGTCGGGATCGATACCCATCACTTCGCCCGTCGAACGCATTTCGGGACCCAGGAAGACTTTCACACGGGTGAACCGGTTAAACGGGAACACCGCCTCCTTGATGGCAATGTGATCGAAACGTCCGTTTGCCCGGTCCAGATCCATGTCCTTCAGTTTTTTCCCGAGCATGATCTTCGCAGCTATCTTGGCAAGCGGCAGACCGATACTCTTACTGACAAACGGGACCGTTCTGCTCGCCCTCGGATTTACCTCGATGATGTAGACGACGTCGTCCTTCATGGCAAACTGTATGTTCATCAGTCCGACGACTTTGAGCCCGTGGGCCAGCATGTTAGTATAGTCTTTGATCTCCTTGAGACACTTGTCGGTTATCATATAGGGCGGGATGACCGCCGCGCTGTCTCCCGAGTGGATGCCCGCCTCCTCGATATGTTCCATGATAGCGCCGATAACCACGTCCTCCCCGTCTGCAACGGCATCGACGTCGAACTCGAACGCGTCCTCGAGGAACCGATCGATCAACACCGGCTTATCAGGAGACACGTCCGCCGCGGTCTGCATGTAGTTCCTGAGAGAATCCTGGTTGTAACAGATTTCCATCGCCCGCCCGCCGAGGACATACGAGGGGCGGACAAGCACAGGGTAACCGATGAGCGATGCGACATCCACGGCTTCAGCAACCGAGTAGGCCGTCCCGAATTCAGGATGAGGGATATTCAGTCTCCGCAAGAGCTCTCCGAATCGTTTCCTGTCTTCCGCAATGTCAATCCCTTCCGAACTCGTGCCGAGGAGCCTGACTCCGGCCTCCTCCAGAGATTTCGCGAGCCTGAGCGGAGTCTGCCCGCCGAAGCTGACTATGACGCCCTCTGGCTGCTCGGCCTCGATCACGTTCATGACATCTTCGAATGTCAACGGCTCGAAATAAAGCTTGTCGGCCGTGTCGTAATCGGTGGAAACCGTCTCCGGATTGCAGTTGATCATGATGGCTTCATAGCCCTCTTCGCGTGCCGCGAGGACTCCGTGAACGCAGCAGTAGTCGAATTCGATGCCCTGCCCGATCCGGTTGGGCCCGCTGCCAAGGATAACCACCTTTTTCCGGTCGCTCCTGACCGACTCGTCCTCTTCCTGATAAGTAGAGAAATGGTAGGGCGTCTCCGCGTCGAACTCTGCCGCACATGTGTCGACGGTTTTGAAAACCGGCTTAACGCCGAGCTTCGATCTCACGTCGCGGATTTTCGATTCAGTCGTGCTGAAAATCTCTGCAAGCTGTCGGTCTGAATAACCAAGCTGTTTGGCCTTGCGGAGTGCTGATTCATTGATCGGGGACTTCTTCATGTGCTCTGTGCTCAATTCAAAATCTCGTATTCTGTTTCCGGATCACTCGACAAAGAAGCTTTCGCGGAGTTCATTCTCGAAATCCACAATCTCTTTTACGTTCCTAAGAAACCACGGATCGATTTTCGTAAGCTCGTGTATCTCTTCGACCGCCAGGCCTGCCTGAAGAGCCGGGCGGAGATAAAATATGTTGTCCGGTTTGGGTTGCTGCAAATGATTTGCGATTGCCCGCTTCGCCTCGCGCAGCTTCGAATTCTTCAACTTCGAAATGTCGTAAACGTCCTTCCCGTCGCTGCCGAGTCCGAATCGTCCTTGTTCGAGCGATCTGAGCGCCTTCTGCAGGGCTTCCTTGAACGTACTTCCGAAAGACATCGCCTCTCCGACCGATTTCATCTGGACGCCGAGTGTGTCGTCCGTCCCTTTGAACTTTTCGAAGTCCCAACGCGGAATCTTCACGACCACGTAGTCGATCGACGGTTCGAATGACGCCGGGGTCTTCTTCGTGATGTCGTTTGGGATCTCATCAAGAGTGTAACCCACCGCAAGCATTGCGGCGATCTTGGCAATCGGGAAACCCGTGGCTTTCGATGCGAGTGCGCTGGAGCGGGAAACGCGCGGGTTCATTTCGATGACTACCATCTTGCCGTCTGCCGGGTTCACGGCAAACTGAATATTCGATCCGCCGGTCTCAACCCCGACGGCGCGGATGATCTTCTTCGCCCAGTCACGCATCCTTTGATATTCGCGGTCGGTCAGCGTCTGGGCCGGTGCAACCGTGATGGAATCACCAGTGTGTACACCCATCGCATCGACGTTTTCAATCGAACATACGATCACGACGTTGTCTTTCTTGTCCCGCATCACTTCCAGCTCAAATTCCTTCCAGCCCAGGACGGATTCCTCGATAAGGATTTCGCTTATGGGACTGACGGAGAGCCCATGGCGCGCGATTCCTTCAAACTCCTCGATATTGTAAGCGACTCCGCCCCCCATTCCACCGAGAGTAAATGACGGCCTGATGATCGCGGGAAATCCGACGTGACTAATGATATCCATCGCCTGTTCCATCGTCCGAACGAAACCTCCCTTCGGCACGTCGAGCCCAATGGCAGTAACGGTATCTTTAAACAACTCTCGGTCTTCGGCTTTCTTAATCGCATCGAGCTTTGCCCCGATCATCTCGACCCCGTTTCGCTCGAGGACTCCCGATTCGGCAAGGCTGACTGCAATATTCAATGCTGTCTGCCCTCCCATTGTGGGAAGAACCGCGCCGGGTTTTTCAATCTCGATAATTTTCTGCACGAACTCCGGGGTCAATGGTTCGATGTAAGTAACGTCCGCCAGTTCAGGATCGGTCATGATCGTTGCCGGATTACTGTTGACGAGGATGACCTTGTAGCCGAGCTTCCGCAGAACTTTGCATGCTTGCGTACCCGAATAATCGAACTCGCAGGCCTGCCCGATTACGATGGGGCCGCTCCCGATTATCAGGATTGATTTTACATCTTCACGTTTAGGCAATAACTGCTCACTTGGTTTTCGACACAAAAGTTAATTATATAAGCAGGTCTAATCAAGGTTGAACAGCGACTCGGTGAGAGAAGGAGCCTCGTCATCCTGCGGGGCAGCTGTGAGGAGACTGGTACATATGATGGTCCAGCAGACAGATTCGATGCCTGAGATGGCATTAGAACCAGCACGCTTCTATATTGATGGCGAATCCGAGTCGTGCAGGATCGAACATATTGCCGACAACTCAGGCCGGCAAAAAATGGTGCGGCGGGTTGATAACTGACGATCTACGATACCGGGAATTGAGAAACAGGGAGCCTGCAAAAATGGAAAATCCGAAACGCAACGCAATGAAGGTAGTAAGGGTGCTCGAGGAATTCCGCAATCCCGAGAGCCTGGAGGGGCTGGCCAGATTCGGGATAAGCACAAAGAACACATTGGGGATATCGATACCGATTCTTCGCGACCTTGCCAAGGAAATCGGGCGAAACCACGCCCTTGCCGCGGAATTGTGGAAGACAGAACTTCACGAGGCAAGGATCCTCGCCGGATACATCGACGACCCAGAGAATGTGACGAGCTCTCAGATGGAGAAATGGGCAAAAGACTTCGATTCATGGGACGTCTGCGATCAGATTTGCAGCAGTCTGTTCGACAAGACAGAGTTTGCGGCAGCAAAGGCAAAAGAATGGTCAAAGAGACGGGAAGAATTTGTGAAGCGTGCAGGATTTGTCCTCATGGCGTCCCTTGCCGTTCACGATAAGAGAACAGGAGACGACCTTTTCATTTCATTTCTTCCCTTGATAAAGCGCGAGGCTGCCGACGAGAGGAATTTCGTGAAGAAAGCGGTCAACTGGGCCCTGCGACAAATCGGGAAACGAAACCCGAAGCTGAACAAAGCGGCACTGGATACGGCACGCGAAATAAGGAAGATGGATTCGACAACCGCCAGGTGGGTCGCTGCCGACGCGATAAGAGAATTATCCGCCAAGGATTTCGGCAAAAGAAAAAGGAAAAGCGCCGTCAAGAAAACTTCTGCATCCGGCCGTGGATAGGGTCTCGAGTCCGTCGCCTCTTCCACCACCCGACGTGCTTCACTCTACTCGAACAGCATGGTCGCGGGGTCTTCGACAAACTCCTTTACCTTGACGAGAAACTGCACGGACTCGCGTCCGTCGACTATTCGATGGTCGTATGTCAGGGCAACATACATCATGGGCTTTATTACGAGTTGACCGTTTTCGGCCACCGGTCTTTCTGCAATCTTATGCAGTCCAAGTATGCCGACCTGAGGCGGATTGAGGATTGGCGTGCTCATCATTGAACCGAAGACTCCCCCATTCGTAATCGTAAAAGTCCCGCCGCGCAGGTCGTCGAGCGTCAAGGCGCCGCTGGCCGACTTCTCGGCATAGTTCTTAATCCCCATCTCTATCTCTGCAAACGTCATCATGTCGGCATTTCTGAGTACCGGTACGACAAGCCCTTCCTCGGCACCTATCGCGACACCGATGTCGTAATAATATTTATACAATAAGTCGTCGCCGTCAATCTCCGCATTCAGCCTGGGGAACTCCTTCAAAGCGGTGATGGCCGCCTTCACAAAGAACGAGACAATCCCCAGGTTTACACCATGTTTTTCCTTGAAACTCTCCTTGTACTTCTTCCTTAGTTCCATGACACGGCTCATGTCGACTTCGTTAAAAGTCGTTAACATTGCCGCCGATTGCTGGGCCTCTACCATCCTTCGCGCTATAGTCTTTCTCCGGAGAGACATCCTGACTCTCTCTTCTCGCTCTTTCCTCTCCGTTGCAACAATTTTAGGCACGGGACGGGGGGTATTCTGTTTGCCATTTTCGGGTCCTGAGACACCGGTCTCGCCGTGGTTTGAAGCTGCCGGTTCGCTCTTGTGCGACAGAAAACTTTCGACGTCGTGTTTGGTCACCCTGCCGCCCGTACCCGATCCTGAGACTGCAGATATCTCAAGGCCGCTCACCTCCGCTACGCGTTTTGCGAGCGGAGTCACCTTCTCCCTGGCTGCCGCTTCGACTCTTTTCTCCTCTTGAACAGTTTGCTTCGCAGGCGCCTTCACTGCCTCCGATGCAGCGGAGACTTCCCCTGATGCTTGCGAGACTGCCGGCGCAGCGGACGCATCAACCTCTCCGATCGTATCTCCTATATGTACGGTGTCTCCCTTATGGGCGATGATCTTTGTCAGGACGCCAGACTCCTGGGCGGCGACTTCGACGTTGACCTTTTCGGTTTCGAGCTCGACGAGGACATCGCCGATTTCGACTGCCTCGCCCTCTCTTTTCAACCAATGCGCTATTCTCGCTTCGACGACTGATTCCCCGAGCGCGGGGACGACAACCGCATGTTTCATCTCGAGTTTCCTCCTGTGCTGTTGACTTCATTGACTGATTGTCGATTGGGGACCAGCTCACCTATCGAAGGAACTTCTGCGGACCCCGCCTCTACGGCATCCAGATTCCACCCGTACGCGCGTTCAATTATCTCTTTCTGGTGTGCGATATGCAGGGCGGTCGAACCCTCGGCCGGGCTTGCGTTACGGGTTCTGCTTATATAATTGATCGGCAGTTTCGCGCCAAACAGGTCTTGCAGGAGCGGTCGGATGTAGTTCAAAGCCCCCATGTTCTCAGGCTCTTCCTGCACCCAGACTATTTCTTTGAGACGCTTGTAGCCTTTTACCGCGTCCCTCAGCTCATCGGCGGGAAACGGATATAATTGTTCAATTCGCACAACAGCCACGCGGTCGTTGCCCCTCCTGAGTTCACTGTCCATCAAATCGACGAAGACCTTCCCGCTGCAGAGAATGAGCCTCTCGGTCTTGTTGCGCAGGTTTGCCGTGTCCGGATCGTCGATAACAGACCGCCATTTCCCTTCAACAAGGTCTCGCGGAGTCGAAGCGGTGTGCGGATGACGCAGCAGTCCCTTAGGAGTCATAACGACCAGCGGGAGCGGATCCGTCTTAAGAACGAGGGCCTGCCGCCTCAACAGGTGGAAATATTGAGCAGAGGTCGTGCAATTGGCAACTCGTATGTTGGTCTCCGCGGCTAATTCCAGGTACCGCTCCAGGCGGCCGCTCGAATGATCCGGCCCCTGCCCCTCGTAAGCGTGCGGCAGGAGAAGGACGACCGATGTGGTCTGGCCCCACTTTGCCCGCGCCGAAGTGATGAACTCATCCACCATGATCTGCGCGTTGTTTATGAAGTCACCGTACTGGGCTTCCCAGATGACGAGCCTCTCCGGCTCCTGGACGTTGTAGCCGTATTCGAAGCCTATGGCGGCGTTCTCGGTCAACGGACTGTTGTAAATCTCGAATCCCGCCTTCGCGTCGCGAAGCGATTGAAGGGGATTGAACGTGTTCCCGTTCTTGATGTCATGATACGTCAAGTGCCTGTGACTGAAAGTCCCTCTGTCCGAGTCCTGACCGCTGAACCGAATCGGAATTCCTTCCTGGATGATCGAGGAGAGTGCGAATAATTCAGCCGCGGCCCAATCGATCGTCGGACTATCCGGATTGTCGAAAACGACTCTTCGCTTTTCCACCGATCGAACGAGTTTCGGGTGAATGGAAAATCCGTCAGGGAAGGTCAACAGCTCTTCGTTGAGCTTCTTCAGCCTTTCAAGCGGGACCTGAGTCTTGACGCGCTTCGCAATCCCGGAAGGAGGCGCCACCGGACGTGTCTCGATCAACGCCTTGTCCGGCTCGAGCGACGAGAGCACCGACTGCAGCCGGTCAAACTCGGTCTTGACCAGCCTGGCGGCCTCATCCGGCTGGATAATATTCCTTTGCTCAAGGGTCTTCGCCCACTTCTGCCTGACTGTGGGAGTACCCTGTATCCTCTCGTACATCAAGGGCTGCGTGAATGTCGGCTCATCGCTCTCATTATGACCGTGCCGCCGGTATCCGACCAGGTCGATCAGAAAATCCTTGTGAAATTTTTCTCTGTAGGCAGATGCGATCCTTATTGTCTCTATGCACGCTTCGGGATCGTCGGCATTGACGTGGACGATCGGTATTTCAAAACCCTTCGCAAGGTCGCTCGCATACCTTGTGCTCCTCGATTCACTGGGGAGGGCAGTGTACCCGAGCTGGTTATTCGTGATTATGTGAATCGTTCCACCCGTGGAGTAGCCATCCAGTCTCGAGAAGTTCAACGTCTCGGCAACTATTCCCTGTCCGGGGAAAGAAGCGTCGCCGTGGATCAGGACGGGAAGCGTGATACTGGGATCGAATTTCGGCTTTCCTCCATGCTGCGCGTCCGTTCCGGAAGCACGTGCCATCCCTTCTATCACGGGATCAATTGCCTCAAGATGGCTTGGATTTGGCGCAAGAAGAATCTCCAGCTCCTTCGGCGAACTGTTTTGCTGAATGCGGAATCCGCCGAGATGATATTTCACGTCGCCGGTCCAGTCCAGGTCAACACGTGAATTCCGATGGCGGGCAGGATCCCTGAACTCGGCGAAGATTGCTGCGTACGGAAGCTGGAGGATATGTGCCAGGACATTAAGCCGCCCACGGTGCGCCATGCCTATGATGAGCGATTTTGTGCGGGCGTGCGTGACAAGTTCTCCAAGCATGGGCACAAGCATGTCCACACCCTCGATTGAAAATCTGAATTTGCCCGGGAAAGAGCGCTGCAGAAATTGCTCGAATACTTCGACCTGTGTCAGCTTCTCAAGCATCGATTTCTCATCGACAGGGACAACGAGGCGGGAGAACTCCCTGCACTCGATTACGTCTCGCAGCCATGTTCGCTCATCTACATCATGGACATGCTCGAAGTCGAATCCGACGGTCGATGTATAGATGTCCATCAGGGTCTCGATTGCTTCGAGTGCATTCCCCGATTTGGCGACGACGGGGCCGCTCACTATGTCTGCCGGAAGTTTCTTGAGAATATCGTTCGTTAATCTGTACGAATCCATCCGGAGTATCGACGCGCTTTCAGGAAGCAGGCCGAGCGGGTCAAGATGTGCCGCCAGATGTCCGAACTGCCTGATGTCATGGGCCAGACTTGCAACGGAAAGTATGGTTTTCCGTTCCCCCTCGGAAGCGACTCGGCCCTGACCGGTTTTTTCCGAAGTCGATGAAGTCCAGGATATTGCCTCGGCAAGTTCCCGCCCCCATTTCTGAAAGGCTCCCTTTGCTTCCTCGTCTACCGAATTCGGATCTGCAAGGAATCTATCGTAAAGTTCTAAAACATAACCTGCGTTTGGTCCGCAAAACTCTCTCAATACGTCCATAATACTCGATCTATTTTCATCTTATTCAAAATAGAAGGTCAACGGCCCCAGGCCTTTTTCCTCTCTTGAATAAAGGCACACCCCTTGAGTGGGGTACTGGCCATTGTAGAACTTCTCTGTTCGCTTTCGTCCACCGTAATTATAAATAAAAATCACCTGGGATTCACCTGCAATGGGCCAGGACAGCCCACCGGATGCACGTAAGTCACTCTCACCTAACAAACTAAGATAACCAGGGGTTCTCTTAACCGAATCAGATGAAAGGTCTGGAGTCAATTATCATGCGGAAGTTCCAGCGGCACAACGGGTTAAGCTTTTCTCACCCGGAGAAGAACCGGTTAGGGGGCCGACTTCATGCTGCCGCCGCGGCTCTTGTCGACCGTCCTTCTTCATGTCTGGCTCGCAGCATACCGCTTTCCGTTTAAAAATTGCAATTGACGCCCCGGAATAATAACTTAAGCGCAGTCCAGTCCCGCCCTGCGAGACATTTTCTAAACTGTACACAATGCACGATGTTGCGTAGCTTTTTTAATAGATTCGAAAGCTTTGTTCGCAAGTACCAGCTTGTCTCGGAAAACGACAAGATAATCGTTGGAGTTTCAGGAGGCATCGATTCAGTGGTGCTTCTGGATTTGCTGATGGATTTAAGGGGGCTTTACAAGCTGGATATTTCGATTGCCCATATAAATCACCAGCTGCGCGGGGAAGAATCAGATCAGGACCAGAAATTCGTCGAGAAATTGGCAGAAGACTACGGCATTGAGTGCTTCGTCCATGTTGCAGATGTCAAAGCGTTCATGGTGGAACACAAGGCTTCTCTCCAGGTGGGAGCAAGAGAAATCCGGTACAAGTTCTTTGAAACAGTAAAAATTCTCAAGAATTTAACGAAAATAGCCACGGCACATAACGCAAACGACAACGCGGAGACGGTTCTCCTTAACCTTTTGCGCGGGTCAGGGGCAAGCGGCTTGGGCGGAATTCCGGTCGTGCGCGAGAGTATCATACGCCCTCTTTTGTTTGCCGAGAGGAGCGACATAGAACAATATGCAAAATTGAAGAGCCTTAAGTACCGCGAAGATTCATCGAATTTGAAGAACCACTACACACGCAATTTCATAAGGCATACGCTCCTTCCACAGGTCCTGGAGAGGATTAACCCGGCAGCGATAGCCGCTTTGAACCGCAACGCCGCAATTTTTCAGGAATTGGAGACTTTTGTCGAAAACGAGACCAGAAACATTTACGCGAGCGTAGCCAAGAACTTCGACAGCGAGAAGCTCATACTCGATATCTTCAAGCTAAGGAACTCTCTTCTTTTCCTGCAGGAGACCATAATCATGACTGCATTGAAAGATTTCGTGAAGGGGGAAGTTGACTACGCAAAGGTCCATGCAATAATGGATTTGCTCGATTCCGAAACTGGAAGTTCAATCGAGCTCGGGAACGGGGTTGTCGTTTACAAAGACAGGCGTAATCTCGTGTTTATAAAGAACCCGAAAGAGCCGGAGGAATTCGTAGCCGAGATCCTGCCGGGCAAGAAGTATGAATTTGATGAGTTCTACCTGAGCACTGAGATCGTAGACCGGAGCGATGTGCACTTTTCGCTTTCTCCCGTTGTTGAATTTGTTGACGCCGATCTGGTAGGAGATGTCCTCACTTTGCGGACATGGCACTCCGGTGATTCGTTTGTACCGCTTGGACTGAAGGGGCACAAGAAGATTAGCGATTTTCTGATTGACTCGAAAATACCGATATACCAGAAGAGCAACGTGTTGGTATTGACGAACAGAGATAATGTGGTATGGGTCTGCGGCTTGAGAGTCGACGACCGTTTCAGAATGACAGAACAAACTAGGAGAATATTGAAGCTTGAATTCGGTTATAAATGAACCCCTGCGGTTTGTCACCGTCAATAACGAGCGGTTCCGCCTGTTTATTAGTGAGGAAGATATCAAGAAACGCATAAAGGAACTGGCGGGAGAACTAAACGCGAAATATGCCGGAAAAACGCCGATTTTCATCGGGGTACTCAACGGCTCGTTCATCTTCTTTTCCGACCTCATACGGGAGATAGATGTCGACTGCGAAATCGACTTTTTCAAGTTGTCGAGCTATGGAGACGCGAAGATTTCCTCGGGAAATGTGAAACTTTTAAAGGACCTAAATTGTCAAGTAACAGACAGGGACATCATAATCGTAGAGGATATCATAGACTCGGGCCTGTCCATGGATTTTATAAAGAGACTGGTTACCAAACAGAATCCTCTTTCCTTCAGCGTGGTAACCCTACTTTACAAGAGTGATTGCGTCAAGATCGATTTTAAGGTAGATTACATAGGATTCCAAATACCAAATCACTTCGTCATTGGCTATGGTCTGGATTACGCGCAGAAGGCAAGGAATTTACGGGCGATATATGTCTTGGATAAATAGCTTCATAGGAGTTTTTTGATGCCAAATACACAAAACGATAGAAATAAAAACGCTCCACCAAAACGAAGAGTTACACCTCCGAACCTTAAGAGACGCTCGAATCAACCTCCCGAAGAGGACTTCAACTGGAAAACAGGAAGAATCATAATCGGCTGGGCCACGATAATATTGGCGGTTTTCATCGTAATGACGTTGTTCCGCAGCAATGATAATCCGGAAACTGAGATAACCTATACTCAATACCAGACATTGCTCGATTCGGGGTTGATCAAAGAAGCGGTGATAAAGAAATCAGAGATCAACAATTACGATTTTCACGGTACACTTAAAGAGCCCACTGAAATCACAACCAGCACCGGAAAAAGGACAAAGATAGAGAAGTTCAAGGTGTTCCTCCCTCAGGCCGGAGACCCGAACGTGGTCGCCCAATGGGAAAAGGAGGGCATAAAATTCAACTTCGTCAGAGAGAACGAGCAATGGGTGAATGGATTGATCAGCTTCCTGCCGTGGGTTCTGCTGATCGGAATCTGGCTTGTGTTCATGCGCCGAATGCAGGGCAACAATACGAAAGGCATCTTCAGTTTCGGCAAGAGCCGTGCGAAGTTAATGACTGAGAGCCAGGTCAAGGTGACCTTCCACGATGTTGCCGGTGCCGACGAGGCCAAGGAAGAGCTGGGAGAGATTATCGAATTCCTGAAGGAGCCGGCCAAGTTTCAACGGCTCGGCGGCAAGATCCCGCGCGGCGTATTGCTTCTCGGACCTCCCGGAACAGGCAAGACGCTGTTGGCCCGGGCAGTCGCGGGCGAGGCCGGCGTGCCATTCTTCTCAATCAGCGGTGCGGATTTCGTCGAGATGTTTGTCGGCGTGGGTGCGAGCCGTGTTCGCGACCTGTTTGACACGGCAAAAAAGAACGCCCCGTGCATTGTGTTCATAGACGAGATCGACGCGGTCGGCAGGCACAGAGGAGCCGGGCTCGGCGGCGGACATGACGAGCGTGAACAGACGCTTAATCAGCTACTGGTAGAGATGGACGGTTTCGAGCAAAACAGCGGAGTGATCATAATTGCTGCCACTAACCGACCGGACGTTCTCGACCCTGCCCTCCTTCGCCCCGGAAGATTCGACCGGCAGATCGTTGTCGACAGACCCGACGTGAAAGGGAGAGAGGGAATACTCAAGGTACACACCAGGAGTATTCCTCTCGCGCAGGATGTCGACCTGAGCATCATCGCCAAAGAGACCCCCGGTTTTGCCGGTGCAGAGCTGGCGAATCTTGTCAACGAGGCTGCCCTCCTTGCCGCGAGAAAAAACAGCACGACTGTTTCCATGCTCGACATGGAGGAAGCGAAAGATAAGGTCATGATGGGGCCTGAGAGAAAGAGCACGATCATCTCCGATGAAGAAAAGAAGGTGACTGCGTACCACGAGTCAGGACACGTGCTCGTAGCTAAGATGGTCCCCGAAGCGGACCCTGTCCACAAGGTTACGATCATCCCCCGCGGAAGAGCGCTCGGAGTTACGACCTATCTTCCAATAGACGAGAAGCACACGTACTCACGCGAGTACCTCCTTGCCATGATTACGTACGCGCTCGGCGGACGGGCGGCAGAGAGAATTATTTTCGGCAAATATACCACCGGCGCCGGGAACGACATCGAAAAGGCGACGACAATTGCCAGAAAGATGGTGTGCGAATGGGGAATGAGTGATAAGCTCGGTCCTCTGACATGGGGAGAGAATGAGCAGGAGATATTCCTCGGTAGAGAGATAACGAAGCACCGGAACTACAGCGAAAAGACTGCGATCGAAATAGATGAAGAGATAAGAGGAATCGTCCTGAAGTGTATGACTCGTGCAGAGGAAATAATAAACGAGCATAGAGATGCACTGGACAGATTGGCGAGCGCCCTCCTCGAACGTGAAATCCTCGACGCCGAAGAAATACGCAAGTCGATCAAGGGTGAAGAGCTTCCTCCATTCGTCAGACCGAACGGCAACGGGAAGAGCCAGCCTGAGGTACCGAGCGGGCAGGTCACGACGTCGCAACAAAGCACGAATTAAGTTGCGCCTCCTGTTTCGATGGATGATCGCGGTCAGATAAGTTTATGATCGCACACTTTTTGCCTCGCTTTTAAGTTCATGGGAGAAACTGCCGTCCAGGACGCTGTAGACTTTCGCGGGGAGCTGATCAGGAAAGCCATTCACCTTTTCTCGCTTCTCATTCCTGTTATCTACTATTTCATCCCCAAGCCGCTCACCCTGGAGATACTTATCCCCATGACCGTCGCGTTCATTATAGTGGACCTGGCCCGTTACGATGTCCCGCTGATCTCGACCTTCTTCTACAGATTCTTCGGATTCCTTCTCCGTAGGCACGAGGTCGATGAAAAGAAGCACGCGCTGAACGGCGCAACCTTCATGCTGATTTCGGCAGCCATCTGCATCGTTATTTTCCCCAAGTACATCATGATCACAAGCTTTACCGTGCTCATACTTGCCGATGCTGCTTCGGCCGTCTTCGGCAAGAGGTTCGGAAGACACAAGATCTTCCCCGGCAGAGGCATGCCGAAGAGTTACGAGGGATCTCTCGCATTTATCATAGCAGGGATTGTCGGAGTAGCACTTACTCCGAAGGTAGATTATCTGGTTGCCGAATACCTGATAGGTGCTGCGGCAACGGTCGTAGCCTCAGTTGCCGAAGTCATTTCGTATAACGTGGTCGATGACAATATTGCAGTCCCGATAGCATTCGGCCTGACGATGTGGGCGTTATACGTAATATTCCTGCCGCATGTGAGCGTTTTCTTCCTCGGCTAAAGCCTGCTCAGGAATTCGCTCCCCTTCAGGAAAAACCTCCATTTAGCTTCCCTTCCGACTCTGATTCCTATCCTCGTTGAGCGCCCAATCGCCTTTACGTCGACCGCATAACCGTCGTCGGCAATGAAGAGCCTGCCTCCTGTCAGTTTTTCTCCATTCAATTCACGGTCGATACCCATAGCCTGACAAAGCTTCGCCGGTCCGTTCGTCAGATTGTGCAGATTATCGGTTCCCCGCCGCTTCTTCATGTCTTCAATTCCGCACAGAGGTTCGAGAGCCCGTACCAGGAGAGCTGCGGGGAACCCCTTCTTTTCAGTGACAATGTTGAAGCAGAAGTGCATGCCATAAGTGAAGTAAACGTATGACACGCCGCCGTCTTCGAACATCACTTTGTTTCTCATGGTCATACCACGGGCCGCATGACTCGCCGGGTCATCGCCTATGTATGCCTCGACTTCGACTATCCGGCCGGCGAGCGCCTTCCCGCATACCTTCCTCACAAGGACTTTTCCCAGGATCTCAGGTACGAGGTGAAGTGTATCCCTGCGATAAAACTCAGCCGGTAGAGGACGGTATGCTGTCATGATTTCGTTTTGGGACGTTGTCTCCCGGCCAGGTCGGTCGCTTCGGTATGATTATGCAAATCGGAGGGATTTATGCGTCCGGGGGGAATTTAGTTTTCGGTGCTCTGTTCCGGGCGGTCAATAGGCAATTCTGTTTGCATTGAAGAAGCTTTCTTCTCCCTGCCGATAAGCTCATACGCCTTTTCGGTGGCTTCCCTTCCCCGCAGAGTCCTTCTCAAATAGCCCTTCTGCAGGAGGAACGGTTCGTAGACTTCCTCGATCGTGCCGGCATCTTCGCCTACTACTGCAGCAACGGCATTGACTCCGGCCGGTCCTCCTTTGTAATAATCGATAACAGTCATGAGAATTTTCTTGTCCATTTCGTCCAGCCCGGTCTTGTCGACCTCAAGCTGCTGAAGCGCATGCCTTGCGACCTCCAGGGTGATTTTACCCTTATTGTCGACATCTGCATAGTCGCGAGTTCGCCTCAGGAAGCGGTTCGCGATTCTAGGAGTTCCCCGGCTCCGGCGCGCAATCTCGAATGAGGATTCTTCGTCAATATCGACATCGAGAATGGAAGCGGACCGTTCCACGATGGACTGCAACTCCTCATCTTCGTAATATGCCAGCCGTTCTATGATGCCGAACCTGGACCTGAACGGATTGCTGAGAAGACCCGCACGTGTAGTGGCTGCAACGAGCGTAAACGGATTGAGTCCTAACTGAACGCTTCTCGCACCGGGTCCCCTGTCGACAACGATCGAAACCCTGTAATCCTCCATGGCCCCGTAAAGGATTTCCTCGACGGCGGCCGGCATGCGATGTACCTCGTCTATGAACAGAACGACGCCGTCCTGCATCGACGTCAGGATTCCCGCAAGATCACCCGGCCTTTCGAGAGATGGGCCCGTCGTGGAAATGAGCTCGGACCCGAGTTCGTTTGCAATGATGTTGGCCAGTGTGGTCTTCCCGAGCCCCGGAGGCCCCATGAACAACACATGGTCCAGCGCCTCCTTGCGCCTCTTTGCAGCCTCTATAAATACCTTGAGTTTGCCGACGATCTTCTTCTGTCCGACGAACTCCTTGAGGATTTTCGGGCGAAGCGCCCTGTCGAACTTTGAATCGTCCTCGACCTCGGTTGGAGCTACTCCCCTTTGAGGCTTCGGATCCTCCCGAGAACTCTTCTTCTGTTTTGCCATTGGGTAAATTTATAAGCACATGAAGTGAAACGCAATTCGTGATCCGCCTGACCTCCCCTGCCAGCTTCTAAAGCCGCATCGTTCGCCCGGTCAGGTGAGCAGGCAACTCCGGTCTGCAATTCCGGTGAAATGACACCAAAGGATAGTGTCAGAAGTGCACTATGTCGTTATAAATCACGAACGCCATGAAAAGAAGGAGTATCGCGAAGCCAACCTGCTGCGCAAATATCTTTATCTTCGCGGGCACTTCCCTCCTGAAAACAGACTCATAGACGAGGAAGGCCAGGTGTCCACCGTCCAGCGCAGGGAACGGAATTATATTCAGCACCGCGAGGCTAATGCTTAGCAGAGCCATGAATCTCAGAAAGACGACGAGTCCCAACTCGGCACTCTGTGTAGCCAGCTGTGCTATCTTGATCGGACCGCCTATCGATTTCGTAAACGACACCTTGCCGGTGGCAATCCTGACGAGGGACTGCACCAGCAGCGCAGTGTTGCCGACCGTCTCGTCAAAGCCGACCGGGGCGGCGCTAATGACATTGTAGCTCAGCTTTTGAATCGGGCCGGTGTAAGACATGCCGATCTGGATCCCGATCTTTCCGTCGGAATTGGGCATGACCGAAATTTGCTCGAGCTTGTTGTCCCGCTGGATCCCGAGGTTTATGAGCTTGCCTTTATTCTGCTTTACGATGTTGACGACCTGTTCGTTCGTTGCGATCACCTGGCCGTCAATCGACTCGATTACGTCGCCGGGTTTGAGGCCTGCTTTGGCAGCAGGCATATTCGGCTCGACCGCCTCTATCAATGCGTGCATGTGGTTGGGGTAAATACCTATGTCCTTATCCGGCTTGATCGTCCCCTTTGGAATGGTCAGTGTGGTAATATGGCCTTCCCGCTTCAGGTTAACGGTCAAAGGAGAAGCTACGTTGTCCAGGTAAAGATCAGTCTCGACGCCCTCCCAGTTTTTGACGGCCTTGTTGTTGACTGAAAGAAGCTGGTCTCCCTGCCTGAAGCCCACCTCCGCCGCTACGGAATTGGAGGAAACACTTCCCACGGTCGTTGTCGCATGGAACAACCTTCCGCTGGCGAGGTTGATTCCGTAGAAAATCAGGAAGGTCAGAAGGAAATTCATTATAACGCCCGCTGAGACGACAATCATCCTCTGGTACATCGGTTTCGAGCGGAACTCGTTGGGCTGCGGCGGATTCTTCAGAAAATCCGTGTCGAAACTCTCGTCCACCATCCCGGCAATCTTAACATACCCCCCAATAGGTACCCACGACACGCAGTAATCGGTGTCTCCGATTTTCTTTCCGAAAGCCCTGGGCGGAAAACCGACCGAAAACGTGTCGACTTTCATCCCGAACAGCTTTGCCGCGATGAAGTGCCCGAACTCGTGCACAAGGACGAGTATTCCGATTGTTATAATGAAATATAGGATGTAAGTCATGCTATGGTCTCAACTCTGAGCTAGTTGGAATGCTCCGTCTCCGCGTAAACAAACTGCCTCGCCTGGCGATCCGCTTCAAAAATCTCGTCTATGTCCGGGAGACGCTTTGTGGGAATGGATTCTAGGGCTTGCCTGACAAAATCTGCTATCTGAGTGAACCTTATCTTCCTTCTCAGGAAAAGATCGACCGAGGCCTCGTTTGCCGCATTGAGCACCGCGGTCGCGGTTCCGCCCTGACTGAGAGCTTCGTAAGCCAGACTAATAAGGGGAAACCTCTCCACGTCGGGTCTCATGAAGGTCAACTGGCTCACCTTGCCGAAATCTATCCTCTGATACTTCGACCTTATTCGTTCCGGATATGTCAGCGCATACTGGATAGGAATCTTCATGTCGGGCATGCCCAGCTGCGCCTTTATCGAACCGTCGACAAATTCAACCATCGAATGTATGATGGACTGCGGATGAACGACGATTTCTATCCTCTCGGGCGGCAGATCGAAAAGATAATGCGCTTCAATAACTTCAAGACCTTTGTTCATCAGGGTGGCGGAATCGATCGTAATCTTGTTTCCCATCCGCCAGTTCGGGTGGTTCAGCGCCTCTTCAACGGTGACTTTTTCAAGGTCCTCTTTACTCCTGTTCAGAAATGGTCCACCGGAGGCGGTAAGTATCAGCTTGGCAATCGACTCTTTATCTTCGCCGGTGAAGCACTGCAGGATAGCGCTGTGTTCGCTGTCTACCGGGACAACATTAGCACGATACTCGCGCGCAGTCTCATTCACAATTTCTCCGGCCACGACCAGTGTCTCCTTGTTGGCCAGTGCTACCGTTTTCCCCGCACGAAGGGCTTCCAGTGTCGGCCGGAGCCCGGCAAAACCGACAAGCGAACTGATCAGGACGTCAAACTCTCCCCGGGACATCACCTCCGCAAGGCCCGCTTCTCCGGAATAGACGTTCAGTTTCTCGCCGTTCAGGTAGGATTGAAACTGCTTGGCGCGCTCCTCATTGATTATTACCACTCCGATGGGGTTGTACTTCTTTACCTGCTGGTAGAGGAGATCGACGTTCTTGTTCGTGACCAAATATGTCACATAGTAGTCTTCGCCATGCTCGTTCATACTTGAGATAACGTCAAGGCTGCTCTTTCCAATCGACCCGGTAGAGCCGAGTATTGCGATCCCTCTTCTTGTCCTCATCAAATTCTCTTTAAGCAATTTAAACATGAGGGTTTAGCAAATCAAGAAACTTCGCACGAAGCGCCGGACGATGCGGCTTCCGGCTGACATTGAAAGAGTCGATCAACTTGCAGAAATTGGCGGCGTGAAAAAGGCTTTTACGGTCTCCATATACGCGATAGCAATGGCATATGTCGAGTCCGCGGTAGTCGTCTACCTCCGGCAAATGATTTTCGGGAGCGTCTCGGAAGTATTCCCCATGAAGTATCTGCAACCCAATTTTGCACTCATAGAGGTGGGGCGCGAAGCGGCGACTGTAATAATGCTCCTGGCGGTTGGGCTCCTGGCCGGGAGAAACAAGCTTCAAAAGTGGATGTTTTTCATATACGCATTTGCGCTTTGGGACATATTCTACTATGTCTTTCTCAAACTCATGATCGGCTGGCCAAGTTCGCTGCTGAGCTTCGACATACTCTTCCTGATTCCGGTGGCATGGATCGGCCCCGTCCTCACACCTGTGCTGATCTCTATTCTTCTTGGTGCGGGTTCCCTTGCCCTCATTAATCTGGCCGACAGGTCGGACGAGGTCAGGATCGGCGGCCGAAACTCATGGGTGTTCGCTGCAGGCTGTTTCGTGGTATTATACTCGTTTACGGGGAAAATTTTTCATATCTTATTTTCCGTGGGCCCAAAAGGCCTGGGAAACTATGCACCGACGTCTTTCGACTGGATACCATTTCTGGCCGGATACCTTCTAATGTGCGCGGCAGTGGTAAAGATCATATCCGATTCTTACCGCCGAATCAAAAGGGAAAAGGTGATTCAATGAACAACTCCATCGATGAGATTAAGAAGCGAAAAGCGGAGTGGGAAAAAGAGGCAGCGACGAGAGAAACCCGGCCTGCAAAATTCACCACCGTGAGCGGTGAACCGATCGATGCGTTATACACCCCTGATGACATCGAGAACCTCGACTTCCGGAACGACATAGGTTTTCCGGGAGAATTTCCTTACACACGCGGGATACATCAGACGATGTACCGCGGGCGACTCTGGACCATGCGACAGTTTGCAGGCTTTGGAACGCCCGAAGACTCGAACAAACGCTACCACTACCTCCTCGAAAACGGTCAGACCGGTCTAAGCGTGGCTTTTGATCTCCCCACTCTGATGGGACGGGATGCAGACGATCCTCTTTCGGAGGGCGAAGTCGGACTCTGCGGCGTATCAGTCAGTTCACTTGCCGATATGGAAGTTCTTTTCGACGGAATTCCGCTCGACAAGGTTTCTACTTCGATGACCATAAACGCACCTGCCGCCATGCTGTTGGCCTTCTATATTGTCGTAGCAGAAAAGCAGGGCGTGATGGCACCTCAACTTCGCGGTACGATCCAGAACGATATCCTGAAGGAATACATTGCCCAGAAGGAATGGATATATCCCCCGAATCCGTCGATGAGAATCATCACGGATATGTTCGCGTATGCCGTGAAGGAAATGCCGAAGTGGAACCCGATTTCAATAAGCGGCTATCACATCAGGGAGGCAGGTTCGACTGCTGCCCAGGAATTGGCATTTACGCTTGCTAACGGGTTCGCTTATGTAGAAGCCGGAATCGCCGCCGGCCTGGACCTGAACGAATTTGTCCCTCAGCTTTCGTTCTTCTTCAATTCTCATCTCGACTTCTTCGAAGAGATCGCCAAGTTCAGGGCGGCGAGGAGAATCTGGGCCCGGCGGATGCGAGACAAATACGGTGCAAAAAATCCGCGAACATGGACACTACGATTTCACACACAAACTGCCGGATGCTCTTTGACCGCCCAGCAGCCCGAAAACAACATCGTCCGTACGGCATACCAGGCTTTGGCCGCGGTTCTTGGCGGAACTCAGTCACTCCACACTAATTCCATGGATGAGACGCTTGCACTCCCAAGCGAAAAGGCGGTGACTATTGCCCTACGTACGCAGCAAATCCTGGCACACGAAACCGGCGTTGCGAACACAATCGACCCGCTTGCCGGAAGCTACTTCATTGAGAATCTCACCAATAGAATGGAGCGGGAGGCTGAAAGATATTTCGAGAAGATCGACTCTCTTGGCGGTGTAATTGCCGCCATTGAGCAGGGCTTCTTCCAGCGCGAAATAGCGGATGCCGCATACCGGTATCAGCAGGAGCTCGACAGGAGGGAGAAGATTATCGTGGGGGTTAATGAATACGTGCAGGAAAACGAGCAGATATCCATCCCGATTCTCGAGATACCAAAAGAGGTGGAAATTAAGCAGCGGCAGCGAATCGAGGAGGTACGGGCTCACAGGAGCGAAGTGGAGGCGGAAAACTCTCTATCCGAACTGAAAAGGGCCGCTGAAGATGGATCGAATTTGATGCCGAAGCTGCTTCAAGCCACGCGTGTGTATGTGACGCTGGGTGAGATGTGTAACACGCTGAAAGAGGTGTTCGGCGTGTACGAAGAACCGGTCGTTTTCTGAACCTGGAGAAGCATGAGGCGGGAAATATCCCGCCTCTCTGAACGAACGGGGTTCCCAGCCTGGGCCGTAGAGGGGTTGCGGTACTACAGATCCCTTCAGGTTGTCCGATACTATGATCAGAGGTTAAGTCTTGAAATATCCGGCAGTTTCAGTCACCGCTTAAACTTTTACTTGACAAAAACTTAGGACACGCCTATATTGATAGGTATTTCCAAACGAACGAGGCCAATGCAAAGAAAGAACTCTTTCCTACTGATTATTGGGGGCTTGTTAGCGACTATTTCATTCTCCTGCTCTTCGAACAAAGAGCTTCAGAAATCACAATCCGTGGAGGCTCAGGTTAAAGCCGAGTCACAACAAGACTCGCTTAGTTTGAAGTCTTCCGTGGAAATGAGCAGGCGTGCCATAGTCCAACAAACCGAATTGACCACCTTAAGCGGCCCTGATTCAATTCTCACGGACGATGACGCTGTTGACAAGTTGATGGCACTGGCACGGGAATATTATACCGACGCAATAAGGCTGCAGAAAATGGGGGCACAGGATTCATCGGTAATCCAATTCGAAAACAGCATAGATGTCCTGAACGATCTGAGCTACTACCCCGACATTGAAGAAAACAAGGACTTCGTGGCTCTCAGCCAGCAGATAATAAACGATTACAAGACATACATTTCGAGCGTTCAGAACCTGGAGCCTGGTACATCGGTTTTCGCCCTTCAGGAGAAACTCTCACAGATAGTCGATTCAATAAGCATTGCCGGAGCTAAGTTCCCAAAGCAGGCCGCTCCCAAGACTACCATACCGCTTGTCATGAACCGGTTTGTCGAGCAGAATATAGAATTCTTCACGACTCGCGGAAGATGGCACATGCAAAACTGGATTTACCGTTCCGGTTTGTACATGCCCACAATGAAGAAGATTTTCCTGCAGGAAGGCCTTCCTGCAGAGATCGCTTATTTGTCCATGCCGGAAAGCGGTCTCGACCCGACCGCGCGATCATGGGCGAGAGCCGTAGGACTCTGGCAGTTTATCCGCTCGACGGGAAACCTTTACGGGCTTCACTCGAATTGGTGGTATGATGAGCGTCGGAATCCGGTTCTTGCAACCGAAGCCGCCGCAAAACACTTGAAAGACCTTTACAATTACTACAACAACTGGTACTTAGCCATAGCGGCCTACAACTGTGGAACGCGTTCCGTCGAGAGGGCGATCCGCAGGAGCGGGGGCGACAGGGATTTCTGGCAAATAAAACGCTTCCTGCCACGTGAGACCAGGAACTACGTCCCGCAGTACATAGCGGTCACTCTGATAGCAATGAACCCGACTGAGTACGGTTTTAGCGACAGCGTCGCAGCCGCACCGGCTCCATGCGATACGGTGAGGATTCCCGACAGCGTTGAGCTGAAAGTCCTAGCCGAAGCGACCGGGGTCAGCCTCGATACGCTCATCAAGATGAATCCGGAACTCGTGCATGCGGTGACGCCGCCCGATTTTGACGGACGCGGCTATCCCCTACTGGTGCCGCAGGGGATGGGTCCTGTGTTTGCCGAAGATTATCAGAAAATTCCCGAATCTGCCAAGTTGACATGGACGTTCCACCGCGTTCGCTACGGCGAAACGCTTTACGGAATTGCCAGAAGATACCGTGTCGGACTCCGTTCACTGAGAATTGCGAACGACCTGTCCTGGCGGACCAGAAGAGTGATGGCCGGAACTCTCCTTTTGATTCCCGTCAGAAGTTCATATTACGCCCGCGGTGAGAGAGTTGCAGAGCGCACAGGGAGCACGACATCGTCGATTCACGTCGTGAGGAGGGGTGAAACCCTTGGTGAGATAGCTGCCCGTTACGGTACAACGGTAGCGCGGCTGAAGAGACTGAACCATCTTCGCGGAACGATGATCCGGCCCAGAATGAGGCTGATTGTGATGGCCGCCAAGACGAGCAGAAAGACCGTCGCACAAGCACAGGTTGATCCCCCGCCCACCACGACATCCCCTACCGGATTCCACAGGGTGAGGAGCGGCGAGACTTTGATAGGAATTGCTTCGCTTTACCACGTTACCGTAACCGACCTTCGACGATGGAACAGCCTGCGTTCCAACAGGATTAGCATCGGTCAGCGCTTGCGAGTAGCGGCTGCATCGACAGCCATCAACACCGGCGCCGACCAGACAGGCCTGATCGCAGATAATTCTGATTCCCGGACGGTTTATAGAGTACGCCCCGGCGATTCTCTCTGGAGCATTGCGAAAAAGTTCGGCGTATCTCTTGACCAGCTCAAAGAATGGAATACTACGGCTGAACGGGATATCCGTCCCGGCCAGAGGATCACGATTTACAACTAGATTTTGTGTCTGAAACACAACCCCCACACCCCTCTCAGGGCAAGATTGTAACCGTCTTCGGAAGCAGCAGCCCTGTCGAGGGATCGAAAGAATACGAGGATGCTGAACTCATCGGGAAAAAGCTTGCCCGGGCGGGGATATCTGTGTGTACGGGGGGTTATGGGGGGATAATGGAAGCGGTATCGAAGGGAGCCTCCGAATCAGACGTGAAGATAATCGGGGTTACATTTGCGGCCTTCTCTCCGACACCAAACCAGTACGTAAATGTTCAGGTCCACACGGCTTCCCTTTATGAGAGGCTGGAGAGGCTTGTCGAGATAGGGGACGCCTACATGGTTCTGAAGGGGGCGACGGGCACGCTCGTCGAGTTCGCCGCCGTTTGGGAGTTGATGAACAAGGATATCATCGACAGAAAGCCGATAGTGCTCGTCACGGATTTTTGGAGACCGGTGGTCGACCTGATGAACAAAGCCCTCACGGCTGAAGGCCACGAGGCGAGGATGGGGTCTGTAAAGACAATCGGCGATGCCTCTCAGGCTGCGGAAGCCATAATTGCCGCCTTTTCACAGGGATAGTTTACGGTCGACCAACTCTTGTCTTGACGGCGGTGCGATCCGGAGGCTTTGAACTTCATCGCCCTGTTGCCTGAGAGTTGCCGGGCAATTTCCCAAGCATTGAACTGATCTCCCCTGCAACCTGAGCGGGTCCAATCCCGCCCGTTTCTATCCAGATTATTCTTCCGTCCTTCCGAAACCATGTCATCTGCCGTTTTGCGTAGCGCCGCGTGTTCATCTTTACCAAATCAACCATTTCTTCGAACGGCATCCTTTGCTGGAGGTAAGAGACGACCTCGCGATAGCCGACGGTCTGTAATGAATTGAGAGCCGGATCGAATCCGCGGCGAAGGATATCTTTAACTTCATCCACAAGGCCCTGCTCGATCATTCCGTCGACACGCTTTTCTATCCGGCGATACAACTCTTTTCGTTCGACCTGAAGCCCGAATTGAATGGTTGTGAAATCCGGCGTATCAGGTTTAAGCTCCCGCAATTCCGAAATCTTTGTCCCGGAACCGTGCCAGACTTCAAGCGCCCTCAATATCCGCTTATAGTTCTGGGGTAGTAAACCTTCCGCGGCTTTCGGATCGACCCGTTTCAATTCCTCGAGAAGCTTCTCCGCCCCTTCGTAACGTAACCTCTTCCTGAGATTTGCTCTCGTCTCCCCATCGACCTCCGGCCCCTCAAACAGACCGTCGATAAGCGCACGCAGGTAGAGCCCGGAGCCGCCGACTATGACCGGGACGCGGCCCCTTGAAAAGATCTCGGCTGCGACTTTTCTGGCAAGCCTGGAGTAAACTCCGGCGCTCATCTCCTCGTCCAGCGGAAGTATGTCGATAAGATGATGCGGAACTCCCTCCAGCTCCTCCTTCGACGGCTTTGCCGTGCCGATAGTGGCGAGTTTGTATATTTGTCTCGAGTCTGCCGAGATTATTTCCCCGCCGACCAGCTGCGCAAGCTCTATACCTATCTTCGTTTTCCCGGTGCAGGTCGGGCCGACGACGGCAATTGCCTGCCTACCTGCTATCGTCTTCGTGCCACCCTTCCTTGCCTATCAGCGGTACGAATTTGAAATCGGCCTTGTCGATTATTTCGCACCGGTTGTTCTCGTCAACTTTGGTCACAATCTTCATCTGCTGGAAGTCCTGCGAGCCGACCGGTATGACTAACTTGCCGCCCACTTTAAGCTGCTCGATCAGCGGCTTCGGTATTTCCGGTGCACCTGCCGTTACGAGTATCCCGTCAAAAGGGGAAAACTCGCGCCACCCGATCGTACCGTCGCTCATCTTGGAAACGAACCGTACGTTGAGACTTTCCAGTACCTGCTTCGCCGTTTTGAGCAAACCCGGGAGCCTCTCGATCGTGAACACCCTTATACCCATGGCCGCCAGGATGGCCGTCTGATAGCCGCTCCCCGTTCCAATCTCGAGCACCTTGTCGAGTTCTTTGACGTGCAGCTCTTCTGTCATAATGGCAACGGTGTACGGCTGAGAGATAGTCTGCCCCTCGCCGATCGGGAGTGCCGCATCGTCGTATGCATGGTTGCGCAGGGGAAGTGGGATAAACAGGTGTCTCTCGACTTCGGACATCGCCTTCAGCACGCTTTCGTCGGCAATCCCGCGCTCCTTTAGCAGAAGGATCATTTCCGCCCGGGCATCGGCGTATTTATCGAGCAGTTTAGTTTTTATCATAATATCAGAAGAATGATCTCAGATAGACTTTTATGAAGCGCAGGATGTCGATCGTCCGCATTCCGCTCTTCGAATCGTTGTAGATAGTTTTAATCGGCACGAAACCGACCCTAAAACCCGCCAAGGCCGCCTTTATCAGAAGGTCGGATTCGTAATCGTAATGATTGCAGTCCGAATGAACTGCCTTCAAGACTCTCGTCTTGTAAAGCCTGTAGCCGCACTGGCTGTCTTCAATCCTGACTCCAGTCCTCATGGAAATCAGCCTGGTCGTTATTGAATTGGACAGGTACCGGTGGAGCGGCATGTTGCCGACCGAGATCGTCCGCTTTCCTATAACCACGTCAAAATCGCCGGACGCGGCAATAAATAAAGGAATCTCAGCCGGGTCGTGTTGTAAATCGGAATCTAAAGTAATCACCGCTTCGTAATCGAGCTCGAGTATCTTACCGGCAGCGTCGCGGAGTGCGGAGCCTTTTCCCCGCTTTTTCGAATGTCGAAGCAGCCAGACCCCATGCCCGCGAGCAACCAAATCTGTCTGATCGGAGGAGCCGTCGTCGACAACGAAGATGTCGCCGGGAGACACGAAACGCGCCACCTGCGATATCACTTCACCGATTGAGTTCGCGGCGTTGTGAGCAGGGATGGCGACCGCGACCTTAGGCATCCTCTGCCGTGCGCTTGAAGATCGACCGCGCCCCCTTCTGGGAAGGGCTGGGTAGGGTTTCTTTCAACCTGCGTCTGAGTCCCTCAGGAGAAAGTCCGCGCGACAATATGCCGTCTTCCGCGATCGAGATGGTTCCCGTCTCTTCCGAGACTATCACCACCAACGCGTCCGATTGCTCCGATACTCCGATCCCGGCACGGTGACGCATGCCAAGGACATAACCGCTGATCTTCGTGGTCGAACTGAGAGGAAGCGTGCATCTTGCAGCTTCAATAGACTCGCCGCGGATTACTACGGCACCGTCGTGCAATGGAGCCTTCGGGTTGAATATCGAGACCAACAATTCCTTCGAAACCTTGGCGCGAATCTCCTCACCGGTCTCGATTATCGTCCGGAGCGCCCCGGTGCGGGCAATGACTATCAACGCGCCGTGCTGTCTGTTGCTGAGTTCCGCGGCCGCGTCAGCCACTTCGTCCACGGTCTCGCTTATGTCGATGTGTATGAAGAACCTCACGAAGCTGTTTTTCCCGAAATAAAGGAAAAGCCTTCTCAGCTCCGGCTGAAAGAGGACGATAAACGCGATAACCCAGATGTTCGTCAGCGTCCCGAGAAGCCACCCGAGGGCCCGCATACCGAGTGCCTGAGCGGCAAACGACAGCGCGAGGATCATCAGCAGCCCGATAAAAATCTGGGCAGCCACCGTCCCGCGCATAACCTGATACAGCTTGTAGAATATGAACGCCACGATCCCGATGTCCAGGATGTCTATTACGGAGACCGTGATGAAACCGATGTGGAAGAGTTCCATTAAACCCTTTGTCTCCGTATCGCATCGGCGACGCGCGCGACGCGCCGCATTTCGCGCACGTCATGAACACGGACGATGTCGGCGCCATGCAGTATGCTCGCGGTCACTGCGGCCGCTGTCCCTTCCAGCCGCGCATCCACCGGAGTGTCCAGGATCTTCCCGATAAACGACTTCCTTGATACACCGATTAAGATCGGGACGCCGATGCCCCTGAACTCTTCGAGACGGTTCAGTAGCTCGAGATTGTGATTTGCTGTCTTGCCGAAACCGATGCCCGGATCTATCATTATCTGTTTTATTCCGCTGTTGCTCGCAGATTCCACCGACTTCGAAAGATAATCGTAAACTTCCCGCACGACGTCGTCATATTCCGGGTTGGTCTGCATATCCTTAGGCGTTCCTTTTATATGCATTATTACAACCGAAGCGCTGTGCTCGGCTATGACTTCCGCCATCTTCTCATCAAAATGCAAACCGCTGATATCATTTACAATGGTCGCCCCCGCTTCCAGGGCGGCCTTCGCGACTTCGGATTTGTAAGTGTCGATCGATACAGGAACACTCGTCTTCTGCCGGATTTTCCGGATCACGGGAACCACCCTGCGTATTTCCTCGTCAGCCGGAACGTACTCGGCACCCGGCCTGGTCGACTCGCCGCCGACGTCGATCATGTCGGCACCATCCTTCACCATCTGAAAGCCGTGCAGGACTGCGTCCGTCTGGTCGAAAAACCTTCCGCCGTCGGAGAAAGAGTCGGGCGTCACGTTCAGGATGCCCATGAGATACGTTCGGGTTCCGAACTCGATCAAACTCTCGCCGAGTTTATATGTGCAAGTGGAAGATAGCATGGCCTCTCAATAACGAAATATAAGCATCAGGGGTTGTATTTTCATCGTTTTTGAGGAGTCGGCCGGATTATTTCGACAAATATTCAGCCCGGTTGATAGCGGCATACAAACGTTACGGAGGACGTCTCCTCGCGGGGATTCGAACCTTGTTTTTCCGGCTCCCGGTGCGTAATTTACGAAAGCTCATTTAAAACGAAGGAAGGTGATTTGATTGGTCGGCGTCATGGTTCAGGAAAATGAGCCGATCGACAGAGCTCTGAGGCGCTTCAAGAAGAAGTACGAGCGTTCGGGAATTCTGAAAGAATTCAAGAAGCGAACATACTTCACGAAGCCTTCAGTTCGCAAGCGTATGAAGCGCGTTAAGGCTATAAGGCGCAACCAGAAGCTTGCATCGGAACTCGGTTGATACGGAAAAAGTCCCGCTCTTCGGCGGGACTTTTTTTATGGATGGTAAAGAATATTTCTGAGGCTTCCGTCCGCTTTCATTCCAATCCCGGCGGGCAGCTATAGCGGTTCAGCGCAGGCCGAACATCGTCACCGAATACTGCGCCCAGCTAAGTACAGGCGTGAAGTAAAGCATCAATGCGATGTTGGGAACGACGAGCAGCGTCATCAGAAGATTGCTCCCGAAATCGAATTCGATCCTCGACTTCTCAATCGGTTCGACAAGGTACATATTGCGGACGACCTTGGCATAGTAGTAAAGCGACACGACGCTGTTGATAACGCCGACTATCGCCAGCCAGATATAGTGCGTGCTTATCAGCGCAGAGAAGAGATAGAATTTCCCGATAAACCCGAACGTCGGCGGGATACCGGTTAACGAGAACAGAAACACCGTCAGCGCGAACGCCGCGTAAGGGGAGCGGTAGCCGAGTCCCCTGTAGTCCTCGATATTCTCGGTGTGATACTTATTCGCAATAAGCATAACGACATAGAAGGCGCCCAGATTCATCAGGAGATAAGCAACGAAGTAGAGCAGCATTGCAGACATCCCCTGGTTGGTCAGGGTCACGAAGCCCATGAGGATGTAGCCTGCGTGCGCTATGCTGGAATATGCGAGGAGGCGCTTCATGTTCGACTGCCAGAGCGCCACAAGGTTGCCGACGGACATCGTGAGCACCGATAGAACCGCTATGATATCGGTCCAGTTCAGACCTTTGAAGATGCCCCACATCCCTGCCATAGCAGGTGCCGCCGTCAAATCAATAAAACCTATCTTGAAAAATCTCATCAGCATCGCGAATCCTGCCGCCTTGGACGTGACCGACAGGAAGGCGGTCACCGTTATCGGAGCGCCCTCATAAACGTCCGGGGTCCAGAAGTGGAAAGGCACTGCGCTGATCTTGTAGCCGAGGCCGACGAGCATGAGAATTACTGCAATCAGCATTGTGATCCTGGGTATGTTTCCGACCGCGATGGCCTGGTTCATGGCGTAAAGATTCGTTTCGCCCGTCATGCCGTAGATAAGCGAGATGCCATAGAGCATCAAGCCGGATGAGAACGCGCCGTAAATCACGTACTTCAAAGACGCTTCGTCGGCGCGGGCATTCTCCTTCGTGAAGCCAGAAAGGATGTAAGAGGAAATGCTTACCAGCTCGAGCGACAGATACATCATCAGCAGGTTGGATGAACCCGCCATGAAGAACGCACCGATGGTTAGAGCCAGGATCAGGCTGAAATATTCGGGATACTTGGTAGCTACCGCATCGAGCTCGCGACTCTGCAGTGAAAACAGTATTATCAGGATTCCTGTAGCCAGGAAGATGACCTTGAAGAACCAGCTGAAAGGATCTACCGCGTACATCCCGCTGAAGACAAGTTCGTCGACGCCTATCTGCCTGAAGACAAAGATGCCGGCGAGCACGATTCCGAGCAGAGCCATATAAGCAGGGAGGTATTTGCTCCGCCTCTTGCCGACCAGGGCGGTCATGAGCGTAAGAATGAAGAAGATCGAAAGCATGGTTTCGGGGAGAAGGTAGCCGAAACTCTCGTATATGGTCTGTGCCATCTTATAAATACATCCTTATCTTTTACTTTACGGCAGTCAAGCCGGTTCCCACCCTGTGAACGAAATCGACCAGATGATCCAGGGAGGCGTTCATCGGGTGGAGAAGAATCGACGGGAAGATGCCGAGCAGAATAACTACGACCATAAGCGGGACAAAAGCCACAAGTTCTCTGCCGTTTACGTCGGGAAGGCCCTTCCATTTCTCAGGGAGCTGGCCAAGGAACACCCGTTGCAAAGTCCAGAGCATGTAGCCCGCCGTCAGGAGAATTCCGATGCTGGCGAAGATCGTGACCCACTGGAACGTCTGGAACGCTCCGAGATAGGAGAGCATCTCGCTCACAAACTCGCTGAGACCCGGCAGCCCGATTGCCGCGAAGAAAGCCACCGTCATGATCCCGGTGTAGACAGGCATCTGGTTCGCGAGTCCGCCGAAATCGTTCACGCCGCGCGTGTGCGCCCTGTCGTAAATCACGCCGACTACAAGGAAGAGCATTGCAGTCACTACGCCGTGGTTGAACATCTGCAGCACGCCGCCGGATACTCCCTGCGTATTCATCGCCGCGATGCCCAGGAGAACGACGCCCATGTGGCTGATGCTGGAATAGGCGATAAGTTTCTTGAAATCGGTCTGTGCCATCGCACAGAGCGCGCCATAGACGATATTTATAAAGCCTAAGATTGCCAGAGGGAATGCGTACTTCAGCATGGCATCAGGGAAAATCGGAAAGCTGATCCTGAGGAACCCGTAAGTTCCCATCTTCAGCAGCACGCCCGCCAGGATGACGCTGATTGCGGTCGGCGCTTCGACGTGTGCGTCCGGAAGCCATGTGTGGAACGGGAAAATCGGCACCTTGATGGCAAAGCCTATGAACAGGGCGATGAACGCCACGTCCCTCCAGTATGTCCCGATCCCGCCGAGAATGGAGTTGGGATCGTAGTTGGCCGGGTTCATCATTGCCAGCATATTGAACGTATGCGTCATCTGGCCGGTTACCGGATCTTTGATGCTTACGCTGAAGTAGAGGGCAAGCATGACAAGAAGTATCAGGACGGACCCGAGCAGAGTATAGAGAAAAAACTTGATGGCAGCATATTCCCGCCTCGGACCTCCCCAAATTCCGATGAGGAAGTACATCGGGAGAAGCATGATTTCCCAGAACATGTAGAAAAGGAACATGTCGAGCGCAACAAACACGCCCATCATACCCGTGTCGAGCAGGAGGTAAAGCGCAAAGTACCCCTTCTGGGCCTTGTTGATGTTCCAGGACGCAACCACACCGACGAAGGAGATCAGCGACGTCAGGACGATCATTGGAAGACTCAGCCCGTCGATACCCAGGAAGTACTCGATCACCACATGTCCGAACCAGCCCACTCCCTGAAGATTAATCCACGTTGCCTTCTCGACAAACTGGAATTTGCTAACGTCGTTTATGCCGGTGAGGGCCGGGTTGAAATTGATCCAGATCAGCGCCGCAAATACGAGCTGCAATATTGTAGCTCCCAGCGCCGTCCATTTCATCGCATTTGTACTCGCTCTCGGGATGAGCAGAACCACTATCATTCCCAAGATAGGCAGAAAAGTAATCCACGTCAGATACCCAATTCCAAGGAATTGATACTGCATTATTCCTCCAATGATATTTCTAAATTCTCAATTCTCGATTTAAAATTCACAGTGTAGCTGTTTTTCAAAACGACCTGAATGCAAAAAACAATATTATGACACCCAACAGGGCGAAGACTATATATGTTTGAACCTTGCCGGTCTGCGCTTTGCGGGCGCCCTTTCCGAGAAATCCCGCAAACCATCCGGAAAAATTGACGAGGCCATCGACCACATAATGATCGAACTTGCCGCTTAGCGTAGACCAGACGCGAGTCAGAGTTGCCGCACCGTTTACGATTCCGTCGATGACATGACCGTCGAACCATGAAAGCGCCCTGCTTACCGCCAGCGTACCGGCCACAGCCGTCGCACCGTAAAGTTCGTCGAAGTACCACTTGTTATACAGGAATGTGTAAACCGGTTTTACCCTCTGTTTCAGTTTCTCCGCATCGATCTTCTTCCATTGATACACTACAAACGCTGCCAGGAGTCCGAGTACTGCGAGCGTCAGCGATATGGCCAAACCCGTATAATGGGTTTCCTCCATGACTTCTTCGTACATCGGCGATGCAGGTTCGGGATTTACGCCGGCGGGGACCACGGAAGCGACGGCTGCCAGGTTTACCGAGTCCTGGGGTACGGTCGACTGCTCCCACGTGTAGCGCTGTGCGACGGGGACGACGGTTTCCGGCTGGACGACCGAATGCAGGAACCATCCCTGTTCCGGATTGAAGGGGTTGAAGCTGTAGAACACGAACAGTGAGAGAGCCGCGAGCACTATCAGGGGAATAGTCATGACAGCCGGAGATTCCTTTGTATGCTCGTACTTGTGATGGTCGCGCGGCTCGCCGTGGAAAGTCATGATAATCAGCCTGAACATATAGAAAGCCGTCAGGAAGACCACGGTGTAGCCGATTATCGGGATGAGTATGTTCCCCGTGAGCACTCCGTACGTGAACGCGCCAGCAAGTATGCTGTCTTTGCTCAGAAACCCTGAGGTAAATGGTATACCCGAGATTGAAAGGGTGAATATTACAAAGGCCAGGTAAGTGATCGGCATCTTTTTCCGGAGGCCACCCATCTGCCTCATATCCTGCTCATGGTGCATCGCGTAGATGACCGAGCCGGAACCGAGGAACAACCCCGCTTTGAAGGCGGCGTGCGTTACCAGATGAAACACACCGGCAGAAAATGCTCCGACGCCGAGTCCCATCACCATGTAGCCGAGCTGGCTGATGGTCGAATAAGCAAGTACCTTCTTAATGTCGTTCTGTGTGATGGCGATTGTCGCGCTGATGAAAGCGGTGATAGCCCCGATATAGGCGATGACCGTCAAAGCCCCCGCGGTAAGCATCGGATAGACGCGCGCGACCAGGTAAACTCCGGCCGCAACCATCGTCGCGGCATGAATCAGTGCACTGACGGGAGTAGGGCCTTCCATAGCGTCAGGAAGCCAGACATGCAGAGGGAATTGAGCGGACTTGCCCACTGCGCCGCAGAATATCAGAATCCCGGCGACCGTCAGGAGTGATCCCGACAGCTGCCCCTGCGCGATCCCGCTGAAAATTCCCGTAAACAGGAAAGTATGCAGGGTCGAGTAGATAATCAAAATTCCGATGAAGAACCCGACATCGCCGACGCGGTTCACGATAAACGCCTTTTTGCCCGCATCGCTGGCAGATTTCTTCTCGTACCAGTGGCCGATAAGGAGGTATGAGCTCAATCCGACGAGCTCCCAGAACACGTAGACCATCAGAATGTTGTTGGCGAGGACGATGCCCAGCATCGAGAATGTGAACAACCCGAGGTACGCATAGTACCGCGAATACCTGACATCATCGTGCATGTAGGCCAGCGAGAAAAGATGCACTAGAGCGCTTATCAATGTAACGACCACGAGCATGATCGCCGTGATGTTGTCGATCGCTATACCGAGGTCTATCGGGAAGCTCCTGCCGCCGAAGAAATTACCGAGATCGATCCATCTGAATGTAAGGTCGATTCTCGGCTCGGTCATGAAAAAGACCTTCTGCACCATTATGTAAATCGAAAATGCCAGCACAAGGAACAAGATTCCCGTCTCTAACAAATCCTGTCGCGGGATTCTCTTGCCGAAAAATATCAGCAGGACAAAACCGACAAGCGGGAGGATCAAGACTGCTATGGCTAAGTGTATCAAAGTGCTATCGATTGGAGACATCATTTCCTCAGAATCCTTTAGACACTCAATTCTTTAGTTTATCAACTTCGTCGACGTTGACAGTGTTGAGCTGCTGATAGATATTCAGCACGATCGCGAGTAGTATCGCCGCCTCAGCTGCCGCGAGGATGATCACGAATATTGCGATAACCTGTCCCGTGAGATTCATGAGTCCGAACCGCGTGAACGCGATGAAATTTATGTTGGCTGAGTTCAGGATCAGCTCGATACCCATCAAAACCATAATGGCGTTCTTTCTCGTTATCACGCCGTAGATGCCGAGTGCGAACAATATCGCACTGACGACAAGAAATTGAGTCAAGCCTACGTTAGGTATCATCTTAAGCTCTCTTTCCTTTCTCGCGGCGTGCAATGATCACAGCGCCGATCAGTGCCACAAGAAGAAGAATGGATGCCAGCTCAAACGGAAGTACGAATTGCGTCATCAGCAGCGCTCCGATCGGACGCGCGGTGTCCTCGTATGGGAGGAAATTTGCTGTGGGCCAGTTTGTCGTAGTCAGCACCCCGATCAGAGTGCCGGCGATAACGCCGACGACGAGAACGGCAGGCACCAGCTGGAAGGCTCTGCGTTTGACTTCGACGTTGTTTGCACGGGAAGTGAGCATGATACCGAATATTATCAGCACCAGTATTCCGCCGACGTAAAGGAGTATCTGCGTTATCGCGATAAAATCCGCCGATAGGAGGACGTATAGTGCGGCGACTCCGAAGAAGGTAAACAGGAGCGAGAAAGCCGCATAGAGAATGCTTCTGGAGAATACGACGCCTATTGCGCTGATTACCGTTAGCGCAGCGAACGCGTAGAAGACTATATTATACCAGTTCATTTCAGTCCGTGGAATCCTTTGGATTAGTCTTAATTTCGTTGGGATTAACCGGCTTCTCGTCCTTCGAAGCCGGGTCCTGAGTTGCCAGTTCCGGTTTTGGAGGAGCGGGAGGCACTGCCTTCTGAGCCGGGGCCGCCGCAGACTGAGCCGCTGCGGGCTGAACTCCTGCCGGTTGCACTGCCGCCTGTGCCGCCTTTTGCGCCGCCGCCGCGGCAGCTGCAGCAGCTTTCTTGGCCGCGGCTTCCCTGTCGGCCTCTTTGGCCTGAGCTACTTTCGCTTCGGCCTCTTCCGCCGTCAATGTCGTGAAGTTATAAAGCAGGTTCTTCCTGTCATATTCAGAAAACTCGTAAACATCCGTCATGTATATACATTCCGTCGGACACGGCGGGACACACAAGCCGCAGTAGCAACACTTCGCAAAATCTATGTCGAATTTCGTTACCCACAGCCGTTTTTTCTGGCCCGTCGAAGTGACGCCAAGATCCTCCGTAGGCAGAGACTTCGCCGTTTCAATTGTGATGCAATCGACCGGGCAGGCCATACCGCACTGGTTGCATCCGATGCAGTCGTCCATGTTGACGTACAATCTGTTACGCCCGCGTTCGGGGATTGCCATCCTCGCATCAGGATACTGGACGGTTACTGCCGGAGTAAACAAATGCCTCATCGTAACTTTCATTCCGACGAGGATCGTCCAGATCCCTTTCCATATATTTTTGAAATATCTCGATACCGAATTCATTCATTTATCTCCGTTTAACCGCGAAGCACCATCCACAGACCGACGGCGAAAATATTGAAGAGCGCAAACGGTGTAAGGACTTTCCAGCTAAGATACATGAGCTGGTCGACTCTGAACCTGGGAAGCGTCCAGCGCAGCCACATCTGCACGAAGACGAGTGCCATCCCCTTGCTGATCAGCCAGAATGCCCCCCAGACCGGTCCCGACATGAAAGTGCCGAACGGGCTGTTCCATCCGCCGAAAAAGAGGACTGAGGCGACCGCCGCAACGGTGAACATGTTTGCGTATTCCGCCAGGAAAAAGACCGCGAATCTCATGCCGCTGTATTCAGTGTGGTATCCGGCAACTAGCTCCGACTCGGCTTCCGGTATATCGAACGGGGCCCGGTTAGTCTCGGCGAGCGATGCCGTGAAGTAAATTATGAACGTAATGAAGAGGAAGGGAAACTTCCCGAATACGAACCAGTTCCAGAACCACCCGCTCTGTGCGGCGCAAACGTCGTTCAGGTTGAAGCTGCCGACAACCATCACCACGGCCAGGATGGCCAGCGAGGAAGGTATCTCGTAACTGACGAGCTGGGCGGCGGTCCTCATCGCCCCGAGCAGCGACCACTTGTTGTTCGATGCCCATCCGGCCATCAATATTCCGAGGACTATGATGGCGCTGACGGCGATGATATAGAAAACACCGAGGTTAATATTAGCGCCGATGTAAGCCGGGCTGAAAGGAATTGCAGCATACGCGGCGTATGAGCCGACAAACACGAGCATCGGCGCGAGAATATAAAGCGCCTTGTCGGCCGCCGTCGGTATAGTATCTTCCTTCTGCAACAGCTTGGTTACGTCAGCCAGGGGCTGCGCCCAGCCGTGCCACTTCCCCGTCCGCATCGGACCAAGCCGGTCCTGCATATGGGCCGAGATTTTCAGCTCAAGGTAGATTGCTACGAGCGCGTAGGTCATCACCCAGACGAACGGAAGCAAGCTTGAGACCAGTGAGCCAAGCAAGCCCGAGCCGAGATAATATGTTATAAAATTATGCATTTTAAGTCTTCGAGCCTAAGTTTAGAATTTTAGTTTGTCCCGCTTCATCGATCGACATCGCCAAGCACTATGTCGACGCTCCCGATTATCGCGATCATGTCCGCTATCAGATAACCGCGTGAAATTTCAGGCAGCAAGCTCAGGTTGACAAAAGACGGCGCGCGCGCCTTCACCCTGAACGGATTCTGTGTACCGTCGCTGATGATATAATACCCCAGCTCCCCGCGGGCAGTCTCGCTGCGGACATAAACTTCGCCGGCAGCCGGACGGATTCTCTTCGGGATCGCGGACTGGACGTCGCCTTCGGGAATGTTGTCGATGGCCTGCTCGATTATTCTCAGGCTCTGCTCCATTTCCCACACCTTTACCATGTATCGGTCCCAGCAATCGCCGAGCGTCCCCATCTCGCCGGTTCCTACGGCAATATCCCAGTCGAACTTGTGGTAAACGGAGTAAGGATCGTCTTTGCGCAAATCCCATTTGACACCCGAGCCGCGCAACGTCGGCCCGCTTGCACCGTAATTTATGCCAATTTCCGCCGGCAGTACTCCGACGTTAGCCGTTCTCTTCACGAAGATTTCATTGTAGCTGAGAAGATTGTTCAGTTCTTTTATAGTGGGGCGGAAATGTTTGATGAACGCTTTCGTCTTCTCCACAAAACCGGGAGGTATGTCGTGGGACAGGCCGCCGGGCCACATATAATTATAAAGCAGCCTTGCGCCGCACGTCATTTCAAACAGGTCAAGAATCATTTCGCGGTCGCGGAAGCAATAAAGAAAGGGTGTGAAGGCTCCTATGTCCATGCCGTAAGTCCCGACCGCGACAAGGTGACTTGCAATTCTCTGGAGCTCGGTCATGATCACGCGGATGTACTCGACGCGCTCCGGCACCTGGATGTTCAGTAGCTTCTCAACCGCAAGGACATAGCCGAAGTCGTTGCTCATCGAAGACAGGTAATCCATCCTGTCGCAATAGGGAACCACCTGCTGGTAGTTCATCGCCTCGGCATGTTTCTCAAAACACCTGTGCAAGTATCCTATATGTGGAACGGCATCGACGACAACCTCTCCATCGACGACCAGCTCAATCCGAAGCACACCATGGGTCGAAGGGTGTTGCGGCCCCATGTTGAGGACCATTTCTTCGGTGCGCAACTCAGCCATTAATTCCTCTTCAAATTTTTATACAATACGACAGGTCAGAAGCCTGCCTTCAAAAGACTTCTTTGCTGCTCGCTCGGGGGGATATTCATTTGACTTCGCAGAAACTCGCGAAGGCCTTTCTCTTACCTGCCTGCAAGCACCGTCTGCTGCCATTCAGTACGGCACTTTCATTCCGCGGTAATATTCCTGTACTTTGTAGTCCTTTCTTAACGGATAACCTTCCCAGTCGTCGGGAAGCAGTATCCGCCTGAGGTCCGGATGATCCAGAAAAACCAATCCGAAAAGATCGAAAGCTTCCCGTTCGTGCCAGTTCGCACTCTTCCAGACCGATTCTACCGAAGGCACATCGGGTTTATCTTTTGCTACCTTTACCTTCAAGACGATTCTGTGTCGCTTCTGCATAGAGTACAGATGATAAACGACACCCAGGTTTCCGTCATTTAAATCCACCCCGGAAAGCGACATCAGGTAGTCGAACCTGAGATCGGCATCTTCAGAAATGAATTTCGAGATTTCCCTTATCAGGTCGGGCCGCACAACGATAAACGGCTCGATAACCCCCTCCGACCTAAATTCGACCACTCCGTCGGGAAACTGCGACTTTATCTTCTCATGGGTCTCACTTGCGTTCATGGGTCAGGCCGCTTCAGCTTTCTCGAGAGTCGGAATCAGGTTACCCTGGTTCTTCTTCACGCGGCTCTCGCGCCGGATCTTATCCTGCAGTTTCATCAGCCCTTCCAGGAGCGCCTCCGGCCGCGGCGGGCACCCCGGCACATATACGTCCACCGGGATCACGCGGTCGACGCCTTTCAACACATGGTATCCGTGTTCCCAATACGGGCCGCCGCAATTGGAACAGGAACCCATGGATATCACATATCGCGGCTCGGCCATCTGCTCAAACAGCCTCTTGATGCGCGTCGCCATCTTCATTGTAACCGTGCCCGAGACTATGATGACGTCGGACTGTCGCGGGGTAGCGCGCGGGATGACGCCGAACCGCATCATGTCGAAGTGGGAAGCAGATGCCGCCATCATCTCTATTGCACAACAGGCTAATCCGAAGTGCATCTGCCAGAGCGAGGAAAGTCTCGCCCAATTCAGCAGGTTGTCCAGCGAAGTGATTACAATATTCCCGTCGTCAAACTGTTTATCGAGTAATCCCATTATTTCACCTCAGTGTCGGCAAGATGGGTCTCTGCCAACTTATTGCGCACATAGTCGATGTACCTTGGACGGGGCTTGTCCCAATCCAGGTCGCCCTTTACCCAAACATAGACGTAACCTGCGACGAGAATCGCGAGGAACACCATCATCTCTATGAACGCGAACATCCCCAGCTTCTGATAGACCAGCGCCCACGGGAAGAGAAACACAACTTCGACGTCGAAGATCAGGAATACCAGAGCGACAATATAGAACCTTATATTAAACTTGACCCAGGTATCGCCAATCGGCTCTTCGCCGCATTCATACGTGCTAAGTTTCTCCGCACTCGGGCGACTGGGCCTCAGCAATCGTGCACCGAACATCGCGCCGGCTACGAACAACGCCGACACAATAAAGAAGAGGAGCACAATTCCGAAATGAGAAAGCATTTGCAGCTCCGAAAAATTTTCGAGCTTAATTTAAAAGGCGGTCGAAGGAAAGTCAAGGAAGGTCAGACACCAAAAATATAAGAAAAGTTCCTTAGATGAAGTCCAACGATGAGATTCTCAGGGCATTACATATGACCTTATTATGTATTCTCAGCAACCGATGAAATTGCCGCGAGAGTTTATTTCAGGTTCAACCGACTCGCTACACTGTAAAGATCCTTGTCGCCTCTCCCCGAAAGGTTTACCAGAATGTCTTTGCCCATTCCGTCTCGCCTTGCCAGCTTCGTAGCGTGCGCAACCGCATGCGCAGACTCGAGCGCCGGAATGATCCCTTCGAGACGGGATAACTCAACGAAGGCCTCAAGCGCTTCATCATCAGTCACCGAAACGTACTCGACTAAACCCGCATCTTTCAGGTACGAATGCTCAGGTCCCACTCCCGGGTAGTCCAGCCCGGCGGAGACAGAGTATGCGTTTATCACGTTTCCGTTTTCATCCTGAAGGAGATATTGCATCGAACCGTGAAGTACTCCCGGCTTCCCGAGGGTCAGTGACGCCGCGTTCTTTCCGGTCTCGAGCCCTTCGCCAGCCGCCTCGACACCGACAAGCTTCACAGTAGGGACGTCCCTGACAAACTCGTGAAATATTCCAATCGAGTTGCTTCCGCCACCGACACATGCCACCACGTAGTCGGGCAGCTTGCTGTAAGACTCCTTGAACTGCCGCCTTGACTCGCGGCCTATGACCGCCTGGAAATGCCTGACAAGCTTCGGGTACGGGTGCATTCCCACGACGGACCCTATTATGTAAAACGTATCCCGAACATTCGTAACCCAATCCCTTATCGCCTCGCTCGTAGCCTCTTTCAGCGTCTTCGTTCCGCTCAGGACCGGCACCACCTCTGCGCCGAGCAATCTCATCTTGAAAACGTTCGGTTCCTGGCGATGCATATCTTCCTCACCCATGTATACGATGCACTTCAAGCCCAGAAGCGCACACACGGTGGCAGTGGCTACGCCGTGCTGGCCGGCACCCGTCTCTGCAATAATTCTCTCCTTGCCAAGTCTCTTTGCAAGGAGCGCCTGACCAATAGTGTTATTGATCTTGTGTGCACCCGTGTGCAGAAGGTCTTCTCTTTTCAAGTACAACCTTGCCCCGTACTTCTCGCTCAGGTTCCTGCAATAGAAAAGCGGGGTCGGCCGCCCGGCATAATCCTGCAGCAGGTGCTCGAATTCACGATTGAAATCCTGATTGTTCTTCACCGACTCGAAAGCCTCGTCAAGTTCCTGTGCCGCCTTTACGAGGGTCTCCGGAACGAACGAACCTCCATACATTCCGAAATGCCCTTTCTCGTCGGGCAGACTGTAATACTCTTTGATTTTAGCTTCTACGTTTTCCATAATTATCCTTCAGGAACAATGTATATTGGTGCGGTCAAATCCATTTAATCGGGCGGGGTGCTCCCCCGGTTCAGCCACATTGCTTCGCATTTGAAACGAACTCTCGGATTTTCCGATGATCCTTCACGCCGGGCGATACTTCGACGCCCGATGCTGTGTCGACGCCGTACGGCTTCAGCTTCTTTATGGCCTCGCACACGTTCAATTCATTTAAGCCGCCCGAAAGGACGAAGCGCATGGATAATTCGACGCCGCTACTCCCTATGGCTTCCCAGTTCGCGGTCTGTCCGGTACCTCCGAATTCTCCCTGTAAGAAGGCATCCAGGAAAATGAGATCCGCGCCAATAAGGGATGCAGCTTTCACCTCGGAGGCATCCCTGACACGCACCGAGTAATACAGCAGTTTCTTGAAATCGAAGTCGGCTAACCCGAACCTGGGCTCGTAGACCTGTACCGCATCGACCTCGGTGGCATCCAGCGCCGCGGCTACCTCGTCGAGCATCGGCTGGACCATTACTCCGACGGTCGTCAAATATGGCGACACCTCCCGCACAATGGTTCCTGCATCATCAAACGAAATGAACCTCTTGCTTTTGGGGTAGAAATTCAAACCGATTGCATCCGCTCCACTTTCAACGCAGACGTATGCATCCCTGACATTGGTTACGCCGCAAATCTTCACAAACACGGGCCAAGCGTCTCCATGCGCCGGCAACAAGCCATGCGACCGGTCATCCAGGTAACCGGACATCCATGCGGAGCGCAGCACCGGCTGCGCGCTCCGACGGCTGATTCACTGCCAGGAGGAATATTCAAATCAGAACCCTGAAAAAACCTATACTGAATACGATTGCTCATAGTGAGTCACTAGAAAGGCGTTGTAAATTACTTCCCGGCACCCGCGTACGGATCCGGCTGAGAAAACTTCGACACTTCGGCCACCCGGTTTTTCGCCCTCATGAACTGCTCGCCGATCAGCACCGCATGGTAACCGAGTGTGCCCGCCGCTCTGAGTCCCGCGGGATCACTGATGCCGCTCTCACTCACGCTCACAATATTCGGAGGGATTTTCTTCGAGAGTCGCTCCGACACTTCATTTGATACCTCAAAACTGGCAAGGTCCCGGTTGTTTACGCCGACTATCTCTGCACCGCTCGAAAGAGCGACTTCCAGCTCTTCCTCGCGATGTACCTCCACCAAAGCACTGAGACCACACTCCCTGACAATCGAGAGAAACCTCCCGACTCTTTCCTTATCGAGTATCGCAACTATGATGAGTACAGCATCTGCCCCGATAAGCAGCGACTCGTAGATCTGGTATTCATCTACGATGAAGTCTTTCCTCAGAAGGGGCATATGAGGGACCGACTCACGAACGCTTTGAAAGTCCTTAATTGAACCTTTGAAGAATGAACTCTCCGTGAGCACAGACACAGCCGAAGCTTTGCCCATCTGGTAGTCTTTGGCAACGGATGCAGGATCGACACCTTCTGCAATACTGCCCTTTGAAGGAGATGAGCGTTTTATTTCGGCAACAACTTTCATGCGTCCGCCTTGGCTCCGTGTAATCGCCGTCTTGAAATTGTTCTTGGGCCTGACGTCCGTTACCAGGCTGGTCAGTTCGCTGAGTGTAAGAACAGTCTTCGCCTCGTCGACTGCCGCCTTTTTCAGGCTGATAATCTTATCAAGGAAATTCAATGTTTCTTGTCCTCCACCTTTCTCGATAAACCGACTCCCTGGCCGCCCGGAGATTTTCTGCGCGGTCTGCCTGTCCTGGATGGCCGCGCACCGCTCTTCTGCTGACCCTTCGAACGTTTGCCATGCTTACCGTTCGATCTGGGTTTCAGTTTTTTCTTTTCAGCCTTCTCTCTCCCCGCTGACGGGACGTTCTCCGGTCCGGCTTCTCGTTCTGCGCTTGCATTGCGGGAGCGCTCTGTTATTGGAACTTCGGATACAAAACTCTCAGTCAACGACGGATGCTCTTTATAGGTTACCCTCAGTCTCTTGATCCTGTGCTTGGCAAGTTCCTCTACGTAAAAGTACATTTCTCCGTAGTTGTACACTTCGTCCTTTTGCGGAAGCTTGCCTGCAAGCTTCTGGACGAATCCCGCCATTGTGTCGTAATCATCCTCCCGCGGAATATCGGCATCAAGAAGCTCGTTGAACCTTTCCACGGTCATTGAGCCGGAGAAATGGACATCTCCGTTCTCATCTTTGACCAACTCTGCAAGGGACTCATCATACTCGTCCTGAATCTCGCCCACGATTTCTTCGAGCACATCCTCAAGAGTGACGATACCTTCCGTCCCGCCGAATTCATCGACAACGACGGCGAGATGTACCTTGTTGAGCTGCATCTCGCGCAGCAGTTGGCTTATCTTCTTAGACTCCGGGACGTAATACGGTGCCCTCAAAAGGTCCTGCAGGACTATCGCTGCGCCGTCTTCAACCATAGTCAACAAATCCTTGGCGTATATTATTCCCACGATGTTGTCTATGGATTCGCGGAATACCGGCATTCTGGAGTAGCCCTCTTCGATCACCCTTCTCAACACCCGGTGCGGGTCTTCCTCGATATTCAGCGCGACTATGTCGCCGCGCGGGATCATCACTTCGCGGACAATCTTGTCGTTGAATTTCAGTATGCCTTCTATTAACTCTCTCTCGAGGGAGTTAATCTCGCCCGATTCTACAGATCGGTCGAGTATGTCCTCGATCAATTCCGCCCGGTCCTCTCTTTTTTTCCATTCTTCGCTTTTCATGAACTTCGAAGCGTAAGAGAAGAGGCCCGACGTCACGGGGTAGACGCTGAGGCGGAACCCGCATATCATCGAAATCGCGAAGATGCCGGCAAAAACAATCGAGGAGACGGGGAGCGTGAAGGCTCCTCCCGCGCTTGTCAGCCCCTCACCGAAGAATATGGCGGCAAAGATGGAAGCTATGGAAGCGAAAGCCAGTGAGGAGAAGACGTAAGACTTTCCCAGCCTTGCAAAGTCGAGCGAAAAAACGAGACCCCATCCGAGTGATGCTGCAGCGAGGAGCACCACGAAGAGGAGAAAACTCAGGATCATAAACCTGTTATCTCTATGAGGGAGTGAAGTTTCTTCTCGGCCAGGCCTTTTGCAATCACTTCACGCGCACGCCCGATGCCCGCCTTCAAATCTCGTTCGATGCCGGCCACATATATCGCAGCTCCCGCATTCAACAGCACAGCATCGCAGAAGGGAGATTCTTTCCCTCTGATCGCCATCATGAAAGCTTCAACCGACTCGTCGATGTTCTTCACCACGAGCTCGCTCAGGTTGATCCGCTTGAAACCGAATTGCTCGGGGGTGAGTTCGTAATCTTCTATCCTGCCGAGCTTGAGCTCCGAGACATGAGTCACTCCGCAGGGGGAAATCTCGTCCATTGTGGGGTCGCCGTTGACAACCATCGCCGCCTGGCTACCGAGTTCCTTCAGGACTTCCGCAACCGGCCGAACAAGCGCCTTGCTGTACACTCCCATCAACTGTCTGTTGGCACCCGCAGGATTAGTGAGCGGACCGAGCAAATTGAAGAGCGTCCTGACGCCGAGGTCGCGCCTGACGGGGGCGGCAAATCTCATCGACTTGTGGTGCAGGGGCGCAAACAGGAACGCCAGTCCGATTTCATTCAGTGCGTGCTCTACTTTGGGAATATCGAGCCCATCCAGGTTAAGTCCGATCGCCTTCAGGACGTCTGCACTTCCGGACTTGCTCGACACCGCCCTGCCTCCATGCTTGGCAACGACCGCCCCTGCTGCGGACGCAACGATCGCGGCAGCGGTCGATATGTTGAAAGTGCTGGCGTTATCCCCGCCGGTCCCGCACGTATCGAGGACGATTTCCTTGTTTATCCTGAGTTTATCCGCCTTCTCCCGCATCGCGAGAGCGCCGCCGACAATCTCATCGACGGTCTCGCCCTTCATCCTGAGTGCAACGAGGAAGCCTGCAATCTGAGACTCGGTCGCCTCGCCGTTCATGATTTCAAGCATCGTTCTATAGGCATCCTCGCGGGAGATGCTCTCACCCGCTACAAGCCTTGCAATGGTTTCACGGATCATGTCAAATAGTCAGTACTTTGTGCGTCTTCGCATAACCGGGCAGCTCACGGAAAAGGAATTCGATGAAGTCCTCGCCGTATTTATTGTAGAAGTAAGTGAAGTTCAGTACTCTCTCCTGCAAATCGCGGTTCGGGAAAATTGACTGTTGAAACTTCTTTGTCTGCTGGAGAACCTGCTCGTTCTTGCGGCGATACGCCGTCGTGGTTTTCTCCTGCAGATGCTCCAGGTGGTGAAGCATCCTGGATATTGTGGCATCCATTGTACCTTCGACCGTGGGATCGACACGCACTATCAATGGCCGCAGTCCCTCCACGATTTTCCTGATGTCCTCTCCCGCCTTTTCGAATTCGCCGGGAATGTTCTCAGGACTCACTGCCGCCAGCGCTTTCTTCATGACGGTTTCGAAATCCAGGAACGCATCCTGAACGGACAATTGATATTTCTCCATCAGCTTGGCGACCCGGTGTTCAAGAATCGTGGCGCTTCCACGCGGAAATAGCGGGGGCATCTCGACCCCAAAATGCTGGTAGACTCCCTTGAGCTGTGCAAAATAGGCAACCTCCCCCGGCCCGGCTACGTAACCCGCCGTCGGAAGTATGAAATCCTGGCAGACAGGCCGGAGGACAACGTTCGGGCTGAAGGCCTGCGGGGTCGTCTCGAGGATCGTCCTGATTTGTTCCGGCATCAACTTCCGCTTCGTGCCCCGCAGGAGAAACCCTGCTCCGACCGGCTCGAGTCCGCGCCTGAGCCCATCCTCTATGTAGAACAGGTTGATGACTCGCGGCTTCACCTGTACGTGATATTCCTCTTCCAGTTCCGCGCTCTGCTTAATTACTTCCTCGCTTGCCCTCGGATAAGTGTTGAACTCCTTCTCGAAAACCGGTTTAAGGAAATTCTTCACCTCAACATCGTACGGATCGACGAGCAGAATGGTGCTCTTCCCGAGAATACGCGTGAGGGTCTTGGCAAAAGCCGTTGAATAAGTCTCCCCTTCTTTGTACGACTCCGTGAGTATCTGCATGAGTCCCTGCTTGAAGTCTGTAGCGGGGAGAAGTGCGTCTATCTGCTGGAATAACTGTTCCACCGACGTGTCAAACTTTATCTCGCTCAGTGGATGAAGGTTTTCCCCTTCGCCGTTCGTGAATATCGACTCGACGCGGACTACCTCGGATGCGCTGTTCAGCAGGTGGACATGGTTCGATTCATCCAGGTCGTGATCGTCGCCTTCCAGCCAGAATACGGGCACGAATTCAAATTCCGGAAAGCGCTCCTTTAACTCGGTGGCAAGCTTGACCGCGCTGATAGTCTTGAAGAGCGAGTAAAGGGGCCCGCAAAAGAGGCCGACCTGCTGGCCGGTCACCACACAGACCGCATTATCGCGGCTTAAAAGCTCGAGTGCCGATTCGTAGGCCGGACAACTGTTCAGCCTGGCATTTTGCTTGCGGAGTATTTCGACGGTCCTCTGTCTCTTCGGACCGAAACCCGCAAGAACACGCGAGAAGTGATTCCTCAGTTCATCATCATTTGAGAAGTCGACATTATAATATTTCCTGACTTTCTCAAAATCGTCGATATAGTCGGTGTAAAGCCTTGATTGTCCGGGGAGTTCCGTAAACGGTATTTCCATAATTAGTCTAGTAGTAAGGAGTATTCGGTTTCTTTGCTGAAAAAATGTGCCCGCGAAGTGTCGAAATACATTTTCAATTCCGATCCGGGCTTCGGGTCAACCGGGGTAGTGACGCGGGCGATGATCTGGCCGGCAGTCGAGGCGAAATAGAGATACACCTCGTTGCCCATCGGTTCCGATATGTCCACCTTCAGAGTGGCGGTGGAGTCAAGCTCCCCTTTATTGTAATCCTGAATGGAGATATGTTCCGGCCTAACGCCCATCAGTATCTCCTTGCCGAGGAATGGCTCCAGTTTCGGCGCGAGAGAGCCCGAGATCTCGAGATTCATGCCGTCGCTTGTTCCGGTGAAATACAGCCTGTCATCCTTCCGGACCCGCCCCTCGAAGAAGTTCATCGCCGGGCTCCCGATAAAACCCGCCACGAATTTGTTTACCGGGTAGTTGTAGAGATTCAGCGGCGTGTCGATCTGCTGTACGACTCCGTCCTTCATGACGACTATCCTGTCTCCCATCGTCATACCTTCGACCTGGTCGTGTGTCACGTAGATCATTGTGGCGCCGAGTCTCTGGTGAAGCTTGGATATCTCCGCCCGCATCTGTACGCGCATCTTTGCATCGAGATTCGAAAGAGGCTCGTCGAAGAGAAATACCTTGGGCTTCCTCACGATCGCCCGTCCCAGTGCGACTCGCTGGCGCTGGCCTCCCGACAATGCCTTTGGCTTCCTGTCGAGATAATCCGATATGCCGAGTATCTGAGCCGCCTCTTTGACCCTGGCATCGATCTCCGACTTTGAAAATTTCCTCAGTTTAAGGCCGAACGCCATGTTCTCATACACGGTCATGTGAGGATAAAGGGCGTAATTCTGGAAGACCATCGCTATGTCGCGGTCTTTCGGCGCAACATCGTTCACAAGCTGGTTATCTATGAACAGCTCACCTTTTGAGATTTCTTCCAGTCCGGCGATCATTCTTAGCGTGGATGTCTTCCCGCAGCCGGATGGCCCGACAAGCACCACGAACTCTTTGTCGGCGACATCAAGGTTCACGTCCTTTACCGCCGTCACTCCGCCTTCGTAAACTTTGGAAATGTTGCTGAGTTTGACGCCTGCCATCTTTAACTCCTCACGACAAGTCTTTGTGTGATTCCAAAGAATTCAGGGAAAGATATCTCGGCCCATTCGGCATTCTTTATCAATGTCGTACCTTTTGCCGCCAATCCCGCGATCGTAAATGCCATCGCAATTCGATGGTCTTTGTAAGAATCTACCTCAGCTCCCGACAGACTTCCTGTCCCGTTGACCGAAAAACCGTCGTCAAGTTCGCGCACATCGGCCCCCATCGCATCGAGATTGTCGACGACGGCAACGATCCTGTCGGATTCCTTCCTCCGGAGATCGTGTGCGTCATGGACGACCGTTTCGCCTTCTGCGAAAGCTGCCATTACGCCAATGATGGGAAGTTCGTCGATTAGTCTGGGTATCATCCCGCCGCCGATATCCACTCCCTTCAGGTTGGAATGCGAGACGGTTACGTCACCGATCGGTTCGCCTGCCGCCTCGCGGACGTTCTCGATCCTGACATTCGCACCCATCGACTTAAGGACATCAAGAAAACCGGTTCGCGTCGGATTCAGCGTAATTCCGCACGCGGTCACGGATGAATTCGGAAGGATCGCTCCCGCAGCAAGGAAGAATGCCGCCGACGAGATGTCTCCCGCCACATCATAATACTGCGGCTCCACCCGGTAGTCGGAAGATATCACAGTCTCCAGACCGGATAGGCCTTTGACCTTCTTCAATTTCAGCATCCGCTCGGTATGATCGCGCGATTCCACAGGCTCGACCACTACGGTCTCACCTTCGGCAAACATCCCTGCAAGCAGAACGGACGACTTGACCTGTGCGCTGGGAAGTGGAAGCTCATATCGTATGCCGTGGAGTTTACGGGAAGGAAAAATTCTCAGTGGGGCGGTCATCTTGTCGGACCCGACGATCTCGGCACCCATTTCGGTCAAAGGTCCGACGATTCTCTGCATCGGTCTCTTGCGAAGCGTTTCGTCGCCCGTTATGGTCGTTTCAAATTGCTGTCCCGCAAGAATACCGGTCAAAAGCCGCATCGTGGTCCCGCTGTTTCCTGCATCGAGAACCGAATCCGGCCTCGAATAAGCGGACTTTCCCGCCCCGCGGACGGTCACCATTCCATCGACCTGCTCTATTTTCACGCCCAGCTGTTTCAAACAACTCATCGTGCTTTTCACGTCGGCACCGGTAGAGAGGCCTCTTATTTCAGATTTGCCGCTCGCAAGGGATGAGAAAAGCAATGCTCTGTGAGAGATTGACTTGTCGCCGGGCACCTTGAAAGTACCGCTGACGGAGGGCGCTCCTCTTACCTCGTAATCCATTAATTCAATATAGATTTGAAGGGGAGATTTTGCAATAACGGCACGATCGGCAGGAAAAGAATCCAAGCATTATGGAATATGACGGCCGCGCCGCCCGGCGCAAGGTGACAATGATGGCGAAAAGGCACACTGCGACCGCCGCTGTGCTATTCGTCCGGACATGCCCCGCGCGGTCGATCCGGAGACGAGAAAGGCGGCTACCTTGCCTTTTGGTCTCCTTCGCCCTATTTCAGGAGAAGGAGCTTTTTCGTGTCATGGTATTCGCCGGCCCCGCCCGAAACAGGTTCGGATAAGATGCGGTAGAAGTAAACGCCGCTCGACAGATTCGCCGCGTTGAAAGTGACGTAGTGGTATCCCGGACTCTCGTTCTCGTTCACCAATGTTGCGACTTGCCTGCCGAGAACATCGTACACCTTCAGTGTAACGTGGCTGACAGCTGAAATCCGATAGCCGATTGCCGTCGTCGGGTTGAAAGGATTGGGATAATTCTGCTCAAGCTCGAAATGAGACTGAGAAGCCCGCCTCTCTTCAACTGCCGTGACATTACCGGGATATTTCAGCCTGAGGTTGTCGACATAGATAGTGCCCGACGTCGTCTTGCCCTGAATGTTATCTCCGGCGAGCTGAATCTCAATTTTCCTGAGCGTCAAAGGATAGACCATCTGAGACGTCCCCGGGAAAGGCGACAATCCTGTCATCGGCGCATTTATGTCGTCGAATGCCAGGCTGTCGTTCAGATATTTCTTTCCTAAGGCGCGGAAAAATCCCGAGTCCGCATCCGAAAAGCGGTAGTAGAGCCTGTGCCTGCGTCCGTCGGATTTTACATCGAGATATATCGAATCGGGGATTCCGTAGACAAGGAGGTCTTTGTTAAGGTAAACCATATATGTAGACTTCGAAGGATCATATGTGAAGCTGTAATCTATCCTGAAGCATGCGTTCCCTTCGGATTTCTGGTCAGTTACAAGTGTCACGGAGAGCGAATTGAGATTCAACCCGTCAAAGGTCCAGCCGGCCAGGTTTTCGAAAGGATCAAAGCTGACTATCCCGGCCGCGTTTTCGACCCTCACAATGCATGTGTCGCTGTAACCGTTAAGTGAAGCAATTATGTAGGTCGTGCCGTTCTTCTTTGCGGTAAATTCGCCGGTCGAATCGATAGTCCCAACCGATGGATCAGTGGAAGTAAACCTAAACATCGTTATCGCCAGGTAATGTTTCACGGAATCAGCATCGTAAGTGTCCAGCGTCAGATGAAGGGTCCTTAACGTGTCCGTCACCGTCACCTTCGGCCTCAGGATGAAATACTTGAAGTCGTACGTCTTCACGTAGCATGAGTCGGTAGTGTTGTTGAATTTCGCATACACATACCCGCTGTCCGGAGTGTCGGAGGGGCTAAACACGCCCGAAGGCTCTATCGTACCTATCCTGCTGTCGCACGAATACCGGATCATCGACTGCGGCAGGATAATCCTGTTCCCCGACTTGTCGAGCGCCGTTACAAGGAACGAATAGCTGTCATAGCGGAATATCTTCAGCGATTCTGCCGAGAGCGCCATCGAGGTAAAATCCTGAGGCTGCGAGGAGGAAATCGTCATCAATGAATAAATGAAGTCCGAGCTGAAGACGCGAAGGCTGTCTTCGTTGCCGCCGTGCCCCATTAACGGAAAGAAGGATCCCTGGTTGTATATGCCGAGTTGTGTTGCGATCCTCGATATTGCCACGCCGCCGAATAATTTTATTCCGAAGTCGCCGGAGACGCCGCTGTCTGCAGGCACGACCGTGTCCAGCAAACCGTGGAAATCGGCAACCGGCACTTCGCCCGCATCGATCCATGCCGGATTCACGATTGCGCCGCAGTAGTTTACTATCCCGTCGATGGCAGATGAATATCCCGGATTGCCGCTCGTGCCTTCGATGTCACCCCACTTTGCCTGATCTATATCAGACGGGATTTCACTTTCATTCCAGTATGCGTAATGAACTGCAACCATCGAACCCGCCGACGAGCCTTCGAGATAAATCTGCGATGTGTCGATCCCATATTCGGAAGCCTTCGAACGGAAGAAACGAACCGCCGCCCTGGTGTCCTGCACACCTCGCAGCAATGCTTCCAGTATCGTCCTGACTCCCTTCGGAGATTCGATGCCGAGCCTGTAGTCTATTGTAGCCGCGACATACCCGCGTTCGGCGAAATCGGTGCAGAAGTAGCTCATATCACCCCTGCTTCCGCTCACGAGGCTCCCGCCGTGAATGCAGATGACCAGAGGCCTCAGCTTCAGGGTGTCGTTTGCAGGCTCATACAAATCCAGGAAGAGAGCCGCATTCGTTCCATCGATATTGAGGTTGCTTCCGAATTGGATATCCCTCGTGACTTTTGCGGAAGAGAAGACGATGTCCTTGTAACGCGTGCCGCCATAGGCAGCTTCCGCAGAGGTGAAGATAAAGAAAATGAGAAGTGCTTTGAGAAGGAATTCATGAACTGGTTTCATCGTATTAGCTCCTTTCATCCCGACAACTCGACTCGCGCATCATCGGTGTCCGGTGACGCGAACAAGGCGGCCACAAATCGCATCGACAAAATAACCAAACTTCCCCAATATCGCCAATGAGGATAGTAACAAAAGTCGTCCGGCTGGACTCAGCCCGCCGGACGAACCATCATGCCATACCTTATATAGTTGTACGTTTTGTAAGCTACTTCGGCATCAGAAATCACCGTCACGATCGAATCGGGGGTTACCACCGGCTTGGGCGATATCGACAGCAGGGCCGGATAGTGATACACTGAATCATATGTCACATTGATCGCGACCGCGGAAGTGTCCCACCGGCTCATCTCCTGGTAGAGGCCCTTGATCGTCCGGTAAGCGCCCCAATCGCCGTGCGAAACGTGCGATCCGTCCGACAACCATACTGCATCTGCAATCGTGTCCGCGACTACAAAAAGCCGCACCGCCTTCCCGCCGTTCGGGCAAAAGCAATACTTGGCCTGATCAATCGAATAATCATACCTGGGGTTAACGTTCACAGCTGCATCCTTCGAACACCCCGGCAACATGACAGCGAGGAAAGCAGCGACACGCACGAGTTTCATATTACCATGCCTCCTTCGATAAGTGATGGGTCATCCGGGTTCTCCTGACTCGGTCGGGCGGATATCGTTCATGCAAACCGCCGTTCCTGGCCCGGCCCGCATTTACAACCGAACTGCCAACACCGTTCATTTGTGTTGCTCCCTGAGCATCGAGTAAACGGAGTCTTCCCTCAGAAATGAAAGCACCGGTTCCCACCACCGTCCGGTAGAGTCGGAGAGAGGTGCATTGTGTTAGGCACCGTTTGCACGCTTGCCATGGATTTGTTGTGCCTATTTTTCGTACACTTTCTTCACGCTGCTCTGTAGCGTACCAGTCTCAAGAAAGTCAGTAAAGTCTTTGACCGCAGATTGATAAGTTGTCACACTTCTCCATCAATCGACGGGAACCTCCGAGTTCTACCGCGTTCATGACTCAATCACTGTCGGAATTGAGCGCAAGAACGATTTGACAACAGCGGCAAAGCGGTCGGGTTGGTCATATTGGACCCCGTGGCCCGCTTCCGGGATTTGTTCAACACGGATTCTTGGATTAACACGTTGCAGTTCTGCGGCCACAGCAGGCGAAACCACACCAGCATCACCAATCACGAACAGGCTCGGAACGTCAATCGCGCCCACTAGCTGCATGTAGTCGGGGTTCGGTGGCGTGAGAACATCGAAAGCACTTATGCTGGTTTGAAGCCGTGCTTGGGCGATTAGCTCAAGGGTTCCCGATGAACGATCGGGGTGTCTTATCCGCGCTTCTGCCATTAGCTCATCCAATGATTTATTGAGCATTTGCCTGTGCTGATCGGCTGAATCACTTTCGAAGACTTCGCGCTGAAACTCTGTGCTTAAGAACGTCGGATCTGCTAAAATCAGGCCATGGAGTAAACTAGGTTTGCGACTTGCCACGACGGCTGCTGTCATGCCTCCCATGGAGTGTCCGAGCAGAACCGGGGAAGAAAGTCTCATCGCCTTTATAAGACCAACGACGTCGTTCGCATGGTCTTCGTATCGGTACCCGTGGTCAGGTGCACTTGACTTTCCATGCCCTCTAGCATCCGGCATGATTACATCATATTCTCCTTCTAAAGCATGTGCCAAGGCTGTCCAGCAGGCCCCATTAGCGGTTAACCCGTGTAGCAAAATTAGAGGGGGTTTGCTTCCTCCGGTTCTCGTGTAGTGTATCTTAATTCCGTTTGTCTCGCAAATTGCTGTGCGCCAGCGGGTCATTTATTGTCTCCTTCGAGCAGAAGATTCATGATTTAGTTTGTAATTGATGTCAACGTGGCAGCAGGGACACTTGCGTGCAAATGGGGCGTAACGTCCACCGCAAAAAAGTCGTCCTGATTGTCGCTCATAGAGTTTGCGTAGCATCCATGATACAGCGGCCATCGGGATAAAAGCGAGCACGATATATATAAATGCGGAGCGTCTTTTTGCTGCTTATGCGTTCGTTGTGTTGCGCATAGTTACTTTATGACGTTCTTCCTAGTTCGTCGTCGGCTCCGGCAAGCTATGAAGAGGCGTTACACCATGAAACAAACAATTTTGTCCCGTTTTATTTCTCCCTAGGATCCAACTGTACCTAGCTTGACTTTTCCAGCTCGCTTGTAATTGGCAATAATAACTCCAGTTGGTGTAACAATACTCTCTATTAATGTAAATGCTGCCGGAATCGCGCAATTGTCAAACAACTTTTTTCCCTTGCCAAGAGTCAACGGGTGAATTTGGAGCCAGAGTTCGTCTACTAAATCATTCTTTAGTAGCAGCTGAATGAGCTTACTACTGCCCCAAACTTGAATGTCAGAACCTTTTGAATTTTTGAGTTTTTTGATATCTGCCAAGCTTTTAAGAAACACTGTGTTTTTCCAATCTGACTTTTTCATGGTCCTGGACACGACGTATTTTGTGCCATCATTGATACCTGGCCAAAAGTCTGCATGTTCAGGCCAGTAGGGAACCCAAATCTCAAACGTTTTCCTGCCCAAAAGATAATCTGCAGGTTTCATCTGTTTTTCCATGACCTTACCAAGAACTTCGTCAGAATAAGGTGCAGTCCAACCGCCATATCTGAAACCGCCTGATGTATCTTCCTTAGGCCCACCAGGGGCTTGCATTACTCCATCCAACGTAACCATTGATATAACGACTATTTTTCTCATAATATTTCTCTCCTTTTATTATGATTGTCTTATGATAATTGCTTATACCAAATAGTCGTTTAATAAAACACAGAATCGACAACGCAAGCACAGGAAGTTCGATTGAATTAATGGCGCGCAACGCAATGACGCATAGACCGCCAGAAAGAAGTCGCGCCGCGCATCCACGGCTCCCACGCGTTTCGCGTGGTTATTCCCATGAGCGCGGCGTGAAGCGAACTCGATATATACCCAATGATGAACGTCTTTTTCTGGCTCCTGATATCTGCCGTTTGCGCCGTGTTGACTATATATCAATAATGACATATCTTATATTCGAATGGAAACATCGAAAAAGCTGATTGGTTGGCTACACGGCGAAATAAAAACACCGCCGTTCTCGCGCGAAGCACGGATTGAAGCCGGTTACCTGCTACGTCGGCTGCAAATGGGGGAGAAGCTCTCGTTACCGCAGTCACGCCCAATGCCAGTGCTTGGTAAGCGTTGCCACGAACTTCGGGTTGTGGATGAAACGAAAACGTGGCGCATTATTTATCGGATGGATAGCAATGCAATCCTTGTGGTGGAAATCTTTGAAAAGAAAACTCAAAAGACGCCGAAGGAAGTAATTCGAAACTGTCAACAGCGTCTGCGTATGTACGATACAACGTGAAGGAGCAAGAATATGAAATCTGCAAAACGCCGTCGGCTTGAAGCCAAAGGTTGGAAATTTGGGACCGTTCAGGAGTTTCTGAATCTCTCAGAGGAAGAAGCTGCGTATATTGAACTGAAGTTGGCATTAAGCAAGAACCTACAAGAGCTGCGACGAAAGAAGAAACTGACCCAACACGAACTTGCCCAACGATTGAAGTCAAGCCAATCTCGTGTGGCAAAGATGGAAGCTGGTGATCCATCGGTTTCACTTGATTTACTTATTCGGTCGTTGTTGGCATTGGGCGCCTCAAGAAAACATCTCGCTCAGATACTCTCGTAAAGAACCGAACCACTGTATTTTCCTAGTTCCGCAGGCGCAAATGACATTGCAGAAGTAGTCTCGCGCAAAAAAGTTCGTCCCGCTTCGACGCAATAAATGTGCGAAGCTCGAAGATGCGGCAAAGCGGCATGAAGCGAGTTTTCTCTTGAGCCTGTCCCGACATGTTCTTGGTCGGGAAGCATCTTTTTTGCGCGTTATCTGCCGTTGCAGGCAAATCAAGCCCTCGTTCAGTTTACCGGTATACGTCCTTGCGATGACGAACGTGATATACTTCCACAAGTCTTCTGTGAACATCAACCTGATAAACTATACGATAGTCGCCGACTCGAACCCGATAGCTCCCACTCCCTCCAACGAGTTTACGATGTCCGACCGGAAAAGGGTCGTCACCCAAGGACTCCGCAACCTCAACAATCCTTGGTACGAACTCCGTATGAATTCGTCTCAGATCTTTGTCCGCGGATGGCTTCCACTCAATATCGTAAGAGGCCATCAGCCTTCAGGCGTTCTTTCAACTCCTTCATAGATATAGTTGGCTCATCCTTACGTTCAGCAATCATTGCGAGGTCATGAAGGTCTTCCAGCATCTCTTCGTATTCCTCCAACGGAATTACCACTGCTGTCTTCTGGCCTGCCTCATTGATAAGGTATTGCGGCTGAATTTTCTGACTCATAAATCGCTCCTTGCCTGAAAAAATGATAGCAAACACAGCAGACTATTGCAACCAGTTCCCCTTGCCCACTCCCGCAATGGCAGATAACGTCCTGCAAGAAAAAGTCGTGGCGCGCTTCGCGCCATGAAGCGAGTTTCCTTTTGAGCCTGTCCCGACACGCTCTTGGTCGGGAAGCGTCTTCTTCCTGCTTGTTATGTGCCGTTTGCTCGGTCTATTTTCCCTCTGACTCTATACCATTTTCATACTGGCTGACGTCGTAATCTTCTTCGTCGTAATTGAATTCTACCCTGCTTTGCTTGATGATCTCCCCGAGTATGTCGTTCAAAAAGCCTTGGTTGACCGCTGATTTAAGCTTCAGGACCAATTCCGGAATATTGATTACTTCCTCAATGCACTCCATATAGCGAGAAACGATTGCGGTGATTGAATATTGTTTCTCTGCTTGATCTTGTATCTTGTGTTTGATCGTCTCAGTCGCGTCAGAAGACTTCACCACAAATGTTATCGGATATTTCTCAATCTTGTCAATGTCCAAGAAGTATTTCTTGACATCTACGGTTTCGGTGACCTGAAAGAATCGCCCTAATGGTTTCATAACGAAATCAATGCCACCGTCATTAGCATTGGTTCGCCCAGTTTTGTACAGCTTAAGGTTGTCTTCTTGTAGGTCCTCGGGATCGAATCCCCAATAGAGCTTCTGATTGTGATAGTAATACTTTAAAATACTGTAGCTTACTATTTCAAAAATTCGAGCATCGACTGTTGGCTCAAGCAAGCCTGTGATGAACTCAACAAGTTCATCTCCTTTGAGCTTTTCCGCATTTTCACAGAACTTAATGAAGCGATCGAACGAACTTTTCTTCGCCTCGATATATGCGTCAATTATTTGAATGATAGACTCCGAAAGATCGAGCCTTTTTTTGCCTACGCGGAATTCTAGAAGGTTCTGATTGAACCAGTACCGATTGTTGGAGGTGTCTCGCAAGATCGGGACGTATTCACAATTGGGAAAGAACTTCTTAAACTCCTCGTTCATTCTGTGATTGAGTGCGTGATTCTGCAGCTTCTGCCCGAAAGGAAGCTCCCTCTGTCGATTGAAAAGGGTGGAAAAAATCGCACCCTTGTAGTTCTTGTAATTGCCTTTCTTATGGAAGCCGTTTGAAATGTAGTCTTCTACCAATACATAGATAGCATAGAGGTTTGCAAAGCTGCCCCTTGACTTAGACCCCTTGTTCGCGGACTTTGTCTTGATGTTAATATACTGAATGAGTTCACTTTCGGAAAGAATCTTCTCTGACAGCTTTGAGAAGTTCTTCTTCAAGATGCGTTTGATCGTCTTCGTGAATTCGTGTTCCATTTTGCTTTCTTTTCAAACAGAGATGTTTGTTTCTCGCTTGTTGGCTGTTCGTAACTCTTCGGTTGCCTTCGAAGACGTTCTCCATTGAAGTGGGTAGCAATCTCAAGTCGGCGCAGCCCTATCTTCACATACTCCTCGTTGATCTCGATGCCAATCGATCTCCGGTTGAGCTGTCTAGCAACATAGGATGTCGTGAATGTACCTGAGAAAGGATCAAGAATTAAATCCCCCTCATTGCTGCTCGCTTTGATGATTCTCTCCAGAAGGGTTATAGGCTTTTGAGTCGGATGGTTTTCGTACTCGTTCATGCGGTATCTAACACGTGGAATGTGCCACACATTTCCTGGAACCTTCTTGGAATTGTAAACAGTGGGAACGGGCTTTCTGTAGTCAATCAACTTCCTGATTGCACCAGTTTTTGCTTCGACCAGGATATCCTTAGAGTTGAACGTGTAATTCTTCTCATTCTTAACGCAGTGGAGTATAGGCTCATAGAGGGAACCAAAATATTTCCGCGCCTGAACACTCGAACTGTCATAATACCAAACGATGCGGGAAAGGATACTGAGTTTATCTCTAAGGAAAATATCGAAATAAGGCATATTCTGGGTGGCCGTCATTACGTACATCGTTCCGTTGCGCTTCAATTTGCTGATGCAGATATCCAACCATCTGTAACACCATTTCAGATATGACCCATCTGACTCCCAGCGTTCAGGGACATCTACGAATTTTTTCCCAATATTGTACGGCGGGTCAGCGAAGACCAGATCAATAGAGTTATCTTCAATGCTTTCGAGAGCTTCGATTGCCTCGCCCCAGATGACCTTGTGCCCATCCTTCTCAAAAAGCTTCATAGTACCTCACGTCATTCATTAACTTCTACAAAAGTTACGCCTTATGAAGTCCGAGAGCAAATGGCACATAACGTCCGCAGCAATCACGTTCGTGCCGCGCATCCTTTGATGGGGTACCATGATGAGCGCGGCATGGAGCGAGTTCCATGATAAACAATAATCGAGCGTCGTGATTCCCGTTGTTAGTTGCAGTCGCGGGCATCTTGACAACACCTGA
>JAKAGT010000068.1 GCA_021825585.1 Bacteroidota bacterium | reverse complement strand
TTCGAGCGGAGCGTGCTGGAAGTTCTCCGCCAGCCTATGGAGGACGGGCACGTGACGATTAGCCGTACCAAGCTGTCGCTTGACTATCCGTCGAAATTCATGCTTCTCGCCGCGATGAATCCATGTCAATGTGGAAATTACGGTAATCCCAATGCGACCTGCAACTGTACCATGACCATGATACAGCGCTACATGTCACGGATAAGCGGGCCACTCTTGGACCGGATTGATATTCATGTGGAAGTGCCAGCAGTGAAGTATTCGGAATTGTCGAGCAAGAGGACGGGCGAACCATCGCGTGCAATCAGGGAACGAGTGAAGAGAGCGCGGGAGTTTCAGCGCGAGAGGTTCGGAGGACGAAAAGGATTATTCAAAAATGCAGACATGGAGAGCAGGGAGATAAGGGAATTCTGTCAGATTGACAAAGCCGGTGAGGAATTGTTGAAGCAGGCGATAACGAAACTTGGTCTGAGTGCGAGAGCATACGACAGGATACTCAAGGTCGCGAGGACTATCGCGGATCTTGGTGGCACCAGTGACATAATGCCGGAACATATAGCAGAGGCGATACAGTACAGGACGCTGGACAGGCAGCTGTATCTGGAAAACTAGCGCCTGACGAAAATCTTCACGGAGCTCTTGACTTTGTTATTTCATGAGACTAGACTCTGCAACGGTCACAGGTGATCCAAGGAGCCGATCAGGAATAGGATCGGTAATCCAAAGGAGTTGTTGGAACGGCGGACCGAGAAACGAGCTGGCTTAGAGGGGGAGAAAAGGGGAGGTTCTAACGTCAGTGCCTAATCATAATTGGTGGTGGATCTGAAATATAGAGGAGTACAACTTTATTTCCCAGAGCACAATTATGTGGGGTCAACAGTGAGAGAGTACCGGCCCGGTGAGGCCCGACAGGTCAACGCGAAGAGAATACAGGATGATCTCAGCGCCTTCTGTTTCTTTCCTCCAATGCCCCGGAAATCAATTGAGTTTTGCCAAAATCACAAAGGGCCGCAGATTTTCCTTCTACTCACGAAATTGGAAACCGAAAATGAGGAGGATAACAAAGATGAATTCTAAGGCGTGGATATGGCTGCTCGCCTTCGGAGTACTCACCTTTCCTGGCTGTTCTCATAATCCTGTTGGTCCGGTTTACCAAGACCCTGGCAAATACACATGGACAGTAGACACTCTTTCATATCCGGGGAGCTACCAGATGAACTTAGGCTCTCTCTGGGGAAGCTGCGATACGGATGTGTTTGTTGTAGGACATAGCGACGATATTCGCGGGGAAATGTGGCATTACAATGGAAGAGGCTGGTCCATCGTAAACCTATCGGCTTTATACGGTGGGACTGTCTCCGGCGCAATTGACTTGTCTGCAGTCTATGGGTTTGATTCCAATGATGTTTGGGCTGTGGGGGAACGCCTTTGGCTAGAGAACAATACATTCTTAGACTCAAGTCTGATAATCCACTGGAACGGGTTTAAGTGGGAGGAATCGAAAGTAACTGGAGGGCCATTAATTGATATTGGTGGCAGCGGGCCGGACGATATCTGGGCAACCGGCGCAAACACGGTTTTTCACTTTGACGGCATAAGCTGGCATAAAGCACCTGTGCCAATACCACCGCAGGGAGTTCGATTTATTAGCGTCATAGGTGTCAGTACCGATGACGCTTACATGGTCGGTTACAGAAATGACGTCGTTCAACCGGCTGATACAAATGCATATTTTCTCTATCACTTTGATGGAATTTCATGGAGTGTCAAGGACTCCATCGTCCAGACAGCTTATTCCCCCTTAGCACCTGTAAGATTTGGCGTAAAGTTATTTTCGGTAAAAGGGGTTGCCTTCTCCTCCGGCAATAATGTCGTGTTTCGCAGGGAGGATAACTCGTGGGCCAACATATTTCAAGCTTCAGGGGTTTGGATCGTCGGCGGAGACGACGTTGATAATCTCTACGCGCTTGGGGGCTATGGTACAATTTATTATTTCAACGGCTCCGACTGGGAATCTGTCACCATCCCGTACGTGAGCACGACGCTCTACGGAGTCTGGACAAACGGGAAACAAGTTTTCATCGTAGGTAACGACGGTTTCAAGACCTATGTATTCCACGGCGAGTAGAAAGTTGAAACTAAGTTAAAGAAAGGAGGATTGCAAAATGAAGTGAGAAATCGAAGGAACGAGTTGAGGGGGATTCTTCGTATTTCTTTTTGGCGAATTGGTCAACACAGCGCGCATAACCACCTTTTCGAAAGGAGAACGTAGTTATGTCTAAGCACCTCTTGAAAGTTCGTCTATCCCTGTTTCTGGCCGCACTTGGGGGTATTATCCCTAGCCAGATAGCGGAAGCACAACCATATTACAGTACGCAAGTGCTCACACCTTGGACCACAGTGCAGATCGTCTCGTATCGCGATACAAACAATTATTATCAATATTTTCCTTTGACTGATCATACTGTCGGTCGAGACGATAAGCAGCTCGGGCTCCCTGGCGAAGGTCAGCCCTATTACGATCTGTACAGGACATGTTACAGTTTCAATCTCGGTCACTCTGGGATTCCAGTCGACTCTATAGTTTCGGTGTCAGTAAAACTATCCATATCTAATGCGTTTAATAATTACGATTCTGTCATAGTCGATTCTGTGAGCCCTTCTGAAAGTTTTAATTTCAATTACTCAGGAAACTTCACCGACATAGGAAAAGGCAGGACTTATTTTAAGGTTCCTTATTCAGCGCAATGGGATAGTTCTTCCTCTGCTGAGCTGACGAACGCTCTTGTTTCTTCCTACAAATCCAGCGGGTACTTCAACATCGGGGTGCGAAGTTCGGTTGAAAATCAAAACTATACCTACGCGGATATAGGCTACATTTCGGTCACTGTCAAATACAAAGTACCCCCGACAATAGTAACCATAAGGAACTCGTTTTCAGGTGGAAGTGTCAAAGTGGATGGCGCACAGTACAACAATATAGGAACGGGAGCGGCATTTCGGTGGCAATCCGGAATCAACCACACGATAACAGCTCTGGACAGTCAGAACATCCTAGATTCAAATGGCAAATACTACGTCCGTATTTACCAGGACTGGCACGATAGCCTGAGCGGCAATGAAGTTGCCGCACGGCCACAGTTTTCGTACACTTTTAACGTAACCACCAACGACGCATACACAGCGAACTTCAAGAAACTGTTCGATGTGACATTTTCTCCACCCACGTATGTTGAGGCGGGAGGAAGCGGGGCATACTACGAGATGAACGGGGTTCAAACAAGCTCCGGCACAGTTCTTCAAGGAAACTCTTCAACAATTCAGGCAGTCGCGGCGAGTGGTTGGGGGTTTGTGAGCTGGAGCGACGGAAACACATCCAATCCACGAACACTTACTCCTACGGATAACATCACGCTATCGGCGTTATTTAAGACCCATCTTCGTTCGAGTGTGAACACCGCCACCGGAGACAATGCACAGCGGAAAATTGTGAGAGGCTCGAGCGGGACTTACCATCTTGTTTATGAGTCCGCGGGAGACATATGGTATACGAGCTCCACAGACGGGACGAACTGGGGCGACGAAAGGTTGGTAAGCGATGGCAGCGGTGATAATCATTCACCCTCTATTGCAGTGGATAGGCATGATGACGTCATTATTGTGTACCAGAAGGGCAACAGCTCAGACGGCGTGAAGGATGCGATGCTGAGGGTTAAGGATTCATCGGGAGTCTGGAACTCTCCTTTCAGGATTGATGAGATTGCTACATTCCCGGCCCCTCCTGATATGACTCCAGTGGTTGCCGCCGCGTACAGCAACAAAGCTAACAACAATAGCGGCGGAGACTTTTACGTGTGTGTCTGGGATGACGCCGGCCTTCAACTAAAGATATTCAACGTTGCAACAGCAACATGGGGAAATACTATCTCCTTATCGACATCGTCTAACGCGGTTGCGCCGTCTCTTACCAGGGATTACGCCAACAACCTGAGCGCATTGTTCTATCTCGCGTACAAGGACGGCGACGCTGTCTACTACAAATCAATCTCAGTCCAGGGTGAGAACAGCCCAGTATTGGGAACTGCTGAGAATGTCTCCAGCGGCGACGGTATGACAGACCATCAACATCCTGTAATTACCGCCGACGGCGTGTCGGGATCCGGGAGTGTCATAAGTGTCGCATACGATGTTTATGATGGCGAACCCTTGGAGCTGCGAGATGCAGTGGTAAGGCAACGCGGGTCGGGAGGCTGGGGTAGTTTCACTTATTTCGAAGCTACGGATCCGTAAGTCAGTCCCAGCCTTGCGACATACTCTGGGACCAACAACCTCAGCATCGCATTCCAGGATGATTATGGAACCTCTTCAAACATTTACAAGTCCGAATACACTAGCGGAAGCTGGTCGTGGTTCAAACCATCAATCGGGAGCGGAGAATATCCATCTTTAAGCCTCGGAAACGCTCCGGGCACCGGGAAACTCACATATACTACAGGATCGTCCTCTCTGTTTGGAGTCTACCTTACCACCGAGTCAATTTCCGGATCGTCACCGGCAACAAACCCTTTGCTGCTCAGTAAGGCAGGCGAGGCTGATTCACCTCAAGGCCCTGACCGCGGATCGAATTCATCTTCTTTCAGCATTGGTTTTCAACCCACTGAGCGTGTTATCGCTCATTATGACAGCGGAGATGTGATAGTGGACCTTCATTCGCTATCGATGCAATCCGGCGCCTCGGAGCAAAGTATATATTTTCAGAGTCTGCCCGACACAGTTGCATTACTATCTGATTTGCAGGTTTTGAGAGATCTCAGAACTGATGATATTGGACTTGGTGCAGGTTCCGTGGCCGGCTATAAAATCACGTACCGGCTGAGGAATGTGACTCCCGATGCAGCGAAGCACTTTGCTTTGAACATGGGAGCGTACGATGCTTCTTCAGGAAAGGAGATTGCCAAATGGCAGATACTCTCAGGGTCTGATTCTAACGCCACCATTCTGGCAGACAGCGGAAGTGTGGACATGAAAATGCTGGCCGCGAGCAAAATTTACCTTAGGTTCGATATCCCGGATACCACCGGATGCAGGCTGTATCTCGGAAAGGTATACAGCGGTGGTGGTGATAGTTTACTTCCGAAATCAATGCAGGTCAGCTTGGCAAAACAAGCAACCCTAATCCCGGTAGACTTCGCATTATTCCAAAACTTTCCCAATCCGTTCAACCCTGCAACGGTCATCAGATACGCTCTCCCCGCAGATAGCCGGGTAACACTCATGGTGTTCGATATGCTCGGACGCAGCGTAGCAACCCTTGTTGACGGCGACGAAACTGCAGGTTACCACGAAGTTACGCTGGACGGTTCACGTCTTGCGAGTGGAGTCTACTTCTATAGGCTCGTGGCCGGTGATCACGTATTCGCAAGAAAGCTTTTGCTTCTGAAGTGATCCTTCTGTGACTCAGGGCTTAGAGTCCCGTCGAAAGGCGGGACTCTTCTTGTCACAACACATAGCTGGTCGGACGAACCATGGGTCAGCAAAGTCCAGGTGAAAATCGGATCAGTGCCGGTCCGACCTTTGCGGGCAATCTAGGAACTCGGCCAGCTTGGGCATGAGTGAAGGTAACGGCGACGTCCGGTTATTCTCCCAATTCCAAACGGTGCACTCGTCAACGCCAAGGGCCGCCGCAATCTTCTTCTGAGTCAGTTTCAGATCCAAGCGCCGTTTCCGAACATGGTCTCCAATAGTGACGAGTTCCTTGGGGTACGCCTTCGAAACCGGCTTTTTTGTCGTTTTTTCGATATGGCAGAATGGCAACGCAACCATGTCCCTGTGGAAACTACGGCAATCCGAACGCTTCGTGCAGCTGCAACCAGATGCAGATACAAAGATACATGTCCAAGATCAGCGGACCGCTTCTGGACAGGATAGACATACATGTTGAAGTGCCTGCGGTGAAATATGCTGAGCTTTCCAGCAAGAAATCCGGTGAGGCATCATCTGCAGTTAGAATGCGGGTGAAGAAGGCGCGTGAGATTCAGAGAGAAAGATTCAAGGGGAGAAAGGGACTCTTCAAGAATGCAGACATGCAGAGCAAAGAGATAAGAGAGTTCTGTCAGCCCGATGCAGGCGGAGAGGATTTACTCAAGCAGGCTATAACGAAACTTGGATTGAGCGCAAGAGCATACGACAGGATACTGAAAGTAGCGAGGACAATCGCAGACCTTGGTGGTACAGCCGACATCATGCCCGAACATATAGCGGAGGCGATACAGTACAGGACACTGGATAGACAATTGTATCTGGAGGCATAGAAGCATGGCGAGGCTATGACTGTTCAAGAAGGAGTCGGGCAGTGAAATAGATGTCTGTTAGCCCGACCTCGTCGGGAAGGGACTTTGCTCGTGCCATTAAGTCATCGGGTTCGACTTGAATCCCGAATAAACTTCCTGGTGCTGTCGAGTATGTTTGAATTTCATCCCAACTGGCCATAACTTTTCTAGGATTCTGGAGAGCGGGTATGCAACCTCTCCTCGCATGGGACAAGTTGATTCTGCCGAGTCTCAAAATTGGTCCCAATAATAATTTGCAACTGAAGGTACTTGAAAAGGATCAAATTAGCTGTCTTCGTTTCACTCGCGCTAGCCGGATCCATCTCTGCTCAAGAGCCAACTTCCAGAGGAGGGGATCCTCTCTCTCGTCTGGACTCGGCCCCACTCGGATCAACAGGAACGTTTGAATCCAACCCGAAATCATGTTACACATATTTCTCTATCGGAGTGATCGAACCTTTGGCACTAGGTGTTGGATTTCAGGTGAATCCTGAATGGGCCGTGGGGGTCAAGTGGGGAGTGTACTGGTTGTCTGGCCGAAGCTATATAACCCCTCCCCCTGGTGTCGGAGTTGGGACAAGGATTTCACAGAGGATTGGTACGACAGCCATCAACAATATCAATTATGAATTAGCGGCTTTCTACGTGGCCGGTAATCAATACTCCGGCTCAAAAGCTTTGATAAGAGGAGGAGCTCTGGACATAAATATAGGCCACGAGAGCTATGAAAGAGGGATGAACTTCATCTGGTCATTGGGCGTGACCGCCACAACCGCAGAAGGCAGTCCGCTGTTGATTCTGCCGAATCTCAAGATCGGTATCAACTTAGCGATATAATCTGGCACCGTTTGTTGACCGCTCCGCGCTTGTAAGGGAGGGAATTCCAACCGGGAGCTGAATTCTGATTCTTGATTTTTCTCCCTCCCATGGACATCTTGTCAGCGATCAGGCGGCGTGTTCGGTCGGGGACCAGATCCCCTCGTCCCCAATAAA
>JAKAGT010000067.1 GCA_021825585.1 Bacteroidota bacterium | reverse complement strand
CCCTTTCTATTCGAGGACCTCATCCGCACCCGGTTTAGTAGAGACTGTGCGATCCTATCTTTGCCACAATATTTTCGGCGCCTCGAGTGGAACGGAAACTCCCTCGTGAAACGGGACGAGCCTTGCAGTGTAATCCTTCGGTGGGCGGTCTGCCGGAGCCGTGCCCTTGTATAAATTTCCATTCTCAACGCCGGACAAACGCCTCCTCTTGATCATCCTTCGTATCGATGGTTCTCCACCGTTCACGCCATCGGCATAGAGTTCCACGCTCACGTGGTCAGGATTGATCCCGCTGAAGTAAACCTCCACTTCAAACACATGCTCGTCATTCACGGTCTCGACTTTCAGCTCACCAAAACGGAGATGGTTCCATTGATCCGACAGGGACTTCTTCCAGTTCGCGATTTCCAACGCGAGTGCGCCCTTGTCGACGGCGCGCTTCGCGTAACCGGTTGCACTGGGAAGATAATAATCCTCAAGATATTCCTGAACCGTTCGCGTAGCTGAAAACTGCGGAGTCAATCTTGCCGTGCTCTCCCGCATTCGTGCGATCGTACCGCTTCTGTCTATCACCTGCCGAAAGTAGCCTTGCTGATAAAGCAAGCCCACGCCCACTACCGGCACGCCTAGATCGCTTGCCGCTTTGAGTTGGTCGCCCGCCACATTTCCAAGACCTCCAGAGTAAATCGGAAGCGCCTCGCTCAACATGAATTCCATGCTGAAGTACGCCGCCAGCTTGAGCGAACTCCCGGAATGATTGCGGCTGAACCAAGTAGCCGATTCCGCCGATTCCCGCTTTGCGCGGAGGAGATCATCGAGTTTGTTCCTGAAAGAGCGTGTATTCATCATCTGGACGATGCGATCCCGCGACACCATCTTGAGCACGATCCATGGATTGTGGGTGTGTTCCCAAAGATTCGGATCGAGTTGTCGCCACAATTCGTCGGCGGAATGATTCCACGACCAGCGCAGGTCAAGTGCCAGTTCGGCAAGAGAATCAAACCCCTCGATTTCGAGCGGCATAAATGCGCTTAATGGATTATAGACTTTTGTTACATCAGACACGTTTGTTCTCCCGAATCCTTTAGCCCAATTGTGCCGCATGAGAAGATAGCCCATAGACTACACTGCAAAGCACGCTTGGTCATTGATGAATTCATCCTATTTAATTTCGCAGGTGTGCCGATGGATTCTTCTGGTCGAATAACTCTCCTGCCTGGCTTGCCTGACTTTCCTGAACGCGTTCGTTGTCGGGCTTCTGCGTGTAATATTTCGTGCTTAGAACCGTCTCACAATTTTCACAGAACTTAGCGAGTGGATTCTTCAGAAGCTTTGGCAATTCGATCCGCTCTCCGCACGAAAGACAGTGCCCGTAGTCTCCGGTGAATGTTTTTCGAAGCGCTTCAAGCAGATGTATTAGATTGTCATCTGACTTGAACGGCTCAAGTCTTTTTATCGCTTCGAAGGTCTCCTCTTTCTTTGCATTACTGTCCCACAACGGTGTCGGTACGGATTCTCCGTAGCGATCGTTCAGGACTTCATGAACCCGGAAGAGAATCTCGTTCCTGAGTTCGGCCAAAAAGTCTTCATCCATTTTAATACGCTTCCTTTCCCTGGATTCCGCTTAAGTATGTGTCACTCATCCAACTGCCCCATCCTTCTCCCGATAACTGACCGATTCGCGGGCCGCGGTATATAATCACTCACGAAAACCAAATGATCCGGAGGCTCACCGGTTGTCCCGACCTCATGGATTACACGGACTACTCTATCCACGACGCTATCTTCACAAAGCAGCTCGATTCTGGATACTTCCGACAGCGGCTTGAAATACGCAACCACCTTGATCTCTTTAATGCCGGACAGCCCAAGCTCTCCGATAAGCCGATGGACCCGAGTGGGGCTGACGTATGTAGTTATCCTTTTCAATGTCATTTACCACGAAAGCACAAAGGCACGAAGAAACATGAAACAGTACATTTCTTGGTGTCTTCGTGTCTTAGTGGTGTCATAACGATTAAAACACACTCACGTGTATGTATTTATTAGGATGCGTTTTAATGTCGTTGACGAGTGAGTCGATGGAAGAGACGGTGTTATTCAGGCTTTTATACAACGAATCGCTTCTGACGATATTTCCGGCCGTGCCCCTGCCGGCATTTAGATTTGCCAGGAGGGAATCCAACTGTTGTGCTGTCTCCGAGGAGTTTTCAAGAAATGCAGAGAGCTTTCTGGAATTGTCAGATAGAGAAGTGACCAGCGAATTTATGCTCTCCTTGTTGTCAGATGTGATTTGATTGACGTTTGTGAGCGTCTGTCGCAAGTTTCCATTGACCTGCGCATTCAGCGCCAAAATCGTCCGGTTCATGTTTGTGAGCACCAAATCGAGCCTGCGCTGAGTGCCGTGGCCTGTCAGCGTATCCACGTTTGACAGGACTCTGGATATCTGCGTCTCGAGCGACTGCAGCCCTGCAACCGCCTGGTTCATGCCGTATCCGGAGACGCCGATTGCAGTATCGTTCGGGGCAAGGAAAGTGGTCGACGTGCCTGGAGTTATCTCGATCGCCTTCCCGCTGATCAGGCTGAAATCCCCGATCTCGAACCTCGAGTCAATCGGTATCTTATCCACATCTTCAATCTTCAGTTTGAGAAGAACTCCGTTCCTTGTGATCGAAGCATCTGTGATGTTCCCAACCTTCAATCCGCGATAAAACACCTCGTTGCCGGAAGTGATCCCATTTGCATCCTGCACCATCAGGTTTATCTGCACGCCCTTCATGAAGAAGTTGGACTTCCCAAGCCACAGAATCGTGAAAATGACAATGGCAGCTGCGATGGACAGGGAAAGTCCGATCATAAACTCGTTTCGCTTAACCTTCACTGTAAACCACCTTCCCATTTATGAACTCATTGAAAATATCGTTGTCCTGGTACCACATGTCCTTCGTATCGCATGTCAATACTATTTTGCCGTCGTGGAGAAGCGCAACGCGGTTGGAAATTTTCTCCGTGCCTGAGATGTCGTGACTGATAATGAGCGAAGTTATCCCCAGCTCGCCGTTCAGTCTTAAAATCAATTCGTCAATGACGTTCGAAAGGATCGGATCGAGCCCGGTTGTCGGCTCGTCGTAGAGGAGATACTTGGGCCTTGTCGCTATTGCGCGGGCAATCGAGGCCCTCTTCAACATTCCCCCGCTGAGCTCTTCTGGATAGATGTTCTCAACTCCACCCAAGTCAACCAAGCGGAGGCTTTCCTCGATCCTTACCTTTCTCTCCCTTTCGTCCAGACCTTTTTGGATCTTCAATGCTAAATCGATGTTCGCACCAACGGTCATCGAATCCCACAATGCTCCACCCTGAAACACGAAACTGATGGACGGCCGGATATCTTCGTTGAAACGACTCTCGGAGAAATTCGTCACATCAAAACCGTCAATTATGATCCGTCCCGAGTCAGGCTCAATAAGTCCGATTATTGATTTGATGAGAACGGATTTCCCGACGCCGCTCTTGCCGATCACAGTCAGGATCTCGCCGTCTTCCAGGGTTAGGGCCGCTCCGGTCAGCACTTTTGTTGGTCCGAATGACTTATGTAGATTCTGAATTTCTATCATATATAAAACAATATTGCTGATATGAGATAATCGAGAATGAAAACCGATACTGACGCCCAGACGACAGCTTGAGTCGCAGCGGTACCGACTCCCTTGGCGCCGCGCTGTGAGTTCAGTCCGAAAAATGATCCAGAGAGTACGATGACTATTCCAAACACGAAGCCCTTGATGAGGCTGGTATCCAGGTCACCTGCATAGAAAGAATACCGCATTCCCTGCACGAACTCGTTCCAGGTAAGATTTATGGTCATGTGACACGAGAAATAACTTGCAATCATCGCCGTGAAATTGGAATACACAAGGAGCGCGGGTACTGCAAACATTGCCGCGACTAATCGAGGCATGATCAAATAATCTATCGGGTCTATCCCGAAACTGCGCAAGGCTTCTACTTGCTCGGTGACTTTCATGGTTCCAAGCTCTGCGGCCACGCCGGCAGAAATTCTTCCCGATAATACCAGACCTATAGTGATTGGCCCCAAATCGATGAGAATTGTCCTCAGGATCATACCTCCCGCCATCCAGTGCGGGGTGAATCCGGTCATCTGAAATCCTACCTGTACCCCGATGGCGAGTCCGACAAATGTGGAAGTAACGAAGATGAGAGGTAGCGACTTTCTGCCGATGTGGATGAACTGCTCTACGATCTGTGTCGTATAACTCCGTACTTTCCTCATTGCGGCGAATGCCTTGAATGCCATTATCCCGGCCCGTCCAACCTCCGTGAAGAAGGTATCGGCAGTTGACCCTATTTCTACAAAAACGTTGTCCATCTGTCAGAAAATTAAGCCGAGCCCGGTTAAAAGAGTCATAAGAAGAGCCCACGGCAAACATATATCAAGAAGGATATAAATGCTTGTCCTTAGCTTTTGGTTCATCTCAAAGGCGGTTCGATTTCTATCAATGTGTCGTCCTGCTCATTCTCCTCTGCCTCCATGCCACATTTAACGATTTCCAGATTCAACTCTCGGTACCACCGGTAGATAAAGGAAAAGGCGAAATGATCTAATTCGGTATGAACCCCGAAGGGGTGCGATGATTGTAGATAAACAAAAGGCAAAAGAATTGAACCGTGAAGGGGTGATATTATGTCATCCCTTCGGGATTCTGAACGGGGTTTGTGTTTCATTTCTACAATCATATCATGCCTTCGGCATTCTGCTTCCTATTCGTATCACAAAGAAGCGATAAAAGCGAGAAACAATCTTTGTGTCAATTCCTTTTGTCATTAATTGTTTTCAAGCGCTTTTGTCATGGTGTGTTTAATGGTTTCCGAAAACAACTCTCAATCCTTTCAATATTTTAAACACGTCATTGATATCTACTCTCCCGTGATGGTCTCTTTTGAAAATGTCACGCAATATCCTTTTCGGCTGTGTATAGAAGCTCGTATAGGCTCTTAAGACCGCGTGTTCCAATTCCTTTGGCTCGAGAAAGTCGGGCTTAAAAACGGAATGCATCGTGTCGTACAGTTCCCAATTCCGCGTTATCAGTTTGGGCTCGACTTCCTTCCACAGATCCGTACCCGGATATGGAGTCAAAACCGTAAACTGTGCCGTACCGGGATTGATCATCTTCGCAAACTCAATGGTCCTATTGACATCTTCCATAGTTTCTGAGGGCTCTCCCAGAATGAATGCTCCCCACGTCTCTATCCCGTTCTCTTTCAGCAGCTCAACGGCTTTGAGGGAAGTATCGAAGGAAGCCTTGCCTCCTTTCTTGTACGCCTTGATGATTCGTTCGTTTGGACTCTCTATTCCGAGAAACATCTGCTCCACTCCGGCCGCCGCCATTACCTCAGCCGTCTCCGGTTCCTTTATCAGATGGTCGCCTCTTCCCATAACCCAGCGAACGAATTCGAGGTCCCGTCTGATCAGCGTATCGAACAAATTGATGAGCCGTTCGTTATCGAAGTTTATTATGTCATCGACGATCAATATTCTTTCCGCGCCGTATTTTGTCACCAGCTCCTCGATCTCTCTGACTGTATTGTCGACCGACCGGGCGCGGAAACGCCTTCCGGCAAGTATATGTACATCGCAGAACTTGCAGCCGTATGGACATCCCCGGGTTGTAATCAGTGGGAAGTCCTGTTTCTTCCTGGATTTCATCTTGCCGTTATTGCCGTATCTCCACTCGACATCTCGAACAGGGAAGGGAAGTTTGTCGAGGTTTTGTATGAAAGGCCGGTTGGGATTATGAACGATTCTGCCCGATGCTTTATCGACCCAGGATATGCCGAGGACTTTTCTCGGGTCGAATCTTTTCCCGAACGTTCCCGAACGGGATCCTTCGGATAATCCCTCAAGCAGCTCGACAGAAGCCTCTTCACCTTCCGCGCGCACCACGTAATCCACATAGCCGCTTGATAGAGCCTCCTCTGGACTGCTCGTCGGGTGCGGCCCGCCCATGATTACAATTTTGCCAAGTTCCTTCGCCAGTCTGGCGACTTTCAGACCGGGATTGAATTGGATGGTATTGCACGAAATTCCCACGACATCCACGCCTGCAAAGTCCGGAAGCGCGGTCTGATCCTCCAACAACTGAATTTGCACGTCATGACCGGCCTTCTTGAGAGAGGCGGCGATGTATGATACCCCGAGAGGCTGCATCTCAACGCCGGCCAGTTCTAATAGCGCGCCTCGATATGGAGAAATCAGCAAGACATTCATTTCGATACTCCGTAACTTTCAGCGTGAATCCCGTCTGGAGCTTCATTGAGGCTCCAGGCAAGATCCAACTGCAGATTCCTCGAAGAGCTGTTTGCCTGATTTGCAGATGACACCGCATTCTTGGAAGGTATCTTCTTCCATTTGCCGTCTTTGAATTTTAAGAAAATGACAAGTGCATAAAGGCTCGTGTAAAACGGCATCGCAGCCCACACGCCTGTTACCCCGAGCTTCAATACCATCCCGAATAAATAACCGAGCGGCACGAATACGAACCAGTTTATCGTGACATCGGCAACCATCACAAAGAACGATTCTCCAGCCGCCTGCAATCCGTTAGCCAGGACAAATCCGATCCCGAAGGATATCTGCGCAAACCCGGCGATCCGTAATAAGGGAACCGCAACCCTGATGATGTCAGCGTTAGCTGTCAACATCGAGAGGACAAATTGTGGAGCGGAAATGAATATTATGCCGAGAACGAGAGTATAAGAAGTGGCTATCCGGCTTGTATCGAATCCCCAGCGCCTTGCACACTGGATATCTTTCTCTCCAAGTTTACGGCCTACTAAACTCTGGGCTGCGACACCGAACCCCATCGCGGGAAGGTAAGACAGTAGGAGTGCCGAGAGCACCGCCTGGCTTGCCGCCTGTTGCAATGTCCCTAGCAGGCCTATGATTGAAACGTAGATTAGAAGTCCGCTCAGAGTGAAAACACTTTCGAAGGAAACCGGAAGCGACATTTTCACTAATGATTTCCCGATATTTCTGTTGAATTTAAAATGCTTGAATATTTCAAACTTGTCGCGGTACCCTTTAGATGTGCTCACGATCAAGTAAACAGATGTTTCGATCCCGGCGGCGATGGATGTCCCCAGTCCGGCACCTGCCAGCCCCATTCCGTGGATCCCGAAGGCGCCGAATATCAGTGTATAGTCCAGAATCATGTTCATGGCGTTCGATAATATCCCTGCAAACATGAAGACTTTTGTCTTTCCTATGCCGAAAAAGAATCCTCTGTAGGCCACGGAGATCAGGAAAAACGGCACGCCGAGAAACCGATAGAATAGATACTGTCCTGCGAGATAAGCCACGCGTTTATCCACGGCGAAGAATCCTGCGATGTCCCTCGAAAATGTGACCACGACGGCGGCAGTAAGGAGGCCGAGCGCCGCCGCCATGGTCATT
>JAKAGT010000066.1 GCA_021825585.1 Bacteroidota bacterium | reverse complement strand
ACGCGTCAAAAGTAAGGTATCCTTCTTTCATGACAGATATGTGAAGGTCTTGTGCCAGTTTTGATCGTGACGCCGTCCTCAAACTGGGCGAAAGGACTTAATAAGAGGTCATTCCAAATCACCGGGGTCGCGGAAAGAAGCGGAACGCGTTAAAGTTGGCCGGCGAGTCCAGGTAGGAGATTGGCTCCTGTCTCGAGCCGAAGCTGAATCAGGTCACACTGACTAAAGAGCGGCACCACAACTCTTGCTGATTCTATCCGAGAGGCCTTCGTTTAGTATTCTTTCAATATCCGCAGCACCGCCCTTCCTCCCACATCCTGGAGAGGCAGATAAACCTGGTGCGTCTTTTGGTCCACACTCACCGAGTGGGCATGCTTCGCGAGGAACCTGCTTCCTATCTCTCTTATCGACCCATGCTCTATGGAAAACCCGGAGACCACTCCGCTTTCTGAACCCACATAGAGCCGGTGATAACCTCTGTCATATGCGAGGACATCTGGCGCATCGCCGACTTTGCCGCGTGCTATAATTTGTTTCGATGACATGTCGAAAACGACGTAGGTCGCGTTGTCCTCTCCTGTAATGAAAGCATAATGCGGGTTTTCGATGATATAGAAGCCATGCGGACCTTCACATCCTTTCAGGTGATAGCGGGCAACGATGCTCAGAGTTTTAGGATTGATTTCCACAATTTCTCCCAGACTCTGAACCGTTGAAAAGATCTTTTTCGAGATCGGATCGTAGTGCGTGTTCCCGACATGTCCCCCGATATGCATGTTCGTGATCACTTTGTCATTCAGCGCATCGAAAACAGTGACGACGCTTCCGAACTCGCATGAAACGAAGATTCTTTTCGCTCCCGGATCGTATGCGATGCCGTCGGGGAAGGAGCCCGTCGGTATGGTCGCTATTGTCTTCAAGGACGTTTCATCGACTACGTAGACTTTATTCGCAGCGCTGGCAGAAACGTAAACCCTGTTCAGTTCGGATACTGCAAGGATCCCGGTGGGTCTTGGAATGTCCGTCACGCTTCCGACGGCCTTGTTCGAGTCGAGGTCATAAACAAGCATGAGGTTCGCACCCATATGAGAGATAAATAATCTCCTGCGGCTCTGATCGATTGTCTGATAGTCGAAGCGAGAAGTCCCGCCGGGGAGGGGTACGTCACGGACTGATTGGAGTTTGAGCGCCTGAAGAACCGGTGTCGTTTTCTTTTCCTGTCTGGCGACTGAATATGACGGACTGGTCAGAACACCCAGAAACAAAAGGGGAAGAACTAACGAGCGAAGATAGGCCGTTGCTTTCATGTCGTGATACGTGACCCTCCCCAAATTTGATGTACCAACGATAAGTTAGTGTTTCGGTCAGGCATTGGCAAACTGAACCGGATAGTAAGATTCTCGTCTGAGCAGATTTGCTGTGATCAAGTCCATAACCCAAGCTACTTCAACAAGAGTAACTTCTTCACTTCGACGAAGCTCTTCTTATCTACGCTTAGCGACTGTGCCTCGATCCGGTAGAAGTAGACCCCGCTCGCAAACCGGGTTGCGTCCCACGTAAAGTGGTAGTAACCAGCCTGGAGTTTGTCGTTGACAAGCTCCTTCACTTCTCTCGATGTGGAACTATGACCTTGGCCCGCTGCGGGTTTGCCGCAGGACCAATATTAGATGATCTCATACCGGTCTAATTCGAATGCTGTTGAGGATTCTGCGCCTCGAGAACAGCATTGACGTTCGACTGGTCCAAACTGTACCAATTTCCCGTGGCCGCGTCTATGACAACGGGGATCATCCCGCCGAGCACGTCAAGAATTATCCAGCCAGCTCCGACCGAATTGTTCAGGACGACAGTGCGATCCTGGTATCCGTCCTTCCTAAACTCAATCGTATAAGTCTCATTGGACTTCATTTTGATTTGAAACGGAGTAATCCCCATATACTGTCCGTTGACGTAGACTTTAGCGCCGGCGGGGTCAGAACCATACTGGACGGCCTCGGTCGAACCTTTGAATAGCGTGGCACAACCGTTGAAGAGAAATAGGACCGCCGCAGTCAAGGTGATAAACGCGGCAGACTTTCTGAAGTACCTCATTTTGCAGCTCCTTTCTGTTTGGTTAAAGTCAAACAGCGCTCAACCCGGTCAAGGCTCCATACGTGAGCGATCAACTTCGAGATGCCGTTCGGGCTTGGATGAGCACCATTGCCCGACAATATCGAGAAAGCGAGGTTTCCCTTTAAAATCATCCAATGATAATTCTTGATTGGGGTGAATTCGCTGGGGATGCGACATGAGACACGTTTTTGCATGTCCTATAGAAATGGGCTATCCAATGAGCAGAGTGGCATATGGCGAATTATGCCCTCGGTGTTTTAGCCAGTTGCGAGAAGAACTCGTTGATGCGATCGAAGCCAATGTTCTCCCCAGAGTTACCATTACCAGCTTTGTCCGCTAGAATTGCGCTGCCGGAAGCAAGGGGTAGAGTGCCGAAAGTGCCGGCTTCAATTTCACGGTCCGCAGAGTATGCTTGGTAAAGAACCGAAAGGAGAAGTTCTTCAACCTTCGGGTGTACATGAGTGTGGATATAAAGATTGGCGGAGTTAGCGAGGCGTCCGTAAAATTCTATTCTAGCAGCGGAATCCGGAAGCTCCGAGAAGATCTTAGCGAGTCGCTCGAAGAGCCAACTGAGTTGACGCGAGTACTCAGTTACGACGTACCTGTGGGGCGAGTAGAATTCATCGGGCGACGAATCCGGAGGCGGTGCACCACTTATCACTACATGTGCCCCTCCCCAATCGGACGCAGAGCTTCCAATATTTCGATCGCGGATAGCGAGATATAGCTCAATGATGGCGTTGGTGGTCAATTCGTGATTCATGCGGTATCCTTCCCTGATATTTAATTGGGTAGAGATGTTATATGGGTGTAAATAGAATTCGGCAAGATGCACCTTAAGATGACTTGGGAGCGAAGATGATGGTTACACCCACGGGACTGGTCGGCGGTAGTCGTGAAGAGAGATACATGTCACTCGAATGAATCAGCATAAATGTTGGCGACAACTATGCGGCCGCGGTCAGTAATCTCGACAGGAACCAGAATTCTCCTGTAGGCGCTTCCTTCAAAATCGTCGATAATTTTCCAACAGTCGGACAATTCGAGGGACCTGAACAGTTGAACCTCAATGGTGTTTGGCTTTGATCCCCATTGGAATACGAGGAGATTATCTTGCGTCTTCAAGCTGCCACGGAGACGGCCACGGAACCAGTCCCCTTTAAATTGTGAAAGCAGGAAATCGTTAGATTCTCCGGGAGCGAGCGTTCCATAGACGACAAGCAGGTTGGAAGGGGAATCAAAAAACAAGTCAAAGAAACGTTCGATGACGGGTATGCAGAGCTCCGACACAGTCCTGTCACGGTCTGCTTTGGCCAGATCGGGGCCGTGGGGAGTCTTCTCTCCGTGTGCGATATTCGATCTTACTATGTAAAGAATCTGCCCCAACTTCTTCATGAGACTTGTCGTATTTTCCGGGGTTGGATCCCTATCCCAGCGATTATAAGTCCGCATGAACTTATTGTATTCACTAGCGGCTTCTTTTTGGAGTTTCTCGGGCACGCGCTGATTTGGACGATATTCTTTTGAGGAGCGGAGGATTTTGTGGTCCAGTATTGGATCGTCAAGTGAGGCGAGCCGTTTGGTTATGTCGGCCGTGCAAAGTGTGTTAATTTTATCTTCAGAAATCCCCTCAAGAAAGAGGGTAGTGAGGGCCTGCGAATCCGAATCGAGGGGAGAGCCCCTCGACCTTTTATGAGCAGTCCAAAGGCTGTTCAGCGCCTTGAAAAGCGCAGTGCATTTTAATACTGCATTCATTGGTTGGCGGGCTTCATTGAGGTGACAGCAGATCGCTTCCAGATCCGGCAACATCTCCTGCGTCTGCCACCATTTAACGTTCAACTCCATATTCTTCCCCTCATCATGCGGTTGCCTTGTGGCGGATTATTGAATCCGACGAGCTTTGAATTCATGACTGGAACTTCCTGGTACAGGAACATCAGGTACATAGGTTCGTTCATTCGGTCCACGGAGAGTCTGCCAGCGTATCCTTTACGGCCGCAAGGACTTCTTCTATCCCGAACGGTTTCTTCATAAGCCTTTTCATTCCTGAGAATTCAGCAGTCTCCGCTATTGCAGATCTGTTTGTAGCCAGGAGAAATGGGATTGCCAGACTTTGAGACGCCATCGCGAGTTCCTTGTAGAACTGAAGATTCTCAGAACTCGCATCGACCAGGTCCATCATAAGAAGGTCAGGCTTGACATCGAGGATTGTACTGAGCGGAAGCCTGCTAGGAGCTATGCTGATGTGGTCGTAATTATGAGTAGCGAAGATACCTTCGTATAGCTGGAGGAAGTCCTCCTGATCGGCCGAAATGGCAATTTTTGGGCGAAGACGAGTCATTATAATCCCCGCTCCATATTATGGAACGGACAAATAAAGCATAAACCGCTCCCTAAGGAGGCGTTTCCAGCCGATTCCTGCGTAAAGCCAGCCATACCCCTGCCCAGTTTTCTGTTGGTTCTTAAAGCCCCCCTTGAGTGCCAGCCCAAGAGAGATTGTCACTTGTATATCTAATAATTCCTGTCAGGCGGACTGCTTTGCTGAAAAGTCTCTGAATTTCATTTCAATTTCCCTGAGCGACCGCTCCAGGGCCGCGAGTTTAGCCTCGAGCTCTCTGGAGATCCGGCGCTGTTCCAGAAGCATGGCGATTACCTGTGTTTCGAATGTGTTGCAGGTGGCGGAGCGGTCGGGCTCGAGTTCAGCCGGCGCCTGGAAGAGCCGGTCAAAGATGAGCTGGTCTTCCCTTCTCAGGGCCTCGCGGTACTTGGACCAGCGGTTCCTGAACTGCTCCGCTGTGAACGCCTGGTTCCCAAGAGCCGGATCTTTGAGAGACATGATAGATCCCTACCGGCAATACGACCGGCATACGGGAACAGGCTGAAAGGCAACCTCAGTTTTCATGAGAGGCCTCGTCAGGCGGTCAGGGCTTGTGCTTCTCATGAAACGCCGCGATCCCGTCGCGCAGATCCTGAAGCGTCCCGGCAAAGAGGAGTTCCAAATCCTCGGGCACCCGACCTCTGTAAACTTCAAGCAGCCTGTCGAATTTAGCCAGCTGCCGGTCCACCGGCGCGTTGAGTTTCCCGAATATGTCATGGCCGGCCCTGAGACTCTGCAGCATCGAACGCATGTTGTCTATCTTGTCGCACGCCGAGATTGCGAGGACTTCCGTCCCGGCGCTCCGGACCTTGTCCAAATACGCCTCCTGCCTTTCCTTCCATGACCTGTCCTTCGAGGGCTCCGTCACGGCCTCCACCATCCCGGCTACCCGCGAGCCGAACCTGTCGGCCAGCTCTTCAATGGTGGCGTCGCTGTCCTCCACGGTGTCGTGCAGGAGTCCCGCGGCGACCACTTCATCGTCGAAGCCCATGTCCCGAAGCATCATGGCGACTTTGACAGGGTGAACAATGTAGGGTATGCGGGACTCCGGGTTTTTCCGCGCCTTCCCTTCGTGTTTGACCGCGGCATACTCGAGGACGTCCGCTACTATTCTCGATTTCTGACTGACCTTTTCGCTTTCATTGCCTTTCAATGGCGTCCCTTCCGTTCGTTGAAGTGTTCTGATCCTGTTTCCTGATTAAAGTTAAGCACCCGCAGTCTAGCGTTCGTATCATGGGGTGATAATATTTTCAGGCGGTGACCTGAGCCATGGCATGCTACTTCGAGTGCTCCCCGTGAAGTATTTCGTCGCAGTCGGGGCAATGATAGATCTGAACGATGTGCACCATGCCGGCTCCCCCGCCGTAGCCGATAAAGCCGATGTGATAAGTGGGCTTGCCGCACTTCCGGCACGGATGGCTGACGGACTCGCCGATGGGGGTGCCGTAGAATTCATCGAGCCACGCGAACCAGTTGATCCTCGCCCGTATTCGTTCCCTCCGTTCCGGAGTGACCCGCCCCCGATTGATGTGCCAACGATAAGTTAGTATTCCGGTCAGGCATTGGCAAACTGAACCGGATAGAAAGCTTCTGGAGCTGGGGGCCTGTAGCCGAGTGAACTGTGGGGTCTTACTGTGTTGTATTGTTTCCTCCACTCTTCGGTAACCACCTTCGCTTCCAGAACTGTATCAAAGATTTCTCGATTGAGAAGTTCATCCCTGAACTTCCCGTTGAATGACTCGATGTAACCGTTCTCCCAGGGACTGCCGGGTTCGATGAAGGCCGTGGTGACGCCAAGGTTGAACAGCCAGCTCCTCAGGAGCTCTGCGACGAACTCCGGACCGTTGTCAGAACGGATGAACCGTGGTGTCCCGCGGGTAATGAATAGATCCGATAGCGTATCGATAACGTCGTTGGCCTTGATGGTTCTCCTGACCCGGATAGCCAGACATTCTCGTGTATACTCGTCGATGATGTTAAGCATCCGTAATGGTCTTCCATCAGTTGTTCTCTCCGAAACGAAATCGTAGCTCCAGACATGGTTCCTGTGCTCCGGCCGAAGTCTGACGCATGATCCGTCGTTGAACCACAAGCGTCTTCGCTTTGGCTGCTTTTGGGGCACTTTCAGCCCTTCCTGACGCCATAACCGCTCGACTCGCTTGTGGTTCACGTGCCATCCTTCTTGTCTTAGCATTACCGTTATTCTCCTGTAGCCATATCGTCCGTATTCACAAGCAAGCTTGACCATACGCTCTGTGAGCCGTTCTGTGGCTCCGTCCCGCCTTGTAACGGTTCTCTGCGTCGATCTTGGCTGCTCAAGTACCATGCAGGCCCTCCGTTCCGATACGTCCATCTTCTCCATAATCATCGCCACTGCCCGGCGCTTTTTTGCCGGGCTCAGTAGTTTCCCCGGGATGCTTCCTTCAGTATCGAGTTGTCCAGGGTCAGATCCGCTATCACCTTCCGCAGCCGCTGGTTCTCCTGCTCGAGTTCCTTGTACCGCTTCGCCTGGTCTACATGTAGGCCGCCGTACTCCCTCCGCCACTTGTAGTACGTCGCATCGCTGATACCCAATTGGCGTACCACTTCTGCCAGCGTCTGTCCCTTCGCCATCTGGACTTCAGCCTCTCGAAGCATCGCTACGATCGATTCCACTGTGTGTCGCTTCTTGCCCATAGTATCTCCTTTGGTCCTTTTGTTACTCTTTCTACTAATATAACATTGGACCACTTTTTGGGGGGCAGGTCAGCGAGCCCGTTCAGTACAACGGAAAAGTTAACATAGAGAAATTGAGAAGATGGATACAAAGCAGAAACTCATAAAGCCGCCTTTTTCGGTTGACGATGAAAAGGCAACGCTTGGGATAATTCTGTGGGAAGGAAAGAAAGTTCTTCCCAAAGCGTTGTCAATTCTTAAACCAGAGGATTTCTATTTAGAAATACACCGGATGATATACAATGAAATACTCAACTTAGATCAGAATTCTAAGGACATCAACTATGTTACAGTGAGGGAAGCACTGAATTCTTCCAACAAACTCGACTCGATAGGCGGAGCAGCCTACCTCATGGAACT
>JAKAGT010000013.1 GCA_021825585.1 Bacteroidota bacterium | reverse complement strand
ATCGATTACAAACTCCGCGAGCAGGTAGCTGATTCAATACCCCCAAGAAAGTTCCCTAAAGTGTAAACGATGTTGTGACACAGCTAAGAGTCCTAAAAAGTGTAAACGATGTTATGAAACATGACAGCTAAGGGTTGAGTTTTCCACCGCTTGCGGCGAAAGTTTTATACAAAGATTTTGGGAATGACAATGAAGGTGGTCGTTTTTGGAGGTTCTGGGTTTCTGGGAAGTCATGTAGCTGATATGCTCAGCGAGCGAGGCTACGAGGTGACCATCTTTGACTTAATATCGTCACCCTATACCAGGCCAAATCAGCAGATGATAGTTGGGGATGTCTTGGACGGTGTCTCTGTGCTGAAGGCGGTCAAAGGATGCGACTACGTTTATCATTTCGCTGGCTTAGCCGATCTAGATGATGCCACCACAAAACCTTTGGATACGGTTAAGAAGAATATCATGGGTACCACCGTCATCCTGGATGCGGCGGTGCAGACAAGTGTGAAGCGATTTGTCTATGCCAGTACGATCTATGTCTATAGCGACCTGGGGGGCTTCTACCGGTGCAGTAAGCAGGCTGGAGAACTTTATGTCGAGGAGTACCAAACACGGTACGGCCTTGAGTACACAGTGCTAAGGTATGGCACACTTTACGGGCCAAGGGCCGATAAGCGGAACAGCCTGTATCGTTATCTCAAACAAGGTTTGCTTGAAGGGAGAATACAATTTGGCGGGTCCAAGGATGATATCAGAGAATACATTCACGTCCGAGATGCGGCGCGGCTGAGTGTGGATATACTGTCAGAAGCTTTTCGAAATCAACACATTATTATTACGGGCCATCATCCAACGAGGGCAACAGACCTACTTAATATGATTAGGGACATCCTGAACCGAGAGGTGGTTATCGAATTTACTGACGTTCCCAACAACGCGCACTATGCGATCACGCCCTATTCGTTTATCCCAAAGATTGGGAACAAACTGGTCAGTAACTGTTATGTGGATATGGGGCAAGGACTGCTTGAATGTATACATGATATATACTCAAAGGAAATGAGGTAAAGTCATGAAGGTGCTGTTTCTATACCCAAATCTGCGGGGCATGAACATGCTGCCTCCATCGGTTGCCATGCTCTCGGCGCTGCTGAAGCAGCATAGTATCCAAGTGGATCTCTTTGACACGACACATTGGCAAATCCCAGGAGAATGTGATTTTGATAGCGATAAGGTCAAGGAAAAGAATCTCAACGTCCGGCCGTTTGACTTTGCAGAGCATCAGGTTACCATTCACGAAACGGACGTTTTCGCGGACTTGGAGAGGAAGGTGCAGTCCTTCTCCCCGGACCTGATTGCGATCTCAGCAACCGAGGATATCTTTTCCATTGCTATCCGGCTCCTGAGCATGCTTAAAACCCGGCCGCGCACCATTTTGGGTGGGGTGTTCGCGACATTCGCGCCAGTCCTGGCCTTGAGCTACCCCGAGATCGACATGGTTTGCGTTGGCGAGGGCGAGAACTGCATCGTTGATCTCTGTGAGCGTATTCAGAAGGGCAGAAGTTACGAAGATGTCACCAACCTCTGGCTCAAAAAGGCTGATGGGAGCATCGTCCGTAACCCCATAACGAACCCGGTGAAGATGGAGGAGATGCCGCTGCCGGACATCGGCATTTTTGAAGAATCGCGACTTTACCGGCCTATGGCTGGGAAGATATACCGCATGCTACCCGTGGAGACTCACCGCGGATGTCCCTTCACCTGTGCCTTCTGTAATTCTCCGTCCCAGAACGTGCTCTACAAGAAGGAGACCGATAAGAACTTCTTCCGCAAGAAGCCCTTCGACGCGGTGCGGCAGGAGATGCTGTACTACCGAGATGTTTGGAAGGCCGAGTACTTCTACTTTTGGGCCGACACCTTCTTTGCTTATTCCGACAGAGAGTTCGACCAGTTCTGCGAAATGTACCAGGACGTAAAGATTCCCTTCTGGTGCCAAACTCGTGTAGAAACCCTGACTGAGTATCGTGTCGGGAGATTGAAGGAGGTTGGCCTCCACCGCATGGCAATGGGTATCGAGCACGGCAATGAGAAGTTCCGTCGGGAGGTACTTGATCGCAGGATGAACAACGAACTTATCGTCGAAAATATGGAGATACTGAAACGTATAGGTGTCCCGTTCAGCGTCAATAACATCATAGGATTTCCAACGGAGACCTACGAACTTGCCTGGGACACGCTTAAACTCAATCGTCTGATCTCGGCCGACAACTACAACTGCTACTCCTTTTCGCCGTTCCAAGGCACCCCATTGCGCGCGATGGCCGAACGTTTGGGCTATATCACCCCAGAAAAAATCACACGCTCTCTCACCAAGGATTCCATCCTTGATATGCCGCAATTCACTCGCACGCAGATAGAAGGGTTGCGGCGGTGCTTCGTCATGTATGTGAAGTTTCCGGAATCCCGCTGGTCCGAGATCAAAAAAGCAGAGAGCCTCACCCCTGAGGGGGACGCAAATTGGGAACGCCTTCGGGAAGAATTTGTAAAGACATTCTTTGTCCCTGCGGAGGATGACCTTGAAATCGAGAAAGCGTAGCGGAGGCATGGAGCCCATTTACTTAGTTGATGCTTCCCTTAATCCTAGCCGTGTTATGCGACGGTTGTCGGTGCACGGATCACAGAAGAATATGATTCAGCCTGTGCGATGGCTCTTTCTGGGCCGAGATTACTTGAAAATGCGCTCCTGGGAGTTGTCACTGGGCAAGGGATTCGAACGGATACGATACGCGAGACAATTGCAAGAGATTGGAATGAAATGGCGCAGACCCTATCTCGACTGGATAGCCATGCTTGGAAAACAATATGGGGGGATAGCATGGTGGAGTTCCAAAATTGCGGAACGCAATACGTATGGCTATTCGCTTTACCATGATATCTGTTATCTTCAAGTCGTACGATCATATGGGTGTCATGGAAACTCTCCCATATTGATTGTTGCTGAGAGCAGGACGCTGTTGCGCACTATTTCTCTTCAAGAAGAATTCAAGGAGCGAATACGTTGGATTGGATGGTCTTTCCCCCTCCGTGATTGGGTGGTTTGGATACTTGCGCTGGTCTTCGTCTGGGCGCGCTATCTAATCAGGGGTTTTCTTGAGATGTGGGATGCCAGGAAGACAAGAAAGGGACATCCAGCCTTCCCGCTAACTTCGAATAAAGTGCGTGTATTGATCCACTCGTGCATGGATGAGAACTACTTTGGGAAAGATGACTCACCCCGCGACAGATATTATACTATATTGCCAGAAGAGCTTCGTCGGCGTGGATACGATGTCGTCACGATTCCATGGCTCTATAACCTACGCCGTTCACGCCGCGATGCGTTCGAATGGTTCAGGCAACATCATGGGAGCTATCTTATCCCGGAAGATTATTACGCCTTGGGTGACTATCTATGGGCAGCTTGGATCATCGTCAAACAGGTATGGCTTCCGCGGGGTAAGCAAGTATTCGAAGGCACCGATGTGACATTGCTTGTTAGGTGGGCCAGCAGATGGGGTGCTGTGAGTGTAGCTTCAGCCAAATTTGTACGTTATGTTCGGCTCATTCAGAAGTGGAAGCAGATAGGTTTGAAGGCCGATGTATTCATAGATACGTTCGAAAACATGGTGACCGAAAAGCCACAGGTGATAGCATTTCGTACAAACATGCCAGAGGTAATGACGGTAGGATTTCAGCATTACTTGGCCCCCCTCCCATTAATGCTCAATATGTTTACTACTCCAGAGGAGGCAACGTATGCACCACATCCAGATGTGATTGTCTGCAATTCTGCCTTCACCGCTGACCTATTATCCAAGGAGGGCTTTCCGTTTGGTAAATTGAGGGTAGGCCCTTCGCTGCGGTACATGCATCTGATGAATACACCGGTTCAGCCAGTGTCAGGTAACAACACCGTGCTCGTTATACTGCCTATTGATCCACTGGTTGCGGCCGAGATGATACATAAACTCTGGGAGGCATTTCCAAACGATGAAGGTATCCGATTTCTCCTCAAGGTACACCCTATGATGTCTAACAAACAATGGCTCTCAACACTCGGCAAGCACGCGTTACCCGAGCATATGATCCGTGTAGAGGACGAGCTAGTCCACTGCGTATCCGAGGCAACTTGTGCTGTAGTTGCAGGCGGCACGTCTGGTCTGGAACTGCTCCTGACAGGGGTTCCTGTGGCGGTTGTAGGTCGGGAGACGGACTTTGACTTGAACGCATTGGCGTGGTTTCCAGAACTGGGAAGTCCTATTCATACCTCTCACGAATTACGAAGTTCTGTGCTTAGCATGCTTTCTCCTTCAACTGGCGCCCGTGATATCGCACGAGCTTGGGCGGAACAATACCGACGGCGTTGTGTAAGTCCGATTAGCAACGAAACGGTCGACGCATTTGTGCAGCGTTATTTCTATTAGGAATCAAGGGGTTGGCACATCTGGCGCAAAAAACACGGACAATATTGTCCTCGATTTGAGCGGGATCCCCTGCTTTATCCCGGTAGAAGCGGCTTCTTGATAAATTGCTCTCTCTGAGGCTTTCCGTTCACATTTTAATGGAGAATTTTTATGTTGCCTGTTTCTCGGCCATCTTTAGGCATTGAAGAACTCGAAGAGGTCAAGAAAGTATTTGCTACTGGTTGGCTTGGGCTTGGTTCGACTGTCTTTGAGTTCGAAAATGAAATAAAGGAATACTTAGAAGCAAGGAATGTCATTGCCGTCAGCACCGGTACAACCGCTTTGCACATTGCACTTGATGGCTTCGGTATCAAAGAAGCTGATGAGGTCATTGTTCCTTCACTCACATTCTGTGCTTCCATACAAGCGATAACTGCGCTCAGAGCAATACCTGTATTTTGTGAGATTAACCCTAGTACGCTGAATATCGATGTTGAGGATGCAAGGGGAAAAATAACGAGAAGAACCAAGGCGATCATGCCTGTACACTACTGCGGCAACGCCTGTGATATGGATGCTCTCTTAGCGCTTGGGAAAGAACACGGTTTGCTAATTGTCGAGGACGCCGCTCATGCGTTCGGTTCGTCGTATAAAGGAAGAAAGATTGGAAGTTTCGGAGACGTGACTTGTTTCAGTTTTGACCCAATTAAGAACATTACCTGCGGAGAGGGCGGGGCAGTTGTGCTCTCTGATGATAATATCGCCGAAGAAATTCGCCGCAAAAGGATTTTGGGGATTGATAAGGATACCTGGCATAGATATAGGAACGAGCGTAGCTGGTTTTATGAGGTAACTACCCAAGGCTATCGTTACCACATGAGCAACATAAACGCAGCAATTGGTTTAGCACAGTTTAAGAAACTTGATATGTTCATCGAAAAGAAAAGAAAGATTGTCGAATTGTATAATGAACATTTCAAGCATATAGAAGGCCTCGAACTGCTCGCGTGGAATCTTAATGAAACAGCGCCGTTCACTTACATTGTTCGTGTGCTCAATGACAAGCGGGATCAATTAATGGATTTCCTCAAATCCAGAGACATTGGCAGTGGCATTCACTATATTGCCAATCATATCCAACCGTTTTTCAAACAATACACTTGTGAACTTCCAGTGACAGATAAGGTCTGGAAGGAAATCTTGACGCTACCATTGTATTACGATATGACAGATAACGATGTTCAAAGGGTGATTGATGCTGTCACGGAATTTTTTCTGAAGAAAGACATCTAACATTAACGCAGGAGAAAAGTAATGATCAAGGATGTGAAAGTTAAACGTTTGAAAGTCATTCCAGATGAACGCGGAAGGCTAATGGAGATGTTGCGCTGTGATGACGACATATTCATCAAATTTGGGCAAGTGTACATGACAATGGGTTTTCCCGGCATCGTGAAGGGGTGGCACTACCACAAACAGCAGTTTGATCATTTTGTTGTTGTGAGAGGAATGATCAAGCTTGTTCTATATGATAGCAGGGAGGATTCACTAACATACAAAGAAATCAGCGAATTTTTCATTGGTGAGCACAACCCGCTGTTGGTTCAAATTCCGCCATTAGTTCTTCACGGTTTCAAGGCGATTGGAATTGAGGAGGCAATTATCATTAACGTATCCAGTGAGCCGTTCAATTACCAAGAACCGGACGAGTTTCGTGTGCATCCATTCGAAAACGATATCCCATATGACTGGGAGATTAAGCAGGGATAAGTATGCCGAAGGTGAGCGTAAACATTCCGTGCTATAATGGCGAAAAATTTATTGCAAAGACAATTCAAAGTGTTCTGAATCAGACTTTTTCTGACTTTGAGATTGTCATTATTAACGATGGTTCGAGCGATCGGACAGAGGAAATTGTGCGAAAATTCACTGACCCTCGCATCAAGTATTTTAGTCAGGTAAATCATGGTTTAGCATATACTCGCAATAGGGCTGTTTCCTTATCATCCGGAGAGTTTATCGGCTTGCTCGACCAGGACGATGCTTGGCTACCACAAAAGTTGGAAAGGCAGATAGAACTTTTTGATAGAAATCCCACTTTGGGTTTGGTATATAGTGAATCCTATCTTGTGTATCCTGAAGGCATGAAAGTTCTCGCTTCAAGATTTTTTAATTACCGTAGAGGGTATGTATTCAAGGAAATGCTTTCTGATTATTTCATTGTTGTTTCAACTGCCATTGTAAGAAAAAGCGTCGTGGATGAATTTGGAGGGTTCCCCAATTACCGAATAGCGGAGGAGTTTGCGCTGTTTCTAAAGATCGCCGAGAAGTATCCTATTGACTTTGTTCACGAACCTTTGGTAGAATACTTATACCATGAAGCAAATACAAGCAGGCACCTTGAAGTTAATCTTAGAGAGGTAGAAGAGATTTATGGTTACTGGTCAGAGAAGGGGGATGATGAAATTAGAAATATCTGCAAAATATCGCTCGGCAAGCACCACTACGGGTTAGGCAGAAGGGCTTTGTTTCACCTCAATGACAAAACCCAGGCAAAACACTACATCAAGGGTTCATTTCAATATCAAAGGAAATTCAAGTACTTTGCTTTCTGGGTGTTTTGTTTTTTCCCAATTTGGTTAATTCAGGGGGTGAGGAAATTCCTGCTCTCCATGTCAAGCAAATAGGCCGGGGTTATCTGTTTGAGGGGCAACTGAGCGCGCGTATCTCTGAGATACACCGTTTGCAGGATTTATGGACTATTCAATGAGATTAAGGTCAAGGAGTATTCACGATGAAGATAAACGAATATATTTTCAGAGCATTTGAGCTGTTTGAGAGGAAACACCATACCACAGAACTGGGAAATTTCATCGTAAGCACTACATAAAAACACACTTAAAACAATAGCATTCGAAATGTGCGGGATTTGTGGACTGTTGTACTTCGAGCCCGATACCAAGGCAGAAGTTGAGATTCTTCAGGAGATGAACACTGCTCTTTCGCACCGTGGTCCTGATGACGAAGGATATTATGTCGAGGGAAACGTTGGTTTGGCGATGCGCAGGCTTAAGATCATAGATCTTGAAACGGGTCATCAACCCATATTCTCTGAGGACAAGAGCATTTGTGTCGTTTTCAATGGAGAGATTTACAACTTCCGGGAATTACGCAGGAATCTTAGTCAGAAAGGGCACATTTTCCGAACCGACTCGGATACTGAAGTCATTGTACATCTCTACGAGGAGTATGGTCAGAACTGCGTGCTTCATCTACGTGGGATGTTTTCTTTTGCTCTGTGGGACATGAAAAGGATGCGGCTTTTGCTAGCACGTGATCGGATAGGAATCAAGCCGCTTCACTACTACTATGATTCGAGCATCCTTGTTTTCGGTTCGGAAATTAAGGCGCTTACCAAGCATCCATCTGTGCCTCGCGAGCTAGATCACGATGCATTGTTCTACTATCTATCTTTCTCGTACGTACCGGCACCGCAGACAATATTTAAAGGTATTCGCAAGCTCCTTCCCGGCCATCTGCTTATCTGCGATGCACAGGGAGTCAGGCTGGAACAGTATTGGGATGTCCAATTCAGGAGAAACAATCATTCAAGTGAGTCTTACCTCCGAGAAGAACTGGTGGACCTTTTAAGAGAATCAATCCAAATGCATCTGGTGAGTGATGTCCCGTTAGGAGCATTTCTCAGCGGAGGAGTGGATTCCAGTACTGTCGTTGCAATGGCGGGCCAATTCTTGCCTCAACCGCTCAGAACGTTCTCAATTGGCTTTCGGGACCAACGCTTCAATGAAAGCCATGATGCTCAACTGGTTGCGAATCGTTTCCATACCCAGCATGAGGAATTCATCCTCGACGACATGTCCTTTGATCCGGACATTATCAACGAGATCTTTGAGCGGGTTGATGAACCGTTCGCGGATTCCTCCATGATCCCAACGTATATACTCTCGAAGTTGACGAGATCAAAAGTTACAGCAGCTCTTTCAGGTGACGGAGGAGATGAGCTCTTTGGTGGATATCCATACTATCAATACCTGTTATTGTTGGAGCACGGTCGGCGTTTACCGTCGGTTTTCACTGCGCTGGTGCTTTGGCTGCTAAGATTTGTAGCATCGGGAAGTTTTATGTTTTCCGGTGATCACGTTCGTCGCATCAGAAGATTTGCTGGTGTTTTCAATAAGCCTGAGAAAGAGATTCTCCTCTTCTTGAGAAGCCTATTTTCGGCAGAGGACAAAGAAGACCTGCTCAGCAATGAATTCCTTTCCTCTGTTCAGGAACGAGATGTGACCTTACTCTTCGATCAGTATCTAAACAAGATGCGTGGTGAATCTCTCGTCGATCAACTTCTTTACCTCGACCTGAAAACGTCGCTTCCAGATGATATGTTGGCGAAGGTGGATCGAATGAGTATGTCCAATTCATTAGAAGTGCGAGTGCCTCTTTTGGATCATAGGGTGGTGGAATTCGCGGCTTCCATTCCATCGCATTTGAAAGTTCGTTATGTCAGTAAGAAATATCTCTTAAAAAAAGCATTAGGAGGAGTGCTTCCCGATCGAGTCCTGAAAAAGAGGAAAATGGGGTTTGAAATTCCTCTTCATAATTGGGCGGACAAGGGAATGGTCGACTTCATTAATGACTCACTTACCGAGCCCCGTATAAAGTCTCAGGGCATATTCCAATGGAAAGAGGTGGAGCGATTAGTCAAACTGTTCAGTTTGGCCGAGGGTGAATTCAACAAGAAAATAAGTCGTTATCAGGTGAATCAGCGGTTGTGGACACTACTGAGTTTTCAATTATGGTCGCAGCGTTTTTTTCATTGACCGGCTTCAAACATCAAAGACATTCATCGTGGAGCGCTGGAGGTAAATGGCAACATACTTGGTGACTGGAGGAGGGGGTTTCATCGGCTCGCACATTGTGGAAAAATTGGTGAGGTGCGGTGAAACTGTGAGAGTGTTGGACAACTTCTCAACAGGCAAGCGTGACAATCTCAAAAGTCTTGAGAGCGAAGTTGAGTTGATAGAGGGTGATGTACGAAGTTATCATATTGTCATTGAGGCAGTTCGTGGCGTTGACTATATTTTGCACCAAGCAGCTTTGCCCTCGGTCCCGAGGTCACTGCAGGACCCTATTACAACCACCGAAGTAAACGTTATAGGGACCTTGAACATTCTCAACGCAGCGGTTTCAGCAGGGGTGAAACGGGTTATTTGTGCGTCGTCATCTTCAGTATACGGGAATAGTGAAGTACTCCCTAAACGTGAGGAGATGGTGCCGTCACCTTTATCACCGTATGCGGCTTCTAAACTTTCCGGCGAATACTATTGCAAAGTGTTTTCCAACGCGCTAGGCCTCGAAACCGTATGCCTCAGGTATTTTAACGTTTTCGGCCCAAACCAGGACCCAACATCTCAGTATTCAGCGGTAATACCGAAATTCATCACACTTATGAAAACGGGGAAAAGCCCTGTAATCTATGGTGATGGTGAGCAATCTAGAGATTTTACCTATGTCGATAATGTCGTTACAGCGAATCTCTTGGCATGTCGCACGGAGGGAATTTCCGGAGATGTTTTCAATTGTGCGTGTTCAAACCGTGTAACTTTGAATCAACTGGTTGATACTTTGAACGGGTTACTCGGAGCGTCGATAAAGCCTATTTATGAGCGACCCCGTATTGGAGATGTCAGGCATTCCTACGCAGATATTTCTAAGGCTCAAAGAATACTTGATTATTCCCCAGACGTATCATTCCTTGATGGCCTGCGGAATACGATTGCGTGGTTCGCTGCGGCGCCTGTCAGATAACCGAGTATGTTTGTCAGATAACTTGGAAAGCAATATAGGAGAGCGTTACCTAAGTGGCTTTTCAAGTTAGCCGCTGCGTGTTGGGAGGCAGTTTCGTAGATATAATAGACACTTTAGAAAGATAGTAAAAGATATGTACAAAGTTCTATTCATTGCTCCCACTCCTCCTCGTTATACCGGGCCGGAAATTGCAACAGAGCAACTGCTTGACTCTAGCCTAATAGAGAGATTCAAGATAATTCATGTACGCAGCAATGTCCGGACGAATAGCAAAGATGGAGGCAAGATTGATCTTGCGGGTGCATTGAGGTTTCTCGGAATTTTCTGGCAAATACTCTGGAAGACAGTGACGTTACGTCCTCACCTTGTGTACTGTGTGATCGGCTCGAACAAGTCGGGTTTTCTGAGAGATGTAAGTGTGATTTCCTTGGCTAAACTAGCAGGTAGAAAAGTTGTCGCCCATTATCGTGGGGGTAACTTCAATACCTTTTACAATTTTTCATCGGCCAGATTGAAGCGGGTTATTCGGTTTGGCCTGCGGCGAGTGGACATCATAATTGTTCAAGGACATAGATTGAAGAGTACTTTAGACGGCTTGTATCCGATGGACCAAATGCGTGTGCTTTACAACGGAATTAACCCAATCACCGAAGAGAAGGGTCTATCTTTGCATCGTGATGGGAAGCCATTTAACATCTTGTTCATGGGTAACGTCTCTTTTGCAAAGGGATTCTATGATCTCATCCTTGCCTACAAGAAGGTTTTGAAGATGCACCCGGGAACTCAGCTGTACTTTGCCGGCGAGATTATCCGACTCAAGGATGAACGAAATATCATACCCACATACTTTTCGGGTGAAATTAAAGAACGCTTTTTGAAATCAACGGATGCCATCATCAATTTCGTGCAAAATGCGCATTCTTACAATGCAAAATACTTGGGTATCATAAGCGGAGAGTCGAAGAAACAGGTGCTCCAAGATGCTGACATCTTCGTACTGCCATCGTACTCCGAGGGGTTCTCGTTTGCTATCTTAGAGGCTTTGGCGTACGGCTTGCCTGTGGTTACCACGAATGTCGGAGCGCTTCCTGAGATTATCACGGACGGTAAGAATGGATTTGTGATTGAGCCGGGTGATTATGAAGCGCTATCTGAAAAGATTGTACAACTAATTGATGACGAAAACCTCAGAAAAGAAATGGCGCAAAGGAATCTGGAGAAGGCTGCCCGGGAATTCACTGTAGAGCGCGTGGCAAAAGACTTGGGAGACATATTCGTGGAAGTCCTCTCGGATGGGCACCGTCATCAGAGACAGTAATGTGGAGCCGAGCGGGAACGCCAGAGCCTTGATAATTGTCTACAAAGCTGTTTAATGGATTCTGTACGCGCACATACAGCGAACAAGCGTATTCTTCTGCTTGCTCACAATTGGGATTATCTGCCATTGATGCCCTATCACGTTGCTCTTCATCTCAGTGAGCGCGGTTACAATGTATCCCTGGTATTGCCGATGGAAAAGCTTTCCCCGAGGTGTGAGGTCAAGCATGTTAACGGAAATCTTTCTCTGTACTTCTGCCCGACTATGTTGTGGGGTGGATTGAAAAAGGGATCAGATCCATTGGAACTTATTTATAAGATGTTTTTTGTCGGCATTCTGAAGTACGATATCATATTTGCCTTTGATTCCCGCCCGACGGTAATCTTGCCGGCTGTCTTTGGCAAGCTCATCAAGCGGGTACCTTTAATCATTGATTGGACCGACTGGTTTGGACGGGGCGGTACTATTGAGCAAAGGTCAGGACTGTTGTATCGGGTCTTTTTTGAGCGAATCGAGACATTTTTTGAAGAACATTTTCGAAGATATGGAGACAGTTCAATGGTTATATGTCCCGCGCTTGAACGAAGGCTCAGAGGTTTGGGGTATACGAACCGGATTCATTTTTTTCCACTCGGATGTAATCACGCACCCGAGAAACGTGGAGATGGAATCGCCATTAGAAGGAGGCTGAATGTTTCGCCGGACAGGCCGCTGATAGGCTGCGTCGGCAGTCTGTTTCCGTCGGATGCAGACCTGCTCTTCAGAAGCTTTGCACTTGTCAGGAATAAGATGGACGCCGAACTCATTCTCATCGGTAGTAACAATTTTGGTGGACGGTATCAGATTCCTCCTCATACTATTGTGACAGGAAAGGTCTCCGGTGAGGATCTGACTGCCTATGTGGGCTGCTGTGATCTGATGGTGATGCCGTTGAAGAATAACGTGGCAAACAACGGACGGTGGCCTTCCAAATTGAATGATTATTTGGCCTGCGGCAAGCCGGTTGTGTCAACGAAAATATCGGTTGTTACTGAGTTACTCAGCATATCTGAATTTGGATTAGCGGCTGAAGATACGCCAGACGATTTTGCCCGGAAAATCTTCGATCTATTAAGTGATAAAGAGAGGCTGAAGTCTTGCGGCGACAACGCTCTGAGATTAGCGTCTGAATATCTCAGTTGGCCGCAGCTTATGGACAAATTAGAGCGTTTCATGCTCGACACAATGGAGGCGTACAAGGAACAGGGCTGATCCTACCCTATTGTAGATTGCTCGTTCGGTAAGAGTGTCGAGGGCCACTTTATTCCCCATGGCAGGGCCAAATTAATTCCCCACCCTTTTGCTAACGGGAATAAGTTTACTTCACCGGCTTCTTAGAGTCAACATTCTGGGATTTCGGTGAAAGCTTTTTTCTGTACGATTCTCCTTTGATTGATATCTGATGAGCATTGTGAGCAAGCCGGTCCATGAGTGCGTTGGCCATGACGGGATCCGGGAAGATCGCATGCCAGTCGGTAATGGCCCGATTGCTGGTTAGGATTGTCGACTTCGTCGGGTACCTGGCATCTACGATGGCGTACAGGTATTCGGCGGACTGCTGATCGAGCTTCTTGAAGGCAAAGTCATCGAGGATAAGTAGGTCTGTTCTGATGAGCGGCCTCAGCTTCTTATCGAGAGAGTTAACGAGATCAGCCCGAGAGAGAAGCCGGAACAGTTCCTGTCCCGTCAAAATTATTTATATGTCGGGATGGCGCAAGGCGCTCAGAAGTTGAAGTACTCGACGTTGAGGTGCTTCCGGCAGGCCATGTGAGCTATGGCTTTCGCCAGGTGAGTCTTTCCCGTGCCGGTTGGACCGAGGAAGAAGATGTTTTCGCCCTTCTCGATGAAGCGGCAGGTGGACAGCTCGCGTATCACGGTTGCATTGATGGACGGATTGAACGAGAAGTCGAAGGTCTCCAGTGTCTTGCTTGGATCGGCATGAGCATGGCTCAAGAGACGCTGAAGCTTTCTGTTGGATCTGGTCTGGAGTTCGTCGGTAATGACCATGGAGAGGAACTCAGAGAAGCTTAAGCTGTTGTTCTGAGCCTCCATGAGCCTGATGTCAAGCGTGTCGGCCATTCCCGATAGCTTGAGAGATTTAAGCTGCGTGATGAGCTGGGCGGAGTTTGTGGACATAAAGCTGTTCCCCTTATGATGTGTGGTTGAAGTATTCCGGGTCCCTGACGAAGGTTCTAGTTTCCTCAGAGAGCGGTATTTCCTGCGATTGATATTCAAGTTCTACGAGCTTTTCGATCGAAGCTTTGAAGTACTTAGGAGTGAACTGGAACGGTTGGGTAATCAGAGTAGCTGCCACCTGCTCGACGAGCTCGGTTGGGTAGCTCTTCGCAACGGAGACGATGCCCTGAGCTCTTCTCAGATTTAAGAACGCATTTGGGTTCAGCACGGATTTTATAAGGCTCCGGAACTGAGGTCCGATCTTGCCTGCTTCGATCTGAAGATGACGTGGCAACCCCTTGTCTACGGCCGCTGCGAGATTATCTGGAAAGTCGATCAAATCGGTCTTCCGGTATCCTTTGGTGAGGACAAGGTGTTCTTTGATAAGCGCTTCGTTGTAGTAGATATGTACGATATTGTTCGATACCTTGACCCAGACCTTTTTCCCTACGTACTGGAACGGGACGGAATAGCTCTTTTTCTTTACCTGGATGTAGCAGTCCGGATGAACCGTTGCCTCTTTCCAGAAGGCCGGCTCGAACTCGTCGCGAGGAAGCGGGATAAGCTGAGGCTGTTCTTCTCCCATGAAAACCGGATAAGGCATCCGGTAAGTAGTTCCGTATTTTGTCATTCCGTAGCCATCACGGAGCCACTCCTGGGTTCTCTTGTTAAGTTCAGCGGGGGTGATCCCGGGATATAAGGCTGTAAGTTCTTTGAACTTCTCCCGGGCCGTTTGGACATCACGTTCAACTTTCCCCTTGTCCTTTGGACTTCTTACACGTGCCGGGTCAAGGAATGTGTTGTAATGCTCGGCCATCTCACGATAGGCCCGGTTGAACTGCGGATCGTAGAGATCGGGCCTTATCACTCCTGGCTTCAGATTATCGAGGATTATTCTCTTGGGTACGCCGCCGAAGTAATTAAACGCTCTTACATGGGAGGATACGAAGCTTTGTTGGTTCTGGCGGAAAACGAATGCCGCCCAATTATTGAAATGGGTATGCGGCATGGCGCAAGGCGCCACTCGACAAATTTATGTCGACTGAACGAGAGCGTCGCAATAAAACCGTAGACCGTTTTCATTCTCCCTTCAATCGGATCGTACAGCATCCCCGCCTTGAAGTAATCAACCTGCATCTCTTCGCCGGGGTCGGTCTCTATGCGGCAGGTTATCTCCCTTACATTCAAAACAACCTGATTACTCCTCACGAACCGTTTGAAGCTCGTGTAGCTCACTTTCCCGATGAGGTCGTGTCTTCCACACAGAACTTTGAATGCTGTCTTCGGCTTCATACCGGAGGGTTTGTCGATAAGCCCCTTCAGCTCTTCGAGGTACGGCTCAAGCAGGCCCTGTTTCTCCGATGGCCGTCCGTGCTGCGATGCATCGTCTTTGAACATCTCGGCCAGATCCTTGGTGTCGACCATCGTGTCGCTGTCGAGTATTCCCTTTGCCCGTAACGCACTTATGTACTTCCTCACGGTTTTTCTGTCGTACCCCATCGTACTTGCGATAGACCTGATTGTCTGACCGTCCTTGTAACGTCTGACTATCTCTCGAATATCCATTATGAAAATCCTCTTGTACGCCACTTCCGTCCTTTCATTTGTCAGGATCAAAAATGGCGTCACTATCGAAATTGTTAAAGTTACGGGGTGGGGAATATTTATGGCCCTGGGGGTGGGGAATACTTATGGCCCCAGGTATGGGGAATAATTATGGCCCTAAATCATCCTAACGTGGGGAATATTTCTGGCCCTTGACAGTAAGAGCGGTAAAGAAGGGTCCGACCGAGAAATCTTCAGAGAGTCTTTAACCTCTTAAGCATTTGTTTGTCGGTTACCGCTAGTCATGACGTCAAATCGCTAATCACACTTTCTTGAGGAGGTTGCCATCAAAAACGTATTGATCACAGGAATCGCCGGTTTCGTGGGGAGTCATCTGGCAGACTACATTCTCGCCAATCACCCAGACGTGGAAGTTGTAGGTCTGGTGCGTTGGCGATCACCATCGGACAACATCAGGAATATCCTCGACAAGATCACGCTGGAGTACGGAGACTTGCTGGATGCATTTTCTCTCAAAAAGATACTCGTCAAACACAAGCCCGACGTGATATTTCATCTGGCTGCACAATCATATGTTGATTTCAGCTACCTGGTTCCGACGGGAACACTGGAAACCAATATCATCGGGACTTGTAACCTTTTGGAAGTGACGAAAGAGCTGAAACTTTCAGATGGTTACGATCCCGTCATTCATGTCTGCAGTTCTTCGGAAGTTTACGGACAGGTGAGAGAAGATGAGATTCCGATCAGGGAGGACAATCCTCTCAGACCCGCGTCGCCGTACGCGGTGAGCAAAGTGGGTGAAGACATGCTGGCGTATCAGTACTGGCTTTCGTGGGGAGTCAGAACTATCAGGACAAGGATGTTCACACACACTGGGCCAAGAAGAGGACAGGTCTTCGCGTTGTCGAACTTCGCAAAACAAGTCGCCGAAATCGAGGAGGATTTGGCTCCACCCATCGTCAAGGTCGGAAATCTTAACAGCATAAGGACGTTCATGGACGTCCGGGACGCGGTCAAGGCCTATTGGCTGCTGGTAGAAGATGCCCCTCCCGGGGAAGTGTACAATATCGGAGGACAGGAGACAATGACGATAGGAGAGATGTTGCAGAAACTGCTGAGTTTCTCCACGAGAAATGATATAACCGTCGAGGTCGACCCCTCCCGACTGCGACCGTCTGATGTGACGTTGCAAATTCCCAGTACCGATAAGTTCTACGGGGTCACCGGATGGAAGCCCGAGATAAAGTTCGACAAGACAATCGAAGACACCCTTGAATATTGGAGGACATACTACAGGGTAGAGAAGTACTCCAAGCCGGAGACCAAACCGCTCCTTGGACCTTCGATTCATGTTTGATTTTGAGATGAATTGGTGTGCGCCGGCAATTAATTGTTCCGGTGCATACCGGACGAAGTTCAGAAGACCGTGTGCGGGCCATCGTTTATAACGATAACGGCCCCGCGTAGTTGTCATAAATCGAACAGTTCTGCGGAAAGTCAATTGGAGCACTCTTATGACCGACACCATAAACCTTAGATTGTATAGGAAGCTCTATCTGATCAGGAAGGCTGAACAGACCATAATCGACAACTATGAAAATGACGAAATGAAGACCCCGATGCATATGTCGGCTGGAGCAGAGGCAATTGCTGCCGGTGTGTGTCTGGCACTTGGTTCTCACGGACAGATGCTTTCCTCGTACAGAAGCCATGGCGTGTACCTCGCAAATACGGAAGAGACGGACCTGTTTTTCGCCGAGCTTTACGGCAAAAGCAAGGGGATGGCCAAAGGAAAGGCGGGGTCGATGCATCTATCGTCAGTGGAAACCGGATACCTGGGAGCCTCAGCCATAGTTGCCAGCACTTTGCCTGTTGCGGTAGGAGCGGCGTTTGCAAATAAGCGAAAGGGCTCCGATAGCATCGCCGCCGTTTTCTTCGGAGACGGCGCGGTCGATGAGGGGGATTTCTGGGAGTCGCTGAACCTGGCTTGCGTACTGAAAGTCCCCGTCCTGTTCGTGATGGAAGACAACGGCCTCGCGGTTCATACGCCTGCATCGCGCAGGCATGGGTATGAATCCATAGATAACATAGTTTCACAATTTAACTGCAGTGTCTTCCAAAGCGATACAACCGATGTGGAGTCCATTTATGAATTGACCTGCCGCGCAATTGAATCTGTAAAAAAAGATGGTCATCCGTCATTCCTGCATCTGAAATACTATCGGTACCTCGAGCATGTCGGCGTGCATGAGGATTTTGACAGCGGGTATCGTTCGAGAAAGGAATTTGAAGAGTGGTACGCACGGGACCCCGTACTCCTACAGAGGGAAAAACTGCTGACTGACGGTTACGACGAGGCCGAAATTCGCGGACTCGAGCGAGCGATTGATGATCAAATCTCCAGAAGTGTCAAGCTGGCCCAGGAGGCACAGCATTCCGATAAGAATGAAATATATAGGGATCTATCTGCATGAAAAGGAGTATAAGTTACCGTCAGGCGTTGAACGAAGCAATCGTTGAGGAAATGAGCCGGGACGAAACCGTATTCATCTACGGGATCGATGTAGCCGATCACAAACGCATATTCGGCACAACGAAGAATATACCGGAGAAATTCGGAGGTGACCGCTGCTTCAGTACCCCGCTTTGCGAGGATACTCTCATGGGATTTGGGTTGGGAGCTGCAATCAACGGACTGAGGCCGATCAATGTCCACATGCGGGTCGATTTTCTGCTCCTTGCCATGAATCAGCTCGTTAACATGGTTTCCAGCTACAGGTATGGAGCGGGCGGGCGACTCAAGGTCCCTCTGGTTATCAGGGCCATCATCGGTAGAGGTTGGGGACAATCGTATCAACACAGCAAGAGCATGCATTCTGTTTTCGCTCACATACCCGGTCTGAAAGTCGTGATGCCGACTACCCCAAACGATGCGAAGGGACTCCTGATTTCCGCGATAAGGGATGACAATCCGGTCGTTTTCATCGAACACAGGTGGTTGTATGATGCCGTGGGGGAGGTTTCTGACGAAGACGGGCCGATCCCGTTTGGTGTCCCGAACGTACTCCGTGCAGGTACAGATCTGACCGTGGTAGCGACCTCCTGGATGAACGTCGAGGCATTGAAGGCTGCGGAGATTCTGGAAAAGCACGGGGTGAGTTTGGAAGTACTTGATCCCCGGACTATCTCCCCACTGGAAGACGCTGCAATTGTAGAGTCCGTAATGAAAACAAGGCGGTGTATCGTTGCAGACAACGATTGGACGTTTTCAGGGTTCAGCGCCGAATTGGCCAGCAGAATCTACAGCTCCTGTTTCGGAGTTCTGAGGTCTCCCATAGAACGAATCGGGTTCGAGTTCACTCCGTGTCCCTGTGCCCGACCGCTTGAAAATCAATTCTATCCTAACGCCATCAACATCATTCGAGCAGCTGAGAGACTGCTTGGAATGGATCCCGTGGACTTGAGCGGCGAAGATTTCTACAGCTATGAGAATAAATTCAGGGGACCCTTCTAAGAGAATTTAACCTGGTTGGTCGTAAAAGGTAGAGTATGTTCGAGGGAAAGAAGGTATTGGTGGCAGGTGGAACAGGCTTCGTAGGTGTAAATATGATCGGCAGACTCCTTTCGCAGGGGGCTGTTGTCAGAGCCACTGTTCATGAGACGGAACCGGAGGTGTGTCACGATGGCGTTGAGTACGTCAAATGTGATCTTCTCAAGAAAGAAGACTGCAGGAAATCCATTCAAGGGATGGAGTATGTTTTTCATTGTGCCGGAAACACCTCCGGAGCAGTGGGTCTCGATAACGCCCCAATGAGCTTCCTTGGTCCAAACGTTTCGATGAACATGAATGTTCTGGAGGCCTCATTTGACGCGGATGTCAGAAAGATACTCATGATAAGCAGCACGACCATGTATCCAGACTCCGGGAGCAAGCCACTGGTAGAGCAGGAGGCATTCGATGGAGATCCATACGACAAATACTTTGCAGTTGGGTGGATGAATAGATTCACCGAAGTGCTGTGCAGGGTCTATTCTGAAAAAATCGAGAAGCGAATGACCGCAGTTGTGCTGCGTCCAACCAATATTTACGGAGAGCATGATAATTTCGAGATCGCAACCTCTCACGTGTTGCCCGCGCTCGTGAGAAAAGTCGTCGAACGCCGCTCCCCGATTGAGGTATGGGGAAGTGGAAACGACATCCGGGATTTTCTCTATGTTGACGATTTTGTGGATGCCGCGATGCTGGCAATGGACAGGATTGACTCGTATTCTCCGATCAATATTGGACAAGGAAGAGGATATAGTGTTAGGCAGATATTGGAAATGATGCTGGACATCGACCGATACGGTGGTGCGGAAATCCAATACGACTCCTCGCAGCCTTCGATGATTCCGGTAAGACTGGTTGATGTGGCGAAGTCGGAGAGGATTCTTGGCTTCAGGGCGAAAACGGATCTCAGAGAAGGGATCCGACGGACCATTCGATGGTATCGCCGCGAATACTTGAGGAAGGGCCCGAGCTCGATCCCACTGAATGTCAAATAACAATCTTGGAGTTATGATGGCGATTAAGGATGAAGTGCTGAGCAACTTTTCTGGTAGAAGCGTTCTCGTGACTGGTGGCACCGGCCTGATAGGGAGGCAAGTGGTCGATATCCTGTGCGGAGCTGGGGCAGCAGTCAGGATCGTTTCTCTGGATAAGCTCAGTGTACATGACAAGGCCGAGCATATCTTCGGGGACCTTAGGAATTTTGAATTCTGCCAAGAAATAACCAGGGGCACGGACTTTGTTTGCCACCTGGCAGGTATCAAGGGATCGATAGAGGTGACCAAGTCAAAACCCGCCAGCTTCTTCGTTCCCCTGTTGATGTTCAATACTAATGTTTTGGAAGCTTGCAGGATCAATAAAGTCCAAAAAGTGGTCTACACAAGTTCCATTGGAGCATATGCAAGTGCTGAAGTATTCAAGGAGACCGATAACCTTGACGGCCCACCCATGGATATGTTTCCTGGCTGGGCCAAGAGGATGGCCGAACTGCAGGTGCAGGCCTATCGGATTCAATACGGTCTCGATAATTTCGCTGTGGTGAGACCATGTAATGTGTACGGGCCGGGGGATAACTTTGACCCGGACAACGCTATGGTGATTCCGTCGTTGATCAATAGGATCCACCGCGGAGATGATCCGGTAGTCATTTGGGGGAATGGGACAGCCATTCGCGATTTCGCATACAGCAGAGATGTAGCGGAAGGTGTGATACTGGCGCTTTATCATGGCACAAAGGGGGGCTTTGTTAATTTGGGTAGCGGGAAGGGTTACTCTATCAGAGAATTAGTGGAGACCTTGAGGAGTTTCCTCCAGTTTAAGTTTATGTTTGATACCACAAAATCTTCGGGCTTTCCGAGGAGAGTGATGGATATTTCCGTCGCCAAGGAACTGATTGATTATAACCCGACAACCTCCCTGTTGGACGGCCTCAAGCAGACTTGGGATTGGTACCTCAAGAACAATGAGGAGGGATCAAAACGACAGAATTACTTCAATGAAAAGGAGATATAAATGATAGAAGTATCCAAAACGAAGTTGAACAATGTCCTGCTTATTAAGCCCTCGTTCTTCGAAGACCACAGAGGAGAATACGTCGAACTTTATAACCGGGAGTTATACAGATCAAAGGGCATTTCAGTCGACTTTGTGCAAGATGACATATCAATAGCCACAAGAGGAGTGATCAAGGGCATCCATGGCGACTTATCAACATGGAAGCTGATTTCCTGTCTCTACGGGAAATTTTATCTGGTTGTCGTGAATAACGATGAGGAGTCAAAGGATTTCGGAAAGTGGGAATCGTTCACGTTGTCCGATGTGAACAAGCATCAGATACTGGTTCCTCCTAAACACGGGAATGGGCACTTATGCCTGACAGACAAGTGCATTTTCCAGTACAAACAATCCACATGTTACGATCCAACCGGACAGTTCACGATCAGGTGGAACGATCCGCGGTTCAAAATATGGTGGCCAATAAAGGATCCAATACTCTCGCAGCGAGACGAGAAAGGGCGCTATGTTTGAAGGCAAAAACGTTTTAGTCGCCGGCGGGGCCGGGTTTGTGGGGACCAATTTAATCAAAGCTTTACTGGAGCGGGGTGCACAAATAAGGGCAGCTTTTCATAAGAGACCGCCAGTGATCAATGACGGGCGGATAACGTACACTCAGTGCGATTTGACTGATCGGGATGATTGCAACCGTGTTACAAGGGATATGGATTTTGTTTTTATGTGCGCGGCAAACACATCCGGCGCTGCAGTCATGGAAAAAACTCCGCTCGTCCACGTCACTCCGAATGTCATAATGAACGCACTAATGCTGGAAGCTGCATATACCCAGAAAGTGGAGAAGTTCTTGTGGATAAGTAGTAACACGGTGTACCCTTTGACAGATTATCCGGTAAAAGAGGATGATGTGATGAAAGGGGATGTCTACGAGAAGTACTTTTTTGTCGGTTGGATGAAACGGTTTACCGAGATAATGTGTGAAATGTATGCGAGAAAACTCAAAGAGCCCATGAGGGTCGTAGTTGTAAGGCCTGCAAATATCTACGGAGAACATGATGACTTTGAGTGGGAAACGTCTCATGTTATTCCGGCACTGATACGGAAGGCAGTGGAAAGGCACAATCCGTTGGAAGTATGGGGCGACGGTAATGACATCAAGGATCTGATTTACGTGGGAGATTTTGTCGAGGGGATGCTCCTGGCAATGGAGAGGATCGATAGTTTCGACCCGATCAACATAGGCAGCGGCAGGCCCTGCAGTATCAGGGAGGCATTGGCCGCAATATTGAAGGCTGCAGGCTATGAGGACGCGGCAGTGGCCTATAATTCATCCAAGCCAACCATGATTCCTAAGAGGCTTATTGACGTTACGAAAGCAAGAGAGCTTCTCGGATTTGAAGCCAAGACCCCGCTTGTTGAGGGGATCAAGAGGACTGTTCAATGGTACAGGAAAACCACGCAAGCATAGCTGCGCTGCCCTTGTCTTTTCTGATGTCATATGTCCTGACGGCATTCGTGCTCTGATATGATACCGAACTGCGAAGGATCTTTTTCGCTTTGTCCTCCCTTGTCCTCAGATAGCTTCAGGGATGAAGGGGAGAGAAGGTGGTTCACCGGTGACACACGAAGAAGTATCATGATCATCGCGAAGAATGCTCAGCGCCCTATGCGCCTGCGCGCTGAAATTCCCGATGGAGAAAAAGAGAACTGCCGTTATGATTTCTGTCCACTTTTTCAGGAAGGGCCGTTTCTTTCTGAAGGGGACATTGTAAGTCCTTTACATCATGACTCTTGGGTCATATCACTCTGTCTTGACTTGTCGTGGTGGGCTTTCTACAAATCCTGAACAATCGCGAAATCTGTTCAACTATTAAGGTTGTCACTGTGAAAGCATACATAGCTGCTTTAATGGCCGGATGCCTACTGGTGCTATTGCAGGGCTGTGTAACGGAGGGAACACCGATCTCCGTCCTTGGAACACCTCGTTTCGTTCCACAGTCGCAGCCAGACTCGGTGAATGAAACAGGAATCCGCCAGGACCCTAACACTGGTGGAATCTGGTTACAATGGTACAGAGCGCGAGGCGTTGCAGGCTACAAAGTCTATCGCGCCGACACGACAGACCAAAGTGGCGCGCCGATCAAATTCATGCTGGTTGGGAATGTCAATGCCTCGAAGGTACTCAATGATACGTCGATGGTAGACGTAACCTCGATCGAGACAGGTATAAGATATTATTACTGTCTGAAGGCGTATGCTTCCGACGGAAGTTCCAGCACTCCTTCTGACACCATAAACTACAAATTGCTCTACCGGAACAATCCATCTTATCCTGGGGGGCACAGATATCCCACTGTTGGCATAACCGGCCTCTTTTTCATCTGGTACGACGTAATGGGTGGGGGATATACCGTGATTCGCCTGAAAGATATTACGGATATTCCACCGTCGACACTTTGGGTCACGAAAAGATTTCAAGTTTTAAATTCTGACCCAAAGCGGTACTTCAACTTCGACAGCACGGCAACTCAACAACTGATTTCCGGGCACTCTTATCAATGGCGTGTAGATAGGTTTGATGTCGATGGAACGGGGAGGCCGTATGAGGGGAGTACGTCGCCATGGAGCACGTTTACGGTGAAGTGAGGTCACTTTGAGATACGGCACCATCCTCGCATTACAAGATGTAGCCGCCCGGAAATTGACATTGACATGCTCTGGCGTTCATCCTTCAATAGTGGAACGTGCTTATTCCCTTTGAACATTATTTCGCCTTGGGATTAGGGTGAATCCATTTCCCTTCAAACAAGCCTCGATATGTCAGAGCTTCCCGCATCGTTCCAATGCCTAAGAGTGCATTGAAAGATTCAAAAGGGACACGTCTCCGGTTGTATCGAAATACGTATTCATTGAGATAGGCTTGCAAGTGCTTCTTAGATACTCCATGATACGTGCCATTGATGAAGGTTTTTAAATTGGAAAAGGCTCTATGAATATGCACCAACTGGCTTGCCACTTCAATTGAATCTTCACCTTCCTTTATTTCGTGTCCATAACCTTCGTTTTCAATTCCGTTATAACCCTGCCAGCCGTCTGTTACTATCATGGAACCTTTCTCAACGTTTTCTTGGATAAATTTGAAGAGTTCTTTTCGTGAAGCCGAAGAAATTTTTCTCATTCGGATCCGACCTCCGATTTGTTTATCAGAAAGGTCTATGACCTCTACGGCCCCGACCACAATGGATTTACTTTCCGCTCCACGTCCACGTTTGCCACTTGCTTTGCCTCCGATATACGTTTCGTCAATCTCCACGGTTCCTTTGAGCTTAGAACGAAAGGGATTGACAAGACCACCTCTGAGTTTCATCAAAAGCATATACGCAGTCTTGAAGTGCATCCCTAATTGTCTATGAAGCTGCAAAGCAGAAATCCCTGGTTTCAGAGTTGCCATGAGGTACGCCGCATAGAACCAATGAGTCAAGGGAGTTCTTGTTTTGTGCATCACGGTTCCTGCGGTAACCGATTGTTGGAAGTGATCTGCAAATTCCCACACTCGGCGCGTTGAACAATACGCTACCGGCTTAGTTTTGCCGTCTCTGTAATCCACAACCCCATCAGGCCATCGAATTTCTCGAAGATAATTCCAGCACGCATCTTCTATTGAGAAACGTTTTGTGAACTCGAATATGTTGTTAGGAAAATCGGGCATATATAGTTAGTATCCTTGCTTTTGCATTTGGTCTACCCAATCCCAAATTGGTTGCGGGAAATTAGCCCAGAGACCGGAACGATTGATAGGTACCAGTACGACCGAATCCGTCGCCCGCAAGTGCTGTCGTAATCTCTGCATAACTTGCTCAGGAGCTATTTCTTGTTCGTGAGCAGCAATCAACCATGTACTTGCCTGACATTGCGCCCACGCATCGAATGACTTAATGTTTTTAATCAAGCTATCGGTGTTTCGTGGGAAACCCGGATGCAACTCATATGAGAATAAATAGATCATGATTTCGGTGGTATTTTGCTTAGGGTTCCCATTTGATCGGATGACATTTTTGTTTCGCCCCTTCCCTTGCCACCAATATCGTAATCTCCTTCGAATCGCCAGACTGTTTTGAAGATGTTCGGATTCTTGGTTTGCCAAATGAAAGCCCAAATTATCAGAAAAAAGAACGCGCCCCCAAAAACGAGAAGAAAAATTCTTTGTTCTTGCCCACCACGCATAAAATACAGAACTGAAACAAATAGCATTACGCAGCTGGTTGTAAAAATTGCATATAGCGCCCCAAATCCAGCTAAGAAACCCTTTGCTTGCACATTTATTGGAAGCTCCATTATACCCCATTATAGCACCTATAGCCAATATGTGCAAGGGGAATAAGCACGTAGTGGAATAGCTCGCTTGGCAGATTTTTGCACTGCCTTCTGCGGCTATGCCCTTTCCTACGTACTCTGAGGAGTGCTCCACCATGTTTACGCGGGCTTGGGTAGTGGGCTATTTTGAATGGAAACATTAGCACACAGATATCACGGGAAAAAACAAGATAACCACGGATCAAATTATTATTAATCGATGTATCAGTGAGAATCCGTGCCTTTTTCAGTGTACTCTGTGTGCAATAATAAAGCGTTAGATTCAGCCACAAAGATTACAATTTATATCGGCATTTTGAAAGTACCCCACTACCCGGCTGTCCCTGTATGTAGAGATCTGAGTCAAGCGTTTTGATTCGAATGCCGTCTCCGTTAATATTTGTGTCGAGGGCGTGAGAAATGTTCGGTAAAAAAATCCTTCTTTTGCCTGCTAGGTTTTGTTGCGTCATGCCTTTCCTGAGGCTTGATAATCAATGATTCCCTGGCGTCCGTCATATCATACACGAATCGCGCAGGCCGGTGATTTTCTCACCGCGGTGGCAAGCTTTATAGCTGCATACTACCTGGCGGACTTTCTGCACAGGCAATTCCCTTATTTCTTCCCGAGAACCGTGCCTCTGCAGACATCACAGCTGCTGGTCGTGTTGGTTATCGGCTTCTGCTACGTCGTCCTATTCAGCTACCAGAACGCCTACAGCTACCAGCGGTTCACGTCGCTCTTCAGGGAATACATCATCGTTTTCAAAGTCACGTCGCTCGGAATCCTCATCGATATCGCTTTGCTCTTCCTCGTCAGGTTCGGCGACCTCTCGCGGACTATAGTAATAGCGATGTTCCTCGTCAGTGTGTTGTTCTTCCTGGCGGAAAAAACACTCATGTTCGAGGTGGCAGCCTTCATAAGGGGAAAAGGGAAGAACCGCAGGAGAGTTCTGCTCGTGGGTACGGGGAGAAGGGCGAGACAGTTCATCGAGGCCGTCGACTGCAATTTCAAATGGGGGCTTGATATAGTCGGTGTTCTGGCCGAGAACCAGGAACGGGTCGGCGAGGAGTTTTGCGGAAAAGGAATCGTGGATACCCTCGAGAACATCGAGTCTGCCCTTAAAAACACTAATCCTCAGGAAGTGATCATCACCATCTCTACGAAAAGATTCGACCTGATAAGGTCGCTCCTCGAAGTCTGCGAGCAGCAGGGAGTCGTGGCACGTCTGAATTCCAATTTCTTCGGACGCATTACAAAGGACGTCACCGTCGATAAGATTTACGGGCTCGACATAATCACGTTCAGTATGGTTCACCAGAGCGAGGCGCAGCTGATCTTGAAGCGGCTCATCGACATCGTCGTTTCATTTATCGCCCTTGTCATGCTCTCCCCGCTGGTGCTCCTGGTCGCGCTCGGGATCCTGATTACGGACGGGAGACCAGTATTGTACCAGTGGAACGTCATCGGACTTGACAGGCGCGCGATAAAGAGCTGGAAATTCAGGACGATGGTCAGAAACGCCGACAGGCTGAAGGACTCCCTCGCGGGAAAAAACGAAATGAGCGGCCCGGTGTTCAAAATCAAAGATGATCCGCGCATACTCCCCTTCGGACGATTGCTGAGGAAGTGGAGCATAGATGAACTGCCGCAGCTATTCAGCGTCCTCAAGGGCGACCTGAGCCTGGTCGGTCCCCGCCCGGCAGGACCGCATGAGCTCGAACGCTATGAAAGCTGGCAGAGGAGGAAACTCTGCATTAAGTCGGGACTTACCTGCCTCTGGCAAGTCAATGGGAGGAATAAAATAGATAGTTTCGACGAATGGGTTAAGCTTGATCTGGAATATATAGACAGCTGGTCGATCTGGCTCGATCTGAAGATCTTACTGAAGACTATACCAGCGGTGTTGTCGGGGAAAGGGGCATCTTGAAGTTATGGATGGAAGATCGGAAATTAACAGGAAGAAACGAAGAAGAATAACGGGAGGATTTGCAATGTCGGAGACTTTAACATTCAATGACTTGCTCGAAGCGATCGGACGTCGCTCTTTAGAGGAGCAAGAGATGATAACGGAGATCGTCCGTAAGCGGATAATTGACCAGCGCCGGAAGGAGATCAAGGAATCTATCCGTATTAGCCGTCAAGAATACCGCGACGGCTTGACCAGTCACGGCACAGTTGAAGATTTTGAGCGCGAGATTGACAAAGATTGAAAATTCTTCATTGGTCTTCGTGCTATTCTCGGTCGTTCAAAAGGCTTGCCAAGCGTGGTCCCCTACTTCGTTCAAAAATTCTGCACACAATGAGGTGCCTTTCAGAGAGTCCCTATGCAGCGGAGTTGAAGACACACAAGTTAAAGGGAGAGTTCGAGGGATCATGGGCATGTTCAGTTGAATATGATATGCGGATTGTTTTTGAGTTTGTCCAGAATCCCCAAACTGGAGCTGAGGAGATTCTTCTAATTGATATTGGAACACACGAGGAAGTTTATTAAGAGCGCGGGGCAAAAGGGTAACGGGCGAAAGGTCGAGAGATGCCCGATGTGTGGAGGGCAAAAGCACCAGGGTACGACCACCTACACAGTTGATACCGGGATCGGTCTGGTCATCGTAAGGAATGTCAGGGCCGAGATTTGCGCGCAATGTGGTGAAGAGTGGATTGATAACTCGATCGCGCAGGAACTGGAGAGAATTGTAAACGAGGCAGGCAAGAAACGGCATCAGGTTGAAGTTCTAGTTATGTGAGGCCACTGAACCGAAATGGGTCTGGTCTGAAGTCCTCATTAGAGAATCCTGATTTCTCAGCTCGTCTTTAGATTCGAAGTGATGCCGTCCCTTTTTCATTCGAAATAGTTCAGATACAAGAGCCCTACTCTCCCAGTCCCCGAGTCCCATTCTCCCCAAGTCATCTCTTCTTATACTTACAAAGGAATCCCCAAAATGATAGTTGTTCGCACCCCATTTCGTCTCCCGCTGGGCGGCGGGGGGACCGATCTGCCATCGTACTACTGCAAATATGGCGGATTTCTTATTACCGCGGCAATAAACAAGTATATGTTCATAAATCTGAATGTCCCGGCTATATTCGACAGGGTCAGAATAAACTATTCCAGAACCGAAACCGTAAAAGTGGATGAGATAGATACTATACATCATGATATCGTGCGCGAATCCCTTAAACACGTTAAACTGAATCATCCGCTGGAAATTAGCTCTATGGCGGACCTATCGGCTGGAACGGGAATGGGGTCATCAAGCTCATACACGGTTGGTCTGCTTAGGGCTCTGAACGCGATGATGCGCAGGCAAATGGAGACGCAGGAATTAGCCGAAGAGGCTTGCAAAATTGAAATCGATTTGATCGGCAAACCCATCGGGAAGCAGGACCAGTATGCCGCTGCATTTGGCGGGATCATTCAACTGGATATCGACCAGCTTGGAAAAGTCACTGTTACTCCGCTTCATCTGGACAATGAGATCATTTATGAATTGGAAAACAGGCTGATGATGTTCTACACGGACATCGAAAGGGACGCGAATGAGATACTCGGTGAACAGAGCAGGAAGATAAGAGATGGCGGGGAGAGCGGGAGAGGGGGGATGGGGGGACGGGGGGATGGGGGGACGGGGAGATGGGGGGACGGGGAGATGGGGGGAAAGGGGGACGTGGGGACGAGGAGAAACGGGGACGGAGAAGAGGGGCGAGGCGAATTCCGGGAGAGCGCGAGTGGATATGAGCTGTACACGGAAGCTGCGACAGCAACAAGGCAATTGACCGCAGTGGAAGCCATGCACAAGATAAAGGAGATAGGTTACCAATCGAGAGACGCCTTGATGGCTGGAGATGTCTGTGCGTTCGGCAGGCTGCTGCATGAGCACTGGCTTACGAAGAAGCAAGTTTCTAACAAAATGAGCAACCGGGAGATAGATAGCTGGTACGAACTAGCGATAGCAAACGGAGCACTCGGAGGAAAAGTCATGGGTGCGGGAGGCGGGGGCTTCATGCTGTTCTGCGTGGAGAACGGTGCCAGAAAGCACCTGCGCAAGACACTGGAATCCGTCGGCCTGAAATATATGGACTTCAGGTTTGATTGGGAAGGAAGCAAGACACTGGTGGACATTTGAGGGGACTTGGGGACTTTGAGATGGGGGGATTGGGGGACTGCGCGAAGGCGCGAATGGTGGATATGAAGGATTTGTGAAGACGAGAGAAAGATGAAGATAAGAACGCATCAGGAGCTTGAAGTCTATGGAGAGGCCTTTGGAATTGCGATGGAGATCTTCGAAGTATCGAAATCATTTCCGAAGGAGGAGAAGTATTCGCTGACAGATCAAATCAGGCGATCTTCGAGATCAGTCTGCGCCAACGTCGCGGAGGCTTTTCGTCGGAGGCGGTATCCAAATTCATTCGTGTCAAAATTGAATGACGCAGAGGCTGAGGCAGCCGAAACGCAGACATGGCTGGAGTTTGCAGGTAACTGTAAGTATGTCGAGCCGGAATATGCTGCAAGGGCTACGGGAAGGTACGACGCAATAATCGGTAGACTGGTAGTCATGTCAAATCAACCAGAAAGCTGGACTCTATGAGCAAGCCCACAACTCCCAAAGTCTCGGTGTCTCAGATTCCCCAAGTCCCTCCCTCTCCCCTTCCCACAGTCCTCATCACCGGCGTCGCTGGCTTCATCGGCTCCAACCTTGCCGACCGGCTGATTCAAAAGGGTTACAGGGTAACCGGCATCGACAATCTGTCCTACGGTGTCAGGGAGCAGATTCCGGAAGGCGTGGAATTTCATCAACTCGACATCCGTGACAAATCGATTTTTCCGTTATTCCAGCATTCCGATTATGTTTTCCACCTTGCCGCCAAGAATTGTATCAGCGACTGCCAGCTGGACCCTGTCGAGACCGCAGATATTAACGTCAGGGGAACGGTAAACGTGTTCGAGGCTGCAAGACGGAGTGGAGTGAAGAAGGTGATATACGCCGAATCCTCCGCAGTGTACGAAGGGAGCCTGGTCTTTCCTACTCCTGAGAGTGAAGTGAAACCTGAGAGCTTCTACGCGCTGAGTAAGTTCGCCTCGATGCATTTTGCAGAAGGTTACAGGCGTTATTTTGGCCTGAATTCGACCGCGCTCAGATACTTCTGTGTATATGGTCCCAGACAAGATTATCGCCGGACGATACCGCCGGTCTTCAGCGCGTTCATAATAAAACTGCTGAAGGGAGAGGTGCCGATCATATACGGAACGGGTGAGAAGCGCAGGGACTTCATACATGTCGACGATATCGACGACTTCCATGAGATGTGCATCACGGACCGACGCACAACCGGGAGAGTATTTAATCTGGGGTCGGGTACGAACTATTCGGTGAATGAGATATACTCGATAATCGCGCCCTTGCTCGGTTCGGACCTAAAGCCCGTCCACAAGCCTGACCTTCCAGGTGAAGCCCTCGCAAATCTGGCGGATATATCGCTTGCCAGGTCTCTCGGCTGGGTACCTAGAATTAGCCTGGAAGAAGGCCTTCGAACTTTGATCGAGTTCATTAGGAACGAGCTGGCAAAAGGCAATATTAGCTGAGGGCATTCGCAATTCTTTTTGCGGTCTTTGCGAAAGCTTTGCATCCCCGCGGTAAATCTTGCTTGTGGTCTCTTTCCTGGTATCTGGCCCGTTTCGTTTGTCTCGGGACTTCGTCACGAAGAGACCTCGACGAGGTCTACGACTTTGGGAGGAAAAACTTATCATCGAAGCAGGGAAGAGCAGAATTGCATCGGATCGGATATAATTGTACATTATTCCTGTACAATAGAAAGGACATGGATTATGTCGATAAATGTGACCTACAGCCGAGCGAGAGCTAATTTGGCAAAACTATTAGACGAGGTTTCTTCTAACAAGGAAGTTGTGATAGTAAGTCGCAAGAAGGCAGAAAACGTGGCTCTTATTTCTGAAAGTGAGCTGTCGAGTTTGTTGGAAACCGTTCATCTCTTGCGTTCCCCAAAAAACGCACGGCGGCTTCTCACCGCTCTTTTGAGGGTCCACGCGAAAAAAGGGAGGACACAAACGCTTGCCGAATTGAAAAAAGAATTCGGGCTTGAAGATTAAGGCATCGGCAAAACGCGACAGTGTTTTCCATCCAGAGTTCAGGGAAGATTTAGCGTATTGGGTGAAGACGGACAGAAGGACTGCGATAAAAATCCTAGACCTGGTCGATGAAATCCTAAGAACACCTTTTGAGGGAACGGGCAAGCCTGAACCATTGCGGTATTTGGGTCCAGGTGTGTGGTCCAGAAGACTAACGCTAGAACATAGAATCGTATACATTGTCAGTGATGAAAGGATAGATTTTATCCAGTGTAGATATCATTACTAAAGCACCTGTATTTTCCTTTTTCATTTCTCCTTCCATAACCATGAAAGCCATCATCCTTGCCGCCGGAAAAGGCGAGCGCCTTAGGGGTGCTTTAGACAACATCCCTAAGCCCATGATCCGATACAGGGGAAAGCCGATCTTGCAACACAACATTGATCTCTGCCGGAATTCAGGAATCCGTGAGATCTTCATAAACACACATCATCTCCATGAGGTCATACGATCCTATTTCGGGGATGGTTCCGCCTTCGGCGTCAACATCCGTTATTCGTTAGAGGAGGAAATGCTCGGGACGGCGGGAGCCCTGAACAATTTTCGTGATTATCTCGCGGGAGAAGAGTTCTTCGTCCTATATGGGGACAATTTTTCGAATTTCGATCTAAGTTCGCTCACAGAGGAATTTCATAAACACGATTGTATCGGGGTGATTGCTTTTCATCATAGGGATGACGTGTCGCAGAGCGGGGTGGGGGAGTTTGCCCCCGACGGAAGAATTGTCCGGTTTATTGAAAAGCCGAAGTCTGGATCAACCGATAGCCATTGGGTAAACGCAGGTATCTACTATTTGAGCCCGGTTGTATTTGAGTATATTCCGCTGGGGAACTCAGATTTCGGAAAGGATATATTCCCGAGACTGCTGAAAGAGGGCATCCCGATTTATAGTGTGTGTTCAGATGTGTCGCTGAAGGCCTTTGACACTCCTGTTCTGCTTCGAGACGCATTCCGAGGAGCGGATGATTCTCGCAGGTAAGACTGTCCTGGTCACCGGTGGCGGGCGCGGAATAGGGCGAGCAATCGCGCTTAAGTGCGCCTCGGAGGGAGCGAATGTCGCCCTCCTCGCAAGGACTGCAACCGAACTAAACGAAACCAGCGATCGTATCTCCAACCTCGGCGGACAGTCCAGTCCGGTCGTGTGTGATATATCTTCAATGGAAGACGTAGGTCGCGCCATTTTGAATGCCAGGGAGACTTACGGGCATATAGATGTCCTTGTCAATAACGCCGGGATCCAACCTCCGATCGGACCGTTTGAAAGCATCAGTATAGATGAATGGGAGAAAAATGTCCGGGTCAACATTTTCGGCACTATCCATGTCACAAAGAGCGTTTTGCCGGAGATGATTGTAAGGAGGAGGGGAAAGATAATAAACCTTTCAGGCGGAGGCTCGACTTCTCCAAGGGCCAATTTTTCGGCTTACGCAGTTTCCAAGACGGCGATAGTGCGTTTCACGGAGATTCTTGCAATAGAGCTCACGCAGTACAACATAGACGTGAATGCTATATCCCCAGGTGCGGTAAATACTAAAATGCTCGAAGAGGTGCTGAACGCCGGACCACTTGCCGGAACGGAGGCATTCGATGCAGAGAAGAGAAGGGATACGGGCGGAGACGACCCTGAGATCGCCGGAGAATTGGCTTGTTTTTTAGCATCCGATGACTCCGATGGAATTACGGGGAAGTTGATCAATGCAAAATGGGATCCGTGGAGGGAGAAGGTCTTTCAGGAGAACTTAAGGCAAGATCGAGATATCGCCACTCTTCGCAGGATTGATGAGAAGCAATATGGACGTAAGGCAACGACGTAGGAAAAACAGATAATGGATGTTAGCATTATTGGATGCGGGGCGATAGGTAAGAAGAGAGCGATGGCCCTGGGCTGTCATGATAGACTCATTGCCTGCTGCGACACGGATCAGACGAAAGGGGAAGCCTTTGCATCTCAATTCAATTGCCGCTATTACGCCGACTACATGGCACTTATCCGGGATGCATCGTGTGACGCTGTCGTCATCTCAGTTGTTAACAAGTATTCCCATGGCATCGCCATTGAAGCCTTAAGCCACAAAAGACACGTCTTGGTGGAGAAACCACTTGGAAGAAATCTCGCTGAAGCGAAAGAGATACTCAATTCGTCTGCGGTCAATGGATGTATTCTAAAAACTGGTTTCAACCATGTTTTTCATCCGGCTCCACAGAAAGCAAGGGAAATCTTCAATAACGGAGGTATTGGCAGAATCCTCAACATCAGGGCAAGATATGGACACGGAGGGCGACCAGGAATGGAGAAGGAATGGCGAGCTTCGAAAGATTTGTGCGGCGGCGGAGAGCTCCTTGATCAAGGGGTCCATATTGTAGATCTATGCAGATGGTTTGCCGGTGACATAAGCAGTGTCTTCGGAGTCGTCAGGACGAAATACTGGGCGTCGGAGGTAGAGGACAATGCTTTCGTCTATATGCAATCAATCACAGGTGTCGACATCCAGTTCAATGTGAGCTGGACGAACTGGAGGAATATCTTTTCCTTCGAGGTGTTCGGAACCGACGGGTACCTCAGCATCGAAGGATTAGGCGGGAGTTACGGAATGGAGACCTTAGAATACGGAGTGCGAAATAAAGGCGGGGGAATGCCCAAAATAGGAGTCTATCAGTTTCCAGGTGACGACGTAAGCTGGCGAAACGAGTGGGTGGAATTCGAGGACGCGATCGAGGAAAACAGGCAGCCCGTCGGGAGCGGCGTCGACGGGATGAAAGCAAATCAGATCATAGAGGCGATCTACCGGTCGAGCGCGGAAGGAAGGATGGTCTGGTTATGAAGGACGCGGGGACTGTGGGATTGAGGGAAACGCACGAGCCCATCAGATGCAAAGCCGCGACGCGCGGAACGTAGGTTGAAGAGAAGAATTGGAATACTAACCGGAGGGGGCGACGTCCCACCGCTTAATGCGGTAATAGGGTCGGCATACCGGCAGGCAGAGTCCGTCGGCGTTGATCTGGTTGGGATCGCAAGAGGATGGCAGGGGCTGTTTGAAATGGACTTGGTTGATCTGAGCAGGTTGTCCATCGACCTATCGATTGGCGGCACAGTCCTGAAGTCCTCGCGCGTTAACCTGAACAAAGTCGACGGTTCCCGAGAGCAAATACAAAGAGCCCTGTCGCGTTTGGGGCTGGATGGGTTGATCGTGGTCGGAGGGGAGGACACTCTATCCAACGCGTTCCTCTTCCGGGACGTGCCCCAGGTCCTCATCAGCAAGACGATAGACAACGATGTCGGTATAAACGAGCCGGGCGAGATAGTGAACTACTTTACATTGGGTTATCCCACCGCAGCGCAGAAAATATCGTCACTCGTCAGTTTGAAAGAAGGGTTGAGAACTACAGCTTACTCGCATGAGAGGATCATGGTGGTTGAATCTATGGGGATGCACGCCGGCTGGCTCGCCCTTGCCTCGTCGATGGGACATCCGGATTTTATCATCATTCCGGAATTTCCCTTGAATTACGACTTGCTCATGGAGAAAGTCGTTGAGCGATACCGGAAGGAGAGAAGTGTTCTGATAGTAGTATCGGAGGGGGCCAGGTGGGAGAACGGAGAATATATATCTGCCGACGAGAGCGAGAAGGATAACTTCGGACATCCGAGGTTCAAAGGGGGTGCGGAGTCTTTGGCGAAGAGACTCAAGACTGATCTGAAAACACACTTTGATACCAGGAATGTTAATGCCGTGAATCCGTCATACATATATAGAGCGGGTAAGCCCAACCAACTGGATTACAATTCAGCAATTCTGTTGGGAAAGGAAGGAGTAGACCTTTTCTCGAACGGAATCAGCGAACCGGTACTTTTGACTATCAGTGATGGAAAAGATGGCTTTAAAGCGGAAACTATTGATCTGAGAGGGCAAACGGGGATCGATAAATTTCACCGGTTTGTAGACAGCAGATACTACGACCCCGCAGAATTTCAAATCACGCCGGAGGGCAAGAGTTACCTCAGCAAGATTGTGTCTGAGGTAGACGAAGTGGAATACGGCGCAAAGCGAGAAATTACCCGCCGGGTGTAACTGGCTTTTGTCTGACTAGTGCTGATTCGGCAAACAGAGGGAGTGGAGATGACTTTTTCGGAAACATTCATAGGTGAGTCCAGGGCGCTTATAAATGAGTTGAATTGTTCCGATATGGAGAAAATCGCGGAGACGCTGTCCTTAGTTCGAGAGAGAGGGGGACGTCTATTCGTTATCGGTTCTGGCGGAGGGGCGGGTCATGCCTCCCATGCGGTATGTGACTTCAGAAAATTGTGCGGTATTGAAGCGTACGCGCCTTACGATAACGTATCAGAATTGACTGCGCGGGTCAACGACGAGGGGTGGGACGTCTCAATTCTGAATTGGCTTAGGGCTAGCCGGTTTGGTCCGACGGATTGTCTGTTTGTTTTCTCGGTAGGCGGAGGGGACGAGGAGAGGAACATTAGTCCCAACCTTGTTGAAGCTCTGAAGTATGCAAAGGAAATCGGAGCCGGGATTGTCGGGATAGTCGGAAGGGATGGGGGTTATACGAAGCGGGTCGGAGACGCAGTTGTAGTCATCCCGACGATAAACTCAGCTCATGTAACCCCTTTAACAGAAGGGTTCCAAGCCGTCGTGTGGCACTTGCTTGTATCCCATCCCAGGCTTCAGGTCAGTCCGACAAAGTGGGAGTCGACCAGATAACCTGCGTTTCATGACAATGCTTAACAGTTTCGCAATAAGGCATTTCTGATAATTTCATTCACAAACTGAAAGGAAGGGGACCATGCGGGCACTCAATGTGAAAATATTTGCCGACGGGGCCGACAAAGCCGGGATGATCGAGATGGCTGCTAATCCGATAATTTCGGGGTTTACAACAAATCCGACGCTCATGAAGAAGGCAGGGATCAAAGACTATAAATCATTCGCGAAGGAAGTTCTGTCCGAGATCAGGGACAAGCCGATCTCGTTTGAGGTCTTCTCGGACGACTTCGAAGAAATGGAGGGGCAAGCGCTCGAGATAGCATCGTGGGCGACGAATGTTTATGTGAAAATACCTGTCACCAACACTAACGGGAAGTCGAGTACAAAAACGGTAGAGAACCTGGCTCGGCAGGGGGTCAGGGTAAATGTCACGGCGATGATGATGCTCGAACAAGTCAAGCGGGCCGTCCCGGCTCTGCTCAACGGCCCGGGTGGGTACGTTTCGGTTTTTGCCGGAAGAATTGCAGACACCGGTCGTGACCCTGTGCCGGTCATGCAGGAAATAGTCGAATATCTCAGGCCGTATCCGTCGGTGGAATTGATCTGGGCAAGTCCGCGGGAAGTACTGAACATTATCCAGGCAGACCAAATTGGCTGTCATATCATTACCGTGACGAACGACTTGATAAAGAAAATGGCGTTGTTTGGAAAGGACCTCGATGAGTATTCCCTCGACACCGTGAAGATGTTCTACAATGACGCTAAGTCCGCAGGGTACACACTTCAGATCGAGAAGCAGCCTGTGGAGAAATGAAGAGAAGTTGTATCGTCGGTGGTCTCCGAAGCCCTGTCGACAGACAGGGCTTTGTTATAAATATAGGTGTGAGCAGAGATATCGCACCAACCTTTGGCTTCGATAAATGGCGAATAAACGCAAATGGAAAAGTAAATGAGAATGCCTGCGAGGCTCCTGCTTTCAGCTTCAGTCATTCTCGTTCCTGTTAACGTTCTATTACAACTTCTCGTACTCTTTTCTATTTCCGTGAGAAGCCGTAGCTTCCCTCACCTTTCCCAACCCCCCGGAGGGAGGCTCGCCTCGTCGCATCGCAAAGCAGGGTATTATCGGATGCGCTCAGCCAATCGGCTCGTATGCAATGGCCGAACCTCAGTCGTCCGGTTACGATTGCTCACGTCGGAACCTCCCCGACGCTGACCGGCGCACGGATTTCCTTTCGGACAGACACCGGCTTTTTTCTGCTGGCTTAAGCGAGCAACTGTGTGTGAATTGAACCCTGGAGAACGCCGGAGTGGTGCCTAATTAACCGATGACCTTGTCTCCCGTCTGACAAGAGCGGTCGGACTCAGGAACATTCTGGTGCATGGGCATTTTAGCATTGATGACCGGATCGTATATGAATCGCTGGGTAATCTGGATGACCTGAAGGAATTCTCTGCGCAGATATTGAAAAGAACAACGTAGTGCCGATGTTCACGCTTCTTACAAGGCGGCAGTTTTAACCGACGCCGGGGACATTCTCTCCTTGTCTCTGTGCCTCAGTGTTTGAATTGGACCACGCCCGCCAGATGAATCCGACCTTCCTTTCTCCTTTTTCCTCACCTCCAACTTTCCTCTCTTGACAATCTGGGATGTATGTATTATTGTACATATAAACATTGTCAAAAATGAAAAACCTCGGACTGATATTCGCCGCGCTGAGCGACCCTACCAGAAGGCAGGTCGTCGAGAACCTGAAGGGAGAAGACCTGACTCCATCCGAAATGCTTGAACGCATGAACGTCAGCCAGCCCACCCTCTCGCATCACCTCGACATACTCAAGAGGGCGGAGCTCGTGGAGACCACACGCGAAGGGCAGTTTATCCGGTATTCGCTGAACATGACCATATTCGAGATGGCCCTGGAATACATGGCGTCGATAACCAAAAAGGGGAAGAAACAATGAAGATGAGCTGGAAAAGAGAGATACTGGGGATAGCCGTGCTCGCGGCACTGGTTATTATCTCAATTCACTACTATCCTATCCTCCCGGCCCGAATGCCGAGTCACTTCGACTTTCAGGGGAAGGTGAACGGGTGGACCGGAAAGAATGCGTTCTTCGTGATGTGGGGCGCAATTATCATACTCACATACCTGTTGATCTCTTTCCTCCCCTTCATCGATCCGCTCAGGAAGAAGATCGAGCCCAAGTTCAAAATACTCCTCATCATCCGCGACGTAATGCTCGTCGTATTTGCCGTAATCTTCATCATGAGCATCAACGCCGCCCTGGGCGGTAAGACTTACGTGAACTACATGGGCGTACTGTTAGGTATCCTTCTGGTTGTGCTCGGCAACTACATGCCTAAGTTTCCGCAGAACTGGTTCATCGGGATAAAGACGCCATGGACGATTTCTTCGGAGATTGTCTGGAAGAAGACGCACATCCTCGGCGGATGGATGTTCACCGCTGCAGGGTTTCTGTACGTAGTTGCGGCGTTACTGAAAATGAGCCCGACAATATCGCTGATCGTTGTCCTGCTGGCCGCGTTTATTCCGGTGGGTTATTCTTTCATACTGTACAAGCGGCTGCAAAAGCCCAAGGTTCCGGGCAGGTCGGTTGAATGACGCGCCCGTTTGAGCAGGATATGACGAAGTTCAGCACGGACTGGTTAAATACAGATAATCACGGAGACATGGCGGAAATGGGAGTCGCTATTTTCTCAGTACATCCAGTCTTTGCCGTGATTTTATTTTAAACACAGGAAGACGGGGACACAGAGAGAACACAATAGAGCCTTTTCTCCGTGCTTCGGATGTCTCACGTGGTTTGGGTTGAAACATACCGGAAAGGAATGCTTTTACAATGAAAAATAGTTTGCTACGGGCGGCATCACTTATAATGTTGATATTCATCCCGGCCGTTGTTTCAGCTTCAGGCGGCGATAACGTGAAGTCTGCCCGCAAGATTATCTCCCTATTGAATGAAGGCAAGTACAAGGAGGTCATGTCGCTGTTCGACAGCACTATGAAGAAGGCCGCGCCTGAGAGCAGGCTCCGCGACGTGTGGGTCTCGCTCATCAAGGACTCGGGTAATCTGGAGGCCCAGCTCCAGGATACGACGTTCGAAGTCAAGGGCCACGACATTGTAATCGTGACGTGCAAGTTCGCCAGGTCATACCAGGATATCAGGCTGGTGTTCGACAAGAGCGGAGAAGTCGCAGGACTCTTCTTCTCTCCGCACAAAGACGCTTCACAACAATCCGGCACGACACAGAATATGAAGGATCACGGGCAGTCTGAAATCCACGGAGCGACGTATATATCCAGGGATGTTACGTTTGAAAACGAGGATGCACACATAAAGTTGGCCGGGACGCTCACGCTGCCGGATTCCATCGGGAGATTTCCGGCTGTCCTGCTTATTCCGGGGTCGGGCCCCATGGACAGGGACGAGACCGTAATGGGGCATAAGATATTTCTGGTGCTTGCCGATTACCTGACCCGGAACGGGATAGCGGTCCTGAGAGTGGACGACAGAGGAATAGGGGAATCGACCGGAAATTTTCAGACTGCAACACTGAAAGACTTTGCCTCCGATGCCATGGCGGGCGTAAGGTACCTGGAATCGCTCAGCGAGATCAAACACAATGAGATCGGTCTCATAGGTCACAGCGAAGGCGGGATCATCGCTCCGATGGTCGCGGACGAATCGCACCACGTTGCATTCATGGTACTTCTGGGTGCGCCGGGCCTGCCCGGAGAACGTATTCTCACGAGCCAGGGAGCGCTTATTATGAAAGCCAACGGTGCGCCCGACAGTATCATTGAGATCAACCGGAGTCTGCAGCAGCAGTTGTTTGCGGTCGTAAAGACTGAAAAGGATTCGGCGAAGGCCGAGCAAAGGCTCAGAAAAATACTCGAGGACGGACTGGTACGCCTTGGCATGGTCAGTGCCGCGCAGCGAGAAGAAGCGTCGGCGTTCATAAATGGCCAGTTGAATTTCCTGCTGTCGCCCTGGATGAAGTCGTTTCTCACCTATGACCCTCGACCGGCGCTGGAGAAAGTGAAATGTCCGGTCCTGGCGCTCTGGGGAAGCAAGGACCTGCAGGTTCCACCTTCCGAGAACCTCCCCGCTGTTGAGGATGCACTCAAGAAAGGGGGGGACGAGGATATTAAGACGATGGAACTCGATGGGCTGAACCACCTCTTCCAGGACGCGAAGACCGGCTCTCCCACTGAATATGCAGCCATTCAGGAGACGTTCTCTCCGAAGGCACTTTCAATAATTGCAGACTGGATAGCCGAAAAGACTCGCCCGGCCCGTTGATCTGAATTCGGTGCATTATGCCGGAAAGGCGGGACCCGTACCGGCCTTTAATCCAAACCTATTTTCGTTCTAGTTTTGTCTTGCGAGGATAAGCGGAATCGGTTTCAGCTCCCGTCGCAGGGGATCGAGAGCGAGGCCGAGAGCCTCAAGAGTGAGTGCCCCGAGTAGCGTCGCGTCCTCCTCCTCCCCAAAGATTACATCGGCGCCGCCTTTCTTATTGTCATATATGAATAAGGCAACACCCTTCTTGCGAGTAATGGTACTCCCGTCTGCCAGACGGAACTCCTCTTTTGCGACCGGCTTGATTTTGAGCCTCCTTAAAATCGAAGCCGGTACAACGGAATAGACCGCCCCGGAATCAACTATCATTTCCAGTATTTCCCGCTTCGCGGGATTTGCCGGGTTAGCCACCTGCAGCTTCAGCGTCGTTATTCCCATTTTTCCTCCTCACAATGTAATATATGCAACTCGATCCGTCTCTTTCACCCTATTATCACCGTATTCCCACCTGGACCTTCGTAAGTTGGCTTCGCTTGGCCCGCATTCTTAAATTGTCACTCAGCAGTCTATCAGTAGATATTCGGAGGTTAACTTGGCGAAGCGATCGAAGCTGTCTAGGAGAAGAAAAGCTGCAAAGCATATGGTAGAAAACAGAAGGAAGAAGGTAGAAGCAGGAAATGGGATGAGGGAAATGAAAGGGCGGAAGAACAGACCGTCGAAGTTCTCTTTTGAGAAGGAGTCGCTCGATATCCTGCGCTCGGCTCTCGACAAGCTGGAGGAGGGCTTTGCTGATCTGCCGCCAGCGACAACCCCGCTTAGGAACAAAAGAAATTTCGAAGAGATCCTCAGTGAAGTTGCCGAACGCATGAGGGACAACTATCCCTACTTCCATCCTTTATATGCGGGACAGATGCTTAAGCCGCCTCACCCGATCGCACGAATTGCCTACATGCTTTCGATGTGGATCAACCCGAACAACCACGCTCTGGACGGTGGACGAGCCAGCTCGAAGATGGAGAAGGAGGCTGTTGCAGAGATCGCCCGCATGTTCGGATGGAAGCCCCATCTTGGTCACCTGACCGGCGGTGGCACAATGGCAAACCTTGAAGCCCTGTGGGTTGCCGGACAGCTCAATCCCGGGAAGAAAGTAGTTGCATCGGAGCAGGCCCACTATACTCACTCGCGCATCAGCGCGGTGCTCGGCCTGGATTTTCAGCCGGTACCATGTGATCGAATAGGCAGGATGGATCTCGACGCATTGAAGAAACGTCTGGATGCAGGAGATGTCGGGACTGTTGTCGCTACTATCGGTACAACGGCAACCGGCTCGATTGACCCTCTGCCGCAGCTCTTCGACCTTCGCGAACAATACGGTTTCCGACTTCATGCCGACTCCGCATACGGCGGCTACTACACGCTGGCTGGGAATCTAACAGAAGAAACGCGCGAGGTATTCGACAGACTCGGCGAGGCCGATTCAATCGTGGTAGACCCGCACAAGCACGGGCTTCAGCCTTATGCCTGCGGCTGCGTGCTATTCAAGGACCCGAAAGTGGCTAGATTTTACAAGCACGATTCACCGTACACATACTTCACGTCGGAAGAGCTGCACCTCGGCGAGATCAGCCTGGAATGTTCGAGAGCCGGCGCTTCCGCTGTCGGGCTATGGGCGACACAAAAACTCCTGCCGCTTGAGAAGGGAGGAGAGTTCGCCAGGTCCCTGGAGAATTGCCGCGATGCCGCGCTTCATTTGTATGATAGAATCAGGGAGGATAGCCGGTTTGTCACGGCGTTTCCTCCGGAGCTCGACATCGTCGTTTGGGCGCCCTTCGCAAAGACTGTCACAGAAGCCTCCTCTCTTTCCAGGGCAATATTCAATGAGGCAGCAAACAACAACCTTCACCTGGCCCTGGCGGAACTTCCGGCAGATTTCTTTGACGTTGGGTCGGCACGGATGGAGAAAAACTCGGAAACCATCACGTGCCTGAGATCTGTTCTTATGAAACCGGAGCACCTGGAGTGGATAGATCGCATCTGGGAGATTATTGACGACGCTGCGATCAAGACGATGCCTGGCGGGGGAGTTAAGAAGCCGCGAAGACATGAAGTCAAGAAACAGAGAGGCCGCTTTTGAGCACCGGAAGAATCCGGTATTGCGATAACGGAACGAAGTACAGTCGGCCAGACGTGTGAGATGAGATTTGGAGATAGATAGTAATGAGAACTTTAAAGACACTTTTCGATAGAAACAGCAGATGGGCCGCGGCAATCAAGGAGCGGGACCCTGACTTTTTCCTGCGGCTCTCAAACCAGCAGGCGCCGGAATACCTGTGGATCGGCTGCTCAGACAGCCGCGTTCCCGCGACTGAGATCGTCGACCTCCTTCCGGGAGAGATTTTCGTCCACAGAAACATAGCTAACCTTGTCGTCCACTCGGACCTAAACTGCCTTTCCGTCATCCAATTTGCCGTGGAGGCTCTGAAAGTGAAGCACATTATCGTCTGCGGCCACTACGGATGCGGCGGGGTGAGAGCAGCGGTGGACAAGGAAAGCCACGGGCTGATGGACAACTGGCTGCAGTATATAAGGGATATCTACCGGCATCATTCCGCGCTGCTTGATACTCATCCTGACGGTCCTGCCAAACTTAACCTCCTCTGTGAACTGAATGTCATGGAGCAGGTGTGGAATGTTTGCCGGACGTCATTCGTTCAAAGCGCCTGGGACAGGGGAGCGGAACTGAACGTTCACGGCTGGATTTATGACGTCGGCGACGGGATACTCAAGGACCTTGACGTCACGGTGACTAATCATGCGGAGTCAATGTCAATAAGAAGAAAAGTATAATACTCTTTCCGGTACTTTTAGTATCTTATTCTCGGTTTTTCCCAATCATTGGAGAATAGCGTGATGAAGCAAAAGACCGCACCGGTCCGTCGGCCACGGGCCGAAACCGGAGAGAATCCTGGCAAGTTTACGGTCGGCCTGGTACAGATGGCGATGGAAGATGATGTAAACGCCAATCTGAAGAAAGCGGTGTCGCTGGTAGAAAAAGCCGCCAGGCAGGGCGCCCGGGTAATATGCCTGCCGGAAATGTTCCGGTCCAGGTACTTCTGCCAGGTCGAGGACATCAGGAACTTCGGACTTGCGGAGACCATACCGGGCCCGTCGACGCGGGCAATTTCCAAATTGGCGAAGAAATACAAAGTGGCGGTAGTCGTCCCATTGTTCGAGAAACGCGCAGCCGGAGTATACCATAACACCGCTGCGGTTATCGGTTCAAACGGGGAAATTGCGGGCGTCTACAGGAAGATGCACATTCCCGACGACCCGGGCTTCTATGAGAAGTTCTATTTTGCGCCGGGCGATCTCGGATTCAAAACATTCAGGACTGAGTATGGAAACATCGGGACACTGGTCTGCTGGGATCAGTGGTATCCCGAGGCGGCGAGGCTGACTGCCCTGCAGGGGGCGGAAATCCTGTTTTACCCGACGGCTATCGGATGGCATCCCCATGAGAAGGCGGAGCACGGGAAAGCGCAGTTCGAGTCGTGGCTTACTATTCAGCGCGGTCATGCAATCGCGAACGGCGTGTATGTCGCAGCAGTCAACCGGGTCGGGCTTGAAAAGCTGAGTCCGGGGAGCGCCGGCATAGAATTCTGGGGGCAATCATTTGTATCGGACCCACAGGGAAAGATAATATCCCAGGCCTCCGCCGATCAGGAGGAAATATTGACGGCTGAAATCGATCCCGGACGAATCGAATACATCAGGCAGAACTGGCCGTTCCTCAGGGACAGGAGGATAGATGCGTACGATGGCATCAAAGAGAGATTCATTGGCAGCTAGAAGCGCGATCTTTGGAACGGGCAACAAAACTCTAAACTCTAAAAAAATCAAAATTCCAAAGCCAAAGTGCTTGAAACGGCAGACACAATTGGGACAAAATGTTTTTGAATTTTGGATTTCGAGTTTGCTTAGGATTTAGAATTTAGGATTTGGAATTTGGCAGACGAGAGCAAAAGAAAAAATCAGGATGGCATACCGGCTGAGTCTGGTTACCGCCTCCCCGCGGAGTGGGAGAGACACGAAGCTACCTGGCTCGGCTGGCCGCACAACAAGAGCGACTGGCCGGGGAAATTCCCGCCGATACCCTGGGTGTATGCGGAAATTGTGAAGAGAATATCTTCAGGCGAGAAGGCAAGAATTGTCGTCGAGTCCGGAGAACACGAACGTCAGGCCCGCGCGGTTCTTAAGGCGGCAAATGTTGACCCCTCGAATGTCGAGTTCTACATCATGAAAACCGACAGGGGATGGACACGTGACTCCGGGCCGCAGTTTATGAAGAATGAAGGCGGCGTCGCACAAGTCAATTTCAGGTTCAACGGTTGGGCTAAGTATCCGAATTACAAGAAGGACCGCAGGCTGCCCGGCTTCATATCGAGGAAGCTTCGTCTTCAATCGTTCATGCCCGAACACAACGGCCGGCATGTCGTCCTTGAGGGAGGATCGATCGACTACAACGGCGCAGGCACCTTGCTTACGACAGAGGAGTGTCTTCTCGACGATAAGACCCAGGTGCGGAATCCCGGCTTCACAAAGGGCGATTATGAGATGGTGTTCCGGGATTATCTCGGCATTGAGAATGTTCTCTGGCTCGGGAAGGGAATCGCAGGCGACGACACTCACGGACATGTCGATGATCTCTGCAGGTTTGTTAATCCACGGACAATTCTCATGGTACACGAGGACGATTCGCGCGACGACAACTACAAGCGACTGGCTGAAAACAGGGAACGCCTCCAGGATTTTAGATTGGAAAACGGATCGAGGCCGGAAATCGGATTTCTCCCGATGCCCTGGCCGGTCATTTTCAAGGGGCAAAGGCTCCCGGCAAGCTATGCAAACTTCTATATTTCAAACGCAGCGGTTCTCGTCCCGACGTTTGACGATCCGAATGACAGGGTTGCGCTGGGTGTCATAAGCGAATACATCACCGACCGCGCGGTTATCGGGATCCACGCGCTCGACCTTGTCTGGGGACTCGGGACGCTACACTGCCTGACGCACGAACAGCCTGTATGACTCTCCTTTCAATCTTATCCGCCGGATTCTCTGCCGCAGTTGAACTGCGGGTGGTGCGTCACGCATGTAGACCGCGAGCAGTGGGCCGATTGAACTCCTGGACAACCTTTATGCCGCGGCCGTTCGCTATCATTTGAAGCTTAGTAGACAACTTTTTATCTTATTTGGATTAGAAGTTGACCACTCACGGAGAGCTTCCGGTAGTCGACTTTTGTGGGCCGAACGATGCGGAGTTGACCACTCATCATGAAAAAAGACATAAGAGAAGTCATAATCGCCATCCTCAAGAAAAAAGGTGAATTCAGGCGCTCGACCATAATTCAGGCGACCGGGTACTCACGTTCCTATGTCAATAAAGTCCTGCAGCAAATGCAGCAGGAGGGAAAACTTGTACTTGTAGGCAAGGCAAATCAGGCGCGATATCTGCCGGTGGACAAGAAGATCCACGCCAGGGTTAAGCTGGAGCAGCTTGCGTTTCATCGTATACTTACAAATGTCGGATTACAAGAGGATATCGTGTTAGAGGAAGCGAGGACATCGACGGGAATCTTTCATTCGCTTCCGAATAATGTCCGACAAATAATAGAGTATGGCTTCACGGAAATGCTCAACAATGCCATTGAACACTCCAGATCCGAGAAGATAGTCGTGAAGATACGCCGTGATGAATCCTCGTTGAACTTTACGGTTCTGGATCGTGGTATCGGGATTTACCGGAACATTATGGAGAAGAAACACCTCAATTCTGCCTTCGAGGCAATACAGGATCTTCTGAAGGGTAAACAAACGACCGCCCCGGATTATCATTCGGGGGAGGGGATTTTTTTTACTTCAAAGGTGGCCGATATACTCGTCATCAAGAGTGACAGGAAGAAAGTGATCTTCAACAACCTGATCGACGATATATTTGTGCGCGATGTCAAAGACTTCAAAGGCACTGAGGTGGTGTTTTCCATACAGCTTAATTCGCGGAGGAAATTGGCGAGTGTGTTCTCGCGTTTCACGGGTGAAGAGTATGAATTCGGCGCAACTGAGGTATCGGTAAGACTGTACAAACCCTCGACCGGATATGTCTCCCGATCTCAGGCCCGCCGAATCCTCACCGGCTTGGAGAAGTTTTCAAAAATCATCCTGGATTTTGAAGGGGTCGAATTGGTCGGACAGGCATTTGCCGATGAAGTCTTTCGCGTTTGGAGGAAGAAATATCCTGATAAAACTATCGTCGTAAAGAATGCAAACGAAAACACGGAGTTTATCGTTAAGCATGTCGGGGGAGAAGCATGACTGAGTTGTGATTTGCTTTTCCCGCCTTACGGGACCCCGCATCATATATTAAATTTGATGTCCGAGCGGGGCAGATTGTTCTCCCGCTCAGTTATTAATATTGAATAAGGATATGCGGGATGGCGCAAGGTATCATTTGAGTAATGGTTTTTCCAATTTGGTTTTGACTTTCTGTTCCAGTTTGCTTTCAAGTTTTTCTCTTGCGCCAAAGGCGCATCCACCTCTGGCGGAGAGTATTGTCCTTTCAGTGGCTGCTCGTCCGTGGGCCGTTCTATGCGTGTTGTGATTTGCTTTTGCCGCCTTGCGGCATCCCGTATCATCTTATATGATATGATGTCGGAACGGGACGGATTGTTCTTTGAGTAATGTTCTTTCAGGTTAAAATACGACAAAGAGAAGGTGCTGAACGTTGTAGTTTGCTTTCGGATTGTTCTTTGAGTAATGTTCTTTCAGTCCACACTTCGAGCGCAGGGAACGCATATTTAGTTGTGATTTGCTTTCGGATTTTTCTTTGAGTAATGTTCTTTCAGTACCTCGGAACCGATGCAAAAGCTGATGATAGTTGTGATTTGCTTTTGCCGCCTTGCGGCATCCCGTATCATCTTATATGATATGATGTCGGAACGGGACGGATTTTTCTTTGAGTAATGTTCTTTCAGTTGGAACGCGAAAGAGAACCCGACGCGTAAAGTTGTGATTTGCTTTCGGATTTTTCTTTGAGTAATGTTCTTTCAGTGAGAGGGTATTTGTTGAGCGATAAAGGATAGTTGTGATTTGCTTTCGGATTTTTCTTTGAGTAATGTTCTTTCAGTCAGTCTCTTCTTTTCTATTTCCCTGGGATCGTTGTGATTTGCTTTCGGATTTTTCTTTGAGTAATGTTCTTTCAGTCTCTTCGCCTTCCTCCGGAAGCGGGATGCCGTTGTGATTTGCTTTCGGATTTTTCTTTGAGTAATGTTCTTTCAGTTGCCGTTCATCAGGAGAGCGTTCGCTCCGGGTTGTGATTTGCTTTCGGATTTTTCTTTGAGTAATGTTCTTTCAGTGGCGTGGGCCAGATGGTCCAGGAGATGCACGTTGTGATTTGCTTTCGGATTTTTCTTTGAGTAATGTTCTTTCAGTTGTCCCAGTCAGCGCCCCTCTTCAGGTCGTGTTGTGATTTGCTTTCGGATTTTTCTTTGAGTAATGTTCTTTCAGTGCACCATAGAACAACTCATTGAAAAGCATTGACTTAGCTGAAAGTTCGGCAAGGAAAAAAGCGCCCGCCTTTGTCAAGACTCAGGCGGACGCTTTTCTGTTTTGGGACTCTAAAAAATCTCTAATTGCTGCGGAGGAGGGGGAATGTCCTGAAGTTCCTTTCCTTCGAATATCTCCATCATCCCGAACTGTTTATCTGTAATCCTGAAGATTCCTACCTTTCCTTTTTTCGGCAAAGAACTCTTCACGCGCTTTGTATGTGCCTCTGCATTTTCCTGGCTCATACAGTGCCTTACATAGATGGAGAACTGGAACATTTCGAAGCCGTCTTTCATCAGGCTCTTGCGAAATCGCGCATAAGCCTTCTTCTCCGCCGGGGTCTCCGTCGGAAGGTCGAACAGGACCATTACCCACATTATTCTATACTCGTTTAGTCGCATATTGCGTTAAACCCTTGAAGGGTTTTTATCAATTACAGTTATCTTCAATTGGACACGAACCCTTCAAGGGTTAACCTCCGGATATACAATTTTCCTCGTCTCTCCAGCAAAACACCTTACCAGCGAAGCCGTTGTCGCCGTCAATGAAAGCATCAGCGGCTTTCGTTCATCACTAACGAACGTATCGGCTGAAAGGATCGATAGAAGCCGCTTCTTGTTTTCTGTCGTAAGGCTGATTTCTATTCCCTGCTCTTCACAAATATCAAGGACAATCAGATCGACAAACGGCCTGTACGGTTCCATCAGGTCGTCGGCAAGGCAAAACGCGTTGTACTGGTTTTTGTGGTGGAGTCCTATCGAAGGATGCAGTCCCGAGCCTACGATAGCTCTTGCCATTGCCGCTCGGACAATAGCATACCCATAGTTCAGCGCACTGTTCGGCCCGTCTCCTTCCGGGTCACGGATGAAACCCCTGAAGGGTTGCTGCGAGAAGTCGATTTTGGTGCCCAATTTAGAAAACCCTTCAAGTGTTCGCGCATTAAAAACATTCTTCCAGTAATACGCCGCCCCTCTTCCTTCGAGATTCGCTTGATCGCCCGAGCGTACTTTCTTTGCCCAGAGTTCCAAAGGTTTTGCATTCACTCCTCTTGAGCCAAGTACAGCCGCCTGGTTGATCAGCTTTGCTTTGATGGTCTGCTGCCAGAGCTGCTTTCTCAAGGGGGCGGATGCATTCATCTGTGTCTTAAGCACCGCCGTGTGAAGTGTATTCGAGGACATCGGATACATGATAGCGTTCGGCAAATGCTTCGCGTCGCATCCGATCACAACGCTGTTGTTCTCCATCAGGGCATTCAACGCTGAGACCGTTATGATTGACTGGTGGTCCTCAAGAATTACTACTCCTATGTCTTCTATAGGAACACTTGGGTCATCATCCTCCTGCTTGATAAGCAGCTGCTCGTCTTTGTGGGAAATATATGACTTCCGGCTTATGACGATGGTACGTTTGATCATATCGAATTAAACCCCTGAAGCTTTTCTAATATTTATAGTTAATTTCAATTCGATACCAACCCTTGAAGCGTTTCCATTAATTACAGCTAATTTCAATTCGACACGAACGCTTCAAGGGTTTCTCCTTCCGATATTAGAAATTTCTTGTTGATTTCTTTCTGATGAAATTCCCTGCATTCATCCGCTCCACCAAACAGTTCCAACGTTTCACTTCTCGCAAGCATGGTTCTCTTCTCTGAAAATAGCGCCTGGTACGATGAATACTTCCAATCATCCACCGTCTCGACAAATCCATGGTGGACAGGGTTGTTATGGACGTAATGGATCAAGTTCAACAGATATTCGTTGGAAGTAACCTTCTTCCGTTTGAAGTTGCTGATAAATAATCCACCGCGGCGATTATAGACCTTGTTAAATGCTTGAGCATAGGAGTTGAAGAGATTTGAAAACTGCTGGCTGTTTAAGCGACACAACCCTTGAAGCGTTAAAGACGCCTCAAGGGTTGCAATCTTCTTTGAATAAAAGCTCCGCAGTTCCGCTTCTGATTTCATTTGAATAACAAAATGAAAATGGTTCGGCATCAGGCAATAAGCTAAAGTATTCACGATGCCGGAAATATGCGTCAAGTACAATCGCAGGAAGAAGCGGTAGTTTCTATCTGCTCGGAAGATGTTGTCATTGCCGTTAGCGTGATTGAACACGTGGTAAAATTGTTCCGGTTCCAGAGGCGGATGCGGCTTTGCCATTTTCGCGTCAAACCCTTGAAGCGTTTCTATTAATTACAGCTATTTCCATTTCGACACGAACGCTTCAAGGGTTGCTTCTTGGTGGAAGATATATGAACGTTGACTTATGACGATAGTACGCTTGATCATTTGAGGATTATCTCGCCATCCGGCTTAACCTCAAAATGTGTGTGTTCCACTAAACATCTTAGGTTTTGCGCGGTTAGTTTCAATCTCGGTTGGTACTTGTCCGGGTTAAAGCGTGTTTCCCCATCGCCCAACTCGTCGTTTTCCCTTGCCTCGATGACGTTTTGGAGGAAAATGTAGTCTGCTCCCGAGTTATTGAACTTATAGACACGAAAAACATGTTCGATAGGAATCCCGTTCTTCTGGATTTCGGCAGCGGAATCCCGATATAAAATTACTTTGTTGCCGACCTTGAAAATATGTTTTGCGGTGAGGAGCACTTCCTTTCTCCTGGCGAGCTTCACGAGCCTTGAGTATTCGAGATTTGCCATAATATCCTTGTCTTTGAGTTTCGAATACTCAAATAGACTAACGAACCTGAACGCGTTCGTTGGTCTTCCTCTTTCGTCGGTCCCCTCATAGTAGATGCATAGATAATTTTCAGAATTGTCGGTTCTGTAATACTGTTTGTGTGTTTTTTCTGACAGGTGCAAGTGGGGCTTAATTCTTAGTGACTTTTCATATGATGGCAGTGAGACCTTACAGCGAACGTGCCTGATCCTTTTCCCGTTGAAATCAACGACTTGTTCCATCTTGACGCCTCGATTCATTTGTTCTCTTATTCGTTCTCTCAATAACGGGTCGACGATCTTATCTAGCTGAGCATCCTCTATCGGTTTTCTTACAACAAGCCATATTTCATCTTCCTCTGTCGTCTTGTTTTTCTGAACCAGGTACTGGCCATTTTCCTTAACCGCATATCCGTGGCTATTTCTCTCCGGTACTTTAATCGCCCCTAAGAAAGTCTCTTTGTGTAATTGGCCGCGAATACTGTCCCCCTGCATAACCAAATCTGCACCGTTTTCCGACTGCTGGGGTTTTCCTCGTTTGCGAATCTTCTTGTATGTCGCGACAAGTGTTTTATATCGATTCACATGATTGATCAACACGTTCTGATCGATGGATGTCACGTGAGTAATATCGAATGATAGGTATGGCTTTGAGTGGAATCTTATTCCTTTATCCAGGGAACGGTAGTATTGCCTCAGTATCTCCTCCCTCTTTGCTGAACCTGGAATAAGAGTAAGGACGGCCGCATCCATGGCGTGATGACTGTGGCGGCTACGATCCTTCTTCTCATCACCCATTATACCGTAGATTTTCTTGAACTCGGAAGTAATTATTCCTTTTTGCACGTCGACTTTGTGGAACAACGACTTCATATACGCGCGTGCATATTTTGTGATTATTTGAGTGTCCACAAGTTGACTGTGTTTCCAGAAGTTGGGAATGTCCTCAAGCGTGAACGTTCTCACTTTCTTGTCCCAGTATTCAAATTCAAGTTCAAGGTATCGCCTGCGCTTGATTAATTCATTCTTTCCTTCGGTATCTCCGCTTCTAGCCACTCTTTGTGTTTGAGCCTTATTATCTTCAATCCTTTCTTGCAGCGAATCCCTTTTCTCGATCCACTTCATGATGCGGGGCTCGATCGCTGTGTATGTATTCCCACTTACAGGGTCTTTCCAATCGACCTTGTAGTTTTCCAGCTGAGTCGGAATCCGATTCCTCTGAATATTAACGTTGTAGTAGGCATCGCTTACGGTCAGATTCGCGAGCGAGTTGTCAAACGACTCGCTTCGTTGGAATGTATGTGCAAACTGCGTCCTTGTCCCATCGAACAAATCTGTCAGGCTGATGAACTTGCCGGTATAAATACATTGACATTGTTGCTCTTTCCACAGGCGATACTTCCGGACATCTTCTTTCAATGCTTTTATCTGTTTATATACCTCTTCTCCATCCTCCAACTGTTCCCACCATAAACGCACTTTGTCTATGTTATCTGCGTCATTTTCATTGAGGCCCGGATACTTGTCTTTTGCAACGCCTAATATCGCCTTAGCAAATTCTATGTTTTCCTCCTCTCGGCGCCGTTGATAATTCTGGATTGCCCAGCGCTTGTTCGTATCGTTCAATTCCCTTGCCATCTCAACAACTATCTTTGTTTCTTGGTCAATTTTGCCCTCTTCCAATAAATAGTTCATGAGATTTCTTAACTCGTGCATGGTCCGCATTGCCATCGGGTTCTTCCATCCTTTGCTTGGCGGTTCTGGATTGCCGAGCCTATCATTTCTCGATGGGGGATAGATCTGGATGTCCGAAGGATGGTAGAGATGCGTGAGCCCTTTTTCGCCGACGGAAAATTTGTCCCTCAAAAGCTGCTTGATCGCTTCGTCAAGACGGGGAATTTTGTAATAATCAATCTCTGGGTTCTTTTCTTGGGATGAGGATGCTTTCTCTTTTGGCTGCTGCTTGCGGTCGAGAAATGAAACGTATTTGTTAAGGACAAAATCGGAATATTCTCTTCTATCTGCTTCCGATTTGTCATTCCAATTCCTTTCGCCGAAGTAATTCTTCAGCTTTCTCTCAACATCAGCCTTTGCAGATTCTTTGATTTGTTCGTCCAGCCCTTCTGCTTTAATCGTCTCGATTTCACCAAAGTAGTTTTGAATCAAACTGTTGACGATATTCAATTTTTGTTTTTCATTGTTGGTCCTTTTGATGACATCGGTAATGCAATCTTCAATTGCTCCCTTGTTAGCAGAGAACTCTTTCTCTCCCATTACTTTGGAAAGATTCGCAAAAGAAACCGCCTCTGAATAGATATGTCCTTCCTGTAGATACGGAATGATCTTGACGATGGCCTTTCGGCTCAGAGAGCCGTATCCCTGCTGTACATTGATTTCAGCAAACTGACGTACTTTATTCTCATCTTTCCATCCAAGAACCTCTTCGCAGAATGCCGCCAGGGCTTCCGGTTTGTCTTTCGTTTGAAGAGAGTTGAATAGCAAATGCCAAATGCCCTCGTGGTCTAGTGTTCTCTGCTCACCCGCCTTTTTGCAGACATAGCCCTGTCCTTTCCTCTTCAATCCATCTCTTGCTTCGTTTCTGTTTGTGTACCTTAATTTGTAGCTGAGTGTGAGGCCGTCCCAGTTTATTCCATACCTATCTTTGTCTTGAATGAATCTGTCTTTCCATTCATCCTTGAAAGTGTTCATCAGGCCAGCAATCACTGGGCAAGTTGAAACATTAGGTTTGTTCCTGTAATTGAATTCCCATTTACCATTTTCAGAAAAGTCGTCAACGATCTCATCAAACTTAAAGAAGGCTCGTTCATCCACGAACCCTGATTTCTTTTTTGTTTTGAAGAATACGTCTTCAAGGATCCTCTTCCTAAGCTCCATCGGGATCTGCCCAAAGGCTTCTTTGTTCCCTGTCTGCCTCCACTGGATGTTGTTGATGAAAGACAGTGCTCTGAATTCTTCAAAAGCGGGATGGCTGATGGGAATACGCGGTTTCCTTTTTTCCAGCGTGCATTTGCCAACCAACCCTTTTTGACCCCGTGGTCCTCGTACGAAATAGATCGCATCATGGAGCTTTGCTTTCAGCTCCTCAGGCAAGTTCTGTCTCTCGCAGATCGCATCGAATTCCTTTAGGTAATCGTCCCTCTTTTGTATCCCGGTTTCCTTCCTTATTCTCGTGAGCTTAAGTTCGTTATCGTCACATTCATCAGACTGAAGATAGCTGAACACTTTGGCCATGGGCCAATCCTTCCTTCCCGGATATTTCAGGTAGAATTTGCTCAGTGTCTGGCTTGCCTCTGCTTCATATCTGCTTTTCCCACTCTTACGACTTGTTTTGAAGCCTCTTCTTTGGGCCAGATGGTACAATGCTCTTCCTATCTTATAATTTCTTTTCTGGTCGTCCTTTTCAAAAGCTTCAATCAACTCACAACGCAGATCGTAGGGACTTCTTCTTATAGGCTTCCCATTTCCGGATTTACCCTTGTCACCAAAATATTCAGGGGCCAATGCCAGCCAGCGCATGAAGTCCACATTGCTTAATGGATAAATGCGTCCGAGATTCTTTCGCTTCCCGTCAACTACCTGCCAATTACCAACGCTCCACAATCTGAGTCCCTCTATGCTCAACGGACACATTCCATGCTTTATCAAGACTCTGAGCAATTCCCATTTGCGGTATCGCTTGGCATTGTATAACCTTCTTTTGCTCCTATTCTTCCTTCTTTCCGCTGCCAGGGAGAATTCACCGGATTCTCCATTGCCCACACCCTTTTTAAAAACAGTGACCCCGTAGTCAATAATCTGATTGTCGGCCGGAGTAGCAGTGTCCCTGATGGCCCATCCGATTGAATTTGTTCCTAAATCGAGACCTAATACTTTCATGGCTTTCTCCTTGCAATCAAGTATGAAAATCCATTATATTGCTTGTGCAAATCACAACAAGGCTATAAGCCGCAGAGCGATTTGCTCTCGAGCGCCGCAAACTACTGTGGCGCTTCTTTATTGGTGCCCGCTCGTACTTAATGGGCATTTTTATTTTAAGCTGGTTTTCAACCGACTTTGGTAATTCTCTCCCACGAGTGAAATCGCCCCGGATTTTACTATCACCATCTCGCCTGACATCCTTTAATGCTTAGCCCTGACTATTCTTTCCTGTCAGAATATATCCGTCACTCTTCTTAAAATCAAAAAGGCCAAGGATCTCTCAGGGAATGAGTATTGCGGGCAGGAATTTGCGCCTTTGCATGTCCTTGGATGGTTCCCTGGCGTGGAAGTCCTTTGCTCTGCAGGCCGGGTGGAACAGGGTGTGCCTCCGGTGATGACAAATCTCCTCCGGCTGAAATGGATCCCGCCACTGATGCTCGGGTTGAAGAGAGCGCACGCATCTTTTTTCATCCGCGGCATTGAACTCTCCGGCAGCCGCAGGGGTTATATATTAGTCATGTCGTCATTGTGCACCATCAAAGCTGCGCGGTTCGCCGCAGTATCAGTTCTCTGTATGCTTATCGCCACCGGTGTATCGCTGGCCCAGGTTGCCGGAGGGAGGCGCATCAGTGTCGGCGGAGTGTTCGGTGATCCCTCCGGTGTGACTGTACGCTGCCCTATCGGCGTAGACCATGCGCTCGATGTCGGTTTCGGGCCCGATTACTTCGGCTCCCCGAGGCTTCAGCTCGATTATGTATGGCAGTTCGATTTATTCGGCTCAGGGCCGTTCGGATTTTATGCCGGTCCGGGCCTGGCGATAGCGTTCGCGAAGGGGATCAACGCGTTTTACACTCACGAGCCGAACAGGGAAAGATTCGCCGCCGCCGAGGACAACAGGTTCGAGATAGGCGGTACTGCGACCGTTGGGATGACGATTACTCCGGGAGGGGGTCCGGCCGAATTTTTCGTCGAATCCGGCCCGCTCGTTGTGGCCAGCCGCATCTTCGACCTCGACTTCGACGGAGCGGTTGGGGTCAGGATAAGGCTCTAGAGGGAAGGGCCCGGGGAACAAACCACCCCGTGAAGTTCATTCCCGCGGCCGGGGATGTCGGTCCTGAAGAGTTCCTGCGGATTGAGACCTCGAAGCAGACACATCTTCCACGTAGCGCACCTGGTGCTGTCAAATGCATCTTAATATATCCTTGAGCCACCTTTTGCGAAGTCGTGGCAACACTATTCCTCCGATTGACCAAGTTCTTTCGACCCTCCGTGCTCCCCATAGACCGCTTCCAGTTCCCGAGTGGGATCTCGGCTGCGGGGCGTACCCGTTGATCGTGTTCTTACTGCTCTCGAGAAACCTCGTGCTCAGTTCTGTCCTGTCTGCCGTAAAATTCAAGGATATGGTGCTGGTACCCTCCGGTGGGAACTCGATTCTGTTTACCTGTTTCATGGTTGGATTATTTCTTTTCATCCTCTCTGAGGTTTTCAGGGCCGGCACCTCTCTGGAAGAAGAAAATGAGATGATAGTTTAGGAATATGGAATGGCGATTAGAATAAACCTCGACGTGATGATGGCTAAGCGTAAGATTTCCCTGACAGAGCTTTCGGAAAAGGTCGGCATAACTCAGGCGAATCTTTCAATACTCAAGAACGAAAAGGCAAAGGCCATAAGGTTTTCCACTCTCGACAAACTCTGCGAAGTCCTCCAATGCAGCCAGGGGGAACTGATAGAATATTCGTCGGAAAGTGAAGAAGCCAGATCGCAGTCTTCATCGACTATCCCGAGTCCGGCCCCGTCTTTCGGCGGGGTAAACTCTACTGGTGTGCGGGAGTTTAACTCCCGCACCGTGTCCCGCGACAGTTCAACTGTCGCTAGCTTCTGCTTCCTGGCTGTAGTTCTGGATCCCGGCGTTCGCTGGGTTGACATTAAACTGCAATGAGTCCCCGCCGCACAGAAGCTGCTGTGCGGCGGGTCGCAGCGCACGGCGCTTACTGCGCCGGCGGCCCGGCAGGCGGCGAAGCGTTCTTTTGCCCGCCCGGACCGCGCCGCTTCGTTATCGACTCGAACTCAATCAGCACTGACGGCTGATCGGCAAAGACCGATTTCGCAGTGTGCTGTATCTTCCGTATCGTCTTCTGAAGAGCTTTCATCGCGGTGTCCCGCTCCTTCGTCGCGGCTTTCTGCTTCTTCTTTGCCGCCTCCTGCTCGCTGTCGACGGATGACAGCTCGTCCGCCGTGCCTGTGAGCTGCCCTATCTGCTCATCCTTGATCCCGTGATTTGCGAGGTCGGTCTTGTGGCTCGACGCGACGTTCCCGGTGTACCTCAACTCCGAGATCAGCCCCTTAACAGTGACCGGAATCTTGTTCCCGACATGGAACTCATTCATCTTTGCCCTGTCGTCCTCGCCGTAGGCTCCCTTGGCTGCCTCTCTTGTTCTGACGACCAGCGAGTCCCCCTTCTTGATTAGCTCGTTCTGCCGGACAGTGAGGCTTGACACGATTTCGATCGCGTTCTTCTGGTTGGTATCTTTCTGGGAAGCGCCTGTTGTCTGCACCGATAGAGTCTGGATCTGGTTGTCCGGGATCCCGTTCGTGGTTCCATCGGCTGCATGTCTGCCGCACGTAACTTTGAGCATTTCAGCTTGCTGAATTGTCGAGTCCATTTTTTCCATGATTGATCCTTTCCTGATTTTGTTTTTCTTTCGGTTGTTGATCCCGTTCCAAATCTATCTTGGAATTCGGACGAGAATCCTATTTCAGGTGAGAATCACTGTCGTATTGGAATGGACTGTAATCTGGTTTGCCGAAAAAGGCACCCGTTTCAAAGCAAGAATCTTCGGCATTGCCTCCGGGAATGGGCCCGGACAATCTGTACATTTCAAGGGTTTTGGGGGTCGAAAGATTGAGGGCCGCGGCTGAAAACGAAAACAACGCGTTATTCGGCCAGAAAATGGGTCCTGCAGCAAGGTTAGACTCCCCGGCAAGCGGGCAAGAGCCGTCGGATAGGAGATGAATGTGATCGGCAAGCACGTTCGGGCCGTGGGAAAGGGTGCTGGAAAGATAATTCAGGAGGTTAAAGCCTCCGGCAATGACGTAATGAGCATCGGCGAGGACATTTGGGCCGCCGGAAAGCTTGCCAGTGCGATCGGTAAGTACATACGGGCCGTCAGCCGGTATGCCACCCGCACAGGAAAGCTGGGGCGGGCCTCCGGCAAATGCGTTGACGCGGCCGGAACGACGGTTAGAGTCTGCAGAAACCCCCGAAAAACCAGCCAAGTACGCATATGTTCGGGACTGCGATGATATCGAGGTATCACCACAGCCATCATATCGGTTGATCACCCTGGTTGACTGTTCATGTGCGGAACCGCAGCCTAACTGTGCCGTGGCAGGGGAGCCGCCATGTCTAAATGAATAATGGGATAAACCGCCGCTCATCCGCATGACACACCCGCATTTTGCCCTCTTCTGCTCCGCCGAAGGCAACTTAGCAACTGTACCATGTAATGTCAAGAAGGAAATGAAAAAAGAAAACTCGCCGTCATACACATCGATCGGGACTACAGAGTTCAGGCCCGCAAAACCCTTCGCCTCAAGTTGATTTCTCTATGTCCCACGCCCTTCGCCCTTTGCTCGATGCTTTATGCCCTTCAAGTTGATTGTGTAATCTCCCTCGTCTTCTTATCTTATTCTGTCAGCGGTTCAAACTCTCACCATTCTGGATTCGTGCTCCATTTTCGATGTCGCAGCGCTCAACGGGCTTTCCCGTGACCGCGTCCGGCGGCACTCATGATCGTGTCTTGTAACCGGGCGGGACAGAGATGCGTATTAAGTAATGTCAGGGCACAAGCTGTTTCCAATAATTACAGATGAGAAAAACTTTGAAAACTGTTGCCACTCTTATAGTATTCTTTTGTTTTCTTGAAAGTCAGGTGCTCTCCCAGACCGGGAGAATTACAGGCTTCGTCTCAGACGCCAAGACCGGCGAGCCGCTGGTCGGAGTCAATATGATGATCAACGAGCTGATGAACACGGGATCATCTACGGATGAAAACGGGAGGTTCAGAATCGCAGCCCCCGTCGGAAGTTATTCCCTGAAGGCGAGTCTACTCGGATACCAGGCAATCGTGAAGACCGACATCATCGTCACGACCGGCGGAGAGACGCACGTCGTAATAAAAATGATCGAGGCACCTCTCGAGTTGGGACAGGTAACCGTTACTCCGGACTATTTCGACAAGGCTTCAATTGAAAACACGATGAGCACCGTGGTTCTCGGCGCCGAGGAAGTGAGAAGGTCGCCCGGCTCCGACCAGGACTTCCAGAGAATTCTCCAGGCGATGGCAGGCGTCTCTTTCTCGACGGACCAGACGAACGAATTGCTGGTGCGGGGCGGAGCGCCGGACGAAAACCTCACGGTCCTCGACCACATGGAGATACATTCGACGAACCATTACCCGAACCAATACAACTCCGGCGGTCCTATCAACATGATTAATGTGGACCTGATACAGGACGTACAGTTCTCTACCGGAGGATTCATATCCAAATACGGCGACAAGTCGTCTTCCGTAATGAATATCACCAGCAGGGAGGGAACGAGGGAGCGTCTCTTGAGCGGGAGTGCGAATCTTTCGATGGCCGGATATGGTGCGGTCCTCGAAGGAAACATAAACGGCAGAACCGGATCCTGGCTGGTCTCCGCGCGGAAAAGCTACATAGATCTCATCGCGGGATCGTTCGGCCTCACTGCGATACCGAAGTATTACGACATCCAGTCGAGGGTCGTTTACGACCTGTCGAGGATCCATAACCTGTCGTTTTCCGGAATCTACGGCAACGATCTCATAAACATCGAAGGGGAACCGAACACGGTGAATTTGTCGCTCGCAGGGAGGAGCGATACGGTGGACGTGTACAATGTCGATGTGAAGCAGCATCAGTACGCGGCCGGCCTCACGCTGGAAAGCAAGTGGTCCGACCGGTTCGTATCCATCTTGACTCTATCGCGCAACAATTATCATGACGGCACATACGTAACGAGCGATTTCACCCAGAGGAACTACGGCTCAAGCGGTAAGATCAATTCGACAAACATCCTATATAGAAGGGATGTTTACAGGCAGAATGCCGACAACGGAGAAACATGCCTCAACTCGGAATTTATATGGAATCTCGACAGGAACCACGAGATAAACTTCGGTGGCTCGCTGAAATTTATAGAGTTCAGGACGCTCGAGTCGGTCGATGCAGACACCGCACGTTATGATATCAACGGCGACGGGTACTTTGACGCTACGGTCACGCTGCCCGCATCGATAATCGATTACAATTTCCCCTTTCCCGATCAGCATAAGGCCTACTCCTATATAAATGATAAGATGAGGCTCCTTGGCGAACGGCTTGTCCTGAACGTCGGCGTCAGGTACGATTACATGTCATACAGCGGGAACGGAGATTTCAGCCCCCGATTCTCCGCCTCTTATTCCATACTGCCGGACAGGCTCGCATTGAACCTCTCGCTGGGAAAGTTCTTCCAGACGCCGGCTCTTCCTTATTTCGGCGACAGGTTCCAGACCGAAACAAACCGCTACCTGGAGAGCTCCGAGGCGGATCATTATGTGTTGGGTGTGGAATATCTTCCGGCGCCCGGTCTCAAGGTCGATGTCGAGGGATATTTCAAGAAGTACTCGCGCCTTCCGGTTTCAGAGGCCTTCGTCCACTTTTATGACCGAACCTTCAGGTCGCAGAAGTTCCTCAACATCGGACGGCAGGATGTGTACGGTCTCGATGTGCTTGTTCAACAGAAGCTCATCCGGGACTTTTACGGCACGCTGGCTTTCTCGAGGATGACCAGCACGTTTTACGACCCGCGAATCGGCATGGAAGGAAGGACCTTTCCTTCGGATTATGACTTCCCGTATGTGGCCACAGCGATCTTCGGAAAGAGGTTTGCGGGATTGAGGTCCCAACTCAACGACATGCCGTTCTACCTGAAATATCCGAGCTACATTCTTCCCTTTTCAGACGACATGGAAATAAGCTTCCGGTACAGATATGCGACGGGGAAGCCGTACACCCCCATGGAATTCGTGACGGATGAACAGCACAGGGAAGGGACGTCGAAGTGGAGCAGCGGGTGGTGGATTGCGACGGACAATATAAACTCCGCCAGGTATCCCGATTACCAGCGGTTCGATGTCGCCTTCTCCAGCAGGTTCAATTACGAGGCGTGGAACCTTGTTATGTTCCTGTCTGTGCAAAACGTACTTAACCGGAAGAACGTCGCATTCTATCAGTACAATTCGGACGGGACGATCGAGACCGTGTACCAGTTCGCGATACTCCCGGTGGTCGGGTTGGAGGTGGAGTTCTGAGAGCGGAGGCGCGATTGTTCAAATCAGACCACGGGAGACACAAGAGACGCAGAGAAATGGCTCTCTCGTGTTCACCCTGTGTCTCAGTGCCTCTGTGTTTGAATCGCTGAGGGATACATTCCCCGCCGCTTGCGACGTTGTCATTCCCGTATGTCTTTAGCGGGAATCTATTTATGGATGCCCGACAAAAGCACTCGGGCATGACGCGACAGCCCGCCGCTTGCGGCGAGGTGGTTCATTTAGACCGCAGGAGACATGCATATGAAGAGTATATCTGCTTTTAGGAACCTGCCCGCAATGGCAAGGGTATTTGTGTCAAATCCTCAGATGGTATTAGTTCGGCCGGCGCTCACACGCTTCATGTGCTCGTACATGAACAAGTTCAAAGTGCGAAATGTCGGAAGAAACCTCATTCTCCATTCACACCTCCCGCCGTTGAACAGCAAGGCGTATTCCCGTTTTGTGGATGAACACCTGATCGCCAGGACCATCGGCCCCTCACATGCACAGATTGCCATCACAAACCAGTGTCCGCAGAATTGCAATTACTGCTATAATAAGAGCAGGAGCGGCCGGGTGATGGAAACTGAGACTATAATAGACATCGCGCGGCAATTGCGGGACATGGGAGTAGTCTGGCTGGGGCTTACGGGCGGCGAGCCGCTTCTCAACCGCGACATTGTGAGGATTGTCGAGAGCGTGTCTGCCGATTGCGCGGTAAAACTCTTCACAACGGGGTGTACGCTGACAAACCAACTGGCCGTCGACCTGAAGAATGCAGGTTTGTTTTCCGTCTCCGTGAGCCTCGATCACTGGGACGAAAAAGTTCATGATGCAGCCCGAAACTACCGCGGCGCATTCAGGGAAGCCTTGAGAGCCATAGAAGTATTCAAAAGCATAGGCGGCATAGATGTCGGCGTATCTGCAGTCCTGACTCCGGAAATGATCCGAAGCAATCAAACCGGGGAATTCGTCCGTTTCCTCGAGACACTCGGTGTGCATGAAGCGTGGCTGAGTGAAGTGAAACCGACTGCCGAAGTGTTCCGGGAAGAAAAATGGATTATTACCGAACAGGACAGGCTGAAGGTTCTGGACTTTCAGGACCGTCACAATGCACGGGGCGGAATGACCGTCAACTACCTCGGCCATTTCGAAGGGAGGGAGTGTTTCGGCTGCAATGCCGGTCACAAGATGGTGTATGTCGATGCATTCGGCATCCCCATGCCCCCATGGAAGGGACATGATTTCCATGAGCTTCTCGGACTCTATGCACTCTTCACAAACGAACGGGCGGAAGACGCGGTCAGGCTCGGTCTGGAAACGGCAACAAAGGAGAGACTATATCGGGGTGCATACCGTATGGGACAGCGTCTCCGGGAAGACTTTGGCGTAAAGAGCGTGAAGGATGTGATGAAGCTTTCGCGAATCATATATAACGCGATTGAAATAGACTTCCGCGGCGATGCAAACGGCGAGATCGTCATCAGCCGTTGTTTCTTCGGCTCGACGTATTCTCCCTCCGTATGTTCATTCATGTCTGCGCTCGATGCGGGAATACTCTCCGGACTTTCCGCCGGAGGGAGGCTGGCCTTTCAGCAGCGCATAACGAGCGGCGATATTTGCTGCCGCGCTCAATTATCCTTTGGACAGAAAACTCAATGAAGAAAGCCGTTGTGGTCGGGAGCGGCGCCGGAGGAGCCACCGTGGCGAAAGAGCTGCAGGGAAGTTTCGAAGTGACGGTGCTCGAGGAGGGAAGGCCATTCCGTCCTTTTACGGTGGAGCTCCGCAATATGGAAATCATGAAAAAGTCGGCGCTGATGGTGGATGCTCGTCTGGTGCGACTCCTCTTCCCGGCGATGAGAGTCAGAAAATCGAGCGGGGATGTGATGATGGTTAACGGGGTCGGGACCGGCGGCACGACGACAATCTGCACGGCCAATGCCATCCGGAAAGACGAGGCGCTGAGAGCACTGGGGATCAATTTAGATCAGGAATTCAAGGAGCTTTTTGAAGAGGTGCCGATATCCTCCGACCATCAGAGACACTGGCACGCGCACACGCAGCAGGCGTTCGAGCTGTGTTCTCAAATGGGTTTGCAACCGGTGCCGACGCAGAAGATGGCGTACCGTAGCCGGTGTGCCGGATGCGGGAGATGTGTGTTTGGTTGTCAGCGGGGCGCGAAGTGGGACAGCCGCGTGTTTCTCGACAAGGCGGTTGAGGGGGGTGCGAAGATAGTCTCCGGGTGCAGTGTGAAGAAAGTGGTGATACATGACGGCAGTGCAATCGGAGTCGAGATTGCGGGCGGTCTGGGATCAGGTTTTTATCCCGCGGATCTGATAGTTCTTGCGGCAGGTGGATTTGGTACGCCCGCCATTCTGCGCAATTCGGGCATAGAATGCCAGCCGAGGCTCTTCGTCGATCCGGTCCTGTGCGTCGCCGCTAAATGGGAAGGCTCTCTGCAGGACAGAGAGATCCCCATGCCTTTCATAGTGCAGAAGGAACATTTCATACTGTCACCTTATTTCGACTTTCTGAGTTATTTCTTCAACAGGAATTGGAAGTACCGGGCGAAAGACATTTATAGCCTTATGATCAAGCTCGCCGATTCGAATTCCGGCGAAGTCGTTGGGCGGAAGATAAACAAGTCTTTGACCGAGTCAGACCTTGACAGATTGAGAGAAGGCGCAGAGCTCTGCGGAGAAATCCTACGTGGTCTGGGATGCAGGGATGAAGAGATATTTCCCGGCACCCTCAATGCGGGACATCCCGGCGGCATGCTCCCGCTGACCGGTAAGGAATCCGGGACTTTCCACAACGATGTCCTTCCGGAAAACGTGTATGTTGCCGACTCCACACTGTTTCCCGAGTCGCTTGGCAACCCGCCGATACTGACAATAATGGCGATGGCAAAGCGGGTGAGCAGGAAATGCCTGGCGTTGGCTTGAGTTCATCTCCTTCAATAAGGAGGGAAAACTTCCTGGCTGAATCCGAGGCTGCATTCAACTTGATCGGGAAATTACAAGTCGGAAGGAATTTCTCAGCAAGTCGGTCAAGCCGCGACGGTGTTAGCAATACTGTTTGCCGCAGGCTCCGCGCAAATTTCTGATTCCGGCCGGTTGCCTCGTCTAACATCTATGCCAAACGATTTCTAAATACCGTAGATGTTACTTCCATCGGATAGGAAGGAACGATGATAAGCCAGCAAAGAGTTTAAACCCATTTCTATTAAGGATCACTTGGGAAATTGGCTTGCGGTAATTAAATTTATACTCAAGGTAAGACCATACGCTTGATGCGCATGTGCTTTGAAAACGTTGGAAGCGACTATTGCCCGGTGGTGTAACTGGCAACACGCCTGACTCTGGATCAGGAAAGTCAAGGTTCGAGCCCTTGCCGGGCAGCTCTTCAATTGTGGATTGCGAATTGCGGATTTAGAACAGTCCTGCCAACACAAGAGCCCCAAATCCGACATTCGAAATTCGAAATGCCACGGCGCTATCGTCTAGTGGCCTAGGACGTCGCCCTCTCAAGGCGAAAACACGGGTTCGACTCCCGTTAGCGCTACCATCCTTCAGGTAACCCCGAATGTCAGGAGTGCTTCGAAATTCTACGTCTAATGAGATGTTGACGGGTGTTGAGACCTGGTGGGCGGGGTGTGGCTCACGAATTAGTGCAAATACTTCCCAAGCGTTGATTCGAAGTAAGATTTGTCCTTCTCTCCGACCCACGACTTGAGAATCTCTCCTTTTTTCCCGACGAGAAACGAGGTAGGTATCGCATTGATGTTTCCGTAGGCATCTGCGATGCTGTTGTCATCAATGACAATCTGGTATGTCAGGCCGTGTTGCGACGCAAAACTCTTGAGTTTGCCGACGAGATTACTTCCCTCGTCTTCCGAAACACCTATCACAACAAGCCCCTTTGAGGCGTACTCGTTGCTTATGGCTTCGATATCGGGAAGCTCTGCTTTGCATGGTCCGCACCAGGTTGCCCAGAAGTTTATCAGCACAGTTTTTCCCCTGAAGTCCGAGAGAGAGACCTTCTTGCCTTCGCGGTTGTACCATGAGAAATCCGCCGCCATTCCTTCGGGTGACGGTCTCACTCCGGCTTCCATCGATATGTTGTCCGCATGATCAACCTTGGACGTCATGGAAGAAACTGACTTTGCGGTCGCCGGCGGATCCTTTGCCGGTGGTTTGCTGCACGAACTTAGGGCGGCGATTGCCGCGAGCATGAGGAAGTATTTCACGGTCCCGTTTCCTGTTTTTGTTGAAGGGCAGTGCCGAGGTCTCTCTTCCCGACGTTCGCCGTCGCAATGTAAACGTGATCGCCCGAACACCAAACCGCTTGAGTATCGCCGTTCGAATCCAATTCCCAAAACCATTTCTTGCTTTCCATCACCCTCTTGCATGCGTGTGGAAGAAAAATCTTCTTTGATTTTGCAAAACCCTTGGGGAAGCTATATATGTAGATGTATGACTCTCCCACCTTATATACCAGGTGGGCTATCTTGACTCCATTGAACGTCGAAACACTTCCGCCGATCCATTCGGCTCTTGGCACTTCCGGGACGGTAATATTATACCCGGTATTCCGATTGATGAACTCCGCCACGTCTGCCGTGTGCTCAGTCGTAATTTGTGGTTTGAATGTCCCGTCCAGTACGTTTTGGAAATCATCCTCTGCTAATGTCAGGACGTCCTGTACGTCAGAGGTTTGGGCATTCCCGATCGACTCTACAGGTGGGGCGGGCATGACTACGTTATCCCGGTTCACAAAGACGAGAACGACAGCCATCAAGACAACCAGGAGAACTGCAAACGTCGGCTGGAGGAGATTGCTGCTAAAAAAACGGGGAAAAAATCCCTGGCGCAGTTCTGCCCCGCCGTACGAGGTTATCTGTTCAATAATTGCCGATTCAACATCCAGCGGAACGTCAACGAAGGTTATTTTCTTCCTGATGTAAGACTTGGTCAACCTCTCGAGATCAAATTCGTCTTTGCAGCTGCCACAGATCTCTATGTGATCGTAAAACTCGGAAGCCTCTTCCTTTGACAACTCGTTGTCGACTGCACCGCTCATCAGCTCGTGTGACTCCCTGCAATCCACCGTCATCAACTCCTTTTACACTCAATCATCGCCTGTCTCATCATCGGCGTCTTTGAAGCCGCGCGTCAGTGCATAATCCCTAAGCATCGAACGCAGCATTTTCCTGCCGCGGTGAAGCCGTGATCTTACGGTGCCGATGGGAATTTCGATGAAGTCTGCGATCTCCTCGTAGGTATATCCCTCGATGTCGCATAGTATCACCACCGTCCTGAAGTCTTCAGGAAGCTCCTGCAACGCATTCGCTACCTCATCCTCAAACAGATTTCCGAATATCTTCTCTTGCAGATCATTCGTGTCTGCTGATGAAGCCTTGACACTCGCATAAAAATCTTTTATGTCGTCGTAATCAATCTTGTCGGGTTCTTTCGACTCCTTGCGATAACGATTGATATACGAGTTCTTCATTATTCGGAACAACCATGCTTTGGCATTCGTTCCCTGTGAATACTTGTCGAAGAACCTGTACGCCTTCATGTAAGTTTCCTGGACAAGGTCTTTCGCGTCGTCGGGAGCCCCGGTCATCCTGAGTGCAAAATTGTAGAGTGCCGCCATATGCGGCAACATTTCCTTTTCGAAAATTTTGTGCTTCGTTTGAATCTGTTCCATTCTACTGAAAGAAATGTTGACGGTGTGGACTCTATCTGATGTTCTTTCATTATAACACTCAACCCAGTATAACGCAAGAGAGAAAGGCCGCTTAACACGGGCAGCCGAGGCGTTTGCTGCGTATTCTCTGCTCCTGAAGGAGGCTGCCTAAGAAAAATCCCGGACTTCTTGAGCTTCCCATGTCGCTCTCAGATGGTACCTGGTCCTGGACTCTTATGTCTCTTCAGCTATATGGTGAAGGACAAATCGAGATTGCCAGAGGAGTAATAATGAGAACCAGAAAGTTGGGTAACAACGGTCCCGAGTTAACCGTTGTGGGATTCGGCGCCCGGGCCATCGGTGGTCCATGAAGATACAACCGGGTAAACAAAGGTTCTTTTGCAGGCAGTTCATTCAAACCTCTTGGGATAAGGGAATCTGCCGGCAGTCATCATCTTACGCTCACGGTTAATGTGCGGGGTATTAAAAAGGGCGGACATAAGTCCGCCCTTTTTGTTCAGCCGGGATACTGAAATCTGTTTGGAGGCTCAGCTTATTTGACGAGCTCTTTTTCCTGTTCGTGTTTCAACTCGACCTCATTCTTCGGCACCATTCTCAGGAAGTCGCCGTATTTCATCGGCTCTTCAAGCCTGCAGGACCAGACAAGCTGCTCTCTTCCCTTGTCGTCTTTCCAGTAAGTGATGTCGGGGCATCCGTCGCACATGCTCTGGTCGCCGTTCGGCATCAGGTCCACGGGCTGTATTATCATTATGGACTGTATGTGTACTTTCCTGAACAGCCTGAACGGATTTACCGCGATGAATTTCAGGTAGTTCTTCAGCGCCTTGCGAATTCCAGTGTCGAACGCCCAGGTACTGAACAAAGTGGTCCTCCCCATTCCCAGCGCCTTCGGCGACGCATAAGAAATGTACCTGTCTTTCACGTAATGATATGAAGTCATCACGAGTTCGAGGAACCGCTTGCCGGCATAGCCGAAGATCTTCTTCTTCGTGCCGATCCTTTCGGTCAGCAGCCACTTATAATGATCGGGTCTGTAAGTCCCGTTCAGATAAGCCGCAGGCATGAAGTCCGGATATTCCTCGCGTATTACTTGAACGACATCAGGTGCCATCAGGTCCGTAACCTCTTGTCTGTCTGAGTGGTAATGAATATCGTCGAATGAGACCTGCCTGTCCCCGGCGAAGAAATTATACGGCGTGTCCGGGGTAATGTAGCGGAAGAGTATGAAGACCATGGTGTGGACGATGTCGATGTGCTGCTGCGCCCATTTCACCAGCTCGGGGACATAGTGAAGAGTATCTTCATACACTGTTGAATTGAAGGAGCACGCTATTCCTCCTTCAGCAGCGAGCATTTCGGCATAATGCAGCCTCAACTCGTTAAGCTCAATTTCGTTTTTCCCGAGCCACTCTTTCTCGCGGCCTCTGCCTTGTTTGCTGTCGATATGAAACGTAAATCCGAAAACTCCCGCCTCTTTCAGATTATGAAGAAATTCTTTAGTGAGCGCGATACCGTTTGTATTGATGATAGGCTTCAAGCCGCGGCGCTTTATATCCGCAACAAGCTCGATAATGTCGGGATAGAGAAGCGGGTCGCCACCCGCGATGGAGATGCAGTCGGTCTTCCTCATTTTCTGGAAGAAATCCAGCTCATGTTTCACCTCTTCCAGCGGCTTATGGGAGTTTTTGATGTTCTTTCTGTAACAGCCGTAGCAATTCAAGTTGCACTGCGCCGTCGGCTCTAGCCATGTTATGCCATTGTCCGGCATAGTCCATGGTAACCTGTACAGCGATTCGATATTGAAGAAGGGTTCTTCCATCTTTCCACCTTTTCTGTTGTTCAGATTGACCTTTTAGTTCTCTGCAGTGTTCAATCCGCCTTCGTCCGCCGAGGCGGACTTCGGCGGACGAGAGGCTCGGGTCTGATTCCCCGCCGCTTGCGGCGGAACAGAGTTCGGGGCTTGCCCCGAGGTTCATACCAATGATCTGGACGGATTTGGACTTGTGCTCTATCTATATGAAAAACCGACACGTTTCCGCGTAAAGTGCAGGAGTTCCGTTTTGTGAAATATCGCTAATGTACATAGCCCAGTCAAGAATCACGCATGTACTCCTTTAATAACGGCAGCTCGCCGGTTATAACTATGATATTAGTCGTTTGAAACAGCTGCGGGTTGAATGACGGCGAGGCCAGAGTTATTTTAATACTGCCTTTATGAAATCTAGAGTTGCTGTTATCAAGACGAAACCGGATTCAGTCCTTGAAGACTACGGAAAACTCCTCGACATGGCCGGTGTTAGGGAGGCACTCGATCCGGGCGCAACTATCATTCTTAAAGACAACATCAGCTGGCATTTCCCGTATCTTTCTGCCAACACGACTCCATGGCAGCTGGAGGGAACTATTCGATCGTTGAGGGGGGCGGGTTTCAGAGAGCTCGTCGCGGTACATAACAACACGGTTGTCACCGATTCCGAAAAAGGTGAGAAGCTGAATCGCCTGATTCCGGTATATAGGAAATACAACGTAGAAGAAAAGAACAACTTCCTGCCTGAGGAAATCAAGTGGGTCCGTTATGCACCTCAAACCAGGCTCTTCGCGCTTGATAAGATTTTCCCTGATGGGATCGATGTCCCGGAATATTTCATCGGAAAGAACATCGTCCACCTGCCGACGATGAAGACGCACATCTATACAACTACGACGGGCGCGATGAAGAATGCTTTCGGAGGATTGCTGAACAGCAGGCGCCACTATGCGCATTCATGGATTCATGAGACACTCGTCGATTTACTCGCCATACAGAAAGAAATTCACCCGGGAATATTTGCCGTCATGGACGGAACAGTGGCGGGCAACGGTCCGGGTCCGCGGACGATGATACCCGTGGAGACCGATTTTATACTCGCTTCCGCAGACCAGGTTGCGATAGACGCGGTTTCCGCAAAAATGATGGGCTTTGATCCTTTGTCAATTAAATATATCAGACTCGCTCATGAGGCGGGACTCGGTATGGGTGATCCGAGCCGGATCGAGATCGTTGGAGAAGACATAAGAGGCGTCAACCTGCATTTCTTTGTCGGCGATAATGCCGCCAGCCGGGTAGGAGACGTCTTGTGGTTCTCTCCTATGAGGATATTTCAGAAGCTCTTTTTCAGGACGCCTCTCGTCTACGCGTTCGTGTTCGGCAGTTTTTTCTATCATGACTTCTTGTGGTGGCCGACAAAGGGCAAGAGGATACAGGCCGGAGTCCGGAAGAGAACGAAGTGGGGCAAGCTCTTCACGAGTTACCCCGAAGCTTGATGGACTTCTTAAAGTCTGGATTCTCCCGCCGGTTCGTTCCTGTTGATTCCCCGTTCTTGCTCCGTCTTATTTCCAGCAGAACCGGCGAAGAGATTGACGGATCAATTTGTCGGACGAAAAAACCTGCTGTCGACTCAAGCGGAATAGTATTCAATCCGTAGCTCCCTTTCAGACATGGAGAATCTTTAATGAAAGCACTTGGCCCAAGGGATAAGATCATATTTCTCGGTGACTCTATCACGGAGCAGGGAGGCGGTCCCCGCGGTTATGTTACGATCGTGACCGATTCACTGAGGGCGAAATATGGTGAGCATGCGCCCGCTGTGATCAATGCAGGAATAAGCGGGAACAAGGTCACGGATCTTCAAGCCAGATTGGACCGCGATGTACTTTCCAAGAAACCAACCGTTGTCGTCGTATATATCGGGATAAACGATGTCTGGCATTTTGCGTCGCCGGGGTTGGGCGGGACTCCGAAAGATGTTTATGAAGCGGGGTTGAGGGACGTCGTTTCGCGTGTACGTGCCACGGGGGCGGCCGTTATTTTATGCACGCCGAGCGTGATCGGCGAGAAACATAATGGCGGGAATCCGCAGGACACGATGCTCGACGAATACTCGGGGATAAGCCGGGAGATAGCAAAGGAAACAGGAGTCTCCTTGTGCGACCTGCATAAGATATTCGTCGCCTACCTTCGATTGAATAATCAGGATAATGTCCGTGAGAACATTCTTACCATAGATGGTGTTCATCTGAATGACGGAGGGAATAAGCTGGTCGCCCGGTCGATTATGGAATCTATCGGACTATGAAGAGGTGATTTGTTCTCCTCGTTTGATCCCGTCCTGACAATTTGACATCTTACAGGCGGAGATTTTTCTGATTATGACGTGTTATTTCTTCGATTTGTCCGAAGGGTTTTCCGGAAGGTGCGAAGTCCTTCACGGAAGTGTGTTTCGAGCCTTTTTTGTTGGCACAACGGTTGATCTATAGTTCAACTGAAAACAAAAAAGGAGGAATAGATTATGGCACTGACAAGATGGAAACCCGAAAGAGAACTTTCAACCTGGTCACCTTTCGGAGATCTCGTAAACATGCAGCGGGAACTCGGACGGGTATTCGATAACTTGTTCTCGGACGCCAAAGGCGATGTGTTTGTCGCCGATTGGGCGCCCCGCGTTGATGTGATGGAGCAACAGGATTCCTACATTATCAAGGCGGAGATGCCTGGAGTAAACAAGAATGACGTCAAGATCACTCTGCACGAGAATGTCCTCTCGATCAGAGGAGAGAAGAAGCAGGAAAAGGAAGAGAAGGACGTGAACTACCATCGCATCGAGCGCTCCTACGGAACGTTCGAGCGGCAGTTTGCTTTGCCGACCGGCGTAAAGAGCGACAAGATCGATGCATCCTACAAAGACGGAATACTTACGGTGACACTGCCGAAGGTCGAAGAGGCAAAACCAAAAGAAATCGAAGTGAAGGTTTCGTGAAACCAGACTAAGCATCCGGGGCTCCCCGCTACGGGGAGCCCTGTACCGCTTTCAGAGGAGAACAAATGCTGCAGCAGACCACAGTTAGTAAAGGTGCGAAGAGATTCGGCTGGTTGGACGGGGTATTTCATGACACGTCCGAGAAAAAAGAGATCGCGTGCGATATCGCTTTCTTGTGCGATGATTACGCGGCAGCGGTGAGAATCGCTGCAAACCTGTCTTCCCATTCAAGATGGATCCCTTACCCATTTCTCTCAACCCGATTAAAAAAGATCGCCGAAGAAATGCGTGCGCAGGCCGAAGCCCTGCGTATCAAGATCGCCGAACTTGACGGTCAACTTCCGCAAGTCTCGATGGAAAACCGGGACCTCATGGAGTTCCGGCAAAATGTCAAAAGGCTGGTGGGTGATATGGAAGAGCACGCTTCGAGAACCGAAATTATGATGCATCAAAGAAATCAGATCAAGGATCCGGATGTAATCAGATTGATCGATGCATTAGTTTTAGACATGCAGAGACAGAAAGAAGAGTTACTAGATATAGTAATGAGACTTTCCTGAGAAAAGAGGAATCAAGAGAATGACCAACGAAGAATTTGAAAAAGACGAACAGATAGTGATGAAAGACCCGGGGACGCTTCGGAATCAGGAAATACTGCCCATAATGCCCCTGCGAAATTCCGTGTTCTTTCCGCGTCAGATGATGCCACTCTCGGTCGGGAGAAAGAGTACGATTCAACTTGTCGATGAAGCGTTCAGGGACGATCTCCCCGTTTTATTGGTTGCCCAGAAAGACGCGAACATCGAGCGTCCCACCACGGAAGATATACATAAATTCGGCACCGTTGTACGGATACTAAAAGTATATAACCTTCCAGACGGTTCGAAGAGTGTTTTCGTCCAGGGTTTGTACCGCGCTCAGGTTTTCAACCTCGTTCAGCAGGAGCCGTATTTGAAAGGCTTCGTGCAGAAGGTCGAAGAGGTGAAGGGAGAAGGAATCGAGATCGATGCACTTATTGCAACGATAAAGAACGGTTTTAAGAAAGCAGTCGACATGGCGCCCGATCTGACGCCGGAACACCTGGGCCTGATTCTAAATACGGATGACCCGAGCCAGGTTGCAGATATGGCAATGTGGCTCATAAACATACCTGTCAAGGAAAAGCAGGAGGTACTTGAGGAGCTCAATATAAATGAGCGGCTGAAAAAAGCCAACCTGTATTTGAGCAAACTCGTCCAGCGTCTCGAGCTAGGCAACAAGATTCAGACGGAAGTGCAGGACGAGATCAACAAGAGCCAGCGCGACTATTTCCTCCGGGAGCAGATGAAGGCAATCAAACATGAGCTCGGGGAAGATGACGAGAACGTCGAGATAAACGAGCTTCGCAAGCGGATCGAAGAGGGAAATTATCCCGAAGAGGTTAAGAAGACGGCCGGAAAGGAACTCGACCGGCTGCAGAGAATGCATCCGTCGAGCGCTGAGTATACGGTTGCCCGGACATATCTTGATTGGCTGCTTGACCTTCCGTGGAGTGTTTCGACTGATGACAATCTGGACATCAAAGCGGCCGGCAAGTCGCTCGAGAAGGATCACTACGGCCTCGACAAGGTAAAGAAGAGGATTCTCGAATATCTTGCCGTCAGGAAGTTGAAAAACGACATGAGGGGCCCGATCCTCTGCTTCGTAGGCCCTCCCGGTGTCGGAAAAACGAGCCTGGGAAAATCGATTGCCAACGCTCTGGGGAGAAAATTCGTGAGAATTTCACTCGGCGGCGTCCATGACGAAGCAGAAATCCGTGGACACAGGAGAACATATATCGGTGCCCTGCCCGGACGTATAATTCAGGGAATCAAGAAGGCCGGTTCGAACAACCCGGTATTCATGCTCGATGAGGTGGACAAGATCGGAATGGATTTCAGGGGCGACCCGGCGAGCGCACTGCTCGAAGTTCTCGATCCCGAACAGAATTTCTCGTTTAGCGATCATTACCTTGAGGTGCCGTTCGACCTGTCGAAGGTACTGTTCATAGCGACGGCGAACATGATGGAACCGATTCCTCCTGCTCTCAGGGACCGTATGGAGGTAATTGAAATACCGAGCTACGTCGAGGATGAAAAGCTCCACATCGCAAAGAACTTTCTCGTCCCGAAGCAGCAAGCGGAGCACGGACTCAAGAAGCAGCAGATAGAATTTTCGGACGAAGCGCTTCGTCTCATAATTTCTGGCTACACCAAGGAAGCCGGGGTGCGCAATCTGGAGAGGAAGATTGCCGATATATCCCGGGGTGTGGCGATGGAGGTGGCAGCAGGCGCAAAGAAACATTTCAAGATCGACGAAGATCTTGTTGTCAGGTACCTCGGCCATCAGAAGTTCTATTCTGAAGTCTCCGAGAGAATCAATAAGCCTGGAATTGCAACCGGGCTCGCCTGGACCCCGGTCGGAGGAGACATACTCTTCATTGAAGCATCGAAGATGAAGGGAAAAGGAAATCTTATACTGACAGGTCAGCTTGGCGATGTTATGAAAGAGTCTGCGCAGGCGGCCCTGAGTTTTATCGGTGCAAATGCCGAGCGGCTCGGGATTGAACCGGACTTCCGCGAGAAATACGATATACACGTCCACGTCCCTGCAGGCGCCGTTCCAAAAGACGGCCCTTCTGCCGGGGTGACCATGCTCACCGCGCTCGTCTCTCTCCTGACCGGAAGGCTCGTCAGGAATGACCTTGCGATGACGGGTGAAATCACCCTTCGTGGTGCTGTGTTGCCGATCGGCGGCGTGAAGGAAAAGGTGATAGCGGCAGTCCGCTCGGGCATTAAAACGGTAATACTCCCGAAGAAGAACGAGTTCGATCTTGAAGATGTCCCGGCGAACGTGCGGGATCAGGTCAAGTTCAAGTTCGTAAGTGAGATGCCTGAAGTTCTGGATTTTGCCCTGCGTCCGGTGAAGAAGGAGGAAAAGCCTTCTGCCCGCGCGGAAGCTCCCATAGCAAACTGAGCATTCGTTAGAGAGTAATTCAAACCCGGTTTCTGCCGGGGAGTTCGAATTCCGGGACGTTGAGAAACATTGTTCGAGTCAACGTCCCTTTTTTATTTCGCGACTGCGTGTCCGGAGATGGACTTTCGTTTAGCCCGATGATCGGGACTTGCCCTTCAATCACGGTATGACTGAGTGAAGCGGAAAATACTCCGGATTGGTCAGGATTGTTTTCCTTTGCACACTTGCTTAATTTGATATTGGTTCACGATATAAAGGGAAAGAAACAAGTGGATATGAACCGGAGTTGCGAATTTTCCCCATCAGTTTAATCCCGAGGTCATGCGGGAGCCAATGGATTGGAGCTTCGAATGATGGACGAGTTAACCTTAAAGATAGAAAAACCCAAGACTTTTTGCGGAATAGTCGGAGTGTACGGCGCTGAGGGCGCCTCAAATTATGTTTACTACGGACTTAACGCCCTCCAGCATCGCGGTCAAGAGGCGGCCGGTATTGTCACGCGAGAGCGAACTTCAGACAAGACATTTTTCAATGTTCACAAGAGGACCGGTCTGGTTTCGGACGTCTTTAAAGACGACAAGGTCCTCCACGAAGTCCTAAGGGGTGATGCGGCAATCGGGCACAACCGTTACTCGACGACAGGAGCAGCGGAGAGCGGGAAGAACGTCCAGCCTATCGTTGTGAATTACAGGAAAGGTAATCTGGCCATAGCTCACAACGGAAACCTTACAAATTCGCACAGGCTACGCGACGAGTTGACGGATGCAGGAACCCTTTTTCAGACGACGACCGACACGGAAATAATCCTTCACTTGATCGCCCGAAGCCAGAAAGAGACAGTCATCGAGCAGGTTTATGAGGCGCTGCAGCAAATCCGGGGGGCTTTCTCGCTTGTGATACTCTCTGACAATCAGCTGATTGTGGCGAGAGACCCGTACGGCTTTCGTCCGCTCGCGCTTGGCAAATTGGGAGATGCGTTCATCGCCGCGTCGGAGACCTGCGCGCTCGATGTCATCGGCGCCGAATACGTCAGGGATATTGAACCCGGCGAGATGCTCGTCATGGATGATGAGGCCGTTGAAAGAGGAGAGGTCCGCTCGATGTTTCTTCCGGAAATTCCGAAACAGTCCCGCCACTGCATATTCGAGTTTATTTATTTCTCGCGCCCCGACAGCAAGATCTTCGGAGAGAGCGTGGACAAGGTGAGAAGAAAAATCGGGAAGGGTTTGGCCGAAGAGTCGCCGGTCCAGAACGATGAAGACGAAAAACTCGTTGTAATTAGCGTTCCGGACTCATCGAACACCGCCACCCTCGGCTACGTCTCCCAGAGTCTTAAGATGGGGATAAAGGCTAAATTTGAAATCGGCCTGATAAGAAGTCATTATATAGGCAGGACCTTCATCCAACCGAGCCAGGATATACGCGATCTGAAGGTGAAAATGAAATTCAACACCGTCAAGGGCGTGTTGAAAGGAAGAAAGGTTGTCATCGTTGATGATTCGATTGTGCGCGGGACGACGAGTAAGCAGCTCGTAAAACTCATCAGGGAGGCTGAGCCGTCTGAGGTCCATTTCCGCGTCAGCTCGCCGCCGATAATGCATCCTTGTTATTATGGGATGGATTTTCCTTCAGAGAAGGAGCTGTTTGCAAATCAATTCGATGGTAATATCGAGAAAATGACCGAGGAACTGAATGTAGATTCGCTTTCCTACCTCTCGCTCGAAAAACTGCTCGACTCCGTTCCGGTCGATGAACGGCGGAATTACTGTACCGCGTGTTTCAGCGGCGAGTATCCGACAGAAGTCGAGAGTAACAGCAAGGAGGAGTTCGAGGCGAATATCAACGAGGCAAGGGAATAGATCCAGATATTAAGAACCGCCTCTCGAAATCCTGGGAGGAGCCGGGCTGACAAGACCTCTAATTAAAAATCCGGAGTAAATCCGAGTGGACGACATCCTGAGTGTTGAGAAGCGATGGACAGTTTCGAACATTCTGAGTTTGAGCCGCATTGTACTTCTCATTCCCATAGTTGTTCTTATCCTGCGCCCAGGCAATGAATACAGGATAGCGGTACTTGCCCTGATGTTACTTGCCGCAGCTACGGATTTCTTAGACGGCTTGCTCGCCCGCACCATGCACCAGGTAACGGATTTTGGGAGGCTTCTCGATCCGGTGGCAGACAAGATTTGTATCATCACCGGGGCCCTTGCGCTGGTCATAGCAGGAGACGTGCCGTTATGGTATGCCATCCTCGTGGGAATGAGGGACATAATCATTGTAATCGGAAGCCTGAAGATAATGAACCGCCGAAAAGTGGTCGTGCAATCGGTATGGACGGGGAAGTGGGCGGTCAGCTTCATAGCGGCTTATCTCATACTTGCGACGCTGAAGATAGGTTCGCTTGCCTCCGTCAAGGATTTCTTCTTATATCTTAGTACAATTGCGGTCTTCGTATCGCTGTTTGTTTACACGAGAATTTACCGGGAAAGAATGGCAAAGAATGGGATTGCTTGATCGTTTCAAGAAAATAAAGGAAGGGCTGTCGCGTACACGTACGAACTTCGTCGACAAAATTTCGAAGATCATAACCGGCAAAACAAAGATAGACGACGAGCTCATAGATGAAATTGAGGAGGCGCTCCTGTCGGCGGATGTAGGATTTACGGCGACGGAGAAAATCGTCGGCGACATTCGCGCTCGTGTGAAGGCGGAAGGCTATGAGGACTCCGGGGTATTGAGGGTCCTGTTGAAGGAAGAAATTGCAAAATACCTGATGGAGGCGAACGGTGCTGAGCAGGCAGGGCCTGCGCCGCCGCACGTTGTAATGATAGTCGGCGTGAACGGCGTTGGAAAGACGACGACTGTCGGCAAACTCGCGTTCAATTACAGTAATGACGGGAAGAAGGTTCTCATAGCAGCCGCAGATACCTTTCGGGCTGCAGCAAACGAGCAGCTCAAGATATGGGCGGACAGGGCCGGCGTGGATATCGTCCAGCAGCAACCCGGTACCGATCCGGGAGCGGTTGCGTACGATGCGGTTTCTGCCGCGAAGTCGCGCGGCACTGATGTGGTGCTCATCGACACGGCGGGCAGGCTCCACACCAAGACTAATCTCATGGAGGAGCTGAAAAAAATCCGGCGGGTGGTACAGAAAGTCATCCCGGAAGCCCCGCACGAGGTCTTCCTCGTCCTCGATGCGGTCACCGGCCAGAACGGGCTTGTCCAGGCACGCCAGTTCCTGGAAGCCGCGGGAGTCACTGGAATCGTCCTCACTAAGCTCGACGGCACTGCAAAGGGCGGTATAGTCGTCGCAATAAGCCAGGAGCTTTCGCTGCCTGTTAAGTATATAGGAGTAGGCGAGGGGATAGACGACCTGCAGCCGTTTGACAGAAAGACGTTTGTTGACGCGCTCTTCTCCGACCAGGACAGCCATGATTAATTCATTCGCAGCAATAGACTAGCAGAATCACATACGGAGGAAATTTCCTGATGGGGAAGATTAAGGTGCTCTCCGAAGAATTAGCCAGCAAGATTGCGGCCGGGGAGGTCGTACAGCGCCCCGGATCGGTCGTCAAAGAGCTGATCGAAAATTCAATCGACGCCGGTGCGAGATCCATAGTCGTAGAAGTGAAAGATTCGGGCAAGACCTTCATACGTGTTACCGACGACGGCGATGGGATGTCAGAGGAGGATGCCGGGTTTGCCTTCGGCAGACACGCGACCAGCAAGATCTCGACGTACGAGGAGCTTGAGAATGTAAACACTCTGGGGTTCAGGGGAGAGGCGCTCTATTCCATTGCTGCGGTGGCACAGGTAGAGCTGAAGACGAAAACCGGGGCCGATGACGCGGCGGTTTACCTGCGAATCGACGGGGGAAAGGTCGAGGAACGCTCACGAACGTCTCACGGCAAGGGTACGTCGGTTATCGTGAAGAACCTCTTTTACAACACCCCCGCGAGGCGGAATTTCATGAAAGGCAATCCGACCGAGTTCAGGCATATCTACCAAACGGTCTCGCACTACGCAATCGCCTTCCCGGAGATCGAGTTCATGCTTCAGTCCGGCGACGACGTTGTGCTTCGTGCCAAGTCGGACACTGTGCGCGGAAGGCTGGACGAGGTGTTCGGCGAGAGGTTCACGGATTCGCTCGTTGCATTCGGAGAAGATTACGACCACCTCAAGGTGAGCGGATTTCTCGGCAAGCCCGAGTACACGAAACGCACCCGTGGCGAACAGTTCTTGTTTTTGAACAAAAGGTACGTCGTCAGCAAGGCGATAAACCATGCCGCCTTCTCTGCATACGAGAATTTGATCGACAAGGGGGACTTCCCGTTCTTCGTGATTTTTATCGAAGTTCCTCCGAACGAAGTGGATGTAAACGTTCACCCTTCGAAACTTGAAGTGAAATTCAGGGATGAGCGAAGCATTTACGGCGCAATCCGTTCCGCAGCCCGGGGTGCGCTGGTAAGGAGCGACCTGGTACCGGAACTTATGGTCTCGTCGGATACCGGCAGGTTTGTCAGCCGCCCGACAGCGGAATCGTCGCGTGGCGGCGTTGTCCCCGTTATGTTCAACGCGAGGGCGACTCAGCGTTACATTCAGGACGAGAGGATGTCCGATGCCGTCGATCCGCTGTTCGCTTTGAGGCTTCCGCAGCCCCGGCTGTCGCCGGATTCAACGGGAGAATCGAACGGCGGGGGTGAGGTCGTCGAGAGTCCCGGCGGGGTTATATATCAGCTTCACAATAAATACATCATCTCGCAGATATCCACCGGCCTGTTGGTCGTCGATCAGCATGCTGCCCACGAACGTATCATATATGAACGTACTTTGAAGCGGTTCGGCGAACATGGACAGAATACCCAGCAGCTCCTTTTCCCGATCAGCCTTAACCTTGATCCGGGCGACTTTTCGGTTGTCGAAGAAACGATCGGCGACCTCAACCAGATGGGGTTCAGCATAAAGCTCTTCAGCGGATCTACTGTGGTCCTGGATGGAGTGCCTGTCGACCTGAAGGCGGGGAGAGAGAGTACGATATTGACAGAGATGATCGAGGATTACAAACGAGACAACGATCTGAGGCTTACTCCGCGCGAGAAGCTGTGCAAAACTTACGCCTGCAAGGCTGCAGTAAAAGCGGGAGATTATCTCACGGTTGAAGAGATGGAGTCGCTTCTCGATCAGCTTTTCAATGCCGAAGTGCCGTACGTTTGCCCTCACGGCAGACCTGTGCTCGTGAAGATACCACTTCTCGAACTAGACAAGAAGTTTGGGAGGATTTAGAGAGACCATGGGTCAAGAAGCAAAAGGCAAAGATGCTTAGGCGGACGAATCAGCCTCGCTTCCGGACAGGTTCCCTTCCGTTTCTCCTTTTTAACTTTTGACCTTTGAATTTTGACTTTAATTCGGGCCCATACTTATATTGAACTTCACGATTTTCAAACAAGAATAGATAGAATCCCAGGAAAATGTCTGAAACAAAAGTATCTTTGCGTGGAAAGAAGCGAACGCACAATTGTGGTGAACTTAGGGCAAGTGATATCAATAAAGCAGTAACACTGAACGGGTGGGTTGACCGGCGTAGAGATCTTGGCGGGGTAATCTTCATAGATCTCCGGGACAGATATGGAAAGACGCAAGTCGTGTTCGCCCCGCAGCATAACGAGTCGGTATATCAGGTTGCTAAACAGCTGAGGGGAGAGGATGTCATATCGGTTTCCGGGAAGGTCGAGCACAGACCGGAAGGCACGACAAACCAGAACCTTCCGACAGGTGAAGTCGAAGTGCTCGCGGACGATCTGGTGATTCTGAACGAGGCGGAGACACCTCCTTTCCCGATCGACAGCGACATCGACACGAGCGAAGACCTTCGCTTGAGGTACCGTTATCTCGATTTGCGACGGGAGCCGATGCAGCGAAACCTGACGACACGACATAAGATGGCACAGGTCGTTCGGCGCTATCTCGACGGGCTGGACTTCCTGGAAATCGAGACTCCGTTTCTGATGAAGAGCACCCCGGAAGGTGCACGCGATTACCTTGTCCCGAGCAGGATTCATCGGGGGAAATTCTACGCGCTGCCTCAGTCGCCCCAGACCTACAAGCAGATTTTGATGGTATCGGGATTCGACCGGTATTTCCAGATCGTAAAGTGTTTCAGGGACGAGGACCTTCGCGCGGACCGTCAGCCGGAGTTCACGCAGATTGATATAGAAATGTCGTTTATTCAGGAAGAAGACATCTATAAGATGGCGGAGGGCCTTGTCAAAACGCTCTTCAAAGAGGTGAAGGGAATCGACATCAAGACGCCCTTGCCCCGGATGAGCTACGACGAGGCAGTGACAAGATACGGGAGCGATAAGCCTGATTTGCGATTCGGTCTCCCCATCGAAGACGTAACCGAGACGCTGCGCGGTTCGGAATTCAAGGTCTTCGAGTCGGCCATACAGAGCGGCAGCCTCGTGTGCGGGGTGAACCTGCCGGGTCAGGCAGGCGTGAGCCGGAAACAGATTGATGAACTGACGGAGCTGGCCAAGTCATGCGGTGCGGCCGGGCTTGTTTACTTCAAGGTCGTCGGGGATTCTCTCGAGTCTCCCACTGCGAAACATTTTTCAGCCGAACAGCTGAAACAGCTGCACGAAAAGTTCTCGGCCAATAACGGAGACCTTATTTTACTAGTCACGCAGCCGCGGGGAAGGATTTACCAAACTCTTGGCCTGTTCAGGCTGGAGCTGGGGAAACGATTCGGGCTTATCGACGAAAATCAAAACGCACTCCTGTGGGTGACTGAATTCCCTCTTCTTGAATGGTCGGAAGATGAGAAGCGGTTTGCGGCCATGCATCATCCGTTTACCTCTCCGAGGGAAGAGGACGTTGTCAATCTTGACAACGGGTTGAAGGAGTATGCGGAAAAGAAAAGATGGCTATCGGAAAACTCTGTCAACAAAGCGCGCGCGCGCGCGTACGACCTTGTGTGGAACGGAAACGAGATAGCCGGCGGAAGCATCAGAATATTCCATCCGGAGCTCCAGCAGAAGATGTTCAGCTGCCTGGGCATTTCAAAAGAGGAAGCTGAAAAGAAGTTCGGCTTTCTCATGGAGGCCTTCAAGTACGGTGCGCCGCCGCACGGCGGAATCGCGTTCGGTTTCGACAGACTCGTCATGCTCTTCACGGGAAGCAAGTCTATCCGCGATGTAATCGCATTTCCGAAAACCAGCAGTGCGATGTCTCTGATGGACGATGCGCCGAACGAAGTCAGCCGCGATCAACTCATAGAATTGCACTTAAAAGTGATCTGAGGCATGCTCGTTTACGGGCTTATCTTGTTAATCGGAGCGCAGTTGGGATTCAACGGCAGGGCTGCACAGAATACCACGCCAGGTAAGCTCGTCAAAGTAGAGAAGTCCCGAAACGAATTGGCGGCGTATTACCAATCCGGCCAGGCAAAGCTGGAGCTCTTCAAGCCGGGGATTGTGCACCTTTCCATCGAGCGGGATAGTGCCGCACTTAAATCGTTTGCAGTCATAGAGTCTCCGGAGAATTTGACCGGCCATAAGGTCAAGGCCACAGGAAGAAATATGGGTGTAGATCTTCCGGACGGCACAATAGAGTTCATGCCGGGCTCGATGAAGCTGAGCTTCAAAGACGCGAACGGGAAAGAGGTCCTGGACCTGGAAGACATCCAATTCAGCGACAGCGGTGTAGTTGCCAGGTTTGATATTCACGGGGCACGGAATTTCTACGGACTGGGCGAGAAGACTCTGCCATACAACAAATACGGCAGCAAGTGCACAATGTGGAACACCGATTTCCCCGCCTATCCTTTGACTTACGATCCGCTGTATGAAAGCATACCTTTCCTCTTGAAGGCGGACCCGAAAGGCGCCTACGGGCTGTTCTTCGACAATCCTTCTCGCGCAAGTTTCGATATCGGCGCAACGGACAGCAGCACGCTTGCTTACTCGGCATCAAAGGGGGCGTTTCAGCTTTATATCGTGACGGGAAAAGATCCCGCTCAGGTGGTCGAGAGATTCAGCCAGCTTACCGGAAAGATGAACATGCCTCCGATATGGGCCCTCGGCTATCAGCAATCGAGGTGGAGCTACTATCCTGAGCAGACCGTGCTGAACCTGGCGCATGGCTTCAGGAAAAGGAACATCCCATGCGACGTCATTTACCTCGACATAAACTACATGGACGGTTACAGGTGTTTCACCTGGAGTCCGAAGGATTTTCCGACACCGAAACCGATGCTCGACACACTGCATGATCTCGGGTTCAAAGTTGTTACGATTATTGACCCGGGCATCAAGGCCGACAGCACTTACGGAGTTTACGAGAGCGGGCTGGAGAAGGGCGCTTTTGTGAGAGAGCCGAGCGGCAAGTATTTCGTCGGTGACGTTTGGCCGGGGGCGTGTGTCTTCCCGGATTTCTTGAACAAGAAAGCCAGGGAATGGTGGGGAAATCAGTACAAGCCCCTCCTTGCTGCCGGCGTCGACGGAATGTGGAACGACATGAACGAGCCGAGCGTGTTCAACACCCCGAATAAGACGTTTCCTCTAAATGTAATGGAAACAACCGGCGATGGCGAGAATGTGACTCATGCGGAGGTACATAACGTTTACGGCATGCAGATGGCGCGTGCTACCCGCGAGGGGTTGGAGAGACTCGAGCCTGACAAGCGGCCGTTCGTCTTGACCCGCTCTAATTACGCAGGCGGTCAGCGCTACTCTGCGATGTGGACCGGCGATAACGTCTCGAGTTACGCCCACCTGAAACTTGCGCTTACGATGTTCCTTAACATAGGAGTAAGCGGACAGCCTTTTGTCGGCAGCGACGTCGGCGGGTTTGTCGGAAATCCAAGTCCCGAGCTGTTCTCGAGATGGCTGGAACTCGGTGTCTTCACACCTTTTTTCAGAACCCACAGCACTTGGGGCTCGAAGCCTAGGGAGCCGTGGGCGTTCGGAGCGAAGTACACGAAGCTGAATCGTGAGATAATTGACAGGCGATATGAACTTCTGCCCGAAATCTACACGGCCTTCCGGAATGCGCATCTTGACGGCCTCCCGATAGTAAGACCGCTTTATCTCGATTACCCGGATGACAATGAGGCCTACAAACTCTCGGACGAGTTTATGTTCGGCGGCAGAATACTGGTCGCCCCCGTGCTTGATTCTGCCGCGGTTCAAAAAGATGTTTACCTGCCCGGGAAGAAGTGGCTCAGCTTCTACAATGGGAAGGAACTAGATCGGGGATGGCACAAAGTTGAGGCCCCCCTGGGTCACACTCCTGTCTTCGTGAAGGATGGAACGATACTCTTTACGCAGAGCGTCGTCCAGTCTACAAGCGAGCAGGCGGACACGCTCATACTTCGGGTCTACGCCGCCAGAAGGTCAGCAGATGGAAGTGCATATTTTGACGATGGCGAGACATATGCCTACAGGAACGGGGGTTATTTTATTATGAACGTGTTTTGCAAGACGAACGGCACCGGCGGATCACTCAACTTCAAAAGCGAAGGAAGTTATCATCCGGGTTATAAATATGTGACTGTTCGGATCTGCTCCGCCCACCGAGAGAACATCTCCAATATGGCGGGTCGGATTGCGGTTATGAAAACCGGCAGGGGAAAAACAGAAAAAGCCAAAGTTGAACGGATGGGTGAATCCTGGGTGGAGTTTACTTTCCCGTTCAGCGCAAACATCGAATCAATTACTTTCTAGTAATTTCTAACCACATAATCACAGGGCTCACATAGGCTTTCTTGCAGTGTGGCTTGGCGAGTCCATGTGGTTTTGCCTTCTCCGGCGGATCGGCCTTTCCTGTGTGTTACATTTGCCGGATTAAATATTACGGTTACGTAACCAGTCGAAAAGGCACCCCCCAAAAACATCGAATTCCTTTCGGATCAGAGCCTTTTCTCCGGCATACGGTTTGTCGTATCGCCTCGGTCAAGGGACATAAGATTCCTGAACAGTTTCAAGAAGATATTAAGGTAAGAAGTTTCTACCGGAAGATTTCAAACAACAAATTAATCCACAGGAGGTTAGAAATGAAAAAACTAATGCTCGCCACGGCGATGGTTCTCGGACTTGCCGGGATATCGCTCGCGCAAACGAGTGCGAATGTTGCTGTCACGGCAACTGTAATCTCACCTATATCGATAACAGCAACAACCGCAACCCTGGCGATGGGAAACGTCGCTCAAAACACGACCACGACGGTCTCCGCAACAAGCGGCAGCGCTGCACAGCTCACCGTGTCCGGTCAAGCGAGCACAGCTTTCACAATCAGCTGGAACACGGATGTTACGCTTACCGATGGCAATGGCAGTAACCCAATAAGCTTCACGCCTGCTCTATATGGCAGCAGTGTCTCAGCCGGTGTGTCAGGTGGAAACTTAACCACTAACACAGGGAGTTCAGGTACTATCTCGGGGACTGGCACATACTACATATCAGTTGGCGGCAGCATCAATCCCGGGTCCGCTCCTACGGGAAGCTATTCAACAGCCAACCTTAGTGGTAAGCCACTGACAGTTACTGTTGCTTATTAAAACATCGTATAACCTCCTGTGATTCGCAGCTTCCTAAATTTCCGTAGAATTAGGGAAGGCCTGGCCGTTGCGCTGGGCCTTCTGGTTCTTTTCCTGGTGAATGCTGCAAATGCACAGAGTTCCAATGTGGCCGTTACAGCTTCGGTTGTAGCACCCGTTTCCACTACTCTTTCGGGCGGAAGCGACGGGGCTGGCACCCTCAACTTCAGTTTGGTTCTTGATGGGAGCATGGGGACGGTCAATCCCAACACAAGCTCCTCAGCGGGTCTGTTCACAATTGGTGGAGGAGCCGGGATGCTGATGAACCTTTCCTTCACGACGCCAGTTACACTGTCGGACAGTACTTATACCCCATTGACATTTACACCGCAGGTTGTTGGAGACACACTGTCCAGCAACCAGTCAACTGCACCCGCTTTGTCGAGCGGCGGTAAGATAACGATAAGCAGCACAGGTTCTTATTATATCTGGTTGGGTGGAAGCGTCGTTGTACCAAGTGGTCAGGCAGGCGGGACGTATACGGGTACTTTCAGTTTAACGGTGTCATACTGATGAAATGGAAAGTTTACATAGGGAAATTCTGGAGTACAACTCCTTCACAGCCTTGGGCAAGACTGTGGGCGATTGTCTTGGCGATTTTGATTATCAGCTTCTCAACGCCGTCCAGCATCTTAGCCCAGACTTCGTCCACACAAACCGCAACTATCAAGATTGGGGTTGCCGCAGGCCTGACAATCTACGTAGATAGGAATCTTAGTTTCGGGAGCGTTGTCTCCGGAACAGGCGTCGATTCGGTGGCAATTACCAGCACAAGCGCCGGTCACGTCACAATCGGGGGAAGCAATAAGACCGTTTATGTCACTCTGACGCCGCCTTCCTCGCTGACGAATGGCAGCAACACCATTGTCTATACTCCGAGAGCCGGTTACAACTCGTCGGCAGACGATCCTTCTACCGCCACATCGATGTTTCCCTCAGGACAAACGAGTTTCAAACTAAACACCCATGTGGCCGGTAAAAACTATCAGGGTTACGTTTATTTATACGGATCAATCAATGTGGGGAGCGTCCCCGCCGGCAGTTACAGCGGGACATATACGGTAGCGGTAACGTATTGAGTTTGGAAAGTCGTTATCTCGCCACTCATGAATGAATATGGAGGGGGATCTTTGTGAATCGAGCGTTATGCGGCGCCGTTCTCATTGTCGCAATGCTGCTCGGTTCAGGGAAAGCGAGTGCGCAAAATCCTAAAATCGCATTTACTCTCGTCCAGGACGTGTCGTTTGGCACGGTGCCTACTAATACAAGCATTAACATTACTGTTTTCAGACCGGGCGCGGGGGAAATTGCATCCCGCTTCAAAACTAATAGCAAGAAGGCAGGTATAGCCTCGTTCAATTTCGCTTTACCCAGGAATCTAACATCGGAGGGCAATACGCTGCCAATTATTTTTGGAGCAAACTCGGCGGCCTACAATTCTGCAAACTGCCTATCGGGGAGCACATGTTTTGACCCATCTCAGGGACTAGCTGGAATACCGGTCGCACCCAACACTCGGACGACAATTTATTTTTGGATCGGAGCAACCATAAGTCCGGATGTCGAACAAGCTGCCGGGATCTACAGAGGGGAGATAACGGTGGTCGGGACGGTGGATGTCGGCGAAGGCAAGACAGCGACGGCCACTCAAACGATAGATATCAGGGTAACAATAATCCCGACTCTCTCGCTCGCAGCCGCCGGGTCGCTTGATTTCGGGCAGATTGTTGCGGGTACTCATCCTCCCTCTTTGAGCGCACAGTATGATCCAAATGTGCCGATGTTCACTGCTGCAGGAGCCCCGGGCAAGGAAATTTCTGTCTCATATCATTCAACGGTAACCTTGAGTGACTGCCACGGTCATACGCTGACATTCACTCCCAGTGTCTATGGTTCAAGCAGTCAGGTGAATCAGACCGGCTCTACTCCGGTCCCCTCCGGGACTGAGTTGGAACTGAGCAGAGGTGAAACTGGGAACTACTATTTCTGGTTAGGGGGCATGCTGAAATCAGTCCCACGTACGAAGAAGTCCGGCAGCTACAAAGGGACATTCACTCTTACTGTAAGCTATTGAGCGATTGGAGTGTAACACTAAATCCTTATAAATTGAGACCATGAAGAAGATATTATCTGCTCTCTTGATTCTGGCGTCAATTACTGCCGCGCGAGCTCAGGTCGTCGTTGCGCCCACAGTACTGTTCTTGAGCGATCAGTCACCCTTCGGCACTTTTCTCGTTATGAATCGGTCAGACTCTCCTCAGGAAATCACGATTTCGTTCAAGTTCGGATTCCCGGCATACGACTCTCTTGGCAATTTAAGCATGCAATATAATGACACGTTGATGGCTCGCGAGCATTCATGCCAACAATGGCTGCGGGGATTTCCTCAGAGATTTATTATCAACCCAGGACAAGAGCAGGTGGTCCGACTCTTGGTTACGGGCCCAGCAGATATCCCGGACGGTGAATATTGGACGAGATTGGTCACGAGCTCGACACCTCAGGCAAAGGCCATCGACACGGCGGGGAGCGGCATTAGGACGAGTATCACCTTCATCCTTCAACAGGTTACTACCGTCATCTACAAGAAGGGCTATGTTAACACAACTGTTGATATCGGGAAAGTTGATACAATCCCTGATTCTACGGCAATGGGTCTGATGGCGCACGTTTCCCACGGAGGGAATTCTCCATTTTTCGGCACGATGTCGATAGTCGTAAAGGACGGCGCGGGCAGAAGCGTCTACACAAATGAGGAGGTCCTCGCCATTTACCAAAGCGCTGCATTTATAAGATTCACCGTGCCTCTTTCCGATTTACACGCCGGCAACTATACTGCTGAATTTAAACTGGAATCTAAAAGGAATGATATTGCGAGTGAAGACCTGCTAAAGATTCCAGCAGTCGAGAAAACGATTAGTTTCAGCATCCAGTAGTTGCGCATCATTCCGTAGGGTGTCTTTCCTTAAAGGTCTCGTTGGCAGGTTGGCAAAAAGAATTACGTGGGAGTAGCAAATCCGCGCGCGAAGGTATTTTTGGGTAGGCGTTCTTGTGACATTACTCGCTGCTTCCAGCGCAGCAGCGGGATCCGAGGAATCTCCTGTAAAGGCAGTCCCCGGGAATTCGCAGGCAGAGGAAATATATCTATCTTTTACCTTCAGCGGATTGGTCAACACCGTAATTACAGCCCTCTATCTCAACGACTCCGTTTATGTTCCAGTTAGTGCGGTCTTCAAGCAGCTGAGGGTTGACAACTCTTTGGACTTGCGCTCGAAAACGCTCAAGGGATTTTACACAGCCCCCTCAGATAAATATCAGATTGACTTTGCAGCAGGTGTTGCGAGAGTCGGAGGGAAAGAAATCAGGTTCGACACTTCAACGGTAATAGCAGGTCAACTCGATTTTTATGCGTTGCCGTCATTCTTCAGGAAAATATTTGGCCTGAATTTCAGTGTCGATTTCAGTTCTCTCTCCTTATCGCTCACTACCGATCAGAAATTGCCAATTGTCGAGGATTACAAGAGACAAATACGGAGGCGATACGAGCTTTTCTCACCCACGGGGAACTTGCTCCAGGCACCGCTGGCCTTCCCGAGAAAAAGGAATCTATTGAATGGCGGCGTGCTTAATTATTCGTTGTCGGCCTATGATGGCGCGGGACGGTCGAATTATAATTACGAGCTTACCGGTGGCGCAGAGATTCTCGGAGGCGAGACTCAGGGTAGCGTGCTTGGTGCCTTCGTGGGGAACACTTCGAGCATCTACTCGAGCACCTTCAGCTGGAAGTACGCCGTCGATTCTTCGGTTTACTTAACATACGCCGCACTTGGAAACCTTTCCTCGGACGGCTTGACATCGTACGGATACCGCGGCGCACAGATATCCAATGAACCCCTTGCCGTCAGAACGCTTTTCGGGGAGTATACAGTAAGAGCTCAAACAAGCCCTAACTGGGACGTTGATCTCTATGTGAACGGTCAATTCGTCGGCTACAAGCGCGCTGATGCGCAGGGAAAAGCCGAATTCTCTATCCCTCTGGTATACGGGACTTCGTTCATACAGCTTAAGTACTACGGCCCGAACGGGGAATTCAATGAGACGGACAGAAGACTGCAGATACCCTTTTCCTTCGTTCCGGCCGGACAAGTCAACTACACCATCAGCGGCGGAAAACTGAACAACACTGACTATAATTTCTTATCGGGAAATGTCGCGTTTGGGGTAACTGACTGGATGAGCGACAAGATCGGAATGGACTATCTGGACAGCCCGCTCTTTTCAAAGCCACTCCTCTATAACTCGCTATATCTGAGGCTGGGATCGGAGTACACGATGAGCATCGACGCCGCTCCGTCTGCGTTCTACAGGTCAACCTTCAACGCCCTATACGCGTCCCAGGCAGCCTTCGATGTGATGTATACGCAGTACCGTCAGAATTTGCTCTATAACCCGAGCATGCAGACCCAACAGGCGCAGGCGGATGCATACCTGCCCTTCTCAATCGGGAGTACCAATTTCAATTTCAGGATGGCTGGAAACGCCCAGGAATTCATGGGGGGTCAGAAATCTTTCAGCTATTCCGGTTATTTTTCGACGAGCCTGTCGCAGCTCAACGCATCGATCGGTTATCTCAAATCGATCATCGATTATGGCAGCGCGACCTATAATAGCTACAGTCTCACCGGGACGATACTCTACTCATTCTTCTTCAGGCAGGGTCCTTTTAATCTACTGAACGGGACACTTCTCAACGTGAATGGTAGATACGGTGTACTGAAGAACTCTCTCGACAACATTTCATTTCAACTCACCAGGAATATTCAGCAGTACATACAAATAGCCTTCTCAGCTGAAAGGGATTACATAAACAGGGCGACGACTTTCAATCTGCAAATCATAGCCGACCTCCCGTTCACACGGTCCACGACCTCCGCGCAGTTCCACAACCGCTCCGGATATTATACTGAGAACGTCAGCGGCTCCGTTGGTTTCGACAGCAATTACGGAAAGTTCTTGTTCAACGATCTAGGCTGGGTAGGGCATTCAGCTGCGTCGATAAGAATGTTTGTCGACGCTAACGGCAACGGGAAATATGACGAGGGAGAAAAGGTCATAAGGGAAGGAAACGTCCCTTTGAGACAAGCCGTGTCTACGGAGAGATCGAATGACGGGATCATTAGAGACTGGAATCTCCTTCCTTACACTCAGTACAGTGCAGATGTAGACATAAACTCCATCAGAAACCCTTTATGGATACCGGAGAAGAGCTCATTCTCATTTATTACGGATCCCGATTCTTACAAGAAAATCGATGTGCCTTTCTTTGTCGGAGGAGTAATTGACGGCCACGTACTGAAGTCGCAAGACGGGAAATTGTCCGCGATTTCCGGACTGACCCTGGAATTAAAATCGGTGTCCGGAGAATTCAATAGGAGTATCACTGTTTTCTACGACGGCAGTTTCTATTATATGGGACTTCCGCCGGGCAGGTATGAGGCGTATGTGGACTCCAGCCAGCTTGCAGTTCTCGGTGTCTATTCGGATCCGGCCAAACTGCTATTTGATGTCAAGCCGACGAAGAACGGCGATTATGTCGAAGGACTCAAGATAATATTGAGGGACAGGAAGCCTCAGGAATCCGCCCAGTCTAAGGAAAAACCGCCTGCTGAAACTCTGATCAGAACATCGGCCAAGTCGTCCCGGCCTGCGGGAAAATCCCCCGCTCGCAATGCAGTTGTGCCGCAGGCTCAGACAACACGTTCCGTTGTTATTCCTGCCCGGTTCTCCGTGCAGATAGGATCCTTCAAGAGCCGGGGTCGTGCCACGCTATTTGCCGAAGAGGCGAGGGCAAGAACCGGTATGAAATTCGGAACGCACTTCAACGTCAAATTGGGTTTGTATGTCGTGCAAACAAAGAGGATGGACGGCAAGGAGGGGGCGTTGAATGTGCTTAGGACAATCATCAGACAGACTCGTTACAGGGACGCATTTATCGTGTCATCCTCTGACCAGGGGACGAACTATTTGTTTTCGATCCAGGTCGCCGCTTTCCATTCAATGACTGCTGCCAAGGAATATTCAAGCAGGATTCTCAAGGAAAACGGCATGCAGTCTATTGTTCAGTTCGGACGGTCTACGCAGCTTTTTTCGGTAATGATAGGACTCTTCAATAGCAGAAGAGAATGCGAGGAGGCAGCGGATACTTTGAAGAAGACTCCCGGATACAGCGGTGCTTTTGTAACGGTTTATGGTTTGGAACGGACAAAGGATCTGTTCACGGTACTCCTTGGGACGTTCTTGAATCACAATTCTGCCGTAAACTTCGCCGCCGAATTTCAAAGACGTACCGGTCTTACTGCACTCATAGACTTCGATAATGAGACGATGAAATTCATGGTAATTACACCGACATACCAGACCAGAGCAGAAGCATCGGCAGCACTGAAGCTGATCCAAGCTTTTGAGGGGTACTCATCATCCCGCCTGATCTCACTCCCCTGAAAGATTAACGAAACCTTCGGCGAAGGCCATACCGACGAAGAAGGTTTCCTCCATCAAGAGACTTCCGCCTTCATCAGACCGCTGCCCCAACCCAAGTGCCATCCTTCGCAGGTAATTTTTTCATGTAATTGAGAAAGAGTTACCTGAACGCGGGTCTGAGAAAAGCCGCCTGGCTAAAGGGCGACTCTGTAACTAACGTAGAATCAATAGAATATAGGGGCGGCCGGCTCTTTCGTCTAATGAAACTCGTTTGGCATTGTCTTAGAAGCTTTGTGCTCAGAGACAATGAAACATACGTTGAAGATATTGCCGCTCTTGACCTTCGCCGGTTTGGTGCTTTTTGCTTCGACATCAAGTGCCCAGGTGGCTGCAGCGATTACAGTCTCGGTCACTGTTATCCCTGCGCCGGAAGTGGACTTTTCTCCGGTCAGCCTCAAAGATGCTTCAGTGATAGCGACAGGAAATGTCCTATCGGCAGAACCAGGGATTACGCTCCGCGGTTCAAGCAATGTCCTGGTCCGGTTGGATCGTACCAAGGGTGACGAACATGCCGAGATTAACTTTCAACAGCCCGGTGTGAGAACCATCACGGCAAAAGAGCTGCGAGATGTCAAGCGTGTCGAGATAATCTATCTCGGCAGCTGAGAAATATCTTCTTCGGTAAATTCATGTTACAGCGTTGCCCCTTTTGTATGGACGACGTGCAGAGCACTTAAGAATACTTAACTATTCCGGTTCGTTAAGTACGAACGGCACCGGACAATTGCTGCCCCTGAGATGCGGAGGGGTCGGCAGAGTTGCAAGGATGATGCGACGTGGCTAAAGAAAATATCACATTCGATTCGTTCAAGGTTCTTCAGAAGGTCAAAGTCCCGCTTCTTATCACGGATTCGGACCTGACACTAATTTACGCTAACGAATACGCGGTAGAGACTCTTCCTCTGATTTTGAGACCCGGTGAGAAGATCGAGGTGGACGAATTTTTGCAGCACGAGGACTCTCCGGGATTCGATCATATGGCGTCGGAGTGCAAGATTCAGGGTGGAAGTGTAGGGACCCTCAAGCAGAGAGGCGTCGAGAAATACTACAGAGTTGTGGCTTACCAGATGAACGGCGACGAAGGCGGGATCGTCTTCCAGTTCGATGATATTTCACAGTTGCGAATCCTGGAGAACCATATGTATGAACATCTGATCGACCTCTATAACCAGCTGGAGGCGCTGCAGCGGGAAATCACCGAGCTCCGTGCGAGAGCATTGAGGTCGTAGCTAGTCTCCTGCCTGCGAACACGCTTCGCAGGCAGAGTCGCACTGACGGCCTGTCAGACTTTCATAAACCTATCCAGGCACTCCTTGAAAACTTTCTCCTTCTCTCCCCGGGGCAGTTCACGGTTTATCATCGGGTAGAGTATCAACTCCTCCTTCTTGTTGTGAACGGTTAGTTTCCCAATCAGCTCGTGAAGAACATCGAACGCCCTTGTTACGCCGTCCTTGTCAGAGGGAGAGGGAAGGTACGAGGTTATGATCTGGTGTTCCTGGATCATGACGTTCACCGGTCCCAAGTGGTCGGGGGTTGTGTGCTCACCGAAGGCCGGGAAAAGGATGGTTTCTTCCAGCTCGATATGATTAAGAAGCTGTGTCCTCATTATGGAATAGTATTCCGCAGACTTCCCCGGGTCTCCCTTCGAACTCTTTATTTGCGATAAATTGAGATCAATTCTTTTGTGGTCGTACTCGAAGAGCGACCACACGTCTGATTTTTTCTTTTCCGCTTCTATCTGGTGAGCTTCACCGATAAGAGATTCCAGCTCCTCCTCGGTAATTTTCTTGCTGATCCGCGGCATCAGCGTGTTTTCTTCTTCTCCGAAATGCTTGTTCAGCAGGGCTAAGAAGTTATGAATCTCCGCAGTCAGTGTGCCTGCTTCTCCGCGTGAGAAGGCGGCATCGATCACGTCGAGAGAATGTTTGATCTCTTTATGTTCGTGAATCATGTTGTTTACGAAATTCGGATCGTCATCAACCGTATACAACGTTACCTCTTCCGCCTCGGCGTGTGATACCAGGTATTCGTTGCAATAGGCTAGGAGCAGTGAAGTATCGGCCGGATTCTTCGTCGCCCTTTCAGCCAATGACTTGATCGTGCTTATCAGCTTTTCATGATGAATATGGAGCTTTTCGAGCGGTCCCATCTATACACCTCCTGTTTATTTGGAAATCGATTCCCGTGATTCCTCGAGAGAGAATCTAAGGCAAAATCCGTTATATCCCAATCTCATCCTGGAGTTGCAGACTATCTCCGTCGGTTGACTGATTAACGCGAAGATGATTTTCAATTGTCTCTCGAATAATATCGGACTTTTTTATCTTAATATATGGGTTGAATGGGACTGAGTCAAGATGCCTGCTTGGCTCAATCATTTTCGGTGGCAGGCGGGAAGGCTTCGCCTGGCCCAAGCCCGTGTTAAACCTGTCCCATGGATAAAAAAGGCCTTCGATGCCCTAACGATGAAACTTCAGGACAACGAAGGCCTCTGATAAGAGCTGAAAATCGGCTATTTGCCGCTATTACGCTGTTTGTCTATGGCTTCCACTGCACAAACGGCCGCGATGTTTACGATGGCGTCCACGTCGCAACCCTGCTGGAGGACGTGGACTGGTTTCTTCATTCCCATAAGGATAGGACCGAGAAGAGAGGCGCCCCCGATTTTACCCATGAGCTTGTAAGCTATATTGCCCGCATTGAGGTCGGGGAATATCAGAGTATTCACGCCGTTCCTCAGGCTCGAAAACGGGTAAACCTCTTCGAGCTCATCCGGAGAAAGTGCGACATCTGCCTGGACCTCGCCGTCGATTATCAGGTTCGGTGCCAGCCTGTGGGCTATTTCCACCGCTTCCTGAACTTTGATTGACTGCGGCAGGCGGGTGTTGCCGAAATTGCTGAATGAAAGCATAGCGACTCTCGGAGTGATGTTGAAGCGCTGGACGACTTCCGCGGTCATGATGGCAATCTCGGCAAGTTCCGCCGCGGTCGGGTCGACGTTCACCGTAGTGTCCGCGAAGAAGTAGGTGTCGCGCTTCGTCATGACGATGTACAGTCCTGCTACCCGGTTGCGACCCTCTGCCATGCCTATAACCTGAAGCGCTGGTCTTATTGTGTTGGGATAAGACTGTGTCAATCCCGATACCAGGCCGTCAGCGTCGTTCATGTGTACCATCATAGCGCCCAGATAATTGGGCCTTTCCACGAACCTGCCGGCTTCAGCACGCGTCATTCCTTTCCTGTGGCGCATCTGGAAGAGCTTCTCCACATATTCTTCCCTCTTAGGGAAGTTTGTCGGATCGATTATCTCGATACCCTCCAGGTCGATTTTCATCTCGTGCGCCTTCATCTCGATATGAGATTTCCTGCCGAGGAGGACGGGGCTTGCGATTTGTTCGTCCACTATGACCTGGGCCGCATGGAGTATCTTGGTCTCTTCGCCTTCGGGGAACACTATTCTCCTTCCGCTCTTTTGAGACTTCGATATTGCGGTCCTGACTATCTCACGCGTGATGCCCATTCTTTCCTTCAGCTGGTCCTCATATTTGTCCCAGTCTTTGATTTCGATCCTCGCCACGCCAGTTTCTATCGCGGCCCTGGCAACGGCGGGTGCAACCCATGTAATCACTCTCGGATCAAACGGTTTTGGGATGATGTAGTCTTTTCCAAACTCGAGTTCTATGCCTCCATAGGCCCTCTTGACGGAATCCGGTACCGCTTCCTTGGCCAGCCTGGCAAGTGCCCTCACGGCCGCTATTTTCATTTCGTCGTTGATTGTCCGCGCACGAACGTCAAGAGCGCCCCTGAATATAAAAGGGAAACCGAGCACATTGTTTACCTGGTTCGGGTAGTCGCTTCTTCCGGTGGCCATTATCACATCCCCGCGCGCCTCCACAGCCTCCTCGTAGGCTATTTCCGGGTCGGGATTTGCCATTGCAAAGACTATTGGATTTGCGGCCATGGAACGAACCATCTCTTTCGTGACGACGTTTGCCACGGAAAGTCCGACGAACACATCCGCTCCTACCATCGCCTGCGGAAGGGTGCGCAGTTCCGTCGGCTGAGCGAACTCCTCCTTGTAAGGGTTCATTGCATTGGTTCTTCCCTTGTAGATGACCCCCTTCGAATCGCACATGATGACGTTTTCGAGCTTCGCCCCGAGCTTTATGTACAGTTTTGTGCAGGCAATCGCCGCTGCCCCCGCACCGTTTACTACTATCCTGACTTTCGATATGTCCTTCTTCGCCACCTCGAGAGCATTAAGGAGGGCGGCCGAGCTGATGATGGCGGTTCCGTGCTGGTCATCGTGGAACACGGGAATATTCATGGTCTCTTTGAGCTTCTCCTCTACATAAAAGCAATCCGGCGCCTTGATGTCTTCCAGGTTTATTCCGCCGAACGTTGGTTCGAGTGCTTTCGCCACGGCGACGATCTCTTCAGGTGTCTTCGCGTTAATTTCGATGTCAAATACATCGATGTCTGCAAACCTCTTGAACAGAACCCCCTTGCCTTCCATTACCGGTTTTCCCGCAAGTGGACCGATATTCCCGAGCCCGAGGACTGCCGTGCCGTTTGAGAGCACCGCCACCAGGTTGGCCTTGGATGTGTATTCATAGGCTGCTTCGGGATCTTTGTCGATGATTCTGCACACTTCGGCCACCCCGGGTGTGTAGGCGAGTGATAAATCTCGCTGAGTTACGCACGGTTTTGTCGGGACAACTTCAACTTTTCCCCTTCTACCAGAGGAGTGGTACTGAAGGGCCTCTTCTAATCGAATTTTCATTTAATACTCCTTTCTAGATATCGCCCGGGGCCATGCCTTTATCGGTGCAGGCCGAAATTTCAATCCTAAGGCAAGAGGCTTCGGGAACGACTCGCTTCGTCGAGCTGCCTTGCGGAGCTCGCCTTAATCTTGTGGACATTGCTTCAAAAAGGTACTCAGCGTGGATTGAAAGTTCAAAGCCACTCTTGTTACCATGAGAATTGAGCCGATGACTGTTGCGTAAGACTGGTCCCTTCTGTTATCCTGTTCGCCCGATTTGTCCGGCAGAATGCAAAAGTGCACTGAACAAAGTGAGGTCTGGTTATAAAGGATGAGTACGCAGCCCCGCTTCTTTCCATGATAGATGGGCCGGCAGGAGACACACGCCGCCTTGTTTAACCCTGCTGACTCTGCTATATTTTCGTGATCGAATCCCAATCAATTCTTTTTCTACGGAGTAAATTTTGAGCGCTTTTGACGAACTTGAACAAGTGAGTGACATAAAGAATGTTGAAGATATCCCTACTCGCCTGCCGGTACTTCCGCTAAGGGATTCGCTGGTTCTTCCATATATGCTTTTCCCCATCCTCGTCGGCAGGGAACAGTCCGTCGAAGCGGTCGAGCTGGCCGCGAAGTCCGACAAGTTCATATTGCTTGTGGCGCAGAAGGACAGCATGCTCGAAGATCCCACCAGGGATGAGCTCTACAAGGTTGGGACGGTGGCCAGAATCCTGCAGGTGCTTAAGCTCCCCAACGGGCTTTTGAAAGTCCTCGTCGACGGCGTTGCACAGGCTTTTGTGAAGAAGTATTACGAAGAGAAGAAGATTCTCCACGGTGAATACAGCCCGAATCTGTATACCTCCAAGAAGAATGTTGAGCTTGAAGCTTACATGAAGCACGCGGGGCAGCTCTTCCGCGAGTACGTCAGGAACAGCCGGGACATTCCGCTCGAGACCATAATGTCTTTCGAGAATGTCGACGAACCGGATCGCAAGTTCTATTATATCCTTGCCAATATGGATCTGTCCGTTCCGGACAAGATAGAGATTTTCAGCGTGAAGTCACTGGAGTCCCAGTACGAAAAAATGATAAGGCTTCTTACAGAAGAGATAAACATCCTGAAGATAGAACAGGAAATAGACGATAAAGTACAGGACAGCATCCAGAAGAATCAGAGGAAATATTACCTGCAGGAACAGATAAGGATCATGCAGGATGAAGTGGGCGACGACAGCCCGACAAGCGAGTTCGCCGTATTGAAAGAGAAGATCGAGGCGGCACGGCTCCCGGAACCAGCCAAGGCGAAGGCGGTCGATGAGCTCGACAAGCTGAAGAGGACGCAGGCATTCTCTCCGGAGGCTACGGTTATACGCAACTACCTCGACTGGCTTCTCGATGTGCCGTGGTACAAGAAGACGCACGATAATCTCGACGTCAAACATGTAAAGGAAATACTGGACGAGGACCATTACGGGTTGGAGAAGGCGAAGGAGAGAATTGTCGAGCAGATGGCCGTCCTGAGTCTGGTGAAGGAGATGCGCTCGCAGATTTTATGCTTTGTGGGCCCTCCCGGGGTCGGCAAAACCTCCCTGGCAAAGTCGATCGCCCGCGCACTCGGAAGGAAATTTGTCCGACTCTCTCTTGGAGGGATCAGAGACGAGGCGGAGATTCGGGGCCATCGAAGGACTTACGTCGGTTCACTTCCCGGCAGGATCATCCAGGCTATGAAGAAGGCCGGAGTCGTGAATCCCGTCGTACTTCTCGATGAAGTCGACAAGCTCGCGTTTGATTTTCACGGCGACCCGGCTGCGGCGCTCCTTGAAGTCCTTGATCCGGAGCAGAACCATGCGTTCCAGGATCACTATCTGGAGGTGGACTACGATCTGTCAAAGGTTTTCTTCATCACGACTGCGAACGTCCGCGAGAATATTCCCGAGCCGCTCGAGGATAGGATGGAGGTAATAGAACTTCCCGGATATCTGGATTACGACAAGATAGAGATCGTGAAACGCCACATTATCCCGAAGCAGTTGAAGGTCCACGGCATCGATGAGAAGTATGTGCGATGGGAAGATTCGGCGCTCATGAAGATGATCCGGGAGTATACCTGGGAGGCGGGAGTCAGAAACCTCGAACGCTCCGTCGCCGGCATATGCAGGAAGATTGCGAAAGAGATTGTAAACAGGGGAAACGGTAAGTCAAAGAAGTTTGTGCCTATTGTCGTCGACGATGCCAGGGTGGAAGAATTCCTTGGTGTTCCGAGGTTTCATTCCAAACATATAAGCGAAAAAAGCCGCGTAGGTGTGGCTCTCGGGCTTGCCTGGACCTCCGGAGGTGGCGATATTTTAAACATTGAGGCGACATTGATAGAAGGACCGGAGAGATTGCAGCTTACCGGCCGCCTCGGAAACGTTATGCAGGAGTCCGGGAGGGCGGCGCTGACATACGTTCGGGCCAACGCTGAGCGATTCGGAATACCCAGGAACTTCTACAAGAGGAGAGAAATTCATATCCATGTTCCCGAAGGAGCAACTCCGAAGGACGGCCCTTCCGCAGGCATAACGATGGCAATAGCTCTCATCTCGGCCGCAGGCAGGAAGCCCATCAGAACCGATGTGGCGATGACAGGCGAAATAAACCTGAACGGAGAAGTTCTCCCTATCGGTGGATTAATGGAGAAGCTGCTCGCCGCGAAGAGATACGGGTTGAAGAAGGTCATCATCCCGAAAGAGAACATGAGGGATTTGAGCGAGATGCCCGAGAAGCTGAAGGAGGGGATCACAGTCGTCCCGGTCGAGAAGATCGAAGATGCGGTGAAGCATGTTTTTGACGGTGCCTCGGGAAAGAAGAACACCAACCGGACGAAAAAGAAATGAGCTATCTTGTAACCGCACGCAAGTGGCGTCCGATGCGCTTCGATGAGGTGACCGCGCAGGAGCATGTCACGGTGACGATGAAGAATGCGATCCTGCGGAACAGGATCGCCCACGCATACCTTTTCAGCGGGCCGAGCGGTGTGGGTAAGACGACCACCGCGCGCATTCTTGCGAAGGCTATAAACTGTCCGAACACCAAAGACGGAGAGCCTTGCAACGAGTGCGACATATGCAGGGAAATAACGGAAGGTAGAAGCCTTGACGTCATCGAGATAGACGGCGCTTCCAACCGTGGGATAGACGAGATAAGGGACCTTCGTGAGTCCGTGCGGTATTCGCCTTCAAGACTGAAATACAAAGTATATATCATAGACGAAGTGCATATGCTTACCAAAGAAGCCTTCAACGCACTTTTGAAGACACTTGAAGAGCCTCCGTCCTATGCGATGTTTGTGTTGGCGACGACAGAGCCGCACAAAGTCCTCCCGACAATCCTTACGAGATGCCAGCGATTTGATTTCAAGAGGATAGAGATTGAAAAGATAATCGAACGTCTCCGCCTGATTGCCGGCAAGGAGAATATTTCCGTCGATGAGGAATCGTTTGTCACGATAGCGAAAAAAGGCGACGGTTCGATGCGCGACGCCCTGAGCATTTTTGACCAGGTTGCGGCGTTTTGCGGAAACGATATTAAACATGATGTCGTAATAAGCGCATTGAGCCTTGTCGACGAGGAGCTGTTTTTCAGGACGACATCGCTCATTGAGAAGAACGATTCGAAAGGCGCGGTGGAGCTTGCGGCGGAAATCGTCTCACGCGGATACGACGCCGTCGACTTCCTCGAAGGCCTGTCCGGACATTTGAGAAACCTTCTGATTGCGTCGACAACGGGCAAGGCCGATCTTATCGAAGCTTCTGAAGACTATCGCAAGAGGTATTTGGATAGCGCCGCCAGGTTCGACAAGCTGGATCTACTGCGCCTTCTAAAATCGACGAGCGAGGCAATGCAGCAGATAAAGTACGTCTCCCAGCCGAGGATAAAGCTGGAGATGACGTTGTTGCAGCTTGTGAATATGGAGCGCGCTGTGAGACTCCGGGAGCTTCTGCAGCAGGTAGAGGAGTTAAAAAAAAACTTGATCCGCCGGGATCCGCCCGCCGATAACGGCGGCGTATCTCATCCTGCGCCGGTCGTGGGGAATGCCGCGATAAAGGCGACGAGGGAGCCGCGTCCGGTGTACCCGGAAAAGAAGTCTTTCTCCTCTGCCAGTCCAAACCCCGCGCAGGCTGAAATGCCTAACCGCAGGAATGGGGGGAACTCTTCTGCCGCACGGTCGTCTTCGCGCAACTCCGAAGAACAGCCAGTGTATCCGGATGATGCGACAAGCGAATCTTCTTTCCAGGAGGTGAGCGTAAGATGGGATGAGCTGCTGCAGGCCGTCAGGAAAGAAAGAATCGCAGTGTGGTCGCAGCTCATCAATTTGAAACCGCTGGGAGTCAGAAACGGCTGGCTGGTGCTCGGGGCGCCTAATGAAGTCGTCATCGGAATGACCAGACCTTACAAGACATATATACAGGATGCGATCCTGAGAACGCTTGGGATGAGAGTAGCTATTGATTTTTCAATTGTGGAAGGCGAGCATAGGGCTGATTCAGATGACAACGACCCTCTGGTGAAATTTTTGAAGGATGAATTTGGTGCCGAACCAATCGAGTAGTCTCTTCAACGGAATGAGTGCGGCAAAATTAGGACTGGTTGCGCTGCTTTTCTCCGCGTTTTTCTTCGTTCCATGTGCTGAGGCCCAGGTAACGTTCGGCAAATACGCGGACGATTTTTTAACGATCGGCGTCGGCGGGAGGGCGCTCGGGATGGGAAGCGCCTACACAGCCATTGCCAACGATGTGACTGCCGGCTACTGGAACCCCGCGGGCCTGTCCGAAATCAAGAATCCCGAGATAATGCTGATGCACGACCAGCGTTATGGCGACATCGTCAGCTTCAATTATGGCGCGGCTGCGATGCCGCTGTCCAAAGACGAGACCGTCGGGCTTAGTGCGATTGTCCTCAGCGTCAGCGGGATCCCAAACACTCTGAACGCTCTGATCGACTACAACGGCAACGGTATCTTCGATGGGAACGACAGGCTCGACTACTCGAAGATTACGTTTTTCAGCGCGACCGACGTTGCCCTGATTGGGAGCTATGCGAAACGTTACAGCTCGAATTTCTCCTACGGCGCAAATGTGAAGTTTATTCGCCGCAGCATCGGTTCGACTTATGGAACCGGGATCGGATTCGATGTCGGGGCGCTTTACCTGCCGTTTAAGAACTTTAGGCTTGGTGCGAATCTTCAGAATGCAACCACAACTGTCGTCGCATGGACCACGGGAACAACGGAACTCCTGAGTCCTACGCTCGCGACGGGTGCGGCATATAACCTCCCGATCGGGCCGGTCACCGTTACCCCGGCTCTCGATCTCCTTTTCAATATCGATAATATGCGCTATTCCTCGACCGTACATCTGGGGCCACTCAGTGCGGATCTGCGCGCTGGAGCTGAAGTCGACTACAGCAATGTCATTGCAATCCGTGCGGGGTACAACGAAGTGAAGCAGTTCACGGTCGGCGCCGGTCTCCGCCTGCCAAAACTCGAAATCGACTATTCTTTTGCCAGGTTTGCCTACGCCAACTCGCTCGGAGATACACACCGGATTTCACTTGAGCTTATCCTCGGAAACGATAAGTAATTCCCTTCGCCCGCCGCTCCTCCTCCTGGCGCTTATCCTCGCTTCCTGTTCCGGGAACTTCAAGCATGTGAAGTTCGATTCCCATGAGAAGACGGTCTATGTCGACGACCTCATAAGTTTCAGGCAGGAGAAGGACAACTTCTTCAAGACGGCTCCCGAGTCGCCGCTGACGAGCATGCAGAAGACGACCTTCGAGCGGCTCAATTACTATCCTCCAAACCTCGACCTGGTTTTTCATGTTAAGCTGCTGAAGAATGCTAATCCGAAGCGTATCGGAATCGAGGCAACTGGCGGCGAGACCAGACCTGCCGAGGAGTATGGGAGACTTCAATTTCAAATCGACGGAAAGAATCTGGAGCTTCACGTTTACAAGATGCTCGGGGACGATTCGAACGAGCTTTTTGTCCCTTTCACCGATGAGACCTGCGGCAACACCTCGTATGCTGGCGGAAGATATATAGACATGAGCGAGAACCATTCGGGAGAATATACGCTCGATTTCAATTATGCCTACAACCCTTACTGTGCGTACAGCCATAACTTCAGTTGTCCGATCGTTCCGAAGGAGAATCATCTCGACGTTCCCGTCAAAGCGGGGGAGATGAAGTTCTCCGGCCAGTGATCCATCTCTTGCAGGGAGCCTGGCCGATTTGTCGGTGGATTGTGACAGACGGATCCGCCGTTCAAATATGTTCAAACACGCTTGAGTGTCACACTTCTCTCTTGAGAAACATACCCGCAGAAATACTTTTTTGAAACAAAGCGTTGCAGAATGCGAAGAGTAGGATTAGATTGAATCGCATGCGAATAAGCATAAGAAATAGCCTCTATTTCGTGTCGGCGGGTACGATCGCAATTCTTCTTTTAATTTATGATTGGATCCGCATCACGATCAACCTGGAAGATCCCATCCTGAACGGACTGAGAAACCTCTTTACCATCGTCGCATTCGTTCTGCTATTTGTGGCCATGAACTCACTGAGAAGCCGGAAGCAGTCCAGACCGTTGGAGATACTTCGCAGGCTTGTTGCATACGGTTTCTTCACTGCGGCGATAATCTCGACGTGGGGAGTACTTCTCGAGAACAAAGATGGGGCCAGCGGCAGGTTTGCACCGCAGAATGTCGCACAGCTTCTCGCGACTACCGGCTATGCGTTCGGGATTGCCGCGCTGGTAGTCATTCTTCTGATGTACACAGCGGATATCCTATACATCCGGCCGGAAAAGAAGGTGAGGAGGAGGTTTCAACTTTTTCTCGCGTTCGCTCTCGCAGCGGCTTTCCTGAGCATCTTCAAAGGCGTCCCGTTTATCAGCACACTGGTCGATATCGCGTTCGGGATTTCCGTTTTAGTTGCCGTTTTCCACATTGTCAGCATGAACTGGATAGTCTTCCTCACACGCAAGGAAAAATACAGATCGCTTGTTCACTCTTTCGTATTAATGCTCCTTTTCGGCTACTCATATGCGTCGGTGGGGCCGGCAGAACTCGCCGGCGGCGTTCTGGAATTCTACAGTGTGCCGATGGATGAATTTGCGAAGATTGTCTTTCTCTTTCTCACGATATACTTTTCGCTGGCATTCGTGGTCACGGTGTTTCACATCCCGACCAGCGGCGTGTTCGAGAAGAAGAAACGTGAACTGGATTCATACCAGAACCTGAGCAAAGTAATAACGAACGTCATGGACACGACCGAGGTGTTGAACAATACGGTTTCGGTGGTGGGGACTGTTACGCAGGCAAGCAAGGTGTGGATCGAGCTGAGGAACTCGAACAGCGCGGAAAGCGGAGCCGGCAAGTTCAAGATGAGTGCTACCCACAAGACAAGCCAGTACGAACTCTCTCCCTTCAATTTTGACCTGCTCCGCGATGCGGTTCAGACAAAAAAGAGTGTTATGGTGCAGAATGTGGAAGGATTTGCCGGTTTCGGTCTGAAGAATTTTCCGGCTAAATCGCTCCTTGCCGTCTCTCTAACCGCTCATGACGATTTGATAGGAGTCCTGTACGCCGCCCACGATTTGCCTTACGCGTTCGACGAAGAAGAAATATCGACCGTGAGCGCGTTCGCCGACACCGCTGCTGTTGCCATCCAGAACTCGCTCCTTTTTACGAAGTCTCTTGAAAACGAGCGTCTTCAGCATGAACTGCGCATAGCGCACGAAATGCAGCTGAAACTCCTTCCCACTTCGTTCCCGTGTACGGATAAGTTCCAGAGCGACTTTCTTTCTTTCCCTGCGTTCGAGGTCGGCGGCGACTATATTGATTATTCGGAAATTGACGGCGATAAATATGCGTTCGTCGTAGGTGACGTTTCAGGGAAGGGCACCTCGGCGGCATTCTATATGGCCTTCATGAAGGGAGTCTTCCAGTCGTTGTCGGCCTCGGCGAAGTCCCCTTCTGAATTCATGATGGCGGCCAACGAGGCAGTCGAGAGTACGCTTCAGAAAAACTACTTTATAACCATGATCCATGCCCTTCTCGACGTCCGTACGGGTGAAGTCGACATGGTCAGGGCCGGACACACTCCCGGCGTTCTCATACGGAAGGGAGGCTACCGGCTGTTGAGACCCGCAGGAGCCGGGCTCGGCCTCGAGCAGTCGAAGGATTTCGGAAGGCACCTCGAGGAGGAGCGGGTTGTACTCGATCACGGCGACACACTCGTATTCTATACCGACGGCGTTACGGACCAGAGGGATCCCGGCGGGAACGAGTTTGGTGAAGAACGGTTTTATGATTTGTTGAGTGAGCTGAGCAGCGGTACGGCGGAAGAGATGAAGGGAGGCATTATCCGCGCTTTGGCTGAGTTTTCACAGGGCACAGATGCTGTTGACGACACAACAGTTTTGATTTTAAAATGGAGATGAATCCGAAAATGTCTGGCGGAAGCAGCATAGCGAAATATTTTAGCAGAGATGGAGGATGTAATGAACGAGTTTAAAGTGCTGACTCGGGATTCGGGCAATGCAGTTGTCATGGATCTCCACGGTTTTCTTGACGCCCATACTGCCCCGGATCTTGAAAAAACTTTCGCGGAGCTCATCGGCAAGGGCAAATTCAATATTGTCGTGAACTTCGATGCGCTGAATTACATTTCAAGCGCAGGGCTCGGGGTGTTCATGGCATATATCGATGAGGTGCGCGGCAATCACGGCGATATCAAGCTGGCAAACATGCAGCAGAAGGTCTTCAACGTGTTCGACCTTCTCGGTTTCCCGTTCCTTTATGAGATCTACAAGGACCAGGACGAAGCGTTGAAGAAATTCAACAGTCAATAAAGCTCTCACGTATTCAGCAAAGGTACTGTGAAAAGGGCAGACAAAATAGAGAATAAGAGGATATTCAAGAGCACTACGACGGCGCTCTCGGAGGTACGCCAGTTTGTGGAAGACAATGCCTTGAGTTTCGGATTCGGTGAAAAGGAGGTTTCCGAGATCACGCTTGCCGTCGATGAGGCATGCACCAACGTGATCAAGCACGCCTACCAGAGCGATCCGAACTTCGAGTTTGAGGTCAGGATTACCGCCGGCGGAATCGAATTTCAGGTCGTCGTCCGAGATTGGGGGGCAGGTTTCAAACCGGAAGAAGTTCCCGTGCCCAACATAAAGGGGAAAATTGGGAGACACAAGGCAGGAGGATTGGGGATATTCCTGATGCGGAAACTGATGGATTCGGTCGAATTCCAGGGAAGAGAGACCATGAATGAAGTCAGACTCATTCGCTATTTGAAAAATGAACCAAAACCATGACAATGCCCTGAGCGGGACTTCACCGCAAGGGCCCCCGGGACAACCGGTGAACGATCAGCTTATTGAGCTGACCTCTCTCATCGAAACTGCCAAGATACTCAATACCTCCCTCGATTACAGGTTTATACTGAATCACATCATGCTCGCCTCGATGGGAAAGCTGGCGGTCTCCAGGACGGCGGCTGTCGTTCGCGCCGAAGGGGGAGCGCAGCAGGGCGAGGGAAGCCGGATAAGAATAGGTAAAGGGATATCGTTGAGCGACGATGTCCTGGACGAATTGTACCAGATCGACCTGGAAGGCTCGGTCGACGCATCGGGCGTACACAACTCGCTGGCGAAAAAACTGGCCGACTCAGGGGTGAACAGGATATTTGCCATACGCACATCTCACAGGTTGTTCGGTTACTTCTTCATCGGCAGGAAACTCATCGGCACAGGCCTCGCGCCGACTGAAATAGAATTTGTGTCCACATTGTGCAATATAGCCGCGGCAGCAATCGAGAACGCGAGTGTGTTCCAGCAATACAAGGACTCCAACTCCGAACTTCAGCGCCGCGTGCAGGAGCTTCAAACTCTTTTTGAGTTGAGCAAAGAATTCAGCCTGCTCGTCGACGAGCCACGCGCCCTGAGAACGCTCGAGTTTGCGATCATGGGACAGACCGGGGCACGCAAGTATGCGGTCTGCCTCTCAAATGGAAAAGAGCCGAGGGTCGTGGTCAACAGGATCCCAGGGATCGAGTCGCTGGACCTGCGTCCGCTTTGTTCTCTCGATCAGGCTCTGCGGCTTACAGACAGCATGACCGAGCCCGCCGTGGCTGCGGAGCTTGCCAGGAAGGGAGTTGAAATTGTCATACCGTTCCAACTGAAGGGCAGAACAAGCGGCTTGCTTTTACTCGGTGAAAGACTCTCAAAGAGTCCTTATCTCGATTCTGAAATTAACTTCCTTTCGTCTCTCTGCAATCTTGCTGCAATGGCCATCGACAACGCTCACCTCTTCAAAGAATCGCTCGCGAAACAGCGTCTGGAAGAAGAGCTTAATCTCGCTCATGCGATTCAGGAGAAACTCTTACCCAGAGAGATGCCCTCCTTTGTGGGATCTGACGTCGCAACTTTTCATATCCCGACGAAACAGGTCGGGGGCGATTACTTTGACGTCATTAAGTTGAATGAAAACCTGATCTGCGTCGCGATTGCAGATGTATCAGGCAAGGGATTTCCGGCGGCTCTTCTAATGGCAAATCTCCAATCAGCCTTCAGAGCCTTGATGGCTGCCGAACTGGACCTGGCCGGCATAACGGAACGGCTGAACAGCATCATCTTCGGAAATACCGACTTCGACAAGTTCATAACTTTCTTTGCCGCGGTCTACAGTTCTGTGAGCAAGCATCTGATTTATGTGAATGCTGGACACAACTACCCATTCCTGATGAAATCCGACGGACGGATTGTGAGGCTTGACAAGGGGGGCTTGATTCTCGGAATCGTGCAGCGTGCAGCTTATGAGACCGGAGACGAGCCAGTCGATAACGGTGACGTACTTTACATGTTTACCGACGGCGTCAGCGAGGCGCTCAACCTGAGCGAAGAGCAGTTCACTGAGGAGAGGCTTGAGGGAATATTGAGGCTGAATTCCACATTGAGGCCGGCCGCGATTCTCGAGGCTGTCCGAAACGAAATAGTGAATTTTGTCGGGGACGCCCCGCAGAGCGATGATATAACTCAGGTGTGTGTGAAGTTTTTGTGATATATACCTTCCGATTAGGTAACGCCGGCTGCTTAGTTTAGCCGGTTCACTCACCTTCTGTTTTCTCTCCTGCATGCGACTCAAAGCAAAACGCCGTCAAATGTAAAGGATCCAAGGTTTCACCGGTTGGTCCCTGGCGGGCTTTGAATATTTCCTTTCGCCGGTGAACAATATTAGTCAAGCCGATCCATCTGCCCTGCTTAATCATCTATGGAGACCGATTTCTGCGATAAGATTGTGGCGTACTTTTTGTAACAAATGAGATTATATTACACGCACTTGATTTGTACTTAGAAAAATTTGCAGGCGATGTGACGGAAGGATTGAATAACTGAAGCCCATTTGAGGCTTAGGACCGAAGAGCAAGGCCGATTGGACGGGTTGATGGAGTATCAATTGTGAAATCAAAGTGTTAAGTGACTATGGCTTGGTTGCCGCGGATCCGGTCGCACCGTTTTGTTACATGAAAGAAAGACTTTTGCATTACAAGGATTTCACATGTCGCTCAGGAATAAGTTCTTATTAGTTCTGTCATTGTCGTTACTGGTATTCAGCGCCTCTTTTGTGTACGTCACAATACAATTGGTCTCAAGTGAATGGATAGTATCCAAAGAGAGGGCGAACCTCGGTTTCGCCAAAGAGGAAGCGAGGGAGCTTTCACAATGGATATCCGACCAGGTTCAGAAAGCCTACCTTGTCGCCGACAAGTACACCTATCCGAGCGTCGACAATCAAGCGGTGCTTCGAAACGACCTCAGCCGGCTCGAAAGTCAAGAACAACAGTCCGACGAGAAAGTCTATTTCCTCGTTTACTCATCAGCCGGGAATATTGAATACAACAGCTCTGCGGTCAAAGCCGGGATGGATTCTGTCAGGGCCGAAACCAAGACGGCCTTCGATGAATTAAAGAGATTGATCTACCGATCGGAATCGGCGCGGGACTTCCGAGTGGCCAAGTCGGGGGAATATATAATCATATCGGTCCCGTGTCTCGCGAGCAACGGCGACTTTCGTGGCACACTGAACGAGATAGTGGATTTCGAAAGCACGGCGTTTGCCAAATCCTTGAAGGATTTTACGAACAGCGTCCACGGCTACATGGAAATTACAGGCTCCCTTGCAGGAATCAGCTCAAACGGCGCAATAAACCTTGAAGCCTCCCCAAGCAGTCATGGTGAGAGAACTGCGGCCAAGTTAAACGATAGCGGGGCATTTGAAAGGAAGAACGGGGACGTGGTTACATACGCGAAAATTTCCATGACCCCATGGTATGTGACGGTTGAGCAACCTGTCACAGAGCTTGATGCAGAGCTCACGCACCTCAAGGAGAACTATGCATGGATGTTCGGTATCGGTTTGGTGTTGATATTTGTAGTCTCTTATATCATTTCCAATTCTATGGCGAGGCCGCTCAATGGTCTTCTGAAGGCCATGCACAAAGCGGCGAACAGAGAGTTCTCAAAGATCGAGGCTAAGTCAAGCGGCGAGATGAAGCTTCTCATTGATTCATTCAATGGGATGACTATGTCGCTCGAACGAAAGTACAGCCAGATAGACGCGCTGAATGAATTCAGCTCATCTGTCATCGTCGATATCCGTGAGAACAATATCTTCAATCGAATAAGCAAGTCGGCTGCCTCGGCGCTCGATGCTGAATTGGCCGCCGTAATGATGCCCCATGAAGGCGGCATCCTAAAGGTTAAGGGACCGTTCGGGATGCTTCAATCCGAAATTGCCATGTTCGAATTACCCCTTAACGAGGGGTTGTGTCAAATCGCCTTCAAAGAGGGCCGGACCGTTGTGGCAAATGAAGGAAGGGGCGGCCCGAATTTATATCGCGGGAAGAGAGTCCCTGACCGCGTTAGAAATATTATGTGTGCCCCGATAATGGCCGATGGAAAGCCCATAGGAGCCCTGACTGTCTCCAACACGAAGGATCACTCCGATTTCATCCCTGATGATATGAAGCTGCTCGAGACTTTTGCCAACCAGGCAGGAATTGCAATTCAGAATTCATATTTGTTTAAAAGGCTCAGCGAGGATTTTGAAAGAATCCAGACTCTCCAGAATGAGCTCGTCCAGTCCGAAAAACTTTCGGCGGTGGGACAATTAGTGTCGGGGGTCGCCCACGAGTTGAACAATCCGCTGGGCGTCATCCTCGGCTTTTCGCAGCTTGCGAGAGCGAATGTTACGGATCAACATCTTTCGGGGTATCTTCGAAGAATTGAAGAATCAGCAATCAGGGCGTCCGATATCGTAAGGAACCTTCTGACCTTCGCGAGAAAGGAAGCACCTAAACGGACGGTGGTCAGCCTGTCTGGGGTAATCGACAGCGTCCTGGATTTGATTTCTCATCCGCTGAACGTAAATAAAATTTCGGTGGTAAGAGAACAACCGCCGGGCAGGGACGAGACCTTTGCCAATTTTCAGCAGCTTCAGCAGGTCTTCCTCAATTTGTTTACTAATGCAATGCAGGCCATGGAAGGAACCGGGAACGGTGTAATTACCGTGAAGACTTTCCATGACGGAGAGAAACTAGTTGCGGTTGTCTCGGACAATGGCCCGGGAATCGAACCGGGGATACTCGGGAAGATATTCGATCCGTTTTTCACCACGAAGGCTGTTGGAAAAGGGACAGGGCTCGGACTCAGTGTTACCTACAGTATTCTGAAATCTTTCGGGGGCGAAATAAGGGTGGAGAGCGAATTCGGAAAGGGCGCGACATTCATTGTGGAGCTTCCCGCGGTCTCAGCAGATACCTCCCGGCAGGTGGAGCCCGAACCAGATTTTTCAGGGCTCAAAGGGGTGCGGGTTCTCTTCGTCGAAGATGAAGAGGAGATGCGCGTAATGGCCAAGGAGGCGCTTGAGAAATACGGGTGCCTCGTCACTTCTGTTGATAACGGTGTCGATGCCCTTAATCAGATCGGTCTGGCAGAATACGATGTGATTCTCTCCGACCTGAGAATGCCGATAATGGACGGAGAGGAATTTTACAGGAAGCTGACGTCAACGCAGCCTGTCTACTCTAAGCGTTTCATTTTCAGCAGCGGTGATACAGCCAGAGAAAGCACTCAGGACTTTTTGAAGGAGACGGGCTGTGAAGTGATCATGAAGCCGTTTACTGTCCGTCAGCTTGCTTCTGAAGTCCTGCGCGTGGTTAACAAAGGAGAGCAGGACGCCTGATCGGAGGTGAGCGTCCGGTCCGTCGGCTTTTAAAATGACGGGCAGAAAAGTTATCCTGAGTAAATGAGATACTGGACAGGAGCTAGAGCGTGCCCTGTGAGTCGGTACCCCTTGGGATTTCGCAAATTTGAGCGTGCATCCGTCGAATTGCCGGAGGCACTTTTCTTCAACCCTATCCGTTTTTATTTGATCTAAATTGCCTAAATTTTAGTCAGCCGACAGCTTTGCGTATGTAGAGAATCTTACTGCTAATCATCTGAAACTGCTTCATATCCTGAAAGAATAAGCTGCAAAATAGGAGACATCTATCATCGTCCAGCATGACTGTGAAACGAGGAATCGCTGCCGCGAGGCAGAGCGCATAGAGGAGTTCGAATGACGAAAGAGGTGCAGTTCAGACGATTCTTCCGGTTGACAAGCATGATTACGGATACTTTTCCGGCGGGCGGCGCGAAATTTCTCGATCTCTCATTCAAGAATCTTTTGGGCAACATGTTTGTAATGAAGGCCGTCGCACATCAGGCCGGGCGGCGGCTTAAGGGGGCAGGCCGGTTCAGGAAATTTCTGGTCGCGGCAGATTTGAATATCGGCGATGCCGTCATTGCACAGGGCGGAATTGCGGCGCTCAGGGAGATCTTCCCCGATGCGGAGATCGACTGCGTGGTGAAGAAGTCCACGATGAACCTGTTCCTCGGCGATCCGGACATCCTGAACCTTTACCCTGTTTACGTCGGAGCTCCGTATCCGGCGGATAGCGATTTGAGGGAGCTCTCGAGAATTGCACGAAGCAAAGACTACGATGTAATCGTCAACTTCAGTCCAATGATCGGCGATAAGGTGTTCGGCAGCAAACGTGTCGTCAATTATTCGTTGATGGCCGCCCAGCTCATTCGTAACGAGGGTATAGCGGGGGCGGGCAATAACGTCGTCTACCAGGCGCACAACTTTGTCGGCACTGTGTTTCAGGATCATGCTAACGCGGAATTGGACTCCAGGTTTAACGGTGCCCGGATCTTTCTATCCGGCGAAGCGCTCGAAGAGGCGTCGGCATTCCTCTTGAGTCAGGACTTGTCCCGGGAACAGCAGCTGATAATGTTCAACCCGGATGCCTCGGCGAAATACACCAGGATGCCTTTCGATTTGCAGTTGAACTTATTGAACAAGCTTTCTGATTTCGACGTTACAATTCTTCTCGGGTCAGGACACGTAGAAAGATATATTGAACATGAGTTGGTTTATTCGCTTCCGCCGGGCAAGAGAAGGAAGGTTGTGATTGTCCCGCGGGCTACGGGACTCGATGTCTATGCGGCTCTGGTTGATCTGTCCGACGTTTACGTGAGCGGAGACACCGGTCCTCTTCACCTCGCAGCGGCACGCAAGTTTCTTCGCGGCTCCGGGCAGAGTCTAAGAAACCGGACGGCAGTTATCTCTATATTTGGCGGCACGCCCCCGAAGATATACGGATATGATTCATCCGCGCCCGGGTTTTTCCCCGCCAATCAGGATGCGCCTTCCAGGACTTTCGTTGCAGGCAACACGTGCAGAAATATCACCTGCATAAACAAGATGGCAAAGACATGCAAAGAGGTCAGGTGCTTCCTCTCTCTGGATACTGACGAGATTGTCTCCGAAATCTCCGTCCACCTCGAGGCTGCCCGCAGATCGCGGTATAGAGAACGGTTGCAGATTCTTGCGAAATAAAACCCTATCTTACATTTGAGTTGAGCTGATGAAGACCTTTTTATTCCTTTTCATTACGTATGTCATGGGCTTCATGACGGCCGTCCCGATAGGTGCCACCCAGATTGAAATCGCAAAGCGTTCTTTGAACAATCACCTGCGCGCGGCGTACATGGTCGCTCTCGGCTCCGTCACTTCCGATATGATGTACGGTTCAATAGCCCTGTTCGGGGTCGTACCTTTCCTGAAGAACAAACTTGTCCTCGGCATATTCGGTCTGGTTGCCACGCTCATACTCTGGCTCCTGGCGTTCTTTACGTTTCGCGACGGCACGAAGGCGAACATGCTCGAGCTCACACACGTCACTCTGAAGAGCAAGAGACTGTCTTTCGTCACGGGGTTTTCGCTCGCCATCACTAATCCGATGATGATCGTATGGTGGCTGATAGGTGTGCGAATCATAAGAGACCTTGCGCTGGTCGAGAACTTCGACACAAACTTGTCCCTGATGTTCCTGGCCGCGGGCGGGCTCGGACTTGCATCCTATCTGTTCACGCTTGCCAATACACTCCACTGGGCGAAGAAATTCATTTCAAACGAGATGATGAAGAAAGTGAACTACGGACTCGGGATAGTCCTTGTCCTCCTGTCTTTCTACTTCCTCGGAACGTCGATCGACACCCTGCTGCATTAGCAGGTAGGGCGGCCTGGTTGGTCGGAAGACCAATCCGGACCTCCTCGCTGGATCCCTCCGCCGATCAATTCAGTTGAAAAGAGTAGCTCGTTCCAATAGTAGGGACGATTCCCAGCAATAGCATCGGCTCTATCCTCGGGTTCCCCTGCGTGTCGTAAGTGTAGTTGTACGACCAGACGTTGCGCCTGTTCAGGACGTTTGTTACATCCAGATAAACCTGCAGAGGGCTGTGAAGGACGAAAAACTTCTTGCTGATTCTGACGTCCACTCTCTCGTAGGCCGGATAATGGCTCGAGTTGGTGTTTCCCCGAGTCCAAGTGGTCATCATTGTTGTCGGGTCGAGTTCGCCTATGGAAGGCGTGTACGCGTAGCCGCTGCCGTAGTACCCTCTCACGTCCAATGTCCATCCACTTCCCGGGTTTAGTACCACCGCGATCGAGGCTGTATTCCTCTGGTCGGAACATCTCGGATAGTACTCCGTTCCGGGGGTCTTTTCTTTTGCCACCAGGTAACTGTAGCTAAGAAAGAAGTCGACGGCCTTAAGATTCAACGAGAACTGAAGATCCATCCCCTTTGCAAATCCAACGGCATCGTTTTGCTTCGTGCCGTAAAAGAGACTGCCGTAAGCCAGCCTGATAGTTGGAATTAAATCGGAGTAGTATTTTTGGTAGAATTGTATCTTGAAACTGGCCGCATCCAGGAAGTGCTTTTCAAAACCAAGGATGTAATGGTTAGCCTTCTGGAAGTGAGTATTGTCTTTGGATGGCTCTGACATCCGGATCTGGTCGAAGTTCGGCAACTGGTAATAGATTCCCCATGCCGCATCCATTCTTATTCTGAACGGCATTTCATACGATACGTTTGCCCTGGGAGAATATTCTCCCTGTTTGTCTAAATCATAATAATCGAATCTGGCTCCAAGATTCACGATCAGGTTGCTCCCAATCTGAAAAGTCTGCTGAAAATAACTATCCATGGCATAGCTTGGTCCTATCAGTGCCATTGTATCATGGGTTGCCAGGCTCCCATAACTGACAGAAACCGTCGTATCGGGAAAATGAGTAGTATTGGTTTTGGACGTGACGGATGAATACAAGTCTGGAAAATAATTGTAGAATATCCTTTTCAGTCCGACGCCGGCCTGCAGATCAAGGAATGGTGTCGACTTGTAATCCAGTTCTTGACTAATAGAAAGCGTTCTCATGTCGAGGTCATAACTTGCGTTCGCTTTCGAAGTCTGGTTCAACCACAAATCCGGAAACCCTTTGTACGTCATATCTATGCTCGTGATTTGGATCGGCCTTTCGTGTTCTATGTCGCCGGAGTAATAGAGTAATGTCCGGCTGATAAACCGGTCTGTGAGTACATTGCGGGAGTTTACGGAGAACAAGAAACTCGAATAGCGGCCCCAGAAACTCCGCATCAGGTTAGTGTGTCTTGATACAAGAGTGTTTTGTCCGAGAAGACTCCCCGAATAAGCGTACATGCCTGATATGTTGGATGGGCTCTGAGTAGCGACATCGTTGGAGTAAATGAAATCTACCTTTAGTTTGTTCAGGCTGTCGAACCGGTAATCGACATCTCCCTGAACATCGTAATAGCCGGCGTAGATGCCGGGGCTCATGTGAGCCAGCTGCAGCAAATCGCCCAGATAGCTCCTTCTGACCGCCACGATGAAGGAACTGTTCTTGCTGATGGGTCCCTGGAACGAGCCCGAAAGGTCAAATAGGCTTACATTGAGATTCCCATCGAAGCGGTCAGTGCTTCCCTCTTTATAATCGATGATCGTAATCGAGCTCAATGCGTCTCCGTATTTTGCCCCCCAGCCGCCCGCGCTGAAATCGATGTTCTTAACCATGTCTAGGTTGAAAATGCCGATGCTCGCCAGCGAGATTTCTTTTAAATGATAGGGATTGTGTATCTCCGCGCCGTCAATCAGGATCGAGTTTTCGTCCCATGTCCCGCCCCTGACGTCCATTTTGGCACTCGCCTCGTTGTCTGTACTGACTCCCGGCATTAGTTGGAGCGAACGCAGCGGATCTCTCGTCACGCCCGCGAAATCTTTTATCTCTGCGTTTCCGAGCTGGATGGAATTTATCATCGCCGCCGAGTGCTTCGCGGCAACGACGTTGACTTCCTGCATCTGGTAGTTTGCCTGCGTCAACTTGACGATCAGCGCCGACCCATCTCCTCTTACATTCACAGACTGCGCCTTGTATCCGACGTACGATACCCTCATCCTGGTCTCACGCACGGGAAGCGTGAGCGTGAAATCTCCTTCTTCATTTGTACTCGTACGGATATTGGCGTTCTCAATCAGGATGTTTGCAAAGGGAAGGCCTTTGTCTGTCGAAGCATCGACAACCCTGCCTTTGATCACATAACGTGTTTCGGCGCAATGTGCAGTATTCGGGACTGCAGCAAGGAGCAGAAGCAGTATTGCCGCCGCGCGAAAAGATATGTATCGCTTTCGAATCGAACCGAGTATCGTGGTGCGCTCCGAAGAAATGGAATTCCTCGACGCTCGTCGGATCGATATGCGTGGATTTTGATATAGAGATGGCTCTGTCCGGCTGTCTTCCATGACCTTAAACCTTTCCTTCATACATATTATCGGAAGAATTTTCTCGGGCTATAGGCCTCGGAATTGGCCGTAAGATGCATTGGCCCTATCCATAAGCTTCGTAGGAGAAGGATGTCATGACGAATCCTGGTCTCGAGTCGCGGTGTTCCATGAGTTCTGCGAGTGTCTATATCGTTATAAGAATATCATGGCTGTCCTTTACCACTTGCGCATTTGAGACTCATGAAAGCGGGATGGATTGTAACCCCTCACTTATGGTTTCTCGCCAAGCGAACCGCTCGTCAACATTTCTTTGCGTTCTTGGCGCCTTTGCGAGAGAAATAACCCTTTCAGTGAGGCATTACGGATGGATTCGTGTCTGCGGCGTGGAAATGTGGGGCGCGCCTCTTAAATTCAGAATACATACCTCTTAATTGTAAAAAACAGTATGGGAGAAAAATGAAGATTTCCATTGTAGGAACGGGATACGTCGGACTCGTCACGGGTACCTGTTTCGCAGAGACAGGTAACCATGTCATCTGTGTAGATGTCGACGAAAATAAAATCGCAAAGCTGAAACGCGGGAAATCTCCGATATATGAGCCAGGGCTGGACTCCTTGCTGGAGAAAAACATCAAGGCAAAGAGGCTCTCCTTTACTACAAGACTCAAGAGTGCGCTGGAAGAAGCCGATGTGTTGTTCCTCTGCCTGCCGACGCCTCCTGGCGCCGACGGAAGCGCCGATCTGAAATTTGTCATGCAGGTCGCGGAGGAGATCGGAAAACTCACAAGCGAGATGAGCAAGTCGGCCGGATCGCAGGCCGGGTCAGTCTACAAGCTGATCGTGACGAAGAGCACTGTACCTGTCGGAACGGGCGACAAGGTCAGGGAGATTTTCAGGAAATACACCGGGGTGAGGCTTGAGGTCGCATCTAATCCCGAATTCCTGAAGGAAGGGAGCGCCATACAGGATTTCATGTTCCCCGACCGGGTAGTAGTCGGTGTTGAAGACCCGAGAGGAGAAGAGATATTGAGCGAGCTGTACCGGCCGTTCGTCAGGACGGGAGCGCCGATTCTGGTCATGGATATCAGGAGCGCCGAGATGGTTAAATACGCGGCAAATGCGTTCCTGGCGACCAGGATCTCGTTCATGAACGAGATAGCCCGACTCTGCGAAAGGCTCGGTGCCGACGTGGATAAGGTACGGACCTCCATCGGTTACGACAACAGAATTGGACCTAAGTTTTTGTTCCCCGGAATCGGCTGGGGAGGTAGCTGCTTCCCGAAGGATGTGAAGGCGCTGATCAAGATGGGTGAAGAAGCATCCGTTGTCACGCGGCTGGTTTCGGCGGTGAATGAGGTCAATGATGAACAAAAGGGAATCATCCATCAAAAAATCGCAGAGCGCTTTGGCGAAAAGCTCATCGGTAAAAAGTTTGCGATGTGGGGACTGTCGTTCAAACCAAAAACGGACGACATGCGCGAGGCTCCGTCGCTCGTGATAATAGATAAACTCGTTAAGGCCGGTGCAAGGGTCGATGCATACGATCCTGTAGCCGTTCCGAATGCGAAGATGTTGTTCGAAGGGAAGAAAATGAAGGGAAGTGTCAGATTCCTCGAGGAGCAGTACGAAGTGCTCAAGGACGCCGACGCCCTCATACTCGTTACGGAGTGGCAGGAGTTCAGAGAGCCGGACTATGAGCAGATGAAGAAGCTTATGAAAGGACTGATCATTTTCGACGGCCGAAACATCTATAACCCCGAGAAGATCAGATCGCTGGGGTTCGAGTATTACGGGATAGGGAGGAAATAGACCGTAGCCTGTGAGTCGCCTGAGTAAGGAGCCAGTAAGGAGTAAGGAGAATCAAGTAAGTAGGGAAAGGAGGGGCTGCATGGAGAATGGCTTGAGGAGTAGCTACGGTGGGTTCAGAGACTTGAGAGTGTTTCAACTCTCTTATCGTTTGGCCTTGGAAATATTCGAAGCAACCAAGAGCTTTCCTAAGGAGGAAAGGTACTCTCTAGTAGACCAATTGAGGAGATCATCGCGGTCGGTACCCGCGAACATCGCAGAAGCCTGGTACAAGCGAAGATATCCAAAATCGTTTGTGAACAAGCTTTCCGACTCGTCCGGCGAAGCGGGAGAAACTGAGGTATGGATTGATTTTTCTGCAGACCATGGATACCTAACGGCGGAGAGAAAAGTAGAACTCCTCGAAAAATATGGCGGAGTGAACAAAATGCTGAGCGGTATGATTAATCATCCGGAGAAATTCTGCCATTGATTGCAGCGTACAGTTCTGTTTTCTACCTACTTCTTTCTACTTACTGTTTACTAAAATGAAAGTGTGCTAATGAGCTCACGAGTACTAATAACCGGCGGTGCCGGATTTATAGGTTCCCATCTTTGCGACAGGTTTGTTGCCGAAGGGGACGAAGTCATCTGCATGGACAATTTCCTGACCGGAAGTCCCGATAATATTTCTCATCTGTTCGGGAATCCGAAATTCACTTTTGTGCAATATAATGTTACGGAATTCATTTACGTCGAGGGGAAGGTAGATGCGGTTCTGCATTTTGCCAGCCCTGCATCGCCGATAGATTACCTCAAACTTCCTATCCAGACTTTAAAGGTCGGTTCTCTCGGCACGCATAAGGCGCTCGGTTTTGCAAAGGCCAAGAACGCACTTTTCTTGCTCGCGTCGACGAGTGAAGTATACGGCGACCCCCTTATGCATCCACAGAAGGAGGAGTACTGGGGGAACGTCAATCCAATCGGAGTCAGGGGGGTCTACGACGAAGCGAAGAGATTCTCCGAAGCGATGACGATGGCGTACCACCGTTACCACGGCCTTGAAACCAGAATCGTCAGAATATTCAATACATTTGGTCCCCGAATGCGGCTGGACGACGGAAGGGTTTTACCTGCCTTCATGAAGCAGGCGTTGACCGGCGAGGACCTCACAGCATTTGGAGACGGGATGCAGACGAGGAGCTTCTGTTACGTCGATGACCTGGTCGAGGGAGTTGTCCGTCTGCTTCGGTCAAATTGCATCGATCCCGTCAACATCGGAAACCCGGATGAGATAACCATAATGCAGTTTGCCGAGGAGATAATTCAACTCACAGGAAGCAAGAGCAAGATCTCGTTCATGCCGTTGCCGGAAGATGATCCGAAAGTAAGGCAGCCTGACATAACCAAGGCGAGAGAGACGCTTGGCTGGGAGCCGAAGGTGCCGAGAATCGAGGGCCTAAGAAGAACGATCGGCTACTTCAAGACCAAGTTGGGAATCAAATGATTGCGATTGGAACGCTTCAGCCAATGCCGTGTTGCCGGCGGTGCGGAAGCGAACGGGCGGGACTGTAGTGCACTCGGACACAGCGCTGCCCGGGCAGGAGCGCGGGCCGGCAGGATTGCAAGGCCATGACGCCATAGCGCTGTGCAAAGGCTTATCGGGCGTGAAAGAAAGACATAACAAAGGGTGTGCTTCGGGGCTGGGCCCGTATCGACACTCTTGACAATTGTCCGGCGGCCCGTTAATATGACAGGCATAGGCAATAATTTGAGGCTGAGAGATCCTCGTCGCATCTGCGGCCGGAGAGTCTCTGAAAATCCGCAGCGCATCAGATGTTGACAAGGGGGCACATTCTCTCTGCATTTCCAACGGCATTTACGTGCGTTTCTAAGTTGCTCTTGTTTCTTCAGTTGAATTCGGAATCCTGTTATTCGGATCGCGGCACGTAGCGCCCGCGATCGTCGCACTTAAACAAACATGACATCTCTCTGTCATCTTAGAGGCCGCTAACCTTTGCATGAAGGGACCGGCTGCGGAGGGAAGGAGCGCATATGTCTTATGACCGTACGCAGGTAGGAAATCCGGAGTCGCTATACGAGATTCTCCAAAACCTGGAAGCCAGGATAACCCGCATTGAAAAAGAGCTGAATATCGAGCCGCCTCAACGAACCGATTCATCGCTTCAGGCCACGGGGGAAGAAAGAGCAGGGAAGAGCGGCGACAGCCTGGAATTCAGGATCGGTCTTTACTGGTTCGCCAAGGTCGGAATTGTCACGCTGATGATCGGTGTCGGGTTCCTTCTGCTCCGGCCATTTAACGGACTGAGTCCGGCGTTTGCTCCAATTCTCGGGTACGTCCTTTCAGCCGGGGTGATACTGGTTTCCCGGTTACTCCGCAAGCCATCCCCGCTCCTTTCGGGTTATCTTCTCGGCAGCGGATTAGTACTTCTGTTCCTCTCCACATTGCGTCTTCATTATTTCAGCCTTCATCCGGCTCTGAGCGGGAGAACAGCTGAAGTAGTGCTCCTCCTGTTAATCGTGGCGATTGGCCTTACCGTCTCACTCCGGCGAAAATCCGTTTATCTGGTGTCGCTCAGTCTCGCGATGGGATTCGCCGCTGCTTTGTTGAGCGGGGAGCTTTATTCGTTCTTCGGCATTACGGTCGCCGCCGCCGTATCAGCAGTCTATGTCACTGCGAAGTATGGCTGGCAGAAGTTTCTCATCTATGGCTTGGCACTAACTTATTTTGCGAACCTCTTATGGCTCCTCAATGATCCCCTTGTCGGGAATCCGCTGGCGCTTAGGGCGATTCCGTACGGTGCGGCATTCGCCGTTCTCTTCTGGCCGGTTCTCTTTGCTTTCGGTGTGTCATTTCGTCCGGCCGAAGAGAAGGAAGGAGTGAATGCAATCTCCGCCTCTTTGTTGAATGCCTTTCTTGGCTACGGGATCTTCTTTCTTATAACTGTATCGAAGTTTCAAGAGAAGCTGGGGCTGTTACATCTCGCGGCATCCGTCTTGTTCCTGGCGCTTGCAATTGCTTTCTGGTTGAAGGAGAAGAGCAGATATCGGACTTTCTTCTATGCGATGACGGGATATGCGGCAATGAGCGTGGCCATCGTCGCAAACTTCGGCGCGCCGAATTTCTTTATTCTCCTGTGCTGGCAGAGCCTCCTCGTAGTCTCGACGGCCGTATGGTTCCGATCTAAGTCCATCGTCGTCACGAATTTCGTCATCTACACAATAATATTCATAGCATATCTGGCTCTTGCGGGTACCGTGAGCATTACGAGTCTGAGTTTCGGAGTCGTGGCACTCTTGAGTGCACGCATTCTCAACTGGCAGCAGAATCGGCTCGAACTGAAGACCGACAAAATGCGCACCGCATATCTCGTGGCTGCTTTCTTCATCTTCCCCTATGCCCTGTACCATATCGTGCCGGGCAATTACGTCAGTCTCTCGTGGCTCTCGGTCGCTTTGGTTTATTACGTCATCAGCCTGGTTCTCAAGAACACGAAGTATCGATGGATGGCACTTCTTACCTTTCTTCTGACCGCATTTTACCTTGTCATCGTCGGTATCATCAAGCTCGAACCGGTGTTTCGCATCGTTTCATTTCTCGCATTAGGTGTCGTGCTTCTTGTAATTTCTTTTTTTTACGCCCGGACTAGGATGAAATCGGGTCCAAAAGATAGTTAGAAGAACACTGCCGGATAGTATTCTATCTCGGAGAATCAAAGCACATAACGCCAAAGGATTTTCCGCTTCGATGGCTCTGTTACATCATCAAAATATCTGTTCGAGCCGACTTCGCCGTTTCCTTGGACTACCTGACCCGGTAGTGTCTCTTCTTCATGCCTTTGGCTGTACCCTAAAGTATTCAACCTGACAAAAGGAGAGGCGCGAATGATGGACGTTCCCAGTACCGGGAAGATGTCCCGGAGAACATTCCTTGATTATTTTCTGGGGCTCAGCGTTGTAGCATGGCTTGCCGCCGTTCTCTACCCGATAATCGACTACTTCAGAGTCCCTCCACAGACCGAGGCGGCTCCTTCCAGCGTCGTCGCCGGTTCAGTCAAAGATTTTAAGCCGAACTCCGGGAAAGTTTTCAGATTCGGGAATGAACCGGCAATCCTCGTCGACACACCGGACGGGAAGCTCGAGGCGTTCAGTGCCGTGTGCACTCATCTGCAATGCACAGTCCAATACCGTCCCGACATGCAGAGGATATGGTGCGCGTGTCATGGCGGAGTATACGACCTCAACGGTAGAAACATCTCCGGTCCGCCTCCGAGACCGTTGACTGGATATAAAGTTGCTGTCAAAGGCGACGACATAGTCGTGTCGAAGAGCTGAGGAGGCAGAGATGAACAAAGAATCGAAGATGATGCGCTGGCTCAATGAACGTTACAATCTCAGCTTGATCGAGCACTTCGCGGAAGAAAAAAAAGTCCCGCATTTCAGAGGCTCGTTCTGGTATTACTTCGGCGGTGTAAGCCTCTTCCTGTTTATCGTACAGGTGGTGACGGGAATTTTGCTCCTGATGTATTACCAGCCTGGTGCGCAGACTGCTTACGAGAGCGTCAGGTTTATCGTGATGAAAGTCCAGTTCGGATGGCTGATCAGATCGATACACAGCTGGTCGGCTAATCTCATGATCCTTTCCGTCATTATCCATATGTTTTCCGTTTATTTCACAAAAGCATTTCGAAAACCGAGAGAACTAACCTGGTACTCGGGTTTTATCCTCCTTGCGCTCTGCCTGACCTTCGGATTCAGCGGATACCTGCTTCCCTGGAATACCCTGTCATATTTTGCGACGAAGGTCGGAACGGAGATTGTCGGCGTCGTGCCGTTCGTCGGCAAGCCGGTCATGGAGGTCCTCCGTAATGGCTCCGATGTAACGACCGCAACGCTGACCCGGTTCTTCGCTCTTCACGTTGCGGTGCTTCCCGCGTTATTCACGGTCATCCTCGGTGTTCACCTTCTTTTCATCCAGGTACAGGGTATAAGCGAGCCGGAGTCATGGAAGTATCTGCCGGAATCGAAGAAGAGCCATATCCCGTTTTTCCCGAACTTCGTCCTGCGAGATGTCCTTCTGTGGCTTATCGTGCTAAACGTGCTGGCAATTCTAGCTGTCTATTTCCCCTGGGAACTCGGGCACAAGGCGGAGCCTTTCGCTCCGGCTCCTATAGGCATAAAGCCCGAATGGTACTTCCTGTTCATGTTCCAGTCGCTCAGGTTTTTCCCGCCAAAGCTTCTCGGCGTCGACGGGGAGGTGTTGGGTATATCGCTCTTCGGGCTCGCGGGATTTCTGTGGTTCCTTGTCCCGTTCTGGGATTCCAAAACGTCGAAAGGTTCACGGAACAGGATTGTCAATTACGTCGGGATCGGAGTCGTTCTCTACATCATAGTCTTCACAGTAATCGGAGCGAGAGCGAAATGAAAAAGATAATTATCTTTCTCGTTTTTCTGGCTGTGATTGCCTTGCCGAATGTTTCCAACGCACGGACGCAGGAGAAGAAGCCTGTCGACAAGTGCTTAAGCTGCCATACGGACATCGGCAGCGACGAAGCCGCGTCTTACATGAGCGACGTGCATTTCAAGGCCGGTGTCACATGTGCAGGCTGTCACGGCGGCAACGCGAGTGTCGAGGACCAGGATGCCGCGATGAATCCGAAGAAGGGATACATCGGAGTTCCGAAGCCATCCGCCATCCCGCAGATGTGCGGGAAGTGTCACGGGCTGGCGAGAACGACGTTCAGGAATGAATATCATCTCGACGATGTGGTGGACCAGTTTATGTCAAGCGTTCACGGAAGGGCATTGAATCAGAGCAGCGACGGTCCGACATGCATATCGTGCCACGGTATACATAATATCGCGGACGTAAGTTCCGTAAAGTCGCCGGCTTATCCGACCAATGTCCCAAAGACATGCGCAAAGTGCCACAGCAATCCGGATTACATGAAAAAGTTCAACCCGGGATTACCCGTCGACCAGTACGAGAAGTATCTGACGAGCGTGCATGGCGAGCGAAACGAGGCCGGAGATCCCAAACCGGCGACATGTGTAAGCTGCCACTCGAATCACCTCATCCGGCCAGTCAAGGATCCGCGCTCGCCCGTGTACCCGACGAATATCCCTGAGACATGCGCCAGATGTCACAGCAATAAAGCGTACATGGCCGAATATCATATCCCCACGGACCAGTACGAGAATTACAAACAGAGCGTGCATGGAATAGCGCTCCTGCAAAATTCAGATTTGAGCGCGCCGGCATGCAATTCCTGTCACGGTAATCACGGGGCCGTACCTCCGGGCGTGTCGTCAGTCGCGTCTGTCTGCGGAACATGCCATCAGGCAAATGCGGACTTGTTCGACAAGAGCGTACACAGGGCGGCATTCGCGAAAGCGAAACTCCCCGGCTGCGTGGTGTGTCACAGCAATCACCTCGTGAAACCACCATTCGACGCCATGATAGCATTCGACGGAGGTGGTGTATGCGGGAAATGCCACAAAAACATGACTTCGGACCCTGCTGCGGGCGCAATAATCGCAATCCGATGGACACTCGACAGTCTGACGCGCGGCAGAAAAGATGCAGAGGCACTTCTCTCACGGGCAGAACAACTCGGAATGGATGTGTCTGATGCGGTCTACTCTCTCAAAGATGTCAATCAGTCGCTGGTAGAGGCGCGGGTGCAGGTTCATTCGTTCGCCGCTACATCGGTGGAGTCGGCGGCTGCACCTGGATTGAAAATAGTCGCCGGGGCTCAGAAGAGCGCGCTAGCGGCGGTCGATGAATACTACTTCAGGAGACATGGACTCGGCGTGGCTACGCTTATAATCACGCTGCTCGCAGTGCTGCTGTTCCTGAAGATTAGACAAATAGAAAGGAGAAACAAAGGATGAAAAGACGTAAACCCGGGAAAGCCCATTTTCTTGATTAACTTGGCGGTGTTTTCTAACTTGTTGCATCACTAACCCAACAATTGAATTATGTCACAAGAAGAAACCATCTCAGAAATCTTTAATATTTCGCACCCAAAGTCCGACCGGACGGGTTATATCGCAATCGTCGGGGGCGGGCTTATGGGAAGGGGAATCGCTCAGACTGCTGCCAGCGCAGGAATCAACGTCCTCATAATAGAGAAGGATATCGAAGGGGCTGAAACATGCCAACAACGATTAGCAGAAACTCTTGACAGCGAAATAGACCGCTGGGCTTTAACGAAAAACGAAAAGAAGGCAATACTCGCACGAATCAAGTTATCGACTGAATTGAGCGAGGTCTCGGAATGCGATCTGGTCGTGGAGGCAATCGACGAGGACTTCCTTTCGAAGAAGGGAATTTTCAGGGAACTCGATAAGAACTGCCCGCCGAGCACAATTTTTGTTTCCAATACGGCTACGCTGAGTCTGACGAAGCTTGCCGAGGCAACCGCCCGCCAGGACAGAATAATCGGGATGCACTTCCTTAACCCCGTTTCGAAGATTCCTCTTGTCGAAGTGGTTCGCGCACTCAAAACGAGCGACGACACTTTCCTGAAGATTAAGAAGTTTGCCGAGGATTTGGGGAAGACTGTCGTCGAAGTCTTCGAGTATCCCGGGTTCGTAACCACCCGGGTTATCCTGCCTATGCTGAATGAAGCTATGCAGGTCCTTCTCGAAGGGATTGCTACGGCAGACGGAATCGACACTGCCATAAAGCTGGGCTACGGTTTGAACGTCGGCCCGCTGGAAATGGCAGACTCGATGGGTCTGGACGAGATATTGACCTGGCTCGACACGCTTTACCATGAACTCGGCGGACCGCAATACCGCGCCAGTCCCATACTGCGCCGCAAAGTGCGCGAGGGCTACCTCGGCAAAAAAACCGGTCAGGGCTTCTTCAAGTACGATGAATCAGGTAAGAAATTAGAAACTCACCAGTAGAATATTTTCGAGAATAGAGAGCAAAGCAGAAATGAAAATCCTTGTACTGAATTCCGGGAGTTCTTCGGTTAAGTATCAATTCATAGATGTAAAGAACCGTTCCATATTGGCAAAGGGGGTCATCGACCGGGTTGGAATGAGCGACTCAGTAGTCACTCACGAACGTTACGACGGTGATAAGGTCAAGATCAGTGCTGAAGTTCTGGACCACCAGACTGCAATTGAATACGTGCTTGCCGTACTCCTGAGCAAGAATCACGGAGTTATCCAGGACAAATCGGAGATCGAAGCCGTCGGCCATCGCGTCGTGCATGGCGGTGAGAGTTTTTCCGAAAGCGTTCTTATAGACGACAGGGTTATGAACGAGATTCGTGAGAACATCGAACTCGCGCCGCTTCATAATCCGCACAACCTGAGAGGAATTCAGGCTGTGCTGAAACATCTTCCAGGTACTCCGCAGGTCGCGGTTTTCGATACGGCCTTTCATCAGAAGATGCCGCCCCAGGCGTTTCTTTACGGAATTCCGTATCTCCTCTACAGGCGCTACAAGATCCGCCGCTACGGCTTCCACGGCACATCGCACTTCTACGTTTCGCAGAAAGTGGCGGAGCTGTTGGGCAAGCCGATCAGCGAGCTGAAAATAATCACTGCTCATCTCGGCAACGGCTGCAGCATGGCGGCGGTGGACAGAGGCGTATCGGTAGACACGACGATGGGATTCACTCCCCTCGAAGGTCTCCTCATGGGGACGCGCAGCGGCGACCTCGATCCGTCGATCATACTACACGTCGTCGGGCGCGAAGGTTTGTCGCTCGCGGAAGCCAACACGCTCCTGAACAAACACAGCGGCCTGCTGGGTATTTCCGGTTTGACAAGCGACATGAGAGAGATTGTCTCCGAAAAGAAGGCTGGAAACCGGCAGGCAGAGCTGGCATTCCAGGTCTTTTCCTATCGCGTGAAGAAGTATATCGGTGCGTATGCCGCCGCGATGGGAGGGCTGGATGCACTCGTATTCACCGGAGGAATCGGCGAGAATAGTCCGGACGTCCGCGCGGAGAGTTGCAGGGACCTCAGTTTCCTCGGAATTGAAGTCGATGAAGCACGAAACAATTCCGGTGAAAAGGACAAACCTATAAGCAGTGATGCGTCCAGGGTGAAAGTCTACGCCTTACCGACCAATGAGGAGCTTGTAATCGCACTCGACACGATGAGAATCGTAGAGTCACACAAGGATTAGCATGGTACACCGGGATTTCCCCGGATCGTGGCAGGTACACATGCATATCCTGAGAATCGTTGGAAGAAATGGTGTATATTTCTAGAGCTATGAAAATCACGCAAATCCCGGTGGATCAATGAAAAAGCTTTTTCTTATCGTCAGCGCAGCGGCAATCGCCGCGGGTCTTGCATATGTCGTGGTCAAGACCATCGAAGAACTGCAATTCGAGGAATCCGAGGAAGAACTCACTCCTGGAGACATCGAGTCCCAGCTCCTTCAGCACGAATGATGACGATTCCTAAGATCATCGGCGTCGTTCACCTCCTTCCTCTGCCGGGGTCCCCGAATTTCAGCGGCTCCGTAGGAGCGATCGTGGACCGGGCTGTCCAGGACTGCGGAGTCTACGAGCAAGGCGGAGTAATGGGTGTGATCGTGGAGAACTTTGGTGATGTGCCGTTTGCCGTCGAGAAAGTGCCCCCGGTCACGGTCGCATCCATGACGTTCGTGGCGTCGGAGCTCAGGAGGCAGTTCACCAACATCAGCTTTGGAATAAATGTCCTTCGAAACGACGCGGAGTCAGCTCTCAGCATAGCGACGGTCGTCGGGGCTGAATTCGTCAGGGTCAACGTGCATGTCGGCGCGGTTGTAGCCGACCAGGGGATAATTCAGGGGAAGGCTTACCAAAGCATGCGGTTGAGGAAGAACCTCGACTCGCACGTTCTGCTGTTCGCCGATGTCGGTGTCAAGCACTCTTCGCAGATTGGCGATTACGGATTGGAGCAGCAGGCAGCCGATGCGCTCGAAAGGGGGATGGCTGACGCAATCATCCTCACCGGCTCCAGGACCGGCGTCGCCGTCGATATGGAGGAACTCCGCGCGCTCAGGCGGAAGTTCAGGGACGCCAGGATAATTATCGGCAGCGGTGCAAATCCGAAGAACGCCGCGCAGCTCCTCAAGTATGCCGACAGTGTGATCGTGGGAACGGCAGTGAAAGTGGACCGCGTGACCTCCAATCCGGTAGATGGCAAGCTTCTCAGGGAATTTCTGAAAGCCGCTGGCTGAAACCTGCTGGTCGGGACTGTACGGAGAAGATGGTGTTTATAATAATGCCATCGCTTCGCGATTCGGGAAATTCTTGGAGAAGAGGCAATTCTTTGGTGAAGCCCGAGGGCTGACATTATTGTAGAATGGGAACCGAAACAAGATTGGAACCCCGAAGGGGTGATATGCGGTCGAATGAAATTGACGAATCATGTACGAGCCGGTGAAATAATGCCACCCCTTCGGGGTTGACATTTTAGGTTGTTGATGGTGCCTATAATAATGCCATCGCTTCGCGATTTGGAGAAAGCCGAAGATGGAAATATTTCTGAAGTGAAGCCCGAGGGCTGGCATTATTGTAGAATGCGAACCGAAACAAGATTGGAACCCCGAAGGGGTGATATGCGGTCGAATGAAATTGACGAATCATGTACGAGCCGGTGAAATAATGCCACCCCTTCGGGGTTGACATTTTAGGTTGTTGATGGTGCCTATAATAATGCCATCGCTTCGCGATTTGGAGAAAGCCGAAGATGGAAATATTTCTGAAGTGAAGCCCGAGGGCTGACATTATTGTAGAATGCGAACCGAAACAGAATCAGAACCCCGAAGGGGTGATATGCGGTCGAATGAAATTGACGAATCATGTTCGAGCCGATGAAATAATGCCACCCCTTCGGGGTTGACATTTTAGGTTGTTGATGGTGCCTATAATAATGCCATCGCTTCGCGATTTGGAGAAAGCCGAAGATGGAAATATTTCTGAAGTGAAGCCCGAAGGGCTGGCATTATTGTAGAATGCGAACCGAAACAGAATCAGAACCCCAACGGGGTGACATTATTGTGATAAGTAAACACAAAGGGGAGGGCATGTCATGGCAGGGACATATTCACAAATTTACATCCAGGTCGTTTTTGCCGTAAAGGGCAGAGAGAATCTAATTGGAAGTGAATGGAAGGAAGAGCTGCACAAATACATTGCAGGGATCATCAGGGGCAAAGAACAAAAATCGATTATCGTAAATGGAATGCCAGATCATCTCCATGTTTTTATCGGGCTGAAACCATCGGTAGCGGTATCCGATCTAGTCAGGGATATTAAAAACAACTCGACTAACTTTGTCAACGAAAGGAATCTTGCGAAAGGCCGATTCTGCTGGCAAGAAGGTTTTGGAGCATTCTCGTATGGACATTCGCAAATAGAGAGAGTCTACAGCTACATTCTCAATCAGGAAGAGCATCATAAGAAGAGAGACTTTAAGGAGGAGTACCTGGAGTTGTTAAAGCGGTTCGATGTAAAATTCGAAGAACGGCACCTGTTTGAATGGATCGATTAATGCCACCCCTTCGGGGTTGGAAATTAACACCATGGAAATGGCTACAATAATGCCATCGCTTCGCGATTAAGAGGTGGCTGAGGATGATGGTTGGTTTGTTGAAAGGCCCAAAATTCAAGGATGATTAAGACTGCGGAATCTATGATTAAGCCCGAAGGGCTGGCATTATTGTAGAATGCGAACCAAGACAGAATTAGAACCCCGACGGGGTGACATGGCAAGAGAGCCGTGAAGTCTAAATCAGAACAGAAGCCCGAAGGGCTGGCATTATTGTAGAATGGGAACCGAAACAGAATTAGAACCCCGACGGGGTGACATGGCAAGAGAGCCGTGAAGTCTAAGTCAGAACAGAAGCCCGAAGGGCTGGCATTATTGTAGAATGGGAACCGAAACAGAATTAGAACCCCGACGGGGTGACATGGCAAGAGAGCCGTGAAGTCTAAATCAGAACAGAAGCCCGAAGGGCTGGCATTATTGTAGAATGGGAACCGAAACAAGATTGGAACCCCGAAGGGGTGACATTATTGATTTCGGTTTGAAAAGCTAATACGAATAGGAGAGAATAGGCTATGGCAATCCACGAGGAACCAGAACCCAGGAAACCGGCCGCCTCAGGTGCCACGCTCGCTGAAGAGGCTCATCGACAACATACGGCATCTCCTCTTATATATGCCCTCGCAGCGGGGATTCTTATCCTGCACATCATCGTCAACATATTCACTCCATACGGTTTTCATCGTGACGAGTTCCTGTATATAGCGCAGGGGGCGCACCTCCATCTTTGGCGAATGGATTCTCCTCCATTCATAGGTGCGATCGCCGACCTAACCCGCGGGATTCTCGGCGATTCACTGTGGGCCATCCGGTTCTTCCCTGCGTTGGCGGCGTCCATCATCGTCCTGCTCGCCGCGGATATTGCCCGCCGTCTGGGCGGCAAAACCTTTGCCCAGCTCCTCGCCGCCCTCCTCGTGTTCTTCGCGCCGATTTTCCTCCGCCCCGGCGCCTTGTTCCAGCCGGTAGTCTTCGACCAGCTTTGGTGGACGCTCGGCCTTTGGGTGATAATCCGCTGGCGGGAAACGGAGGACGGGAGATGGTGGATTCCGCTCGGCGTTGTCATGGCGCTCGGGCTCCTGACAAAATTCAGCATATTCGTTTTCGGATTCGGTGTGCTTGTCGGTCTTCTTGCAACAAAGGGTCGCAGGATTCTATTCACCCCGTGGCCGTGGATAGCTCTTGCAGTTACCTTCATCATCGGAAGTCCAAGTATCGTCGGCCAGATCAGGCTCGGCTTCCCATTCATCGGGATGATGCAGAATCTCCAGTCCGTGCAGTTTACCCACGTCTCGTGGGCGGACTTCGTGACCGGGCAGATCTTCATCCTGAGTCTCGTTCCATTCGTGATCGCATTGACGGGGATCATTGCACTTCTTGTTTCGAAGCGGTTCGCTCGGTTTCGAATCCTCGGCTGGATATTTGCGGGAACTTTCGCCGTTCTTTTCATGATCCATTCGAAGGCCTACTACCTGGGCCCGATTTATCCCGCAATGCTCGGCGCAGGCGCCGTCATTTTAGAAAAGGTTGGAACGGGATGGCGGGGAGCCGTTTTCAGGATTGCCGTGGTTGTGCTCGTTGTAGCTCAGGGAGTTATGCTCATACCGATAGGAGTGCCGGTGTTGCCTCCGAAGCAGATGGCAAAGTACGCCGCATCGCTGGGGTTAACCCAGGCCGTGCAAACGAACACGGGCGTCGAGCTGAGGCTGCCGCAGGACTATGCAGACATGCTCGGATGGGAACAGCGGGTCAATGCGATCTCGGGAGCGTATCACTCTCTTCCGCCGGAGGAGCGGTCAAAGGCAGTCATTATTGCATCGAATTACGGTGAGGCCGGTGCCGTCGACTTCCTGGGCCCGCGACTCGGGTTGCCGCACTCGGTTTGTTTCGAGGGGACATACTGGTTCTTCGGACCGGGGAGGAAGGCAGGAACGACGGCAATATCCATCGGATTCGATTCGCTCGATCTGGTGAAAAACTGGCGCAGCGTCACACCCATGGCACACATCGTGAACAAATGGACCGTACCCGAAGAACAGGACCTGACGATATATTTGTGTCGGAATGAGATAAGGTCGATACAGGAGCTATGGCCTTCGCTGAAAGGTGAGTTTTGAAACGGCGGTCAGCCTTGTCAAGGATGAGCAGGGTCGTTCGAATGTGCAGAACAATGCCACCCCTTCAGGGTTGAAAATTAACACCATGGAAATGGCTACAATAATGCCATCGCTTCGCGATTTGGAGGTGGCTGAGGATAATAGTTGGTTTGTTGGAAAGCCCAAAATTCAAGGATGATTAAGATTGCGGAAGGAATATTATGATTAAGCCCGAAGGGCTGACATTATAGTAGAATGGATTCTGACATTATTGTAGACAGGTTGACTCTATCGTTTTCGGAGAGCGCATTGGATAGAAGAGGAAAATCGAACCGGAGGAACTGAAACAAGCCGGAACAGAACATTGCCTGCTGAAGGGCCAGGCGCTCCGGCTGATGGCAGGCTGGCAAAGCCGTTGGGCGGGATGGAGGGGATCGCCCCGCGGGCGAAGGTAACCCTCTTCGCCGGCATGTCGAAGCTGGTGGTTACCATTAGATTTGCGTTGAACCATGAAAGGGGGAGGGAAATTATTCCCGTCGAATTAACCTCTTTTGCGGGGATCTCAAAGCTTAGGTTCGCTCCATCTTCCTTTGTGCGTCGATTTTGGGCGAGTGCCATGGCGTCGGATATCATTGCTGTCATGCAAGCGGTTTGTCGGACAAGAAACTGAAACCTTAGAAAATTAGCTCTCTTCGTCATTTCTGAAGCTCCTGCTAAAGTTGGCCGGGTTTGTTCCGACAATACGACCAATGGAGTCATCTTCCGGTAAAAAAAGACATTTTCACATCCGGCGCGAGGGCGTGCAGAACATCAAAAAAACTTCAAAAAAAACTTGACTAAATGTGCCAGAGTCGTTATTATTTCGAAGTTCATAGGAGACGTGCTACGTGAGTTTTCAGGGTTTTACAAATAAATGAGATAGAGCAACACTTTCTAGTTGTTGATACCGAGTAGTATGCACTAATTATCGGCACTTTCTCGAAGCAGGAAAACAGCAGTTCTTCGGAGAATAGATGGAAATTGGTTTCAGAGGGCTTTGTTTTGGATTCAATTGTAACATTAGTTAAGACAAGTGACACGCAAGCGGGGGCTGTGCGGTTTTTCCAGGCTCATCCCGTTTGTTCTGCCATTTGACAGAAAGGTAACCATAATAGGAGGTACAATGTTAAAGAGAAGATTCAGTTTTCTTAGCCTAAGTTGGCTGCTTCTCCTGATGAGCGTCATGTTCATCGGGGCGCTTGATTTCGGAAATGCACAAGCGCAGACAGCAGCTTTTACAAGGGCTAAAGACACTGTAAGCGTTCAGCTAGCCAATACTGGCGGCGCCAGCAAGCAGGACTTTCTAGTTGCCAACCAGACTATAGACAGCCTGAAGGCCTATGTCTCCAGCTTGAACGCGACCGGATCTTACATGGTAAGATTCGTGTTCCGCGCGGGCGTGCTGAAATTCACTGGTGACTCAGTAGTGGTAAGGACCAGTAACTCTTCAGACAGCGTGTGGGCATACACCAACGGAAAGCCTGTTGCGCTCCCGTCGACTAAGCGAATCGTCGCCCAAGGGTACACAACCAGCGACTTTACCAAGGTGGATACACTGATCGTCGGATTCCGACCGGCGGCTGCGACCGACACGGTATACGTGTTGGGTGCCAAGGTTATGCCCGTATCCAGCAATGCCACGACAGGTACTTACACGGCTTCAAACGCCGGAACTACCAGAGATTCACTCGGTGTGGCGGTGGATACGCTAAGCAATTATCCCGCCAGTTTAAATTCACCTTCATTCACAGGCAGGTTGTATAAACTACTGCCGGGTTCTTTCTATGCGGTTGCTGCGAGCCCATCGGCCTCACCGACAACAATCGCTGCGGGCACACAGCAGGTTACGGTCACATCAACTCTGACCGATGCCTATAGTAACACTGTTTCCGACACGACAACTTACCCGACTGCAACAGCAG
>JAKAGT010000065.1 GCA_021825585.1 Bacteroidota bacterium | reverse complement strand
CGATAAGTGGGCAGCTCACTTCATTGAATGGTGAGACCGGACAAGCGAAATCTCCGGGTGACCAGTTAGGACAAATTGACGCGCTGGATGGTTTCAAGGTGAGAGCTGACATTGATGAATTCTATATTGCCCGTGTAATGAAAGGTTTGCATGCGACAGTCGAGATCGACGGGAAGGATTACAAGTTGATTGTAACAAAAGTCTTTCCGGAAGTTAAGAGTGGGAAATTTCAAGTTGACATGAATTTTGATGGACAAGTACCAGACGGAATAAGAAGGGGACAGACATTGCAGATCAGGCTGCAGCTGAGCGAGCGTACCATGGCACTACTCCTCCCTCGGGGTGGGTTTTACCAGAAGACGGGCGGCCAGTGGGTTTTCCTCCTGGACAAGTCGGGCAGCATCGCTGTCAAAAGAAACATAAGTCTGGGCCGTCAGAATCCGGATTACTTCGAAGTGCTGGGCGGTTTGAAGGCTGGAGACAGGGTTGTAACTTCGTCGTATGATAATTTTGGAAACGTGAACGAGCTGGTAATAAAGCAATGAAGCAGCGTAGCGCAAAGGGCAGAGCGCATAGCGCGTGGCATAAGGCGGAGATTTCTAAAAGTGCTCATCTCGTGTCATGTGGTGAGGAAGTTGTCCTCCGCGCTTTGCCCTATGCGCTTTGCGCTATGTCTTCTTTCAAGAAAAGCATTACCTAACAAGAAAGGGTAAATCCATCATGATAAGGACAATCAACCTTAAGAAGCTCTACACCACCGAGGAAGTGGAAACTACCGCTCTCGATAATGTGAACATCGAAATCAAGGAGAAGGAATTTGTCGCGATCATGGGTCCATCGGGTTGCGGCAAGTCAACGCTTCTCAACCTTTTCGGCATGCTCGATAATCCGACGGACGGTGAATACTACTTTCTCAATGAGGAAGTCTCGAAATACACGGAGAGGCAGCGTGCGAATATACGGAAAGCAAATATTGGCTTCGTGTTCCAGAGCTTCAATCTGATTGACGAGCTCACCGTATTCGAGAATGTTGAGCTGCCGCTTCTCTATCTTGGCGTCTCCTCATCCGAGCGGACAAAGATGGTCAACGAGGTTCTCGAGAGAATGCAGATAATGCACCGCAAAGACCATTTCCCGCAGCAGTTATCGGGCGGTCAGCAGCAGCGTGTGGCTGTCAGTAGAGCCGTTGTGGCTAAACCGGCGCTCATTCTGGCCGACGAACCGACCGGCAACCTCGATTCTGCGAACGGTGAAGAAGTGATGAATATTTTGACACAGCTGAACGAAGGTGGAACAACGATCGTCATGGTTACTCACTCCCCGCACGACTCCGAGTTCGCACACCGGGTCATTCATTTGTTTGATGGGCATGTGGTCACTGAGAATTACAAGGAGAAGTTTCATGTGTAGGCGCAGAGCGCAAAGGGCATGGCGCATAGCGCGGAGAACAAAGCGCATGGTGCAGAGTGCGGAGGAAGCAGCGGAGTATAGATGCACTTCGCTTTGCGCTATGCTCTCTGCGCCTTGCATATTGCTAAGAAATGGAAATGATTGACATTGACCAAAAACTCTCGAGGAGGCCCCATGAAGTTTCGGTTCCAGGATTTACAAATTTGGCAGTTTGCAATTGACCTTTCCGATGAACTTCTGGATATAGCAGATGATCTGGAAGACAGAAAGTTATTTAGATTTGCCGAGCAGCTTAGAGGTGCTGCTATGAGCATAAGCAACAATATTGCAGAAGGTTCAGGTTCAACTTCAAAAGCTGATTTTACAAACTTCTTAAACTATGCACGAAGATCCACGTTTGAAGATGCCAACATCTTAATCATACTAAACAGAAGAAAGTGGTTATCTGATGAAAGATTAAACCAGCTCCTTGATAAACTCGATAAAGAATGTAGAATGATAACAAACTTCAAGAAAACCTTGTGAAGCAGCAAAGCGCAAAGGGTACGGCGCAAAGCGCAGGAATGAATTGCGTTGTTTCCGCTATGCCCTTTGCGCCATGCGCTTTGCTCTATCACCGGAGACCAACATGATCAAGTTAACTGCAATCGAAAAGTACTACGAAAACCGGGTCATCAAGACCTTCGTGCTGCGAAACATCAACCTCGAGGTCAAAGAAGGCGAGTTCATCTCGGTCATGGGCCCGTCGGGCTCTGGGAAAACGACGCTCCTCAACATCATCGGTATGCTGGATGCACCGTCGAACGGCGAGTATTATTTCTTCGACGAGCCTGTGCACAAGATGAATGAGAAGAAGCTGACAGAGCTCCACAAAACTTACATCGGCTTTGTCTTCCAGAGTTATCATCTCATCGATGAGCTGACGGTTTACGAAAACCTTGAGACTCCGCTGTTATACCAGAAGGTGAACGCGAACAACCGAAAGGGAAGAGTTGCCGAAACGCTCGACAGATTTAAGATTGTCGCCAAGAAAGATTTGTTCCCGAACCAGCTTTCCGGCGGGCAGCAGCAGCTTGTGGCAATAGCAAGGGCGGTCATTGCAGAGCCTAAGCTGATTCTTGCAGACGAGCCGACAGGTAATCTCCACTCCGATCAGGGTAAAGAAATAATGGAGTTGCTGAAGGAGTTGAACAAGCAGGGCACAACAATAATTCAGGTTACACATTCTGAGACGAATGCGGCGTATGGGAACAGGATAATAAGGCTGAAAGATGGATGGATCGAGAAGAACGCATAGCGCAAAGGGCATGGAGCAAAGCGCGAGGTGGGGCTCGCTATGCGCTCTGCCCTATGCGCTTTGCAGAAAGGACTGAGACATGTTAAAGAATTACCTGAAAATTGCATTTAGAAACATCCTCAGATTCAAAGTCTATTCTTTCGTTAGCGTAGCCGGGCTCACAATAGGGTTGGTACTGTCTTTCTTGATTCTTCTTTTCGTTCAGAATGAGTTGAGCTATGACAGGTACAACAAGAACGCTGAAGATATTTATAGACTCAGGGAGGACTTTATTCCGAATGGAGGGAGTACGATCCACACTGCTCTAAGCAGCGCCGCTATTGGCCCTGCGCTCCTTGCCGACTTTCCTGAAGTCAGGAGTTTCGTGAGGTTTTTCAAGTACTTTCACAAAGCAGTGATAAGTTACAGAGACAAGAATTTCTTTGAGACCAAATTCTTCTTTGCCGATTCGTCAGTCTTTAACATTTTCACCTGGCATCTTCTGGAAGGTGATCCGAAGACAGCGTTGACTGAGCCGTACACGGTTGTTATCACAAAGTCCATGGCAAGGAAGTATTTCGGGAAGGAAGATCCGGTGGGAAAGATATTGAGTTTTAATCACTGGAAGAACTTTAGGGTAACCGGGATTGTGCAGGACTTATCGCCTGATTCTCACTTCACATTCAATTTTCTTGCTTCATTCGCGACACTCAAGAGTATGCTATATACACATGGGGAGCTTAATGATTGGCAGGGCAATCTCGAGTTCTATACTTACCTTATGCTTAGGAAAAACTCCTCGCCCCAAGGACTGGAAGAGCAAATTCAGCACCTTATCGCTGAGCACGCTAAGGCAACGAATTATAGACTGGTCTCTCATTTGGAACCCCTAACCAGCATTCACCTTCATTCTAGTCTTGAGTACGAAATTGCCCCCCAAGGTGACATCGCCTATGTGCGTATTTTTTCCGTGGTCGCCATCTTGGTGCTTCTAATTGCCTGCATCAACTTCGTGAATATTAGCACCGCAAGGTCTGCCACCAGAATGCGAGAAGTTGGGATTAGAAAAGTAGTTGGGGCAAAGAAATCGCAGCTCATCGGGCAGTTCTTGGGAGAATCTGTTCTCCTGTCTGTTATTGCTCTCGTGTTTGCCTTTGGTATGACTGAAGTACTTCTTCCGGTCTTTAACTTTGTCACGGGAAAAGATCTTGCACTCGATGTTTACCATCATCTGAGCATAACTCTTGATTTCGTAGGTGTAGCGCTGCTCGTGGGTATTATCGCAGGAATATATCCAGCTTTTGTTCTTTCTTCATTCCATCCGGCTGAAACTGTAAAAAGGGTAGCTGGTATCGATAGGAAGGCGGTGTTCCTGAGGAGAGGACTTGTCGCAGCTCAGTTTGCAATATCTATCGCGCTCATTATTTGCACTTACTTGATTTTTCTTCAACTGAAATACACGGAGGACAAACGATTGGGATTTAACAAAGAACAGGTAATTGTCTTGCCCACTATGTGGAATCATAACCCCTTTAAGAACGAGTTGCTGAAGAATTCCAAGATATTAGGTGTGGCTATTGCCTCAGCGCTGCCGGGGAAGGGAATCTTGTCGACTTATAATGTGAGCCTATTAGATGGAGGAGCCGGGCAGGAACCCTGGATCATTAAAGCGTTTTATGGTGATTTCGATTTTGCAAGAACTCTGAAACTCGATTTCACAGCTGGTAGGGATTTTTCAGAGAGATTCTCCACGGATAGTAATACGTTTATCATAAATGAGGCGGCCTGTAAGAAATTCGGCTTCAACTCTCCAAAGGACATGATCGGCCGACGAGTCTTGTTAGCCGGTTGGCTGAAAGGTTCCGTAATAGGCGTGGTGAAGGATTTCAACTTCGAATCGCTCCATCAGCGGGTTGATCCAGTGATAATCACTCCCGTTCTATACGGTTCTGATGAATACATAGCTGTTCGAATTGCGCCTCATGACATTCGGAGCACGCTCGGACTTATTAAGCAGGAATGGCACAAGTTCGCTCCAGATACCCCCTTCGAGTGGTCATTCCTGTCTGACGATTTGAATGCCCTATACAAGTCTGACGAAAGACTGGCAACTATCTTCGGATATTTCTCTTCTTCAGGTATCCTCATTGCTTGTCTCGGTTTGTTTGGTCTCGCGGCATTTTCGCTGGAACGCCGGACAAAGGAAATCGCAATTCGAAAGGTTCACGGTGCCTCGATATCCAACATTGTGTTCTTGCTCTCAAGAGAATCGTTCTGGCTCGTACTCTCAGGGAACATCGTGGCATGGCCCGTGGCATACTTTGTAATGAGTAAATGGTTAGAAACCTTTGCTTACAGGGTGAGCATTAGTCCGTGGGTATTTGTGACATCCGCCGCATTGGCACTCATTATTGCTTCCTTGACAGTGAGCTTCCATGCCATCAAAGCTGCGACGGCAAACCCGGTGGAGAGCCTCCGCTATGAATAAGCTCTGGAAGGAGGCAGGAGAAATGAAAAAGGTCGATGACTCGACTCGTCGAGAGAATGGGAGAATGGAACATGGAACACGGGACAGGGATTCCGTTCTCCCTGCTGCGTTCTGCGTGTTCTCTTTTAGAAGGAGTGTACCATGATTAGCAATTACCTGAAGGTCGCCTTGCGGAACTTGATGAGGCACAAGACATTCTCGATTGTCAACATTGCTGGACTCGGAATTGGTATCGCAGGCAGCCTCCTGATTCTGGTTTATGTTGTCAACCAATTGAGCTATGACTCGACGCAGAAAAATCGTAGCCATATTGTCCGCGCGTCAGTAATACTCGGTCGTGGTGGCTCATCCATGACGTTGGCGGCGGCCATGCCTCCCCTTGGTCCAGCCGCAGCAGCCGAGCTCCCGGAAGTAAAAGCGGCCGTAAGATTTCGAGTAGACCGCAGCGCCGTGATATCGGCAGGGAACAAGGAGTTCACTGAAAGCGCTTTCTTCTTCGCCGACTCGAACGTATTTAACGTGTTTACCTTTCCTCTCGTCTCTGGCAATAGGGCTAACGCGCTCGATGATCCTTCGTCTATCGTGATTTCTCAGAGCATCGCGCACAAGTATTTTGGAGATACCGATCCGATCGGGAAAACATTAGTCTACGATAAGAAATATGATTTTACTGTGACCGGTGTAATGAAAGATGTGCCGGAGAATACTATGCTCCGTCCCGAATTCATCGCGTCTTATTCAAGGGCTGTGGAGGTTCAGAAGATCGAGAATTCGTGGGGCTCGCTGGGCGCTGACTATACTTACCTTTACTTGAGAAGAAAGGCGTCCGTGGTAAAACTTCCAAGCGAACTGGAACAACTGTTCATTAGAAACACAAACAAGACAATGGGATCTCTCATATCATTCACCGTGGTCCCTCTATCCGAAATCCATTTCAGACCCGGAATGATGGGTGAACTTGGACCAACCGTGAACATAACGTCGATGAATTTGTTTTCGATGATAGCCTTTCTTGTGCTGATCGTCGCTTGTCTGAATTTCATTAATCTTTCGACCGCTCGCTCTATGCAGCGCTCCAAGGAAGTCGGTCTTCGCAAGGTGGTTGGTGCAGGGAGGGCGGGACTCGTTTGGCAGTTCTTCGGGGAATCCCTGATCGTCACTCTCTTATCACTTATAATCGCAGTTGTTATCTTTGAATTGATTGCGCCCTCACTGTACAGTTTCTTCAATGCAGAGGCACTCGTTCGTTCTTATCTGAACGCTTATTCTTTCGTAGCACTCCTTGCAGTTGTCGTTTTCGTGGCAGTGGTAGCGGGGATATACCCTGCCGTTTTCCTATCACGGTACTCTCCAGTGGATTCGCTGCGGGGAGCGACGACGCCGGGGTCGGCGGGGGCCACACTTCGGAAAGTTTTGGTTGTCGCACAGTTTGCGATCGCGGTGTTCTTGTTGATCAGCACTGCGGTAATTTTCAAACAAATCAACTTCATGCGCAATTCCGATCTCGGTTTCAAAAAGAACGGTGTAGTTGTCCTCAACCTTCCTGAATCATCCTCTGCGGTAATTGACAAATATGCGGTGCTGAAACAAGCCTTCAATTTAATACCCGGTGTCCAGGATGTTTCTGGTGCAGGGAGCCTTCCCGCATTCAGTTGGTACCAAGTTCAGGATGTGCATCTGCAAGGTGAACCTGAAACCAAGTATTCGATGATCCAGACCATTGCCGTAGATTACGATTACTTGCGGACTCTCCACCTCGAACTCCTTCAAGGAAGAGATTTTTCACGCAGATTCCCGACCGACAGTGATAACGCGATCCTGTTGAACCAGTCCGCAGTGCAGTATCTTGAATTGAAGAATCCGATTGGTGCTGAGGTATACATTCCGTCGGAGGTGCCGGGCAAAAGCAGAATTATGAAAGTGATTGGTGTAGTTAAAGACTTTCATGTAACCTCCTTTCAAAAGAGGATGGGGCCATTACTGTTATACATGAGTCCGGCAAACTTCAAGTATATCGCGTTACGAATAGATCAGCCGCAAAGTTCACGAATCATCTCCGCGCTGAGGTCCGCCTGGGAGAAGATATTACCCGGAACCAGTTTCGATTACTCTTTTCTCAGTCAGACTTACGATGATTTATACAGGTCAGATGATAAAGTCGGCAGTCTCGTTTCAATTTTTGCATCGTTGGCTGTGCTCATCGGCTGCATGGGGTTGTTTGGTCTCGTGTCCTATTCAGTTGAGAGAAGGACGAAAGAGATAGGCATCAGAAAGGTTTTGGGTGCGTCCATCTCGATGATAGTCGCTCTTCTCTCCAAAGATTTTACGAAGTGGGTTTTGATGGCGAATGTCATTGCTTGGCCGGCGGCTTATTACGTCACGAATAATTGGCTGGCAAATTTTGCCTACAGGACCAGCGTCGGGATCTGGGTGTTTGTTCTTTCCGGAGTTGCGGCATTGTTAGTCGCGCTTGTAACAGTTGGCTCAGTCGGGATAAAGGCGGCGACGGCAAATCCGGTGGAAGCATTACGATATGAGTAAATATGAAATTGAATCGGAGAGCGGGGGAACCGGTGAAACGGAGAAACGGAGAGACTGTGAAACGGACCCACGTCCGCCGAAGGACTTCGGTCCGCAGGCGGAGAATGGAAGAAAGA
>JAKAGT010000012.1 GCA_021825585.1 Bacteroidota bacterium | reverse complement strand
TGCTTCACTTGCATTCCCTTTTTATCCATCGCTTGTACTCCTGTTTTTATCCAGAATATACATACAAACTGTAAACGATCTTGTGGAACTTCTTGTGTAAACGATGTTGTGCAACGCGTCATTTAGTATTTAGGATTTCTTTCTCGAATGGAAGCATAGTCTATGAAACTGAAGGACAAAGTCGCAATAGTAACGGGCGGTGGTCGCGGCCTGGGAAAAGCGATCGCCGAAGCGCTCGCGAGCGAGGGAGCTAAAGTGGTCGTCACCGCAGCCCGGCAGAAAGATGAAATCGAAGCTGCAGCGTCGAAGATCGGGGGCGTTCCGATCCTGGCTGACGTTTCGAAGAAAGAAGACGTCGGCAAGCTTGTCGACGAGGTAATATCGAAATTCGGCAGGATCGACATTCTAGTGAACAACGCCGGTCGCGGGATGAAATTCGTCAACGGGAATTTCATGACGGAGCCGAAACCGTTCTGGGAAGCCGACCCCGATGTCTGGCGGATGGTGATCGACACGAACGTCAACGGCGTCTTCCTGATGACACGTGCAGTCGTAACGCGTATGCTCGAGCGGCACTCGGGGAGGATTATAAACATATCTATGAATTACGAGACAATGAAGCGGAAAGGATTCACCCCATACGGTCCGTCAAAAGCCGCGCTCGAGTCGATGAGCAGTATCTGGGCGCAGGAGCTGGAAGGGACGGGTGTCACGCTGAACGTACTCCTTCCGGGCGGAGCGACCGATACCGGAATGATTCCCGATTCCCTTCCCGACACGATGCGGAGCAAGCTTATCGACCCCGAAGTCATGGGCCCTCCGGCTGTATACCTTGCCTCCGACGAGGCCGGGAATGTTAACGGTCAAAGGATCGTGGCGATCGAATGGCTGAGGACCGGAGAAAAAAAGCCTGTAGGGTGCAAGATACCTTAGAGGAAGGAGCGGTTGTCGATGCAGGAGACGGCACAGGAATATAGACAGCGGATCATCGGTTACACAGAAGGGAGAGACCCGATCAAGCTTCAGGCTAGTGCGGTGAAAGAGCTCATGTTGCTCCTGAACGGTGTTCCCACTGCCGAGATGCGAAAGAGGCCTGCACCCGGGAAATGGTCCGTCGCGGAAATCGTTGCCCATCTGGCGGACACGGAGATCATCGGCTCGTTTCGAATCCGAATGATACTCGGTGCTCCGGGTACTCCGATTTCCGGATTCGACCAGGACGACTGGGTCGTGGCGCTCCATTATGATAAGCGGGATATATGGAAATCTCTCGATCAATTTCGTGCCTTCCGTGAGGCGAATCTGTCGCTTTTCAAATTGATATCGCCGGAACAATGGATGCGGTCTGGTGTGCACTCCGAACGCGGGGAGGAATCCGTTGGGACGCTTGTTAGAATGTATGCAGGGCACGACATCAACCATATTCGGCAAATAGAGCGCATACTTAAGCCCGAAAAACACTGACCATACTTCAAAGGAGAAATCTCATGGAATATCGCAAGCTTGGAAAACCAGGATTAAATGTTTCGGCACTCGGACTCGGGTGCATGGGAATGTCGGAATTTTACGGGCCAAGAAATGATGAAGAATCGATAAAGACTATCCATCGTGCGATCGAGCTCGGATTAACATTCTTCGATACCGCCGATATGTACGGTCCGTTCATCAATGAGGAGCTTGTCGGCAGAGCACTGAAGCCTTATCGCGACAAGGTGGTCATCGCGACTAAGTTCGGCAACGTGCGCGGCCCCAACGGTGAGCGCCTCGGTGTAAGTGGTAAGCCCGAATATGTCCGCAAGGCCTGCGAGTCCAGCCTGAAGAGGCTCGGCGTCGAGACCATCGACCTCTATTACCAGCACCGCGTCGACCCGGACACGCCGATCGAGGATACAATCGGAGCGATGGCAGAGCTGGTCGACGAGGGGAAAGTCAGGTTCCTCGGAATGTCCGAGGCTTCAGCCGCAACCTTGCGCAGAGCCAGCAAGGTTCACCAGATTACGGCGCTGCAGACCGAATATTCACTTTGGACGCGCGACGTCGAGTCAGAGATACTTCCTACATGCCGCGAGCTCGGAATCGGATTCGTCCCGTACAGCCCGCTCGGAAGGGGATTCCTTACCGGCGCGATCACGAGACTCGATGCCCTGGATCAGACGGACTTTCGGAGAAATAACCCCCGCTTCCAGGGCGACAACATGCAGAAGAATCTGGAAATAGTCTCCGAGATCGAGAAGATTGCGGCCGAAAAGAAATGCACGCCTGCCCGGCTTGCACTCGCGTGGGTTCTCGCACAGGGAAAAGACATCGTCCCGATTCCCGGCACGAAGCGCATTAAGTACCTGGAGGACAACCTCGGCGCGCTCAATGTCAAGCTGACCGCCGACGATCTAAAAAGACTGGATAAGGCAGCACCTCCCGGAATAGCTGCCGGACTGCGGTATCCCGAAGCAGGGATGAAGGCTGTGAATATTTAGATTGGAAGTCAAAGGTCGAAATTGAAAAGTCAAAAATGAATTGCGATCGAAAATATCTCACTCCTGAAGCACGGTTTTGACCCTTGAAATTTTGAATCATGAGTTATTGAAAGTGGACAGAACAACAGAGCAGCTCGAGCTGAACAAGAAGAAATGGGACGGTTGGGCCCGAACGCTTGACGATGAAAACCGGAGAAACAAATTCCTCCGCGACGGGCAGAGAAGAGTCGTTTCCCTCCTTCAACTGAAGCCGAACTCCAACTTCCTCGACATTGGCTGCGGCACCGGCTGGGCCCTGAATCTCGCGGCGCAATCCGTCGACAACTCCGGCGGATTCTACGGAGTCGATCTCTCTCTGAAAATGATCGAGAAGGCGAAGCAGAATTACAGAGGGAAGGAGAACTTTCACTTTGTACAGGCCGATGCCGGTTCGATTCCGCTAGATGGCAATTTCTTCGACGTCATCATTTGTACACATTCGTTCCACCATTACCCCCGACCGGCGAATGTTATGTCTGAAATTAACCGGATGCTGAAACGGGGCGGAAAGGTTTATATACTCGATCCTGCCACGGATACGTTGTTCGGCAAGTTAATCAACCGGATTATCGGAATACTCGAAGCCGAACATGTGAAGATGTACAGCACTGAAGAGTTCAGGAGCATGTTCGCAAGTGCAGGTATGAATTACGTTTGTACCGAAGCAATGGGATCCATCGAGAAGATTCACATCGCGGAGAAATAAAACCGGCAGCATCGCACACTCAAGAAGCAGAATTCAAGCACTTCTACTCATGAGAAAGAAAGGAAAGTAGGGGTCCGCATCACGGTCGGAACCTCAATCATCATGACGTCGTTTTTAATTACTACGAATCGAGACAATCGTTCAGGAGAAGAAGAATGGAATTTCGTGAATTAGGCAAAAATGGATTGAGAGTCTCTGCCCTCGGACTCGGCTGTATGGGAATGTCGCAGTCCTATGGAGAGGGAAGCGAGGAGGAATCGATCGCGACAATCCACAGGGCGATCGAATTGGGGATCACGTTCTTCGACACGGCCGACGTCTACGGCGCGGGAGCAAACGAGATCCTTGTCGGGAAGGCGCTGAAGCCGCACCGCAACAAAGTCATAATAGCAACAAAGTTCGGCAATGTCAGGACAAAAGACGGAAAGTCGCTCGGAGTCAGCGGAAAGCCGGAATATGTCAAGCAGGCCTGCGAGGCGAGTCTCAAACGGCTCGGTATCGAGACGATCGACCTTTATTACCAGCACCGCGTCGATCCCGACACACCGATCGAGGAAACTATCGGCGCCATGGCAAAGCTGGTCGAAGAAGGGAAGGTCAGATTTCTCGGCATGTCCGAAGCGGCGGCCGCGACAATCAGGCGTGCGAACAAGGTCCACAAATTAACCGCTCTTCAGAGCGAGTATTCGTTGTGGACGCGCGACGTCGAAAAGGAAATTCTGCCGACATGCCGCGAGCTCGGAATCGGTTTTGTGCCTTTCAGTCCTCTCGGACGCGGGTTCCTTTCCGGGCAGGTAAAGGACAACAGCAGCTTCGACGAAAAGGATTTCAGGAAAGACAATCCCAGGTTCATGGGGGATAATTTCAAAAAGAACCTGGAGTTCGTCCGTAAGGTCGAAGGAGTCGCGGCGGAGAAAAAATGCACGGCCGCTCAGATTGCCCTTGCGTGGGCGGTCGCGCAAGGGAAAGATATCGTCCCTATTCCTGGCACTAAGCGGAGAAAATACCTTGAAGAGAACATTGCTGCTCTGGCATTGAAACTGTCGAATGACGACCTGGCTGAGATAAACAAGATCGCTCCGCCCGGAGTGGCTGCCGGTGCACGGTACAACGATCAGATGATGAAAGCGGTTGGCAGATAATTCAAAAGCTCCCGAAAAAGGCGGATGCAACGACGCGCCCGCCTGCTATTCTGCCCTGGGCGGCTTGAAAACCGATGCGAGCACGGATATGGCGAGAATTCCGGCGACGACTCCCAGCGCAATTACTACAGGCATCTCGTAGATATCGGAAATGAGCATCTTCGTTCCTATGAATGCAAGGATAACGGAAAGGCCGTAGTGAAGAAATCTGAAAATCTTCATCGTCCCTGCGAGCGCAAAATACAGCGCCCTTAATCCAAGTATCGCGAACACGTTGGACGTGTAGACGATGAACGGATTACGCGTGATCGCGATTACAGCCGGGATGGAGTCGACGGCGAAGACTATGTCGGTCGTCTCGATGAACAACAGCACGATGAACAGCGGGGTTGCCAGTCTCCGCGCGTTCTCTCTTACGAAGAAACGATCGTCTCTGTAATCTTCGGTGACCGGAACGAATCTGCGGAAAATCCGGAGAACCGGATTCTTCTCGGGGTGAATTTCGGTCCCTCGATGGAATGCCATCCTGATCCCGGTATAAATCAGGAATGCGCCGAAAAGATAAATCACCCAGTGGAATTTGTGGATGAGCGTTATGCCGGCGAAAATGAAGACGGCACGCATCACGAGTGCGCCGAGTATACCCCAAAACAGGACCTTATGCTGGTAGCGCGGGTCGACACGGAAGAAAGAAAACATCAGGATGAATACGAATATGTTGTCCACGCTGAGCGATTTCTCGATCACATAGCCGGTCAGGAAACTGACCCCGTCGACCGGTCCGCGCCAGACATAAATTCCCAATGCGAAGAGCAAGGCAAGCACGATCCAGAAGGCCGTCCACCAAACGGATTCTCCTAATTTTACTTCGTGAGCCTTGCGATGGAACACGAATAGATCCACGGCAAGCATGGCGATTACAAAAAGATTAAACAGGATGAAGCTCAGGACGTCGGTAGTCATATTCGCAAACTGATTCAGTAAGGTGGTATCATAGAGCGGCCCTGATCTTCCGATTCCCCCTGGTGCTTGATAAGGTATTTCCTGAAGACTTTTTCGAATGTGTTCGCAAGAGTGTCGCCGGGCGTAACGAGGACGCCCCAGCCGCCGCGCGCCGGATTGATCGGTACCTCCCGGGGAATCTGGTTCTCGCACATAGTTCTGTCCTCGTCAAGGACCTTAATAGCGAAGGCCATCTGATCTTCAGGAGAGGGCCCATGAAAGTCTTTTGATATTGCCAGGGCCCAGAATACGGTGCATTCGAATATGGAGTTGGGACTCGGTATGTGGACGAGTAACCTTTCATCGCCGTCTTCGAATGTCTGGCGAATTGTAGTGAAGTTCGGAAGATAACATCTCTGCTTTCGCCGGTGTGCACTCTGAAGTTTTCCGGGCTGTTCGTGCGGAGTCTTCAGGGCGGGGAAAGGCGCGTCCATCAGGAAACCGTCGTCGAGCTCCGTGATGTCCATCCGGGGAACAACTGAGTCGGCGGCTTTGCCGAGCGTGGAGCTGTGGGCAAATGCGAAGTGCGTCATGTCCAGATAATTTTCTATCTCGCGCCTGAACCCTGCTTTGAAAGGCGTCGGCGGTCCAAGTGTGAACGTCCAATCCGGATCTTCGAACTCGGGTATGTCGGGAAGCTGTTCTGAATCGTGATTTTCCATTTGGACCCAGATCATTCCGTATCGCTCCTGAATCCCGTAATGGGTTAGTGTTGAGGCTTCCAGCTTGTTTGCAGGAGGGTCTATGAGAGAAGGGATGTTTGTGCATGCACCGGATGGATCGAACCGCCAGCCGTGGTAAGCACACTGAAGCTCTCCTCCGTGTACTTTGCCGAGACTCAGCCTCATTCCCTTATGCGGACACGAGTTCTCCGCGGCCAGCAGCCTTCCGTCCGGAAAGCGCGCGATTACAATGTCGAAGTCGAGGAGTTTGTAGCCTGATACGCCGCCCGGCTTAAGATCGCGTGCCAGGGCAACGGGCTGCCAGGTTCTCCTGAGAATTCGAATGGGGAGATCTTCGCCGAGTTCCATGATGTGATTTGCAGTCCTGTCATATTCGATTGGTGTGTCGGTCGATCAGTTTTCCATGGGATGCTGCGGGGCTATCGGTTTCTTCTTGCGGCGTGTAAGTATGAATGGAACCAGGAGAGCCAGAACGACAATAATAAGGACGTACGCCAATGTATAAGAAGGCCTCGCAGAGTCTTCCCAGCCGGCGAGCTTTGTCTGAAGCTGGATTTGTTGGTCACCGGATAAAACCCCCTGGCCTACCAGCATAGGCAGCCATTGTGATCCGATGGTAGGGTTCCAGACGGTGCCGAGGAAATGTTTCAGCTTCGAGCTTTTTTCGCCTCCGGATGCATTCTTGTTTCCGCCGTCTGTGTCGAAATAGTTGCTCAGGCTGCCGACGAATTCGTCCGCATTGCTGAATGAGTCTATCTTGACGTTGTTCTCTGCGAACACCTGGTAGAGCCCCGACCAGAGCGCCGAATCGGCCCTCTGTCCCCATTGCGATATGGCGGTGTCAACTGCCGCTACCTCTCTCTCCCTTACCCTGCTGTTTACGTAAAGTCGGGAAAGCTTTGGACCGAGACCGTTCCAGTTGGAACTGAATTTCTGCTGTTCCTTCAGCATTTGCACGAGCTGTTTACCGTTCAGTTTTGCCGTCTCGAGGAACCGCAGGTTCTGTCGGGCAGCCTGATAGATCTTACCGACTACGTCGTGCCGCTCCATTTTTCGGGTCAGCACGCTCCTTTGATGCTCCGGCAACGATTGAATGTTGCTGCCGTATGTCCCGAACAGGCTGTCGGTCATCGCGAAGATAGCGGCATCGCGGGCTCTTATGTCATTTCTGAGTCTTGAAATGATCCTCTGGAGGGATTCAATTGTCTCGCGATTCTTCCCGAGGGCCTTGGACATGACATCCAGAGATGCAAGCAGCTTATCGTTTTCTTTCGACAGGCTGTCCACCCTGTCTGACAGCGCGTTGATTTGATTTTGCAGCGAGTTAATCTGCGAAACTTGAGACTCAATAACGCCAAGCCTTTGTCTCGCGAGGCTGAGTACGCCGTACAGGCTGGCAATTTGCTGCTGGTAATTAAGCGGATACAGGGCGTTGTTCAGCAGGACTGTATCGGGGGCGAATTGGCGCTGCAGCTCTACTATGCGCAGGCTGTCCTGCATGCACTCGTTAACCGAGGCCGCCTGGTTTATTTGTGCCTTCAGGGAATTGGCTTTCTCCTGGAAAGATTTGACTATGAGGTAGTCTGATTGTTCCTGTGCAACTCCTATCCCCGAGCAGAAGAGGATCAAAATCAAAATGAGCCGTTTCATTTCTTTACCTCCTTCACGATTCCGTCCCTCGTAAGCAGGACCGGCTTCTGGCCGCCGTTCAACAATTCGATATAAGGTGCCCTCTGGTTGAATGCCGGAGAGGATAGGCCGGTTTTCGAAACCAGGATCCTGTTTACCAGGACCAACCCTCCATTCCCCTGCGAGAACACGTAGACGTTTTTGAACTTCGGCCCGGTGATGAAGTAGTATCCCTGCTCCCCGCGTATCAGCCGTATAATCCGGTTGCTCACGTGAACCGAGTCTTTGGTCTCAGCGTACATCAATGGCTTGATGCTGAAGGAGAGACTGTACCGCTCCTCGTGTACCATTCCGTGCAAATCGGACTTCAGCACATCTTCGATCGGCCACGCGAAATTCGCCGGCCTCAAAACAAGGGGTGAACATCCAGCCGCCGTTAAGGCGATCACAACAAGGAAGAAACCAGGTGATTTCATGACGCACTCCTTTTACATATAAGACTGAGGATAACAGCAGAGCAACTCTGGCTGAAAAATGTAGAGAAGGCGACGGTATGATGCAAGATTCAGAATGGTTTATGGACATTAAAAGTTCTTAATGTTACGCGTGTAAACTTCTTACACGTTGAAGGCGCTGGCGGCCTTCGCCTCGCCGTGCACTCCGTAAAATCATCGGAAATCGATTTTGCCCACGATGACCAAATCTGTTCACCGCTGTCAGAGCTAGTGCCGATCCAACTATCATTTACTAACTTGGTCCCGCCAAAAGCGGGCGGGATGCTCATTCCAACAGTAATTTTACCTGCACGTTGTTTGGTAAAATTAGTTGGAATGGCACTAGCGGAGCAGCTAATGGTTCCGCTCAAGACCGGACCGCCCATGTCAGTCCTGCAGGACGGACGCCTCCCGGTTTATTTCACGTATTTCACCATCCAGTCAACCCAGCGTCTGTATACATCTGTCGTCCGGACGATGTCACCCGGGAAATGTGTGTCTGCCGGGTAGGTATAGAATTCTGTGTGGACTCCGTTGTCACGCAATGCGTGGTACATCTCGTAGCTGTTGACGATCGGCACGTTGCCGTCTCCGGCATCGCCCATTATCAAAGTTGGGGCTTTCACCTTATCGGCGAAAATAATCGGCGACTGATCGCGCCAGATGTCCCAGTACTTCTTAACCCACGGCGAGCCGCCGAAGAAATAGATGTCCCCCGTCTGGTAGTAAGCAATTGTGTAATCCATAACCCAGTCGTTGAGGGCCGCGCCCTCGACTGCGGCTTTCCACTTGTCCGGGTAGCAGCCGTTAAGCCACGAGGTCATGTACCCGCCGTACGACCACCCGGTTATACCGATGCGGCTTGTGTCTATCATTCCTGTCGCTTCGACTTTGGCGAGTCCGGCCATGACGTCTTTCCCCGGTCCTTCGCCGGTATCCCTGAAGATCGCGTGCTGATACGCGTCACCGAGGTTGGTGCTGCCGCGGTAGTTCGGCTGGAAGACAAAGAAGCCCTGTGCGGCAAGTAGCTGCACGAGCGGCGAGAAACGCACAGTGGAGGCTCCTTCAGGTCCGCCGTGTATTACAAGCACCAGCGGATACTTCTCTCCAACTTTGTATGCGACAGGATATGTGAGTGCTCCGTCTTCATCGAAGTTGTTCGGGCCTTTCCAGTCAATTCCTTCGGTTCTTGAAATAGCAAGAGTGTCGACGAATGCGTTAAGGTCAGTGAGACGTTCCGGCAATGAGCCGGTAGATTTCATCATATAAAGCTCAGAAGGATGAGTCGGAGTGCTGCCGACGAAGGCGAGGACACCGTTGTTGGAGACAGAAACCTTTCCGCCGGCATCGACATCGCCCAGGTTCAGTTCCCGGGCAGCTCCGTTAACGGGCTGGTACCAGATAACGCCCTTTGTCCCCTTTTCGCCGGAAAGCAGCAATGCCTTGCCGCCAGGCAGCCATGTGTAATTGTTGATATTCCGGTCGAGTTCGTGCGTTGCATCGGTGATTTTACCGTCGATATCCACATACACGGCGTTTCCGTTGTTTTGATCGCCGTTGCGGGGGCGCATGAAGGCAAGTATGCCGCTGCCGGGGCCGTAGTCCGGCGTGCCCGATCCCTGGCCATTTACAATCGTTCTTATATCGCCGCCGTTCGTGTCGACCTCGGCGATTATACAATGCCAAGCATTTCCCTCCCAAACGTCGGGCAGCTTCTGGAAAAGTATCGCCTTTCCGTCCGGGGTCCAGGCGAGCGGTGACATCGTGCCCTGATCGGAGCGGAGGCTCCAGGTCCCCTCCGTCAGCTGTCTGGCTTTTCCGGTGTCGGACGGCACAATCCAGATATGCCACGGCTGAAGCGGCGCGCGGACGGTGTAATTATTATCGGTGACCCGGAAAGCATCTTCGTGATGCTTGATCGCTTCCGGATTCGGGATCGTGTCCTGTGCCACGAATGCTACTTGCTTCCCGTCCGGGCTCCATGAAAACTCCTCGACACCGGTCTTCGAATCGGTGATGCGGACCGGGTCGCCCCCGTTCATAGGCATGACAAATATCTGCGGCTTCTTCGACTCCGGGTCTTCGGCGATGAAGCCGAGTCTGTTGCCGTCAGGGGACCATTGCAGGTTGGAGATGCCTTCGCGGTTGTAAGTCAGGCTCCGCACTGAGCGTGTCGCAACATCGACAAGCTCGATCTCCGGAATTCGTTTGTCTTTTTCCCAATCGGCTCTGGAGAGGATGAACGCGACCCGGCCCCCGTCCGGAGATACCTGCGGATCGTAAACGTTCACCAGCTTTCTGAGGTCCGTGAGCTGGAAAGGGCGCTTTTCGGATTGTGCGAGAACAATTCCCGTTGTTGAAACCAATAACAGGAGAACGAGGAAGCGGAAGATGAATTTCATGGAAGGGCCTTGTGGTTTAGTTGTTTGACGAGGGTTCGTGCCTTCTCTTTAGGTCCGAACTTACTGCAATTTAGGCATAAGCCTGCAGCGTTTCAAATTATTCTTTCTCGATGGACACCCCAAGAGTCGTCGGAAATCGGCCGGGAGTTAGAACTCTGTCGAGAAGCCCATTCGAAGGCTTCCCAAACGGGTGTCCCACAGGGAGCCGACCTGAGGTGGCATGAGTACGTCCGTGTTGTATCTCTCAATTGCCCGATGAAGATCGGAGTCGCCGGCACCTTGAACGATGTATGCTCCCACGATGGATACGACCCCCGACACGATCAGAGTCATATTCATCGGCTTTGAGAACGCGCCGAAGCCGACACAGAAGCCGCCAATAAATGCGGGTATGAATGCCACTGTTGAATATGAGCGCTCGGCCGACGTGAGATTCACGGTCGTCCGGTCTATTGAGGAAAGCAATATTTGCTCCAGCTCGTCCTTCGTGAGTTCGCGGTTGCCCTGAGAGTAAGAGGTACCCAGGAAAGCGGGCCGCTCCGAAATGACCCTTGTCGAGTCCTGTGCCAGGACCCGTCCGGAGCCGAAGGAGATCAGCACACATAATGCAATCATTCTTTCAAAGGTTTTGATCGTGGTTCCCATGTCCGGCCGCACTCGCTTAAATTCCTATCCCAATCCTCGCTTTGAAAACAAATCCTGAAATGTCCAGCGGAACCTGCATGTATCCCCCGGTGTCGGTCAGCTGGGTTATTTTTCCCTCTCTGTAGTCTGCCTCTATCGCAACCGGGAACCTCATGAGCCTGAAATTCATCCCGACTCCGGCATCGCCGACAATAATCAATCCATGACCTGCCATGTTGGTCGACGCGGATTGGGTGCTCGGGTAATTCATGTTGACCTGTTCCGAGTACACGAGCTGGCTGTAGCCGACTCCCGGATGTGCGCAAATGTAGAGGGACCGCAGGTCGTTGAAGGGACTGAGTTGTACCGTCATGTAAACGGTCGCCAGATTCACATCCATCCTCTCGAGCAGGGTTCCGGAGTAGTCTTCATATGAAGATATGGCGGCCGTCTTGCTGTAATAACCGCCGATGCCGATGCTGACGGGAATTGGAGTGTAGAACATTATGGAGCCTCCGATCAGCATGTTTCCCGGGAAATTAATCTGCGAAGGGAGAGGGATGTCTCTCTGGCGATATGTGGCGAGGATCTGGTTGAAGAGCGAGCGAGCCTCTCCCAATGTGAATGAAGTATAGCCGGTTTCGACATCGAGTCTTACTCTCCAGATTCGCGCGGAGCTGCCCGCTGAAGTAGAGTCCTGTGCATTTGTGATTGATGCGAATAAAAAATAAATCAGGATGAAAGACAGTGATTGAAAGAATCGTCTTGTTTCCCGGCACGCCATGAAAGTCCTCATTGAAGCGGCACCACCCAGACTACAAAATTGCCGCTGGATTGATTCATCACATACAGATATTGTCCGCTGTGTGAAACGGCAATGTCCATCGGATCGTGGCTGGTGAAAGTCCATTGACGGCTTACCGTACATGAGGGGAGATCGTACTCCACAACGCTCCCGTATCCGTAAACCTGTTGCACGGACCATTCTGCGACGTACGCTTTCCCTGGCTTGAAGGCACAGGAGATTATATCGGTCGATGACGGCAGCTGGATGCTCGCACCGCTATCACTCAGCCCGCCCGGATCTAGAAATTCTATCCCGTTTCCGCCCTGCACGGCAATGAGGCTCATTCCGGGCACGGTGTATATGTGACTGATGAAGCTTGTGAGAGTCCGTTGTGCAGTCATGCCCAGGTTGTCCGAGGAGACATCAAATTCGTAAAGCCGGTTGTCGCAGGCGCAATACAGTGTCCTATCGTCCGGCGATAAGACCATAACGGCATTCAGCTGGCCGCCGGTCGACACGAAGACGCCCGTCACGGACGACAGTATGTTGCCTGTCCCTGCGTCCACCATTTCAAGCGACCCGCTTGGTGCAGCGATGAAGAATCTGCTGTTGTCGGCAGCCATCGCCATCGGATTGCTGTTTGGTGAGTTGATCGTCACGTCGGTCCAGGGGGCGAAGTTCGATACGCTGTCTCGCTTGATCACAGAGGAATTGGGGTTAAAGGACACCAGGGTTGATCCGTCCGGAGTCAGAACCGTCTGCGGCGCGGCACCGAGGTTCGAAGTCGAGTTCAGAAGAGTGTTGGTTACGGTCGAATACGAATACACGCTTCCGCCGATACTGAGGTACAGCTGGTCAATGACGGGGTTCTCGATGATCCATTCGCAATAACCTTGTGTGGAAAGAGTGGCCCCGCCGCAAGTGGCTGTAACAGTGTCTCCCTGTGTTTCGATTGCTCCGTCCCAGGTGTCCACGGCATATCTTGCCAGATTCCCGTAGACCGGTTCGACAGTGGTGTCGGTAAACGTCGTCGTCTGGCGATCATATATAGTATCGAGCACACTGTTTCCCGTCGGTATAAACGGCCAATATCGACGCACAATATAACCGCGGAAGTTTGAATCCTGATTCGGACTCCATGTCAGGACCGGATGGTCTGTCCAGACACAATGCACGCCCTGTGTTTTTGTCGGGGGATTATTATCGACGACGACCGGGATGCTTATAGTGAATCCTGCCTCGGAGAGCCCGTTAAGCAGACCTAAAGACGAATCGTATCCAAGTGCGACGAAGAACGTGAGTGTATCGAGTCCTTCCCGCATCTGACCGGAGTTTATGGTGAATCGGTACGGAGGCCGCGAGGCTATGCTCCTGTAGCTGGTCGAATACATCAGCTCAACCTGGGCCACCTTCAGATCCGCAGGGAGTGAGTCGATGGATGCTGTCACGGTTCCGGTAACAATCTGTCCGGGACTTATCCCGTGGATTGCCCATTGATTGAGCGCCGGTTTGTGAGCGAGCGTGTTGTTGAAAGGCAGCGGGCTGGTAATGTTGCAGGAAGATATCCAGAATACGCCTGCTACCAGAATTGTGAAGGTTAGCAGAGTAAAAAGCTTCTGTCCGATGGCGTATCTTGATATCATGTGCGATTCCATCTCGTAGCCTCGCTGAATATATATGATGAGAACATATTTCACAAGAATAATGGAACACGCTGTCAAAATCCAAAATCCGTGGGAATTGCGGTGGGGCCAACTTGATTTTCCCCATGGTTCTGATTAAAATGAATCGGCTCTCTTAGGGGTGTGTGCAGAAGAAAACACAGGCCCACGATATCAAAGACACGTTGCGTTTGACACGAATGCAGGCGTTTCACAAATAGAAAACAACGGAGAGTATGCAAATGGCACACGGGGGCGGAAACCAAGAAAAGAACAGAGCAACTGAAAAGAGGCAAGGTATTATCAAACAATCAAAGCTTACCAAGCATCCTGTAATTCGGAAAAGGTCCGTATCGGAGGAGAAAGCACGGTACCGAAAGAAGATCGCGTTCGGATGGTACGGCGGCAAGTATAGTCACCTGGAATGGCTTCTACCTCTCCTTCCAGAATGCCATCATTACTGTGAACCGTTTGGGGGCTCGGCAGCTGTGCTACTCAACAGAGACCCGTCACCTGTCGAAACCTATAATGATCTTGACGGCGACGTTGTGAATTTCTTCCGCGTGCTCAGAGAACAGAAGGATGATCTCTTGTACTCTATTGGTTTGACTCCGTTTTCTCGAGAAGAGTTTCTGGCAGCTATCCAGACCAATGGGAACGGAAAAAACCTATCGCCGCTTGAACGTGCAAGACGCTTCTATATTCGTGCACGGCAAGTTCGCACCGGCCTTGCACAGACTGCATCCATAGGTCGTTGGGCTAATTGCCTCAATACAAGCCGAGCCGGAATGTCCGGGGCGGTCTCGAGATGGCTGGGTAGTGTAGAGGGTCTCGAATACATTGCCACGCGCCTGTTGCGCGTCCAAATTGAAAACGACAAGGCCGAAAAGGTAATACAGCGCTATGATAGCAGCGAGACGTTATTCTACTGCGATCCGCCGTACCCTCACGAATCTCGCGGCGATTCAAAAGCGTATCAGTTCGAACTAAGCGACGAAGAACATGTAGCTCTGGCAAAATTGCTGAACGGCGTGAAGGGAAAGGTCGCTGTTTCGGGCTATGACTGTGAGTTAATGCGGACTCTATATAAAGACTGGAATATTCACAAAGAAAAGCCGAAGCAGGCGATGTCTATAAAGCAGGAGCGACAAGAAATCCTCTGGACAAACTATTAATGGATGACGCGAAGTCATTTACTGAAAGATGTCAAGACTTCCTTGATAAAGAGTGGAGATCCATCTCAAAGAAGATTCAGTCAAGCGCGTTTTCTGACCCTCTTTCGCCTGAAGATTTAGCGATAAAGAAATTCATCACCGAGTGTCAAGACAGCAACATCAAGTCTTACCATTACGTCTTACCGACTCAGCTCTTGGCAAAATGTGTCAATCCCAAACTCGATTGTCGCTCCATCCAGACGGCATACAAGAAGCCCGGCGCCTTCGATGCACGAACTATTGCTCATCAGGTAATTGTCCCATTCGATCAGGCGAACCATAGAGTATTAGGCGGTTCGACAGAGCCATACGTCAATAACCCGCTTCGCTGTCCGGCGGTGACTAAGAAGTACCGATCTCAACAGAAGAACAAACAAGACTGGGACAGACTGGTTACGGTGCTGGACGAAGTGGAGAAAAGAAGCGACATATCATTCACGTCGGTCGTGTTCGACCAGGTTCTGGTTGAGATTTATCACCTTCTCGCCGATGTGCAAGTCGTTTATCCTACCCCAAACAGAGTGAGTCTTGCACAAACTATCCGTCTCGTTTCTGAGTATGTCTCCGACAAATCAGGCGGCGACCGCATGGAGGCCGTATGCACGGCATTATTCAGAGCGATCGCGAAGGAATTTCGAATCTTTGATGATGTACGAGGACAGAAAGTCAACACCGCTGACGCATCCTCCGGGATGGGTGCGGATATTGAGTGTCGCCTCAAAGGCAAGATAGTTCTTCTCGTGGAGGTTAAAGATCGCTCATTGACTCTTACACAGATCGATTCAAAACTAGATGTTGCCAGGGCGCGGAAGATATCTGAGATTTTGTTCTTGGCTGAACAGGGACTCGACAAGGCAGACAAAGAAAATGCCGAGGCCAGAATCCTGTCTGAGTTTACCAGCGGTCAGGACGTCTACGTCTCGAATTTCCTGGAGTTTTCCTCCGGTATTCTGATCTTACTCGGTGAGAAAGGAAGGGTCCTTTTCTTATCCTTTATCGGCGAGGAGCTTGACCGAGCAACCTCCTCAATTGTTCACCGGAAGGCGTGGGCAAATCTTCTCAAGACAATCTGACATCACACAAAACAACAGAATCATTCTCTGGTATGAACTCTCTCATTTCTCAATCACCACCTTCTGTTCCATTCCCTTCTCAATCTCCACCCCCACCGTCCTCTTCTCCTTGTCGATCCTCTCGACCGCCTTCTTCCCGTTAACCGTCACTTTCCCTTTCGGTACCGCGTTGTACACAACCACTTCCCCCGCACAGCCGAGTGCGGGTACATGAACTTCAATCCGATTTCCCTCTTGTGAAATTTTGATTATCCTCAGGCTACCGCCGGAAAAACGATCCATATAAGTGAAGCTGTTCGTGAAATCGATCTTGCCTCAAGAATCAAGTCGATGATTTGCCCGTAAAAGCTGCATTCACTTGTCATTTGGTGATCGTTCGACACAATATAACTTTCATCGAAGCGAGATAACAGTTGCTCCGGAACGCTTTCCAAAAACAAAAACGTCGCTTGAAGCAGCGGGCATTATCAAGGCAATAGAATTCCCGACGCCGCTCTCATTTCAGATTGACGCAGGGCTAATAAATCGCCGTCTCATTCAGAACAGGAACGACAAACCTGTGAATAGCCCGATGTTGGAAATCGTCGTGTCTCCGAGATAGGCGTAGTCGCTCTTCCAGCTTTGTGACTTGTAGTTGAGTTCCAACCTCACGAGCGCGCTCTTACTTATCAGGACTTTGGTACCCACTCCGGCGTTAAATATTCCGACCTTCAGAGCGTCTGTCACGTGAACCGCTCCGCCCGCGTAAATGGGAATTTCTTCGCTGTTGGCTATACCATATCCGATTCTTCCGAAGAGTGCTACGTTGGATTGCGGAAGCATCTGTGTGTATGAAACATTTGCCAGGAGATAAAATGCGGGTTTTGATCTCTCAATCCAGGTCATTGATACTTCCGGTTCAAGAGAGAAACCATTAAGGACATAGTAGTCGTAGGTCGTAGCGAATGACAGATACTTCTCATCTTGTGAGAAAGAATAAGCATACGGCCCACCTGACCTCATTGGCAGGAGAACAACGCTCGAGATCTACATCTTTCGCCGATTATGGCCGCTCGTTTCTTTGTTCATACTTTTCTCACTCATCGCGGCGGCACGCATCGTGGCATACTGTCCGGGCGTCATATTCTTCATCTTCTCGAGAAATGCGACGATTTCCCAGATCTTCTGGTCAGAGTGCGTTCTTCCGAAGCCCGGCATGCCGGTGCTCTTAATTCCGTTCTTTACTACCCAGAAGAGCCTCGCAGGCGACTGGTGCTTCGCAGAACGGGCCAGATCGGGTGGATGGGGATATAGGCCCTCTCCTATTTCAGAACGCTGAACTCCGGGGGCGCCGTGACAGCCTGCGCACGTTTCATTATAATGGTGAAAGCCTTCCGCAACCATGGCGCTATCTGCCAGCGAAGGGACCGCTATTCCCTCTGAGTGATGAATTGCCGAATTGTCACTCGTTTTGCTGAACACCCAGCGGAGGAAGCCTGGGTCAGGTGACATCGTGGACACATTGTAAATTCCCGAATAGACAAAGATCACCATAAGTATCAGTTCGACTACTAATACGGAAACGACTATTCCGACCGTTTTCATTTTTTCTCCGTTTGTTGAGTGAAACTGCCACAACACGCAGTTAAAGCTTTAACAATCGTACCTTAACTCAAGTTTCCTTGACATTATTTTTTGCATTCGTTATTTTGGAATCACTCAGGCAATCAGGGAAAAGGCGTGTCGTGCAAATCATCCTCAGGGTTGCAACTATTGTTGCGCTTGTTACTGTCATGGCGCAAGGTCAGGTGACCGATAACAAGTCGACCAATATAGGCAACATCGGGCTCACAGTTACAAGTTTCGGTCGCGTTGGAAATACGTTCAGCCAGTCTTTCTGGCCGACGCAGCCTTCCTGTGAATACCCCATCACTCCGGTAAGGTCCAGAATTGAACACCTGTTCAGCGGAGGCCTGTGGGTAGGCGGGTACAAGAATGGTCAGGGACCGTTTGTAAGCACAGTGACGACCGATTACTACAGCAATCCATCGGAGTTTACTCAGCCGCTCGACAGCGGTTTGACCGAACGCAGTTCACTTCTCGATTCCCGTTATTATTCTCCGGGTGCGGTCAGTCACCAGGATTTCATTGCAGATTACACGGACTCGAATTCGGTCGATCCCGGTACGGGCCAGGAGCTCGTCGGCCATGTCCCGCTTAATGTGTCGGTACATCAGGAGACCTACGCGTGGGAATACCCGAGCGCAGATTTCTTCGTCATCTTCAGCTTCACCGTCAAGAACACGGGGTCTTTTCCAATTGATTCGATGTTTGTCGGGTTCGTGAACGATTTTGTGGTAAGGAATACAAACTTCAGACTTCCCACCGAAGGTACATCGTTCTACAGCGGCACGGGAATCGGATATGTCGATTCCCTCAGGCTCGCTTATGCCTTCGACGCGCAGCATTCGGCGAACGACGGGCCGACCGATAACTACGTCTCCATAAAACTTCTCGGTGTAGACCCGTTAGGCTTTGTGGTCTCGTCCCGGCCGGCGCTTCTCGATTCATTGAACAGTCTCACTCATTTCTCGGCCTGGCAGTTTCATCTGGGTACGGGCGACGCCAATCTCTTGTCTCCTGCCACCGATGCCCTGCGCTTCGAGAAGATGGAGACTTCCATTCCATCCGATTACTATAATAACCGCAACAATCCGAGCTACCTCGGCAACGCGGGGAACAGATATACTCTCCTGTCGGTCGGACCTTTTACATTAGCTCCTGATTCATCGGTGACGGTTGTGTTTGCAATGGTATGCGGTCCGAAATTCAACACGGGAAACCCGACGGACTACCAGAACAATGTTGCCGCATCCAGGAAGACGCTTTGTGACAACGCCACATGGGCTCAGCGAACATATAACGGCGAAGACAAGAACGGCAATGGAGTCCTCGATCCTGGTGAAGATCTCGACGGGAACGGAAAGATCACCCGGTATATCTTCCCGAACATACTTCCTCCGCCGCACGTGCGCATCGAGCCGGGTGATGCAGAGGCCACCATATACTGGGATGATGCCCCGGAAAATGTCGTGGACCCGCTCCTGAACAGGAAGAACTTCGAGGGGTACAGGGTATTTATGTCGAGACCCGGTTTCGATTTTCAGGGGGTCCAGGAACCGTACGAGGAAATAGCGGACTTTGATCTCATCGATTCGGTGGGACTTGATGCGGGCCTCCCCGCAAGGATCGATCCGCCGAAGGAGTTTGCCGGGGATGCGAACAGGTATGTCTACAGTTTCAAGGTTCCTTACCTCCTTAACGGCTGGCAATATGTGTTCGGGGTTGAGGCTTACGATAAAGGAAATCCGGCTCTTGGGATGCCGAGTCAGCCGTCCGTTCGTTCATTGGGCAGGATTTTCCCCGGCCCGACCGCGGCCGCGAAGGATTCCGGGGCCGTCGGCGTGTTCCCTAACCCTTATTACACAAGAGCTTACTGGGATGGAACGGGTGCGCGTGAAAAGAAAATATATTTCTACAATCTCCCCTCCAGATGTGAAATCAGGATTTATACGGTAGCGGGCGACATCGTGGCGACGCTTGAGCATGACGCGTCGACCTACACCGGTTCGGATATACAGTGGTTTCAGCACTACGCATCAGACAACACACAGAAGCTTCCGGGAGGGCTGCATGCCTGGAATTTGATAACAGATGCGGACCAGGCAATTGCGACGGGTCTTTATCTGTTTACAGTCAAGGATTTGAACACGGGCGTGATAAAGCGCGGAAAGTTTCTGGTTATAAAATAACGGTTTGGCAATCGGCGTGCAGCGGTCGCCTGATGGCTGAATGCCGAAAGCCGAAACCTAAAACCAAACAGGAGGCTCGAATGAAAAAAGCTTTACTAGTCGTGCTTTTGACTGCGGGGTTTGCAATAGCGCAGGGTTATCAGGGAGCCGGGCTCCAAAGCGTGGGCACCGTCGATGCCGGCGGCGGCAAGAAACTCGCAAAGGTGGATACGCTTTCGCTGTATGATCTCAATTATATCCCGATGGATTCGCTGAAGATCGCCGACTCCCTCGGAACCAGCGGGAGAGCAAGCCTGACCAGCTCACCGTACATGAAAGATACGATAACAGTGACCGGAATCGTCATAGCAGATCCGGCCCTGATCGGGATCAGCGCGGGTAACACGAATTTCTATATCCAGAGCACCGACAGCGCGGAGTGGGGAGGGATGAATATCTTCGGCTCCTCCACCATCGCGACAAGCATCGGCCTGCCTTCGTTAGATACCGGCTATGTCATCAAGTTGACCGGATCTCTGACGAAGTATTCCCCGAACAGCATAATGGGTAACTATGAACTAGTGCCGACCGCCAACCAGACGGTCGAGGTCCTCAATATAACGACCAGGCCTGCCCCAAAGGAATTGAAACTTAGCGATCTCGTGAAAGGTGATCTCTCTGCCGGCGGGACGATGAAATTTTACCCCGGCACGAAATACAAGAACTCTTACGTGATTATCCGGAACCTGACGGTGAAGAGCGTAAGCACATTCACCTCTTCAGTTGGCAAGGCGTGGGATATCGTCGTACAGGATTCTTACGGCAATCTGCTCGATGTATACGACGCTTCGAAATATTTTACCAGCAGGAATTACACTGCCGACTCGACTTACGTTCCTCCTGCAGTCGGGACGAAGCTGGATTATATCAGAGGCATTCTCACCGCCTACGCGACGACGGGCTATCGGATCACTCCGCTGTATCCCGGCGACATGAAAGTAAAGGCTTACACGCCGAGCATAACGGCAACCGGATTTTCTTCGAGGCGTTCTTCCGCTTTTCCGCTTCCAACCGAAGATGTGAAGATCAGGATGACAGCGATATCGATAAATCCAGATACTTCGGTTAAGGTAGATTCGGCCGCGGTTTACTACTCTGTTAATAACGGGCCGTATGTAAGAATAAAGATGACGCCCGACACTTCCCACACTTTCGCAGCGACGATACCGGCCCAGTCGGACGGTTCTCTGGTAAAATATTTCTACGCGGCTTGGCAGGACACGTCAAGGTTACAGTCCACTTCTCCCGATACTTCGAAGGCGGCTTACTTCTATGTTGTCAGAGGTAATGGATACACGATCCGCGACGTTCAGTACACGCCTTTTACCGACGGCGCAAGCGGCGTTATCGACCTGAAGGTCACGATAAAGGGAATTATCCAGGCTGACACAGCCGACTTCCCGCGCGAGGTCGATCATCGGAACCAGGCGAACAAGACGCCGGTGCTTTACATGCAGGATGGAGCGGCAGCTTATAGCGGAATCATGCTTTACGGCTCCAAAGGTTATAAGCTGCATCGCGGCGACAGCGTGTCAGTTACCGGCACAGTGACAGAGTATTCCGGAATGACCGAATTGACCGTCGACACGGCTACTGTCATGGGAAGCGGCAAACAGACCTATCCACCGGTGATGGTTGAGACCGGCGATGTCGGAGGCAAACCGAGCGGCGACCTGATGGCGGAGCAGTGGGAGAGCGTCCTTGTCAGATTCGACAGCGTTACCGTCACCGATAATGATCCCGACCCGAGCTACAGCATTACGAGCGCGAATGGGAGCTTCAGGGAGTACATTGTTAATGACGGGACGGGAGGCTGCCGCGTGGACGATGACGGGAGCAATATGTTCAGCCCCGATCCCCATGATACGGCATTCAGTTTCCAGATCATCCCGAAGGGCGCTTTGTTCCAGAGTCTGACGGGCGTGCTCAGGTATGCCAACGGCGCTTACAAGCTTGAGCCGCGGACGAATGCCGACTTCGGCACGATGACCGGCATTAAGCGTGAACCGACGGGAGTCCCCGCGACTTTCGCACTTGAGCAGAACTTCCCGAATCCGTTCAATCCGTCCACTACCTTGAGATACTCGGTGCCCAAGGCTGGCATCGTTATGCTGAAGGTGTACAACATTCTGGGCCAGGAAGTCGGGACGCTGGTGAATCAGCAGCAGGGCGCCGGCACTTACAGCGTTACGTTCGATGCTTCAAGGCTCGCCAGCGGAGTGTACTTCTACCGACTGAGCTCAGGGAGCTTCAACTCGGTAAAGAAGATGCTGCTGCTGAAGTAGCCTGTGGTAACCTGTGGTAACTGCGACTCACCTCCAAGGTGAGTCGCAGTTGGACTAAAATGGCCAGAAGAACCGTTAATTTCACCGAGGGATCGTTTTACCACGTTTATAACCGTGGTGTAGGAAGGCAGGGCATATTCATCACGCAGGATAATTATGAATTTGTATTGCGAAAAGTGGCTCTCTATTCGCAAGAATTGGCAGTGAAGGTAGTCGCGTCGTGTTTGATGCCTAATCATTACCATTTTTTGCTTCATCAAGCGGGCCCTAATCCAGCCGGCCTCTTGGCACAGCGAGTGTTCAATAGTTACACGAAGGCTTTGAATAAGCGGTACGGCAGATCAGGGACGTTGTTCGAGTCTCCGTTTAAGGCGAAGAGGGTCGACAAAGATGAGTACCTAAGCCACCTCTGCCGGTATATCCATACGAACCCCGTTTCCGCGAAATTAGTGCCAATCCCCGGACAATGGGCTTACTCAAACTATTTGGAGTGTGTGGGCAAGAGGAAACGGTGAAGCTTCGATCCGGAGTTCATTGCGGATTTCTTTGGCTCACCCGCAGGATACGAGGAATTTGTCTACAGTTACGTGGCTACTGCAAACCAGGATGAGAAACTGAAAGAGTATTTTCTAGATGAATAGGTTGATCGAACTGCGACTCACTCCGAAAGTGAGTCGCAGTTATCGTAAGCTGTGCGGCATCCCGCTTTGCGCGGCATTCCTTCTCCTCTCCCTTTCCGGCTGCACAAAGCACTTCACTTCCACCGCCTCCGGCAATCTTCCGCCGAAGACTTTTGTCTCGGCGTATCCTTTCCGCGATTCGGCTCAGGCCGGGAACTTCAACCCGCAATCGAGCCGCCTCGAGGTGCATTGGTGGGCGAACGATGCCGACGGCCTGGTAGTCGGCTACATCATTACCTTTGACCGAAAGACGTGGACGATCACATCGAAGACCGACAGCGTCTTTGCACTTCCGCTGTTCAGCAGAGACACGTCATACACACTCCTGGTTGCCGCTATCGACAACAGCTTCAAGGGCAGGCTGCTCGAAGGGGATACAGCCGTGTTTACCGATATGAACGGCAACGGGAGATGGGATACAGGCGAGCCTTTTCCTGCTCTGGGTGATGCCGTCGACCCGGATCCCGCCTCGATTAAATACCCGATTGCCAATACGCCGCCGCAGGTAATCTTCGTCATGAACGGCGGCCAGTTCTCGACGAGGAGCGATATACCGGATACAACGTTCACCGTCGCATCGTTCGGCTGGCAGGGCTCCGACATCGACGGAGACAACACAATCACTGATTACCTTATCGCGCTTAACGATACTCTCTCCCCTTCAAGCTGGGTCGATCTTCCTGCACAGGCCCGCTTCGTTACGATTGAAGGGAGGAACTACGAAGCGCAGTCCGATACATCCACCGTATCGTGCGACATCTATGCGAACACCTATCCGGCAATGGCATATTCTCCGATGAAGGTGACGCTCCCGAACCTGAAGCTGAACGGAAACAATGTCTTCTACGTGAAGGCTAAGGATGTGGCCGACGCATACAGCCCGGCGATTCGAATGCCCGACAGTACTCACACCTGGTATGTGAAGAAGCCCAAAGGCAACATCTTGATCGTCAACGATTATGGGTCACAGGACCAGTCGCTGCCCTTCTACAAAACCATTTTCGATAATATCAACGGCGGCTCGCTGAAAGGGAAGTATGACGTGTGGGATATAAGGGCCGGAATGACTCCCACGAGCCCGAAGAAGGGGAATTTGGTGCAGCCCTGCGTCGTCCCGTCGTTCCAGGAAACACTCAAACTCTACAAGTATATCTTCTGGTATTCGGCCGATTATAAGGACTTTGATATCGCGCAGACGGCTATCCCGGGATTCAGAAGCGCTGGCGGCAAGATATTATTCAGTTACTATGCTGTCGACACAACGGCCGATCGCGGCGCACTGAACCAGCAGCTGCGCGACTTCACTGGCTCGGTCGACAGCGTCATGGCCGATATCATCAGGGGCGCTTCTTCTGCGAGCCGCCCTGTAACTTCGACCGGATTCGTCTTTTCCGGAACATCTGTGATTCCTTTTGATTCAACCGAATATCCGGTTCTAATGCGGGACGGCTCTGCTTCTAATCCGACCGACGGAGGAAAGGCCGTGTGGAACCTCCGCGGCGTATACCCGAGTCTGGACGCGACGGTCATCTATCGTGTCGAACCATTCGGTTCGTACGGCCCCGGCAACCTGCCGCCCGTCCTTGGTCTCCTGAGCGGCGATAGGTCGCTGTTCCTTCTCGGCGTACCACTGTACAGGTTCAACGGGAACGACACGCCTCCGTCTTCGAATGCCAGGGCGTCGCAGCTGATTTACAGAGTATTCAAGGACTTCGGAGCGTTCTGATGATAAATTATAAATGCCAGGACTCAGGCTCCCCCGAAGGGGATCCTTCGGACAGACAAGGACCAATCATCAAGAAGAAAACTCTTAATGGTCGTCGGCTTTTCCCGTTTTCGCTGGTTGGAATTCTGTTCTTGTTTGGGGCTTGTTGTTCGGATCTCTCGTCTTTTCCTGCGTTTGCGCAGCAGCGCGGCGGCATACACGGCAAGGTAACGGACACCGCGACGAAGGAGGGCCTCGTCGGAGTGAACGTTCTTATAAAGGGGACCTACTACGGCGCAACGACCGGCATGGACGGGAGTTATGAAATCAAGAGTGTGTCGCCGGGCATATACACTCTTTCCTTCAGGCTTCTCGGATACAAGGAAGTGGAACACACTAATGTGAGAGTAGGCGAAGGTGAAACGGTTGCCGTAAACGCTACACTCGAGGAGACCGCCCTCTCGCTCGGCCAGGAGGTTGTGGTTATAGGCGAGAAGCCGATGATGGATGTCGCGGAGACGCAAAGCACGAGGACGATTTCCTCGAATGAGATCAGAATATCCGCGGTCGAGAATGTGAAGGAGGTGGTTTCACAGCAGGTCGGCGTCGTGGCGTCCGACAACGAAATTCACATTCGCGGCGGCCGTTCGTACGAGAACGCATACCTCCTCGACGGCGTCTCCATCCAGGATCCCCTCGCCGGAACAGGTTTCGGCCTTCAGCTAAGCGCGAACTCGCTGAGCGAAATGGAAGTGATTACCGGAGGCTTCAACGCCGAGTACGGTCAGGCTACGAGCGGGATCGTGAACGTGAGAACCAGGGAAGGCGGGAATAAATACGATTTGTTCCTGCAATACAAGACCGACCACTGGGGGCTCAACAGGAATTCTCTTTCCAATTTCAACTCGGACTATTATCAGGCGAACTTCGGCGGTCCAGAACCCATAACGAAATATATTCTCCCCGCTATCGGCATCAGGATCCCCGGCGAAGTCCTTCTGTTCGGGAGCTTTGCGGCCGGATTCAGCGACGGGCAGGTACTCTGGGCAGAGCGGTATCAGGGCGGCCAGGCCATCAGGTTCATGATCGATCCCCCCTCAAGGCTCAATTCCTCGATATTCTACGGTACGAGGTTCGCCCCGCGCCTGGCAAATAACTGGTACGGCCTCGGGAAGATTACCTACAAGCCGAGCCAGACGTTCAAAATCAGTTATTCGTACAACCAGAGCGTCAGCATAAATCAGAACACTCAATCTCTGCAGACAAACCTCGAGTATGTCGAGCCGACTCCGGGTTATCAGTACCAGTTTCAGAATATACTCGGAAGCGCAGATGTCTACACTCACAACAGCATCATGCAGGCGATAGACATCACGCATACGCTGAGCCCGAAGACATATTACGATCTGAAGTTCGCGCATTTCTTTACGCAGCTGAGAGCGGACGCGAACGGACTCTACTGGACGCAGTATCAGCAGCCGATCGATGTAGTTACGCTCCCGCCCACATACTACAATACGAACCGGGATACGATCGGCATCATTCCGGGGGACGGGTTTTACGACTTCGGCAATGCTTACACCTGGCACGACCACTACTTCATCAACAATGAGCTGAAGTTCGATATTACGTCCTTCTTTACGGAGAAGAATAAATTCAAAGCCGGGTTCGATATGAACTTCCAGGAGATGCAGCTGGTCGACATATACGAGCCGTGGGTCGGCGTAATGGGCCTGAACAACGACATTTATAAGGTGTTTCCCGCAGCCGGTTCAGCATATTCTCAGGAGACTATAACGACAAACGGAATGATCCTGAACTTCGGCCTCCGTTTCGATTACTGGTTTCCGGGGAAGTATGTGGACGACGCGGTAAAAAATCCGCGGGTGATTACCATTCCACAGACAATCCGGGACAAATATCTCGGCGATACCTACGACTTTTTCGGAAGGCGGTGGAAGGGTCGGATCAGCCCGCGTCTCGGCATATCGCACCCCATTTCAGACAACCAGACCCTGTTTCTCAACTACGGGCACTTTTCCAAATGGCCGAGGCCGCAGTTCGTCTATGCGAAGCTGACCCCGAGCACGGCAATGTCGACATACCAGGCGTTCGGTAATCCTAACCTCAATCCGGAAACTACGGTCAGCTATGAGCTCGGTCTCCGAAACCAGTTTACGAACGACGATGTCCTTACCGTTACCGCTTACTACAAAGACATATTCGATTATGTCCAGACAAAGCAGGCTCAGATCTATTCTGCAGGACTGATCGGGCAGAACTTCATCACCTATGTAAATTCGGATTACGCGCGAACGAGAGGAATCGAAATCGAATATAGAAAGAGAATAGGGCAGTGGTTCAACGGCGTGATCAGCGGTTCTTATTCTGTTGCGACCGGCAAGTCGAGCTCCGAAGACGAGGGAATCCTGGCCGTTCAGGGAATAATGCAGGAGATGATGAACGAAACATTCCTGTCGTGGGACAGGCCGGTTCAGCTCTCCGCGAATCTTTCATTCTATAACTCCCGGCAAAACGGGGTCTTCGGATTCGGAAAGGGAGTCCTCGACGATTTCCAGGCATACTTCAGGATATTCTTCGAATCCGGAAAGAGATACACTCCCTATTACTTCACCGGCACATACGCATCGAACGGCGAGCCTTTGTATGCTCCCGATCTGAACAACCAGTACAGCAAGCTGGCTTCGAACTGGTTCTGGATGGATTTCAATTTTGAAAAATATATGACTCTTGCAGGAGTCGAAATGACGCTGATGGTCGAGGTCGAGAACGTCTTCAATAACATGAATTCCGACATCATTAATCCTGTCACCGGCCGAGCATATGAGCTTGGAGATCCCACCCCGTCCACTTGGAACAACCCGCTCTATCCGGAATTGACCGCACCGATAGATCCGTATCCGTTCGACCAATCCAGGTATCTGACGCCTCGAAATATAAAAGTAGGCATATCGGTGAAGCTATGAGAACGAGGAGCATAGAGCAAAGCACAAAGAGTGAGAACAAAGGGAGGGTGCGCAACGCTGTGTCACGTGTTTATTATTCCATCATTCCATTTCTGACTCTCGTCCTCATGTTACCGGGCGTTCCCGCCCGCGCGCAGCTGCTCCCGGTTCTCGGCTCACAGCGGGTCGGAATAACAACCGCGGAGTTCCTGAAGATCGGCGTCGGCGCCCGCGCAAGTGCGATGGCCGAGAGTTTCGCCGCCGTTGCGAACGACGTGTACGCCTTGTTTTATAATCCGGCAGGAATCTCCGAGTTTGACAAGAACGAGATCGGCGTCTCTCATTCAACCTGGTTTGTCGGCCTTCAGCACGATTTCATCGGCGGCGTGTATCATCTGGATGGACAGAGCAGCGTGGGCATCTCCGTGATATCACTTCGGTCGGACGATATGCCGGTAACGACCGAATTCCAGCCTTACGGCACCGGCGCTTATTTCAAATACGGAGACCTTGCAGTTGCCGCCACATATGCCCGGAAGATGACCGACAGATTCAGCTTCGGCGTGTCCGTCAAATATGTAGACGAGACGCTCGCAGACCTCTCGATGCACGGTGTCCTCGTCGACCTCGGGACGTACTACTGGACCGGAATCGGATCCACCAGGTTTGCCGTGTCCGTGAGCAATTTTGGCGGGCAGATGGCGCCCTCCGGTTCGGTTGATCTCGTGGACGGGACGACCGTCTCGAGTTTCCAGGGCTTTTCACCGCCGACGATTTTCAGGATCGGATTTGCATTTGAGCCGTACCAGGACAATGCCAACAGGTTGACAACTGCATTGCAGCTCAACCACCCTGCGGACAACTCGGAGAATCTGGCAGTGGGGGCAGAATATTCGTACAGCTCCATGTTTTTCCTCAGGGCCGGCTACAAGATAAACGTCCAGGAACAGAGCTATTCACTCGGGGCCGGAGTCAGGTCGGACATGAAATTCGCGCTCGTCTCCTTCGACTACTCCTTCACCCCGTATCAGCGGCTTGGTGATGTTCATAGGTTTTCATTAAATCTGGGTTTTTAAGATGAGAAGCTGGTTGTTTGCGACTATTACGGCAATACTTCTTGCCGGATGCGGCGAGAAATCGAACGTCATTGATCCGTCGACACTTCCCAAAGCTACCCAGGGGCAGACAATCGGAGATACAAGCTACATTCAGCTCCAGCCGGTCTGGACGGGTTTCAACAGCCCGAAGGGGATTAACATCGGATTCGACTACATACTTTACGTAACCGAACCAGACAGCGACAGGATACAGATGGTAGAGTTGTCGGGAGCGAGGGTCGGTCATTCCCGGTATGTCAGGAACCCGGTGGCAGTAACCGAAGACAGGCGATTCAATCTCATCATAGCGTGTGAATACGACACGACTGTCGGCGGACAGAACGTTACACTGGCTGCGATAGCGAAAATCAGGCTGTTTAATCATCAGCATGATATAGCGGCGGCGCCGGTGGAGATTGTCCACCATGAATCGGTGCAGAGACAGATAGTGCGCGACGGCAACGGGAACCTGGTTTCCGGAAGGGAGTACACGGGCGTCGCCGTTCTTCCGGACAACAGTTACTACGTAACCCGTCACGGAAACAACAACACCAGCCCGGTCGATCCGGACAATATGGTTCTTCATTTCAGTCAATATGACAGACAATACTCGAGCGACTACATAGATCTCGTACCCAGGATGCTGCCGACGGGGACCGGATTCGCAGCAATAGACCAGCTGAGTGGAATTACGACGTTTCGGACGAAGCAGTTCGGAACCGATTTCATCGTTACACAGGCCGATCCGACAAATGCGTTCAAAGTGAAATGGGTATCCTATAATCCGGGCAGTGAGCTGGCAGCTCCCGGTTGGAGTTCACAACTCAGCCTTGATCCGGCCAAATACGTGACGGGCAAACTACCGGATATCCTCTCGGTCAATTTCTTTTCGCCGAGGGCGGTGATGATAGATGACAGAAGCAACATCTACGTGGTCGACGGTCAGCTGGACAGCCTGATGAAGTTTGACCTGACAGGGAAGCTGCTCAATGTATCCTTCGGCCCAGTTAAGACTGGCGGAGCGCTCTCAAATCCTTCGGGTGTGACTTACTTCAACAAGATCGTATATATCTCAGACACAGGGCATAACAGAATTTTGAGGTATGAGCTTTCGACCGATTTCAGGTAGTCGTCGACATAAATCAAAGTTCACATTGAAAGTGTGCGGCGAATAACAAGTCGGCTTTGAGCATGACCGCCTTCTTCATTTGTCCGGTCATGCCGCGTCCGCTACAACCGGGAATCCCGGTACTCGCCCAGACAGCGTGTCCGTTCCAATTCTTGTTCTCGTACCAGAGCCTTTATATATTGTCAACACAAAATTATCAATGAGAATAAACATTCCGAACGGCTCTGTTGGTGCGATCAAGGCTGCATTTGCGGCCCTGTTTTCCGTGGCGATAATCGGGTGCTCTGCATCTTCACCGCGTTTTTCTTCCGGCAATAACGGCACCCCAGGTAATTCGGCCCGTTTCACGTTCGATCAGACTCCGGAGGAGTTGAGCGTCGAGAAGCGCGACGTGAAGATCGAGGACGATCGCCCCGTCAGCATCGGCAAAATGAAGTCCGAGATCGATAAGATTGAAAGGGAACCGGTATCCAATTCGCCGGAGGCGTTGCGCGCCAAGCTTCTCAACATTGTCCTGTCATACATTGGAACCCCGTACAAGATCGGGGGAATCGGCCATTCGGGAATCGACTGCTCCGGTTTTTCCCTGGTGGTTTTCGACTCGGCCTTCGACGTGGAGCTGCCGCATTCTGCCCTCGCGCAGTCAAGACTCGGCGAAAGGGTTCCGAAGGATGACCTGAAGGTCGGCGATTTGGTCTTCTTCAGGACGATCGGCCGCAGGATAAGCCACGTCGGGATCTATCTGGGGGACAACCTGTTTGCGCATGCGAGCGTCACGGACGGAGTAACGATATCGTCACTCGAGAGCACGTATTATAAGCGGCGTTATGCCGGGGCGCGGGAAGTAATTCAAACCGGGATTTCAAATGGCCTTCAATAATCTTGATGAATTCATCCAATTCTTGGGGAAAAAACACGAACTCAAAGTAGTCGACACCGAAGTCGACGCGAAGCTGGAGATTACCGAGATAGTCGACCGCGTCGTAAAGTCGGGCGGACCCGCGCTTCTTTTCACCAACGTGAAAGGAAGTAAGATCCCGTTGGCCATAAACATATTCGGAACGAAGCAGAGGATGGCGTGGGCGCTCGGGGTCGAAGATGTGAACGAGATCGGCGACAGGCTTTCGGAGATGATGAATCTGAAAGTCCCTGAGTCGCTGCTCGGAAAAGTGGCTATGATGCCGAAGCTGATGGAGATGGCGAAGTTTCCTCCGAAAGTCGTGAAGAAGGGGGCCTGCCAGGAGGTAATCATCGGCAGCAATGATGTCAACCTGTACTCGATGCCGATTACCATGTCGTGGCCCCAGGACGGCGGCCCGTATATACTCTTCGGACAGGTTGTCACTAAGGACCCTGATACCGGGACGCGCAACATGGGGCTCTACCGCCTGCAGGTACTCGACAAGAACACTACCGCGATGCACTGGCAGAGACACAAGGGCGGCGCGGCTCATTTCCGCAGGGCGAGGGAGAAGGGGATGAAGCGGCTCGAAGTCGCCGTGGTCGTCGGCTCCGATCCCGCGACAATGTACAGCACCAGCGCGCCGCTTCCCGAAAGCATCGAGGAATATCTCTTCTCCGGATTTCTCAGGAAGGAGCCGGTCGAACTCGTGAAGTGCAAGACCGTCGACCTCGAAGTTCCTGCGGAATCCGAGATCGTCCTGGAAGGTTATGTCGATACTGAAGAGGATCTCCGTCTCGAAGGACCGTTCGGCGACCACACGGGATTTTACTCTCTCGCGGATTATTATCCCGCCTTCCATGTCACCGCGATTACGACACGGAAGAACCCGGTCTTCGTTTCGACCGTCGTCGGCCAGCCCATCATGGAGGACGACTGGATGGGTTACGCGACAGAAAGGATATTCCTCCCTCTCGCGAAGCTCGTGATCCCGGAAATCGTCGATTACCACATGCCGTTCGAAGGGATTTTTCACAACCTCGTTTTCGTTTCCATCGACAAAAAATATCCCGGGCACGCGTTCAAGGTCATGAACGGACTCTGGGGGATGGGACAGATGATGTTTGCGAAGGTCATTGTGGTCGTCGACAAGGACGTAGACGTCCAGAATACTTCCGAAGCTTGGTGGTATGCCCTCAACAACATCGACCCGCAGCGCGACGTGGTCTTTACGAAGGGACCGGCGGACGTGCTCGATCATTCTTCGCAGCACTTCAGTTTCGGGACGAAGATGGGAATTGACGGTACACGCAAGTGGCCCGATGAAGGGTTCACCCGTCAGTGGCCGGATAAAATTGTTATGTCGGAAGAAATAAAAAAACTAGTGGACTCGAAGTGGAAATCTTACGGAATCTAATGGCTCGTATCGCTGTGCCGGGTGCACATTCGCCTTCGGCCGGCGATTTTGAATTTAAGACTCGCAATCATCATAACTCATCCAGGGATCGTGTACTCGCAGCTCTCCTGGGAATCGCGCTCGCATGCACGATTTCATCATGCTCGAAGAAACCGGCCGAGTCGTACAACGACGGGATAAAAGCCATCGCTGCGAACGATTATGCCAGGGCGCAAGACTACTTTGCCGACGGGATCAAGAATAACGGGGACATGAAATTATATGCGGGCTTCATTGCCGCGGACCTGGTGACGGGAAAATACCCGGCGGTGATATCGGCATACAATGCTCTTTCCGACAGCATACATTCAAGCCTTGTGCAGATGTACGGGGCGAGGGTGATGAAGATAGTTGGAATTTCTTCGAAGATAATCCCTTACAATACCAGCGGCGGCAACAAGATCCCGCCGGACTTCCCGGATACTATCGTGCTGCAGTGCATGGCGAACTATCAGCAATATCTAGTGATGAAGCAGCAAATCGAGAATGCCATCGGCAAATGACTGCTGCCCGCCATAAGGCATCCGCACCCGGCATCGTCCTTACGCTGGTTTTCTTCTGTGTCAATTCCGCGGCGTTTTCTCAGACGCCCGTAACCCGCAGCGTAGCCTATGTTATCGACGTCAGCCTCAATCCCCGCCTTCATACAATCGAGGGGACTGAAATGCTCACCTGGCATAACACTTCGGATCAGAGCGTCAGCTCGCTGGAATTTCATATGTACACCAACGCCTTCAGGAGCAACCGGACGACTCTCTTGAGCGAGACCGGTGGGTCGATTTCCCGCCAGGGGCGCGGCTGGATCGACATCATCGGAATGACCGATCTGAGGACCGAGCAGAACCTGACTGAAAGAAGCGAATATATCCAGCCTGATGACCAAAACCCTTACGACAGCACGGTTTTGGCGGTGAAGCTTTCGGAACCGGTCGGGCCCCGGGATTCGATAGAGCTGGGAATCCGATTTCGTGAGCAGCTGCCGGAAGCAATTTCAGGAACTGGCTGGGCGCCGGGAGAAGAATATTATTTCGTCTCCCATTGGTTTCCAAAAATCGGCGTCTATCAAAACGGCGCGTGGGATTGCCACCAATTCAGTGCCTCTTCGGATTTTTTCTCCGCCTTCGGGAACTACGATGTGAAGATAAGCGTCCCGGTGCGGTATATCGTCGGTGCCACGGGAGCGAGGAGCGGCGATGAGATGAATAGTGAGGGTATGATGACATACCGCTATGTCGCCGACAGCGTACAGGATTTTGTGTGGACCGCTTCTCCGGATTTTTCGATGCGTAGCCGCTCCTTTAAATATCCCGGCCTGCCGAAGACGAGAGTGATCTTGCTTCTGCAGCCGCAGCATGTTGCCCAAACGGAAGAATATTTTGAAGCCATAGGGCACGCGATTGAATATTTCGGGCTGAAGTACGGACCATATCAATATCCGGACATAACGATCGTCGATCCTCCGTGGAACATGGGCCCCGGAAGAACGTCTGCGGCCAATGAATACCCGTTTGCAAATGTATATCCTGCTCTTATCACCGCCCACACGGATCTATACGAGCTCGGTCATTCTCTGAATGCCGAAGAGGCGATTATCTGCGGGTTTGGGAGCCAGTACTGGGAAGAGACAATCGCGGGCAAGGATACCGCCGGGCAGTGGCTCGGCAGGGGATTGAGCGCCTATTCGGCAGGAGAGTCGCTGGAACATGCTTACGGTCCGAAAGTCTCGGTGTACAAATTTGCGGGAGCTTATCCTGTCTATGCTTATCCTGTGTGGGAAGTTGCCGGTTTTCCCGTCGCGGCGCTTATCGGAAAGGTCTGGATTTACCAGCCGTACGGTTGTCTTCCGCTCTACCTCAGGTATGCGAACAGTGATGCCATGGCCGTCGAGGGATACAATGCTTCATATGGTGACAACGCGGATCTTGCCTGCGGCAAGCCCACGCTTGTCATGGCGACGCTGGAAGGTGTTCTGGGAAAGGGCGTAATGGAAAGGGTTCTGCGCACTTACTACCAGCAGTTTAGATTCCGTCATCCAACCCTGCAGGACTTTCAGAAGGTGTGTCAGGAAGTCTCGGGCAGGAATCTCGATTGGTTCTTCAATCAGCTTGTTCGCGGAACAGGCACTGTTGACTTCAGCGTCGAATCGATAAGTTACTACAGGAAAACAGATCTCAACAGCGGTGCTTCGACGTTTGTAACGAAGGTCGTCGTCAGGCGCAGGGGAGAGGTGAAAATGCCCGTCGGGCTGCGGCTGGCTCTGGAGGATGGCGGTGCGGTCGACACCGTCTGGAACGGCGAGAACCGCGAGCAGGTCTTCCGGTTTGAGACAATAGCCGCTCCTTATAGCGCAGAGGTGGATCCTTTTCAAAAAATCCCGCTCGACGTCAACTACTCCAATAACAGCCTGACGGTTGACGAGAACCTGCTTCCTGTACTGAAGTGGGTCAACCGGGTTTTTGTTTACTTTCAAAATATTCTCTTGAATATCGGAGCGGCCGTTTGAGTGCAAATGTGAGTGCTCGAGAGGCGTTTGGGATTGGGATCGGAAGAGCGGTGAAAAGCTGGCGGCTTCTGCTTCTCTTTTACACATTCAATTTCTTCCTTGCTGCGATCCTCAGCCTTCCGATAGCAACCGTTTTCGCCGGGGACGTTTCGCGGAGCCTCGCGGGAGATACACTGCTGGGAGGCTTCAGTTACAGATGGTACGCAGAGTTTGTTCATGCCAACGCACCGATTTTCAATTCCCTCCTGCCACAGATGATTCTGGTATTCATTCTGTATGTGCTGGTCGAAACCTTCTTTGCAGGTGGATTCTATTCGGCATTCTCTATCAAGAAGCGAACTAAGCCGGGTGAATTTATCACTAAGGGCGCGTCTTCGTTTTTTCCGCTTCTCGCCGTCACGGTTATCGAAGCGGGTATTCTGTTTCTGCTCTATGAGGGAAATTTGCTCTGGGCATCCGTTAACGGACATGCATCGAGAAATGTGCCGTCCGTCTATGCCGTCTTTCGGGCCGAACTCTGGCGCTACGGAATCGTCATTGTCCTGTTCATGTTAGTGAATCTCATCTCCGACTTCATCAGGGCCGCCGTGACCCTCGACAACGATGATTTCTGGAGCAAGATCGAACGGGGGGTCAACTTCACCGTGAAGCATCCGCTCGCCACTCTCGGTGTGTACCTGGGATGTTCGCTGATCAGTCTGTCGATAATCGGGCTTGCGCTCCTGATCAATTTCAACATTCACGCAACCTCGGAAGGTACAATCCTCGCGGAGATCGGCATCGGTCAGATATTTATTTTGCTTAGAATTTTCTCGAAACTTATTTTTTACGCTAGTGAGGCAGTGCTTTACAAAGAAGATCAGATTGAAGTGATAAAGGTAAAAGCGGAAATGCTGGAGTAATTTACAATGATAATGCCGATTTACTTATATGGGACTGACGTGTGGAGTCATCCCGCGAAGAAGGTTACGAAGTTCGACGACAAGCTGGTCGGGCTCATTCGCGATATGTTTGAGACCATGGACCGCGCAGATGGCATCGGGCTTGCCGCGAACCAGGTCGGACTGCCCATTTCCCTGGCGGTGATGGATATCTCGGTGATGGATGATTACAAGGGTGAGAAGCCGTTAGTCGCTATTAACCCCGAGATTATTGAATCCAAAGGGGAATATGTTATGGAGGAGGGATGCCTGAGCGTTCCCGGCGTTCGGGATGAGGTTACCAGGGCCGAATCGATAAGAGTCCGTTTCACGGACGGGAACTTCGAGCGAGTCGAGATGGAGCTTTCCGGCATGTGGGCGAGAGTGTTCCAACACGAGTATGACCACCTGCAGCAGAAGTTCTTCATAAACCGGCTCTCGGGCGTCAAGAGACAGCTTCTCAAGCCGAAACTGTCAAGAATAAAGAGGGGTGATGTTCAGACGCGGTATCCGGTTGTTTCTTCGGTAGACGAGGGGAAAAGGTAAGCAAAAGGGCATCGCTGGCCGATCTTACCTCAGTTGTTCTCTGCTACTCTGAATTCCGTGTCCGTCGGCCTCAACCTGTTGTACATTTTCTCGAGGGCGTGATACGCGGTTTGACTCCCGCGCTGTGCACTTTCACGATATAGCTTGACCGCTTCAGGCGTGTTTTGTGTCACGCCTATTCCGTTTTCATAGCAGTACCCCAGTGCGACCTGCGCCAGCATGGAACCGTCGTTTGACGCTGATGCCAGCGTGTCGATCATGCCGGCAAGGGAGGATCCCGTCGAATTGCTGTCTGCGATGACGGCCGCCGCAGCAAGCCTGATCTCCGCTTCACGACTGCCGAGCGAAACCGCACGCCGCCAGCACTGCCTTCCCAGCTCCGGATTTGGCTTTGTCCATTGTCCCGTGTAATAGCAGCGCCCGAGCTCGATGAGTGCGGGAATGTTGTTGTCGTCGGCTGCAGCCAAGAGGAGACGGAACGCCTGGTTGTCCGTGATCCGCTGGTCGAGGCCGAGTTCGGTCAAACCTACCCACACGAAAGCCGCGTCGCTGTTACCCTTCTTCGCCAACGACTCGACTGCTTCAGGAAATCCTTTCTCCCGCACGAGATGGAGTAGAAGCGACAAGGCGTGACGGGAATCCATGCGTGCCGCCCGAAGATATTGTTCCGCGGCAAGTATCCTGTCCTGCTCCATCCCCACTCCCTTCTCATAGCAGCGGCCGAGAAGTACGAGCGCTTCAGGGCTTCCCACGTCGGCGGCCTTCTCGATTACACTTATGGCATTTGTGTCTTTCTGGTTCCCCTTTTCGAAGATGGTGGAGACTCCGAGCGCCTTCCGGAGTTCTTTTCCGCCTTCGCGAAACGCCTCATCCAGCAGCGTCAGATCGCTCACGTGTGACGTCGTGTCCGGGCCGAAGTTGAGGTAAACCAGTTCGAACGATTTCACCGCTCCGGGTGAAGACGTGTCATGTGCCGCCTTAGCGGTCTGCGTGCTGTCCGACGGTATCGGTATCCCCCTGCGAACGAACTCTTTCAGCACCTGGCTCGCGGGCTCATACTTCTGGTCGGCGGCGGCCTTCAGCCACCGGTATGCCACGGTCCAGTCGCGCGCCACTGTGAGGTTGTCAGTGTACGCGAGACCCAGTGCAAACTCGGCGTCCGGAAGATGCTGTTCGGCGGCGGCTTTGAACCGGACGAATGCCTTGAAGGGATTCCATTTTATTCCCCAGCCGTTGTTTAGAAACACTCCGAGGTTGTATTCGGCAATCGACATATTCTGGTCTGCAGCTTTCGTAATCCAATAAACTGCTCGTGAGGTGTCGACAGGAAACCCCTCTCCCAACAGATAGCGGAGTCCCAGCTCGTTTTGTGCCGCGGGGTCGCCGGCGTTTGCCTCACGTACAAGCGCGAATCCTTCCCATAACTGATAGACGACGTCAGAAGGACGGATAAGCTGGTTCGGTCCGGGCGGTTTGTAATCCTTGAAGACGGAACTGTTCTGATGGTCCTTTCCGGTGTCCTGCCCCGATGCGGGAAGTGACGCCCGAAGCGAGGCAAAAATAAATACAGCTATGTAGAGACACTTACGTTTCATCATAATAATGTAAGATAATTGCGATATTCAAATCGACGCCCGAAGTCCACCACAGGTTTGATCGGTCGACATTAGAATCGGGTTTGTCCGACCGGTTGTGTCAGTAAGGTGCTTCGCCGCAGGTGACACGCCCGGTTGAGATCGGCAGCAAAATGGACTATTGGCTAAAGGTGACTTAAGCGCGATCCGAGCAAATTGTCAGACGACAGCTGGGATTTGCGGAAGGGCAAGTCAGGCACACCCTTTCCTCTTCAGAAAGGGTGTTGACCTGAACGATTTACTGAAGCTGGCTCGATTGTACGAGCTGGTAGTTCCCCGTCCCGAACTCATCCAGGAAAACGAACTCAAGCCGGAGTGAATAATAATACCAAATCTGGTAAGGCGGTGAATTGAAGTTATTGCTGTGATCATCGACTTCGTCAGGCGGGCCGTAGATGATGTATATCCTCCCCCGGTCGGACTGCCAGCCCTTTTGAGGACCGCCGGCAAAGTGTTCGTTTGCAAAATCGACTCTCCTGTAGAACTCGTCCCTCATCGCCTCTGCGGCCTCTTTGTTCCAATCGGTGCGGCTAAGCCAGAAGTCGAGAAAACTCTTCTGTCTCACCTCAAACGAGCCCTCTTTCAGCGAATCCAGTTCGGTGGAAGTCGCTATATATGCCAGCGGCCCGAGGGCCTGGTTTAGTTCTGCCGGCAGAAGCGGGACTTTTCCCCGAAGAATTTCAAATACCGCCTGGGAAGAGTTTGAATTCCCATTCCCCTTCACCGATACTCTGAAAGCATAAGTACCCGGGGCGAGTCCCGAAATATCGACGGGGAGACGATACATCTGGACGTTGTTTATCTGCGTCAGCTCGAATGTCGTGTCCATGGCTGTGGGGGCCTCTGCGGACCTTGCATTCACATGGAGAGAGATGTTGGCCGGGATGTTCTTGGCGGTGATGAAGAACTTTGCGATTAGACTATCCACGCCGCTCTTCACCCTGCTGACAGGCACGCCGCTCTCATGCGAATGCCTGTAGAGGAGTACATCGCTGATGTCGACCGGATCCCGAAGAAAATCCTTGAAAGAGTGCTCGAATTCCCTGGTCGAAGTGTGATTCGTATTGAAGTCGTAAAGTTTCAACACGACATAGTAATTCCCCGGTGGAAGTGTCATCCTGTCTTCCAGCGTATCATACCTCGTCGTGGAATTCGTCTCGGCATAAGTCGGCACGGTCAATTGCCGGTTGAAGATCTTCGTGTATTTGAGATGGGAGAGGTCCTTGTCCGAGAAAATATTTACCGAGAACTGGTAATGCGCTGAAAAGCCGGAATCGGAGCGTATGAACGCCACGTCGTCATAACGGAGCCGCGCATAAAGATCGCCTTTCGAGGAGTCGGATTCCAGAGAAGGGTAATTGATGATGAAGAAGCCGAACCGCGGGAGGAAGAGAGTGTTTTTGAGATCCGGCGCGAAGGACCTCATAGCCGGGGCGCAGCCGGAAACGAGTATAGAGAAGCCGAGCAGCGCCGCAGATAAGAAGAGGAGCGGCTTGAAGGCGGGTTTGCTATTTTGTTTTTTCATTGAATACATCCGATGCTTCTAGAAGTTTTTCTATTGTTATGATCCCGTGCAGTGCGCCGTCCTGTTCCACAGGGGCGACGGTCACGTTTGCCGCTCGCATGGTACTGAGCGCTTCGGCGGCGGTCTGGTCCGGCGAGATTACTGGAAAGTTCTTTCGGGCAATTTCCCCGACTCTCTTTTCGTGCATGTGGTTGTGGAGGGACTCGATTACCGATGACCGCAGCAGAATCCCGACAAACTTGCCGTCGTCCAGAACAGGGAAATCGTTCTGGAAAGTGTGGAGGGACTTATCCACGATGGCGGTCAGGGGTTCATCGGGGGAGATAGTCTTGAAATCGGTGATCATTAGATCGCTCACCTGGATTTTCTCCAGCGTCGATGAGAGTAATGCGGCCTCCACCTCGGAGTTTGCACCGCTGAAAATGAAGATCCCGATCAGAATGAGCCACCAATTGTAGAATAATCCTATAATTATGAACCCGATCGCGAACATTTTCCCGACGTCGGCGGCGAGCCTGGTGGCTTCAGCATACTCCTTACGCATGGCGATGAATCCGCGCAGTATTCTTCCTCCGTCCATCGGATAAGCAGGAATGATGTTGAAGAGTCCCAGCATGACGTTTGCCCAGAACAGATCGACGACGATGCTCCCGCTCTGAAGTGAGATTTCAGAAAACTGAAGCGAAGGGGCTGCCAATTTGCCGAGGAAGAGCAAAACCCCTGCGATTACGAAATTTACGATAGGGCCGGCGATCGTCATCCCGACTTCTTTTATGGGATCCCGCGGTATTTCAGTGATTTGAGAGACTCCACCTATGGGTAGAAGTACTATGGAGGCAATTGTGAGCCCGTAAGATTTTGCCACCAGACTATGTCCGAGCTCGTGCAAAAGGACACACAGGAATATCAATGTCCAGAAGACCAAGCTGCGCAGACCTGCTGTCGGACCGCTTACGGAAGTCTCCACATACCAAATAAATGCGAGAAGGATCAAAAAAGTGAGATGTACCCTGATTGGAATGCCGAATAATTTCCCAACGGGAATCGACCAACGCATGTTTGTCCAGTTTTGTTCTCTTGAATTTAATTCTCACCATTATAAATGACAATTCGCCCGATTTTGTTCCACGAAACCCCGTCAAACGCGACCCGGATATTTGATGTAGCGAATCAGATTGTGGTTTAGTCGCAAAAATGAAGAGAAATTGCAGAAGAGTTCAGAATTTTTCTTGCGCTCATGTAACAAAGAAAGAATCGGTTCGTCTAAATAAGTAGCCAGCACTCAAAGAAGGACCTACCTAGAATGCCTCCTTCTACCCGCCCTTGCCCAGGGCGGGTTTTTTTTATCGCATATTCAGGAATTCCGACAATTTTCTGACGTACCCTTCACCTCCTATTTCCAGGACGTCCGCGTGTCCGGCACCCGGTACCATGAGTAACTCGGCGTTTCTGTTCAGCTTCACCAGCTCTTTCGAGTATTTCACCTTGACCGTTTTGTCATGTTCGCCGTGTACGATCAGGATGGGGACATCCACTCTTGCGATGTCTTTCGCGGGAGAGACATCGCCTGCCTTGAATTCAGCCATTCGTTCCGCGCGATGCATGACGAGCTTCAGGAGGGAGCTGCTTCTGATCCCTATTTGATGAGATTCATGATCAAGGGCGATTGAGAAGAGGTCATAAAACGGTGCTATTGCGACCACGCGCGATATTCGCTTGTCGATCGCTGCAGTCTGGATGGCGATTGCCGCTCCCATGGAGACACCAAGAAGCACGATTTCCGTCTGGGGATTGGCTCTCTTTATTTCATCGATCAGCCTGATGACATCGTGCTTTTCGTAATAACCGTAAGTGCAATACTTCCCTTCGCTTTCGCCGTGGCGGCGCAAGTCGATCAGATAAAACTTACGGCAGGATGAGGCAAAGGCTTTGGCGTAATTAAGCCCGCTGACCTTCGAGTCGGTGATGCCGTGCAGGTAGATAATTGTCCCCTTTGCGCCGTCGCATTTCGGGTTGTCCAGCATCCAGTAGGAGAGCTTGTAGCCGTCGGCTGTTGTCAAGGTCTTGGACACGAAACCGAGGCCGATTTGCGACGGGTGGCTGAATCCGAGCTTCTTTTGGTAATATTCCGGTTTTCTGCGCTCCGGCATTAGCAGCTTCTGCGGGCCGAAGTGAAGCGCGGAAGCTAACGCGACAGAAACCAGTACCAGGGCTGCGACGATTAAAGGCGTCATTTCACGAAGTTATCATACACAAGCTTGGAGATCTTTGCAATGAATATCTCCGACTTGTTGTCGGTAATCCAGCGCTGGTCTGCATTGTGTGTGGTGAAGACGCAGAGGACGTAATTGGTTCTCGGCGTGTAAATGATCGCGACATCGTTCCGCGTGGCGTTGAGCGCCCCGGTCTTGTGGGCGATCTCTATCGTATCGCGGTATGTCGGGAGGAACCGCGGGATGCTTGTGTCGTAAAACTGGTATTTCATCAGGTCTATCATTGCCTGTGAACTCTTCTTGTTGACTATTTCGCCTTTGTACAGCTTAGTCAGGAAGACGCCGGTCTCACGCGGGGTTGTGACGCCGATGCCGTATTCTCTCCTCAAAGTAGAATCGCTGTATACGCTCTTGTCGAATATCTTCGCAAGCTCCATTGTATGAGTTAACCCGAGGGAGCGTATGTAATCGGTGACTCTTTCAACTCCGCCGACCTCATCCGTAAGGAAATTTGCGGCCACGTTGTCGCTCATGTTAATCATCAGCCAGGACAGGTCTCCGAGTGTAAGCTTCAATCCGTCGTGCATGAAAAGGAGGATGCCGCTTCCGGGAACCTTGTCGGAATCATGAAGGACGACCTCGTCGTTCATGGAGAGCTTTCCTTCATTTATGTCCTTATAGAGTTTAGCGAGCACATAGATCTTTATGACGCTGGCAGTAGGGAACATCTTGTCGGCATTATAGGTAACGGTCTCGCCGTTTCTGAGATTGATGGCATAGATACCCACATCGCCCTTGTAATTCCGTGCGAGCGCATCCACTGAATCCTGGAGAGTCTGTGCATTTGCTGTTGCGAACAATACAATCGCGAGCATCAACGCTGCAAAAGTCTTCATTGGTTCTCCGTTTTTTACAATTTGCATTTTTCCGCACAAATTTCCATGCACTCAGTGAAGGGTAAATAGAAAAGGGCGGTCCGATTGATTTCGGTCCGCCCCCTGATCATTAAATCAGGGTTGGTCTCAGAAACTGTAGTCGACGCCGAGGGCGAAAGTGTAGAAACCAAAACCGACCCTTGCCTGTGCCGACCAGTTCCTGTTGAAGAAATAGCGTAATCCTGCGCTTGCCCCCAATATTAAGCCCGAGTTATATGGTGCCGCGAATGGGGCTACTCCCGGTTATTTATTATGCTGCTAAATCGTGAAAGTTAGGTTCAATACAACCGACTGATCTGAAGGGGCTGACATCAGAGATCCCAGCCTGACATCCCGAAGCCCTGTGGGCCTCTCAAAAAGAACATCTGTGCGGGAATTTAGTTTCAAGAAAACCGTTGTTTTCTTTCCAATGGGCCTAATTGCGTTTGAAGGGCTTTGCGATTAAATTTTCAAAGAGTTTTGAACTACGAGATATATCGATTCGATAAGATTGAGTCAACAAATTCCTACCTGCTAAAGCTTGCGGATGAGGGCTTCCCTGAAGGGAGTGTTGTCGTCGCAGACGAGCAATCCGGCGGACGCGGGCGGTTCGGGAGGAAATGGGAATCGGAACCCCTTTCCAATCTGCTCTTTTCTGTCCTCTTGCGTCCTGCATTCCTCGAAAGAGACGAAGTCTTTGTCCTCACATTTTCTGCGGCGGTGGCGGTTGCCGAGGCGCTCGAAGATGTTACGAGGGTGAAGCCTGAGCTCAAATGGCCCAACGACGTCCTCCTCGGGTCGAAGAAAGTATGCGGCATTCTTCTCGAGTCCGTCTTCAGTTCCGATGAATTGAGCAGCGTGGTACTAGGTGTCGGATTGAATGTGAATCAGAAGAGCTTCCCTGCCGAAATCTCCGCCAGGGCAACTTCGCTCCTGGCTCAAACGGGGAAGAAGTTCGACCGGGATGAGATTCTGTCGGCGGTACTGGGAAGGTTCGGCTCGATATACGAAACCGTTCGGGCGAGGGATTTCTATTCGGTCATGAAAAGATGGCGAGACAGGTCTGGCATGTTCGGGAGGAAGATCAGATTGAGGCTTGCCGATGAAACCTACGAGGGAGTCTGCGACGAGATTACGGATGAAGGTGCCATAGTGATTCAGACCGAGTCGGGGTTGAAAAAGTTTACTGCCGGTGAAGTATCAATAATAGGAGAGACAGCCTGATGCTGCTTTGCATAGACGTAGGAAACACGCATACGCAGTTCGGCGTGTTCGACAGAGGAAAGCTGAGACGAGACTATCGCGTAGCAAGCGAGGTCGTCCGAACCGAAGATGAAATTGGAATCGTAGTCCTGTCGCTTCTCAAGCACCACGGGATCAAGGTGAGCGACGTCGAGGGAGTTGGAATATCTTCCGTCGTCCCGAACTTGACGGGAATTCTCGTGAGAATGTCAGAGAAGTACTTCAAGTGTGAGCCGTTGTCGGTGAACGCGGGCCTGGAGCTTGGTATCAGGATAGCCTACGACGAACCCGCAGCGGTCGGGAGCGATAGAATCTGCAACGCGGTTGCCGGCCACAAGAAATACGGCGGCACTCCGCTCATCATACTGGACTTCGGTACCGCGACTACGTTCGACGCCGTCTCGGCCGAAGGGGCATATCTGGGAGGCGCCATCGCGCCAGGTCTCGAGACTGCGGCTACGGACCTGCAAAGGAAAGCAGCAAAGCTTCCGAGGATTGAATTGAGTTTCCCGCCGGAAGTCATCGGGAGGACCACCGTATCAAGCATGCAAAGCGGAATAATGTACGGGGCCGTCGATGCGATGGAAGGGATGGTGCGAAGGATGAAAGCCGTCCTGGGAAGCGACTCGAAAGTCATTGCCACCGGGGGATACGCGAAAATTATCGCCGCCGAAACCAGTCTGATCGATTACATTGAACCGACACTTGTCCTAGATGGAGTACGAATCATATATGAAACAAACAGGGAAAAGAAGACGCGCCGCCGGGGGTGACCTCAGGAAGACGGGCGGACGGGAGATACCGCCGTTCGTAATCCGACGCGCCAAGAGGGCCGATCTGGAAATGGTCGTTAAATTGAGCAAAGGGGTAAAGGAAATTGAAAATTATCCCGGCCAGAAAATGAAGGCCGAGGACTTCCTCCATTTCGTCGAGGGGGGCGGCGGCCTTATGCTTGTTGCAGCAGCCAAGGGGAAGGTTGTCGGCTATGTGACAGTTTACGAATCCGATAACTATTTCTACCTCCCTTATGCGGTGACCGACAAGAGGTGGCGCAAACATGGCATCGGGAGCGCGCTGCTCGCCGAAGTCGAAAGGATGGCGAAAGAACAGAAGGTCGAGTATATTCTAATGAGCGTGTATGTATACAATTCCAACGTGCACACCTTTCTCAAGGCGCGTGGATATGTCGCGAGCAAGACGCTCGTCCAATATTCGAAAAACATCTCAAGTAGAGGGAATAGATGAGCAAGCTGATGGTGAGCATCTCCGGGCTGCGCGGTGTCGTTGGCGATTCGCTGACGCCGGAGACGGTGATAGAATACGGGAACGCATTTGCCAAGTACACGAAACGCAAGAAGATAGTGGTCGGAAGAGACGGAAGATATCACGGTGGGATGCTCACGGATATTCTGGTCGGGACGCTGGCGGCAAACGGATGCGATGTCGTTGACATCGGGATCTGTCCGACTCCGACGGTTCAGCTGGCCGCGGAGCATTCGGACGCTGCAGGCGGCGTAGCCGTCACCGCAAGCCACAATCCGATGGAATGGAACGGGATGAAATTCATCAACGGCGAAGGGGTGTTTCTCGATGCCGAGGAAAATAAAAAAATGTGGAAATTCCTCGGACAGAAGGGCGAATATGCGGGGCATGAATCGGTGGGGACTATCGAGCACAGCGATTTCTTCCTGCGCGACCACGTGAGACGTGTCCTTGCAATCAGGACAGTCGATGTCGAAGCGATCCGCAGAAGGCACTTCAAGGTCGTCGTCGATTGCACGAATGCGGCAGGGTCGGTAGTTATACCGGAGCTGCTGCATGAACTGGGCTGCCAGGTGACCAAGATGGATTGTGACGCAACCGGAAGGTTCACGCGCCGCCCCGAGCCTATTCCGGAAAATCTCGGAGCGGTCATGGAGAGGGTCAGGAAAGAGAAGGCTGACCTGGGCATTGTCGTGGATCCGGATGTTGACCGCCTCGTCCTGATTACCGAGAAGGGTGAGCCTTTCAGCGAGGAATACACGATTGCCCAGGCGCTGGCCTTCATTTTCAGGAAGACACCCGAAGAAAAGAGGATCGCCGCCGTAAATTTGTCGACCACACGGGCGGTGGATGAGATAGCGAGCAAGCTGGGCGGAAAGGTCTATCGATCTGCGGTTGGAGAAATAAACGTCGTAAAAAAGATGAAAGAAGTGGGAGCTGTCGTCGGCGGTGAGGGGAGCGGTGGTGTCATACTGCCCGAAGTGCACTGCGGCAGGGACGCGCTGGTTGGAATCGTCATCACGCTGCAACATCTCCTTGAATTCGGCGGGACACTTTCTGAATTGAAGGACTCACTTCCGAAGTTCGAAATCGTGAAAAAGCGAATAGATTTGGACAAGAAGAGCCCGGACAAGATAATCGGCGCAATCAAGAAGGAGTATTCCAGTTTTAAGTTGAACACAGATGATGGGCTGAAGATCGACGCACCGGATTACTGGATTCATCTGAGAAAGTCGAATACGGAGCCCATAATCAGGGTTATTGCAGAGGCCGCCTCGCAGGCGGAGGCGGAATCCCACGCCCTGGAGGTTGTTAGATTTGTGCAGAAGGTCGCCAGAGTCCGAAAACGGCGATGAAGAGATTCCTCCTGATTGCGGAGGACGATCGGACGGCCGTCGCGAAGCTGTCGAAGGAAGCAATCATGGAGACAGCTTCAATTGAAGCTGTGCAGTGATGGCGGACGGATACCTCATAAGGCCCTTTTGATTTACGCATTTCAGGGAGTCGATTGAAGATCATTTGTCTTTTCAATCCTGTCGCAGCGAATAGCCTCGGAAGTTCCGGAGAGATCATTGGAAAAAAGTAAACGTCTCCTTTCCTTAAGCCTTGGTGTAGCCGGGGCTGGGTCGTTTGTCGTCATCGTTCTGTTGCTTGCACGTGCCCTCCATGCTACGGTGACTTCAGGGCTGTTCATCGATTCTGTGTTCATTACAAACATGATTTCGGTGGCGATATCCCTTTTTGCCTTCTCGCGCTTCATCGTGCACAGGGAGAGGCTTCTTCAATTTGTCGCGTTCGCGTTTCTCGTCGGTGGGTTCATTAGAATTGCAGGCATCGTTGTATCGGATATAGGGATTTTCGGCGTAGCGGAACAGGCTTTTGCTTTCCAGCTCCTGGCATGGGAGGGAGGGCGGCTCTTGCTCGGCATCATACTGGCCGTTGGTACTTTGATTGTGTGGCTCCATCCCGGGCAGGATTCCAGCGTTGTGGATGTATTAGTCGGCGTCGTAATTGCGGCCGTCCTCGTGTCTTTACTCGTCTTAACGCTGCGAGGCGGAGTTCAGAACGGCGGTACGATTCTGGCACTCAGTTCCCATTCGCTCGCCTTGATAGCTTCGGGCTTGTTTGTCATCTCGTTCGTGGGGACCGGCCGAAACTATCTGACCAATCCGACGCTCTTCAATTATACCATAACGATTACGTTATTCCTCCTCGCCGCTGCAGAATTCATCGGCTCCTTTTCCGTGACGCTCACCGATGCGCCATCGGCAAGCCGCATCGGGTTGACACTGGTGGCTTATGCAGTCGGCGCATTAGGAAGCCTTGTGGATGTGGGTGAGATATTCGGCGAGTATGTACACAGTTCTGCGAACCTGAAGAAAGCAAATGAGGAACTGCAAAAATACCAGCAGTATCTCGAGGAGGTCCCCGATCCGGTGAGGATTGTGGATGAGAACGGATTGACGGTATATGTCAACCCCGCCTTTGAGAAAGATTTCGGCTACGGTCTGTCCGATATGAAAGGGAGGCATTTCCTCGAGCTCTACGATCCTGCTGATCGGGAAAGAGTTGAGGAGTATGGCCGGCAGGTGGACCAGGGGGTGAAGAATGAGTACCAGCTGCGGGTGCTGACGAAACGCGGACAGAAGAAGGAAACCTTGCTCAATTCTACGCGGATTGTAATCGAAGGCAAGAGAAGGGGAAGGATAACGATTTTCCGCGACATTACGAGGAGGACCGAGCTGGAGCACCGCAACAAGGTGCTGAGCGCAGCCGTCGAAAACACCGGTCAGGCGATAACCCTGACCGACCCACAGGGTTATATCACATTCATGAATTCAGCCGCCGAACAGCTCTTCGGTTACACGCTGAACGATCTGCCGGGCGGCAACCTCTGGGGGCTCGTGTCGCCGGCCTTCGGCTATACGAATGCGCGTGATATCTATATCCAGACCATGCACAACGGGATTTGGAAAGGCGAAGTCCTGAACCGGCGGAAAGACGGCACCGATTATTATATATATCTCAATGCGAGCTCCATCAAAGATTCGGAAGGAAGCGTAATCGCACTCGTCGGCATTTGCGAAGACATAACCGAGAAGAAATGGGAGGAAAAGAGAAAAGAGTGCGGTTACAGGATGGCCCAACTCGCAATTACCAGCGGTAAGATCAGCGACCTGGCCCGGTCTGCGGTAGATTTGCTTTCAGAGACTATCAATGCTCCGCTGATTGTATTGCATGTTTATGAAGAAGAGATGAGGACGCTCGAGGTTATAGCTCATTCCAATTTGGGAGATGGGGAAAATGTGGTCCCCCTTCACCGAAGACTTGAACTTGAATCCGATGCCCTGCGGGCCGTGAATACGCTCAGGCCCGCACTCTCAGAATCGCTGTCCGCAACGGAGTATGCGGACTTGAAAGACAAGCCTGCTTTCAGGGGTGCAAAGGGGCTGGTGAGCATCCCGCTTGTCAGTTCGGGGCAGGCTGTCGGAGTGCTGCAGTACGTGTCCGTTGCGCCTTCGGGTAACCTGAAATACGAGGTGGAAATGGTCGATGTAGCGGCTTCCGAGCTGGCGGCCGGCATGCAGAGACTGAACCTGGCAGCGAGGATTACCAGCCAGTCCGATCAGCTTGAGAAGATTTTCTCAAGTGCCGCTGAAGGAATAGCCCTTGTAGACAAGCAGGGAAGAATACTTCTGATGAACGAAGGGGGTAAAGAAATCTTCGGTATAAGGGAGATTCTCGGGGTTGGGTTTGAAGAGTACGCAGAAGCGCTCAACATGAGGAAGCTGGATGGCACACGGCTCCCGGACGAAGAGAATCCGATAAAGCTGTCGGCGATGGAAGGAAAGAGCGTCCACAACTTTGAGTTTACAATTACTCGCCATGGGAAAGACAGGATCCTTTCCATAAGCTCCGCGCCTCTCCTGGAAGCGAGCGGAGATTCCAACGGAGCTGTCGCCATATTCACCGACATCACCGAGAGGAAATTGAGCGAGGAGAGGATTGCCTATCAGGCCATGCTGCTCGGAGAAGTGAACGATGCGATAATTGCTTCGGACCAGGATGGTACGATCACGTCATGGAATCCGGCTGCGGAGAGGTTGTATGGCTGGAAGGAAGACGAAGTTCTCGGATTGCCTCTTGAGAACGTTATCCCGTTCGGCTTCAGCAAAATATCGCCTGAAGGGATGCGGATTGAGCTGGGAAACAAGGGCCTGTGGCGGGGTGAGGCCGTTAACTACTCGAAAGACGGACGCCGGCTATATATCGACTCTTCGATAGCGCTGGTCAGAAGCTCCGACGGCGGTCCTACCGGAAGAGTGTTCATTAACAGGGACGTGACTGAGCAGAAGAAGGGCGAATCCGCCATCAGGAAACAGAACAGAAGGCTTTCTGTAATCAACAGGACGGCGCTGGCGGTCAAAGACGCACTCGATGTGGTCGAGATCTTGAACAAGAGTCTTGCCATCCTGATGGACTACGATGACGTCGCCTCTGCTGCGATATACCTTTCTGCCCGTGAGTCGGCGCAACTAGTCTTGTCCGCTTCGCTCGGTTTCAGTTCGTCGTTCGCGGAAGACAATAGGGTGAGGATTCTTGCGCCGGGCGAAGGAGTTTTTGCCGAGGCAATAGTCCGCGGAGAACCTGTCCTGGTTTCCGAGATTTCCCGGGCTGCCCAACAACCGGATCTCTTCAAGGCTTTGCGTCAGGAGCTCATGCATTCGTTGGTTATCGTTCCCATTATCGGAAGAAAGGAGCTGCAGGGGCTTCTGCTGGTTGCATCCAGGGAGAAGGTCGAGCTGGTCGAAACAGATAAGGAATTCTTCCTGATGGTTTCCCGTGTGGTTGGGGCAGCGCTTGAGAACGCCTATTTATACGCCGATATTTTCGATAAATCACAGAAGCTTGAAGATTACAACGAACAGCTCCGAATGTCGAAGATATGGGTTGAAGAAGCGAATGCGCAACTGGTCCTTGTGAACCAGCAGCTTGAAGAGGCGAGCAGGCTCAAGAGTCAATTCCTCGCAAATATGAGTCACGAACTTCGGACCCCACTTAATTCCATAATCGGATTCACGAACCTGATCCTGACAGACGATGTTCAGCCGCCTACTGAAGAGCAGAAAGAGGGACTTGAGATCGTCCTTCGCAACGCGAAGAACCTTCTCGCCTTGATAAGTGATGTTCTCGATTTGTCGAAGATCGAGGCCGGGAAACTCACGATCACTCCGGAAGTGTTCGAGATAGGCGATGTCTTGAAGGACGCGATTGCCACCATCGAACCGTTGTTGTCCGACAAGCCGGTAAGGCTGACAATGGAAATCGAACCGGACATGCCGGGTGTATTCTCCGATCCGGCGCGGATAAAACAAATAGTTCTAAATCTGCTGAGCAACGCCGCGAAATTCACCGACGCCGGCCAGATCAGAGTTACTGCAAAAACCCCCGACGGGAATGCCGTGTCCGTGGCCGTCGAAGATACCGGGCCAGGGATCCCGTCGGATTATACAAGGGTTGTCTTTGAGGAGTTCAGACAGGTAGACGGATCGAACACGCGAAAGCACGGGGGAACCGGACTCGGACTCACGATATCACGCAGGCTGGCCAAGTTGCTCGGCGGCGATCTGGCAGTCCAGAGCGTGATAGGCGAGGGATCTACATTCATATTGACACTCCCGAGAGTCTATCGACCGGTTGAAGATGAAAAGGTGCGGTTGGAAATTCCGGCCCCGCCGTTGCCTGCCATGTCACCCGGGTCGAACAACCTGGTGATATGTGTCGATGACGACCGGGAAGTACTCCTGCTTCTGAAAAACTACCTGGTAGCAGAGGGCTTTGAATTCCTGGGGGTGAGCGATTCCCAGGAGGCTATCGGCACGATCAGGAGCTACAGGCCGATTCTTGTCATACTTGACATTATGATGTCCAGGAAAGACGGGTGGCAGATACTGCAGGAACTGAAATCAGACGAAGAATTGAAGAACATCCCCGTCATCATTCATTCCGTCGTGGATAATAAGGCTCTTGCGATTTCACTCGGAGCAGAGTCTTATCTCGTTAAGCCCGTAGAGGCCGAGAGAATAGTCTCCGTGGTACGGAAGTACACCGGTACAGCCGGCGGAGAGATACTCGTAGTCGATGACAACGTGGAGTTTACCGCGTTCCTCCAGAATCTCCTTGAGAAGAGCAGGTTCAAAATTCTCACGGCGCAAAACGGGGCTGAGGCCATGAACCTCCTTCGCAGGACGGCGCCATCACTTGTCTTCCTTGACCTGCTGATGCCCGGCACGGACGGATTCGACGTCGTTGAGCAGATGTACGGTGACGAGAAAATGAGGGACATTCCCATCGTAGTCCTGACTGCGAAGGAAGTGACAGATGAGGAGCGTGCAGCTCTGACGTCGAATGCTAAGGACATTGTCCGCAAGGAAGGGTTGACGAGAGAGGCCATCCTGCGCGAGGTTAACAAATTCATTCAGAGAAGGAAATGGAAGAGCGACAAAGAATCCTAGCCGTGGACGACGCTGTGGACAATCTGATTCTGCTGGACAGGTTATTGAAGCGACGTGGGTTTGACGTTGTAACCGCGTCCAGCGGGACCGAGTGCCTGACGCAAAGCGCCATGCTGCATCCCGATCTTATTATTCTCGACGTCGCGATGCCTGACATGGATGGTTTTGAAACGCTGAAGCACCTGCGCCAGAACGAGATAACCAGAGATATCCCCGTGATATTTCTTACCGCGAATTCCAAAGACGCAAAGAGCATAGAACAGGGCTTTGCTCTCGGCGCCGACGAATATTTGACCAAGCCGATCGAGCAGGATGAGCTTATTGCAAGGGTCAATTCCATCCTGCGGATTTCCAAGGCGGAACGCAGGGTAGAACAGTTGAAGGCCGATTTTCAGTCGATGCTGGTTCACGACCTCCGAAGTCCGCTGTCGGTGGTCATAGGTGTACTCGAGTTGGGAGAAAAGGGGGAGTTCGATAACCACTCTCAAGAAGTGAAGGATTTACTGGCGACCGCGCTGAAGAATGCCCATAAAATGCTCGGTTTGATAAATGATATCCTGGACGTTGCAAAGTTCGAGGCGGGAAAAGTACAGCTGAGCAAGCAGCCCGGGGACTTCAATGTCGTAGTGGAAGGCGCTGTCGGCCGTTTGAAGATGCTTGCACGTGAAAAAGGTTTGGAGCTGATAGTGGATGAAGACGCAAACATTCCGAATTGCGAGTTTGACAACGATAAGATCGACCAGGCTGTCACAAATCTGTTGAGCAACGCAATTAAATTTACGCCGAAGAACGGAAGGGTGACCGTACGAACATATGTAAAACATTTCGACGGCGAACTTCCGATGTTGAATGGAAATTATGCGGCAATGGATGTAGAAGACACCGGTATCGGGATGCCTGCCGAGGAGCTTCCGCATATTTTCGACAGGTACAGACAGGCGCAAACCGGCGGGCCGCACAGGGAGAAGGGAACAGGGCTCGGGCTGACTATAGTAAAGCGGGTCGTCGAAGCCCACGGCGGCAGAGTCTTCGTGGAATCTGTACCTGGAAAAGGGACGAAGTTCACGATAGCCATCCCGATCGGCTGATCAAAAACCGCATGGACTAAGTATGGATGTCAGAGCGCTACTGAGCTTGTCGATGGTACCCGGCATCGGCGCCGCAAGGCTTCGGGCATTGGTGAGTCATTTTGGCGATCCACAATCGGTCCTGAGCGCCGGGGAACGCGATCTGGTTGCGGTAGAGGGAATTGACCGGGGCACTGCAAGGAAAATCCTCGGGCGCGGCGAATATGAGGAGGAAGTACAGGCCCAGCTCTCGAAACTGAACAGGGTCGGGGGACGCATCGTCACTTTCTGGGACAAGGATTTTCCGGAGAATCTGAAAAGAATATACGATCCGCCGGTATTCCTTTTCGTTCGCGGGACAATATCGAACGCGGATAAATACTCGGTTGCGATGGTAGGCACGAGGAATCCCACCGCTTACGGAAGACGCATAGCCGAGAAGTTTGCCTCGGGACTTGCCAGCCAGGGGATCACGGTCATATCCGGGCTGGCGCGGGGAATCGACACGGTTGCGCATGCCGCGGCCGTCCGATCAGGCGGGCGGACTGTTGCAGTGTTGGGTAGCGGAGTCGACGTCATTTATCCGGCTGAGAACCGAAGGCTCTCGGAGGAAATAGTCGCGGGCGGTTGTCTCGTGTCCGAATATTACATGGGTGCGAAACCAGATGCGATGAACTTCCCGCGCAGAAACAGGATAATCAGCGGGATGTCGCTCGGCACCATTCTCGTCGAGACGGACATAAACGGCGGCGCTATGATAACTGCGGGGACGGCACTCGATCAAAACAGGGAAGTGTTTGCCGTTCCGGGAAATATACTCGAAAAGAAGAGCCGCGGCACAAACAAGTTGATCAAGGAAGGCCAGGCGAAACTGGTCGAAGATGTCTCGGATGTAATCGATGAGCTTCGGTACAAACTCAAATCGATACTGAAGGTCCAGCCGAAGCTTCAGCTCAAAGTGCAGCTTACGATCTTTGAACAGAAGGTTTACGATATTTTAACCGAAGACCCCTGTCACATTGATGTGCTTTCGGAAAAAGGGGGAATGACGACGTCGGACCTTCTAGTCCAGCTCCTGAGCCTGGAGCTGAAAGGTGTTGTCAAACAGCTTCCCGGTAAGTATTTTACAAGGTGCGATTGAGACAACTATAAGCTAAAGGGAATAGATCGATGATTATTGTAACAGGTGGCGCCGGGTTTATCGGAAGCGCGATTATTTGGAGATTGAATCAACTTGGCAAGGACGACATTCTTGTGGTCGACAACCTGGGGACGGACGAAAAGTGGAAGAATCTTGTGCCGCTAAAATTCCATGACTACATGGAAAAAGATGAGTTCCTGAGTCTCGCCATTAACCAAAGGCTTGCCGCCAAGTTGAGGTCCGACAGGGAACCGATCGAAGCGATTATACACATGGGGGCTTGTTCCTCAACGGTCGAGCGTGACGCGACATATCTCATCCAGAACAATTTTGAATATACCAAGCAGCTTGCGATGGTTGCAGTCAATGAGGGTTCGAGATTCATATATGCATCAAGCGCTGCAACTTACGGCGACGGAAGCAAGGGATTCGCGGACGACGAAAAACATATCGACCGTTTTATGCCGCTCAATATGTACGGATATTCAAAACAGATCTTCGACAAATGGGCCTTGTGGCACGGTCTTTTCGACAGGATCGTGGGGATTAAGTATTTCAACGTCTTCGGTCCTAATGAATATCACAAGGGTGACATGCGGTCCGTAGTCGCCAAAGCGTACGAGCAAATCAAGACGACAGGGAAGATGCAGCTATTCAAATCGTACCGCGAAGATTACAGGGACGGCGAGCAGGTCAGAGATTTCATTTATGTGAAGGATGCCGTCGACATGACGCTTTTCTTCCTCGAGAACAAGAATGTTGGGGGATTGTTCAATGTGGGCAGCGGAGTAGCGAATACCTGGAACAAGCTTGCCTCGGCAATCTTCAACGGACTGGGTATGCCGAGTAAGGTTGAGTTTGTCGAGATGCCCGAAACGATACGGGACAAGTATCAGTACCGTACCACCGCGGACATTTCCAGGATCAGGCGGGCCGGTTATACTAGTCCGATAACGGGTCTCGACGAGGCGGTTTCCGATTATGTCAGGAATTACCTTGTGCCGGGAAAAAGGCTTGCCGAATAATCGGATCGTTTCCGGTTACGTTTCTGTCCGGGTTGTGTAATTTAAAGGCCGGCGATGACAGGGGTGAAATGGCTGAACTCGCCGGGCCATCGTGATTTGCACTCTTTTATACACAGTGTTAAATTAAAAGTGGAGTTATCGTAAGCCGTGCGTTTTTCGGAAGAAAACAAGCGTTCTCCGAATCTCGCGAAGATGATGCGGGGCAGTAGCTCAGTTTGGGAGAGCGCCAGAATCGCACTCTGGAGGTCGGGGGTTCGATCCCCCTCTGCTCCACAGTAGAGTTCTTAAATTACTGGAAGCTATGAAAGAGGTTTAGAGGTCAAGTCCTGTGCAACGGAAGGTTGCCGAACCCCGCCAGGTCCGGAAGGAAGCAACGGCAAGCGTACTGACCGTGTGACACAGTAAGCTTGACCTCGACTTTTTTGCAGCTTCGTTTGTGACACCCCGAGGGTGATACGTCATTTTTCGGGATGATTGTGTGTGTATCTTATTTATAATTTATCGGAATGGTGCGTGTTAGGTAGTTACGGCGTTGCAGGCCAGAGGTTGGAGGAGGACCGTTCAGGGCGCGTGACAATAAGTTGCCTGGCGACCATACTATTCGCACGATACTTGTTCTCGGCTTTTTGGGAGATAACAATCCTATACCGACAATTGTCGGATCAATTTTCAAAACTAAACTTCAAAACTATTGGAGTCGATAAAGACTGTATCCGGAGTTTTGGCAAGAGTGTTTTGGGTGATCTGGGGAGGGTGTTCGGGTGCCCGCGCGGCGGATTTGCCGGGGCGGCGCTTCCCGGTGGAAACTTCACTCCCCCTTTTTTGTGTTTGATTTTTGCGTCGACCAGTTCAGCTCTCACCTCCGCGACGTTCGGAGAAAGTTTGAGCGGCAGACCGGTGACGAAAAATGTAACGGAAGCAGACGGTCCGCCCAGGGGCCGTCAGTATGGGCACTCTTACAATTTGTTGACGAATCGGAGCTTAGTGGTACAGGGTAGACCTCCGGTTGACGGTCCGGATCGATCTCCAATCAAACAGAGTAGAGCAGGCCTTTATGAAAAAGGAGATCATAATCAATGAAACCGCCGACCAGGTCCGGATCGCCATTACGGAAGACGGAAAGCTGGCGGAGATTTTCGTTGAGTCGCCCGGAAAAGAGCGGATGGTTGGAGACATATACCTCGGCAGGATTGCAAGGGTTATGTCCGGTATCCGCGCTGCGTTCATCGATATAGGGCATAAGCAAGACGCGTTTTTACATTTCTCTGATGTCGATCCGAATATAGACGAGTATTCCTCTTTAATCGGGGAGGAAGACTCTGAGATAGACGAAGACGAAGATGATGACACGGAAGTAGCCGCGAAGGTTTCTGAAGGCGGTCCCGGCGGGGGCGGGCAGCCGTCGCGTTATCCCTCCTGGGAAGGCAGACCCCAAAACGGTCCACGGCCTCAACCGGGGCAGCGACCTCAGCGCCCCCCACAGAGAGAAATCCACCTTGACCGGGATCAGAGCATCATCGTGCAGGTTACGAAGGAGCCCGTCGGGAAAAAGGGCGTCAGGGTAACGAGTAAAGTCTCACTTCCGGGACGGTACCTGGTTCTTCTCCCATTTGACGGCCGCATCGGGGTATCCAAGAAATTGTACAATTTCAGGGAGAAGAAAAGGCTTCGCCGCATAATCAGGAGTTTGCTGCCGGAGGGATTCGGCGTTATCATCAGGACTGTGGCTGAAGGCAAAGAGGAAGAGCTTTTGAAGAACGATCTCGAGCAACTGGTCAAGACCTGGCGAGAGATCGAGAAGAGCGTGAAGACCGAACAGCCGCCGATTCTTCTTTATAAAGATTTATCGACGGTCTCGAGCGTCATAAGGGACCTTTTCAACAACGAGGTGCAGAGGGTCGTCGTCGATTCGCGAAGGCTCTACAAGGAAATCACGACTTACGTAAAGTGGTTTGCTCCGACACTGGTGGACAAGATAGAATTCTACCGCGGAAAGCAGGCGATCTTCGACGTATTCGGAGTGGCGAAGGATATGCAGGAGTCGCTCGGCAGGCGTGTGCCGCTGAAGACCGGCGGGTATCTGGTGATCGACGTTACGGAAGCGATGACCGTAATTGACGTAAACAGCGGCCGATACGCGGCGAGCAAAGAACAGGAACAGAATTCACTCAGGACAAATCTTGAAGCGTCGCGCGAGATCATTCGGCAGCTGCGGCTGCGAGACATCGGCGGAATAATCGTCATAGACTTCATCGACCTCGAGGACGAGAGAAACAAACGAAAGGTATACGAGGAGCTCCGCAAGGAATTCCGGAGAGACCGTGCGAAGGCCACCGTACTTCCGATGACCGAATTCGGACTCGTGCAGATCACCAGACAGCGTATCCGGCAGAATATAATGCAGTCGTTCAGCGAAACCTGTCCGGTTTGTGCCGGAACCGGGATTGTTCAGAGCCGGGCGACCGTGTTGACCGAGATCACCGGCTGGATCAATAAATACAAGTCCGAGGGCCACGGCAAGGTATTGAAGTTTATCGTCCACCCTTATCTTGCCTCGTACTTAAGAGAGGGAAGACCGAGCCACCTGTTGAGCCTTATGTGGAAGAACAAGCTGTTGATCAAGCTGGAATCCAACGGCACGGTGCCCGTGAATTCATTCAAGGTTTACTCAAACAGCCTGAAGAAGGACATAACGGAGGATTTTAAACAGTAATCCGGTCCGTGCAGAAGCCGCGGGAATCAGCGCCCCGATTCCACAGGCGCGGCGAGCTGCCGGAACAAATCGGACATCGTGATATTTCAAGGCCCCGCATTTGGAAGATTGTCAATTCTGGAATGCGGGGCCAGATTTTTTTATCTTGAACCAGGAGATGGTTTGCTAATTGACCACTGCTCCGCGAAAGAAGATCCCCACTTTATCGAGGTAAACACATGCGAAACATCGATATCAAAATGCAACCCAGGAAGAAGATTGCCCTCGTGGCCCACGACAACAAGAAGGAAGAAATGCTGCAGTGGGCGAAGTACAACGTTGATGTTCTGAAGACTCACGAGCTGTATTCGACGGGGACAACCGGAAAGATGTTGTCTGATGCGTTGAAGATCAAGATCAAGAGGATGATGAGCGGTCCTGTGGGCGGCGATCAGCAGATAGGAGCTAAAATTGCCGAGGGCAAGGTGGACGTGCTGATTTTCTTCTGGGACCCTCTCGAGCCCCAGCCGCATGATCCGGATGTGAAGGCTCTCCTTCGGATCGCAGTGGTGTGGAATATACCTGTCGCCTCGAACAGGGCGTCGGCCGATTTCCTTATTTCCTCGCCGCTATTCAATTCTGAGTACGATAGGAAGGTTGTCCTGAATATTAGATGAGGAATGATCGGTTGAACTTTAAAGTTGCCGCCATTCTTGATAAATTTCTCTCGAGACAATACAACCAAAAGGAGTAACTGTATGCGAATCGGTATTCTCACGGGCGGGGGTGATGTACCCGGATTGAACCCCTGCATAAAGGCTGCCGTATATCGTGCGGAAGATGCGGGCCTTCAGGTGGTCGGGATAAGGCGCGGGTGGGCAGGCCTTTTGAATTACAATCTTGATTCCGCCGAGAAGAATGATGATTGGATTGTAGAGTTGAACAAACAGAACACACGAACGGTTGACAGGTCGGGCGGGACTTTCCTTCACACATCACGAACCAATCCGTCAAAGGTCAAGCCGAAGGATGTACCGGAGTTTCTCAGGGATCCGAGCAATCAGAAGAAGGAAGAAGGGGCGACCCTCGATTTCACGCCTCATGTCTTGAAAGTCCTGGAGAAGCTGAAAATCGATGCCCTTCTCCCTATTGGAGGAGACGATACCCTCAGCTATGGTCTCCGGCTTCACAGGGAAGGCTACCCCGTCGTAGGAATTCCCAAGACAATGGATAACGATGTGTACGGAACGGACTATTGCATCGGGTTTTCGACTGCAGTCACGCGAAGCGTGAACTTCATTACAGCACTTCGAACCCCGGCGGGTTCGCATGAACGCATAGCGGTGGTGGAACTGTTCGGCAGGAATTCCGGTGAGACCTCTCTGATCTCCGCGTACCTTGCCGGCGTCGACCGCGCAGTCATTTCGGAAGTGCCGTTCGATCCCGAGAAACTGGCGCAGCTTCTCACTGAGGACAAGAAACGTAATCCAAGCGACTACGCGATCATGACAATTTCAGAAGGCGCCCAGATGGTGGGCGGCAAGATAGTGGAGTACGGGCAGGCCGATGCCTATGGCCATAAGAAACTTGGGGGTATCGGTGCACTTACAGGAGAAGCGCTTAAGAAAATAACGGGATCCGATATTATCTATCAGCAGGTCGCTTACTTGATGCGAAGCGGCGAGCCGGACGCTCTCGATAGAATGGTGGCGATAAGCTATGCCAACCTCGCCACAGATCTGGTGATAAGGAAACACTACGGCCAGTTGGTCGCATTAAGGGAAGGTAAGTATACGCACATACCTGTCGATACCATTGCGAACGGATTGAAGAGGGTTGATGTCGCCGAGTTGTACGACGAAGGAGAATACAAGCCGAAAGTTGCCCATCTTCTCAACAAGCCGATGTTCTTGTACTAAGTTGCAAGGCGATCCTCCTTCCGGATCTTGAAAGAGACAAGCGGAAGGAGGGTCACTTGTCTAAAATTGCCCGCCGTGGGGTAAAAAGTGCCTGAAGTAAGCCGTTTTGAAGGGGACATAGGGGAATGCTCGTCAACTAGATGGCTGATTTTTCTATTGGGCAACGCTTACCCTCCGATCTTGCGGCACCTTAATTGCACTCTTACCATGGAGCTCTAGTCAGGGAGCTTTGTTAAGAAACCTCAGGTAAGCAAACTAAAAGGGAGATATCACCATGGGTAAATTCTTTACCTTCTTCACCATGGCCTTATTAACCGCAGGTGCCGCGATTTCGCAGACGCCAATTCCCAAGATCGAGGTGGTTGGCATGTCTTCGTATCAGTTCTCAAAGGTTTATGGATCTCAGGGGACAAGGACGACGACATCGGGATTGCGGACAGTCGGTAAAGGCTCGGTTGTTTACTTGTCAGCGGCGGATTTAAGTGGCGGACAGATCACCGCTGTCACGTGGTCGTTGCTGAACAAACCAACGGGATCAACGACAACCATCGACAGCACCAATGTCCCATTCACGACAATGAAAGTGGATACGAACGGACAATACGTCGTGCGGCTGAGCATCACCACCTCAGGTGGGACCTCGTCCGTTTCGGACACAATTACATCGGCTTACTATCAGGGGGTGGGCTTCATGGGAGGAGGAGGAGCTTCGATCCAGGACCCGAAGTGCGGGCTCTGTCACCTTCCGATGGTCCAGGATTGGGTGGAGACGCCCCATGCAGTCATGTTCCAGAATGCAATCAACGGAACTGATCCGAGGCAGACACACTACTCATCAAGATGTGTCACTTGCCACACAACCGGATACGATTTGAATGCGAACAATGGTGGATTCGACGACGTCCAGGCTCAGTCCGGCTGGACTTTCCCGTCGGCATATGTCGACACAAATTTCACACATCTTAACAATGTTTCGCATCAGCTCGCACAGCTTGCCACAATCGGATGCGAGAACTGCCACGGGCCGGGAAGCGAGCACAACGGTCAGTTGGGAAGCAACCGGATTAGCATATCTATGGACGTCAAAGTCTGTGCTAAGTGTCACGACGCACCAACGCACCATATGGTCGTCAGGCAGTATGCAACAAGCAGTCATGGAAAGAATCTTGTACAGGTAGAATATCCGGGAGTGAACAACGCCTCCTGTGCAAAGTGTCATAACGGCACAGGTTTCTATTTGTCCGCCTCCTCGCAGACAATCTCCGGAGCTCAGGCGACGATGTCTATAGGTTGCGCATCGTGCCACGATCCGCACTCTGACCAGAACCCACACCAGCTGCGGAAGGTCACTGCAGACAGTCTGATGAACGGATATAAGATAGCCAGTGGCGGTCTCGGACAGCTCTGTATGAATTGTCACAAGGGCCGAAGGAATGCGAATGCCTACACGCTGAAATGGGCGAGTCACTACGGTCCACACTACGGCACCCAAACCGACATGTTCTTCGGACAAAATGCGTATCAGTTCGGCGACAACTCTATAACAGGAAATTCAACTCATACGCAGTTGGAAGACGCCTGCGTTACGTGCCACATGTCTACGGCAGCGGGGAATATGGTTAATCTTCTCGGCGGTCACACGTGGAACATGAGCAGCCCAGACAGCACAGGGAAGAATATTGTTGATAACGTTGCAGTATGTCAGAGCTGCCACGGCCCGATAGCAAGCTTTGACGACATCCAGGCAGCGGACGATTACGACGGCAACGGGAAGACGGAAGGTGTGCAGACAGAAGTGAAAGGGTTGCTCGCAAAACTGGCGGCCATGTTACCGAAGGATGCCACGGGGGCAGTCGCCACGGATTCAGCTTCGATTGCGGGGAAACCAAACTATCTGAGAGCCGTTTATGATTATTATTTCGTCGCGAATGACGGAAGCTACGGTGTCCATAATGCGAAGTACACGTTTGCGGTTCTGACGCGTGCGCTGAGCACTCTAACCGGGGTCGAAGTTGTTACAAACAAGATTCCTCGTGCTTACGCCCTCGACCAGAATTACCCGAATCCGTTTAACCCCACCACAACGATAAACTTCTCCGTACCGAAATCAGGGATCGTGAAGCTGATCATATATAATTCTGTTGGCCAGGAAGTTGCCTCTCTGGCGGACAGCTACTTCGCGCCAGGTACGTACAAAGTAACGTGGGACGGAAAGAACTCTTCCGGTATGATGGTTTCGAGCGGGGTCTACTTCTGCAAGTTAGTGACCAGGGACTTTGCTCAAGTCCGAAAAATGATGTTGATGAAGTAAATCCGGGGTTGTTGCAGGCGGTGCAATCCTACATCGCCTGCAACGGCATGTTAACAGCTCATTGTCTCTCCCTTTGTCACGATACGGCTCTGAATTGGGCGTGGTCTTTCCTTATTTCATGGTCCAAGGAATCTTGATTACTTGCAGAAGTTGTTGGTAATGGTGTCCCAAAATGCCCTCGGACTGGGAGGAGGATGGACCTTTTTTCTTGACGAATACTTCCGGAAGAGTCACAAATGGCTTGTTTCCGGAAATTTCGAAGGGTTTTGGTGGTGGTGATTGGCATTCGAGTTGTAGATACAGATAGGAAATCTATTCAAGGGTTTTCTGTTTCACGCCAAAAGCACTAGAAAAGGAGAATTAGCTATGAGGAAACAAATTTCTACCATGTTTGTGATTGTATTCCTCGCAGCTGGATTGGCTTACTCACAAACAGCAGCACCGAAGGCTGGCATTCAGGTAGTGGGGATGACACCCTATACTTTGACTCAGCAATATGGAGCGGCTGGGAATGCGATGTATGCGACAACGGGCTTGAAGACCGTCGGGGAGAAGACCAGAGTTTTTCTTCAGGCTATCGATTCTACTGGGAATCCAATTCAGTCAGTGGTTTGGTCGGTTGTTGATCCGGTTGGTGGACATGCGGCTATAGACAGCGCATCCGCTCCATTTACGACGATCACAGTCGATACGACTGGCGAGTATACGATTAATCTTCAGATCACGACCGCTGGGGGGACTTCGCAGGCTTCGACCGTGATAACCTCTGCAGATTATGTCGGGGTCGGCTCTATGGGAATAGTGACGAACGACAGCGCGACGGCTACGGTCCCGCAATGCGGCGTCTGTCACCAGGGAGCGTTGACTGGATTAGGTCTCGACCCGACTGCGGATTATTCACACTGGATGAATACTGCGCATGCTTCCTTCTTTAAGGAGAGTCTCAACGGGCACAACCCTGCGGGGAATGCATATGCAGGTTACTGCATCAAGTGCCATACGACCGGATACAACCCAGGCGCGGCGAACGGAAACTTCGCGGCAGTCGCAAACCAAGTCGGCTGGACCTTCCCGGCACCACCTCTCGCCGACTCAAACTTTGCTCACCTTTATCACACCTCCGCTCAGCTTGCGCAACTGGGGACCATCGGCTGCGAAAGCTGCCACGGTCCGGGAAGCGAGCACTGGGGAGACCCCTCAAAGATTTCCGTATCGTTGAACGCTTCAGTGTGTATGCAGTGCCATGACGCACCGCCTCACCATGCGATAGGAAGAGAGTGGACGAGCAGCCCGCACGACAGCGGAATGACTGCTATCCAGGTCGAAGATGCTCCGACTCCGAACTCATCCTCTTGCGCTCAGTGTCACAACGGCGCTGGTTTTGCGGACTATGCAAGCAACGGCCAACTTTCACAATCTTCCTATGCTGGAATTCCCTTGACTTGCACCGGATGTCACAATCCGCACGATGCCACGAATCCTTATCAGTTGAGGAAGGTTTCGGCTGCGCCTCTGGCAAATGGCTTCGTAATCCCGGGCGGCGGAGTAGGTCAGCTCTGCATGAACTGCCACAGATCAAGAACTTCTGTGAACTCTGCGGTTGCGGCAGGGTATAAGAAATATTTCGGGCCTCATAACGGTCCACAGACAGACATGTTCTTTGGACAAGACGGTTACACGTTCGGTGACAGCTCAATCACCGGGCTGACCACGCATACCCAGCTTTCGGACGCATGCGTGACGTGCCACATGTCCACAGATACTCTTGACGCGAATGCTGCAACGACGCTCGGCGGCCACACATGGAAGATGAGCGGCCCGGATGCCCTTGGAGACACTACGGACAACACCACCGTGTGTCAGTCCTGCCACGGCCCGATCACCGATTTCGATCAGATTCCCGCCCCGTATGACTATGCAGGCATCGCGAACGGCGGACCGATCCCGGGTGTCCAGACAGAAGTCGAGGCTCTCCTCGCAAAGCTGGCTGCCGCGCTGCCGGATTCGCTTGTCAGCGGCACGATCAGCACCAGCGGAGCCAAGGCCCTTACGCAGAATCAGCTCGGCGCTTATTGGGATTACCGGCTGGTACTGAAAGACGGCAGCTATGGAGTTCACAACGCGAAATATACTTTCGCTCTTCTGCAAAGAGCCCTTGGCATCGTTACAGGTGTGAAAGTGGTCAGCAACAAGGTCCCCACGACGTACGCCATTGAGCAGAACTATCCGAACCCGTTCAACCCGACGACGACTATTAACTTCTCGGTACCGAAGACGGGAATGGTCAATGTATCTGTTTACAATTCCATCGGACAGCTTGTGAAAGTGCTGGCGAGCGATAATTATGTGCCCGGCACCTATCAGGTAACGTGGGATGCAAGGAACAACGTGGGCGAGCAGGTAGCAAGCGGCGTGTACTTCTACAGAATAAGTGCGAAGAATTTCGATAGAACGATGAAAATGGTGCTCTTGAAGTAATTGCAATTAGGAATACATGCGACGTTGAAAACCCCGCTTCGGCGGGGTTTTTTATGTGTATTTATTCACTGATTAAGGCTTTCAGCGAACCTCTGGTATGCCTCTTTCCCGAACCGATTATTTCACGTGCCGCACCGACTTTCCCCCATGTGTTCCACAATAGTACACCTCTAACGTACCCCTCCCGAAGGTAATAAATCACTCCCTTCTGGAATTCTTCATCCCAGTCTTCAAATGTTTCGAGTCTCGAATCAAGTTCTCCGACTGCCTCATAACCGAGGTCGAAAAGATCGGAATAAAAGAAGGGAAGGTGCCGATAAGGTTCAGACAGTCCGGCCATGTTGTGTCCGGCAGTTACCCCCATGGTGTTCGCATTGTCTTCGTGTTCTACCCGCATGCGCTTGTTGAGCAATTCATTGTGAAAATTAGCGACATCTCCGGCTGCGTAGACATTGGGAGTCGTTGTCCTAAGCATCTCGTCCACTATAATACCGTTGTCCGTTTGAAGTCCGGCGATTCTTGCAAGCACATCATTAGGCGTGATGCCCAGGCCTGCGACGACTGCGTCCGCGGAAATCTGCTCTCCGCCTTCCGTTATTACTGTCACCCCGCCGTCCTTCCTCTCTATTCCTCTTACCGAGTCATCATTAAGTATGTTGACCCCCTTTTCCCTGTAGTATGAAACAAGGAAGGAAGCGAGGCTCTTTGGATACATTCGGGTTCCGACCCCCTCGTCCGGGAATATCATCGTAACACGCTTTCCGTTCATTGCCAGAGCCGCTGCAATTTCAGAGCCGATGAAACCAGCCCCGACCACAACAAATTCGGAGCCGTGCTCGGTTAACGACCGAAGCCTTCTGTAGTCTTCAAGTGTCCTGAAATAGATGACATTCTCTCCGCCAAACGGGAACGTCGTCGGCCTGCCGCCGGTCGCGAGCAGGAGTTTCTCGTAACGATGCGTCTTACCGTCCGGGCTTCTGACGGTATTGTGCGATAAATCCAGGGAGGTGATACGCGTCGACGGGAAGAAGTCGACATTCTTGTATTCGCCGCCTCTCCAGATCGATTCGATGGGATCGCCTTTCCATAGCCCTTTGGAAAGCGGCGGACGGTTATAAGGCGGATCCTTTTCTTCTCCGAATACCGCGATTGAGCCGGAATTGTCGGTCTCTCTGATTCCTTTCAGCGCTGAATCCGCGGTCATTCCTGCACCGACGATTATATATTTGTAATCACTCATTGTATTGCCTCCTGGTGGGTTACGTACCATGTGAAACTAATAATAAACGGAAAACAGATTCATAAGTTCCGGAGGGGACGTCCCGCGACATTGGACTACCATCATTTTATGATGCGGCATTAAATCGCGGTCTTGTGCGGTGCAATCCGATTCACGGCCTCAGTCGATTGCAATTTTCTCGTCGGAATTTTAAACTGTTCTGCAGTCCAATGAAGACAGAGTATCTCGAACGTGCGAATCGCATAGCTACAGACAATGTCTCCAGCGCCCAACAGGTGTTGAAAGACACGCTTGGCTTGCTCTACGATTTCAGCATGGAGAATTGCGAGGGCGAAAGCTTCCTTCGCGACCTAAAGTCCCTGGCAACCAATCTATCCAATGCCCAATCACAAATGTCGGCTCTGTCGAATATCTGCAGGCTTGTCGTCTCCGCATCCGACAAAGTGAAGCCGGAGGAGATGTGTTCGTATCTCGACTCGCTCCTTCGCAAGGTAGGTGAGGCGTCGTTGAGGACTGCCGAACATGCCTCGAAGCTGGTCGCTGACGCCGGAGTCTATGCTACTCTGAGCCAGAGCGAATTTGTAATCAGGCTGTTCGAGCTTGCGGCAGAACAGGGGAAGGTTGCGACCATCTACGTGATGGAGTCGCGGCCGCTTTTTGAGGGAAGGCAGTCCGCTCGCGCGCTCAGGAAGATGGGGCACAGGCCGATTCTGGTTTCGGATGCCTCCATTGGGGCCTTCATGACGTTTATCGATTCCGCGTTTGTCGGGGCAGACGCAATCCTATCGGACGGAACTCTCATAAACAAAATCGGCTCATACCCGCTGGCGGCGGCATGCGCAATCGCGAAGAAGAAGTTTTATGCGGTTACCAGCGTTTTGAAGTATGACCCGGAAAAGAGTGCGAACACCTTCATCAACAAAGAGGAAAGCGCCCACGAGATCTTTGCCAACCCGGAACTCGAAGTGAGGAATTTCTATTTCGACAAGGTGGACGGCGGGTTGGTAACGGCGGTGATTACCGAGATCGGCCTGGTTTCGCCCGTTTCCGAGATCGGTAGGCTGAATGCCGCGATGCGGGAAATGTATGGCTGAAAAGGTCTCGGTCCTCGAACGCGAGGTCAACGCGACAACGATACCCCTCATTGCCTTCGGAGTCGCACTGAATATTGTTGTCGGACAGGCAGTTCAACTGATCAAGCTTCCGCTCTACCTTGATTCGATCGGGACAATACTAATCGCTTGTATCGTAGGACCCCTTGCGGGCATGTTGACCGGAGCGTTTGCCAATCTGACTCTCGGTCTTTTTTTCAATTATGCTTTTATCTTTTTCATTCCCGTCACGCTGGTCATCGGAGCCTTCAGTGGCGTTGTAGCACGGATTGGAGTGTTCAAGCGATGGTACTCGGCTCTTCCGGCAGGGCTAATACAGGGTGTGCTGAGCGCGGTCGCGTCAGCGCCCATTTCCGCGCTTATGTTCGGCGGCGTGACTATGGGTGGCACCGACTTTCTCGTTCTCTACTTCCGTGCGATAGGTAAATCAATTATCCAGAGCGCGTTCCTCCAGGGGCTGGCTGCCGATCCGGTCGACAAGGCCGTGAGTTACTTGATTGTGTATTTCTTGCTGACGAGAATTCCGCGTTCCATCCTCCTTCGTTTACCGGGATATGCCAACACCTGATTCCTTCACAAGAAATTACAACCCATTCTATCATTATCTCGTTTTGAGTATAGTGCTGGCGGCGTTCGGATTCAAACTGGAGTGGCAGCTACCCTTACTTGCCGGGCTGATGGTCGTCACTGCGCTCTCTCCCGACCGGAAGAAGATTTATCGCGGTTTCCTGAAATTCGTACTCCCGCTTATACTGATAGGGTTCTTCGTAAACGGAATGTTCTTTACAGGCAATGTCGTATTCGCTCTCGGTCCCCTGAAGTTCAAGGATGACGGTCTTCTGTTCGCGTCCCGAGTGGCGGTCAGACTGATGCTGATCGTGATATCCATCGGGTTCTTCTTCTCAAGAGTTAAATCGGAAACGATATCGGAATATCTGATATCGGAAGGAATGGACAGACGATTCGTCTATATCTATCTTCTTTCGGTCGCCATGGTTCATTTGATGCGGGACAAGCTTCAGAAAATCTACATTGCGCAATCGGCCCGCGGGCTGGATACGACGAGGAACATATTTGTGCGGGCCAAATATCTCCTTCCTCTTCTCGTACCGCTTTCCTATTCGTACATTGCCGAAAGTCTCGACAGGGGCATAGCATTGCAGGCGACGAATTTCTCCGGGAAGAAGGGTGTGCTGCGCGGGCAGGCGACACCTCTTGTCAAAATCGAAGTCGACAGGACGGGGTTGATAACCGGCAGAATCCTCCTGGCTGCCGTTGTAGTAATCACGCTGCGGAGACTTTTCGCCTGATGCTCATATCTTTCATGGATTTCTCGCTCGCGTACTCGGAAGGTTCCGCTCCGGCGTTGAAGCACATCGACCTTGAAATAAACGAAAGAGAGAGCCTGGTGGTGAGCGGGCTCAGCGGCGCGGGCAAATCTACGCTTTGTCTGGCCGCTGCAGATTCTCTTGCGTCGTATCCGGCGGCGGTAACAAGCGGGGAGATCATGAGGAAGGTAGACTCCGCTTCGAACGGGGGCACCGCTATAGTCATGCAAAATTTCTATGCACAGATAACGTATCTTCGCTCGACAGTTTTTGAGGAGGTCGCTTTTCCCTGTGAAAACAAAGGTTTGCCGCGAGACGAGATTATTCGGAGAGTCGAAGAGGCACTGGGAAGGATCGGAATTGGGCATCTGGCCGACCGCAATCCTCTCGAACTGTCCGGCGGCGAGAAGCAGAAGGTTGTTCTGGCGACCGCCCTTGCCATGAAACCCGCACTGCTCATCCTCGACGAACCAATCAGCCAGCTTGATCCGGAGAGCGCTGCTCACTTGGCCGATGTCCTTGCAGAACTAAAGAAAGAAATAGCCCTGCTTATTGCGGAAAACGATCCATACCTTACTCTAAAGGTAGCAGACAGAGTCGTCGTCCTGTCCGAAGGCGAGGTCATAGCCGACGGTGCTTTCGGGCGCATACTTGAGCCCGGAATAGAAGAGCATGTTGAGCTCCCCGCATGGACCAGATGTGTTTCCGAAGCCGTGAAAGAAAAGCATCCTGACATGGAGGACAGTACGAAGCGATACGAATTGAGTTATAAATCTGCTATTGCTGCACTGCGAGGGATTCGATGAAGATTGTCTACGATGGAGTGTCGTTCTCATATCCGTCAAAGACTGCGTTGAAGAATGTTTCGTGCGAGATAAGCCCGGGTTCGGTTGCGCTTGTGGTAGGGCATAACGGCTCGGGTAAGAGTACGTTCTTGAAACTGATGAACGGAATTCTCAAGCCGACGCAAGGCGACGTGCGGCTTGAAGACGTAAACACGAGGGACAAAAGGGTCAGCGAGCTGGCGCGCTATTGCGCACTCAGTTTTCAGAACCCGGACGACCAGCTGTTCGCATCCACGGTGATGAAGGAATTGCGGTTTGGAAGCGAGAACATAATGGGCGACGGCTCACTTGTCGATGTTGTGTCGGAGATTCTCCATCTTGAGAACTACCTGCAAGTGAATCCTCTCTCGCTCAACTATGCCCTGAGGAGGCTTGTAGCTATCGGCGGCTCAATGGCGATGGACACGCCGGTTCTTGCGCTGGATGAGCCCACAGCCGGACTGTCTCAGCGCGAAAAGGCTTATCTCGGTAGTTTGATTTCTCATGCGAAGGGCCTCCGAAAAACAGTCGTTATCGTCACGCACGATCTGAATTTCCTGCTCCCGTTTGCGGACGAGATACTGATGCTTTCACAGGGCGAGTTGAGATATTCCGGCGGACGGGATAACCTGTTTAACAGGAAAGACGCACGGGTTTTGATGGCGGGGTGCGGGGTCAGTTATCCGATTTATGCCCGAATATCCTCGGCAGTCGAAGCCGGGAAGTACTGCTTCGATGCGAAAGAACTTGTTCATGAACTCATAAAAAGGAAAGCTGGCGCCACCCGGCGCACAAACGGGCGGCACCAGCTCGAGGGGGCTTAAATTCGCTGCCGGTTCTTCTAATGTCCGGCTGTGCTCAATTCCGCCAGCAATTCACTCTTCGTGAAATTCCTTCGGTCGATGAAGCTCACCCTGCTCTCGTATTCGATTCCGAAAGGCCCGGTGGACAACAGATCCGAGATGGACCTTATCTCCTCGGGTTCGGTGAGAAGCAGAACTTTGGATGCATCTTTGAAGGCCGAAAGTATGTCGCCGTTCAGATTCTCCGGCGAGGCGTCTATTACCCAGACAGTGTTCTCGTTTGTCGAAGCGGCAACCTCTCCGACCGATTGCGGATCCACCTTCGTGAGCGTAAATCCCATGCCATCTACCACGGTGGCCATCAGTTCGTACAGGTGATCATCGGTCGTCAAAAACAACACCTGTCCCTCATCGTCGGGAACAGTTTCCTGTCGTTTCCTGTCGAGGGCTCCGTCGGGACAGTTCGGGAGATATGAAACGACAGTAGTGCCCCTGCCGTACTCGCTGTCCATCCAGACCACTCCTCCATGGAGCTCGACGAGTCGCTTCGTCAGGAGGAGGCCGAGTCCGCTTCCTCCGTTCTTCTTGTTGAGCTGTGCAAAAGGTCTGAAGAGCTTGTCCATGTCTTCCTTCTTTATGCCGGCACCTGTGTCTATCACCTTCATCTCGATTCCGTCTGCCGACCTGGCAATATCCAGCTTCACGGTGCTCCCCTGTGGGCTGTAGGTGATGGCATTGTTGAGGAGATTGTATAGGATTTGCTTGAATTTCACGGTGTCCGCGACGAAGACATCCAGGCCATCTTCGATTCGGGTCTCCAGGCTTACGTGGCCTCTGTCGAGAAGCGGTTTTAGGATTCTCCTAATGCTCTCGACGACTTCGTTGAGTGAAAACTCCTGCAGGTCAAGTTTCATTTTTCCAGTCTCTACTTTTGTCAGGTCAAGAATGTCGTTTATCAGGCTCAATAGATGTTTGCCGGCGGCGACGATGTTCCCGCTGAACTCACTCAGGAGCCCGGCCGCCAGGTCGTTCGACTCCGAATGAATTATGTCTGCGAATCCGATTATCGAATTCAACGGTGTGCGTATTTCGTGGCTCATGCTGGCAAGGAACTCGGACTTCGACCTCGTCGCCTCATCGGCACGCTTTGCCTCGGCAAGAGACCGGGCATTCTGAAGATGAAGTTCATAGTTTTCCCTTTGCAGGATATTGTGGGCTTCAAGAACCTTTGCGCCCACGATGAATATTTCAATCGCCTCTTCGTTGGGTTTCAGCGCGATCAGCGCGTTGGTAACCGTATCGCGTCCCTTCAGAGGAACGACAAGGTACCCTTGTGAATTTATCAAATCTCGGCTCGGCAAATCTTCAAGGAGCAGCTGCGGCACGTTTATTATGAAACCCACCTTTTCAGCCAGCTCGAACCCCTTCATATCCGCCGTACGCCTGGCGAGGGCTATTCCGTCCGAATGGGTGGCGTCTCTGATTTCCTTCAGGTATAAACGAACGTCTCCCGTCGCAAAAAGGTGGTGCGCGGCGTTGATCAGCTGCCGGTAAGACGACATAAGAAGATGAGTGTTCTCCACTGGCTCAAAGACAATGAGGCGTGAGTCGTCAGGTCCCTTGACGACAGTCAGCCGCGCGCGAACTCTCAGGCCGTCGCGCCGCATATACGAGAAGTCCGTTGTGGAATGGGTTCCGCCGACGGAAAATTTCTTTGTTTCCTCCGGCCCCAGCGCTGCCGACAGGATCTCCTCTACTTCATCCGATTGCGCGTTAGAGCCGTCCAGGCCGAAAATCCTGTAGAACGCACTGTTTATGTTCGTGATCCTGTACTGTGAGTCTTTCCGGCGGTCATCTCTGCTCAGGACGACCACTCCCATGCTGAAATCATCCAGTGCCTGAAACAGCAGGGACTCAACCGCCCCTTGTCTGCCGGTCAGGTTGTCCGATGCATCCGGCGGGAAGAAGGCGGCAAAGAGTTCCTTGTCGACCCTTCTTATCAAGACTTTCCTTTTACTCTTCTCGGAGGTGAACAGAATCTGCTCCGTCCTTGTCTCGCTCAACTCCCCGATTGCCTTCCGGAGTTCAGCTTCATCCACGCTCTGCAGAGCTTCTGCGGCATCGTTGTTGCTGAAGAGGATCTTCCCGTTGCTGTCCAAAGCCGCGTACGGTATTCCGATCTCTTTTAATGCGGTTTTTGCGGTCTGGTTGAGTTTCTCGTTCATGATCCAGGAAATCTTTTCCCGCATCAATTCCTGTATATACCAGTACTCGCTATGAGCGGGCATGACGCCTCCTTCGAGATCGACGCGGCATAAGAAGGTATCGTCGTTGATAACGAACGCGACGTGTCCTTCCCTCGTCTCGCCATATTTACGCGGTCCGGCGGGATGGTCGCCCATAGCGGTCGATTCACCGTGTTTCTTCTCAAGTGATGAGAACTCACTTCTTTCTTTCTCTCCAATCTTGATTGAGAAATCACCGAGTCTCCTTCCATGAAATTCGAGTACGCCTCCTCGTGAAGCGTATGCGCGCGTTAAAGTTGTCAGAATCTCTTTCAGGACTTCTTCCAGCGAATAGGAATTCGAGATTCTCAAGCCTGCGAGCGATTCGATCCTCCGTGCAGATCGAAGCTCGGCTTCCAGTTTCTGCCGCTTTCTTGCAATCCAGTACGCAACGGTAAGAAGGAGAGAAAAAGCAGCTGCAAGGTACAGTATAGTCTCGCTCAAAGAATAGCCTCCTCAGTGGTCGAGCTAACTGGAATACTCTAGTGCGTCGATAATCCAGTTGATATAATTTTTGCGAAGCAATTTCTCGGCGGCGGTCTTCATTCTTGTCGCTTCCTTGAATGTGTCCGGATCATCACCACCGACGTGGATGAATTCCGGCTCAACGACCAACGTCGGGACATGATGTCTTATGGAGTTAACCTTCGTGTCGTCTGCATATTTTGAATCCACGATAAACATGTCAATGTGGTTGGAGAAGGCCCGTGCTGCTGCTTCCTCCAGGTTATCGGCGAATTCAAGCTCATATTTCGGATGCGGAAAAGCGTGCGTGACAATCTTCAGCAATTCCGGACTTTCCATGAAAACGAGCGTCTTGCAAACGAGTGACATCTTCTCTTCCTTTCATAGGCGAGAGTAGTAAAAGCGTGCCACATATCATGGCTATGGTCGCGACGGCTCTGATTGGGGTAACGTCTTGATGGACGGTTGGTTGCGTTGGCACTCGTCCCCGGGTATGTGCAGGGCGACTGGCGTAGACGTGTAAAGATTACAAGAAGACTGAAATATTTACCTTGAATCCTGAGGGATTTTGGGGACCACAAAAACCACTTCTTCCCGGTCGAGGAATACCGCCCCCGGCTTTCCTCTTGCCTTCTTCACGTACTTTCTCATCGTGTAGGCTACGGGAACTAGCTTGCTCGGCCTTGCTTTGCTATAATATGCCGCAATGCTGGCGGCATACTCTATGACGACCTTCTGTGGATAGTCGCGGGATTTGTTTCTTATTATGACGTGTGAACCGGAGACGCCCCTCGCGTGAAGGAAGACGTCGTTCGGCTTCGCAAATCCGAAGGTGAGCTCGTCGTTGTTTGCAGCATCCTTTCCGACATATATGTTGTACTCTCCGGTCTGGAAGTGGCGGAAGGGAGTCTGGGGTTCGCTCTTCGCTTTCTCCTTCTTTTCGAGCGATCCGAGGGCTTTGATGTCTGTTTCCCTCACGGCCGCCTCCAGATCGCCCTCGACTTTGTGCAGAAGTTTGGCCAGCTCTTCCTTCCTCGCAATTGCCTGCCTGTGCGACTCGCGCGCCTTCTTCGATTTCCCGAAATACGCCTGGGAATTCTCTACCGGAGTCAGCTTCTCGTCAAGCGGAATGAGCAGCGATGCGTCGCCGTGACCGGTCTTAAAAGAAGATTGTCCCTTCTTGATCTCCCCGAGATGTTCCAGCAGGACCGTTCCGTACATCCTGTACTTTTCTTCTCTGTTGGCGGAAATATCCTTCTCGATCTTCCGGATGGTGGCCGCCAAGTCTTCTCTTTTCTTGAGCAGCCCGCTCACCAGCGAATCTTTGAGCTCGACAGCGGTGCTATGCCTGGCGGCTTCCGACACAAAATTCGCGATGCATGTATTCACAGAATCATACGCCGTGACTTCGCAATAGCCAAGGTGTTTCATTTCCAGGAGGCTCATCAGAACCGGTAGGCCGTCTTCGTAATATATCCGCGGGTGAGGCGAGTCAAGCTCCTTTCGAACCTCATCTGCAGTGTCGTACAGCCTTGCGAGCTGCCGCTCTTCAGGATGTGAACCGGATTCTTCTGATGAAAGCGTAATCACCTCCCCGCCGAGCCGATATAGTACTTCTTTTACGATTTCACGGCCAAAGACAGGGAAAATCGTTGACAATTTCTTTTCGGGTGAGCCCGTTAGTTGTCTGAACCTGTTCGCAAAATCGGCGGCATCTTCCGGTAGATGCAGCCCGTTCTTCGGGCCGCTGCCGATGTGCGGTTCGTTCGCCTTTCGCTTCAGGAAACTCCCGATCAGTCCCTTCTCCGTATCTTCAAGATAAACGTTCGAGTGGGTGCCGAACAGGTTGATTATAAGCCGGCTACCGCCAGACAGCCCCAGCATGACTGTTCTATCGTTTTCCCGCACGGATACAGAGTCTATGGCTTTTCCCACCGCTTCAGGGAGAACGTTGGCGCCGCGGAGTTTCTTCCCGGGGTGTTTGTCGAGGAGCAAATAGTTCAAACGAGGTTTGCATGAAACGACCAGACTCATTTGATCCTGCCTCGGCCCTGCAAGGATCAACACAAGAGCGTTTTCAGAGCGGGTCAGGCAGGCGGTTATCAGGGACGTCTTCAAGTCCGCCTCGATTTCCGCTACGAGGGCGACGAGCGTATAGTGGTTGTTAATCATCCTGCAATTGTCTCACTCATTTCAAGTTAACGATTGGATTTGAAGCGTTGCAACTGAGATGCAGGCGGGACTGGATCTCATGAGACCGAAACCTGAAATCTCAAATTGGGAACAGGCCCACCCCCGTGGAACCCGAGGGAAAGGCAGCTCCTTCGATTGTGTGTCGAGGCGAAGGATGCCACCAGGGCCGGTTCTCAGAAAGCGTTTTCTATTGACCGGATCCTCGTGGACTTGCCGTGCATTTCTATAACGAGGACATCGAACCGGAAGTCACTCCCCTCAATATCCCGTTCGGCAATGTACCCTTCGGCAACCTTCCGGATTTGATCCTGCTTCCTCTCATCGACGGCCTCCTCTCCGCTGCCGAACGTGCTGCTCCTCCTCGTCTTCACCTCGCAGAAGACGATCAGTTTTCCCTTTCTTGCAATCAGGTCTATCTCGCCGCGGTTGAATCTGAAATTCCTTTCGATGATTTCAAATCCTCTACGCCGAAGGAATTCGGCCGCCATCCGCTCGCCTTTTGCGCCCAGGGCCTTCCTTGACGGCATATTATCAGACCGGTATTGTAAAACTTTTCCGGTGAATATTGGAGAGACCGTAACTTCGGATAGCTTCCAGATGTCTCTCGGTCAGATATCCCTTGTTCTTCTCAAACGAATAGAGCGGATACTCATCCGCGTACTTCCTCATCAGGGCGTCACGCGCGGTCTTCGCGATAATCGACGCCGCGGCAATGGAAAAAATGGTCGAGTCGCCCTTGACGATGGAGATGCAGGTTCTGTCTTTCAAATTCAGGAATTTCCCGTCGATCAGGATGACGGAAGGCTTTCTGCTGAGAGCTTCGATCGCTCTTGTCACCGCGAGACGCGTCGCGTTCAGAATGTTCATGGCGTCTATTGTCTCGTTCGGCACGTGCGCGACTGAAAAATCGACCGCAATTTCGGTGATTGCCGATAGTGCAAGCTCTCTTTGCCGCTCGGACAGTTCCTTGGAGTCGCGCACTAATGTCATGGGCGATTCGCCATCGCTTGTCCCATTCGCCCGGTCAAGTTTCTCCATCAGCTCTCTCACGGGCAGGATCACTGCCGCAGCGGTAACCGGACCTGCGACAGGCCCTCTTCCGGCCTCATCGACACCTGCTATGAACTCAATTCCCCCGCGTATCAGCAGGCTTTCGAGTTCCAGGGTAGGGGAGATTCTCATCGTCGGTCCAATTTAATTAATGCGCCGCAGAAATTCTTGAGATTGCTAATTGAAGGAAGGTGTGTTAAGATAGTGACGTGAAGGCGAGACTCATAATTCTATTGCTGCTGTTCACGGGAGCGAGGCTGCATGCGGCCGAAAAAGTCATCCTCATCCGGGTAGACGGGACCATCAATCCGGCGACTGCCGAATATATAGTAAATTCCGTGGGAATTGCCGAAAAGGCAAATGCAGCTGCACTGGTTATAGAGATGAACACTCCCGGCGGCTTGCTGGAATCGATGAGACAAATTGTCCAGGGAATTCTAAGCTCATCCGTCCCGGTAATAGTTTACGTCTATCCGAGCGGTTCGCGTGCGGGGTCCGCAGGTGTCTTTATAACACTTGCCGCAAATATAGCGGCAATGGCTCCGGGGACCAATATCGGCGCCGCCCATCCGGTAGGCGGCGGCATCGGTCACGACACAACCTCTGTGGAGGCAGTGAAGATTACAAATGATGCGGCAGCATTCATCCGGGCTATTGCGGAGAAGCGCCACCGGAATATTGTCTGGGCAGAAAATGCGGTCAGAAAGAGCATTTCCAGCTCAGAGGTAGAGGCGCTGAAGGAAGGCGTGATAAATCTTGTTTCGCCGAATCTGGATTCGCTTTTGAATCGGGTGAATGGAATGACCGTCGAGACCAGCAAGGGAGAGACGGTATTAAAGACGGCGGGCGCGAATGTGGAATTCGTGCCGATGAACTGGCGTGAGGAATTCCTCGGCGTCATAAGCGATCCTAACATAACATATATCCTCATGATGATCGGGATCTTCGGAATCATGTTCGAGCTGTTCAATCCCGGCTCCATTTTGCCCGGTGTAGTGGGGGCGATATCACTGATACTTGCGTTCTATGCCTTTCAAACACTTCCGATAAATTATGCGGGACTTGCCCTGATAATCTTTGGAATCATTCTCTTCATTGCTGAGGTAAAGATCGTGAGCCACGGTATACTCGCCATCGGAGGAGTCATATCACTGTTTCTCGGGTCGATGATGCTAATACATTCGCCGGGACAATTTGTCACTATCTCACTCAGTGTAATCATCAGCACTGTTCTTGTTGCGACCGTGTTTTTCCTCTGGATTGTCGGCCTGGGGTTGAAGGCTCAAACCCGGCGGACTGAAACCGGCGTGGAAGGAATGGTGGGGGAAAGCGGCTCGGTGATTTCGGAGATAACCCCCGGTTCCCCCGGACGGGTGACAGTCCACGGAGAGATATGGAAAGCGACGTCGGATGAGCGCCTGGAGCCCGGCGCCCAGGTTGTGGTCGAGTCTTTTTCAAATTGGGTTTTAAAAGTCAAAACGAAGAAATAGGTGAATATATGGAGCCATCATTTAGTCTCTTTGTAATAATCGTAATTTTTCTGGTTTTCTTCCTCGCCAGCGCAATCAAGATTCTCAGGGAATATGAGAGGGCAGTAATATTCCGTCTCGGGAGGCTGATTGATACGAAGGGACCCGGTATCATCATCCTCATCCCCATAATCGACAAGATGGTACGCGTCAGCCTTAGAACCATAGCGCTGGATGTCCCGCCGCAGGATATAATTACGAGAGACAATGTCTCTATCAAAGTCAGCGCGGTAATCTACTTCCGGGTGATGGACCCGAGGAAGGCGGTTGTGGAGGTGCAGGATTACCTGTTCGCGACCAGCCAGATGTCTCAAACGACTCTCCGCAGCATTGTAGGACAGTCCGAGCTGGACGACCTCCTTGCGGCGCGCGACAAAATCAACCAGGAGCTCCAGTCGATTATCGACAGTCATACAGAGCCCTGGGGGATCAAAGTGTCGAATGTCGAAGTGAAGCAAATCGATCTTCCCGTCGAAATGCAGAGCGCTATGGCGCGCCAGGCAGAGGCCGAACGAAACCGCCGTGCCAAAGTAATCAACGCGGAAGGCGAACTGCAGGCTTCGCAGAAACTCTCCGATGCCGCGAAGGTTATCGGTGAATACCCTGCGGCGATCCAGTTGAGATTCCTTCAAACGATGTCGGAGATAGCCTCGAAGAACAACTCGACTACGTTCTTCCCCGTGCCGATTGACCTGCTGGCGCCTTTTTTAGATAAGAAGGGCGAGGCAAAGAAATAAAGGCCGGGATGCCCCATTTGCCGGCAAATGAAACGACCGGCGCTCCGCGCGAATCGGAAAAGAACGATTGCAAGGATAGAACCGGCGCGTGCTAAACGGCGGGGTTTTCGGCGTTTGGAAGGCTGGCGAGTCCCGCCTTCCGTGTGTTTCAACAGATTACGGCTCAGCAGGGAAGGACTCTGCGCTGAGCCCGGGTGATTCGAGAAGATTACTCTCTGAACAGTGTTTCGGCAGGCGGGCATCCATTCATGTGAGTTGCCTTGAACAACACCGACAGCTAAATTTGACCCGGAGGAAAAAACCATGAAATGGCTCATATCGTTGTTCTTGTTGGTTGCATTCTCTTCCGCTATGGCGCAGGAGATCAATTGTACTGTTACGCTCAACTATGACAAACTTGACGGCACGGACCGCGTAAATGTCACGAACCTCGCACCGGCAATCCAGAAGTATATTAACGAATACAGATGGACAGGGGGAAATTTCAAGGGTCCTAAGATTCAGGTCACTCTCGACATATACCTCCTTTCGGCATCCGGCGGGGTTTACAATGCCCAGGCTTTTATCGGCAGCCAGCGCCCCATCTACAAATCGACCAACACGTCGCCGATGGTGAGAGTACTCGATAACTCCTGGTCGTTCAACTACACCAAAGACCAGGCTTTGTATCACGACGATTACCATTTCAATTCCCTCACCAGTTTCATCGATTACTATATGTACGTCGTCCTGGGATTTGATTACGATTCTTATGATCCGCTTGGAGGGACAAAATACTTCCAGAAGGCATCGAACATCGTGACTCTCGCTCAGACCGGCGATTTGACGCAAGGGTGGGGACCCGGCGGTTCCGGTACATACTCAAGGTACTCGCTGGTGAATGATGTTCTGTCGGGGAGTTACGATGTTTTCAGAAAAGCATTTTACGAATACCAATACAACGGAATAGATCTGCTTTCCACCGAGAAAGACACGGCCCAGGCTACGATAGCCAGTTCGCTCGATAAGATTGCCAACATCGTAATACAATCGGGTACGCGAAGCACTCTGATCAAAGTGTTCTTCGATGCCAAATACATGGAGATCGCCCAGGCTTTGCAGGGTTATAAAGGCGCACAGGCCATCCTGCAGAAATTATCTGTGGTGGATCAGGCACACCAGAGCACTTACGAAAAATATCTGAACTAGAGGTTCCTGCACAAAGCTTTCCTGCCGCAGCACCGTCCGCTGAAATATTTGATCATACGTCTTACCGGAAAGGGTATGGGGATGACAAAGGCCGGATGTGTGATAGGTTTAGCCGCAGCTTCGCTCCTGATTCTCACGGGACCTGACGAATCGGACGGCGGCTTTGAACGAAGGTATGTGGGGGCCCGTTCGCTTGCCACCGCGGGGGTAATGTGCGCTTTGAGAGACGATGCCTGGTCCTTTTACTACAATCCCGCCCATTCTGCTCAAATCGGTGAAGTAGGATCGTTTTACATCCCGTCTGTCCTCGGACTGCAGGAGGTTAAAGCAGAGGGCATTTCCTTCCGGAACCAAGCCATGGGTTTTGATTTCGGCGGCGCCGCACACACCTTCGGTTTCGAACTATACCGCGAAAACGTGTTCACGTTCAATCTGTCCAGACCCGTTTACGATTTCCTGTTTATAGGCATGAACATCAATCTCAATCAGCTGTACATCAAGGACTACGGCACCGATGCAAGCGTCAGTGCAGACGCCGGCATCAATATGCTTCTGTCGGACAATTATTCGGTCGCGTTCAGTGTGACAAACCTTAATTCGGCCGCTATGACGCAGTTCAGAGACAGGCTGCCTCAGACGTTTACTGCGGCCGCCGCTTACAATTCCGACGGATTCGGCATAGGGGTAGAATATTTCAAGGAGATAGGATTCCCGTCGGCCATCCGGATTGCCGCCGAGTATTCACCCGCGGGCTTCGTGACTGTCCGGGCGGGCTCCGCAAGCGGGACGAATTCCTTCAATGCCGGATTCTCGTTTCGATTCCTCGATTTTCTCGTGGATTACGGCGCGTCGTTCCACCAGGTTCTTGGAATTACTCACTCGTTCGGCCTGACCTTCGTGCTTTGGAGAGCAAACGGCGGTTGATTTCGGATTATCGCCGGTTGGAGAAGGACATCTCGGGAAGATGTTGCCGTCAATAATAAAGGGACACGCTCATCAGGATGAAATTTCTCGAAGGCTTCCTTGTCGTCAGCAGTCTGACGTCGGTCTTTTGGGCCGACTTCGTCCGTGCTCAGTCATCGGAAGAAGAAATCAGGGAGGAGAACTTTCTCGAGGCGGTTCTGACTTCGTCGGATGATGTGCCGGAAATGTTCGAGAAGATCGATCTGAACGAAGCGTCGCGAGAGGAACTGCTCTCAATCCCGGGCGTAAGCGAGGTGTTTGTTTCATCGATACTGGAATTCAGAAAAAGGGTGAAAGTCATCTACAGTGTGGACGAGTTATCCCATTTGAACGGTGCGACCACCGCTGCGCTGGCCGCAGTCAGGCAACGCGGACATATCTCCGGAGAGTACGGGATTCACGCAGAGGCGACCTCTTTTTCCAGCGCCTCGCCGCAGGTACTCCCGCTTTACAAGGATGCTTACAACGAGAACGGCGTAAGGAACTTTCAAAGGTTGGATCTCAAGCTCCGGAATTATGAGTTCTGCGCGGTGACCGACAAGGATCCGGGGGAGAAAAACTACCTGGACTTTTATTCACTCGCTGGTGCCGTGAAGTATGTGTCGATATTCTCTTCGATTAACATAGGGAATTACAGGCTGAGCATGGGAAACGGAATGCTTTTTTCGAGCGGCGGGGTGGTTTCCAAATCGGCCGAAGCGATTACGCCGCTCTTTAACAAGAATCCGTACTCGCTGAAGCTGTACAGATCGAGAGGCGAGACCAGGTACCTGAGAGGAGCTGCCTTTGAAATCCCGGTAGGGAAATTCGGGATCACCGGATTCGTGTCGGGAAAAACGTTTAGGGCACACCTGGACAGCGTGGGAAGTGTGACTTCAATCGATTACTCCGGGTTGAATCTGCCGACAGGCGGCCCGTCCGGCGGAAAGCTTCACGAGACTATCGAAGGCGTCATAATTCGCTATGGAAGTGATTGGGGCTTGTGTGGAATCTCCGGGGTATGCATGTCGTATGACAGGCCGTTCACAAATTACTACGCTGACAAGCGGATTGTGACCGATATGTTTCTGCGGGCGCACGCCGACAGACTGGCCTTCTCCGGTGAGATCATGGCAGACAAGTGTCTCTCCTTCTCGGCGAATGCGGGAATCGACTACGAGCGTGCTCGATTTGCCGTAGGCCTGCGGGAGCTGAGATCGAGAGTGGTCTCGAATTACGGCGGGGCACTATCAGAGGCTTTCCCATCGTCGCCGGAGGAGGGTGCCTATGTGGGGGGATGGTTAAGGCCCGCGGACTTGATGAAACTCAGTTTTTACTACGATAGGTTCAAGATTAAATCAGTCTCAGGTGAGCCTGACAGGAACGGAGAAGAAATCTTCGCCGACTGTTACCTGACTCTCTCGAAATTGGGGTTGTTCGATGACATAGGGACGATTGTTTATGTACGCTACAAGTACAAGACCAGGGAAGATTACTACATTCCGGAAAGCGATTTCCCCGTTTCACAGTCTTCGCTTGCGGGTTCCAAACAATCTTTCAGGATTGACTTGAGACATTCGTTTTCCCGCGTAGTCTCGGTCCGGACAAGGTTGGAAAAGAATTTCCTTTCCTCCGGTGGGACCGGTGAGTTGTTCGTGTTCGATTGCGCAGTAAAAACCTCCCTGCTGTCAGTAAGTCAAAGGGTCAGCTTTTACAGGACAGACTCGTACAACTCTGCTTTCTATGTCGTCGAGGGCGATCTGCCCGGAGTGGCGATGTACACGCTATTGTACGGAGACGGTGCCAGGTTGTCATTCTCCGCCAGTTGGAAGGCGACCGATTTCTTTTCGGCCGGCGCGAAAATATCGAGAGATATATATGATGGAGAGAAGGATATTGCCGTGGAATCGTCGTCGAGGCGCCTTGCCGGCGTTACGACTATAAGCCTGGAATTGAGCTGCGTAGTCGATTAGGCAGGCAATCTTGGCGTAACGCCCTTGTGCCGGGTTGTGTGCCCGTCTGACGATAAGTTACCTGTAAAGTGACGTTACCTTTATGAGTCTTGTCCCGGTGAACTTGCCATCTCTGTCGAATTCAAAGGCAAAGACGACCGATCCGATCAGTTCACAGGCATGGCAGCCGTTTTGGAGCCGGTAGCTGACGAAAAACCTTTGTGCGCCGTCCTCGAGGGTTTCTGATTCCGGCTTCTTCAAACTATAGCGGTCGTCAGGCCAGAGGGCTGCGTCGGGGAATTTGCCGACTATTTTGAGATAACAAGAATCTCTTTTCAGGGCAGGAAGGTCGAGCAGCGACAAATCGTCTACGTCTACCATCCCGGGTGTCCCGTTTACAAGGATAACGCCGGAGTTTTCGTTCGCCCTGAATGGATAGAATACATAAGCGACATCGACATTTCCCGTCTTACGGTAGTACCTCAGATAACCGGTCGTGTCGGTCATAGAAATGAAGCGCAATGCCTCATCGGAAGCTCCCAGCTTCCTTATCAGCGAGATGAAACAGGCTTGAAACTCATGACCCGAAAGTTTGGCGCACTCCGTGTCCATCTTTTGCTTGAAATCTTTCGGCGGATGCCACACTGCTTGGGAATCGATGCGTGAGATAACGGAGTGTTGCGGGAGAACCTGTGCATTGGTGATGTTAATGCAAGCCGCCACAAGAAGCAGGATCGGTACGTAACGCGTTGCCGGAAAAATTCCTCGAAGATATCGGCGCCACATGCACATATGAGTGTTCCAAGGTAAGTAAAGATGGATATGAAAGAAAGGAGCAAACAACAGTTGATTTGAGAGCGCAACTCCACGATGCTGAAGATTTGGGAGCATAGCCCACCCATAGCTCCGGACACGGTCGGCCGGGGCTGCACGAGCGGTTTTCATGTTTCGTGGTCGAGTGGTATTATTATTGAAGCAACTTCAAGATGAGTGCCTGCTAATCTACGGGATTACGCAGAGCGATGAAACCCGATAACAACTATTGGAAAAAGAAAATCAGATGAAACAAGAATATTCTGTGATAGTTTTCGACTTAGGTAAGGTCCTCTTGCCGTTCGATTTCAACGATGTGATTCAGGGCTTTGAGGAAATAGAAGAAGGTCTTGGCGTGAAGTTTGCGAATTTTTACAAGACGAATTATGAAGTGCACCGGATGTTTGAGCGTGGCGAATACACGGTCGACGAATTCACCAAAATTATGCTCGACGTTCTGGAAGGGAAGGTCGACAGGGAAGAGTTCTACAGGATTTATTCGGGCCTTTTCAGTGTGAACGAAGGACTTGTCGGACTTCTGCCGGCTCTAAAGAAGAACTACAGGCTTGTTGTCCTGTCCAACACAAACGCAATACACATGAAGTATGGCTGGGGGAGTTATGATTTCCTTGGGAACTTCGAGAAGCTCATCCTGTCTCACGAGGTCGGCTCGGTGAAGCCTGAGCAGAAAATTTACGAAGCTGTTGAAGCGTATACGAGAGTTCCGTCTCAGGAGCACCTGTACACGGACGATATTTCCGAGTACGTTGCCGCCGCCCGCAGCCGGGGATGGGACGCCGTGCAATTTGTTGGAAACAAGGAGCTTATCGGTGAGTTCGGCAAACGCGGGATTATACTCGACGGCACTTCGCGCGACTGATTTTTCCCGCGTTTACAAGGTTCCTACCTCTCTCTCAACATCGCGTGAAATTTTGCCCAGTCGAAATTCCACGGATCTGTTTTTCTGCCCGGCGCGATGTCCTTGTGGCCGAGCACGTACCTGATCGGGTATTTGCCTTCCAGGCATCTGACGAGCTTCGCCAGGGAGACATACTGCTGCTCCGTCGGAGAGTCATGAATCGTGTTGACTATTTCGATCCCTATCGAAACTAAGTTCACGTCGGTTTTCCCGTCGGGAAGCCGGCTCTTGCCCGCCTGGTAGGCAATGTTCTTGTCCGGTACGAGCCTGTAAATCGTGCCGGCTCTGTCTATGATGTAGTGAGGCGACACACCGGCTTCCTTGTATTCGCGGAGGATTCCCTTGACGCTGAATGAATCCGGGCCCAGGGCGTTGTACGAGGAGTGAATTATGATTGCCTCAATCCTTCGGGGATGATCAACCCGGCGTTGTCCCCAATCCACGATATGGTTCACTATCTTGACTTCAGTGCATGGCGCGGGAGGGCTGCTTTGTGAGTGACCGCTTAAGAGAAAGAGGTTCAATAGTGCGCATAGAATTAAGTTCATTTCGTTTTCCCGGTATAAATGCAAAAAAATAAGCCGCCGAAAATTGCTTCCCGGCGGCCTTTTGTTCAAGTCTAAGTGGAAATCAGGAACAACCGCTCGTCGAACCGCAATTCAGGCATTTGTAGCACGAGCCGCTCCTAATCATGATCGAGCCGCATTCATGGCAGGGAGGCGCATCCGCCTGTTCCTCAAATACCTTCTTTTCTGCCTGTTCAAGCGAGATGTTAAATTCCTTCTTCTCTTCGTCTTTCGGTTCCGCAGCAATGGAATCGACCACTACGGACGCCGGCTGCTCTTCCCGCCGAAGGAACTTCAAGCCCATCCAGCGGAAGATGTAATCGAGCACGGACTTGGCAATGGGTACATCCTTGCTGTTCGTGAACCCTGAGGGCTCAAAACGCATATGACTGAACTTATCGACGAGGACTTTAAGCGGGACTCCGTACTGCAGCGCCAGCGAGATCGCGGTAGCGAAGCCGTCCATGAGTCCGCTTATCGTGGATCCTTCCTTCGACATCGTTATGAATATCTCACCGGGGGTGCCGTCTTCGTAGAGCCCGACTGTTATGTAACCCTCATGACCGCCGATGCTGAACTTGTGAGTCACGGCACTCCGCTCGTCGGGGAGCCTGTGCCTTACGGCGTAAGCACCTGGAGCCGTGGGCTCGGCTTTCTTTCCCTCGTCCTTCTTTGTGCTCAGAGGCTGCGTCCTCTTGGATCCGTCGCGGTAAACGGCGATCGCCTTCAGACCCAGTTTCCATGCTTCGATGTAGGCCTGCTCGATATCTTCGACAGTTGCTTCAGTGGGAAGGTTGACGGTCTTCGATATTGCGCCGGAAAGGAAGGGCTGAACCGCCGCCATCATCTTGATATGGCCCATGTAGTGGATCGAGCGGCTTCCGTTGACCGGCTTGAATGCGCAATCGAAAACGCTCAGGTCTTTCTCCCTCAGATGAGGAGCGCCTTCAATCGTGCCGTTTATGTCGACGTACTTGATGATTTCCTCAACTTGTTCCTCGGAATAGCCGAGCGTCTTCAGGGCAAGCGGCACCGTGTTGTTGACGATCTTCATGTAACCGCCGCCGACGAGCTTCTTGTACTTTACGAGGGCGATGTCGGGTTCGACTCCTGTCGTGTCGCAGTCCATCATGAAACCTATCGTGCCGGTCGGAGCGAGAACGGATATCTGGGAGTTCCGGTAGCCGTACTCTTTGCCGATGGTAAGCGCATCGTCCCACACCTTACGGGCCGATTCGACGAGGTTGCCGGGGAGAACATCGACGTCTATCTTGTCCACGTGAGCTCTGTGCTTGCGTATTACGCCGAGCATCGGATCCCTGTTTACCTGATATCCTTCAAAGGGTCCGATCGTCTTCGCAATGAGTGCGCTCTGCTTGTATCCTTCTCCCGTCATCAACGCTGTGATAGTCCCGGCATAAGCCCTGCCTTCGTTGCTGTCGTAGGGAACGCCGAGCGACATCAGGAGAGCGCCTAGATTGGCATATCCGATTCCGAGCGGACGAAACGCGTGGCTGTTCTTCTCGATCGATTTGGTGGGATAACCGGCGGTGCCGACTATGATTTCCTGTGCCGTGATCGTAATGTCCACGGAATGGAGGAATGCATCGACGTCGAAAGAGCCGTCCTCTCTCCTGTATTTCATCAGGTTCAGTGAGGCCAGGTTGCATGCACTGTCGTCGAGGAACATGTATTCGCTGCAAGGGTTCGAGGCATTGATAGGCGCCGTACCGGGGCAGGTGTGCCACCCGTTAATCGTGGAGTGGAACTGCATGCCGGGATCACCGCTGACCCAGGCGGCGTCCGCGATCTGATGCATCAGGTCTCTCGCCCGGAAATTCTCGGCAGGCTTTCCGTCTTTAACGTTCTTTGTTCTCCATTCCTTGTCTTCCAGGACCGCGCGCATAAATTCGTCCGTTGCGCGCACACTGTGATTCGCGTTCTGGAATTGAACAGAGTCGTAAGCTCCACCTGGGACATTGAAGCCCGGATCGTAGCCCGCGTCAATCAATGCCCAGGCCTTCTTTTCTTCCTCTGATTTACTTCTGATGAAGTCGAGTATATCGGGGTGTTCTGCGTTGAGGATCACCATCTTTGCGGCGCGGCGCGTTTTTCCACCCGATTTGATCACTCCTGCGAACGAATCGAATCCGCGCAGGAATGAGACTGGACCAGAAGCTGTACCACCACCTGAGAGCTTCTCCTTCGAGGATCTTAAAGTCGAGAAATTGGTCCCTGTCCCGCTTCCCCATTTAAAAAGCATTCCTTCGGTCTTGGCAAGCTCGAGAATCGACTCCATGGTGTCCCTGACCGAGTTGATGAAACAGGCAGAGCATTGCGGCTTATCCTCGATGCCGACGTTGAACCAGACCGGACTATTGAAGGATACATACTGGTTCACGAGCAGGTACGTCAGTTCGTCGAAAAATGCCGACGCATCCTCGTCGGAAGCGAAATAACCACCCTTGATGCCCCATTTCGTGAAGGTACGCGCTACACGGTCTACGAGCTGTTTCACGCTGAATTCTCTTTCCGGAGTATCGAGCTGACCGTGAAAATACTTCGAAACTACCACGTTTGTCGCCGTCATGCTCCAGAAATCGGGGATTTCAACGTTGTCCTGCTGGAATATTACCTCGCCCTTCTCGTTCGAAATGGACGCGGTTCGCTGTTCCCAGTTGATCTCATCGAATGGATGGATCCCTTTTTTTGTGAAATGACGCCGCACCGACAGGCCGCCCCACTTTGACTGCGCCTTTATGTCCTCAGAGGTGAACGTATCTGTATAGCCCATTGACACTCCTCCCTATATATTGAAATTTCAGCTGCTTTCGGCACTGTCGTGAATATCAGAACCGTCCCTCGCGCCCACAGCTCCGACAGCAGCTATCTTACTTTAAGACCTAAACCAGTTTCTAAACGACACTCATTTTGGTCGAGTGTCGATGAGCAAATTATTGTCATCAATGAGTAAAGTCAAGATATTTAGCTTGAGAATTGACTTTAACTCAAGTTTTGTTTGGTGTCTTCATGGCGCCGCAAAGTCCGCATCAAATAAACTATGTATGTAACTGACCTCAGTTTGGAGAGAAACCGTGGCCAGATCGACTAAGAATGTCGCTTTCCGGCCCAAAATTAGCCCTTACTGTACCGTCGGCCCGTGCCTTCGGTCCGATCCATTCCTCAGAATACTGGAGACCATTTTCAGTAAATCGGCGGTGCGGTAGGGCTTCTGAAGCAAGCCATCGGCATAGCTTCCCAAAATAGTCTCAAGATCGGACAACTCACTAAAGCCGGTACAGATTAAGACTTTTGGCGGGGTGGGCAGCTTCTTGATCGCTATGCAAGCCTCCTTTCCACCCATCACCGGCATCACCATGTCCAGCACGACCAGCCTGACATCGGGGTTTTCTTTGAGACGTTCGAGAGCCTCTCTGCCATCGTTCCCCGTGACGACTGTGAATCCCTGTTCGGTCAGGATGTCGAGGGCCAGCTGCCGGACGCTCTTCTCGTCATCCACAACCAGGATCTTAACTCCGGTTGCGTCGATGAATTCCGAAGATGGCGTCTCGATTCTAGGTCTCTCCTGGTCCGAATATCGCGGAAGGTATATCCTCACCTTCGTTCCGGCGCCGGGTCTGGAATCGACGCTGATAAATCCCTTATGATGCTTCACGATATTGAACGCGGCGCTCAGGCTCAGCCCGGTATACTTTTTAATGCGCTTTGTCGTGAAGAACGGTTCGAATATTCTTCGCCGGATAGCTTCGTCCATCCCGACGCCATGGTCTTCGATCTCCACGAAGCAGCGCCTGCCGCCGGGAGAGGAAACGGCATGTCCTCCCTGTAGATCGGAGAAACCCGCGGTACAGCGTATCGTCCCGCCGTCCTCCATCGCTTCTGCCGCATTCTCCAGTAAGGCGAATAATACCTGCCTGAATTGTGAAGTGCTTATTCTGGAGTAGATCGGCTGCTCCGCGCATTCTGTCGCCAGGATGTATTTTTCGCTATGTGTCTTCTGGAATTCTTCCGCGGTGTTCTTCAGGAATTCATTCAGGTCGACCACCTCTATGGTCTTGGCATCCATCTGCGCGAAGCCGAGCACCTGCTTCACCAATTCCGTAGTTCGCCTTCCGGCGTCTTCTATTATGTCCGCGTAGTGGTGCTCTTTCGATTCGGCGGGGAGTTTTCTCTTCAGCAGGGATGCGTACCCTGTTATGCTTCCCACTATGTTGTTCAGATCGTGAGACAGGAACGACGCCATTTTCTCGAGCGTACCGATCTTCTGTTCATACGCGGTGTAGTCCTCGAACGCCCGCCGATCCCCGATATCCTGGACCGATACGTTGAAGATCTTGAATTCTGCGTCGAACTCGACGGCGAATTCCACTTCTGGAGAGGTGTCGGGAACCCGGCGGATCTTCGCCTCAAACCTCACAAACTTCTCTGTCCCCTCGGCAGCGAGACTCGGCAGAAGTTCACCGAGGCGTCTCGCATCATCGGGGAAAAGGAAATCCTGAACTTTCTTGCCTACCGGTGCTTTGTCGTTTAGCAGCCCGGAGGCAACTATGTTTGCCGTCTTGATCGTCCCGTCAAGAGACAGCGTCAGAAGTCCGAACACCGAGCTGTTATACAGTTTCTCAATCGCCAATTCCTGCCTCTGTGAAAGGGCGAAGAGTTCGGCTCCCCGAACCGCCGCCAGCAGGTGCCTGATATACGAAAGTACCGATTCCTGCTGGATTCTCTCGGTGAACGGCACGGTATGGTCGAACAGTATTAGTGAACCTAATGTGTCCTCCGGCGGTCTTACTACGGATACATTCTTCCCTTCGAAAAAATCTGCCAGGAAATTCAGGACACCCATGTCTTCATCGGAGAAGTTCCCCTGGCCGGATACAAACTCGCCTATTGGAATATTCCACGAGGCGTCTCCGAGTACTGACCGATCCGTGGCTCCAGCGAGCGCGCCCCCTCTAAATACCTTGATGCCTGGTTCAACTTGGTTGTCAGCCAGTTTGAATGTGTAGAGTGTCCACCCCCGGTTTGAATCAGATGAGAGAAAGAATATGATTGATGTTATTCCTATGTGAGGATTCAGGCCCTTGATTATGCGTCCAACTATCTCGTTCCGGTCGAGGAGGCCGCTTAGTTCGGCTATGCTGTCGTATAAAACCGCGGACAATTTCCCCTGTTCTTCCAGGCGCTGTGTTTTCTGCCTGATCTCTCTCCGAAGGAGATAATTGAATACGAGCAGAATGATCAGAATCGCCGCTGCAAAAACGGCTGCTATTATTATATCCGATGAATAACGGGCGAAGAAGTCCTGGCCTAAAGGAACGATGTCCGAGGGGAATCTGAGGTAGACCTCGTTTCCGTCCAGATAGGGCTTGCTCATTGTGTACCGCGTCATGACCCCTGTGACCATCAAAAGGTCGGCCCTGCGTATATGACTTATGACGTAGGACGAAACGGCGTAGTTCTCGGAATATAAAACTACGGTGTTCCCGCCGCTCCCTCTGATGAGAATGCTCGTCCCGTTGGGTCGTTGTTCTTTGCTCAGGACGGTGCCCTTAACGCCGACCAATCTCCCTTCATACTCACCGGAAGCTACCTGGGCCGGCGTAACCGGTATGGGCGTGACCTTCACTCCACTCTTGAGTATCCTGATCTCGGGATCGAGCAGCTCCTCCTGACCCCTGAAGAGTCCGAGTTTCCCGGTTGCGACTACGCTATCACCTAACCTGGGCGGGACCCCCGCGTAATTCAGGCTGAACAGTTTTATTCCACCGGTATTATCCTGAATGTACGAACCGAGCGATGAGACGGGCGTGGGAGAGAGAGTCGTCACGACACCCGTGACGGTCATAGTGATGTTTGTATTTACAACGGTGCTGTCGCGGGGGATTAACTTGATTGCGTCCGCGATAGGAGTGATACTTGGCCTGGTTTGAAAGAGGAAGAGAAATGCAGAAAGGAGATTCAGGCCTGAAATGCTCAAGAGATGCCCATGCCTCCGAGCTCTTCGCCGGCAAGGAGGTTCAGCACTGAGTGTACAAGCTCAGCAGTGGAAATTGGTTTTGCCAGCCATTGGTCCGCGCGCGAACGCCTCAGCCGGTCGATAGCCGAGGCGGTCAGGTTTCCCGAAAGGACAAGCACCTTGAGCGGATAGTTGGCCTTGCGACTTGCTATAAGATCAAGGACCTTGAAGCCGTCTATACCCGGCATCATCAGGTCCAGGACGATTAGTTCGGGTTGGAGCTCACCAAGTAGGATCAAAGCTTCATATCCATCGTGCGTTATCGTAACTTCACAGTTTTCCAGCTTGTCAAGAAGCACTTCCCTGACCAACTCTGCATAAGACTCATCGTCATCAATTACAAGGATCTTTCTTCGATGTTCTCCTTTGAAGTCAAAATTGATGTCCATGCTGTGCGCTTTCAGGAATTTTTTAAGATCAGAAGGCCAAATCTTAAAATGCCCCCCGGGTGTTGCGTAAGCTTTTAGCTTGCCTGACTTGATCCAGTTGTTTATAGTTCGTGTGGTGACTTGGCAAATATGCGCGGTTTGACCGACGCCTAACGGCTTAGCTACGGTTGCTTCATCGAGCAGCATTTCCCGTTTTTCCTGTTTTTCGTGTTGTTCCAACTTTAACACTTTATCATCACAGATTCAACAGTTTGAGCGCAATAATAAATGAATGGGCTTACGCAAGGTTACTGATTCCGCTCGAATGAAGGCGGATCGTCTCTTTGGGCTGTCGGGCCTCGCTAATTCACAGGAAGGGTGTTGCAAGCAGGAAATTTTGGAGAATATTGACTTGATTGAAGAACTAACTCGTGTTAATATTCAGATAGAAATGTCTGATATATGTCTCTAATATTCAGCAGGCAGTGTGAATACGCCCTTCAGGCGATGCTTTACATATCGGCGCAGGAGCCGGGGAAATTCACCAATATAAACGAGATCAGTGAACGCCTCGACATTCCGATGCCTTTTCTGGGCAAGACGTTGCAGCTTCTGGTACAAGACAGGATACTGTCTTCGCTCAAGGGGCCTCGGGGAGGTTTCAAGCTTGCGAAGGACCCCTCGGAAATAGCGCTGTTTCATGTGGTCGACGCTATCGATGGAACGGACTTCCTCACCTCGTGCGTGTTAGGCTTTCCTGAATGCTCGACGAAGACCCCGTGTCCCATGCACCAGGAATGGGGCGGGCTCCGTGATCGCGTCTTCCAAATGCTTGCCAACAAGACGATTGCGGACATTTCGAAGGAGATTACCGATAGTAAACAACTTCGGACAAAACTAAAGCTGGGCTAATTCTTATGGGTATATACAGGACAAAAACATCCGAAATCCCCGATCCTTCTCCGGTGAGGGTAGTGGAGTTGAGAGACGGCAGGAGAATCAGAAAGCTGACGGACAAATCATATCTGAGAGAGGGACGTTCAGATGTGCGAAATTATGTGCAGCTCTTGTTTCTTCTCATAACCCTGTGGATCGGGATCGATTTCTACCTGTTCGTAAACGGTCTGGAGAGGGGAATCGTCCCGGTCGTTCAACGACCGCCCGGCGTCGAAGGCTTTCTACCGATCAGCGCGATGATCAGCTTCAGATATTTTCTGCTTACCGGAATCGTGAACCACATACATCCGTCCGGCTTCTTCATCTTCACCGCCGTGCTGCTGATTTCGACTTTCATGAAGAAGGGGTTTTGCAGCTGGATCTGTCCGATAGGCTACATCTCCGAATCACTCCACGAATTCGGGGCGAAGATTTTCAGGAGGAACTTCGAGCTTCCCGGTTGGATCGACATTCCCCTGAGGTCGCTCAAGTATCTGTTGATGGCTTTCTTCGTGATCAGCGTTTCCTCATTATCGGCAATGGAGCTGGATGGATTCATTCACTCCGGATACAACAAAGTCGCGGACATCAAACTCTACCTGTTCTTCGCTCAGATTTCCACCTTCTCTCTGGTGGTTATCGGAGTACTAATTCTCCTTTCGATCTTCTATAAAAATTTCTGGTGCCGGTATGCCTGTCCGTACGGAGCTCTCCTCGGAATTACGAGCCTGGTCAGCCCATTGAAGATCCATCGCATGGAGCAGACCTGCATCGATTGCGGGAAGTGCGCTGACGCGTGTCCGTCAATGCTGCCGGTAGACAAACTTGATGCGGTGAACTCTGCGGAGTGCACCGCCTGTTACTCCTGCGTGGAGGCTTGCCCTGTCAAAGACACGCTCAAATTCTCGGTCGGGTCGAAATCGAAAGGGCTGTCCCAGCGGCAATACGCTCTACTGCTCCTCGCGGTATATTTTGGAATAGTCGGAGTCGCCGTCCTGGCCGGCCTCTGGCAGAACTCGATAAGCGGTGTCGAGTATCTCAGCTTCTTTAAGAACATAGGTGCGATAAGTCATGCCTTCTGATCTTCCGCCCGTACAGCCGATAGAAAGGCTGTTATGGGAACACAAGAGTCTGCTGGCGCGGTTAGATGAATTGATTGAGGTTCTCTCCCGGCCGTCCGGCGGAAACCTGCTGCAGGTGGACAGAAAAGTCGATTTTGCGGTCAGATTCATGGAATTGCACCAGGAAACTGAAGAGCGCTTCCTCTTTCCATTAGTCTATGAAATCGGAAATCCTCTCCTTGCCGAGCTTCGTGTGGAACACAGAGAGATCTTCAAAATTTCGGATTCGCTTCCGGTCCTTCTCCAGTTGAAGGATCAGAAGCAGTTGCTGCAGCGGATCGAGATGCTAAAGAGAGAGTTGTCGGCTCATTTCAGCCGGGAAGAAACCAAAGTATTTGTCAAAGCTCAAGAATTCCTGTCTCCCGCTCAGGTTGACATACTAAGGATAAAATTCGCCACGAGGTCGGTTGCCTGATATGAAAATAAAGGAATTGATACCAAGAGAACACGGTGCGTGGGCGATGTGGATCGTGCCGATGCTATCGGCTGCCCTTGTCACGCACTTCTCGGCGAGCTTCTTCATCCTGTTCATCTGCTTCGCGCTGCTGTACATAGTTCATCACCCAATAGTCACGATTGCGAAGAGGAACTGGAAGTGGCAGGAGGGCGAAAAGTGGTCCGTTGCCTTGATCTCACTGCCTGCAATTCTTCTCGGCGCCGGACTGCTCGTATGCTTTGGTCTTCCATGGCTCCTGTTGTTCGGCATCATGGAGTTCGGCCTCTTTCTCTTCAGCGTCCGGACGTATCTTACGAGGGAGCAGCGGACATTTTTCAACGAACTGACCATCGTCGCGGCACTCACTTTGTCGGGCCCCGCGGCATATTACTCCATTACGCATGTGCTGGACGCGAAGGCCCTTGCATTGTATCTGCTCAACTTTCTTTTCTTCGGCAGCAGCGTTTTCTACGTCAAGATGAGAATTGAGCTCCTCCGGACAAAGGGTGTGTGGGCTGGATCGGCGGCAGAGGCGAGGAACATGGCCGTCATTTACCACATTCTGCTGACGGCGGCGGTTATACTGACGGTAATCCGCTATCACCCGGATATTCTTCTTTTTGCGGGGTTTGTCCCGATGCTGGTTCAGGTCGCAGCCGGGCTCTTTTCGAAACGTGCCAGGGTCAACTTCACCAGGCTCGGGGTCGCTTTAGTTGTTCAGTCGGCCGTCTTCCTTCTTGCGGTCGGTTTCTTCCTGAGATAGGGCCCTTCGCGCCGTCTATTTGAGCTTAATCTCGAGCTGGTGTCTCTGCACCATGTACTCATAGTAAGGGGCGACATATGCGCTCCTGATTGCGGGCGCTTTCTCTCCATTACCCGTCGGCCGAAGCACGAACGTGACGCTGTTACTGCCGTTCTTATTCAACCAGCCGTCCGGAAGGTAGAAGTCGGACTGGGGCCCCTCGGCGTAGAATCTTCCGAGCAATTTGCCGTTTATCCAGATTTGCATATTGCCGGTAGATTCGATGTGCAAATGCCAGGGAATTACCCACCCCCGGTTGGACGGCAGCGTGAACCTTCCCCTGTACCATGTTACACCATCGGCAGAAGGAACAGCCATGAATCGGATGGCGCTCTTCCATCCGGAGTCATCGAACGGTTCCAACTCCCATCCCGCTAATTCACCGTCAAGCGAGTGATGGAACCTGAGGCTGGCCTTTGCGGGGATGGGTTTGCCCCACTTCAAAATTACCGGCCTGTAGATTCCTCCATAACTCTCTTCGTTCTGGACATAAACGGCCACGATATTAGCTCCTGTTCTCGCCAGAGTGTCGAGGTATACTGAAAAGGGGCTGTCCCAGCCCTGGTGCTTCATGGCCAGTCTCCCATTAACGTAAACGAGCGCGTTGTCGTCGACTCCCCTGAAGATTATTTCCGGATTTTGTTCCGGGGCTTTCCCGTCCAGGTTGATCGTTGTCCTGAACCACCACCCCTCACTTGGCCGGATGAATTCCTGAGGCTGGTCACCTACAGCGACTTCGTTCCACCTTGAATCGTCAAACGCGGGGGAGGCTTGCTCCGGCCGCTCGCCGGGATACGGCGACGCCGTCGGGGCACACTTCCAGTTCACGAGAGGAATGATGCTGCCAAAAGTTGTGCCTGAGATAGACTTCAATCCCTTCTCCTGTTCCATGAAGTCGCCGTTCGGCCGGCCCTCGTCTTCGTACAATACCGTAATCTTGTGATTCCCCGCGGCGAAGTCGGTACTTGAAATTTCCTCCTCATCGCTGCCGGTCAAACCGGGGACGGTCTTTCCGTCTATCAGGACCGTGTGCCAATCGTTGTCGTAGTAATCGCATTTGATCCGGCCGTTGACCGGCATTGTGAATTCACCGGCATAGACCGTGTACCCGTTTTCATAGTCGCCCTGGCTGCCGAGCGGGTCGAGGCTGTCACCGGTCATCCTGGCCTCCGGCGCTTCCGACGGCAGGGGAGCTTCGGTTTCCGGTTTTGCCCTGATTTGGGTTAGTTCAATTTTAGGGATTCGCATCTGCGGAGTGCTCATCGAGAAGGTGAGCATGTTTGTCCTCGGTGTAAGCTCTGTTCTTACAGGTTTCCCGTCGAGTCTGACTGAAGCGACGTGCCCCGTCGCGAGGAGTGAAAACGTATTTGTGCCGGGCTGCGTCTGCAGACTGACCGTCAGCGCACCCTCCGTCGCTGAGCCGGCAACTGCGAGGTAAGAATTAGAAACCAGCGATACCTGACCTGCGGGTGAGTCGAACATGATGGAGCGGGCGGCTCTTTCCCTGGAGGTAAGGAGAACATAGACTCCTTCCCAATTGAACAGCTGGTCCGCGTTTTTTATCGTCTCGGTGCAAAGGCTCTGTCCTGCATAAATGGTCGCATCCTCGCCCGGGTTGCCGTAAGCGACTATCAGAGGTCTTCCGTTGAACTCGGATATCGAGGAAACCTGGATGTTGACGTAGTGGAGAGTCTCGCCGCCGGGAAGCGGGAAGTTTACGGGGAGGAAGTACGCGTCTCTTGCCTTCATAGGTATAGAGAGGTTCGTCGGCGACTGTCCGGGGAGATTCACGGTGACTTGCGCATCCACCGCCTTGGCATTTGTATTCCACACATACAGCAGTCCCACGCTCCCGTCCGTCCTGAGTATCGTCTCCACGCCTTTGGTTTCGCTCGATGCGCCTCCTTTCAGCTCGTGCGAGCGTACGAGATACGGCCCGGCCATCCTGATGAAATCGCCGATGAGTTTTACGGCCCTGTACTTCTCCCAGAGTCCGCCCGGCTCCGAGATCGGTGCGGTGTAATCGTAACTGGTGGTTTTGCCCCTCGAACCCCAGTAACCGAAGTTCGTACCACCGTAGAGCATATAGTAGTTCAGGGCTTTGATCCCGTGGGCCATCACGAATTTTGTCAGGGCGTTGATCTGATCGGGCCCATAGCGGCGGTCATACCTGACACTGTCGTCGCCGACACTCGAAAACCACCCGCCCTGGAGTTCGGTGATCATTGGAGGTGAAGACGGCTCCTGCTTCTTCATCTCTTCTATTGCAGGGAGAGTGCCTGTAATGTTCCAGCCGGGGTAGAAGTTGCATGCGTCCATTATCTGCGAGAAGACGGAGTCCGAATGGTCCCGCACCTGCCTGGTCCAGCACGTGATAATAGGGACATTGATTCCGTTTCTCATCGCGTCTTCGTAGAGCGACTTAAGGTAGACTGCTTTCTCGCTGTCGGGAAGGGAAAAGTAATCGTACTCGTTTTCGATTTGCATCAGGATTATGCTCCCGCCGTTCGTGATGAGATGGCGTCTGATGACAGGGAGCACCTCGTCGTACCAGTATTTTGCCCACCGGATGTCAGCGGGGGAAGCTGTTCGGAATCCGACCCCTTTTCCAGCCAGCCATTCGGGATAACCGCCGACGTCCCACTCGGCGCAAATATACGGGCCGGGCCTGATTATGACGTAGAACCCGAGCCGCTGGCATTCTGTCAGGAAGCTGTCGAGCGCAGCGAAATCTGGGCGGCCTTCCTTCTGTTCGTGCCAGTTCCATGGCACATAGGTTTCGATCGCGTTGAATCCGGCTGCCTTTATCTTCTCGAGCCTGTCGCGCCACTCCGCGGGGTCGCACCTGAAATAATGGAAGCTCCCGCTGTAGATGAAGACGGGTTTGCCATTTACGATGAAGCCGTCATGGTCATAACTTATGACCTTCGGATCTGCGAACCTGACGGGTAGGGGTGATTTTTGCGCGGAGTCTCCTGCGAATGTCGCGAGGAGAGCAACTAGTGATATGAAGGCTGAAGATGACATGTTCCACATGGCATTCTCCCTTTACTAAGATTACTCACGTTAAGCAACAAGCCCTTTTTGTTCAAGTAGAAAGCTCGTGTTCGACAATATTTGAAGTTCCTCCCTGCCAGTATTAAATTAGCCTTCGCAAATCACCTTCATGGGAGTTACAGAATGGGTTTACTTGTAGTCGGGTCCATTGCGCTCGATACGATCGAGACGCCTTTCGGCCGCGCCGACCGGGTTGCCGGCGGCAGCGCGGTCTATATTTCCGCCGCAGCATCATACTTTACCGCGCCGATCCGTCTTGTAGGCGTGGTCGGAAGCGATTTTCCGAAGTCCGAGATTGAGTTCCTGGAATCCAGAGGAATAGAATTGGAAGGGCTCCAGGTTGTCGAAGGGGGAAAGACTTTCCATTGGAGCGGCCGCTATCATTATGACCTGAACGAACGCGACACGCTGGAAACCCAGTTGAACGTCTTCGAGAGCTTCAATCCGGTTCTCCCGGAATCGTACAGGAAAAGCAGGTATGTTCTTCTGGGCAATATCGATCCGATATTGCAGAGGCGCGTAATAGAATCGATGGAGCGCAAGCCGGACCTCATAATATGCGACACGATGAATTTCTGGATCCAGGGAAAGCACGCCGACCTGCTGGAGACTCTGAAGAAGGTCGATATCCTTATCGTGAACGACTCGGAAGCCCGCCAGCTTGCCTCCGAGCCGAACCTTGTCAGGGCCGCGAAGAAAATCATGCGGCTCGGTCCCCGCATCGTCATAATCAAGAAGGGGGAACACGGCGCGCTCCTCTTCACTAACGGCACTGTCTTTTCCGCGCCGGCTTTCCCGCTGGAGTCTATATATGATCCTACCGGGGCGGGCGACGCCTTTGCCGGCGGTTTCATCGGACACCTTGCCCGTACCGAAGATTTCTCCGACGACAACCTCAAACGCGCGGTGATATACGGAAGCGTGCTGGCGTCTTTCTGTGTCGGAAAATTCGGGATCGAGGGGCTTAAAGACTTATCTGAAATCGAAATTCTCGGACGGTATCGTGACTTCATCGAATTATCAAGGTTTGAATACTGAGCTTCCCGACCCGATAAGGTGGGAAGGAGACAAAGTAACAATCATAGATCAAACACAGCTTCCCCATAAGGAAACTTTCCTCACTTCGAAGAACTACCGGGACGTCTGTGAGTGGATTAAATCGCTCAGGATAAGGGGAGCGCCCTCAATCGGAATTGCTGCTGCATACGCTGCTGCCCTGGCCGCATTCGAGCTGGACTCTCATAATGAAATTGATCGAAAGCTTGACCGCGCGCTAAACGAAATCCACGACACGAGACCGACCGCTGTCAACATAAGAAATGTCCTTACGCGCCTGAGAAAACTGAATCTTGACGGAAAAGCGGTCGGTGAGGTCTTCCTTGGCGAGGCAAACAAAATTTTCGCGGAAGAAGTCGAAAGCTGTCGGAAGATCGGCCGGTTCGGGCTTGAGCTTGTTCCCGACAAAGCTGTCATACTTACGCACTGCCATGCGGGCGGACTCGCGACAGGAGGATACGGAACCGCGATCGGCGTCATTCGCGCGGCACACGAGGCGGGGAAGGACGTCATGGTTATAGTGGACGAGACCCGTCCACTGCTCCAGGGAGCGCGCCTGACCGCGTACGAGCTGCAAAAGCTCGGGATAAAATTCAGACTCATCGTCGACAGCGCTTCGGGAATCGCGATGAAGAAATTCAAAGTCGATCTCGTCGTCACCGGCGCCGACAGGATAGCCGCGAACGGAGACACTGCAAACAAGATCGGCACTTACAACCTGTCGGTGCTGTGCAAGGAGCATAAGATCCCGTTTTACATAGCCGCGCCCGGATCCAGCTTCGATATAACTGCAAAGTCAGGCGAAGACATCCCGATCGAAGAGAGAAGCGCGGACGAGATTACCCGTTTCCAGACCTGCCGCACCGCACCCGAAAATGTCCCTGTATATGCCCCTGCGTTCGACATCTCTCCCGCGGACAACATCGCGGCGTTCATTACAGAGCGGGGGATCATAAGGAAGCCGTTCGGCGAAAATATTGCCAGGATGATCGGGTAGGCAAATTCAAAATTCAAAAGGATGAACGCCGGCGGTTAATCCGCCCTACATTCCATTCTTCCGTCATTCCCGGAAGGTTGCACTACCGGCGTCGCTTCCAGGTCCCATCCTTACATAATTCCTCCGGAAGTCGTGCTATGACCATTTCCTATATATGCCGTAGTTCTTTTGTCCCGGGTTATCCGGGCGCTTGAATAGGGTGGAATTGCCGCGGTGCCCGCTTAAATTATATTGTGTCAATCGAGAAAACTGAAGCCGTTGTCCTGAGGGCCGTCAATTACCGCGACTCGAGCAAGATCGTGACATTATATACCCGGCGTTACGGGAAAATGAGCGCAATAGCGAAGGGGGCCCGGAATCCGAAGAGCAAGTTCGGCTCCCTGCTGCAGCCGCTCAATTATCTGCAGATAGTTTTCTACAGGCGTGAGAGCAGACAGCTGCAGTATATCTCCTCCAGTGAATTTGTCAGGTATTTCAAGTCGCTGACTTCCGATATGGACAGGCTTTCCGTCGCGATGGCGCTCGTGGAAATCGTCAACCGCGTTATGCACGACGAGGAGGAGAACGAGAAGATTTTTCAGCTCCTTGTGGATTCGCTTGCTGTTCTCGACATGCCCGAAACGTCACCCGAGAACGTTTTCATACATTTCGGACTGCATATGGCCATCGAGCTCGGGTTCGCGCCCGCGTTCAGGTCCTGCCTGCGCTGCGGGAATCGGATAGACCTTGAGAAGGAACGCAGGGTTTGCTATGTTATTGAGAAGGGCGGGCCGTTGTGCGAGAAGTGCGCCGTAAGTATCAATATCGATTTCCTTCTGTCTGGATCGGCCCTTCCTATCCTGGAGAGTCTCGTCCGTCTGAGTCCGGCTGTTGCCGCAAAGGCGAAAATCGAGCCTGCGCTCAGGAATGAACTTCGTGACTTCGTTTTTGTTTATTTGAAGAGGCACTCGGGCAGTCTAAAGGAGTTGAAGTCTTTGCAGTTCATGGCAGCCTCAATACCTGGATAGTCAACTCATAGAGTTTTTTACACTAAAATGATTCGGAGGAGATAAGGATGCGAAAGAGGACGTTGCTTGGAGCGGCGCTGCTCGTCGCGGTTGGAGTAGTCTTCGGGGCTCTACTGGTGATGAGTTTTAACGGCGTCGGGTCGAGTTTTGGTTTTTCCGGCGAAAAGGTCGCTCTTGGAGGACCGGCTCCCATCTCGAAGGGCGACATGAACCTGCTGGCAACCCAGGACGCCTTCATTGCCATATCGAAGGCTGTTACGCCAGCCGTCGTCAGTGTCAACGTTACGATAGCACCAAAGGTCAAGGGGCCCGATATTCCGTTCTTTCCCAATTTCCATTTCAACTTTCCGCAGCAGCAGCCTGAGAAGGGGATCGGCTCGGGCGTCATCGTGACTAAAGACGGCTACATCATAACCAACAACCATGTCGTCGATGGTGCGGAGAAGAACGGGATCAGGGTGAAACTCTACGACAAACGGGAATACCAGGCGAAGCTGGTCGGGAGGGACCCGACAACGGACGTCGCCGTGCTAAAGATTGATGCCACTAATCTTCCCGTGGCGTCGCTCGGCAATTCGGACAGCGTCGAAGTCGGGCAGTGGGTCCTCGCAATCGGAAACCCGCTCGGTCTGACTTCTACCGTGACCGCGGGAATCGTAAGCGCGCTGGGGAGAGACGTCGATGTGTCTGCAGACAGCTGGGGAATAAGAAACTTCATCCAGACGGATGCGGCGATCAATCCGGGCAACAGCGGCGGCGCGCTCGTGGACATTTACGGCCAGGTCATCGGAATCAATACTGCCATCGCGACCCAAACAGGTTACAACCAGGGATACGGCTTCGCCATTCCGATAAACCTTGTGAAGAACATGGCGGAAGATCTTATTGCTTACGGAAAGATCCGCCGGCCGATGCTCGGTGTGCAGTTGAAGCCCTCTATTGATGAGACGGATGCGAAGGCGCTTGGTCTGCCGAAGCCTGAGGGAGTGCTCGTGCAAAGCGTAATACCGGGAAGCCCGGCGGACAAAGCAGGGGTCCTGGCGGGAGACGTGATTCTTTCGGTCGACGGGACGGCCGTCAACGCGGCAAATGCGATCCAGCTGCTGATAGCTGAGCACAAACCGGGTGATGTGGTTACTCTGAAAATCTTCCGCGGTGGCAAAATGATCTCGAAGGATGTCAGGCTGACCGAAATAACCCAGCAGGATCTGGCAAGTGCCGGCCAGGCTACCGGCGAAGAAAACGAGCAGCCGGAGAAGAATGATCAAACAAACATTGCCAAGCTCGGCATAACGGTGCAGCCGCTGGACCAGGATATGAAGAGGGAAGCCGGCATCAACCATGGAGTGCTGGTTGCGTCGGTGTCGCCGAATGGACCGGCAGCCGAGAGGTCGCTGTTCCGGAACGACATTATCACCGGGGTTGACAACCGCAAGGTAGAGTCCCCGGAGGATTTGGTGAACGATCTTAAGAGCAAGAAGACCGGTGATGCGGTGATGCTTCGCGTGATGACGAAGCAGGGAAATTCATACATGTCCAGGTTCGTGGCGGTGGAAATAGGAGACTCGAACTAGGATACCGAAATCCCAAGGCACGTATCAAAAGCCCCGTTCTCTCTTCAGAAGAACGGGGCTTGCTTTTTGTTGAGTGAGGCCGGCGATTTTCCTGTGACCGCATCGATCAGCAACCGGCCTGAAAGACCTGCTGTGCTCCGGTCATCTCACGGTATATGTGAATGTCACCATTACGAAGCGAGTCAGGACTTCGTTCTGAGTATCGCCTATGTAAGAGCTTGTCACGGAACGGTTTACGCTCTTGTTCTGACCGAGAACGTCGTTGACGGCCACACTCAGCTCCCCCCTGTTGTCTGAAAGAAACTTCTTCGTGAGGCTGACATTCCAGAGTACTATATTCTGGTTATACCCCTGCGCGAGTCCGCTCGTCAGAGCGTTGCTCACCTGGTTGTTTAGGACAATTCCTTTCCAGAATTCCCAGTACCACTTGACGGAAGCCGTATGGGAATAATAATTGCCGCCAGTTGTGGACTGCAGTGTGTTCAGGGCGAAGTTATAGTTTCCCATATAAGAAATCGTAAAGTCGACGTACTGGCTTATGTTGCTCCCGATTACGACCCCCCCGCTCGGTCCTATCGTGGTAGAGACGTTTTGTATGTTGTTGAGCATTCCCGGCGTCCGCGAATAAGAGATGCCCGCGTTCAGATTCAAGGCGCTGCTGATCAAGTCAAACGGGAAACCGTAAGTGAAAAACGAGCGTGCATTCCAGTATCCGTTCAGGTTCACCGGATATGAGAGCTGGGTCCCTTGAGCGAGCGAGATGCCGTTTGCGAGGACGGTATCGCGTGAGGGAATAATGGTGGCGTTTGCGATATAATGCTGTGTGTACGAGGCCGTAACGAAGAGGAACATGCTTTCGGCGCGGCCGGGGGTCGTCAGGTTATACCGCGCAAGAAGCGACTGCGAGTACGACTGCGCAAGGTTTGGATTTCCCGTCGTCAGGAGCAAGGGATTGGAATTGTCAACAACATCCTGGAGCTGAGTCACCGCCGGTGCAACGGTGTAGGTTCTGTAGAAAATCCGGAGCATTCTGTGGTCGGGCATCCTGTACATCAGCATCGCCGTCGGCAGAAAGGAGCCGAAAGTTCTCGCGATGCTCCAGATGGAAGATGTTGAATCATTTCCCTGAAGCCGGGCATACTGGTAAGAGAGATTTGCCATCAGGTTCAGGCCGTTCTCATGCCAGCGATATCCGATTCCCACCCTCTGAGTGGAATAATTGTCGAGATAAGAATTGGAGAGAGGAATGTTCAGGGTGGTATACCCGCCCGTCACCGGGTCGAAATCGTAAGTGTTTTTATCCGCCGTGTTTTGCGTGTAAGACGGATTGTAAACGAGTTCTGCCATGCTGTTCACGGTAATCGGCTCCGTGTAAATCAGGCTCGCGCTGATCGTCTTAACGTTGGAAAGGTAATTCGATTGTTGAGCAAGAGAGTCGTTCTGCAGGGCCTGCACGCCTGAGTACTGATCCGACGAGGAAAGGAGCCCGTTGGTCTGTTTGTTGTTAGCTCCTACACCCACGTCCAGCGACACCGTTCGTCCCGGAAGATCGAACCTGTGGCGGTATATGACGTGCGCGGTGAGGTTGTATCCCATGTTCAGCGAGTTTGTGTTCGACTGAGAGACCGACCCGAATGAATTTTGTGTGGTTACGGCGTTCAGGAAGTTATCCGCGCGGTTCGACTGGAAATAAAGTACCGGCAGGACGGTCAGCTGATTTGAAGGGTCCGCGGTGTAATCGAAACGAGCAGTTATCCTGTTGTTGAAATTCCTGCTTGCCACGTTGCTGTTCTGATCATAAAGGCTTGTCGAATCGCCGCCCAGAAGATACTGACGGTGATCGGACTGCAAATTCTGATTGTTTACCTGGTTGAAGAAGTAGCTGCCCTGCCCGAAGGTGCCGGTCGAGAGGCTGTCGGACGCATTTACGCCCGCCATGCTGGTCGTGTTTATACCCTGCTGCTGGCCGATCAGCTGCGTGTTTGCTGCCACCCCGCCGGAGTTACCGAACGGATTCATCCTCCTGGGGCCTCCTCCTCCGAATGCGGGGCCCATCCCCGGTCTGAAAACACGCCCGCCGGTGGATACTACTCCCAGTATGTCCTGCGTCGAAAAGTCCTGTTGATTCGTGTTATTGGACGAACCGAGTAAGGACAGCCGCCTGCTTCCGTCGAACAAATTTATGTTGCCGGCGGCATCGTACCTTTGGTTCTCCCCGTATCCGCCCGTCGCTTTCCCGAAGTTGACGTTGCGCCTTCGCCATCGGGTTATGACGTTGATGGTTTTCACCGACTGCCCGTCGTCGAATCCGGTAAATCTAGCCTGGTCGCTCTCCTGGTCGAATACCTGGACCTTGTCGATTACATCTGCCGGAAGGTTGCGGAGCGCTATCGTCGGATCGTCGCCGAAATAGGGCGTCCCGTCGATAAGGACTCGCTGAACCGTTTCTCCGCCCACCGTGACCGTACCGTTGCTGACAACGATCCCGGGAAGCTTCGAGAGAAGATCTTCCATGTTTGCATCTTTGTTGATCTTCACCGAGCCGGCTGCGTACTCCGTCGTATCTCCGACCTGAACAGCAGGCGGCACCCGCCCCTCCACTGTAACTCCCGGCACCTGAATCGGAGAGTCCTGCATTATCAATGTTCCGAGATCCAGCGGCTTATCCGATATCGTAACGTTTGAAGTGAGGGGCCGGCGTCCGATAGCAGAGGCTCTCAGCCGGTAGACGTTCGGAGGAATTTTCATAAATTGAAAAATGCCGTCGGCATCCGTCGTCGCGACGTAGGAAGTCGAAGTGTCGGTGGGAATAATCAGCCGAACAAGTGCACCAGACAGAGGAGCCCCGTTCGAATCGAGTATCCTCCCATGAACGGAATTTACCTGCGAGTAAGATGATGACTGCAGAATTGTGACGTAAATGAATGAAATGATCAAGTAATGGGATTTTATCATGTACGCACCTAGTTCGTTTGACACGGTTTGCCTTTGCGGAGTTTAATGTGCCTGGAGTTCCGGTTGAGGGTTCATCGCCTTGAATGTGTTGAGCCTGGAAGAAGGAAGGCTTAAATTCAGCGGTGTGAGATTCAACGACAAGCCGATACACGGGAGAAAGTTTAGATTGCACCTTCCATGGATTAATCGGAAATATGTTCAGAAGAAAGCCGCCGGGATGACCGAAAAGGACGTGGGGACGGTGGTCGAAAAGGCGAAGACGATCCGCGGCAGGTTCCAGCACGTCGGTCCGCTTGGAAAGTATCTCCAGGATGTCGAACTGCTGATCTCGATCGTGAAGGACTACTGGACCGGCGAGTACAGGGATATTCCCTGGTGGGCGCTATCTGCAATAGTTTTCGCGCTCCTGTATGTCATCAGCCCGGTTGATCTTATACCGGATTTCATACCGGTGATCGGTTACCTCGACGATGCGGCCGTGGTGTCGATATGTCTCAAACTCGTCGAACAGGAACTCCACACTTACAAAGCCTGGAAAGAGCGCCAGAAGTGAGAGCGCGGAGAACATTCTGTCTCGTGCGTGTAATCCTAATTGGCACCCTCCCTTTCTACTCCACGCCGAATTTACTTATATTAACGTCGCTATGTTGAGACTACTTACCGCAGGCGAATCGCACGGAAGGGCGCTCGTCGGAATAATAGAGGGTGTCCCGTCGAATCTCGAGCTAAATGCCGAATACATAAACCACCAGCTCCACCGCCGTCAGCAGGGCTACGGCCGCGGCGGGAGAATGAAGATCGAAACCGACAGGGTCGAGATACTTACCGGTGTAAGACACGGCAAAACGATCGGCTCTCCCATTTCGCTGGTCATCTGGAACCGTGATTTCGAGAACTGGGGAGAGAAGATGGCCGCCGAACCTGTCAAGGTTGAGATCGAGAAGGTACTCATCCCGAGGCCCGGTCACGCCGACCTTGTTGGAAAGTACAAGTATGGATACGACGACATCCGGAACGTTATCGAGCGGGCGAGCGCCCGCGAAACGGCGATGCGCGTCGCACTGAGCGCCGTCGCGCGTAGGCTTCTTTCCGAACTCGGTGTAAGAATCGGGAGCCACGTTTTCTCGATAGGAAACGCGGGCTACAAGGACAGGGAAGAGCTCGATTCCATGCTGGCGAAGATGATGAAGCTCGAGCACGGCGCGGAGGAAATCGCCATCGAAGCCGACGATTCGGAAGTGAGATGTCTCGACAAGTCCATTGCGGACAGGATGATCCAGCAGATAAAACGCGCGAAGAAACTGGGCGATACACTGGGCGGAATCGTTGAGGTCTTCGTTACCGGTCTCCCGATAGGCCTCGGAAGCTATGTCGAGTTCGACAGGAAGCTGGACGGCCAGCTCGCGCAGGCGATGATGTCGATACATGCGATAAAGGGAGTCGAAATCGGCGAAGGCTTCAGGAACGCCACACTCTTCGGGTCGGAAGTGCACGACGAGATTCTGCTGAGAAACAAGAAGATAGTCCGTCCGACCAACAGGGCGGGAGGACTGGAAGGAGGCATTACAAACGGTCAGCCTCTCTGGATCAGAGCCGCGATGAAACCGATTTCGACTTTGATGAAGCCGCTCAAGAGCATCGACCTATCCAAAATGAAGACGATAGAGGCGCGAAGGGAGAGGTCCGATTTCTGCGCCGTCCCCGCCGCCGGCGTTGTCGCAGAAAATGTGGCGGCCCCGGTCCTGGCAAACGCCATACTGGAGAAGTTCGGCGGCGACAGTATCGGAGAGCTCAAGGAGCGATACAGCCGGGAGGCTTTTTTCGGTTCTACCGTGGTGAAGACTCAGTAGAAATCCGCAGCAGATGGCCCGGGCGAGAATAGGCTACATTGACCAGTTCAGGGGACTGGCAACGATCTTCATGATAGAAACGCATGTGGTGAATGCGCTTCTCCTCAACGGTCTCAGGGAAAGTTTCACATTCAGCACACTCGATTTCCTTAACGGGCTGGTCGCTCCGTCATTTCTCTTCGTCGCCGGCTTTTCTTTCACGCTGGCTGTGAACAGGAACGGGGACGCCTACCGGAAGTTCTCTCCGGAGCTGGTCAGACATTTGAGGCGGCTTCTCTTCATCATGGCAGTCGGTTACATGATGCATATTCCGTATTTCTCCCTCTTTAAGACCGTACATGGCTCGACTTCGCAAGACATCACTGCCTTCTTTGCAGTGGACATTCTGCAGTGCATCGCGGTTACATTGATCCTGCTCCATCTCCTCAGGGTTCTCATCAAGAGTGACAGGACATTTAACATCGTCGTTTGGGGATTGTTCTGGTTCTTTATCGTCGCGGCTCCGATAGTCGGTTTGTTCGATACCTCGAAAGTGCTCCCCCAATTCCTCGGCCAGTACCTTAACCGCCTGAACGGCTCGCTCTTTCCGCTCTTTCCGTGGTCAAGCTTCCTGATTGCGGGCGCGATCGCATCGCAGAAAATTACGTTTGAAAAGGAGGGCCGGTTTGCAGACAGGCTCATCCTGACCGGCGGTGCGCTCATCGTCGTCGGATATCTCCTTTATTTTATCCACAGGACCTTCTTTCCTCAGCCCGACCTGTTTAATTACGCCCCGGGATGGTTCATCCTCAGGCTGGGGATCCTTCTCTGGATATTGAAAGGAGTCATCTGGTACGAGAGTAAGAGGAAGTTGGAGTGGTCGGCGGTGAAGACCTTCGGACGCGAGTCTTTCCTGGTCTATGTGGCTCACATACTCTTCGTTTACGGTTCCAGCGCGAAAAACGTGTCGCTCGTTGATACGATCGGGCGGTCGTTAAATTACTTGCAGTGCTTCTGGATTTTTGCGGGGTTGACTGCCGCGATGTTTGTGGTTGCGTACGTATGGTCCATATTGAAGAAGCGGGATTACAACCTGTCCCGCCTCGTGCAATATGCTTTCATATCCGGAATTCTATGGATGTTTATCAGGAATCCGTATTGAGTGGGGAGGGGGAAAGTAACAAAGGCACTAATGCACAGAGGGACGAAGGGGAAGAGTAAAGGGTGGTTCTAATTCCGATTCACTTGGTGTCCCAGTCCCTTTGCCGCATTGTGCCTGATTAGAAATTACTCTCTCTCAGGAAGCTCACCAGAGCCGAATTAAATTCCGCGCTGTTCTCCAGGTTTGAAAGATGGCCAGCTCCGCGGATGATTGCCAGCTTCGAATTCCCGATCTTCGAGTGCATCAGCTCCGCGTCCGCCTGCGTGGCTACTTTGTCTTTCTCGCCGGTAATAATCAGTGTCGGGACGGAAATCTTCCCGAGGCTTTCGGTCATATCCATGCGTGCTGCCAGGGCGATAAGCGTCCCTATAAGCGCCTTCTCATCCGTTGAATTCATCGTTGCAATGATCTTGTTGAAGGCGTCCCTGTTCCGTTCAAAGCTTTCGGGAGCGAGCAGGGCTTTGGCGTTGTCTTCGACGAACTGCTTTTTCCTGCCGAAGCGTATCATCCTGATCTGATTTGCCCGGTTGAGTTTTGCGGCGTTTGTGTCGGGCGCACTCTTGGTATTGCATAGGATCAGTCCCGCGAACCGCTCCGGTTCCCGCTCGATCGCCCGCATCGCAGTGTATCCGCCGATTGAAAGCCCGCAGATGACCGCCTTCTTCAGGCCGAAATGATCCATGACCGCGAACAGGTCGTCTACAATGAACTCGACAAGGTACTGGCCGCTGCCAACTTCGCTCTCACCGTGGCCGGGGTTGTCGAATGTCACCACGAAATGATCCTTTGCGAGAAGCTCCCCCTGCGATTCCCACATCGATTTGTCGAACGGGAATCCATGAATGAAGACAACGGGTTTGCTCTTATTATCTCCGAACGTTCTGCAGGCGATTCTTCCGGATGGAGTGTTTACAAACATGCTTCTATCCTCATTTCTCGTCGCCGGGGCGTTTCTTGATGAAGAACTCGCGCAATAGAAACCGGGACTCCTCATCCGATACGCCTGCAATTATCTCTACGCGGTGATTTAGTCTCTCGTCCTGCGCGATGTTGTAAAGCGTGGAGCAAGCGCCCATCTTCGGATCGTAGGCGCCGAACACGATCCTGTCGAGCCGGGAAAGGACGATTGCACCCGCGCACATCGGGCACGGTTCCAGTGTGACATAAAGTGTACAGCCCTTGAGTCTCCAGCTGCCGAGGTGGTTGGCCGCCGCCCCGATCGCGATTATTTCGGCGTGTGCAGTCGGATCCTGGAGCGCTTCGACCTGGTTATGCGCACGCGCGATGATCATGCCGTCTTTGACGATAACCGCTCCGACCGGCACTTCATTTTTTTCGTATGCTCTTTCGGCCTCCTTGAGGGCTGCCGTCATGAAACGCTTGTGGTCGTTCTCCTGAAATTCTTCGGGCATCAGGTCAGCCCGCTATCGAGACATGGATGTTTACGCCGGCTTCGTTGGTCGTCGTTCCGGGTACGAGCGAGCCCGGCACCGACGGAATTACGCGCGTGTTTCTGAAATACACCGCCGCCGTGACCCTCTGGCTCACCACGTACCTGAAATTGATCTGGAACGTGGTTTGGGTCGTCCCGTCTATCGGGGTCCCGCCTGCGCTCAGGTTGTCGGAGTTGTACGAAAGCCTGCTCGTCTGAGATGCGGAATAGCTCGCGCTGATATCGATGTCGTTCTGCAGGTTCAATCCGAAGAACGGGATCGAGAATCCTCTCTTGGAATAATTGGCCGTGATAGACAACTGGCCGGTGTATGCTTGCGCGATCGTGCGCGCGGACGGGTTCAGGCTGTATTGGGTGTTGGTGTTGTAGAGTATCGATCCCGATATTGCGGCGTCGCCGAAATTCTTGAAGGTAACGTTGAGACCGAGCAGCGGCTGAAAACCGTAGCCGATGGTCTGTGCGTCGGTGACCTCGCCTCCGCCGTTCGTATTATGCCAGTTTTGAGAATAGGTGGACTGGTAGGCGTTGTCTATGCTGACATGCGATGCGAAGCTGCTGAACAGCGGGAACTTCTCCAGTCCGTCCCAATGGAAAGAATAATTCATGCGCGGCATGTATTGTCCGAAAAACTTGTCGAAAAACGGAAGCGTCTCGAACCCGTTCACGAAGGCCTGCGACAACTTCTGGTCGTCTGTTGACTGCAGGTTGTTCGGGTCCTGTGCCTTGAGCTGCTGGTAATCGGTTCCGACCTGCCCGATTCCGCTTTTGAACACCGAAAATATAAATACGGGCGGCAGAGTAAAGAAACTCCGGCTGACCTGTCCGCTGACAAGTACCGATTGGCTGCTCGGAACCATGTTGCCGAGAGAATCTGTGCTGTATGTCGTGTTGCGCGTGTAACTCCAGCCGACGTGCCATGAGAGGTCGATGCGAGCACCCGCCCAGAGATTCCGCGACGTCTTGAGATCCAGCGTGTTGTTATTTGTGTAGTTGTCGGTAATTCGCGCGTTCGGTGTCCGAATGCCGGGGGTCGATTCGAACCCGAAGAAGGGGAACCCCTTCTTCCTGAAAAATGACAGATCGCTGTTCGGTTCTGAAACGAGACCCAGCTGGTACAGTTGTGACGGGCCGAGACCCGGAAGGCTCGGTTGTATAAACGGTACTCTGAAGAAGTTGCCCATTCCGGGGCGCTGCGAAGGGAGTCCGCCGTTTTGAGAAGAGTTCGAGGTTGAGAAGTTGATCCCGATATTCTCGAAATCGAGGAACGGCACCTTGACCAACACTCTGACAATATTGCCTAACGGACTCTTCCCGGATCCTTCCGATGTGGTGTCGGGCGTTTCAAATTCTTCGCGGCCGTGTCTCCGTGGCATTTCCGTCGGGTTGCGCTGCTGCTGCTGTTGCTGAGCGGCGGTGCCGATTCCGAACCACGGATCGGTGAGCATCTTCAGCCGCACGTTTGATCCGAGCTGGAGAGAGGAGCTGTAACCCGCCCCGACGCCGAATGCGCCTTGCTGGATCGAGTTGGTCCACTGGTAGTTGGAGTTGTAGCTACCTTGAAGATCGATATACTGCTGGAGGTTGAATGGCAGGTTCGGCTGGGTCGTCACTGAAATCTGCTCCGAGAAGTTGTAGTCCTTTCCAAAGTTCAAGAGTCCGTTGTTCAGGAATATCTGTCTGAATACGTACGAGTCCGGCAGCAGAGTGGTCTTCCCGCCGGTCGTATCCGTCTCGAGATACAGGAGCGAGCTGCTTATGTTGAAGCGATAATCTATGGTCGGGTTCAGTATCCCGTTGTTAGTAAGACGCCAGTTGATCGAGCCTGACCGCTGGGCGGTGAAATTCGGCGTAATAATAGGCGTGACCTGTGTCCAGAGCTTCTGGACCGTGAGGCTCCTCCCCGCGCTCATGGAGAGGCTGAGTGAATTCGGAAGATACCTGATCTGGAAACTCTTTGTCTGTCCGAACTTCTCCAGCTGCTTGGATGGGAACGGAGTGTAGTACGCCATCGGATCGAACTGGACGGAGTAACCGCTGGAGAAATTCCATCCCCACTGGTTTCCCGCCCTCGTCTGTGTATCGTGGTACCTGGAGCCCGACCAATTGAAGCCGAGAGTTATGTTGTTGACAAGGTCGCGCACGTACCACGCGTTGGTGGGAAGTGCGATCCGCATGTTCGGAACTGCCCACGCGTCGCTGACTGTCAGTACCTGAGAGCTGACGAGGAGGCTGTCCGCTAACGCCGCCGCCGAGTCCGGCGACATGCCTTTCGAGATGAGATAACTCTTCCTGTTTTGTACGGCCTCAGAAACCAGTATGTCGCTGTTTGGGAGATACAGCGGGTTCGAGAAATTTTCCGTGTGGGTGTATGTAAATGGAATCGATGTCCCCTGCCACGAACGCGGGAGAAGCTTGTCCAGGTTGAATGAACCGCTGATCGACCAGTTCCTCGTGGAGCTCCGCGACCCGAACTGCGATGTCAGCGAGTGGAAATACGGATCGACACTCGTGTAGTTGAAGGCGATCGAGCCTACGTCCGCGAGCTGAAGACTGCTGGTCACAAGGTATGCGAGGCCGGGAGTGTTGTCGGCGTTCGCCAACCGGAGCTCATCGACCCAGACGGTCCCGAAGAGTGGCTGCGTCGTGCCTGTGTTCGCGGGATTGGCCACGCCGATCTGGAAATATGAGGCGCTTTGGAGGGACGGATTTCCCTTTATCCAGTAAGTCGCGCCCGGTACACCGTTGCCTGCGGGAACGCGCGCGATGGTCTGAGTCACCGAGTCGCGCTTTTGCTTGATGGCAGTAAGTGCCGCGAAGTCTACCGTGAGGTCCTGCCAGCCGCTCTTTATCGGCTGCCGGTATTCGTAGTAATCGAGCGAATCGCTTCCGAAGCGGATAAAGACGCTTGCATCATAGTCCGTCGAGTCGATGTAATGGAAGTTAGGATCGCCGTGTACGAACAGCTTCATCTGCCGGTAGTTGAAAAGATCCAGGGCCTGGGGGTAGGTCTTGAAGACATATCTCGAATCTCCGTCCTTCAGGCCGTTAAGTATCAGAGAGAGCGACTGTTCGTTCAGCTGGATCGGCCCGTTGGGATTCGAGTTGTCGACCGGTTGAAGTCCGGGGGAAGGAGGCGTGTAACCCGGGTTGTCGAACACGCTGACGACCGAAACCTGCATCGTCGTGTCAGTCTGGTTCGGGGTCCTCCAGTAGTTGCCGACGAGGTTCATCTCGGCTATGTCGACGAGCATGGGACCGGTCATGCCGTTGAACCAGACGCGAACATACTGGACATTGGAGAGGGTCGGGTTGCCCACGGCACGCTGGTAATCCTGCAGCGGGATTTCAAACTGGTACCATCCGTGCGATCCTCCGCCGGTGATGTACGGGTTGTTCGTCGTATCGAGATTCACTGTGTATTCGAAATATGCGTTTGTCTGGTCGAGGTTCCCGTTGTGGTTCAAGTCCTCAGTATCGGGGAGTTTGCCCTCGGCGGTCACGCTGTCCCCCTCGGTCCCGTTGACGCGGTAGTAAGCGCTCGGCTGCGTGTTTCCTATTCCCGGATAGAAATAATCATCGCCGTCCGGATCCTGGCCGGTTGGATCCCACGGCCTGTCGGGGTCCGCTACGATCCAAGGATACTTCTGGCGCTCGGTCTCGTCGTATATCCCGTCGAGTCCGCGGTCGTAGCCCGGCAGGAGGGTGCCGTAGCCTGTGACGTCCTCGGTGTGTAGTACGCCGTCACCGAAGATATCCTCGCTTATCTGGCCCAGGTCGATATGCATCTTGCCGTTCCCCGGCGCCTGATCTATCTTCATCCAGACTTCGATGTAGTTTATGTTTTGGGTGGTCAGGTCGGTCGCGTTCGACGAGAGGAGCGTCATCATGCCACCCCAGGCGAGTTTCGGATTCGCCTTCAGTGTGGAGTCTATGTTCTGAGACCTGTTATACTGCCCTCTCACCGAATCAAGAAGGCCTACAGTCAACACCTGCTGGGTTTGCTGGTCTGCCGGAACCTGTTTCTGCGGCCAGATGTCCTTGACCGGGGTGACGGCGGGAAGAATGTTGTACCAGTACGCCCATGCCTTGAAATTGGTCTTCTGCGCAACCGTGATACCGGGATAGAGCGAATCAAGAACAGAAACGGCCGGTGGACTTGCAAGCTTCCAGCTGGAATAGTCGATCGGAAGACTGATGGTTCGCTTCGCTCCCTCAAAATCGTCAATGTAGGCAATTCCCTGCCCGTGATCGCCAGGGATGGGGCTGGCCCGCGTATTTGGATTCGGCATCATGTACGCAGCCTCGCCGTGCACGGTCAGCGTCGAAGGGGCATCGGTAACGATAAGCGGAAGGGCGTCGAGCGCCTTCGTCAGGAACGGCAGGTTGAACGACGATCCGCCGTCCGCACCGAGTATCCAGTTGCTCATCGGCTCTTCGCCCAGCCGGACCTTCGTGCTCGGCGATTGCTGTGAATAGTTCATCAGCGTGAAGCCGAGATTCGTCTGGTCGTTTACTTTGTAGTCACCTCTCAATCCGATGAGCGATTTGGATGCAACCTGAAATATGTCGTTCGTCTCGTATTGAATCTGGACGTTCGCCCCGGGGACGAGAGCCGCCTGATCCTTTATAGTAACCTGTCCCGTAAGGTAGTCTACTGAGTAACCGACATCGGGTTGAAGAGGATTACCGTTAAGAAGGACCTTCACGCTCCCCTGGACCAGGTTGAAACCGAGGTTGTATTGTGATGACACAGAGCTGGTGTACTGTCCGGTAATTACGAACCGGTCGTGTGTCGCGTCGTTCATGGCGGCATCTACGGTGGTGTCATAGACTGCCGGGTATGCAAATGAATCGGGGCTGGCAATCGTCGTTTGGGGCGACGGACCCAGCGGATGCTGAAATGCCTCGACAAACGGCTGAAGGAACGGGAAGATTATCTCTCCCGTCGCCGGATTTATGTCGTATGGGGGGTTCCAGTCCATTTGTCCGTCAGGCGGACCCTGCCCGCCGGCCCCCGTCTTATCCAGCCCGAATATCTGGAGGAGGTTGACTCCGTCGATATTGTCCTGCGGCGTCTGACCGGGGAGCTCGTAAAGAATCTTCACATTTTTCAAGGAGGTCTGGCTTAGCCCGATTCCACCGATGGCATAAATATTCTTCAATTGCAGCTGCCATGCCTGGGTCATTGAAGGGCTCAAGTATTGAGGTTTAACAAGCTTTAAAATGAGGGGAGCGCTCGATGTGTCGGTGAAGGTAAGCGTTCCGTAGGTAGAGTCCTGCGTCTCATAGGCTACGGCAACTACCTGGTCCGGCGTGAGGCTCGTGTTGAGAGTAAGTACCCCCGTGTTGGGGTCGAGCGAAAATTCGCTGTTATCTAGCAGCTGGAAATGTCCCGACTCAATCAACCCCGCCTGGGTCGTAATGGAAGACTGCGACCTGTATTGCTGGTAAAAGGCCGGATCTGACTGCAGGCTCGGAAGGTTCATGAAAGCGTAACCCTGACGCAGGTTGGGATTCGGCTGCGCCAGCGGCTGGGATACATATACCTGGTACTGTTCTATGTGCAGGTTCGGGTCCGCATAGCCGTTTGCCTTCTGGTAATAAGCCTCGTAACCAGGTATGTACCTGGAATCTATGAAGAAATGGTTCGTTGCGTAGTTGTATGCGTGAAGCGTGAAAGTCTGGCTCTGCGAACCGCCGCTGACGGTCAGGGTCTTGCTCTGCGCCTTTTGCTGGCTGGCGAGTGCGGTCAATGTCAGGGGCCCCAGCTGCATCTGCGTCTTGATTCCAAAAAGCGCCTGGCTGCTCCCGATGAAAGATGATGGGGTGGTCATCGAGACGTTACCGGCTTCCACGCTCTTGACTATTTCGTCTTCGTATCCTCTATATTTTATCTGAAGCTGATTCTCGTAATCGAACTGGTTTTGCGTGTCCCAGTTCGCGCCGATCGTTAGCTTGTCGCCGACGGTACCATTGACGTTTATCTGGACATCCTGCTTGAAGTCGGGCTGGTTTGTGACGTTCCCGAGTTGTGACAGTGTCTGCGCGTTTGTCTTCTGGTTCCGCCACGCCCCCTGAATGTCCACAGCGCCTGAAATCCTCAGGTTGATTCTGGGCGGTCCGAAAATACTCAGTACGGGGTTTACCGGAATCGGTATGCTGATGTTTGTTACACCTTGCATGAACGAGCCGAGCTCGTTCTGCTGTGTCAGCATGTAATTGTGTGCAAGGTCTTCCCACCCTTTGCGTGTCAGGTAACTCTGCTCCAGCTTTATGTACTCGTCCAGCGGAACCCTTAGTGGTATCCTCACATCCTCCCCCAGCAGGGTCTCATGAAGACGGACGAATTTGCCGCTCGAGTCGATAGTGGACGCCTGCATAAGTGCGCTTGGGTAGAGAAACAACGGATAACGATACCGTGGGAAGAGCGGTGCTTGGGGATACGATGGCTGCAAGTCCTGGAGCCATTTCGCCAGCTTCAGTGTGTCCCGCGCGGTTGTATCGGCTTTCGCGGAAAGCGTGTCGGACTTGCCGGTAGCCGAAAGGGAATCGAGTATCGGCTGTTTTGCTGTCGTCGAGGCGGTGTCGGCGACCCCCTTGGTCGTGTCCGCCGCAGATGCGTTTTGGAGCTTTGAGGTGTCTGCAGTCACGATCGAATTCGGGATATTTGGAGCCGGAGGTGAGGCCTGAGTAACTCCGTGTGCGGACGTATCCGGCTTCTGGGAAAGCGGCTTCTTCGATGTGTCGGCCGCTGTCGCCTGCTTCCCGAACGTCGTGGTCGTCTCAGCTGGCGCAAAATCCTTCAGTGTGACTGGCTGCTGATTGTCCCCCGGGCGCAGATCGAGTACCGGCTTAATAATGTCCGGCAGTGATGGCTGTGCCGCCGTGATGGATGGCTTTCGCCCCTTGTGTCCGCCGGGTTCGTTAGGCTGGCTGCCCGAAGGACTCCGCACCCCCTCAAACTCGAGAAATGCCCAAACCCCCGCGCTGATGGCCAACACAAGCAAAGCTGGAAGCGCAAAATGACCTATGTGAGTCTTAAAACTTTCCACTACGCAGACTGCTTGGCAAAACTATTCGATGGTTGTTTTTTCTAACACTTTAGCAATCGGTATAGTGGATGCTCCACAGGTTTATGATTGATTGGTTGCTCGCAAAAATATCAAAGCATAGAGTTAATGTCAAGCAAGTAAGAAGTACACACGTGGAGTCCTTACACACACTGACATCCTCACAATCGCGAATCCGCCGCTGGACAAAGTTAAGACGGTTCGTGGAAAGAGTAAAGGAAGACATGTAAACGAAATTATGAGTTCCCACCGGGGGCGGAAATTCCCGCGGAGTAATGCAAGTTCATGAAGCCACTCCCTGATTTTGATGCGGCCACGACATAGTCTCTGCAGCAAATAGCGCGATTTTGTGGGAATTATGAGCGTACTTGCGAACGTCCTTCCCCGGTAAGCGAATAGCCTGTGTTATGACCCCATCATAGACCGGAAAAGGAGAAGTCTCATTCAGGCAATATTCGGTGACATCCGTCGCATCTTGGGCCGGCAAGTTCAGAGAAAGCGGGGAGGCTGCGGAATTGTTCCCGGGTTTCCGCGGTCTATCAGTTTGTGCGGATGTCCGGATATTGCTTTCGAGCGGTGATCCGGAGAACGTAGATGCCCGCTGACTGCTTAACGAGGGCCTCGCAGGCTTCCTTGGGAAGCCGTACCAGGTCGATACACCGCTGGCAAAGGTAAAGACGGTGCTCAGCAATAAGACCGGGATATGATCCCGAATTAATCTACAAAACTCATCCGGGCGAGGTATTCCACTTGCTTACTGAGGCTGGTCTCTCTTTCAGCCGAAAAGAAAACCGACAGGGAGATAAGATAGGGGAGTCTACTTGTAGGCGACGAAGAAGACTCTCTTGAAGGGATAAAGGAGCTTACCGTCCCGCCTTACCTCGTAACCATTCCTGCAACCCTCAAGGACTTCCTGCTCGAAACTCTTCTTGCTTGAATCGTCAGGGAGTCTCTCGAGAAAGGGTCTCATCCCTGTCCCCTTGTACCATTCGACAAGATCGGAGTGGGAGGAGAGGATATGATAGTAGGAGGTTTCCCAGAGGTCCACCTTAGCCGACAGCGCGGAAAGGATGTCATAATAGTATGGTGCGGTGCGGTAGTTGAGAAGATGGTCGCAGCCTTCTGTGTATTTCGACCATCTTGCTTCTTTGGAAACCGAAATCACAGCCCTCCGGATTGGGGATTCGAAATCTGCCGGTACCTGAACTGCAAGCGCACCATTTGCCGCGACGATGTCATACAGCCTCGGCAACAGCACTTCGTGGTCCGGCATCCACTGAAGGGCCGCGTTTGAGAAGACGATATCGTATTTATTCCTGAAGGTGAATGAAGTGGCATCGCCGGCAATCCATTCGGCTTCCGGATAGTCCGCCTTCGCCCGCTCTATCATGTTCGGCGAGCTGTCGAGTCCGGTGATCTTTGCGCCCGGCCACTTGCTTCGGAGGATTGCGGTGCTGTTGCCCGGGCCGCATCCGATGTCGATGACCGATGAGGGATCTTGTATCTCGATTCGAGCGGCAAGGTCAATCGAGGGTTGAGTGCGCTCTTTTACGAACTTCAGATATTGGCTCGGATTCCAGTCGATCATCTATAAGTCTCTGTCATTTTTGATTGTTTTCGGTTGTCCTCAAAGGCCCTTCCTCATGGAACTTACCTCTCCATCAATCCATTGGTCGACCATTCCATTATCCCCCTTACTTCCTCACTTGTCCGCTGCCGTGCACCACGAACTTCGTGCTTGTCAATTCCGCGAGTCCCATCGGTCCGCGCGCATGGAGCTTCTGAGTGCTGATGCCGATCTCCGCGCCGAGCCCGAACTCGAACCCGTCCGTAAACCGTGTGGAGGCATTGACGTAGACCGCTGCCGAGTCGACTTTGCGGAGGAATTTTTCTCCGTTCGATTTATTCCCGGTCACTATCGAGTCGGAATGATGAGAGCCGTAGCGGTTTATGTGCGCGATTGCCTCGTCGACGTCCTTCACCACCTTCACTGCCATCTTTAACTCGAGGTACTCGCGGTACCAGTCGTCTTCCGCCGCCGGGATCACATACTTCACGATCGAACGTGTCTTCGGGTCCCCACGGAGCTCCACTCCCGCAGATCGCAGTCTTTCCGACACGACCGGCAGGAATTTCTTCGCTATGTTCTCGTGGACGAGAAGTTTCTCCGCGGCGTTGCAGACGGAGGGGCGCTGCACCTTCGCGTTGAATACGATCTCTTCCGCTTTCCGGAGGTCCGCAGAATTGTCGACATAGACATGGCAGTTCCCCTCGCCGTGGGCTATGACCGGGACGCTTGAGTTATCCTGTATGTACTTTATGAGCTTCTGGCTCCCGCGCGGGATTATTATGTCGAGATAGCGGTCCTGCTTCAGCATGACCGCGACCGCCTTGCGGTCCGGCGTGTCTATGAATTCCACGCAACCGGCCGGGAGGCCGACGTCTTTGAGCGATTTCCTGATGATTTCGACGAGTTTCGCATTACTGTGAATTGCCTCTGATCCACCGCGGAGGAGGACCGCGTTTCCGGCCTTGAGGCAGAGCACTGCCGCATCGACGGTGACGTTCGGCCTCGATTCATATATAATGCCGACGGCTCCGAGCGGCACCCGCACCTTCTCGATTACGAGGCCGTTCGGACGTCTCTTCCGCCCGACTATTTCACCTACCGGGTCGGGGAGGGCAATTACATCCTTCACTCCGGCAATCATCTGGCCGATCCGCTTCTCATTAAGCGTCAGCCTGTCGAGAAGCACGGCTGAAATACCCGCCTTCTTTGCGTTTGCCAGGTCCTTCTCGTTTTCCCTCCTGACCGCATCGGATTCTTCCCGAAGTCTTCTCGTGATCGCGTTCAGCAGGGCATTCTTCCTGGATGTAGCGGCCGTGTACAGCGCGGCGCTCGCCTTCTTGACCGATTCCGCCTTCTTCTCTATTCTAATATTATCCATTGTTTCGTTATTCCATTGCTTCTAATTATACTTATTCTCCCGTCGGGGCGAGATTATCCCGGTGAATTACCTCTGCCGGTGCTTTCCTGTGGAGAAGAGATTCTATTTCCGTGCTCTTCCGTCCTTTTATCTTGCTGAGTTCGGCGGAAGAGTAGCTCGTGATCCCATTCCCGATCTGTGTTCCGGCGGCATCGAGGATGGAAACTATGTCGCGCGCCCCGAAGTTGCCGCGTATCTCGGTTATGCCGGAAGGGAGGAGGCTCTTGTTCTTCCTGAGGATTGCGTTCTTCGCGCCGTCGTCGACGACCAGCGCTCCCTTTGTGTGTGAAACGAATCCGATCCACTGTTTCCTCTTGGAAAGTCTCTTGTCGGCGGGTAGGAAGATGGTGCCGTCTGCGCTGCCTGAAAGCGCCCGTTCGATCGCTCCTGATTTTTTCCCGTTCGTTATTATAACGGCGATTCCGGATGCGACACAGCGCCTGGCCGCCTGGACCTTCGTCGCCATTCCGCCCGTGCTCAGTTCGCTCCCGGTTTTCTTCGCATAGCGCTCCACCAGCGGAGTGATCTTCTCGACTACACGTATGAGTTCCGCGCTCCTGTCGTGCGCAGGATCCGCGGTATAAAGCCCGTCGACATCCGATAGTATAACAAGCATCGACGCGTCGATAAGCGAGGCGACCATCGCTGAGAGATTGTCGTTGTCCCCGAGCTTGATTTCCTCGACGGCAACGGTGTCGTTCTCGTTGATTACCGGTACTACCCCCTTCTCGAAAAGTGAGGCGAATGTGTTTCTCGCGTTCACATACCTTGCACGGTCCGAGAAATCGTCCTTTGTGAGGAGGAGCTGAGCGATCTGCTGTGAATGCCTGCGAAATGCTCTTTCGTAAGCCTCCATAAGAAGCGGCTGGCCTACGGCGGCGGTAGCTTGCTTCTCGGGAATCGTGCGCGGCCGCTCCCGCAGCCGCATCGCCGCCACGCCGGCGCCTATCGCGCCGGAACTGACTATGGCTACTTTGTTTCCGGAATCGCGGATCGCGGAGACACTCCTGGCAATCGAGTCGATCATTCCAGTGTCGATGCCGCGTGTCTTATCTGCTAAAAGATTGGTTCCTATTTTTATGACGATCTTGCTTCTTCTTGGAAGTAAATAATTCGGCTGATGCATTCATCTCTCTGATTTTCATAATATATGACGGAGGCGGGGAATAATCATGAGTCGGAGAGAGGCTGTCAATAGAAAAACAGCTCGCGTTTCACCGCGGCTCTCGGAATCAGCAGACTTTTCTCCAGTGCCAGAAGTACATCCTCCTGCATCTTCTGTGGTCCGCAAAGATAGAAGGAAGCCTCTGCCGAACGGATGTGCTTTTTCAAGATGTCGCCGTCGATGTGTCCTCTTTCGAAGATGATTTTCTCGCTTGAAGAAGGTAGGCCGTCATGAGGGGGCCTGCTGAGAACGTGAACGATATGCAGAGGTATACGCTCGGCAGCAGCGCGCAACTCTTCTCCGGCAATGATGTCGTCAAATTCCCTGTTGCCGCACAGCAATATGATGTGTGTCTTTGAACCGATAGCGACGGCGTGACGGATTGAACTCAGAAACGGTGTTATGCCGACACCCCCGCAAATCATTACAACATCCGGTTCGCTTGCGAAATCGACGCTGAAAATGCCGTACGGTCCTTCGCAAAGCACCGGCGTCCCCGGCGCCAGGGACGGGATTGCTGACGTGAAGCGGCCGGCAGATTTGATCGTAAAAGCAAGGTTGGGCGAGCCGGGAGGACATGAAATCGTAAAAGGGTGCGGGTCGCTCCATCTCCTTCCTTCCCGAACTCTTATTATCGCAAATTGACCCGCCCTCCTCCCCGCAAACTTGCCGGCTCCCTGGGATCGCGAGATCACAAGCGTAGTCGTGTCAGCCGTCTCCCTGACGAGATGCGAGACGAGCCATGTGCCCTCCCGTTCGCGCCGGATCACATAGCTGATCCGGTAGGCATAAAGACCTGACAGCGGTATCGCAAGTAATGCCAGAATTCCGAAACTCTTTGGCGAAGCGAGATCGCGGCTGCTTTCCAGCAGGACATGGGCGAACGCAACAGCAACTATCGGGTAAACGAGCAAGTGAATGGATTTCCACGATCTGAAGCCGATCCTGTGTCGCCCCGCTAACGCAGTAGCGGCAACGATAACGAGCGCATAAATGGCGAGGTGGCCGAGCAGCAGGGCCGGCCTTTTCGGGCTCAGGTAAAAGAGGAACGACCAGTCCCACTTCCCGCCGTTTCGTAAAGAGAAAGCCAGCGTTCGCAAAAGGCCATGTCCGATGAACAGCAGGACCACGGCCACGCCGAGGACTTTGTGGTAGCGGTACACGCGGTCCAGCCCGATCTTCTGCTCGATCGGTGAAACGCGCACTCCCAGGGCTACCATGACGACGATGCCGGCGACAGCGGCAACAGCAGCAAGATTTCCCGCAGCGCTTATGAACCAGGCGAAGGAGGGCGGATGTGCAACCATTGACGAAAAATAGTTCTCGTCTCCTTTTGCCGCAACCTATTTCTCCGTGACTAAATCTTCGACGATCGTTGCTGCGTCACGAACGCATTTGGCGCATACGGTGTTGAGCAGGTCCCTGTCTTTCAGCTCCCGCTGGCCCTCTTCGGTCGTCAGATCTGTTCACAGGAGCTCCCTGCAGAGAATAGATCCGTGGAGCCCACGAAACCGCATGGTGAAAGCCTCCTGTGTTTAGATTACCGGCTTCCTCATGTGTCTCAGAAAGACCGCCAGCACGGTCAGGCAGACCAATGCGAATAACGCGAAAAGAACCGCCACCGTGACGCTGTTGTTGATCCCCCTCATTTCCATTACCACGACGAGAGCCGCTATGGTAATGTCCATGAGCGTGGCGAAGACCAGCAGGACAGGCGCGAATAGATATCCGAATGCATGCTTCTTCAAGAGGAGGATGGACGTAATAACGAATCCGGGGAGGATGATCGAGAGGTCGAGGACATGTATAGGATTTGTCAGCAAACCCATCGCCCGCAGGCTAGCCGGCGCCTCGTTGCTTATCATTGCCGGCAAATCTTCCTTGAGCCACATCAGGTAAAATATTACTCCTGCTGTCAGGACGAAGAACGAGGTCAGGTGCTCATGTCTGGTCTCATCGAACCAGCGCTTGACCGCCGCAGGCGTAACCTTAACTGTAAGTGTGAGGATTGCATATACCGCGAGTCCGAGCGTCCAGCAGTAGATTAAGAACAGCGTATTGAAATGGACCCCGAACGAATATATCACGAATGTGTATGCCGTGTAGGTCATCGCGCCCAGCCACACGAAGAAAGCGGACCTCTTTCCCGCCCCGACGAGAAGCGCAGATATGAGCAGCACCGGTATTATGAGAACCAGGTCGATTATATCCTGCCCGATGGCCTGTGCCACCCACGCGGGCGTCTCGCGGGCGTATGTGCTTTCATAGAAAAGCCCGCCGAGGCTCGTAACCAGAATGAGTAGAACCGTAGGCAATGTAAAATATACGATGGTATTATCGCGAAGCTCGTTGTTCATCCGAAAACTCCTGTGCAGCTTAAATATTCACGACTCGATTTCCGGCGATATTTTAAATAATCGTCGGGAAACATTCAAATCAAGATAGGAGCAGCCCATTTCTGGGAATCTTATACCGCACGATTCCGGGGCGCGTTCTGCCACCTCGAATCGGCCAAAGCGGCGGGAAAGCGGCGCAGAAACGGTCCTCCTTTGGTTCCTTAAAACCTGGCGGCATCCGGCCAAATAAGGGCGGCCTATCGCATCTCCCCATCATTTATATCCGAGAATCACGGCCGCCACTGCGAAGACATCTATCACGATCAGCATCCAGCTCACTTCGGATCGCTTCCCAAGCGCCAGCTTTATCACGGTCCAGGAGATGAATCCCCAGATGATTCCCTGTGTTATCGAGTACGTAAGCGGGATGAGTATCATGGCAAGGAATGCGGGAAACGCGTCATCGAGCTTCCCCCAGTTGATATTCAACACCGGTTTCATCATGAACGCTCCGACAAGCACCAATGCCGGAGCCGTCGCGATACGCGGAACCACAGACAATAGAGGCGACAGGAACATGAACGGCAGAAACAAGAGCCCCGCTGTTATCGCGGTCAACCCTGTCCTTCCTCCCTCTGCGATACCGGTTGCGGACTCGATGTATGCCGTACCCGAACTCGTTCCGAAGATTCCCGATATCATCGTGGAGAATGCATCGGCTATCAACGCCCTCTTGAGATATCTCGGTTCGCCGTTCTCATCGACGAGCCCGCCTGCCTCCGCGACGCCGATAAACGTTGATAACGAATCGAACATGCCGGTAAACAGGAAGACGAATATTACCGGCAACATGGCGTATTGAAGCGAACCGAGAAGGTCGAGCTTCATCAGCATACCGAAGTCGGGGAAGGCGAGGAGTCCCTTCCAGGTTACCAGCGTCGGAACGCCGGAAGTGATAGCGGACGCGTCGCCGTAGAGCCGCCCTATCGGTATCGCGAGGAGAGTCGTCGATGTGATCCCTAGAATCATGGCCCCCCTGACTCTTTTCGCAAAGAGGATCGACGTGATCATCAGGCCGATTATGAATGTGACCGTGATCGGATTGAGCCTGTTGAAGCCTACCAGCGTGGCGGGGTTACGGACGATGAACGAGGCGTCAGTGAGCCCGATGAACGTGATGAATAGTCCGATCCCGGATGAGACCGCGAAACGCATCTGTCTCGGGATGGCGCGGACGATCGAATTCCTGACGTTAAGGACGGAGAGGATCATGAAGATTACGCCCGACCAGAAGACAGTGCCCAGCGCGGTTTCCCATTTCACTCCCATTCCTATTACGATCGTGTACGTGAAGAATGCATTTATCCCCATTCCGGGCGCGACCAGGATCGGGGTGCGGGCGTAGAGGCCCATGGCTATCGAGCTGAACGCGCATACCAGCACGGTTGCGGTGAGGACTCCGCTGAACGGCATTCCGGTAGAAGAGATGATTGCCGGATTGACTACGATAATATACATCGCCGCGAGGAAGCTGGTCGTGCCGGCGATCACTTCGGTTTTGAAGTCGGTGTGGTATTCTTCGAACCGGAAAAAGTCTTTCATGAGTTTTCCTTTCGAGGTAAGGATGGAAGTGCAGGGAGTAAGCCGCCCCCGTTTACGCCTGGAATGTCGATGGTGCCCGCCATGATTCTTAGAAATTTAGACTGCAGGGGGAGAAAGAACAATTGGCAGAAAAGCCACGGGAGACACTGAGACGCAGGGAAGGAAATTGATCTTCTCTGTGCCTCTCGGGTCTCTGTGTTTAGGCTTGTCCCGGCCGGGAAGACGGAAGGGGAACAGGTTTCGAGTATAGGATCGCCATGTGTCGCTCGCGCGACACTCGCGATGACGGGTTCGTGGGGGTAAAAGCGCGGTATCACTTCTTGAAAGTGACGTTTCACATCTGGATTAATCGTGGCAGAAGCCCGAAGGGCTGACATTATTGTAGGATGGAATCTGTGGATATAAAATGTGCCCCGCCAGGGTATCGACGGGGCACGGTTGCTGGCTAGCTATTTACCCCAATTAAAGCTTAACGTGAATCTGTGAACATCGTTCAGGATGCTCATTTGTGTGAAAGAGTAATCGAATCTCAGGTTGTAATCCGCCAGGTTTACGTTCGCGCCGATACCCGCGGACAGACCTTCGATGCTCGTCTGTATCGGAGCGCGGAGCGAATTTCCCGCGTCCTTCGTGTCCGAGTAGTTGAACTTGTAGCCTGCCCGTACGTCGAACATCTTCATCAGGTTTATGTCCACTCCGGTATAAAAGAGCTGCGACAGATCCTGCGGCTGCACGACGTCGAGATACAACGCGCCGCCCAGTTCATCCGAGAAACTGTGATGGAAGGACGTCCCGACTGAAAACGTCAGAGGTATAGGCGAGGAAATGTCGTAGTATTTTATGTCGGATCCGAGGTTGGTCATGCTCGCCCCGATATCCCAGAACGAAGTGATCTGGTAATTCGAGCCGAGGTCGACCGCGAATGCGCCGACCGACATGTTGTCTATCGTCTCGCTCAGGTACTTCACGTTGACCCCGAGTGAAAGGAGATCCGTGACGTGTCTTGCGTACGAGACGACGAACGCCATGTCGTTATAATTGTACGTCGCCGACGTCTGTTTGTCGATCTGGAGCGATGCCAGGTTCGCGGGGAGGAGGTCCCTGTCGGCGGGGATATCGTTTACGCCGAACGTAATGAAACCGACTCCGAACGTCCCGACTTCGCCGTAATTGTAGGTGACGGCACCCGACTCTTCCTTAAGTCCAAGCAGCCAGCGGTTATAAGATACACTGGCCGCGAAATTGGTGGGTTCGTCGACTATCCCGGCGGGATTCCAGAATATTTGGTTGGGATCCCCCTTGAGGGTGGTCGCAGCCGACCCGAGGGAGGCCTGTCGTGCGCCGACTCCGATCTTTAAAAATGCCAAAGCATTCATGCCGGACTTCGCGACCTGACCGTAACCTGTCACGGCATAAAGCATTGCCATAAGAGTTACTAATGCTACCTTTTTCATGGTCTAGACTCCTGTGTTTGAGGTTACCTTAGGATCGCAAAATAGCCGGATTGCTGCCCGCCGTTGTATTGCACTACATATATATACAGGCCGTTGGCCACCTCCTGGCCGTCCTTCGAGAACATATCCCAGAAGAACGTGCCGTTGGTCGGTGTTGGGGCGGTGTAGCGGATCTGATCGATTACCTGTCCGGCAACGTCGAGTATTGTGATTGTGCACTGCTGCGGCAGATTGTAGAACATGATCTTATGTTCCAATCCGACGTCAAAGAAAGCTTGTTTCTTATACGGGTTTGGCTTCACGCCGATCTTGGCGCTCCCGTTTGCGAGCGATGCGACGTTGATCGGGGGTGATTGTACCACGATAGTCGCCCCGATGTTCTTCAAACCTGAGACCGTAGTCGGGTAGAAACTGCTCTGCGTAGCCCACGGGAACGTCCCTTGCCAGGTTCCGGCTGCGCCGTTCTCGTTTACTCTGCCTGACTCGAGATGGTTGGTAGTGACGCCGTTGACAGTGAGTCCCGACGGCACGTTGTTATATGCTGCGACATAGTACCAATATGAGAATCCCAGGAGAACGTCGAGGGAGCTGTCTTTGAATGCATAGCTGTAATTGCCGTCAGTGTGCGCGTAGGTCTGCAGGGAAGACTTCGGGATTACCGCCTGAATTTGCCACGGCCCCCATCCGCCCGCCTGCATCTTGTTCAGCTGGCTGAAGGCGTCGAACTGCGGGTTTATCGGATCGGCGTATTTCGTGGAGTCAATCGGACCAACAGTCATCTGGTCCATGTAATGATGCATCGTACGCATCCCGAGGCTAAGCGAACTGAACTGTGGGAACGCGCTCGCGCGATATATCTTGTAGCCGCCGAAATTCGGATTCGAAGTCTCGTCGGGGCTCTTCGTCCATGAGATCAGGATTTTGTTATCGGGTACGGTTATGGACGTCTTCATGTCAGGCGCAGAAGGGCCAACCGGTACGCCGCCCTGCTCCCACGCATACCGCGCCGCCTGGAGTGAGTTCAGGAACCCGTTCATCCTGAAGCCCGCATACTCCGCTCCGACAACGGTGATCGACTGGCCGACATCGATGGAATACGGTCCCGTTCCGATGAATGAATCGCCGTCGAAGTTCGTGGTCGCGGTGTAACCCTGCGTCCAGCCGTTCTCCCATACGTTGTTGAGGGGTTTGGTCTGGCTCTTCAGGTCGCCGTCCGGCTTTCCCGGCGAAGATTTGGGAACGAACGAAAGGACGTTGCCCGCGGTGCCTGACTGGAAGAAGTTGGAGTTGGGGGAGAGGTTCAGCTTGCTTGCATCGCCGCTCTTTCCGCCGTCAACATACCATTCGCCCGTCGCTATCGTGAAAATGGATGCTGCATCGAGCTCGTTCTCCAGACCACCTACTCCTGTCTCCGAGGAGGTGTACCATCCGCGCTGCGCGCCCGCACCGACGGGATGAGTCCCGAAGATCGTGCTTGCATCGGGAGAGGAGAAGAGGCCGAGTGTGTCCTGTTTCACGCCGAGCCAGGTCTTTCCCATCCAGATGTCGGTGTAATAATTGTAAATGGAGCAGTTGATGCCCATGTTGTGCTTTCCAGCCGGCACGCTGGAGTTGGGCCCGGGATAGCTCGGGTAGTTGGCCGGATTGACGCCGGGATAAGTGACCTGCGTCGCCCACGGGTTCCCGTTAGGATCATTGTCGGCGATGTAACCGGACATCCTGGCATATCCCCATGATGACGTGCCTCTGTTGCCGCCCGTGCTGACGTTCAGGGAGCCTATGTCGCCTGAATGCCATGCGAGTGCAAGGGCTTGAATCTTGTTCGTGGTGGATGTCGGGCTGCCGCTCGAGGTTACATCCAACAGGCCGTAGTTCTTGAACGTCACACCGAGCAAAATGAAATCGTTCATGTGGTTCCAAGGCTGTGTGTACTGGATCGCCCTGAACGTCACCCAGATACCGAGGTTAGTCGGGAAGCCCGCCTCGTAGTAAAGCTCGTAGCGGTTCGTCCCGTTCTTGTCGGGAGTACCGTCGGGATTAATCCAGATGGGGCCGATCACGTAGGATTTCATGCTTAGTCTGGCCTGCCATAGTGAGTCTATTCTAGATGTGTAGATCATCGTAGCATGGTTCGTACTTGAACTGGTCTGCTTCGTCGGGTTTATGTTGGGCGCGTACGCTACTGCCTGCATATCCTGGTTCCAGTAGTAACTGAAAGGGAAGCCGCCTGGCCACATAGCGGTCGGAGCGCTCCACTGCCTGTCGAAGTTTCCCATCCGGACAAGGTCCCACAGACGGGCCGGGTTGTTTGGGGTCTCGCTGTAATAGACGCCGGTTGACATCGGCATGAACGAGTCCCATAGGTTGCCTGCTACCATCTCTCCTGTATTCGGGAAAATGTTGCTTGGCGTATTAACAGGGGGGGTGTTCATGGCCTGCGCCCTGTCCCGAATCCTCACTTGTCCGTAAGTAAGAGATGCTACGAAGCTTATGCACAAACCTACTAATAAAAGCTTTCGCATATTCTTATCTCCTGTAAATTTTCGTTGCAGAATGAATCATCAGAAATTGATCGATAAGCCGAAGTATACTTCTCGGCCGATGTCATAAACGCTCGACCCGTCAGGCAGCACAGCCCATCCATAAGGACCAGTCGGGATTCCCTTCTGCTCCCAAAGGAGTTGACCGGCCGTACTGTTGTCGTAGGCGATGATGTTCACTCTGTTGAAGACATTCAGCACTTCGACAAAAGGAGTGAAGCTGAGTCCGGCGACCGAGAAGTCGGCTTCGAATCTCAGATCGGTCCTCATGTTATACGGGGCAGTCCCGATTTCTCTCGAACGGGGATCGGAAGCGCTGATAGGATAGAGAAATCCGCTCTGGTACGTCGTGAAAGTGTTAAGATGGAAATCCACCGGAACGGAGCTGATCGGTTTCGGGAAATCGAAGTTGAGTATGAAGGTCACGCGGTTAGGCCTGTCGTAACCCGCAAAGCTCGATGAGTTGGAACCAAGTATCGATTGTTCATACCCGGCGTAATAGTTTGCATTGCCGAAGGGGAGACCGCCGCCGTACTTTGCGCTGTCGCCCGTCGTTGTATAGAATGTCGTGTTATTCTGGCCGCGCAGCGCAGTGCCGCCGACAAGTGACCGGACGTAGCTGTAAGTGTATGTCAATACGCTCGTCAGTCTCATGAAGTCGCCGACCGGCAAGGCGTTGCTTCGCAGCGTCAGTTCTATGCCGCGTGCATCGGCATTCCCGCCGTAAAAGTAGAGGTAGTAAGTCGATCCGATCCCGGCCCTCGGCACAACCTGGAAGGCCATCTGGTTGTAGTTCTTTATAGTCCTGTAATAGGCACTCACGTTGACGCCGAGGTAATTAGACACCGCATACTGCAAGCCCATTTCATAGTTCGTGGACTCCATCGGGTCAGAGCCAACCGCAGAAACGTTGGGAAGCGACGTGTGGAACTTCTGATAGGAGATGCCATAAAGGGCGGAGAAGGGGAGCGGCTGCATCGTTCTCGAGAACGAATAGTACATAGAGGCATTCTCCGAAATCGGGTGAGAAATGCCTATCATGGGCTCGAACAGCCACTTCACGGGAATCGTCTTGGTCCTGTTTACGACCATATTGTTGAACTTGATGACTTCCGGTGTACCGTTCGGGTTAACCCCTCCGAAAACCTCGCTGTCCGGAACGAGCGTATAAGGGGCAAAGAAATTGCCGATTCCCTTGGCGCCAGCATCCCATCCGTCAACACGCGCGCCGACGTTTACGATTACACCCGAATAGTCTATCCTGTCCTGGGCGTAAATGCCGTATTGCTTCGGATGAACGGTGTACTCTTCGACATCGAGATAGCCGCTGGGCGAGAATCGCCTGAGGTTGTGATAATTGTACATCTGCAAATTCACCCCTCCGCTCAACAGGTGATGCGGAGTGACCTGACTGTTTATATCTGCCCTGACGTTGTACTGTTGGACATCCTGGTTCTCATAATAGACACCGGGCCTCGAAAGCTTGTACGGAGAGGAAGATGGGAAAGATGCAGCAGATGGTGTCTCATTCTGAGGAGCCACCGAGAAGAACTTTGACAGATCGATATTGCTCACGTACCGCTTGATCTCGGCTGGATCCGCAAATGTCAGGAAGTCTCCGGTGGTAACGCCGATGGGGTTAATCTGGCCGCCGCTCGTTATAAAGCCGACCTTGTCCGGGCTGTCTGTATATGTTGCCTGGACTTCGTAGTAGGTCTTATCGGACAGAGATTTGACCAGCTTCAGGCTGCCTGCTGCTGTTCCCATCGCGTAACGCGGAACGCCCTGCAGGTAGAACTTGAAGTTTTCATTATACATGCTATTCCTCCAGCCCAGGAAATAACCCTGGTCCGAAAGGATACCAACAGCCGTCAATTTCAATGTCGGCTGGATTGCCCAATCGACCGTCGCAGTAGCATTCAGTGAGCGGTGGAAGTCGTTGGGATACATGCCGTAGGAATTGATGTACTTGGCGTCTATCATGAATCCGAGGTTATTCAGCAGACCGCCTGCCAGATTGAACTCGAGGTTTTCGGTGGGCTTGCTTGCGTACCAGTATTCGCTGGGAGTCCATGTATATCTGTTGGCTTTAGCCGTGTTTCCGCTTGCCGCCAGGGAAGTCTTCTCGGTCAGATACTTCGATTCTGCAGTAGTGCCGTCCGGCAGTAGTCCGGTGTAGACGTTCATTCCGGCAGCCTGCAGGCTTGAGGCGTATTTAGCCGTGACCATGCCCGTGATCTTACCCGATCCCTGCTTAAGTGTCATGTCGACAACACCTGCCGTTGCGGGTGAGTACCTCAGACTCGATGTCGTATTCACTGACACTTCCTGAAGGGCATCCGAACCGACTTCTACCAGGTTGTTGTTCTGCCTGAAAGTCTTGTTCACAGCCAGATAGCTGCTGAACAAGCTATTGGCGTTGTTGGCAGATTCGTATGTCTTGTCGGACAAATCGATGCCGTCCACTATATAGGAAGTCTCAAACCTCTTGCCTCCACGAATGTATCCGTTGTATGCACTGGGAGAGGTAGCGAGTATCGTCTGGAGATTTCCGGCGGGCAGACTCGATATCTGGCTGGCTGTCATAATCGACCGGCCGCTTGTCTGTGTAATGTCGATCAGCTTCTTCTGAGCCTCGACGACTACTTCCGGGAGACCGACCGAAGCCGGCTCGACATTGAAGTTCTGGAAGGTAGTGAGGTCGGAATTGACCACGATACCCCTCACAGTTGTCTTTGTGTAACCGACGCTGGTTACGGTCACGCTGTAGGTGTTGGGCGGTAGGTTCAGGATGACGTATATGCCGTCAAGACCGACCGCCGCACCGAGCTGTGTGCCCTCGACGCGCACACTCGCTCCCGAAAGTGGCTCCCCGGTCTTTGCGTCAACCACTTTGCCCGTCAACTTACCGCCGCTTGCGAACACCGGGGCGGCCGACAGCGTGGCTAGCACTGCAAAAGCATACAAAGCCGTAAAAAACCGTCTCATAAGGGTCCTCCTTATTTGATAATCTTAATGTTCACTTGAACTTCGTGATACATATGGGCTTAGATCGACCGTCGAAATAAGCCCGTTTGCGGAATGGCTGTAAATAATCACCTCCTTAAAATTCTCGTGAATACAACCGGCATCACCGGCTGTGCGGTACATCCTGAATTAATCCAGACTCAACGCGAAGCCTGCGGTACTGCACTGCAGTAACAAACAAACTGTCCCGGCTCACGTGCACAGGCTCGCCGACTCACAGGCGTCACGACTCACGCGCCTGCATCACGGCAATCAATAAAGCGGCCCGGGGTCGTAATATTCAGAATCGGCCATGAATGCGAACCACATCCTGCATCTCTCTTGCTAACTGAGCACAGTATGTTCAGGGACACAAATCAAGCTTGAAGAACAATTCTCACGTGAAAGTGAATCGGTATGGATTTCAAGGGTATTCACTCTTGAGCCCTAATGCACTTTTGTTTAACGCACGACGTAAGAGGCGTTCAAAGCAAATCGCACTTCAGCTCCCATTGAAAGCTGCGTTTTACTATTAAAACGCCGTATTATCTTTGATAGGTTACTACATTTGAAACTTTCTGTCAAGAGGAATCTGAGGCGAACAAGCGTCCGGCACACCAACACCTTGTTACCTCCGGAGCCCCTCCTCTTGGTGCGACGGTAACTTTATTCTTTGCCCGGCCCTCGTTCGATCCGCCCCGCTTGGCCTTCTTACGCCCGCCGCAATCGGCTGCGCCTGAGCAATCAGCCGTATTGAACGCCTCTCCCCGTGACGGTGCCCCGGTTGCAGCTGCGATTCGCTGTCCCATGCAAACCGGTGAGGAGGGATAGGGGCGTAATCCGGTTACCGGACCTCGTGCCGGAAACCCGGTTTTAAAGGGGGATTCATGCCCTCTTTTTCGAATGCTTGATTAAATTGTACGACAAATTCTAAAAAAAGAGGGAAAATGAAGAATCTCGCTATACTATCCGCCGCACTACTTGCTTCACTGGTTTTTGTCCCGGCCCGCCGGGGCTCTTGCAATGAAAGCGGGAGGAAGAGTCGACGGTGGAGCAAAGACGGTTTACACCGGCCGGCCTTACGCAGTGCCGATCGAGGTCGGACCGCATGGGCATATTGTAATGACCGTAAGGGTTGACAATGTCGAGGGCCGCTTTATACTCGATACCGGTGCGGGAATAAATGTCATCACGAAGAAATTTGCCGAGAGACTCGGCCACATGAAACGTGAGGACGGATACTTCACCGGATTCAGGGCGACGGGAGAAGCGCTGAGACTGAACCTGTATGAAGTGAATGATATCGAGATAGGCGACATGGATTTACACGATCCCGTGGTGACGGTCCTGGATGCGGACCTGGGTGATGTCGACGGACTGATATCGCTGACCTGTTTTCGAAACCAGCCGTTTACAATCGATTTCGCGGACAGGAAGATGTTTTTGGATACGAAGGCCAGCCTGGACAAGCGGGCAGAAGAAGGGAAGACTGTTCCCGTTCAACTCGATGACGACAGGGGAATTTCTCTCGACATGTTTACCAAAGTCAGTGTGAACGACAGGCTGACTCTGCAGATATCGTTAGACAGCGGGGCCGGGTTCGATGTCTACAGGTTCAACGCGGGGTTTATGAAAGAACTCGGGGTAGATGCATCTGCTGCAAAGAAATATTACAAGAAGAGCAGCCTGAATAATAAAGTAGAAAACATGTTTTACATTGCCGATCTCGATAAGATATCCTTATCTGCTGCATCTTCTGTGCGCACCGGCAAAGTGAAGACGGCATTCTTAAACGGGTTAATTTATGACGGCATAACCGGCATCAACTGGCTGGGGAAAGAGATAACCATCGATATCCCGGACAGGGAGATGATACTGAATTAAATGACGGCTCTTCGCCGGCTTGCCAACGTTGCGGCGGAGTCCCTTGTGAACTCTCAGAGCAGGCGGCAGAGCTCGCGGGGAAAAGGGCATGGAGCAGAGAGCATGGGAAATGCGGCACGGCAGCAATCAGTAGTCAGCCGTCAGCTGACCGCCAACAGCTATCTTATTCTTGTTTCAATGTGCGATGCACCTTCATCAGCAAGTCATCTATTAAATATGGTTTTGAAATGTAATCCGTCGCACCAATCTGGAAGGCGCTCTCCTGTACCCAGGGATCGATTGAGCCGCTCACACAGATGATCTTGACACCCGGATTTGCCCAGACGATTCCCGACAGTACATCCTCTCCGCTCATTCTTGGAAGCCCCATGTCCAGGAGCACCAGATTGATCTCTTCCTTATGTTCCATAAACGTCAGAAGCCCTTCAGCACCGTCCGCCGCCAGGATCACCTTATAGCCGACTTCACTGAGTATCGTTTGGAGGAAATCCCTCAACATTTTTTCATCTTCGATCACGAGAATAACCTCGCCCCGGCCTCTAGGACGATTAAATTTTCTCTCCTCTGCGGGCACTTCCTGCCCCTCGTCAGTCATGAAAGCCATGTTCGTATCATTCGATTGGTTTATCAATACTTCTCACATTTAACTCGACTTCGTCTTCATAGTAATCAATGTGCATGCCCGTCATAACGGCCCTCGTAACATGCAAAAAGAGGGGGAGTGCAGGGCAGGTGTGCGATTTTGATACTGGGGGTGTGCGGTTTTGATACACGGGTCTTATATACTGTCAGAAATCAGTTGTCAGCAGTCGGCAGACCACGCTCTTCGATCCCTCCCGTGCTTACATAATATTTAGGAACGGGACAAGCGGACGGAATGTCCGCCAGAAGAGGATGCGCCACGTACATATGGATGGAGGCGCAAAAATGCGCCAGCTGCGATCATGTGAGGTTTGAAGGGAGCCGCCTCTGTCGATTATCCGGTCGTTGCACGGATCGATCCTTTGATCAATGACAAAATCAGTGCAATTCCGTCACGTCCGTTCTATCCCCGTTCCGTTTTCCGGCAGCCGACGGCCGCAGTGACCGGTCTCACCGGTGGAACCCTTGCGCATGTTCCGGATTTTCTTTCTCCACGTTTCCTTGCCAATCCCTCACCTGATAACTAACTTATCATTTATATGCAAAATGGAACGCGGCGTTATTGGCAGCGATATTCGTGAGGCCGGGTGCAGGCATGACCGGGAGGCATGGAACAATGCCGTGGTTTTGCATGCGATGCCGGGAATTCAACTCAGAAACAGTCTAAACCAATTGGAATCTATATATGATTGACACTAGCACACCGGCTGAAGCCATATCATCATCAGGTACGGCAGGGAAGACGCAGACATACCGCGGACCGTTCTTCATCATGACCAGCCTGTTCTTCATGTGGGGGTTCATGACGGTATGGAACGACATCCTCATCCCCAGGTTCAAGCAGGCCTTCACTCTGAACTACTTCGAGGCGATGCTCGTCCAGTTCGCCTTCGCCGGTGGTTACTTTATCGGCGCCTTGCTTTACTACCTCATCTCCTCTACAGCAGGCGATCCAATTGCGAAGTTAGGCTACAAGAACAGCATAGTGGTGAGTCTTCTCATCGCCGCCGTGGGCAGCGCGCTGTTCCTGCCTGCAGCCGGAGCAATATCTTACCCGTTGTTCCTGCTGGCGATCTTCATAGTCGGACTGGGGTTCTCCCTCCTTCAAATTGCCGCCAACCCTTATGTAACCATACTCGGACCGGAGCGGACCGCTTCGAGCCGACTGAACTTGGCGCAGGGTTTCAATTCGATAGGAACTACGTGTCATGTTTCATAACATCGTTTACACTTTTTAGGACTCTTAGCTGTGTCACAACATCGTTTACACTTTAGGGAACTTTCTTGGGGGTATTGAATCAGCTACCTGCTCGCGGAGTTTGTAATCGATA
>JAKAGT010000036.1 GCA_021825585.1 Bacteroidota bacterium | reverse complement strand
CAATGTGAGACCCGGCGTGTCGTCGATGAACAGCGGGGCAGAGTATAGGTCGTCTTGAGCTTCAAAGATGCGCCGAAGCTCTTCCGGCGATACTTGTCCGAGGTTTATCTGCGTCGGCACCACCGCGCCCGACATTGACGCGATCCTATGCACGAGTTTTCTTCTCCCCATCTCAAGGGAGACGAGTAGTACGGGCGTTCCGCGCACCGCAACTTTCGCGCCTACCGCTAAAGCGAGGGCCGTCTTGCCGACAGATGGCCGCGCACCAAGGATAATAAGGTCGGTCTTTTGGAGACCACCTAAAATCCTGTCGAGGTCGGTAAAGCCCGTCTGTATGCCAATCGGCTTGCCGTGCTCCACGATGTCGATTACGTCCCGCATAACCTCGTCGCGCACCTCCGCGACAGCTTTTACTCGTGACGTATTGCGCGGGTCGTCAATGGCGGCCAACTCACCAAGCACCGTGTCCATTAACTCGAACGGTGTCGTGTGCTTCGCGGCGAGTTGTTTACCTGATGCCAACACACGCAGGATTTCGCGCCGCATATAATGGTCATGCACTATTTCGGCGTGAGTCTGCGCGTGTACCGACGTTGCCACGGAGTTCATTAACTCGTTGAGATATGACGAGCCACCACCCGGAGGTAGCTGGTGGTTAGCCCGCAGGCGCTCCTTGACGGTGATATTGTCTATCGGTTTGCCTGCCGCATACAAGTCCACGATAGCACGCATTACGTTGCGGTTGTTTCCGTCATAGAAGCACTCCGGTTTAAGTACTGCCACCACCTCCGGCACGCAACTGTTGTCTCCAAGCATTGCGCCCAACACAGCCTTTTCGGTGCTTATGATTTCATCGTTAGTCATACCTTCTCAAATAATTTCAACTGATTGTCTGGGTGTTTGGGCTTAACAGATTCAAGTACGGACCTCTCCGGTTCTGGTCGCTTATGCTGTCCGAGCCACAGCACCACCTCACGCTCGTACTCCGGCATCTGTAAGCGGAAGTGGTGAGCATACTTATAGAGTTGCCAACGCTGACCGTCCGTGACGCCCTTGTGACCGTGCTTTGATAGGTGGTCGGTGAATTGCAGTATCGGTTTCGGGAGCCTGCAACGTAGTAGCCGTTGAGCCATCTCAAGCTCCCATCGACCGAGCGGTTTAGATTGAGCATCCATCGGGCACCATACGTCTGTAGTAAGGGTTGCCGCGCGGGTCGCACACCGCTTTGCCGAATCGTTCGACGGGGCCGCAACTAAGCACGGTCGGATTACCCGTGTCGAGCAGTGACATATATTCGTCATACCGGATATACATACCACACTCGATGCGCGTCACCGGGTCGGGAGTATTAAGGTATTCGAGTTGTATCGCTTCACTTAGCGTACTAACTTCGCTGTCCCAGGCTTGTGTCCCGTACTTACGAATGTAGTCGAGTGCCTCAAGCCTATATCGTCGTCCCGTCTTTACCGGCAGTCCAAGCTCGTCACTTAGTTCTTTCGCCGTCAAAGCGGGGCGTAGCGACAGTAGAACAATAGCCCTCGTAAGGGGCGGCGTTTGTTTGGCCGACAGAAGCGCCTTGCTCACTCGTACCGTTTCCGTTGTCATGTTGCGTTTCCCTTTCTGCTACTGTGTCAAGCGCCCGAACGGGGTGTTGCCATTCGAGCGTCCCGCTTAGGTCGTCAAGTGTTTTAGGGAGCTTACCTTGCTCAATCCACCTTTGCGTCTGAATGAACGACATAAGGTTCCAAATCGCCGCAGCCGCATGATCTTCGTCTCTCCATCCGGCGAGCAGTTTCAACGTGTGTCGAATAGCACTATCGAGGTACGCACCTAACGGCTGCCCCTTTTCCCAGTTCCGGGCGTCATACTTTGTCGCGCCGTTCTCGTAGTGTTGCGCGAGACGCATAAGAGGGTACACGGGCATAAGGTCGAATCGACCTTTCCCGGCGCTCATGTCGCGCACGCTTCCGGTGTCGAAAGTACGGCGTTCGCCACTGTCAACGACCGCCTTAAACTCACCCAATAGTCACCTCTCTTGCTATCGTGGTGATCTCTGCTTGTACCTCTTCGGCCTGTGACGGCGTAAGTTCCCGCTCTACCTGACCCGTACCGACATTCATCCCCGCCCGGCGATACATCTTGCGCGACGGCTGACGAAGCACCGATTCCTCTGGCGTTTTCCTCCATGCACCGGACTCACCGTAGTGCTCCGGTAACGTTCCCGCCTCAGCGACAAACTGCGCAAAGTCGTCGCACGCGAGGAAGTACTGCTTACACACCTTTTCGAGTTTACAGCTGTCGCAGGGTGCGTCTGCGATGGGGTGAGAAAACTGTTCGTCGCTCATTACGCCCTCCATGGCCGAAGGTATGGGCGGCACACGTTAAACAGAACGTCGGCAGCGGCCTCGATACGCTTCGCGTCAACGCCTTCCGTCTGGTAGTAGGCGGTTAACCGCTGCTCCACCCCGACATTTAATCGGTGCCAAAGCGCCTCGGCTTCATCGGCTGTTTCGATAGTAATGGTTATGGGTTGGAACTCGTTAGGTTCCCTTGTGGCCTGCGCCATAATGTACCTCTGTGATTGGTGATAGTTAGAAATGAGGTTGGGCGGTGGGAGTCGAACCCACGTCGCGCGAGGCTTTCGCCCCGGCGCTCTGCCATCTGAGCTACGCCCAACAGCCCTATTTAGAAGGGAGCATCTTCTGCGGCGCTCGGTGCCGTCGCGCCGTCAGCCTTTGGCTTCTTTGTGACGATATAAAGCGTGGCGTCGGGGTCTTTCTCGTTCCGCTTGTTCTCGTTTAGATAGATTAGAATATCCGACGAGTACGTGAGCGAACCTTTGTAGTATTCCTTACCGTTCTTGGATGTGTTTTTCCATAGTCCGGTTAGCTTGACCTTGCTGTCGTCCATGTCACCTTCCTATCTAATGAGTAAGTGTTTACCCTGCGTTACCTCCGCCCCATCCGGGGCTTCGTGGGTTTCCTGCCAGTCCCTCGCTATCGCCTTTTTATCGACAAGCGGGTCTTGGATGATCTTGTATTTGTCCGGCACCTTCGAGGCGTCGGTTACGTTGACTGATGGCTGACCGTTCTTCGCTACGGTGACGCTAATGTCGGCGGTCTTAACCTTCGGCAGTCGCGCCGTTTCCATCGCGGCAAGCAAGTCGTCTTTGAGCCGCTTGATACGATTGTCCCGCACGGCCTTCGTCGTTTTAAGTCGGTCAACCTCGACTGCGAACTTTGCGATCTGGCCGTCAAGCTCCCTGTTGTCGGCTTGCAGGTTGAGGATCACGTACCCGATATTCACAACCTTCTCTTCGAGGTTCATGTTGAGACTGTTAAGCTCCGTCTCGATGCGCTGCAAGTCCTCGTCGGATTCGGCAGAGTTGTATTCATCAATCAGTCGGGCTATGTCCGCGTGAATCTGGTATAGGGGCGCACTCATGCCGCACCCGTCGCTTTCTTGGCTGCATTCTGTACGTCCACCGCTAACGACATAGCCTTGTAGACCTTATTCCGGTCGGTGCTCGTAGTGATGTTTTCGGCATTCTCGAATTTCTGATTCTTGAGCACCTGTTCGTACTTAGCGTCTCCGAGGAATGTTTTGAAGCCCGTCATGGCATCAAGGAAAGCTTTTGTTTTCTCGTCGGGCGTCTTGGCAGTTGCGGTTTGCTTTGCCGCCTCCGGCTTCTTCTGTCCCTGCGCGACCGGTTTACCTTGTTCCTTCTCGCTTGCGCTGTTGCCGTCGTCGTCGCCATCAACAGGTGCGAGGCCGGTAATCGACTCGTAGCTGTATCTGCGTCCGTATGTAATGGCGCTGCCAACGCCCTGTGCGTCCGCTTTGATTAGAGGGATCGCTAGGGTGTTGACGATCATCTGGCCTGAGCTATGCGCGAGTATTGTTGTAACCTCAACACGAGCGCCACCGTTTACACCCGGCATCACAGCGGGGAGTTGTACGACGGCCAGTTCGTGTTTTCGCAACGCCTCTCGCGTCGCGTTGATACCTGCTTGCAAATCCGCGTAGTCACTTTGGAAGTGCGGATTCGTCTTGTTTCTCACGAGCGGCCTGTATTCAGCCTGAGCCGACGCAAGCGCCTTAGTTAGTTGTTTGAGTTCCGGCGTCGTCTGTAGTATCGGCGTCGGGGGTAACTGTTGCGGTGTCTCTTCCAATGGTGTCCTCTTCTGTTAAATGGTTTGCGAGTTCCTCGCGCTTCGCCGCTACCTGTCGAGCATACTCGGCACGAGTGAGTTTTTCTCCGACGAGACGCCAATGCGCGTGTCTCTTGCACAAAAACATCTCCTGTCCGTAGACGTTGTGGCCAAAAGACTGCATTTCCTCAGCCGGGCAAGTGCAGGATAGCGCCTCGCGGACTTCCTTGGTTTTCTTGGGTTTCTTGCGCGTCACGCAGGCACCTCGATGTCGGCGTTAATCTCCACGGTGCTAAAAGGGCCGCGTACCCTTTGACCAGCCGCATCTGCCTCTTCGCGGGAGGCGTACCCGACTCCAAGCGTGCCGTCCGCGTACACGTTAGCGTAGAGATGTACAGACTTCTTAGTCGTCCGGGGTGGTTGAGGCGGCGCGACAATCTCCGGCTTCTTCCAGAAGAGAACCGGGTGCGGGGTCGAGGGGCCGAAACAACCGGCGAGCGTGAAGAAGTCCGTCGCGTGTTTCGCGTTCCTACGGTCATTGTCGTAATGCACGCCGACCGGCAGTACGTCAAGATCGACGCGACACACCGTTCCGTTAGTGCCGTCGGGCCTCGCGTCGCCGCCAAGCATGGAAAACACGCGGTCGCCAACTTTGGCGTCGCCAAAGGCGTTGATGGATTCAGTGGTGCAGTATAGAATTCGCGGGGAGGTCCCGAAACGGCGTCTCGCCTCCCGATCATCCCCTGGCTTTACGAACTCAAGGCCGGTAACACCGTCGCCGTGTACCTCCGTCACGCGTACAGCCTTACCCTCGAAAAAGTCGCGGGCGTTGTAGTAGCCTGAGGTCGGGCTTACCTTTACAATTCGCACAAGTTGTTTGTCTTGCATGGCGTCCTCTGTTGGTTTGGGAAAGTGCACTCAGTTAAAACGGTCACGGCGTCCAGCCCTTCATAATGTGAGCATGGAACTCTCTCGTCGCTTCGTCCCGGCGAAACCTGTACCGTTGACCGACACGTAACACCGGTGTCAGTAGCCCGGCCCGCGCGTAACGACGAATGGTTTCCTCGCACGTTTGCAGGTGTTCGGCCAGTTGCCGCACCGTCACGATGGGGTCAGTCGCCGGTGCTGTATCGTGGTTCATGGCATACCTCGCATTCGTTGTAGGTGTCGTGGTTCAGGGAATCGCAGACCCCGCATTGCCAGTAGTACATTTGAGCGCATGTGCCGCATACGTAGCAGTGGTCTTGTTCGACATAGACCGTGTCGTCCTGTTGCAGTTCATACCCGCAATGCGGGCATTCGGGGTGGTGTGGCATTATACTCTTTCGTTAATGTAGGCCGCGTTAATTACATAGGTGATGGCAACAGCACCGGCTTGGGTTGCGGCAGTGTAGTCGGTCGCTCGCACCCAAACCAAACAATCCCCGATTAAGACGAGGGCACCTACAACAAGGGCCAATTCCGCAACGGTGCGTGAAAGGAGCAGAGGAAAACTTATAACGTTGTGTGATTTCGCTTGACTTTGGTTGCGCATCGTCTTATTATATGTGAGTGATTGTTTCATGTTGTATTTAAATGACTGTGTAATTTAACACACCCGTAGAACAAAGTCAATAGAGTTTTAGCACAAAGTTAAACAAAGCTTGGAGAAATTGACAGATGACACAAGACTCATTTCCTTACGCCGATGTGGGGGCGAGAATCGCGGAGTTCGGGCAGGCTCTATGCGGTGCGGGTCGCGGGTGGCAGACGAAGTTTGCCCGTATGCTCGATCTAAGCCCCGCCAACCTGACGGGGTACATTAAGGGCACCCGGCGCCCGATTGGAGTGATGCGCGACAAGTTGGATAAGCTAGGCGCGGACACTCATTATATACTAACGGGCGTCCGTAAAGGTGACGAGCCTATAGACGCCGCCTCCCGTGCGGCAGACATCGCACGGCGGGCACGCGAGGATGCTCTGCGCGACGGCATTGACGACCTAGTAATCGTGGAGGACGCGGTTAAGTTCCACATCGAAAACGCCCGTACACAGAGGGATCACGACAGACTCCCATACCTACAAATGGTGAAGGCGATACTACAAAAGATGCAGGAGCAAGTTTAATAGGTTGATAGCCCATTCCCCTGAGTACACTTACCAAGAAAGGTTAAGCACGATGTACCGTCCGTTTTATTTGTATGCGCGGCTACGCGACACCGGCTACACTCCGGAAGAGTTTGCGCAACAGGAGGGATTGCATATTGTGGGTACGAGGGACTTCAAGCGTCCCCTCCACGGCGCGTACCTACCTACACACGGCGTCATTTTAGTCAATAACACACTGTTGTCCCGCGAACGACAATGGACGTTGTGGCACGAGTTATTTCATCACTACGCCTATACTGAGGCGTGGCGGTTCCTCGACACCGACGACGAGGACACCTACGCTAACCTGTTCGCCGCCACATGGTTTACTCTCCGAGGTCGTGAGGTTCCGGAGGGCGTGGAGTTACGGCGGCTGATCGGGTTTCTCGAACGTCTCATACACTTACATGGAGGACTGCTCAATGAGTTCGATTTTCCGAGACAAGAAAAGTTCGATATGGTTCTATTCGACCGGCAGCGGCAAGACTCGACGGGTAAAATCGCTCCAAACTAAGGACGAGCGAACCGCCAGGTTGCGCCAGAGGACGATTGATAGCCGGGGGAATGATCTCCCGGCTATCAAGGCCATTTCGTGGTCGGAGTTCAGGGAGGTTGTCATGCAGCACTTTAAGGATACCTTAACGCCGGGCACGGTACGCACCTACGGGTATGCGTTCGATGCTCTCGCTGAGACGGTAGACGTGGAGCGCGTTAGCGACCTGAGACGGATTACCGTGGAGGACGCCGACCGGCATATCGCCCACCTACAGGCTACCCGTCAACCCGCGACGGCGGCGGTGTATCTTGCAGCATATAAGGTGGCGTTCAAACTGGCGGCCCGATGGGGTTATATTGAGCAATCGGTCTGGCGCGAGGTAAAGAATGTCAAGGTGCCGGTACGAATCCCGACGCCGCTCGAACGCGAAGCTCTCGACAAGTTTCTCGTCGCCCTGGACGCTGAGAACTTAGAGTACCGGGCTGTGTACCTGTTTCTACTGTTCACCGGATGCAGACGGCTCGAAGCTGTGTCGCTTCGATGGGACGATGTCAATCTTGACGACCGTACCGCAACACTACACTACGGCACGAAAGGTGACAAGCAGCGTGTCGTGCTGCTACCGGAAAAACTTATCCCGGTGCTTGAGGCTGTCCGCGCTCATGCCCCTGGGCGCGTGAACGTGTTCAAGTACGGACGCGAAAGCCTAACGAATCACTTCAAAGACATTGTGCGATCTGTTGGCGTGCCAGATTACCACCTCCACAACTTGCGTACCACATTCGCAAGCGTTATGGCAGAGACGGTAACACCGTTCACGCTGGCGAAGTTGCTCGGTCATGCGTCCGTTAGAATTACGGAAAGGTATTACGTCCGGGCCGACGCGGAAAAGGCCCGCACGTCCGTGGAGGGGTTTACTGACAGATTGTTGGAGGGTAATACTGACAACCGTACTGACAATTTACTGACAGGCTCGGTTGTAGAGGGTAGCAAGGGGTTGTTAAGGGTAGTAGTGCAGAACGGTAAACACGTCAAAAACGCGGATTTGGGCCGCAAGACAGGCTCGTAGCTGTTAATTCCATAACAATCTGTTAACATTAACTTAATCTACAAGTAAATACCCCTGGGTACTTTGTTTCAGTGGCTGCTGAAATTGATGACATAATTGTATCCGAGCGGAGCAGAGATGTTCAGCGGAAGACCTTTATTCGGGCGGATAACATTTTTAAGGCCGTCATCGGGTTCTTTGCGTTTCTTGTAATTGTGATCCTTGTTTGGCTGGGAATCCAGCTGTATGAGTCCTCACAACTTGCTTTCGCGTCAGGCGGAATTTGGAGGTTCATCAAGGGGAGCACGTGGGATCCCGTTACCGGGGTCTTTGGGGCGTTGCCTTTCATTTACGGAACCCTTCTCACTTCATTCCTTTCGCTGTTGATAGCGACGCCGCTCGGAGTGGGAACAGCGGTCTTCCTTGCGGAACTGGCTCCAAAATGGCTGAAACGCGGCCTCCAGCCGCTCGTCGAACTTCTGGCCGGTATCCCAAGCGTGATTTACGGCCTCTGGGGAATCTTCGTATTATCTCCTTTAATGGCAAACACAGTCGAACCCTTCCTTATGGACCGTTTTGGGTTTCTCCCGTTTTTTACGGGATACCCTTTGGGGATAGGGTTCCTGACTGCGTCCATAATTCTGGCAATAATGATCGTTCCGTTCATAATATCTGTCTCCACTGAAATCTTGAGCACGGTTCCGGTCCCCTTGACGGAGGGGATGTACGCACTCGGCGCGACGAGGTGGGAGACCCTGAAAAAAATTGCCCTCCCATACGCGAAGAGCGGAATTTTCGGATCGATCGTGCTCGCATTAGCGAGAGCCCTCGGCGAGACGATGGCGGTTACCATGGTGATAGGAAACACGCCTCAGATAAGCAAATCTCTTTTCGATCCCGGATATACAATGTCTGCCGTTATTGCCAACGAGTTTACCGAGGCGGCTAGTGCAAATTATCTGTCGGCACTTATCGCGATTGCGTTCATATTATTGTTGGTTACACTTGTCGTAAATGCAGTAGCAAGGTGGTTGATTTGGCGAACGACACGAATGAAGTAAGCAGGACAATAATGAAAGGGGGAGGCTTCTCTTACTGGCGGCGAAAGACCTCCAATGCTTTTGTTACTATCCTTTTTTCATCGAGTGTCTTGATCGTCTTGCTTCCGCTCATCCTCATCGTCGGTTATTTGTTTTTCAAGGGGGCGTCTTCGGTCAATCTGAACTTCTTCATTCACAGGCCGGCGCCGGTTGGCGAGCACGGTGGAGGGATGGGGAATGCAATCATCGGTTCGGTGTACGTAGTGGGTTTAGCTTCGCTCCTGGGAATACCTATCGGACTTCTCGGCGGGATGTTTGTCGGAGAATTTCCGCACAATAAGTTCTCGACGCTTGTTCGGTTCGTGGCGGACGTGCTTAACGGGACCCCCTCGATAGTGATGGGCGTTTTTGCCTACACGGTAGTAGTTCTGCCGATGAAGAGTTTTTCCGTCCTGGCAGGCGGGTTCGCCCTCGGGGTGATGATGATTCCTACGATTCTCCGTACCACTGATGAGATTCTTCAGACAGTGCCGACGTCCATCAGGGAGGCATCGCTGGCGCTCGGTGTACCATACTGGAGGACCGTGCTGTCGGTCGTCCTCAGAAGCGCGAAGAGCGGTATAATAACAGGAATCCTTCTTGCCGGCGCGAGGGTTTTAGGCGAGACCGCTCCGCTTCTGTTCACGAGTTTCAATAACGCATTTTTCAGCTACAGCGTCACCCAGCCGATTTCCACCCTGCCGGTACAGATCTTCAATTATGCAATTTCACCATACAGAGATTGGCACAGACAGGCGTGGGCAGGGGCCCTCATTCTTGTGTTGGCTATCCTGATAGTCAATTTTGCCGTTAGAGTTTTTTCCAGACAGAGATTTGATCAGACAGTATGAGTAATTCGAACGATATTAATTCAGGCATCGTCGCGCAGGACCTGAAGGCGTTCTTCGGGAACATCGAAGTCCTCAAGGGAATAAGCGTGTCGATGCAGAAGAAGAAAGTCACAGCTTTAATCGGGCCGTCTGGATGCGGCAAGACAACATTTCTCCGGACCCTGAACCGCATGCATGAGCTTGCGCGTAATGCATCGATCAAGGGTAAAGTGATTGTCGACGGGACCGACATCTATTCTCCCGGAATCGATCCGGTCCTCGTCAGAAGGAAGATCGGCATGGTGTTCCAGAAGCCGAATCCTTTTCCGACGATGACTATCTATGAGAACGTGGTCGCCGGACTGAAGCTGACCGGAAGGCATTCCAGGAAGGAACTCGACGAAGTTGTCGAGCGGACGCTGGTACAGGCGGCCCTCTGGGATGAGGTGAAGGATTCCCTTCGCAAATCGGGCGCAAGTCTTTCGGGGGGACAGCAGCAGAGGCTTTGCATTGCCAGAACACTGGCAGTTAATCCGGAAGTAATCCTGATGGATGAACCTGCAAGCGCTCTGGATCCCATCTCCACCGCAAAGATCGAAGAGCTGATCTTTCAGCTGAAGGACACTTATACGATAGTCATCGTGACCCACAACATGCAGCAGGCGGCGCGAGTGAGCGATTTCACAGCGTTCTTCTACCTGGGCGAACTCATCGAATTCAACAACACCCGCAGTATGTTCACAAGGCCGCAAAAGAAGCAAACGGAAGACTATATCACCGGCAGATTCGGCTGACCCTGCAAACTCAGGCCGGAACCGCCCGGCCGGGCAGGTCCTGCAAGGAAACGTATCCAGACCCAAAGGCGGGCGCCCGTGTAAGTGTACGGGAAATGGTAACCGGCGCCATCGAAACCTCCGGACGGGTTTGAACCGCCTGAACGAGTAACTTTTCCCTGAACGTCCCGTCTATTCCAACATTCTGCGGGCGGCCAAACGAACGGCATTGATCTCTGATCGCAATTGCCTGCCGCCGGTTTCTCACAACTCTTAAGGAGCAGCGTAAGGCGAATTGATTCAACTTCCTCTACCAAAGCTTCAACCCCAACAACTTAAGGAGACGCTCTCATGAAATTGAGACTTGGATTGCTCTCTCTTCTCTTCATCGTACCCGCCGCGATGGCACAGTCCGGTGGGAACATATTTGCACCCATGAACTGGCCCACTCCTAACGTCTACCGCGCGGCCGACGGCAGGCCGGGCCCGGAATACTGGCAGCAGCGCGCAGACTACCGGATCAAGGCTTCGCTCGACACCGTCAACAGCAGAGTCACCGGGAGCGAGACCATTACATATACAAACAACTCGCCCGAACCGCTCAGCCATCTCTGGCTCCAGCTCGACCAGAACCTCTTCAAAGAGGGAAGCTGGGGAAACTACGAATATGACAGCCCTCGCGTCAGGTGGAGAGGCGCATTCAAGAACGGCGGCGACGAATTGAGCAGTGTGGTGGTCGTACAAAACGGCAAGAAGGAAGAGGCTCATTTCACCGTAAGCGATACCCGGATGCTGATTTACTTAGCCAGGCCGGTCCCCGCCCACGGCGGCGAAGTTCAACTGGAAATCGGCTGGTCATTCGTAGTACCCCATTACGGGTCAGACAGGATGGGCATGTTCAATTCGAAGGACGGTACGGTGTACGAAATAGCGCAGTGGTACCCGAGAATGTACGTATATGATGACGTCCGTGGATGGAATCCACTCCCATATCTCGGAGAAGGAGAGTTCTACCTCGAATACGGCGACTTCGACGTGCAGATTACTGCGCCCAGAGATTACCTCGTGGTCGCAACCGGGACACTCCAGAATCCTGAGGATGTACTGACGAAGACGGAGCGGGACAGGCTCGCGGAAGCTCGAAAGTCCGACAAGACGGTTCACGTAATCCCAGAAGATGAAGTCGGGGAGCCGGGCACGCGCCCATCGGGAAAAGGCGACCTCACATGGAAGTTTCATGCGGAAAACGTGCGCGACTTTTCGTGGGCCGCATCGAAAGCATTCATCTGGGACGCGTCGCACTGGGACAACATCCTCCTGATGGCCGTCTATCCGAAAGAAGGAATAGCCAAAGACTCCAGCAGGGGACCGGGATGGGAGTCGGTCATCCAGATGATGAGGCACACGTTCATGTACTATTCGACGAACTACTATCACTATCCCTATCCGGTAGCAACCAACGTTGCCGGCATCGTCGGAGGTATGGAATATCCACAGATCGTGTTCTGTACGGTCCGGGCCCGCGGGCAATTCCTATACAATGTCACCGATCACGAGTTCGGACACAGCTGGTTCCCGATGACTGTCGGTAGCGACGAACGCCGCCACGCATGGATGGATGAAGGATTCAATACTTTCATCAACTACTATTCCAACCACGATTTCTACGGCGACAGTGCAAGGCAGAACATCGGCCTGCGCGCCGACAGTATCGCGAAACGCATGCTGACCGCGGTTAACGATCAACCGATCGATACCCGGGCTGACCAGGTGAAACCACGAAATATGGGCTTCCTCGAATACTACAAACCGGCCTTCGGTTTGCGCCTTCTTAGAGAGTTCATCGTCGGCCCGAAGTTGTTTGATCCCGCCTTCAAGGCGTATATCAACCGCTGGGCGTTCAAACATCCGCAGCCTTCCGACTTCTTCAGGACGATTGAAGACTATACCGGCCGGGACTTGAGCTGGTTCTGGCGGGGATGGTTCTACTCGACTCACAGGCTTGACCAGGCAATCGACTCGGTCATTGCAGATTCCGGCGTGACTATGGTCTACATGACCAACGAGCGCAGTCTGGTCATGCCTACCGAAGTGCAGGTAACTTTCCAGGACAACCAGACAAGGGATTACAAGCTCCCTGTCCAGATATGGTTCGACGGGAAGAACTACGCCCTTCCTGTTTACGATGAGAGAAAAGTCAAAGAAGTTGTCATCGACCCGAGCCACATCCTGCCGGACGTTCAGCGGGCAAATAACGTGTGGCGGCTCGACGGCAATGGTCAATAAGCAAATCCAACTTTCCTGACGTTGATCCGGAACCCCGTGGCTGGCTCGATCTGCCACGGGGTTCACAGGCTAATGATATAAGTACGAGTGCAGTGGATGCCGGTGGCTTCGCGACTTCCGGGCCGTGGAAGGGACGGACTTATTTTGTGGCGGGGGATGGACCTCAAGACATTCAGCGTAACATCCGGAGATCGTGGTGAATAGCTAAACTGATGTTGCGTCAAACACCTTTTAACGCTTTGTTAACTTGCTTTTAAAGGATGCGAAGGATATTTTTTTCCAGTGGTTGAAGTGATGCAGAGGAAGAATTTATACCTTTCGGGTATCATCCGCATTTCTGCTCATATCAACAGTTTCGAATCCTCACAAAGCAATTTACTACCAAACCAAAAGGAGCAAGGTATGCAAAGGATACGTGGTTTCCTTTTACTGATCTTACTCTTGGCTGTTCCGCGTGTGATTCTTGCACAGGGCGTCACTACCGCGTCCGTAAGTGGAACGGTCAAAGACACACAAGGTCAGCCGGTTCCTGGAGCAACAGTAATTCTACTCCACGTCCCGTCCGGAACAAAGTACGGCACCAGCACACAGCTGGATGGCCGTTATTTTGTAAGAGGCCTGAGAGTCGGCGGCCCTTACGTAATCACTGTTTCGGACATCGGTTACAAGACGCAGGAGGTCAGGAACATTAACCTGGAAATCGGTCAGAATCTCGAATTGAATTTCAAACTCACCCAACAAGCCGTCAGTGTCGGAGGGGTGGAAGTAATAGCCGAGAGAAACGGACTGATGAACACCAATCGTACAGGCGCCGCGACGACTGTTTCGAAGAGATTCATCGAGAATTTTCCGACTATTACCAGAAGCTTCCAGGATTTCGAATCACTGTCACCGGAGTTTGTAGGAAACTCCGCCCTGGGAAGGAACAACAAGTATAACAACATTCAAATTGACGGAGCGAACTATAACGATCTCTTCGGTCTTCCTTCTAACGGTACTCCTGGTGGACAGGCTGGTACGACGCCGATTAGTCTGGACGCCATACAGGAATTTCAGGTTTCCGTTGCGCCTTTCGATGTCCGGCAGGGCGGTTTCACCGGCGGTGAGGTGAACGCAATTACGAGAAGCGGAACGAACCAGTTCGACGGCTCACTCTACTTCTTCGGGCAGAACCAGAGCTTCGTCGGCACTAGCCCGAACGCTTTCAAGACCCCGTACCCGAACTTCAGCAACGTGCAGACCGGCTTCCGTCTCGGCGGACCGATCGTGAAGAACAAGTTGTTCTTCTTTGTCAACGGAGAAATCACGAGACGCAGACAGCCGCTCAGCAACGTTTCCGGTGCGTCCGATTCGACAATTCAGGCTTTCACAAGTATTCTCAAGAACCAGTACGGCATCCAGAACCCCGGGAACGCCGATACATATACACTTCTTACTCCGTCAAACAAGCTGTTTGCGAGAATTGACTACAACATCTCGCAGACGGAGAAACTCACTATTAGAGACAACTACGTCGATGCGAACGAAGACAACCTGACCCGCACCGCGACCACTCTCTACCTCTCGTCTTCGGAATACACATTCAACGACAAGACCAATTCCATACTGGCGCAGTTGAACAGCACGTTCAGCTCAAGTCTGTCGAACGAGGCGATCCTCAGCTACACTTCAATCCGCGATACGCGCGTCGTCCCCAATCCGGTATTCCCCATGATTGAGGTCGTTCACGATCCCTCGTTCAGCTATGGTTATCTCTATGCTGGGACCGAGCAGTTTTCAGGTGCGAACGCCTTGAACCAGGATATCTGGGAATTCACGGACAATCTGTCGCTCGTTGCCGGAAACCATCTCCTCACATTCGGCACTCATGATGAATCATTCGGGTTCAGCAACCTGTTCCTGAGGGATAATTACGGTTTCTATGAGTTCAACAGCCTTGCAGATTTGGCCGCGGGCAAACCGAGCAATTATCAGTATAGTTATTCGAATATTCCCGGTGTCACCGAGCCGAAGGCCAATTGGAGTGCGGTCCAATACGGCGTTTATGCTCAGGATGAGTGGAGCGTCGTACCGAATCTGAAGTTGACTTACGGATTGAGACTCGACGTCCCGACGTTTCCTGATCATCCCTACGACAACCCGGCTTTCGACTCCACGTTTGCATTCATGGGGTTGAAGACGAGTCAGGTGCCCAAGCCGGAGTTCATGTGGTCACCTCGCCTCGGGATCAACTGGGACATTAACGGGGACAGGCTCTGGGTATTGCGCGGTGGAGCGGGTGTGTTCACCGGCCGCGTTCCATACGTGTGGATATCCAACCAGTACAGCAACACCGGTGTCGATGTAAACCGTCTCTATCAGAACGGCTTGCCGGCAGGCTTCTTCACGCCTAATCCGCTGGATCAACCGCGCCCGGGTGGCGGCCTGCCTGCTGATTCTCTCCTCTCGCCGGTTAAAACCACCGAGATCGACCTCACGGCAAACAACTTCAGGATGCCTCAGGTGATCAGGGTGGATCTGGCGCTGGATCATGAACTGGCATTCGGCATCGTCGGCACGCTCGAAGGCATCTACAGCCAGTCGATCAACGACGTGCTCTATCAGGACATCAACATCCTTCCCACCGGTCAGAAGCTCGCGTTTGACGGAAGACCCCTTTATGGCACACCGATCGGCAGCACGCCGTACTGGAACGTCAAGAAGATTAATCCGACTTATACGAACGTCGTTTATATGACGAACACCAACAAGCCCTATGAGTATGACCTAATCTTGTCTTTGCAGAGACAATTCGGCGAAGGAATCTTCCAGATGTTGGGAGACCAGTCGATTCACGATCAATTGTTTGCCGACCTCTCGTACACTTACAGCCAGTCCTACGATCAGAATGCGGTTACTTCGAGCCAGGCAATTTCCCAGTGGCGTTACAATCCTGTCCCCGGAGATCCGAACAACCCGCCCCTCGCAGTCTCCGACTTCTCCGTACCTGACAGGGTTGTGGCCTCCATTTCTGAAACCATCAACTATGCCGACGGTTTCGGGACGACGTTGTCCTTGTTCTACACAGGTCAGTCCGGACCGCCTTTCTCTTACATCTACTACGGTGACGTAAACGGCGACGGTCAGAACCAGAACGATCTCATCTACGTTCCCAGCAATTGCCAGCCGGGCGGAGACATAAACCTCGTCGTCAAGCAGAGCGGCAAGTGGGTTCCTGCTTCGGCATCGGCGTACACGTCTCTGGAAAACTACATCAACGGCGATCCGTACCTGAGCAAATACAAGGGACAGATCGTTCCGAGGAACGGCGGAAGGTCTCCGTGGGACGGACAGTTGAACCTGAGACTCGCTCAGGACATTCCGTCTATCGCAGGACAGAACTTCGAGTTCACTCTCGATGTTCTCAACGTACTGAATCTGCTTAACCACAATTGGGGTTATGTGGAGACAGTCCCCTATGGCACATACACTCTGTTGAACTATGAAGGGATGAACTCTGCGAACCAGCCGACGTTCAACCTGGCTTTGCCAAACAGCGGCCATCCCTGGTCGCCCGACCCGTTCTATTCCCGATGGCAAATGCAGCTCGGCGTGCGTTACAACTTCTGATGTAGATTAGCAATCTTGTCAACAAGACGGCAGCTTCGGCTGCCGTCTTTTTTTAGAAGATTACGGGTGAAGTCGGGTTGAGCCGTTCAACCTCTTGCTTCCCGCCGATTCATTCCAACCGGCGTTTTCCCGATCGATGCGACGACTCTATCAGCCTGCATTGCGCATCCATTAATGTTCCTCTTTTTCAGGTCAAGTAAACCAAACGGCTTCAGGGTTCTCGTTTGCCTGGGGCAGATTACCACCGGCAGGGAAATTCCATACTTCAAAACATCGTAAGTCGTTGAAAACAAAAGATATCATAAGCTTGTTTCCGGCATTCTAATTGCACAGTGAACAGTGTCTGGTTTCAACCAAGTGTTCATATTGAAAAAAAGGAATAGAAATGGCTGAAGAGAATAAAAACGGAGAGAAGGACAAACAGTCGGACTCCTCCGTGAACGTCGTGACGATAGACGGAAATGAAGCAGCCGCCTACGTCGCGCATAAACTTAACGAAGTTATTGCCATCTACCCGATCACCCCGTCGTCCCCCATGGGCGAGTGGTCGGATGAATGGTCCGCACAGTCGAGACCGAATTTGTGGGGGACTATTCCGCATGTTGCGGAGCTGCAGAGCGAAGGAGGCGCATCGGGAGCCGTCCACGGAGCACTGCAAGCCGGAGCGTTAACCACGACTTTCACGGCGTCACAGGGATTGCTCCTTATGATACCGAACATGTTCAAGATTGCGGGAGAACTGACCTCGACGGTATTTCATATTGCCGCCAGGTCGATTGCCGCTCAGGCCCTGTCGATCTTCGGCGATCACAGCGACGTGATGGCAACCAGGTCGACCGGGTTCGCAATGCTCGCGTCCAACTCGGTGCAGGAAGTGAACGACTTTGCTCTCATCGCCCAGGCCGCTACTCTGGAATCGCGCGTTCCTTTTCTACATTTCTTCGACGGCTTCAGGACTTCGCACGAAGTGCTGAAGATGCAGCAGCTTACTGACGAGCAGATGCGCGGTGTCATCAGCGACGAGCTTGTCTACAGGCATCGCCAGCGGGCGCTTACGCCCGACAATCCGGTCCTCCGCGGCTCCGCGCAGAATCCCGATGTGTACTTCCAGGGCCGGGAGACTGTCAACAAGTTTTATGATGCCTGTCCGGGAATCGTCCAGTCGGTAATGGACAAGTTTGCGAAAGTCACCGGTCGTCGGTATAAGCTCTTCGAGTATGTCGGAGCTCCTGACGCAGAGACCGTGATTATTCTGATGGGATCGGGCGCGGAGGCGGCACACGAGACAGTGGAGTATCTTACGGCCAAAGGAGAGAAAGTCGGAGTAATTAAGGTCAGGCTGTTCAGACCGTTCTCTGTGGAAGCGATGGCAGCCGCGCTACCGAAGACCGTGAGGAATATCGCCGTCCTGGATCGGACGAAGGAACCCGGCGGGACGGGCGAGCCGCTTTATGGCGACGTGATTACCGCTCTGGCCGAGGCCAAGGCGTCGGGTACGATCAAATCCGACCCGAGGGTTATCGGCGGAAGGTACGGACTCTCGTCTAAAGAATTCACTCCCGCGATGGTCAAGGCTGTGTTTGACGAAGCCAGGAAGTCCAGGCCTAAGAATCATTTTACGGTCGGCATCGTCGACGACGTTACCAACACCAGCCTGGAATACGACCCGTCGTTCGACATAGAGCCACCTGAAGTCATCAGGGCGATGTTCTACGGACTCGGCGCCGACGGAACGGTGGGAGCCAACAAGAACTCCATCAAGATTATCGGCGGAGAAACGGACTATTATGCACAGGGATACTTCGTTTACGATTCGAAGAAATCAGGTTCGCAGACGGTATCGCATCTCAGGTTCGGGCCCAGGCCGATCCACTCGACTTATCTGATCAACCGCGCGAATTTTATCGGTTGCCACCAGTGGTTCTTTGTCGAGAAGTTCGATGTGCTCGAGAAAGCGGCACAGGGCGGTGTGTTCCTGCTGAACAGCATTTACGGTCCAGACAAGGTTTGGGACAAGCTTCCGAGGCTCATACAGAAGCAGATCATCGATAAGCAGCTGAAATTCTACGTCATCGATGCATACAAGGTGGCCCGCCAGACGAATATGGGGAGCAGGATCAACACGATAATGCAAACCTGTTTCTTCGCGATCTCCGGAGTGCTACCGCGTGAACAGGCCATAGAGCAAATCAAGAAATCCATCAAGAAGACTTACGGCAGGAAGGGCGACCAGGTCGTCCAGCAGAATTTCCAGGCTGTCGACCAGACGCTTGCGAATCTCTTCGAAGTGAAGGTGCCGGAAAAGGTCTCCAGCGAAATTGAGATGCCGCCTGTCGTTTCGGACAGCGCGCCGGAGTATGTCAAGAAGGTAACCGCGCGCATGATTGAAGGGAAGGGCGATATGCTGCCGGTGAGCGCGATGCCGATCGACGGCACATTCCCGACGTCGACCTCGCAGTGGGAAAAGAGAAACATAGCACTCGAAATTCCGGTCTGGGAAGAAGAGGTATGCATTCAGTGCAACAAATGCGTCATCATCTGCCCGCACGCGAGCATCCGCGTCAAAGTGTATGATCCGAAGGAATTGGCAGATGCGCCTCCGACTTTCAAGTCGATGGACTTCAAGAGTGCGGAGCACAAGGGAATGAAGTATTCACTTCAGGTGGCGCCTGAAGACTGCACGGGATGCGGTCTCTGCGTCGAGTTCTGCCCGGCAAAGAGCAAGATGGAGGCGAAAGTCAAGGCGATAAACATGAAGCCTCAGCCGCCTCTGAGAGAAGCTGAAAAAGTCAACTACGACTTCTTCCTGAACATACCTGAAGTAGACCGCAGGACGATCAAGCTGGACAACGTGAAAGATTCACAGTTCCTGCAGCCCCTGTTCGAGTACTCGGGTGCCTGCTCAGGCTGCGGAGAAACGCCGTATGTAAAGCTGTTGACTCAGCTCTTCGGCGACCGCACGATGATTGCAAACGCGACAGGATGCTCCTCGATCTACGGTGGAAACCTTCCGACTACGCCTTACACGACCAACGGCGACGGCAGGGGACCGGCCTGGTCCAACTCGCTCTTTGAGGATAATGCGGAATTCGGATTCGGAATGAGGCTCGCGATAGACAAGCAGACCGAGATTGCACGCGAGCTTGTCGGAAAGATTTCGTCGCAGATCGGCGACCAGCTCGCCAGGGAGCTTCTCGAAGCGGATCAGTCCGGCGAGGCGGGGATTTATGAGCAGCGCCAGAGAGTGAAGGCTTTAAAGGATAAACTCGCAGGCATGAAATCTGCGGAAGCTCAGGGCCTGCTCAACGTTGCTGACAATCTCGTGAAGCGAAGCGTCTGGATAGTAGGCGGAGACGGCTGGGCGTACGATATAGGATACGGCGGTCTCGACCACGTCATCGCCTCCGGCAAAAATGTGAACATACTGGTCCTCGACACCGAGGTCTATTCAAATACCGGCGGGCAGATGTCGAAGTCGACATCCCGTGCGGCAGTCGCGAAATTTGCCGCTGCCGGAAAGCCGATGCGCAAGAAGGACCTTTCATTGATGGCGCTGATGTACGGAAACGTTTACGTCGCGCGTGTTGCGATGGGAGCCAACGATGCGCAGACGGTACGCGCATTCCTCGAGGCTGAATCTTACGATGGGCCGTCGATAATCATAGCATATGCCCACTGCATCGAACACGGGATCGACATGTCGCTCGGCGCCCAGCACCAGAAGGTCGCGGTGGAGACCGGTTACTGGCCTCTCTTCCGTTTCGATCCGAGGCTGCAGCACGACTCGAGGAATCCATTCAAACTCGACTCGAAAACGCCTAAGGGCAAGGTCGACGAATTCACGTCCCTCGAGACGCGGTTCAATATGCTCAAGAAGACTCATCCGGACAGAATGAAGTTCCTCATGGAGCTTGCCCAGGACGATGTCAACCAGAGATGGAAGATGTATGAGCAGCTCTCGAAGGAATACGAGCCGCAGAAGTCCGGCAACGGTGCCGACACTGCGAAGGTTGCCTCGACGCCGGCCAACTGAAGACTGGGCTATGGCTGAAAGGCGCCGGGAATTGCCCTAATTTGAACTCACCAGGGAGTCCCTTTCATAGAAAGAGAGGGACTCCTGCTCCTCTTCACTTGTTAAGAGAGGAGGGTGAGCGAATGAGTCGGGGGAATTCAGGCAACGGAAAAATTATGAGTACGGGAAAGGCTTTGAAGCATTTGTTGCCGTCTAACGTGGGATGCAATATTGAAGTAACGCGAAAACCATGGAGAGCATGAGCAATGGCGAACGTGGATTTGAAAACGAAATATCTCGGGCTTGAGCTGAAGAATCCGATTGTCCCATCGGCGAGCCCTCTTTCGAGGGAAATCGATAACATGAAGCGGCTGGAGGATTCCGGCGCTTCGGCGATTGTAATGTATTCGCTGTTCGAAGAAGAGATCGCGCATGAAAGCGCCGAGCTTGATCACTACCTTCATTATGGTACGGAAGGCTTCGCGGAGGCGCTTACCTACCTTCCCAGGGCGGAGGAATACAATCTGGAGCCCGATGCCTACCTGGATCTTCTGAGGCGGGCGAAGTCGTCGCTCTCGATTCCAATAATCCCGAGTCTGAACGGGATAACCCCGGGCGGTTGGGTTAAGTACGCGAAATATTTCGAAGAGGCCGGCGCGGACGCTGTGGAGCTGAACGTCTATTACATACCGACCGACATGCGGCTGACTTCCGCCGAAGTGGAAAAGCGGTATGTCGACGTGCTTGCCGCAATCAGGGAAGCCGTGAAGATCCCGGTCGCGGTAAAACTCAGTCCGTACTTCAGCTCATTCTCGCGCTTCGCCGACAGCATCGTCAATGCCGGTGCCGACGGCCTTGTCATGTTCAACCGTTTTTATCAGCCCGATATCGATCTCGAGAAGCTGGAGGTCGAACCGGGTGTCGTGCTGAGCGAATCGAGCGACTGCCGTCTGCCTATGAGATGGGTCGCGATATTCTACGGCAGGCTGAAAGCAAGCCTCGCGGCATCGAGTGGCATTCACACCGCCGAAGATGTCCTGAAGCTTGTTATGGCGGGCGCGGATGTGACCATGATGTGCTCCGCTTTGCTGAAACATGGTCCTCAGCATATTAAGAATGTGCTTGCCGATCTGACGAGGTGGATGGAAGACCACGAATATCAATCTATCGAACAGATGAAGGGAAGCCTGAGTCAGGAATCGGTGGCCGACCCTTCCGCCTTCGAGCGCGCGAACTACGTAAAGGCTCTCAACAGATACAAATTGCTGGTATAGCTTCTCTTCAGCTACAACCCGGGGCGCCGAGAGGCGCCCTCTTGTTTTTCGGGGGGTGGACCTAAATTGTTTCCTTATGCCTGCGACGCGAACGAGTTGAGGAGGTCAATGCAGCATCCGCGGAAGCTTCTTCCGCTTTTGCCGGTGAGCCTTCACCGCGAGTCCCGCGGAAGAATAGCGAAGCGGCAAGTGTCGACATGATACCGACGATGATGCCGGCAATCGTGTCGACGAAATAATGTTGTGCGAGATAGAACGTCCCGAGAGTCGAGAGGAGGAGGAAAGGGCCGAGGACTGCCGCTGAAACCGGGTTTGCCTCGATAAGAACAATTGCGGCAAGAGTCGCCCACGCTGCGTGCGAGCTCGGGAAGGTGGTCGTCGGCATTATCTCGAGTCCCTCTTTCGACTCCCTCATATGCTTCAGGAAGCTCTCAACTTCCGGATCGGGTGTGAAGTCCCTCAGGGCCGAGCTGATCCTGCCGGGGTCCTTCTGGTGATATACGTTGTCGATGAACCGGTCCTGCGGACTCATCGCCGGGACAAGGAGCCAGAGGGGAGTCATTATTACGAAACTCAGGAAGAAGGCCACGACATATTTTGAAAATGTCTTCTTGCTCCTGAAGAAAGTGTACAATGCGGCAAGTACCATCAGGAACGGCAGATTGAGGAATGACAGCTTGACAGCCTCGATCAGCCAAACGGGGAACCTGATTTCCTCCAGGGCCAGGAAGGGGTAAGTCCCCGTCAGCCAGAGATCAGCCGCGGCGAGTTTAGAGTCGATCCATCGGTACTGGTTTGCGGAGTTCACATACCCGACCACGTACGACAGGAGGAGGAGATTCAGGAAAATCGGGAATAGCATCCTCAATAATTCGTATGTCTTCCTGAACCACCGGTCGGCCTGTTCTTTGAGTTGACGGATGAGAGGTTTGTCTTCGAGGCCTTCCTGTCTTGCGGAGTTCCTGAACCGTCTTGTGATGGAATAGGCTGCGGCTCCGAGGCTCAGAAGGGCGACAACGTACACTATCCGGCCATGCAATTCACTGAGGAACGAATCGGCATAGAATGAAAAGTAGCTTTCTTTCTGGGGGACCGGACCTTTGGTCAGTCCAAGCGAAACTACCACGACCACCAGCACGGCCGCGAAGCCGTACGAGAACCTCACCATTTTCTCGACCGGGCTGGATTTCATTGTCTGTGTAGCGGATAGCGATTTGGACTCATGGGATGCCTGGTCGGTGCTCCATGCAACATCGGGCAGTTGGAGATGCACCTTATGAAATGGACGACCCTGACTGCGGACGTGTGACCGTAAAATTCCATTCTCCTGATTCCATTGTTACGGAATATTCGCGTTGTTTGCAAGCCACGGAACGAACTTTCTTTAGGCGGCCGCGGGAAAGGGGGAGAGCGGGCAGTTCCACCGGCGGCAAAGCCGGCGAGATTCCATTTGACATGCGCCATGGCACAAGTTATATTTCCGACATCCCCGCGGGCGGCGACGGAGCCGGAGGGTACGGGGAGAGCACATAGGATATCGAGCTTTACAAGCCCAAACCGGTCGCCTGACCATACCATTATCATCCATGAGATCGCATAGGAATCACGAAGCACGTGGCGTGTTGTCCGCAATCGAGCCGCCGGATAGGCGGGTCGTAAGAAGCACGGACCGGCTTCCTGACGGATACCAGGACGTGCGGATAGACAAGCGCAGGCCCGGGTTGCGGGGGCTGCGATGCTCCGAACTCAACAAAAGGAGTGGAAAATGCCACTACCCAATCGTGTAAGCGCGGTCCTTTCCCAGGCGGACCTTGAGGCTGCCCTGGGGGGAATCAAGATCACAAAGGAAAAACTCCCGTTTCTCATCGAGATTTCCAGGGGAGAGAAGAGGAGGCTGGTACGCATCGATGACGCGGCACAGCCATGGACCGCAAGAATGCTGGAAGCGGCAACGCAGCATCCCGGCATGCTTCCGGCAAATTTCGACCTGCAGGAAATGCAGAAGGACGTGGAGCTGTGGCGCCAACTGATACAGGTTGGACAGGCTCTGACGTCGTTAAAGCAGCTGGTGGACGACACGTGCGACGCAGTTGCGGTCGATGCCTATTCCTCGGCACTTGCCGTGTATAGACTGGGTAAGGACACCGGGATAGGAATGGAAGGGCTGGAAGATCTGATGGACGAGTTCGGTAAGCGCTTTGCGCGCAAAACGAACAAGTCCACGGCCACCGCGAACGCCAAGTAGCACGATCCCAACTGAGGGCGAAGGACATGATCGGGGAGGCGATTGAGCCTCCCCGGTCCTAAGGGTGAAATCCCGAGCCGGAATTGAATACGTGGTAACCGGCGGAGGCTATGAGGCAATCGGAGGAGGTTGGGGCGTAACCTGCACCGGTTATCGGTCGGCCTTCGGAGGCTGCGGGCGAATCTCGCGAGGCTAGGTCGTACCCGCGGAGGTTGGCTGGTAGCTATCCACGGCTGACCCGGAGCCTCTGGAGGCTGCCCGGTAATGGTAGAAGGCCAACCCGGAGCCTCCGGAGAACGGGCGGCAGCCTCGGACGCTTAGCCGGTGGTGGGTTCAGGGCACGTGCCTGTCAAAACGGCTCTTCCGGCAGGCGGGAGTGGACCGGCATGGGTCTGCGACAAAAATATAAAACACATAGGCACATTAACGAATAAATCTATGTTTTCTAATGTGCCTATGTGGTTAATCTATTGCTTTTTACAAATTTGTCGCATACCCGACCGGCATGGTCCGCTTGACAAAACCGGCCATGGCTGTTACATTCATTCAACTTGTAGGAGTCAGGCAGCTGTAACAATCATTCGAGGTTGAATGAAGGCGACTCTGCGGGAAGGTGGCGGTGGCGGTTCCGGACGTGTGCCGGGGCTGTTCGAAGTGCTCAGGCGAGAACTGAAGCTGCGCAACTATTCTCCGGCAACTTATAAGTCGTACCGCAGTCATTTGAGGGCGTTCGCAGCCTATTTTGCACCAAGGCATCCGAGAGAGTTGACGGAAACCGACATCAGAAATTACTTGATCCATTTAATCGACGACAAGCATTTTTCAGCGGGGTCGATTTCACAGGTTATGAGTGCATTGAAATTTCTATACGGTGAGTTGTACGGTAAGCCAATTCTAATTTCGGGTTTGCCGAAACCTTTGAGGGCACATAGACTCCCTGTAGTCCTTTCGCCAGAAGAAGTGAAGAGTGTTTTTGAGGTGCTTGGTAATCTAAAACACAAAATCATGTTGATGCTAGTTTATTCTGCAGGGCTGCGGGTAGGCGAGATGGTACGGCTAAGATTAGAAGATATCGACAGTGACCGAATGATGATCCATATTCATGGTGGGAAAGGAAAGAAGGATAGATATACTATCCTTTCCGAAGTGGTTCTGGAAGGGCTAAGGGATTACTGGAAGGTATCTCGACCGAAGAAATGGCTTTTTGAGGGGCAGGAGAAAGGAAAGCCGTACACAATTCGGAGTGCAGAAAGGGTTTTTGAAAGGGCGGTCAACAAGGCTGGTATTTCCAAGCACGTTTCGATACACACGCTGCGGCACAGTTTCGCGACGCATTTGCTAGAGCAAGGTACGGATATTAAATTCATTCAAGAATTATTGGGCCACAGCAGCGTGCGGACAACTGAAATATATACCCATGTTAGCAAGAAGGAACTCGGACAGATTAGAAGTCCGATTGAATCGATCGTACGACCGAAGGGGACCAAAACGACATGAGGTGTCGTCTTTGAGACAATTATGGTACAAAAAACGAAATACGTTTTTGAAGAAGTTAGGCGACAGCACGCGGATCAGTTCAAAAGAGCGAGGTAACCATGGTTCGAATAATTTGTGCGTTGACCGCCATCCTTTTTGCGGCGACACCAATGGCGTCGGCGTTTCCTCAGGAGACTCACGACACGCTGGAAACGAAGTTTGGCAACCCCAAGTTGCGCGAAGATCTTCTTGCAATGGAAGTTGCCGATCAAGACATTAGGCAGGAATTCATCAAGGTTCTGTCCGTGCACCCTACAGATTCCCTAGCTCTTGTAAAGGTGGACAGAAAGATGTATTCGCTCGATTCTGCCAACACCGCAATTCTCAAGCGCATTATCGACCAGTACGGGTGGCCCGGACGCGACTTGGTTGGACGGGAGGGAACCGAAGCTGCCTTCCTGATACTCCAGCATTCACCGGACACCCTCTTTCAAAGAGAATGCGTACCCTTTATCAAGAAGGCGTACTATGCAGGGGAAGTTACAGCAAGCGATTTCTCGGTTTTCATCGACCGTGTCCTGGTGCGTGAAGGTAAGCCTCAACTTTATGGCACTCAGGCGAACATAGTTGATGGGAGAATAATTCTAGATGCAATTGCCGACAGCGCAAATGTGGACACGCGCCGGGCAAAACTCGGTCTGCCATCTCTTGCTGAATACATAAAGTTGCTTCGACAGGTGTACCACCTTAAGAGTAAATGACATATGATCAGCATAACGTTCCGTGTGCCGTCGCCTAACACTCGGGAAGAAGACGCTCGTCATTTGTATATGTGGAACTCGCTTCATTGCGTTCGCCCGCAGTCTGGATGCTTCGCAACTTTTGTAGCGGGCGACCGCAACGACTTCTTCCCGATGGACGTTAAGCGCAATTGCCCGTCACAAATACCGAAAGGAGAAAGTGCAAATGAAAAATCGTACGTCACCCCGTTTGCTCGTTGCGTTCCTTGCAATCTTAATGATTGGTGGATTGGTACGCGTCGAGGCCCAAACCAAGAGCACGACTCTGTCGCATCTGACTATGTCGCTTCCCAGCAACCACCATCTGAGAAATGCGCGTGTCTATGATTCTTACTCAATAAGGCAACTCACCCATGGCGCTGCTAACGATGTGCAGCCAACTTGGTCGCCAGACGGCAACACGGTAGCGTTCATATCAGATAGCTTAGGCGGGTCCGACGGCTATGACCTGTTCGCCATTAATCCTGATGGGACAGCACAGCGCGCCTTGGCATACTTCACTTTCACTGACTATTGGGGAGGAAGATTTTATGACCCCTCATGGTTAGGCAACAGCGGCGACATGCTTGTTATGGATTTTAAGTACTTTTGGGAGGTTCTGCGATTTGATTTGAGCGGTGCGACAGCTGCCAATGCCTTGCCCGTTACAAGAAGCATCTCTGATGGTGACAGCCCCTACATGAAACAGATACTATTTGTTCCTGGAGGAGAAGGGGCAATGAGCCCAATTGTCTCAGCGGACACTTCGAGGCTGGCTTGGTTTGCTCACATCAACACGGGGGCGACTCCCCAAGACCAACAAGTTCAACAGGTCAGAGTATATTCTGGAGGCCTCACATCTTTCATAGGCAATACTGACGCTGCGGGAACAGTAGTTTTTCAGACTAATCCTGGTGGATTTCTTGACGATGCCAAGAGCATTGCCTTCTCGCCAGACGGCTCCAAGCTTGTCGTGTCCGCCTGCATGAGCGGCTGGTACGATTCTGGAAAGCGAAGAGACCTTTATATAGTCGACCTTAAAACTGATGATACAACACGCATTACGACCACTGGAGACCAAGGCATCAACAACGTTTACGTAAGCTGGTCTTCCAAGAATGTTATTGCCTTCTCATCGATGAATCCAACCGACAGCACATATGACCTTTACACAATTAATCCAGATGGAACTGGATTACAGAGGCTGACCAATACACCTTCCGCAAATGAAATCGAACCATCTTGGTCGCCAGATGGAAGTAAGTTGGCTTTTGCTTCTGATGCTAACGGAAACTGGAACATCTATGTAATGGACATTGGCAGTGGTCAAACAACGGTTTCGCCATTCCTCCATTTCCCCCTTGCCAATCTCACTCCTTATAATGGCCCGATTGTTTCGGTCTTTGACCATTCGGGCCACAGGTATTCTCCGAACGATACAGTCGAAGATTTTGCAGGTGAGGTCGCTACTGTTCTTGACCCAAATGAGCCTCCCGCCGAAGGCAATCTTTATAGCTACAAGAAACAAGATGGAACGGCATTCCTTTCCTCGGTAGCAAACTATGTAGGCACCCTTGGAACAGGTCCGACCACATTAAATTATGATGGCCACCCAGGGTACGATTACCGTGTTCCCATCGGTACAACTGTCTACGCTGCAGCAAGTGGCAAAGTTATCGTCGCACACAATGTCAATGATGATGCATCTGGAAAGTGGGTGAGAATTCTTCACGGTAATAACTATTTGACCCAGTACCTCCACCTCAACGACATTGATGTAAGCGTCGGCCAAAATGTAAACGAAGGCGATTCTATTGGGCATTCGGGAAATACTGGAGGTGTCGCACCACACCTTCATTTCGAGGTAAAGGAGATTGTTGGTTCAGATTCCATTTCTGTTGACCCCTACGGCTGGCAAGGACAAGGTGCAGACCCGTACACTGCATTGATGGGCGTGGTCAATCAGAATTTATGGCTGACTTCATCTACTAATCAACTGACTTGGATTAACAAAACTCCAATGCCCATCTCTCGTTCGTGGGCGCCAGCAGTCCAATATGGTGGAAAAATCTATGTGGTTGGAGGATGTTCGTCCTCCCAATCCCAGCAATTTCAAAATGCGATAGCAAACGTTGAGGTCTATGACCCAAGTAGTGATTCATGGACTGAACTCGCAGCAATGCCTACTGCGAGGGTTAGCCCTGTAGCAGCGCTTCTGAACGGAAGCATTTACGTGATTGGAGGGTTTGACCCAAGTTACTACTGGTCGGCCGACCCAACCGTTGAAGTTTATAATATCGCATCCAACACATGGAGCACTGGAACGCCGTTACCCACGGGCTGCTCATGGGCTTCGGCGGTTGCTTTAAACGGAAAGATTTACGTTCTCGGAGGCGTCGGATCCGATTACTTCAACACTATGCAAATTTTCGACCCATCAACGAACGCATGGTCAAGCGGGCCATCCTTTACAGGTGGGAGATATTTATGCGCAGCCACGACGTATAATGGAAAAATCTATTTGATTGGCGGAGACAGTTGGGAGACAGGCTCGGACGTGGTTTACAATGACATTCAGGTGTATGATCCAGCAACAAATACTTGGACATCTAAGACCCCAATGCCCAGTCCTTACAGTGGTCTATCGGCAGTTGCGCTCAGTGGAAAGATATACGTTTTTGGAGGGGACGCAATGGCGAAAATATACGATATTAACAGTGATTCATGGCAGGATATGAACTCGAATCAAGATAGTTCAGGTGCGTTCAGTGTCTGCGTCTACAATAATAATATCTATCGCTTCGGAGGTGGCGGTTGGGGGCCTACGAATAGCATTGTACAGTCTGTTGATTTGACCGCAACACCAGTAAGACGAGCTTCAAGCACAATTCCGACAAAGTTCGCTATGTTGCAGAACTATCCAAACCCATTTAATCCTTCGACCACGATACGCTACCAGTTGCCTGTAAACGGTTTTGTGACGCTGAAGGTGTACGATGTTCTCGGAAGGGAGGTTCGACAGTTGGTCAACGAACGTGAGAACGCTGGGATTCATTTCGTTACTTTCGATGCAACCAATCTTCCAAGCGGAGTGTACTTCTACGAATTACAAGCTGGCCCGTACCATGATACCCAAAAGCTCTTACTTTTGAAATGAGACGGGCAACTGCGCTTAACAACCGCAAAAATGACGCTCATCATGGGACATATATCGGGTTCGCTTCATCGCGCTTTGCCGCGCCCATCGAGCTTCGCACTTTCATAGCGTCAAAGCGCGACGACTTTTTTGCGGTGGACGTTATGCGAAATGCGCCGCCGAGTTTAAATGAGATGATCGAGATTTCGGGAAGCATGAACAACGCGGTGCACCTCAACCGTGTGACCCCGAATAACGTAGAACACCAAATATGACTCAACAATCAATACGCGGTAGCCGTACTCTCGAAGCTTCTCGTGTCGTGGTATTCGTCCCAACAACGGGTTGTCCTCCAGTAACCCGACAGTCCTATCGAGTTTCTCGACAAATCCCGATGCCCGATTCAGGCTGTCCTCAGCTATGTGGTCAAAGATAGAAATGAGATCATCCTGCGCAACAGGAAGGTACCGGAGTTTGTATCTACTTGGCATTCGTTCGGCGGCGGAGCTTGGTCATCATCTGTTTGTGGGTGATACCTCTCTTACCCTGCGCCGATTGTGCTTGTGCAACTCCAAGTTTCTCAAAAAGATCAGCCTGAGCCTTGAGGCGCTCGTAGTGATCTATGCTCATTACTACCAAATCCCCTTCACCGTTCGTAGTAAGGTACACCGGTTCATCCTGTTCATGACAAATCTCGGCGATCTCGCGCGTTCGGTTTCTGAGGCTCGATATAGATTTTATTATTGCCATCTTTTACCTCGCGTTGTTCATGCCTAAATTGAATCATAATTGTGACATAATCAAGTATCGATATGCGGCGCACTTCGCATAACAAGCCGGACAAAGACGCTCGTCATTTTTATATTTGGAGCTCGCTTCATCCCGCTTTGCCGCATCGTGGATGCCAAGCAATATTTATAGCGGCAAGCGGGACGACTTTGTCCGGCGAGACGTTAGCTGAAATTGTTTTGCGCTAAGGACTCAAGACTTGAATGGAGGTATAAGTGCTAAATAGTACTTGGTTCTGGTTAGTCGTTCTCGTCGTAGGGAGCATTGCTGGTGCAATTTTCTATGAACGTGGAGCCTTCGATAAGCTACAGGACTTCTTCGAAGCGAGATGGAAAACCATTACGCTTATCGGCATCTTATTCCTGGTATTAATAGTTCCTATTTACAAATCCGTGTCGAAAAAGGTTAACCCCAGTGGTGGCATATTCCTTTTTCATATGATAACCGATAGCGGTTATTCAGCGGAACCAGTTTCATTATTCCTAAAGGATACCACATCAAACATCCGTTATCTCGGTGAAATTGACCGTGACTCACCGACGTTGATTTCCAAAATGTTACCCGAACGAGTCTACTCAATAGGTTTCAGTTGGGGGACGGACACGACATACAGCGCTCCGGGGAACTACGTCGCTAACGATAGCGCTCATTTTGTGGAGTTTCGCGTGAGCACGGGGACAATCGGTGGACTTGTCTGGCATAGAGCTAACTTTATGACAGATAAATATGTCTCCATTCAATGGGCCCAAAACTTTGAAAGGGAAGCCATCAACAACAAACCCTTTACAATGACAGGAGCAAACATGCAATCATTCCAAGGTGTAATCGCAGTTATCTTCGGATTACTGTTCCACGCGGTGATTCTGTTGTGCACGATTCTTGCAGGTGTATTCATATACAGACTCGTCGACGAGTCTGCGTCTCGCGCGGAGAAGACAATCCGTGTATTGGCAGTTCTAGGAGGACTACTACTCTTCTTCTTCTCCAAGGCGACAGGATTAAATATCTCCGACATCATGGTCGAAAGCATCTCTCAGTACAGTATTACCTTCATACTTGTCAACACACTGGTGCCCGCTATCATAGGCTTCGTGGTCGCCAACTTTTGTATTAAGTCACTGAAGAAGGGAGAGAATATCGCCAAGCGAATCATAGTCCTCTTTGGCGTGCTTCTCATCTCTCAATTTGTTGATGTCTACATTACTGCAACGAGACAGAACGGATTCCTGTACTCAAACGAATTGCTACCAAACATTTCCTTTATACTCGCGGTCATATTCTACGTGATCTTCCGCTATCAGACCGAAGATGCCTCGATGCCTCGGGCTAGCCATGAGGAGGGAAAAGATTGAGACCGTCTATCTACATAACTCTAGTAGTGCTGTCCCTTATCACGGCTTCGCTTGCTGCTTTGGTCGCCAGAAGAAAAGGAAAGTCCCCCCTACTTTGGTTTGTCGTAGGGTTCGTTCTAAACCTATTAACACTTATTGCTGCAGTGCTTCTATTTCAGACGGCAAAGGACGCACTGCGTAGGAAAGAGCCGAAGTAATTGTGTCGAGCCAAACGGAAATCAATTCGTTAAGCTCACCAAAGCCTTCTCAAGACGCAAAACAACTTCAGTTACTTAAAACCTGCGTGAAAAGGCATTGAATAGTCAGAACAGTATCTATTTTGCAAGGGGTTACGGAAGAATGCGTTATATTATTGAGGCTAACCATTGGTTAGGTTCAATAATGGGCTATGGATCTCGAAAAATACAGACCGAGTTTGTTGCTTCTGGTCTCACACATTTTGGTGGTGTTTATTTGTTTCACCAGTTTCTTCAACAACTTCATTTTCGTTCTCACTTATCCCAACGCATTTCTTTCAGCCAACGGAATAATCGTTACAGCTTAACAGAATCTCTTCTTGCATTGTTGTATCCAATGATCGTCGGATTAGAGAAGATAGAAGTCTCCGCCCTTCTGAAAACCAATGGTGTTTTCCAATACCTCACAGGACTTCCGGACTTTCCTGATCCTACTACGTTACGCCGGTTCCTCCTTCGTTCTGCGCCAGAACTATTGCCGCAAGTTCGCGCTGTGCACAATGAACTGCGAATGCATTTTCTTGCGCTACCAAGCGCTCGATCGAGTTTCTTCCTTGACTGTGACTCCACTGCCAAGACACTGTACGGAAACCAAGAGGGAGTCGTCAAGGGATATAATCCTTCTCATCCCGGTAAGAAATCGTACCATCCACTGGTTGTCACCGAAGCTCATGGTTGTGATTGTCTTGGTGGACTACTCCGGCCGGGGAATGCTTATACAGCGGACCAAGTCCGGGAACTTCTCGAAACAATTTTCTCTCTACTGCCTGATCAGGACCGACTCCGTCTTCGTGCCGATGCCGGGTTCTACGATGGCGATTTTGTCTCGTTTTTGAGGAAAAATCACGTCGAGTTTACCATTGTTGCTCACATGACTGCTCCGCTGAAATCCATGGTCGGTGACCTCCGCTATAGAAGAATCTCGCCAACGTTTTCTGTCGCTGAATTCTCTTACCAACCTCACCTGTGGGAACGCAAAGAGCGTTTCGTTGCCTTGAGGCGGACGTTACCAGATCAGGATAGTATTTCACAAACCACACTCTTTACAATTGATCGATATGCCTATTCAGTTATTGTCACCAATCTTGAGCTTGAACCATATCATATATTCCAATTCTATCAAGGCCGCTCAGCAATGGAACGGATCATACGGGTCCTCAAAGATGATTACCCATTTGCAACGGCGCCTACGCACTCTTTTGAAGCGAACGCTTTATATGCTGAGTTATCGCTGCTAGCATATAATCTGATTATCTGGTTCAAGCGACTGTGTCTTCCAGCGGTGTGGCAATCGTACACGCTCCCAACCATCCGTCATCGTCTCTTGCTGACGCCAGGACAGTTTGTACGCTCGCACAATATTCCCACACTTCGCTTCCCACGGAACAGTCTCTACCAGGATGTCTTTGATTATGCACAACATAAAATCAAAAAACTTTCACCATTGCTCTGATGTCCGCTATGTCGCATGAAAAACTATCAACTCGATCATGGCACTAAAACACCTTTTTTCACGCAGGTTTTAGGCAGCTAACAACCGCAAAAAAGATGCTCGATTATTGTATATGATGGAACTCGCTTCATCCCGATTGCCGCAGGCATTGGAGCTACGCGCATTTGTAAGCGGCAATCGGGACGACTTTTTTGCGGTGGACGTTATGCGTCACCGCCTGTCCAGATCACAAAATCGTGAGGAATGAAATGAAAAACGTGATGCCTTACATTTACATGCTCATGGGGTTTTTAGTCGGCTTTATGGTCGGCGCCGCGCCTGAGCACACAACTGGTTTTCCCCTTCAGAGGTTCGGATACGACCTAGTTGCAGTAGCGGTCATCTTGCTGTACATGTGGTTTGAGAGAACAAGTCACAACCGACATGCCTCAAGATGGCAGAGTCACCGAAGAAGAGGCCGGCTCTATTTTGTGCTTTCCAATTACATCGTGGCTCGAGCTATCCCGATTGTGTTCATATTGATTATGCTGATAAATTCCAGATTGCACCTAACCATCCAATCTATCTATGTGCTGATATTCACAGCTGGTATTGCCTTGGTCGCGTTTACTCTCCTCGGTTATCAAGAGTGGTCAACGTGTGAGGCCGACTTCTCTGTCCAATCAATGAAGGAGGCGGCACAGCGGCTTAAAGAAACAGGGGAGGATCTTGCAGGCGGCGGCGCATAACATGCCGGACAAAGACGCTCGTCATTTGTATATTTGGTCCTCGCTTCATGGCACGCACATTACATAAAGAAGGAGCGTGCCACGACTTTGTCCGGCAAGACGTTATGCGTCATGCCCCGCGGCGTGATTGAATGACTATTACCTCATTGACAAGGAGCTGCAAATGGAGCTTGTAATTCCGCTCACCGGTACCAATGAGAAAAGGAAGCGTACATTCTGGCTGATCCAAGGATTCAACGGCTTGCTCTGGCTGATTATCGCTCTCCTGCA
>JAKAGT010000064.1 GCA_021825585.1 Bacteroidota bacterium | reverse complement strand
ACCGGGCAGTTGTAGCATAAAGCGGAGACTTCAATCATACTCAGCACATCTCCTTTATCAAAAACTCTCTGCGCAACAGGAAGCGAAACGAATATCAGTTTATCATCCTGAGAACCTGTTTCCGTCAATATGCCCGCAACCCGGAAATGGTGCTTCGCTATCTCAAGGTCGTCACCGGGTTTTAGATTCAGTGCCTGTGCTACGGCCGATCCGACGAGAATTTCATCGGGGCCATTCGGTCGGCTGCCTGAAAACCGCCACCAGCGTTTGAGACGGAATTCTGAATTGAAATCGATTCCTGAGACGATCACATTCCTTCCGTTGACATCTGCAGCGTGAAAAAGCTGTGGCACGACGGTGGCGATATTCTCCGAGTTCTTTATTGCCTTTATTTTTGCCACATCGGACATCCCAAGCTTCTCACTGCCGAACGTAACGCCCGCGACCGAAAGCCCGCCGTAATCCAGTGAAAGGTCGTCCGATTTGGGCAGGATGAGAATATTAGCGCCGTATTCGTCTAACTTTCTCGAGAAATCATATTCGAGAGATTTTGTGATCCCGGTCAGCCCGACTCCTATCGCCACCGCGAGTGCCAACCCCAAAATGGTGAGAGCCGTGCGGACCCTTCGCCGTTTGAGATTCTTCAGCCCAATGTGGTACAACTTCATGATTACGCTCTCGGCTGCCAATTGGAAACAGTCTTGACGTCGATTTGAATCTTATTTCCAACAACCCTGCTCGGAATCACCCTGGGCGGATAAGTCCCGCAGGCGCCGCTTACTGCTTCAAGATTCTGGAGTTTCCATGTTGTGCCGCATGTATTACAGACGATGTTGTCGCCAACGATGTGGAACCGCGTCGACCGGCAAGGCTCACAAAGGCTCACGGCGGTAACTAACTTCCCGTCCGGTGCGATGTAAGCCAAAAGTGGAACGGTCCGGGAGCCGTCGGTGTACCTGAAAGCGACGAACTCATTCTTCTTTACGAGGTCGAGCGGCAAAGTGATTTTCCCATTCGCCACCTTCGAGCTTACATCAACCATTTGAAGTCCGGTGTTGGAGTAGCTGATGTCGTTGGAAACCACCGGCTGCGATTCAATAGCGGAATTGGTCGGTGAAGAAAGTATGCTGGATAGGAGTACGCCGATTACCGCCACTATAGCAGCGCCGAAGATAACCATGACGTATCGCGGCATGCCGCCGCCTTCATTCTTCATCACCCTCTCGCGCTTGTTCTTGTCGTAGATCCCGTTTGCGGGATGTGAATGACTCTGTCCAGAGCCCTGTGACAGACGTGCACCGCAATGAGGACAGAACCTCGCATTCGTCTTTGCGGGCTTGCCGCATTTATTGCAGAAGTTCGCCATGTTCAATTTTCTCCTGAGTTGGCGCCGATCCCAGCTGAACCGCCAAAATTAGAAAGCGGGGGAACGACGAAGTTGGTTTTGCTTTTCATGTGACCGTAGGTCCTGTTTACCGCCGCTATGATCTGATCGGGGCTTTCCCGCTCTTCAACGGATTTCCGAATGAACTCGCGCTCCTTGACGGCAGTGGGACATGTGCAGGTATCAAGAGACAGGTCGCCGCACGTGCCGCAGGAACAGTCGAACTTCTTAGCAATCTGCATAGCTTTCGATTCATCGACTGGATCCTGAAGTCTTGTTTCAACCACGGCGACCTGTCTTCCATCAACAGAATCTTTCCTGGAACGTTGAGAAATAACTATGACCACGATGATAACTCCGAACGTGGCTACTGCCGCTGCCGCGTAGCCTCGCCTTCGAACGGGCGGGACGAATCGGCTTCTGTGTGATTTCGTAGAATGAAGCTTAGGCGTTTCTCGGACTGAGGAAGAGAAAGCGGCAGGATCAGACGAAAGTCGCGTACCACAATTCGAACAGAAAAGTGCGTCAGGCTCGTTGTGACCCCCGCAAGACGAACAGTCCTGTCCGACTTCTTCGGGCAATTTTGTCCCGCAATGGGAGCAAAATCTCGCATCGCTGCCGTTTTCAATGCCGCATTTATCGCAGATCATTGGGACTCCCATTTCTCGACCTTATCGCCTCTGACAGGATTTCCTCTGAGCACAACAGCCACGGAAGAATTGTCGCCGAGGACCTTCTCCACCTTCACCTTTCCTGCGAGGACGGCTCGTTTCTCATTCACCGCATAAAGCTGGAGCACATCGCCTGCCTGTATGCCGTTTGCCGAGCCGACATCTATGAAGACCTTATTATCTGTCCGCCCGGTTACGTAGCCTCTCGTGACCAGCGACTCCGAACATCCGACCGCCGCAATAGTCAGAAGTATCGCGGTAATTCCTAACGTGATCGTTCTCATGATATTTCTCCTTTCTATGCGAATAATTAGTCATCTTATCTACTGATTACTTGGTTTTGGCATCCATTTTTCGATTCTATCGCCCGGCAAGATTCTCCCGTTCAACACCTCGATCGCTGAGGAATTGTTACCGAGCACTCGTACGACCATCACCTTACCCGCTATCTCCTTCACATTCGAGCTAAACGGGCGAACGATCCGAAGAGTGTCTCCGGTTTGTATTCCATCGTCTGAGCCGATACTGATGATAAATCCGTTTGCGGTGCGCCCCGTGACGTACCCTCTGGCAACGAGCGATTCTGCGGAACAACCTATGAAGCCTACCGCCAGAAGGAGGACGGCGACTTCTATAAGTCTGGCCCTTATAATGTTCTTCCTTACGTATCGACAGGTGGGAATTGAGGAAGCACTCTTAGTCATCGAGTTCTCCCATCCTCCTGCCGATGGTCGAAAGATCGGCCGACCTTGCGTGAAAGTCGTTCACGAAAACCAAATGATCTGGAAGTCCGCCGGTAGTGCCGACTTCATGGATAATCCGGCAGACATTGTCCACAACGTACTCGTCGCACAGGAGATCGACCCGAGAAACCTGCGAAAGCGGTTTAAAGTATTCGATGACTTTGATCTCCTTTATCCCCGTCAAGCCTAGCTCTCCGATCAGCCAATGAACTCTGATGGGGTTGATGTATGTGGTTACTCTTTTCATACTTGCCTATGATTTATTCCGATTATTAAGACCGGTTTCTCGCGGAAGGCCGTAAGAAAGAGAAGGGGCGCCGGGGAGGCCCAAAGTGCACTTGTGTTAGTCTGTCCGCAGGTCTGTTCGGACAATCTGTGTAGTGGTTTATTTTTAAAAGTGCTCCCTGGGTGCCAGCGCCCCGTACTCTGCTGGTATGGAGACTTGTTCCCGATCAGTTCGAAACAAGGAACAACATGCGTGCTCACGATTCCGGACCTTCAGCTTTTGGGTTCTCATTATGGCCCTCGACACCCGGCAGGTACTTGAGAGGATTCTCCAGGAATGCAGCCTCACAGTTAGGCGAGCAGAAATAATAATGAGTTCTCTTGTGCTTGACTCTGCCGACCGCATTGCTTTGTTCGAGAGACATTCCGCATACGGGGTCTCGCACAAGGGTTTCCTCTTCATTCGGTTTTGCCGTCGTCTTGCCGGGAAACCGTCCTGATTTGATGTCGAGATTCATGTTGCTTTCCTTCGAGTTCATTCTCAGTGGCTTTGGCCACCAATGCCGTTTTGCTCAAAAGCTTTCCCCTGGTGCATAATTGAATCAGGGGGAGTCATATTCATGTTATCCATGTCGCCTGAACCGGTACTGTCGACCATGCCTCCTTTGACTAGTGCGGTACCGATCCCGTAAGTGAACACGAGTCTCCCGCCGTACGACGCGCCATACGAGATAGTCACCGCGGTCGCGAGAACCAGCAAACTTCTAATCCACTTCAACCTGTCCTTTGTGAATAAGATCGACAGGGCGGCGAGAATACTCAGCAACGTTCCTGCGATCTCGATTGCCTTGTGAGTGTCCATCAGTGGATGGGCTATATCGGGGTGTGGAACCGTGCTGCCAGCTATCAGACCCGTCGTCGCGGTGACAACAGCCGCTATTGCGGTAAGGACAACGAGGACAGCCGCAACTACCTTGAAACTGTTTCGACGCGACGAATTCTCTCTACTCCTGAACACAAGGTAAAGCACCTCAAAAAGGAACGCGGTTAGCGACAGCGACACCGGGAAATGGACAAACAAGGGATGTATGTTTTGCATTTTACTTTCCTCCTCCGACGGTCGCGTCTGAAATTTGCGATTGCTGCTTCAGCTCTTTTCCCCTCCACAGATAGTAGATGACGGGGTAGACCATGAGTTCGAGGAGCACACTCGTGACAACGCCACCAACCATCGGGGCGGCAATCCTCTTCATTACGTCCGCTCCGCTACCGGTTGCCCACATGATCGGAAGGAGTCCAGCCAGAATCGCGGAGGCTGTCATCATCTTCGGACGAACTCTTCTGACGGCCCCTTCATGGATAGCTTCCTTTAGATGCTCGAAGGTAAACATCTGTCCTGCCGCCTTCATCTTGTCGTACGCTAAGTCCAAATACAGAAGCATAACGACTCCGGTCTCCGCATCAAGTCCCGCGAGGGCTATCATTCCCACCGCGACGGCAACGCTCACATTGTAACCAAGTATGAAGAGGAACCAGACCGCACCGACCAGCGAGAACGGAACTGCGAGCATTACAATCAGGGTCTTGGTAATTGACTTTGTGTTCAAATAGATGATAAGAAGCACAAGCAGCAGTGTCGCGGGTATAATGAGTGCCAGCGTCTTCGCGGCTTCCTGCATAAATTCAAATTGCCCGCTCCAGCTGATAAAATAGCCGGTAGGGACTTGCAGGTGTTCGTCCAAATATTTCTTCGCCATGTTAACATATCCGCCGATGTCCGAGGTGTTCGCATCGACATATACGTATATCGTTGGAACCGCGCCTTCGGTTCTGATGAACATCGGACCGTGGTGAATTACCATTTGTGCGACGTCGCCGATCGGGATTTGCGCTCCGGTAGGCGTCGGTACGAGGACTCGCTTGAGGTCTTCCGGATTATCTCTCTGTTCGAGCGCATAGCGGACTGTTATCGGATATCGCTCGATTCCTGAAACGATCTGGCCGACGGGCATCCCGCCCATCGCACTCTTTATGACGTCCTCGATGTCCTGGACACTCAGGTCATACCGTGCAGCCTCGAGCCGATCTATCTTGAAATCAATGTAGTTGCCGTAGCCGACGCGTTCCGCGAACGCGCTCTGAGTTTCGGGAAGCTGCTTCAGCAGCGACTCAACCCTTTCTCCGATGGCCTGGAGAGAATCCAGGTCAGGCCCCATGACCTTGATGCCGATCTGGCTCTTGATCCCCGTGCTCGTCATGTCAACGCGGTTCTTTATCGGCATCGTCCAGACATTAGACAATCCGGGTACCTGAAGTGCATCGTTCAGCTCCGTCTTCAATCTGTCGGGCGTCATTCCCTTCGGCCATTCCGACTCAGGCTTGAGATTTACCGTTGTCTCGAACATATCAAATCCGGCCGGATCGAGCGCCGTGTTTGCCCTTCCGGCCTTGCCGAATACTGTCGTTACTTCCGGAAATGTCTTTATTATTTTGTCGGTCATCTCAAGCGTCTGTCGCGCTTGAGTTACTGAAATGCCGGGGAAAGTCGACGGCATGTAAAGAAGCGTCCCTTCCCAGAGCGGCGGCATGAACTCTGAACCCAACTTCATGTACGGATAAACCGTGACCGCCATGATAAGAACCGCCGTTCCGAGAACCCACCATTTGAACTTCAGCACAAAATTTAAGACGGGAGTATACAGCCTCATCAGAACCCTGTTGATTGGGTTCCTTTCTTCCGGCGGGACTTTCCCTCTTATGAAATATCCCATGAGGATCGGGACGACAGTTATTCCGAGAAGCGCGGCCGCTGCCATCGAGTAGGTCTTTGTGAATGCCAGGGGTTTGAACATTCTCCCTGATTGGCCCGTCAAAGCGAAGACCGGTATGAATGAAACCGTGATCACGAGAAGGGAGTAGAACAAAGACGGTCCGACTTCTTTAGACGATTCCGTGATGAGTTTCCACCTGTCCGTCGTCCCGTCATCGGCTTCGATATGCTTGTGGGCATTCTCTATCATGATTATGGCAGAGTCCACCATGGCCCCGATGGCGACGGCAATACCTCCGAGCGACATGATGTTTGCATTGAGTCCCTGCCACCTCATCACTATAAATGCCATGAGGATAGCTGTCGGGAGAGTGAATATCGCGACAAATCCGCTTCTGAAGTGGAAGAGGAAAAGGAGACATACGAGTGCGACGATTATAGATTCCTCGATGAGCTTGTCCTGGAGAGTATTGATCGCCCTCTGGATTAAATCGGAACGGTCGTAGACCGGTACGATTTGTACATCGGCTGGGAGTCCCTGTTTGAGTTCTTTCAGTTTCGCTTTTACGCCGTTTATCACTTGGAGGGCATTCTGACCGTATCGCATTTCCACAATTCCTCCCACGACGTCACCTTCACCGTTGAGGTCCGCCACACCACGACGAGCCGCCGCGACAATCTGGACATCCGCCACATCGCCGAGAAGTACCGGCGTACCGCTCGAGAAACCCACGTTGGAGAAGGGCGCGAGAGCAGACTGCCCGGGAGAGCCATTTGACATTCCGGACGGCTGTGATGCGCCGCCACCCGACATACTTGAACTCCCTCCCTCTCCGGAAGATTCTGTCCGTTGTAATGCTTTCGAATCGAGTGGATAGAAATTCCCACCCTTCGCAACTCCGAGCGGAATATTTTTCATGTCATCGATTGTTTTTATGTAACCCAATCCTCTGATCATCAGTTCATATCCCGCGTGATCGATGACTTCTCCACCGACGTCGTTGTTGCTCTGCTTTATGGCATTCATTACCTGCATCGGAGAAATGTGATATGCGAGAAGTTTCCGCGGATCGAGAGTTGCCCGCCATTCTTTCACGTATCCTCCGACGCTCGCAACTTCGGCCACGCCCGGGACAGTTGACAGCCCGTATTTCAGGTAATAATCCTGTATTGACCTCAGATCGCCCAGACTCCGCTTATCAGATTTAAGAGCGTACTCGTAAACCCAGCCGACCGGAGTTGCATCGGGACCGAGAGCAGGTGTAACGCCAGGAGGGAGGCGGTTTGCTGCGTAGTTCAGATATTCGAGCACGCGGCTCCTGGCCCAGTACAAGTCCGTTCCGTCTTTGAAAATGATGTACACAAGGGAGAACCCGAAGTAGGAGTAACCTCTCACAACCTTTGCGTTCGGGAGCGAGATTAGTGAAGAAGTGAGCGGGTACGTGACCTGGTCCTGTACCACAGTCGGCGACTGGCCGGGATACTCAGTGTAGACAATCACCTGCACATCGCTCAAGTCCGGGATCGCATCGACAGGGCTTGTCGAGAGAGCGTAATATCCTGCCGCAAGAACAAACAGCAGGAGTACGATTACTATGAACCTGTTCTTTATCGACCATTCTATTATTTTTGCAAGCATATCAGTGCTCCTGCCCGGTCGAAGACCCGTGAGTGGTTGTATCATGAGGCGTCTTTGACATATCCATTCCGGGCATGCTCACGTCCATGCCTTCCATCGGGTCTTTCTTTGGCTTCGCTGTTTTCTTCTTCGTATTCTTGGAATGGTGGCCAGAGATATCCATTCCCGGCATTTTATCCGGGCCCCCGTTCCCTTTTACCTTCCCCCTTTCTCCTTTCTCCTCTTCTTGCATACTCATCCCCGGCATATTCTCCATCTCTGACTTCTGACCGGAGTTTACCCCGCGTTTCGCGGGCACTTTTGGCTTCTGCTTTCCCATCTTCATCCCCGGCATATTTTGCATATTCTCTTCCTGAATTTCCTTTCCGGTGTCCGGTGTTGCGCCTCCCGTCTCCGTTGGTCCCTCCATCGCCGCGCCGGCAAATTTCAAGTTCGCATCGGAGTCGATGAGGAATTGTCCCGAAGTAACTATCGTGTCACCCACCTCGAGTCCGTCGGTAACTTCATAATA
>JAKAGT010000011.1 GCA_021825585.1 Bacteroidota bacterium | reverse complement strand
TGGAGGAATCATCTCTTCGGATCTTAGCGAGACAAAAAATGCCCCAACTCTAAACTAACAAAATATCATGATTACGGCTCAACAAACTTTGTACACAAAAATGTTTGTTCCCCGACAGACTCCTAGACCGTTTTGCTGGCACAGGAAGGCCATCGCGTCGTAGACTCTAACTCCTGTCAGGGCAATAGTTACTTTTCTATCGATAGAGTTATCCACGAATATATTCAGGCCGTGCTGATATGCGAGTGCGCGAAATATATCACGGATATCGGTATTCTTGAAGTTAATCGTCGTCGTATCTGTAGAACCAGCGGGAAGGGCTACATCCTGAAGCAAAGATGACCCCGATTCAGAAGTGTCTCTTGTCAGACCAGCAGATTGAGGTTCGGCAGTCGACGAATCACGCAATTGATGTGGAGCGATAGCCAATTGTGCTTTCAGAGAGTCAAATACTGTGCGGATGGAGTCGCCAAAAGTAGAGTTTTGGTAAGGCTTCTCTGAACCGCGAGACTCATCAAGAGAGTCGGGGTTCCAGTGAACTGAAGGTAGTTTCCTGTCTTTTCCTGAGACCAGCGAATCAGAGATATTGCTGGAAGCACGAACTGAATCATGAGCAGATACTGTTTGACCAATCGCTGGATCAATGCTGAAAAACAATATGAGAACACAAATATCAAGAATGGACCTTTTCATTATCTCACCAAAGTCATGCCAATTGTTCAAATCGCCGTTTCCCTGAGAACCTCACTTATGGAGGTCTCCCCGTTTGCCGCCTTTCTAAGGGCCGCCTGACGGAGTGTTATCATACCTAATGCTAAGGCTTTGTTTCGTATTTCGGTGGTACTCAACTTCCGCGCGATGTGTTCTGATAGCTCGTTTTGAATCTGGAAAACCTCGTACACCGCTGATCTTCCCCTGTAGCCCGAATTATTGCATGAAGGACAACCAGCAGCCTCATAAAAGCTATCACTTCCCTCCACTCCAGATATATCCAGTTCTTCACCTTCCACCGATGTCAATTTGTGGGGCAGTTTGCATTTGTCACACAATTTCCTCAGTAGGCGCTGGGCTATTATCATTTTCACAGACGAGGCAACGAGAAATGGCTCGATTCCCATGTCTATGAGACGAGTAATGGCGGAGGGGGCATCGTTGGTATGAAGAGTCGAGAGGACAAGATGTCCCGTCAGGGCTGCCCTGACTGCAATCTCCGCAGTTTCAGAATCCCTGATCTCTCCCACCATGATGATGTTAGGATCCTGCCGCAGAATCGACCTCAAAGCAGCTGCAAACGTTAGTCCGATGTCCGACCTTACTTGCGTCTGGTTGATACCGTCCAGGTTATATTCTATTGGGTCCTCGATAGTCGTTATGTTAACTCTAGCATCATTGATATGGTCCAAGGCCGCGTAAAGTGTCGTCGTTTTTCCAGAACCTGTCGGACCAGTTATGAGTATCATACCATAAGGCAGCCTTATGGTTCTTTCAAATGTCTTAAGGTCGGCGGACTCAAACCCGAGCCTCGCTAGATCCAGCCTCAATTGAGACTTGTCGAGAATTCTCAGGACAACCTTTTCACCGAAATCTGTCGGGAGTGACGACACCCTGATGTCAACAGTCCTGCCATCCTGTTGCACTCTCATTCTTCCATCTTGTGGCCGTCGTTTTTCTGCAATGTCTAGCTGAGAAATAATCTTGATCCTTGAAATCAGAGGTCTCGCTTTACTTACCGGAAGCTGGTCAACTCCATGGAGTACCCCATCGAGCCTGTACCTTACTCGAAGGTATTTTTCGTAAGGCTCGATATGGATATCACTGGCACCCAACCGGATTGCTTCTTCAATTATCCGATCAACTACCGCAACGACCGTTCCATCTGACGTGAGCTCAAGCGAATCAGTCTCCCTCCCTAAAGGTACGCTAGCATCTCTTTCGGACGTCTTGCCGTGCTCTCCCATCCGATGAGTTGTCGACTTTGCCAGCTCAATTTCGGTGACTTTGTAGTAATGTTGCAGGGCCTCGGTGATTGCCTCCCAGTCTCTTGTTTCCACAGACACTTGTTTACCCAGGTAAAAGCTAAGATCCGCAGCTACCTCTTCGTCATAGTTCTGCGGAAGAGCTATGTGGACAGAAGTCGAATCAACTGAGACCGGTATCGCGTGGAATCTAATAGCCACATCTCTGGGTATTAGACTGAGCACCTCAGGAGAAATTTGTTTAGAAGTGAGATCGATCATCGTGTTTGCCTCCACGATTTAGGCAGTAATTATGATTGCCCGATTATACGAGACAAAAAGAACAAACGACACAGAGGAGTCAACTCGTCGAGACCGTAATCGATAAGCTCTCTACTCAATAAACCGAGTCGGTTAAAAGTGAAGTCCAAGGAGGTGAGGTATCGCCTTGGGATCCACAAGAGAGAGCATTGCATTATCGGCAGGCGGTATCAGGGAGATAACAATAGAAGTCCATGAGAGGAAGCTCCCGAAGGGAATCTTGAAATCCCCGGTGATGCCCTTTCTGAAATACATGGTGACCCAATAGAGGCATGCAAGTAAGGCAGCAATCCATACCGCGATCAGGAAGTTCGCCAAACCGAGGAAAAATCCGACAAGCGCCGCGAGCTTCACATCCCCCATCCCCATTGTCTCTTTTCCGAAACAGAAGTCGCCCATGATCCTGAACAGAAACAGCACACCTGCAGAAAACGCTGCATATGTTATCGAATACCAAACCGAGTGGAATGAGACGAAGCCTATTGCGATGACTCCGACAACGATCCCCACAAGCACCAAGCCATTGGGTATAATCAGGTTTTCCCAATCAATGAATCCTATTATCAGCATTAAGAGAAAAAACGCCGCTTCCACTACCGCGCGTAATGAGATCCCAGTAAAGATGAAGATGAGTACGAATACCGCCCCAGATAGCAGTTCGACAATCGTATCCCTTAATGCTATAGGTTTGTGGCATCCCTTGCATCGTCCACTTAGGACGACAAAGGACAATACCGGAAAAATCTCGTACCATCTGAGCTCCCTGCGGCAGGCCGGACAAAATGATCCTGGGATCACCACTGAGATACCTCTTGGAATTCGATAGATGCAAACGTTTGCGAAACTACCGAAGGCCGCACCGACAAGGAACACCAACGATGCTGAAATGCTCATTGCGCGGAATTTCGAAAATTATGCCGGTGTCTTGTCAACGATGTTACCCGTCTGGTCGACAGTCCACGTGTTATAGCGTCCGTCACCGTTAAAATCGACGACAGCCACTGCCTCCGCCAGAAAGCTGTTGGCATCCGCAGAAGCAATGGTTATCCTGTACCTTGCTCTCCCCCCGTCTGTAACAAGCTTGTCCTGCTCGAACCCGATGTCACTCAATGTGGTTGTGTACGTGTCATGCTCATATTTGTAGCTTTTCTCCAAAGTGTACACTTGCTTCAGCATTAGCTTAGCCTCGGTCTCCTTGGCCTTCGTAACCACAGGCTGGAGTCGTGGCAGAGCCAGTAACACCAGAATACCTATGATAACCAGAACTACCATCAGCTCGACAAGGGAAAAGCCTGGCGATCCGGAATATGCCCTCTTGGTTTTCATGAATTCACCCATAGTTGAAATGTTTGAGCGATTGGTCTCACTTTGTCTCAAAATGTCCTGTGCTCCTATTCCATACGAGAAGTGAGGCATTTTCGTGCCACCAGTAATCCCGATAAGCTGACGGGGATAGCTCCCCATTGCTTCCACCCGCAGCGATTCTCGCTTTCGTGAATTGAGGCTCTCCAAAATCAGTTCCTAGCCATTGCATAAGCCCTTCGTAAGCAACCTCACCTATTGTTTTGTGAAGAAACCAGATGTAAGTATGGTCAGTTGAAGATTTGATGAGAATCCCTATAACCCGCGAATCTGGAGTTAGAGTCCCCTTAGTTGCCCGGTTGTGATATGTATTTGTAATTGCGTTTAAGGCAGCGGCTCTTGCCGGAGCGAAACGACAGGAATCAGCCGCATTCAGCAGTACCTGAAAGGCCTGCGGAGTACCGATCTTCATGAGAGTATAGATCGCGTACAACTTACCTTCAAAGAAAGTGGCCTTACCCTCTCCTGTATCAACGGAAGCAAGTGAGTTCCATAGAGTATCAGAGAAGATCATGTCGGATAGAGCCGGTACGGCAGTGTCCCCCTTCTGGGCCACGACTTCTTCCGCTTCCACGAGATTCAGATTTTTTCCAATATCCAGGAAGAGGCCAGTTATTTCACGGGCGTTTGGGGTGATCGACAATACCGGCAGAGGGGTAGCGACGGGACCCATCGAGCGGAATCCGGTTTGTGTCGTGTCCTGTGCGACCGAAAGCGAAGTGCAGCAAAGGACGACCATCACTGCAATAAATGTCTTCATTTTCAAATACTCCTTATTAATGTCAAAGTATCAGATGGCTTGTAATACCTGGGAGCCTTCACATCTCACAAACCCAATGAATTTCCGTGAGAAAATGGCTTGAATGTGATTTGTCATTTCCCAAGGTTCATCGGTATTTAGGTATAGGCATTATGCATTGGGCCCAATTTCAAGAATATGGGGCATAGCAGCACGTGTGCCTGTAGCCGTGTCAGAACTGCAGGAGCTACGATCTAGCTCCGAAAATGATAGTCGACAACAAAGCGCATTTCTCCTGTTGCCATGAATTCGATCTCCATCGGGGTAGAGGATTATCTTGAAATCCCGTCGGATTGTGAGGTCAGCCGCAAGCGACCGACCTGGGAGCAATTGGGACACTACTTCTCTTCCTAGATTGCCGTTCGGGGCGGGTACTCCTTTCAGGCGAACCAAGAAATCCAGGACATATTCAACCGAATGAGATTGAACTTTCAAAGGTTCGTAACCAGATTCAATTGCTCAGATTTGATTAAACTTGTTTAGGGGGATGCTGATAAACCTCGAATTGGAACTCTGACAGGCAGCTACCGATCACCCCTCGGAAACTTCTGAGGGCGCAACTGTTACCAAAGCCGCCAATCTTCTTGATTTAGCCAGGTTTCAGCCACATAATGATAAGAATGAAAATAAAAAGCAGTGATCCGTAAATGGCTAAATATGCATTACGTTTCTCAAAATCAGTAAGCTCCTTCCAACGGGGTATCTTATTCTTCAAGCTTATGGTCGTGTAAATAAGAATTCCCGCAGTCAGGACATACATAAAGCTGAAACCGAATATCTTTTGGAACTCATCGATGAAATATTTCATCCGAAATCACCTCTTCCTGTTGCTATAGACTGTTATGTCAGGAAGATAATAGACTGTCGGACCTCCCACTAGGTACGGAGGAACAATGGGTATTGTGCCGAGATTACCTTCAAGAGCATAAGCTGCAGAAGATCGCAGGATTTCGCTACCTGCTACTGTAATATAGTTTGCATTGTGAGTATCAAGCCAGCTTGCGCTCCAATCGCCCGCCCCAAGTTCTCCTAAGTACATTGCAGCATTCGATATAATTCCAGTCAGGCTCCCCTTCCTATACACTGCGTAGTTAACAGCCTGTAGACCAAGACTTACTCCTTTAAGCACTGTTGCACCCTGAATCAGGACAGCGCCTGCTGGGACAGTAGAGCCGAAGTCCAGTAGGCCAGCACCCATTGCAGCCAGACCGAATGTTCCCAGAACATTTGATGCGCTGTTCGTCAAGTCCGACCACCAATTGAGTCGGTTTGAGATCTCAAGGGCAGTTTCGCCTCCAACCCATACCTGCCACGTAACACTACCGATTGTAGGTTGGACGGGTATCACCTTACCATTATCAGAGAGATTTGCCATATTGTAAGTAACGAACGTACCTGACTCGGTTACCCAATGACCACTTGTCGCCGCAACTATTGCCTGCGCAATCACGCCACCAGGCAGACCGACGAATGCCCCACTCCCAAGTGGTCCGTACGGGACGTCACCGTAAAGCACGTTACCGCCGAATCCAAAACCTGCCCAAATGTCTAGAAGAGTATTTCCAAAGCTGCCGATGGCTGCTCCGGTTGCCCCTCCTCCCGGCGAAAGCGCACCACCACCTCCTGCGACCATCCCAATCTCTTGTGCGTCCAGCCAGTCTGCTTCCATAGACAGATAGTCTGGCGGTGGCGCCATAGGATTTTTAACCATACCTGTTGGATCGGTGAACGACACTGGATTTCCTCCAACATATCCATACGGGGATGTGCTGCTATAAGCCGGATCGTCAGCATTGAAAATGGCTGTGCTGTCGCTGTAGAACCGCGCACGGAAGTTGTAAATTCCGGTCGTCTCGAATTGATCGAATTCCTGTCCCGTGAACTTGTACGGTATATCGGTACTCACGCTCGACCTCTGGGTTGTACCGTAGACATCATAGTCAGAATAAGACACTGCAAAGCCGCTCGCGTTGATGAGGTGCATTATAGAACCATCCGACGCCAAAATTGATGAATCTCCAGAATCCATATTGGGGCTATCCGACTCAAGTTCATTCTCGTCTTGTAGGATAAGGGATCTATCAAGCGGGGTAACATTATGAAGCATATGGATCAACCTTAAGAAGAGGATCTTCGTGCGATTTCGAAAAGTCGGTCATCAGGCATAGCTCAACTGAGGCATAGCAATTTACCGAGATCTCTTCTAATTCTTCGTGTTATTGCGATTTTCCCTTGATCAAGAACACAATGCTGAGAAATAAGAAAAGTAACGAACCTAAAACGGTTAGGAAAACGTTTTGCTTGCGGGAAACCGTCAATTGCTTCCAACGAGGTACGTCTCTCTTTAAAGTGAAGGCTGCATATGTCAGATAGGCGACTGTCAGTACGTACATTGGGTTGATCCCTATCACTTGTCTGAATTCATCAAGAAACCGCTCCATGATATATTACTTCCCTTTATCCTCGTAAACATTTACCTGCGGGGCATAGAAGTATATACCGCCGCTCACACCCCAACCTCCTGGGAAGTAGTAAAAGGAAGCATATCCACCAGTCAGGACATAGTCGCCTGCAAACTGCAATGTCTCGCTGGTACCCTTTATGAACTCGCTCGCCTTTGTGTTGGTCAGCCAAGATTCGCTCCAGTTTGAGAGTAACTGCTCGCCAACAAAGTGCACAGTTTGGGCAAAGATCTGTTCCTGACTCCCCTTCCCGTAAAGGAGGTAATTAGCACCTTGAAGACCCAAGCTCACAGCTTTGGCCGCTGCTGCACCCCTCAGCAAAGTAGCTCCCACTGGCACCGTTGCTTCCTCGGTGCCTGTTGCAATACCGACAACTATAGCTGCCATGCTGATGTTTCTCATAATATCCGACAATTGATTTGACAGGTTTGACCCCCAGCTAAGCACATTCGATGTAATAAGCCCAGACTCGCCGCCCTGCCATTCTTGCCACGAAATGTCTTTCGTCACGGGATTAACTGGAACTATTCCCCCACCGCTAGAAAGGTAGGCTTTTGTGTATGTCACATAGCTGCCAGATTCAGTAACCCAATGTCCTCCCGGACCGGCAATGTGGATGTTGCCTACTATCCATCCGCCGTTTCCATCGGAATAAATACCGTATTGCGTGAGGGCGGCTGTTGTGAACGCATCACCAGCGCCGTAGGAGGCATCATAGGTTCCCAGAGCGCCGCTGAAGCTAAATACGCCGTTACCACCCCCTGCGACCATCCCAATCTCTTGTGCGTCCAGCCAGTCTGCTTCCATAGATAAATAGTCTGGCGGTGGCGCCATAGGATTCTTAACCATACCTGTTGGATCGGTGAACGACACTGGATTTCCTCCAACATATCCATACGGCGATGTGCTGCTATAAGCCGGATCGTCAGAATTGAATACGGCCGTGCTGTCGCTGTAGAACCGCGCGCGAAAGTTGTAGATTCCGGTCGTCTCGAACTGATCGAATTCCTGTCCCGTGAACTTGTACGGAATATCGGTGCTCACGCTCGACCTCTGAGTTGTCCCGTAGATATCATAGTCGTAGTAAGATACCTCCGAGCCACTGGAATTCGCCAACAGTCGCACTGAGCCGAGATGATCCTTGTGCACATAGTACCAAGAAGTGTAGAGTCGCATTGCGATGAGTCCTGTCGGGCCGTACACGTAGAGTCGTTCCGAACCATCGCTCATCTTCTGCATGATGGGGTATGACAAGCCACCATGGAGGTAAATGGTGGTTGTGGTGGATGAAGAGGTAGCTTCACTCTTATAGACCCTCTGCTCCGCACCTCCGTACTCGAGAGTGATTACATCACTTGTCACGCTGTTCGATATCTGAGAAGTCAGCGCCGTGAACGGGTCATAGGTGTACGAAAGCCCCGCAGTGGTCGAGGATGTCATATTGCCGCTTGGATCATAGACGTATTGATTACCACCGGAACCCGTATTCTGCAATCGGTTTGTGCCGGCATAGTAATTATAGCTAAGTGTGCCTGCAGTACCCCGCTGGACAGTAGTAATGTTCCCGTTCGGGTCATAAGTGGTGGGGCTTCCGACTCCGACATCCATCGAGCTGAGCGAGTTATCTGCAGCGGCGAGTCTTCCGAAATTGTCGTACTGGAACTTATAACCGAGCGCGGACGGGCCTCCCGAGTAATAGAAAACACTATCGGACGCCATGAGCCCGTGGTAGAAGCCTTCGTTGTTATTATAGCCGCCGCTCGTGTACGTCATGTGCTCCGAGAAAAGCGAGTTATCAATGCTGGTCAGACGGCCTTCCGGATCATACGAATACGTCCTCGTTTCTGGCGTCCCGCCAGGGTCGAAGATTTCAGTTGCCATCTCTCCCTCAGTGTTGTAAGTGTAATTGGCAAATGGAGCACTTCCAGCCTGTCCTACCTGAGTCACCCTTCCAACCTGATCATATGCGTATGTCACAGTATCCTGGTTGTAGGAACTCGGTGGATAATCTATTTGAGTCACCCTTCCGACCTGGTCGTAATCGTAGTATGTAGTATACGCTGTCGATGAATTCCAATCGGTTATTTTCTGACTAACCGACGTAACGTCACCATATCTGTCATAGGAGAAGGTCTCTATAACGTCAGCTGTGTCGCCGCTGTTGTTGTTTGTGAGTACCTGATATATCCTTCCGACGAGGTTGCCGCACCCGTTGGTTCCATAATCGTAAGCATACTGTTTTCTCCAGGTGGAAGGTGTAGGAGGCCATGAAGGGTCGTTATCGGCATAGTTTTGCAAGGTCGATCCGTCGCCCCACGCAGTGTTCGATATGTATCCTTTCTCAATCACTCTTCCTAAACTATCGTATTTCCAATATAGGACATTGTTATTTGCAAGTCCATCGGCGTCCGCCATGAACCTGAGCCGTCCCGCCGTGTCGTAGATGTACTTTGAAATGCCGCCGTCAGGTGTCGTCGACTGAGAAAGCTCGCCCAGGAAATTGTAGGTATACTTGGTGGAATCGCCATCAGGATCGACCTTGACTATCGGCTTATTAAGGAAGTTGTATGAATACCTGGTAGTGATCGTATCCCCTCCAGTTGCGCTCGTGAACTTTGAGATCTGGACAACTCTCCCGAAATCATCGAAATATTTCTTAACATATATGGAAGGTGCTCCGGACAGGTTACTTTGAATTTCCGTTTGACGGGAATAGCCGTAAAGTTGGCCATCGCTTAGCGTATCGGCCCCGTACGTGTAATATATGCCTTCGTTTGGTGTCGAGTACCCAACTTGCTCATCCAGACTATCACGGGACAATGGATCCGGCGAATAGGTCCTCTCCGTGTATGGATCTGAAATCCCATAGATGGTTTCTGCATGAGTTGAGTACGATGGATCATACTGGTAGGACGTATTGTAATCGAACGGACGCCAATTCCGATACGCTCTCCCTGCAGAGTCATAATCGACAGCCGTTATAAGGTCATTCACCCCGTCGCGCACATGGGTCTGAATCGGCCGACCGATTCCATCCGTATACACCGTTTTGACGGTCATGTTGTAGTCGGCCATAACCTCGCTGCTGGACAGGGCGCGGCCGTAGACTACTACTTGATCGATCAATCCGGTGAACGCGTCGGGGTAGCATGAATCAAGCTTCTTCCCGATGGCTACGTCCCCAACCCATGAGCCATAATTGAGATTCCCGGCATTCGTGGTGTCCACAGCTGAGAGTTGTCCATCGATGTACAATTTCAACACGATACCGTCGTAGGTTGCAGTTACCTGAGACCAGGTATTTATCGGGATAGTGGAGGTTGACGATTCACCATAGAATTGTCCATTTGCGGCGTAGATCCCGAAGCTCGCCGCACCACCAGTAAGTATGCTGATGGCGTAAGGTTGCCCGCACCCGCAACCTCCATTAGCCTGAGTGAGTATTACCTGATATTGCGATTCGGTCGACGGGTTAACCCAGGCTTCGATCGTAATATTTGCCGGGTCAAGGCTGGATGCACGAGGTACGAAGATGTAATGGCCTCCGGTTGTGTTGAATGCCTTTCCTTGAACTCCACGGCCATATGAAAAACCGGATGGTGTGCTACCATTATTCCCGGAATCGCTCTGGTCTTGGACTTCCCCATTCATATCGTACCATGCGATGATTCCATCGGTGGAAAGCCCTCCCGGATACACCAAAGTCTCAGTATAATTTGGGTCAGAGCTACTGAAACTGTCGCCATTACCGGTGCGTGACAAATAATAGTATTTCTCAGAAGTTATCATGCTGTCGGCATTGAGTGTTTGCACAACCCTTCCGAATCCATCGTATTTTGTGTAGCTGTTGACACCATTGGCATCTGTTGTTGAAATGACCTGAAGTGTAGTAGGATCATAAGTGGTAGAAGTCGCTATCGCGTTCAGAGGGTACATCCTGATGTTATCGAAGCTGGCCGCAGTATAGTACGTACATACTCCTACATTACCGGCGCCTATTTGCACATTCGCGTTTACCAATGTCATAATAAGGTTGCCGTTAATGTAAAGATCAGCTGTATCTCCGTGGATGACACCTTTCAAGTGGTACCACTGCTTTTCGTTGAACAGAAAACTAGTCGGGTTGCTGACGTACTGTACACCATTTTTCCACGCTTCAATTTTTACGGTTGACTCCGACTTCCTGAGCTCGAACCTCACCCAATCGCTGCCGTCCACATACTTTGCGATCCCCGCGTAAGCATAAGTACCACTGTCGAAGCGGACATCCGTTTCAAAAACTCCATTTACCACCGAAGCCGAGCTATTGATATTGGGAGTATCCCACGGTCCCGTGGAAGATCCGTCGGTCTGCTGGTAGATTCCGCCGTTGACGGACCAGGTCCCCGGCGTGCCTGCCCAGTTCGCGACATCGCCATCGTCAAAGTCAGAAACGGTTGTCTGAGAAAGGGACGAATTTACAATATGAGCTATCGGTAAAGCTGAATTGTAGCCATATATCGTCGAAGTTCTTACTTTATCAACATTATCGCTTTGGGTGACATACCCGTCAGAGTTGCGGCTTACAACACTGTCGGTAGTGATCCAGTTTGTGCCGTCATACACCATCGTGCGCAAAGGCCGATAGTCATCGGTGGCATCATAGTCGAATCGGTGCCAGGCAACCAGATAATCGGTGGCACCCGGGATCGTATAATACCATGCATTGATAGAGGCAATATTTGCTTTTTGCGTTGAAGAGACATACGTTTCGATGTAATACTTCGTTCCCTGAACTGCCCAGAAACTGTCCGGGGAAGTTATTGTGCTGTCTCCTGATATATAAAGGATATCGCCACTTCCTACCGCAGTTCCGATTTTGATCCAACTTGTACCGGAGGGTTGGTTCACCGTAAAGGTGTATTTAACGTACTGATCGAAATCGAAAGAGAGGCTGTCTAAGTGGTCGATGGTACCGGGGTTTGCACCCAATGCGGAGACAAGGGAGAAGAAGGCGGAGTCTGTCCGCGCGCTTGTTTTCATATCGTATGGTTCAGTGAGCATGTTGTTGGAATACATAGATGGATAGTGCGAGAATCCAAATGTGATATTAGTAATCTTGTGCTGGTAACTTCCGAGGCTTTTATCACTCTCTGAAACGGCCCCATTTGAGTCGTTGTAGGCATACTGTATTGTCCTAGTAACTCCATCGGTTGTTTCTTTGTCCGTAATTACCTCGGGTTGATATAAATACCATTTGACGGGGTCGACATACACAGACCAAGTGTAAGAGGTCTGATGAACCGTTACAGATTGACCCTCCTTGTATTGAGCCACGTTTATGACAGATCCGCGGACACGAGGTTGCACCAGCGTGTCGTTGAAAGTTGTCACCGTAGAACCGGACGCCCCTGTTCCTACCGAGTCCTTTACCCAGTCGTAACCGGCAAAAGTAAGCGTTGGATCGAAAACCGCCCCAGGGTAGTACGAGTATCCTTCAGCGATTGAGCTCGTACTCGTGCCCATCCCGTCGTTCGTAATTACCTGCGTTACCCTTTCTACCGAAACGGAGGAACTCCAGTCCTTGTCCGGATCGTGAAAGACCATGCCGCCCATTTCACCCGTTTGATTTGAGTACCCGCCTATGAAATTGTCTCCTATTAGAGCAGAAATACCCTCGCCGGCAGAACCGTCCGTGTAAGTGGTCTGGTAATTAGAGGAAAGCGTCCAGGTTGTAGAATCTGTCCTGTCCAATCTGAAGGCATCAACCCAGCTTGCCTTACCAGGATCCAACGAATTCGCATCGGCTTGAACAACCAGGAATTTGTTTGTGAGGAAAAGTGAAGCAGACGAGAACGATGGAGTATTGTCGCCCGCGGATGAGTAGGCAACATCGGTCCCTGCTGATGAGAATTCTCCAGCGCTTGAATTCCATATGAATCCATAGATCTCGCCATCGTAAGGGGCACCGGTAACCTGACCGTTTCTATAGTTAAGTGCAAACATCCAGTCGTCGGATACCTGGGCCGTCATGGCCCACCCAGACCCCCAGTTGACAGAAAGGGATGCGGTTGGAAGTTGTGAGAAACCGCTTGCCGTGAGTTCCCATGTGCACAAGGATGCTTGCGACGTCGATACATACTGACATACTAATAACCTTTGATCCGTAAATTCCGGAAATGAGTTGCTTGCATACCCAGTACCGAGAGTAGAGGCGGTTGTAGCCTGAAATCCAGTGGAACTATCGTAAGACAGCCTGTATCCGTAGAGCGTGCCCGTATTTCCGTCCCAACGTCCGATATAGTCTTCTTGCAATGTATATTGTTGATTGGAACTATTCGGTAGGGTACACACTTGTAAAGGCCCATTCCATGTTGTAGCTCCGCCACTAATTTCCCATTGGACAAGGTAACAACCATCACTGTTATCATAAAACATCATGTCATCCAATACTAGCAACGTCGTCAGCGGGAAGTAGGAGCTTGAGGTAGTGCCGATGGAGGACCACGAGAAAGTGGACGGATTCCACTGTATGACATCAACTTCATTGTTGCTGGAACCGTCGCCGGCGATTATTCCGATGTGACCTCCCGAAGAGGATATTCCAGCCATAAGCGCACTATAAGAACTGTTAAGTGAGTCTGCCGTGATGCTGAAGCCATGGAGCCATTGCTGATTGTCATATCTCCAATCATAATCTACAGCTACACCCATCCCAAGGCTATCTTGGTAAGCGATGAGAACATGCGTATCCGCCACTGATATATTAATCTGAGTGCCAGATTTGATTTGAGGTGAAAGCTGAATGGAAGAGCTCGTCCAAGTCCCTATCCATTTCCAAATTTGCAATGTCTCTGCAGTCATATCATACCCGACCAACACCGTTCCGTCTGACGACGCTTGATACCCGTTGGCGTGGTATGGCCCGGCGGATATGAGTGGGGTTGTTTGATTAAGGTAAGGAATGGATGCAGATTCGTAGTCAAACTGTTCTGTACCACCGGTGGGAGACACAACCTCGCTTAACAGGTAATCAGGAGCACCGCCATATGAAAACTTGTACGAAGGCAGCGAATCTCCCGATGCATCTTTTTCTGTTACCGCTGTTAGTAACCTTTTCTCCTTTGTGGTGCCTGATTGAATAAGTTGATAGGAAAAGTTCCAAGTCTCTATCGGAGTCAGACTCGACTCATTCGGAAACACTGATATGCTGTCGAGATATTTTGTCTCGTACATCATGAGCTGAAATTCACTGGTTGCCTCGTTTTGGTATTCATACGGATCGCGGGAGCCCAGATAGAATCTAATTGTCTGTCCCGTTCTGTCGTTGTAAATGTGGTCCATATACGAAGCGCGAGTATATGGAACCGTGCTGCCGCCCGCCCACACTGGGAGGGAGACCTGCTCCTGGTTGTAATAGTAATCGTACAATGCGACTCCGTATGGATCAGTCACCTCAGACAAGTTCCAACGGTAACATATTTGAATAGCATTTTGAGAAGACGAGAAACCAGTGACTCGGCCGCCCCAAACGTATCGGCAGAGATTAGCTTCCTTGGTGCCTATGCCAGTCTGGAAGTCTCCAAACTTCATTTGTGAACCGTCGCTCCGAACTATAGTGATGCCGTTTATCTCACCACTGTATGTGTTCATTTCGACTTTCCAATAGGGATGGTTCTCGAGGCGATATACTCCTGAGGCATCTTCCACTATCCTGTCGCGTCCCTGATTCGAAACATAATACATCTTGTCATCGTTCATAGTAAAAGTTCCCCGGAGGTCCGCTTCGATATAGGCAAATCGCAATGACCAGCCCAACCCCACCCAGGTCGTTTGCATGTCTCGATTCTCACTTGAGACATTCAGCGGCACAGATCCGCTTGAATAGACCAGATCGACACCCGGCAGAATATGCAGGGTATATGATGAACTCCCATCAAAAAGATTCACGTTCTGAGCAACCCCAATCCGGGAAAACAGTAGAATAGACAAGGCTGCGAAAATAACGACGGTACGTCTCATGGCACCCCCTTTTTGTTAAGGTGGTTTGTTTAAGTGGATTATCTAGAAGCTTGGTCGCGGACTGCGACTATTGAAGAAATACAGCGCAGACACCTGGCACCGCAAACGCTAAATCGCGTCCGTCTGAGTCGCGACATTACACCTTGTGTCTGTGGTTTAATATCAAGCATGGACTAAGCGAAAGTCCTGCTAAATTAAGCCGTCAATTCGATCCTGAAGTAGCTTTAGTAATTCAAACCTATTCTCAGCATGCAACGCTCCAAATAGTTGAATGGCATCCGTTCCAACTCTTCGGGCAAGTGTGGAGATGGTCTTAAGCCAGACTGTCCCAGGCAGGTCAGGTTCATGTGGACAATATGTCCCGATATTATCATCGCTGTGCTGAGAGACATCAATTCGTATTCGTTATGTATCCGGTCCCTCACCGTCGGTGCAAGATCCGATAAAGCACCTTTGACTCCTCACGCAAATCGCCTCACAAAAGCTGTTCACGAATAGACCTGCCGCAGGCTTCCCGGCCATCAAACTGTGATTTCTCACTTGTATTAGTCCAATACATGCTGGCGAAGTGTTATCGAGACTATCGCCCTGCTGCTCTTCCCACCAAATTTTTTTCGGATGTTCTTCATGTGCGTTTGCGCGGTTTGAAAGCTCAGATATAGTTTGTCAGCGATCTCCTTCACTGAATATCCGTCTACGAGAAGAGCCAAAACATCCTTTTCTCGGCTTGTAAGTCCGAGGTCCTTCTCCAATTGCATCTGCTTGTCACTGACAGGAAGGATTTTCTCAAGAATCGTGGGGATCACCATGATCCCGCCGCTGAGAGCTGTTTTGATTGCCAAAACGATTTGTGATGCGGATACGGGTTTCATCAGAAATCCGGAAACCCCCATTTTCAGTGCGGTTGCAAGCTGCTCCTCGTCAGGTTCATCAAACAATATGATGAAACGCACCAATGGCAAAGTATCTCTGAGGATAGAGAGCCATTGCAATCTTCCTAATCCCTTCCTGTCATTATTGACAATGATGATATTTGTCGGCAAATCCAGTGAGGTAGACTTCAAAGGCCTATCCTTCATAAGCTCAAAGGCGGACTGCCACCTCGTGAATGCCCCCTCAAAAGATAGCCCTTCACTTGAGCGTAATCCGGTTTCTATAAGGTCTGATAACTGTGCGTCTTTGCTGATAACCCACCCCGCTAGTGAAGGACGTTCACGCCTGTATACTTGTTCCATTTGCAGCTCTCCTATCAGTAGGCTAGTTTCCTTTGACTTTTTTCCAATCCCTCCGCGAAGCCAGCGCGATACTGAAACCTGCAAACTTATAAATGAGGAATCCTGCATTACTTAGTAATCATCCTTGCATGAATGGAATTGGTTACGTCGAGTAAAGCTGAACCCCAATTAGGTTTCCCACTCTTCTTATTGTGGTTGAAGCTGATGGGGATTATAGCCATCCTTCAATCAAACGACCATTTCGTTTCCCCTTCTCGAGATTACTTCCTGCGCCGAATTAATATGCCCGTGCCTGAATGAGCACAATGAACTGTTTTCCGACTTATGCCCGATGGCAAATGGCTTCTGCCTTCTGTTATCTGGACTCGAAGGTGCACATATCCGACTCATTACGTGATCTTTGCGCCTCGATCCATTTCCAATTGCCTTAGAATCATTATCCGCCTCCGATCGTACTAGCCATGTCAAACATTGGCAGATACATCGTAATCAGGATGGTACCGACTATCGCACCAAGAAAAACAATTAAGACAGGCTCAATAATGGTGGTCAGGGTCTCCATAAGCCGCTCTAACTCTGATTCATAGTATGCCGCTACACGGAGAAGCATCGTTTCAAGTTCGCTCGTTTCTTCCCCAACAGCAATCATCTGTGCCACCGCAGGCGGAAAGAATTCCGACGATGAGAGGGGCTCTGCTACTGTCCGACCTTGCTTAACATGCTTGATAAGCCGGTCGATCTCTCCACGAACCCTCCTGTTCGCAAAGACCTTCCTCGTTACGCCGAGCGCGTCCACAAGTGGAACCTGTGACTGTAGAAGTGTTCCAAGCGTCCTGCAGAATCTGGCTGTATAATTCCTTATCATAATGCCGCCAATCCACGGAAACTGCAGTCCATACCTCTCCGTTACGGCATTCTTTAATTCGGAGCCCATCAACCACTTCGACAAGAGGGCGATAAGTAAGAGGATAAAGAACAAATAAACCCAGTATGCGGATATGAAATTACTTGCTCCGATGACAATTTGGGTTGCTTTAGGGATTGGAACATTGGAGACGCGGAACATATGAGCGAAGTTAGGCACAATGTATAGGAGAAGGAATAGAACGACTACTGCTGCTACAATGAGGACAAGAACAGGATAAGCAAGCGCTTGCGTTACTTTTTTCCTCAGAGCGTTAACCTTCTCCTCATGCTCGGCTAGAGAAGAGAGAACTTCCGGGAGCCTGCCCGTTTCCTGTCCGACTTCAGCGGTCACTGCGACAATAGAATCGAAGATGTCAGGCTGGCGTGCTAGCGCAGCTGAAAATGATATCCCCTTCCTCACGTCTGAGAGGAGCTGCCCGATCGCCGTCTTAAGCCTTGAGTTTCTGGCCTGTCCGGCAAGAACATCTAATGCCTTCACTATCGGGACGCGAGCCTTCAACATCATGGACAATTCTGAGAGAAAAGCCACCTTCTCCTGCGCTGTAACACGGTTGAAAAGCTTCAGGTCGCGCAAGCTAAAAGTCTTCGTGGCGGAAATCTTATTCCCCGTCCTTGGCTTTACAGCTGTAACTAGAAGTTCTATGTTACTGTTTTCCTGCATATAAGTTGACGCTTTTTTCTATGAAGACCTCGCCATCAAGTGGCCGAAGAATACTCGGTCGACTTCGCCAGCATTGCTTCCCGTTTTTTATCTCCCTTTGTTTTCCACAGCTTCGCCATCTCAGTCACACAGCCCATTTTCATAGGAAGTTTGTGACTAGGAATTTTGACAACATCCCTTTAAGTAAGGGCACACCGGCGCGACCCGGCTATTCCTTGTTGGTTCCTGGTTTTGGCCACGACCCAGTACTGCAGACATTTCCGTCCACTATCTCTTGCGATGACAAGAGCATGGATAAGGTCGTCAGCAAAGAATCTTTCATTCTTCCAGAATTTGCTTTAATCCGAATGGACCAGATCATAGAAGGCCAGCAGGATCCTGTTGCGGTTTGTGCAAATAAATGCACGCCCGCATTGAGACGGACGGTTGGGTAGTCTGAAGCAAACAAGACCCCGTTCCGCGATACATCCATCTCGGTAAAGCGGTATTTGACTGTGTCCATTTGATTTGCAAGTAACGACAATAGTGAGTCATTGCACTCAACAACATTAGTCGTAGACATGATATCTGAATCAATTCTTTGGAAACACTGGTCGATAACCAAATGGAGATCCACTCTTCTCTCCCATGTTCCCATCAGCTTCACCGAGAAGAAATACAGCGAATAAACAAATGACACGACGAGAGAGGACAGGATCATGGTGACAAGCAGTTCCACTATAGTAAATCCAGACTGGTTTCTGATATATGTCATTTTTCGCAAGAAGGATACACCTCCGTAAGCTCAGCGAGAATATTCGACGCGTTAATGCCAGAGCTCACTGTAACATCGAAAACAGGCATGCCAGCGACGAACTTGAGTTTCCGTACCACTAGGAAGCCAAGCGTGTCTGTTTCGGAAGCGACTAACGTCGGCCGCATTTCCTCCATAGCCAATTCGCTCTGTGCAAGTGCAAATGCTTTATTTGATCTCGACGGAAAATCATCCGACAGCAGCTCGCCAAAGACGACAATCAAAAGCAAAACGACGCTAACAAACAACCCCAATGCAATTACAGATTCGATGAGAGTGAAGCCTGCGATTGAGCCTTGCCTAGGTACAACTGATGTGACTTCCGGGCGTTTCCGTGCTATTCTTATTTTCCGTTTTCTGATCTCTTTCATAGCCATGTAAGAATTGCAGCTTTCTGATTAGGTAGAAACCCTATTGGTTGGAGAAATCCTTCGGGAAGAGAGGACCTGTCAATTATCCCAGTCCGAAGCCAACCCAAGTAGACTGTTGGCAAGTCATAGAAATAGAGGTCAAAGGTGCGAACCAATCCGTCAATTTTCCCATCCATTGTCAGGTAACCGTCGTCGAATACTTCTCCAGATACAGTCGCCCCCGGTTGAATATCAATGGTCGCGTCTTGCAACAATATGCCTGCTCCAACGTGCATCACTACAGCACCTGTGATTTTCGATCCGGGCAACATTGTGATGGACTGGTGTATTCCCGTCGAGTCCAATAGATTGATCGAAACAAAGGCTGACGGGTAATTCGCCGCGCAATTCGACTGGCAATCTATCACGGGTGCAAAGAGTTGGGCCGTGAATGATGAACCGTCCTCCACGTAGATTATCTTCGCAGATGCGATAATGCAGCTAACAAGTTGGATTCTAGGCAAGATTGCGACCGAATCAGAGGAATAAAATGAGACAGCACCAACGATTGAAGTATTAGGAAGGATAGAGAGGTGTTTAAGCGCTACTATGGTAAGAGGAGGCCCGCGCCTCATAATAGAGCCCGAGACGGCCATATCTGATTGGCTGAAGACCTCTCTAACGGTGTCACTAAGGTCAGATAGATCGAGTTGCCCGTCAACGCACTCGATAGCGTCCGAACCTTCAGGAGCCATTCGTGATCGCTGTGCCCCTTTAAGCAATAATAATGCGTTCCGGACTTCTTGTTCTAAAGTGGAAGCCGAAAACAGATGGATCTTTGTTGAAACCGTTTCCAGTCTTCCTTCGATCGGTATGCGAACTGGAGATGATTCTCCTCTGAGCGGGGCAATCGAGACGCCGCGAGGACCAACGACGACGTTGCCAATAATCTTTGAATTTCCAGCGAATGTTAAGCCGTGCTGAAAATTACCCAACACCAGAGCCGCGGAACCATGAGAGGGGATCGTACTTCCTAGGAGCGCTGAAGTCGTACTCTCCATTCGGTGGCAGACTCCTTCCGACTCGACTCCCGCATACAAACCCCATTGAAAGACTTTCACTTCAGCATGACTGCTGTCAGGAAAATTCATAGTGAAGCTGGAGTCAGCCATAATTCCGTTATCGAGCATCTCGACAGCAGCTATAACACCATTCTTCGAAGCGAAACCAGCACTGACTTTATCGAGCGACTCAATTGTTTCTCTTCGCCGATACAGATCAACTCGTAAAATAATGATGGACAATGCCGACAAAAGTAGGACAAGGAAGAGAACAGAGATGAGAGCGTATCCCTCCCGCCCTCTGTCTTCTTTCAACAAATATGTTCTGCAAGAATCACTCATTAGGTCCTCAGTCTCATCCACAATTAGAGTCTTACAGCTTTCGGTAACCAGTACAATACTATCTCAACTATCTCTGTAGTGAGCATATGCCCACAGATAATGACCCACAATACCTGAAATCAGGCATTTTTAGATCGCCAACTGACTAACCACCCATTTTGCCAAAGGTGATTTTTGACGCAGGATTTGCTCGTTCCAGAATGATAAACCTCAACTGCAAACTAGCCGGTCTAATCAGTTTAGAGGAACGCCAGACCCTAATGAGATTTTGTGAATTCGATGTGGTGCGGTTTTGCGCCTCTATGTTCCGGTGGAGTTTTTCAAGGCAACTGTTAGTGGAAGGCATGCCTATGTTGGGAAGGTCGACTAACCTAATTGGCCCGAACCTTGAGAAAAGTGATTCGACAACGTACCCATCCCCTGGAGCAAGAGCATATTGAAGCTCGAGAGAACCTTCCTCTGTTTTTGACCGATATCTCACACTGAACTCTCCCGAAATGCTGCGCTATAGCTTGTCAGACTCTGGCCGATAGCCAGTTTGGGTTCACTTCTTCCGGTTGCATTATCCTGTTGATGCACTCTTTCACGAACAAATTCTAATGAACAGTCAGAGCATGCCCCTCAATGCGGTAGCACTCATTCATCGTGCCAGAGTGCTCATGCGTCAAACGGATCGAGAATGCATGAAATCTCACTCGTAAGGCATGTCACTCCGCAATTCGATCGGTAATTATGTATGCAACGTACGTTTTCGATACACCGATGGGAAACACTTCACCGTTTTAAAGACTGGCATGAACAGCGGCAAGAAACAACTAACTCCAGTCGCTATACTCGCTGTTGTATCAAATATGTATTGAGAGGTAAGTATTAAGATCCTTTTTGTATATTCTTCCTACCCGATACTGCATCCGTGATCGCAAGAATCGCGTACCACGATCGGTTCGTGCGTCGTAAGCTCACCGCACCCAACAATCTTCAAGAGACGGAGTTTACAGGAAACCTTCAAGAAGAAACCATGAAAGGATCTCTATCATGTATTCCGTGGAACAGGCAATAAAGGAATTTGTGAATCACTGCAGATTCGAAAAAAGTCTAAGCCCGAAAACCACTAAGGCCTACAACACAGATCTGAGACAATTTGTCGCCTTCCTTAATGCAAATAGCCTATCGCGCAGACTCACCCGTATATCGAAAGATGAAATCCGAAGCTTCCTTGAATATCTATCTCCTCTCAAACCAAAATCGATCAAGAGAAAAGTGGCGACAATTCGGGCCTTCTTCAATTATCTAGAATTCGAGGACAAAGTCTCTCTAAATCCTATGCGTAAAATGCTCGTCAGAATAAGAGAGCCGCTGAGATTGCCCAGGGTCATGGATTTGATGGAAATCACCGAGATTCTGAAGTGTGTCTATGCGGCGTACAACACAGCTATAGAAACTGGCGACAAGAAGTCAGCTGAGAAGCTGAAAAATGTCGTAGTTGTGGAACTACTTTTTGCGACGGGGGCTCGTGTTTCGGAAATCGCGAACTTAAAAAGAGACCAGATAGACCTGACTACTGGTGCAGTAACGATTAAAGGAAAAGGAAACAAGGAAAGGGTTGTCCAGGTATGCAACGGCGATGTCATGAAAACCATACAGCACTATTCTGATTTGTTTTCAGCTAGAATGAAGGCCGGAGGAGGTTTTTTCCTAATCAACAGGTTGGGTGGTAGACTTTCTGAACAGTCCATAAGGACCATCGTGAAGAATCTCGTGGGAACCACATCAATTCAGAAACGGATCACGCCCCACGTATTCCGCCATACGTTTGCGACTCTTCTCCTTGAGCGAGAGGTTGATATAAAATATATCCAGACTCTTCTCGGCCACAGCTCGATCATGACAACCCAGCTATATACTCACGTGGCTGTGGAAAAGCAGCGGCAGATCTTGCTAACTAAACACACTAGAAAAGATATCATAATTCCCAGAGTATTCCCGAAATAAACGGAGGATGTCGAGGGCCACTTTATTCCCCATGGCAGGGCCAATTTAATTCCCCACCCTATTGTTAACGGGAATAAGTTTACTTCACCGATTTCTTAGAATCAAGATTTTGCGATTTCGGTGAAAGCTTTTTTCTGTACGATTCTCCTTTGATCGAGATTTGATGGGCGTTGTGAGCAAGGCGGTCCATGAGAGCGTTGGCCATGACGGGATCCGGGAAGATCGCATGCCAGTCGGTAATGGCCCGGTTGCTGGTTAGGATTGTCGACTTCGTTGGGTACCTGGCATCTACGATGGCGTAGAGGTACTCGGCGGACTGCTGATCGAGCTTCTTGAAGGCAAAGCCATCGAGGATTAGGAGATCAGTTCTGATAAGCGGCCTCAGCTTCTTGTCGAGGGAGTTAACGAGATCTGCCTGGGAGAGGAGCCTGAAGAGCTCCTGTCCCGTCAAAATTATTTATATGTCGGGATGGCGCAAGGCGCTCAGAAGTTGAAGTACTCAACGTTAAGATGCTTCCGGCAGGCCATGTGAGCTATAGCTTTGGCCAGATGAGTTTTTCCAGTGCCGGTAGGACCAAGAAAGAAGATGTTCTCGCCCTTCTCGATGAAGCGGCAGGTTGCGAGTTCCCGTATGACAGAGGCGTTGATGGACGGATTGAACGAGAAGTCGAAGGACTCCAAAGTCTTGCTGGGATCGGCATGGGCATGGCTCAAAAGGCGCTGAAGTTTTCTGTTGGATCTGGTCTGAAGTTCGTCGGTAATGACCATGGAGAGGAACTCAGAGAAGCTTAGGCTGTTGTTCTGAGCCTCCATAAGTCTTAAGTCAAGTGTATCGGCCATACCCGATAACTTGAGGGATTTGAGATGAGTGATAAGCTCCGCGGAGTTTGTGGACATGAAGCTGTTCCCCTTATGATGTGTGGTTGAAGTATTCCGGATCCCTGACGAAGGTTCTGGTCTCTTCAGAGAGCGGGATTTCCTGTGACTGGTATTCAAGTTCTACAAGCTTTTCGATTGAAGCTTTGAAGTATTTGGGAGTGAACTGGAAGGGCTGGGTGACCAGAGTAGCTGCCACCTGCTCGACGAGCTCGGTTGGGTAGCTCTTCGCAACGGAGACGATGCCCTGAGCCCTTCTGAGATTTAAGAACGCATGAGGAATGAGCACGGATTTTATAAGGCTCTGGAACTGAGGTCCGATCTTGGCTGCCTGGTCCTGCAGATATCGTGGAAGTCCTTTGTTGGCGGCTGCAGCCATGTTCTCGGGGAAGTCCAATAAGTCCGTCTTCCGGTATCCTTTTGTCAAAACTATGTGCTCTTTGATAAGTTGTCCGTTGTAGAAGACATGCATGATATTGTTTGATACCTTAACCCAGACTTTCTTGCCTGCGTATTGGTAGGGGACCGAGTAACTCTTCTTCTTCACCTGGATGTAGCAGTCGGGATGCACCGTGGCTTCCTTCCAGAAGGCCGCTTCGAACGTGTCACGAGGGAGCGGGATAAGCTTCGTCTGTTCGTCCTCCAGGAATACTTTGTAAGGCATCTGATGAGTTGTTCCGTGTTTGGTCATTCCGTAGTCGTCGCGGAGCCAGTCTTGGATCCTCTGGTTGAGTTGAGCCAGGGTTATCGATGGATATACTGCGGTGAGTTCCTTGAACTTCTCGCGGGCAGTCTGGACGTCGCGTTCAACTTTTCCCTTGTCCTTGGGTCTTGCGACACGTGCAGGGTCGAGGAATGTATTATAATGCTCGGCCATCTCCTGGAAAGCCCGGTTGAACTTGGGATCGTAGAGATCGGGTTTTATCACTCCGGCCTTGAGGTTATCAAGCTTATGTTGCCAATTTCGTTATGTTGCCGATCTTGTTCAAATCGGGTAACCGCTCATCCGGCGTGAGGGTCAGTGGCACATAATTCGGGTAGAGCCAATATTAGGCGACCACATTTAGAAAGGAGGTTGTCTATGTTGGAACAGTATTTCGTTCGACCCCAGACAGTCGAACATATCCGCTCCAGCTGGATCGGCGGGGCGGTGGAAGACTATGTGAACTGGCTCTCTGAGCAAAAGTATTCATGGAAGTCTGTGACTCGACGTGTCCCCCTTGTGATGAGTTTCGGACAATTTGCACAAGCACGGGGTGCACAAAGGTTGGATCAGCTTGCCTTTTACATCGAGAGCTTCGTAGACCAGTGGCTGGAGGACCGGGCTCGGGGCAGGCGATCTGCAATCGAGCGTCGGAAGATCGCTGATACTGTACGCAATCCCATTGAACAGATGCTCTCCCTGACTTTGCCTAACTTTCAGCCTCAAGGACGTAGCCATAAGCAGGAGAACCCTTTTCACGACTCCGCTCCGACTTTCTACGATTTCCTACGTAAGGAGAAAGGATTGCGGGAAGGCTCCATAAGGGGATATACCCACCATCTGCGACAATTTGCCACCTATCTCTCCTCGATCGGCTTGACCAAGTTGTCGGATCTGTCACCGACAGTTTTGAGTGCCTTCGTAACTGAGTTGAGTTCTCAAATTGGGTGGTCGAGCATGCGCAACGCATGCGGTGTTGTGCGTGTGCTTCTCCGCTATCTATTCCGCCAAGGTGTGTTGGAACGTGACCTCAGTACCAGTGTAGAGCATCCTCGGCTCTACCGTCATTCCGGTATACCGCGATCTATCAGCTGGGATCAGGTCCGTCTAATGCTGGAGGTCGTTGATCGACGGATAGCAGTCGGCAGGCGTGACTACGCCATCTTGGTTTTGCTCGTTACTTACGGTCTGCGGGGCCGGGAGGTCGCCTCCCTCTCGCTTGACGACATTGACTGGCGGGATGAGCGGGTACGGATTGCAGAGCGCAAGGCAGGTCACTTTGCTAATTACCCGCTCTCTCCAGCTGTTGGACAAGCTATTTTGGACTACCTGAGAAAAGGGCGCCCCGAGACGACACATCGGAAAATATTCTTGCGAAGCTTGGCTCCATTCGATCCGTTAACCGCTTCCGCCGTTTCGGGGTGCGCATCTCGCTATCTCCGTAAGGCGAGGATTCCTGTGCCCAGACCGGGTTCTCACACACTCCGCCACACTTGTGTGCAAAGGCTAGTAGATGCAGGACTCTCGTTGAAGATCATCGGCGACTATGTTGGGCATCGATCTCCGTCATCCACTCAGATTTACGCTAAGGTTGCCATCGAAGCTCTGCGGGAAGTCGCCTCGAGCGATGGCGAGGGGGTCTTATGATTAGTTGTAAGAGCAATCTTGGCGAGGAGATCCAGGCATTCATCGTCTCCAGACGGGCTCTTGGCAGACGGTACGAAAGCGAGGAAAGGACCCTTTCTCTGCTTGATCGGTTTTTGGCCGAGCGCCGCGTCGCCACAGCCGACGATGTCAGTCCGACAATCATAGAGGAGTTTCTTCGTTCTCGCCCTCGTGCCAAGCCTCGAAGCTATAATCACCTTCTTTCAGTCGTTCGCGGGTTCTTTGACTGGTTGGTTCGGCAGGGGCGGCTCCGACGCTCCCCGGTTCAGGCCAAGGTGCGGAGAAACACTAATCCGCGTATGCCGTTCATTTTCGATCCCCCTACGGCGGCACGTCTGCTCGAGACCGCCGCAAATCTTCGCGACAATCCACGAGCGACTATGAGAGGGATTACCTATCACATGATCTTTGCTGTGCTGTATTGCCTGGGGCTCCGAGTCGGTGAGGCGGCTCGCCTGCTCGTTGGCGACATTGATTGGGACAGGCACCTCTTACTTATTCGCGAGACGAAGTTTTATAAGAGCCGACTTGTTCCCTTTGGACCCCGCCTTGGAGAGGTGCTAAAGAACTACGTTGAGGCAACGCGGGTAAGGCGAGGGATACTCTCAATGCAGGATCCTCTATTCTCCTTTACTGCAAACAGAACGATCAATCCGTGCACCATCAGCCAAGCCTTCCATGGGCTTTCCACATCTCCTCCAGTAAGTACGAAAATATCGTACTTTCTGGAGAAGGGCAAATGCTCGACCGTCTCGAAGTTCCACGGCCATTGGATAAAGCTCTAAACAAACGCGTGAACGAACGCAGATTAAGATGTTATCCCCGCTGCAGAATCTGCATCGAGGAAGAGCGTCGCGTTTTCGTGACGCCGCAGAATTGTGGCCGGACAGGCGGTATTTATCTCGCCCTCAACCGTCCGGCGGACTGCGTCCGCCTTTGTTCTGCCGGGCACAACCGCGTACATGTAGCGCGACGAGATGAGCGCCGGGATCGTCAACGTGATCGCCTGCCGGGGTACTTCCGCTATCGAAGAAAAGCAGCCGTCGTTCACCTGCTGCTGCCTTGACCTGTCGTCGAGGCTGACGATCTTCACGCTCAGCGGGTCGTTGAAGTCGGCAACATCAGGATCGTTGAACGCGATATGACCGTTCTCTCCTATCCCGAGGCATACAATGTCTATCGGCTCCTCGGCAAGAAGCGACGAATATCTTTTGCACTCTTCCTCCACACTGCCGGGGTTGGGACTTATGTAATGAACCTTTCTAAACTTCACCTTCCCGAAGATTCTTTCCGTCAGAAACACGCCGAAAGACTGCGGAGCATCGGGCCTCAATCCGATATATTCGTCCATGTGAAATGCCGTCACTCTCGACCAGTCTAATCCTCGGACCGATGCGAGTTCTTCGAGGAGTTCGTTTTGAGACGGTGCAGCTGCGAATATCATTCTCATGCTATCCTGCTCCGACAGAAGCTTCTTCATCCGTTCGATTACCGCCGATGCAGCGCGAGATCCCATGGCTTCGCGGTTTTCATAAACTTCAACTTTTAGCTTGTCGATTATAAATGTTGATAATGCGTCATCCGGTTTCATTTCGTCATTCTCCGGCCGTTGCAAACACTTGATGTTGCAGCGCGGCCTCAAACCATTTTTCCCTTTACGAACACTCTTTCAATCTTCAGGTGATGCCTGCCGCCGATTTCTTCGATGTCGGCAATCACTATGTCGGCGCTCTTGCCCGGTTCGATGCTCCCGGTGTAGCTGCTCAGATCCTTCCCGGCATCTCCGGATTTCGGTTCGAACATGCCGACGACTGTCGCCGGATTCCTGCTGCACATCTCCGACGCCCTCAACAATGCCTCTTCGAAACCGAGCGGCTCGTGCCGCTTGTACCAGACACCTTCGATTGGCGCCGTCAGCCAGTCCAGAATATTCGAGAAAGCCATGTCCATCGTCAGCGTGCTCCCGAAGAGAGCGTTACCCCTGTCGGCAATCTGGAGATACTCGCCGTTCGGACTCACCCTTCCTTCGACCCCCAGCATCGAAAACCCCGAGAGCCCTTCGAGCAATGTGGGGAACATGCTGTCGGTAACGACGACGACTTTGTCGGATCCTTTCCTCCTTATGATGTCCATCACGTAAGACTTGTCGACATGATAACCGTCAGCTATTATCTCGACGAAGGCCTCATCCGCGCGCAGCACCGCCTCGACAGCGCCGCCGCCGTCGAACGATTTCACGGATGAACCGGTGGGTCCGTTCGGGAAGTGTATTGCAAGCCTCGTCCCGCTTCTAACCGCTTGCGAGTATTGGTCACCGGTTGCACCGGTGTGTCCCGCGGCACAGACGACCCCCTTTTCCGTCAGGTATTTGATGAGATCGTAGGAGGCTTTCCCCCATTCGGGAACGACATTCACAATAGCTATCATCCCATCCGCCGCTTCCTGCAGCTCATCGAACAGCCGGGCGGAAGGCTCGTTAAAATAGTCAGCGTTGTGCGCGCCGCGATACGCGGCGTCCTTCATAAAAGTACCTTCAACATAAAGCCCGGCAAGCACTCCGCCCCACGCCTGCCCGCGGGAATCGTTTCTGTATTTGCTCACATTTCGGAATACCCTTCGGAGTTCGGCGACCGGCGAAGCCAGACTGGTGAGGAACGCGCGCGTGACTCCGGTGGCAGCATATTTCCTGAGCGCAATGTCCAGGCCCTGCAAATATGCCTCTTCGCTCGATATGAAGCTGTCTTCTGCAGGATCGTACACGCCGAGGGTGAGATCAAATCCGGCTATGCCGTTTGTGTGAATGTCTATCATCCCGGGAAGCACATATTTCCCCTTCGCGTCAATCACGGTGTCGGATTCATCTGCAGGAATATCGCGGGCGACTCGCAAGATTGTTCCTTCGCTCATCGCGACGTCCGTCGCCTTCAGTCCATCGGCAAGGAGCACTGACCCGTCCTTTATCACCGTCTTGTTGTGCATTCTAATATCCAGAACGAAATCCGAATACTTATAATCGCTCAATTGGCCCGATAATCAAAATCATGATCATCACGAACCTGGTTACCGGCCCCGGAAGCCGCCAAAAGCGGCAAACGCGAAGCCGCCGTACTGTGTGATACTTGAGATTCGAGAACATTAGCCCTGCCGAAAAGTATATCTGGCCCGCTTAAGACTCAACGGAATAACACGGTATGCAATTCAACCCCGCCGGCCCATTCAGTGCGGAACATCATTCATGGCTTCCGGATTCGTGAGCATCTCAGTGAGGGCGGACAACTTCCCGGCGGGTAAAACTCGTCGCGGCCGGCCTTCGGTTAATCACCACTCGATGACCGATTTGATTTCGTTGTCGGCGTGGTGTTGAAATGCGGAGAGGAAATCATCGAACCGGTGCCTGTCGGTTATTAGTTTCGTGAGGTGATCCCCCCAGAGCAGACGCGCGTGGGCAAGGTCGTCGACCGCCATCTGGAAGTGATCCCGCGCCGCGTTTACACTCCCTATCATCACCTGGTTTTTGAGAACCAGGCGCCGTATGAGATCGGCGCCGTCTATCTGCATCGCCCGGTCGCCGCCAGGGACACCAGTCAGGACATATACACCGTTCAACGCGAGGGCATCGAGCAGGTTAAACTCGACAGGTGCCGCGCCCGTCGCATCGACAATCACGTCCATGGGGGCCACAGAATCCGCGACCTTCTGTGCCGGCACCTTTCTCCCGTCGATGTACTTCCCCCCAATTGTCTTCAGCCATTGCGGGCGTGTGCTTGCCTCATCGACGATATCCAGGCCGTAAACCCGGGCTCCCCGAAGAACAAGGGCAACTGAGGCGAGCAGGCCGATGGGGCCGAGCCCGGCGACGAGACACGTCTTTCCATACAGCCAGCCGGGCGTCGATCCGGCATCGGGAAGGCGGCTTGTCTGCACCCTCACCGCCTCGTCGATGGCCTTCTCAGCCACGGATGTCGGCTCCGCCAAAACTCCGATGGCCTCAAGCTCCGGGGGGATATGGACTACGTACTGTTCCTTGTCTACGACAAACTCGGTCTGATATCCGTCAAGTCCCCAGATCCCGCGCTCGTGATACTCGCCTGTGAGGCACATATCGGAACGGTTCATCAGACACGGCATACACTTCCCGCATCCACGTCTCACGGTGAATGCGACAAAGTCTCCGGTTTTCACCCTTGTGACCGACTTGCCGACTTCCACAACTCTTCCGAACATTTCGTGGCCGAGAACAAGATCGCTGCTTCCGTCCGGCGCCAGCGACCTCCCTCCTGCCGTTTCTTCCCTATCCGTTCCACAGATTCCAACTCTGATGACTTTGACTTTTACATCGTCGGGTGCGCTTATCTTAGGTTCCGGCCGGTCGACGAGCTGTACAGATGTCGTCCCCGGCTTTATTGAAATAGCTTTCATCAATTCTCCTCACTTGAGCAGGCCCTCCACCTTAGCGTCTGCCCAGTCGGCCTGTATGGATCCTGTCTCGCCGCCGGCATTCGCAACTTTCAAAAGCAGATGGCTGGTTCCTTCTATGTTAACTGAAACCGGAATTGCTACGCTTTCACGTGTTACGGGTCCACTGCGCCACAATTCCTTTCCATTCCCGTACACAAAGAACTCCACGCTCCCCCTGTCGTTCCTCTCACTGCCGTCGACTCCGACGACAGCCGAGAATCTCCTATACAAACCTTCGGTGTTATATTCGATACCCGAGTTGCTCCGTGTTCCGATGCCGAACTCGTACTGCCTTCCGGCGACAGAGATGTTTTCGCCGTAAACGGATTTATTCATCTTTACACTTTCCCAACCCGAAGTCAGGTTAACAGGTTCCATGTCGCTCAACATAATCTCGTCCGGGAGCAACTTCCTGATCCGGAAGCCGGCCGATGCGCTCCCTTTGCTGAGTGTACCATCTTCCCATACGGAACGGACGGACACACTGTATGCCGAATCGGGATCGAGGTTCCTGAGGGGAAAGATATTCGTCGGCGTGTAACCGGCAAGTCTGCCGTTCAGGTAGACTTCGCATCCGTCGTTAAGATAATACTGGTCGTCCCAGCTGATGTTCACGCCGTTGAGTCCGGCCCGGGTGACATCAAGCCCGTAAGGGGTGCTCACGGGATAGTGATAGAATCCGGAGGGAACAAACGAAACCTCCCAGTTAATCTCCGTGGTCCTCGGAGAGGTAAACTCAACTTCAGCCCATCCCTGATGGTCCAGCACTTTCGTCTTCAGATTTCCTGCCCTTGCTATCCCGACCTTGAAATTCTCTCCCCGCGGGTAGGCAAAGAAAAGCTCGTAAGGAGCGTTCCTGATTACCTTGCTCGTCCCATGAAAAGTCCTCGTACCCTCATCGTATTTCAGTGACACCAGGTCTACATAGCCCTGTGTGATGTGGCGATTCGTCGAGACCAGCTGAATATTGCCGTTATCCTTGAGAAGAGTCAGGACCCGGCAGCTCGTCGGAGAAAGCGTGACCGCAATACCTTTTCTCCATGCACCGAGATACTCTTTGTTCCAGAAGTCGAAGACCTGGACGAGCGAAGCATCGCTGTAACCGATGTCCTTCCAGCCGAGGAAGATCGTCTTCGATTTGGTCTCATTGAAATCGAAAAGTCCGACTACATCATAATCTCTCCCGAGGTGGTTTATCTTAAGATCCCAGATATGCTTGTGCGTGTCGGACGGGAAGAGGTCGAGCGGGCGGATGTCCTGCGCCGGGAATACGCTTTTCAGGATTGCCACCCGGTCAGCGGACAGGTCGGGGAGACGGTCGCTGGACATGAGAGCTTCTCCAGTCAGTCCCTGGAGCGTCGCCCATGCGCGCGCCTGGTCGAGAGTCAGCGGATAGCGCAGCAGCATCACGTCGGGGTCGCAGTACCAGACAACATTATTGAGGAAATAATATTGCATCGTCGCATCGAGAGCCGTTTTGAACCCTCTCCAGCCGAGTTCCACATCGCCTCCCGTCCGCGAGCCGTTCATTATACCGGTTCCGTCGAGCGGGATTCCCCAGCAGCCGAGGAGATAACGCTTCTCGCCGACCGTCCTCCTGATCGTCTCGACCGTGGCTCGGTAAAGTGAATCCGCGTCGTCGGAAGGTTGCTTCATGAAAGCCTTCTTGAGATGGTACTCGTCTATAACGATCGGCTGTCCGTCTATCTTGAAGTAATCGTACCCCCAGGCTTTCAGCGTGGTAAAAAGATTCCTGAGATACGTCAACCCGGCCCCGGAGGAAGGGTCTACAAGATACATCCCCTCCCACGTTCGCGAGACGGAAGTATCGTTGTTCATGAGAAACGCACCAGGATTGTCACTCACAACCTGTGGGTTGCTCTGCCCTTGCGGGGCAAGCCAGAGCCCCGGCTTAAGTCCGAGACTCTTGATGTAAGCCGCAAGTTTGTCCATGCCCGGCGCGAAACGGCCGTTGACGGTGGTCCAGTCCCTGTTGTCGCCTGCGCCGTGTCCCTTTCCCTGCCAGCCGTCGTCTATCTGGACGTATTCCGCACCGTAGTCCTTCAGATTCTTCGCAATCCATCTTGCATTCAGCTCAATTTCACTTGCATCGACATTCTGGTAGTAGTAGTACCATGAGCACCATCCCGAAGGAGGGAGAGGAAACTCAGATTTGTCGATCGGCCTGTAGAATCTGATCCCCAGCGAATCGCGATAATAGTTTTTTATCACGCTGCCGTCGTTAAGAGTGACCTGGTCCTTCTCCGGGTCGAAGACCCCGTCGGCAAGCGGGGTCTTCACGTCGCCGAGGGTCATCACGAAAAGGTCCTTGTTGGCCCCTTCGTGAATCCTGCAGGGAAAAAGATGCGGCCATTTGACATCCGTTTTCATTCCAGCTGACCGTGCCTTCTTGCTCCCGCTGAATCCGCCGGCACCCAAGAGAGTAAACGCGGCAAACAAAGTAAGAACGACAACTCCGCCGCGAAGAAGCTTCAACCGCAAAGAATCATTGGACTCGTTCATAGATGCTATCTCCCGTAATAAGCCGGCTGCGTCTAGTCGCCGGTCGTGTTGACCGTGAACCTCTTGATCTTCTGTGTGGTAGTCTTCTGGAATTCCTCGTCTCTCACAACAAATTTCTTTATCTGTTTGTACATGGGCAATTCGCGATTGGTCTTCCTTATCTCCCCGTCGATTATGTCGTGGATCAGTTCGGGCGTTATCTGGATCTGTTTTGTTTCAGAGAGTTCAATGAAGGACTCGGCATCGACGACGATTTGAACCGCGATTATCTCGCCCTCCTTGTCGCTCGATTCCGCGTAGACCATGCTCTCGAGCACATACGGGCTTCTGTTAAGGATATCCTCTATCTCTTCAGGGAAAACGTTCTCGCCGCTCTTTGAAATTATAACATTCTTCTTCCGCCCGCTTATATGAAGAAATCCGTCGCCGTCTATGTAACCTATGTCGCCTGTCTTGAACCAGTCGCCGTCGAAGGTGCCCTTCGTGGCAGCTTCGTTCTTGTAATATCCGACCATGATGTTCGGCCCCCTGGCATACACTTCCCCGATCCCGCCCGCATCCGGGTTCCCTATTTTTATCTCCACGTGCGGGAGCGGAAGCCCGGCTGCGTCGTCCTTGAAATCGGTCAACCTGTTCAGAGTGAGGATAGGCGCGGTTTCAGTGAGCCCATAGCCCTGCACGAAGTTGAAGCCGAATTCGCGGAGCCCCTTCGCGACCATCGGGTCGGGTGCCGCACCGCCGGCAATGAAACACCGGATCGAGCCTCCAAACCGGTCGTGGATCTCCTTGAACACCATTTTCTTCGAGCTCTTCCACCCGATCTTCGAAAGCACATTTGTCACCTTGATCATCGGACCGATGATCGGCGCGACAAGTTTTTTCTCCTTTATCCCGCGATAGATCGCCTTGAACATTTTATCGTACATCAGCGGGACCGCGAGGAGAATCGTAGGCCTGGCCCTCTGCATGTCTTCAACTACCGTCTTGAGAGATCTCGCGTAGGACACGGTTGCTCCTCCATAGAGGGGGCACAGCATGCCGCACGTACATTCGTATGTGTGGTGAATCGGAAGAACCGACAGGAACTTATCGGTCGGAAAGATCCCGAAGAAGCCCACCATATCCACGAGGTTGGAGGCCAGGTTCTTCTGACTCAGCACCACACCTTTTGCGCGGCCCAGCGTTCCCGAGGTGAAGATAATGACGGCCATCTCATCGGGATTGATCGCCGGCAATTTGGACTTGTCGAACGGCGCAGTCCTGCCGATAATTTCCATCATGGAATGAATCCCGTCTTCCTGCTTCCTCAGGTCCATGCTGATGTAATGCTTAAGATGTTTCAACGACGACCTCTTCTCGCGGAACATGGGATCGTAGGTGCTGCTGAAGATGACGGACGAGGCATCCGACTCGTGAAGTATGTTCAGTATCTCGTTTACGCCGAGATTCTTGTCGACGGGAACTACTACCAGATTGAAAGCCATGGCCGTCAGGTAGCTGATTGCCCACTGCACACGATTCTCACTTATGACGGCAATGTGGTCTCTCTCCTGGACGCCGAGCCTCCGCAGCGCGGCGCCGAACCGCAGCACGTTCTCGAGAAGCGCGTTGAAGCTGACCTGGGGCATAGGAGTATCATTAAAATCTTCGAGCGCAAGCTTATCTCCGTATTTGCGCGCGGATTCAAGGACCATTTGCTGAATCGACCCGATCATGGGCGCATCAAAGGACACACTAATATTTTTCATTTCTTCAGTCCCCTTCCTGGTTGTTGACGAAACTGTTTTCTATTTGCAAGTGTACCATAAGATATGCGCCGGACAGGAGCGGATGAACCGGTCAGATTCGATACTTTGTCCACCAATTACATAAATGCGCCACGACAAGGTATCATGAATTTCGTTCTTTTTTGCCTTCGAATCAATTTTCGCCACGCGGGGAGACGGGCGGCCAGGTGCTCAGTGTATAGTGGAACAAAATCTACCCCGCTGTTTCTTGTGAGTCGCGATTTTCATATCTTGGACATGCCAACTAAACAGATCAACACCCGATTGAGAGGCCATTTGAAAATCCTAGCACCGGCAAAAATTAATATCGGACTACGGGTAATCCGGAAACGCTCGGACCGGTACCACGACATCGAGACGGTCTTCTATCCCATCAACCTTTCCGACGAACTAGAAATTGAAAAATCATCAAAACTTGAATTTTTCTCAAACATCAATCTCGAAGCCGACGCAAACCTATGCCTGCGAGCGCTTCATTTCTTCTGCGAGCGGACTGGAATACATGCTGAAGTGAAGATGAATCTCTTCAAGAGGATTCCGATCGGAGGAGGACTCGGAGGCGGAAGCTCGGATGCGGCGGCCGTTTTGCTTTCGCTCCAGGAAATCTACGGGATGCCCCTGAGCGAGATTGAGCTTTTCGACATCGCGACTCAACTCGGCGCGGATGTCTCTTTCTTTCTGAAGAAGATCCCCTCTTACGCAACGGGCAAAGGCGAAGTGATCGAACCGATAAGTTACCGCATCGGCAGTTACATCCTGACAGTGACTCCCGATCTTTCAGTCTCAACCGCGCTCGCCTACTCGATCGTCACTCCTACCGGGAAGCACGAGCCCCGGCTTGATGAACTTGTCCTCGACAGCGGAGCCGATTATTCAGGCTACCGTGATGTGATAATCAACGACTTCGAGGGACCCGTCTTCGAGAAATTTCCCACAATAGGCCAGATCAAATCCGAAATGTACTCTCATGGGGCGGAGTTCTCGCTCATGTCCGGAAGCGGAAGCAGCGTCTACGGCTTCTTCCGGACGGAGGCCGACGCTGCGAAGGCTCTCGATTCCCTTTGCAACAGCTTCACCCTGCGCGCAGGCAATATAACCCCACCTCACGCCTCGTAAACCCTCTTCCTGCCCAAAGTCTTAACCTAACCGCAACATTCGGGGAACAGCCTCTTAACATTCCACTCATAAATTGTAGCGTGATATTAAGAGATTCCACGATGAAACGTACGAACAAGACCATATACCGAATAGCACATCTGTCCGACACCCATATCAGCCCCGAATACAACAGGCACAACGTCGGAAAGCTGAGAAGTCTGCTCGCTTTCGTGGTCGACGAAGGCTATGACCATATCGTACTGACGGGCGATATAACCGGTCAAGGCGAAGACCGCGACTTCAGATCCGTCAGGCGATTGCTGAAATACTTCGGGCTGCTCGACTACGAGCGGCTCAGTGTCACGATAGGCAACCACGATATCTTCGGCGGCGTCCACAGGGCCGAAGATCTTTTTTCCTTTAAGACGCACTGCCGCACCGTGAACTATGCAGATAAACTCAAAGCGTTCGAACAGGCATTCAAAGAGACTTTACCGAAGAAGGCTTATCCCTCACAGGAGGTTTTCCCTTTTGTGAAGATCGTGGGACCTGCGGCGCTGGTCGGGATGAATTCCGTAAGTAAATTCCATGCGGTGTTCAATCCGTTCGGGTCAAACGGGCAAATTCTGCCTGAGCAAATACAGGCTGCCGAAACGATCCTGAGGCACCCCACGGTCAATGGACTGAAAAAGATATTGCTGATCCACCATCACTTCAACAAATATCAGCCGCTTGCCGATTCAATCGCAAAAAAGCTATACCACAAGTTCGAAGGACAGACGCTGAAACTACACGGAAGGAAGTGGATAGCGGAAACGTTCGGCAAAATCGGCGTCGATGCAGTCCTCCACGGACATACTCATGTAGACGAAATATATGGCACGTCCGGAGTTTTATACTCCAGCACTGCACTCGACTCAATAAGAGCAAAGTCGGATACGGGTAGAAATGAAGAGAGCCTCGCTTTCAACGAGCTTGCAATAGACGGGGACGGAGAAATCGAGATACGAAGGCGGCCGCTGGTCGGTATGCCGAAGGGGAGTTCTTACATCAGAGAAAAAAATCATCGAATGAGTCGTTAGAAATCGACTCCCAATTGCAGCTGTGCCTGGTATCCCATTCCGATGGGCAGCGCAGTCATCGATACGTGGGCGTGCACATTCTTGTTGTAAACATGCGCTGCTATTGCGGCTTCGATGGCCGATGCGAAGTGGTTTGCAATCACGACGCCCAGGGCCGTCGAGGCAACTGAAAACAGACTATTCGCTTTGCCGCGCTGGTCCATGTAATAGCCGCTGAAGGGAGTGTCCGCCTGGGAATAATCTATCGGAGCGGTCCCCTGACTTCCGTCCGCAACCCAGACCGCGTAAGGTGAATCGGCCCACCCCTGCCTGAACTGCGGATACTTTCCGATCAGTTCGTAGTATTCGAAGTTTCCATGCGGGAAGAGCTGGTGGCTGAAATACCCTCCCATCGACCCTTCTATTTGGTTCAAGGCGTACCAGTTGACCTGGCTCCATGGTGATTTAGTCGGATCGAGCTTATCCGGTATCAGGTCATTGATCCACTGAGAGATCACCTGCTGTCCCTGCGGCGTCGTACCGTTAAGCTGCTCCAGTTGGACGTAGTTGTTCTTGATCCACTGTGCGTATCGTATCACGCTGTAGTGTGCATTCTGATAATTGTCCGAAGCAGTCCCGTCCGCGTACGTCTTATAATATGTTTCCTGGTTGTTTGCTTTCTGAGTCCACATCAGGTTTACCGATATTGCGGCCACCTCAACCGCGAAGAATGCCGCCGCCGTCCAGTAATCGCGGCTGTATGCCTGCCCGGCGCCGGGAATAACGAGCGAAAAGAATCCTGCCTCGAGAGCCGACCGCGTCTCTATCGCTCTTATGGAATCTTTATAAGCGGCATCCGGCTGCGTCGCAAAGAGATCTTCAGACAATTCCCCGGTCAGCATCGGGCTGCGGCTTATTTCTTGCGACCGATCCTGAGATTTCAGGAAAAGGGCCTCTCTCGCCGGAGTCTGTGCAATAGCCACCGCCGACAATGCGAAAATCACCAAAATCACTCTATACATCTTTATCTCCCAAAATCTACTATATCGAACGAAAACGTCAGGCCGAAATAGAGGCGCCACTCTTTTCCATAAGTCACGCTCGTATCGAAATCCCGCAGCTGGGTCGTGAACTTGTCGAAGCCGTAGGCGGCATCGAAGAAGAGCGCCGTCGGGAAACTGTAAAATGAAAATCCGCTCATCCTCAACTCGCCGCCGAGATCCTTCTTGAACCTCGTTCCGACAGGACTTCCATTCCAGCAATTGCCGACGTCGCCATAAACGGACAGATACACATCACTGAGGTAAAACTGGAGGAACTGCTTATCGACATCCCTGAAGATAGGGTACCTGTAGGTGACATTTGCGGTAGCCATCCGGTTGCCGCCGAGCGCATAAAAAGGATAGCCTCTCATCCCGATCAACCCGCCGGCATAGAAATCGAAGAAGTTGTTGATGGTCGGCCCGAAAGTGTAACCTATGTGGATCTTCGTCGCGAGAGCATCGTCGTTCCTGAACAGCGGAACCGCGAGATAGTTCATCAGTTCCCCCTGGACAAAGTTGAAAGGCTGGTACAGAGGAACGATAAGGCTGGTACCTTGCTCGAAGCTTCCGTTGTTCAATTTGTCGAGCTGCCCGGAGAGCCTGAACATCGTCCGCATTCCGAGAGGGTTTACCCAGGAGTTGCGTGACGGCTCGATTCCGTCAAAATCAAACTGAGTGTACAGCGTTCTTCCGACGAAGTAGGTGTATCCGATCGACGACCAATATGGCCCGTCGGGCTGCGGGTACCTGAACCCGGATTGCGTCACGCCGTAGCTGTCGAGCGTGAACCCGAGCGACATCCTGAGCGAAGGGAGAACTACAGGTCCGCTGAAGGACGCATCTACTTCGAGAAGGTCGTATGTGACGGGGACGGCTCTGACGGTATCGGCACCGAGCCCGATGTTCGCACTCGTGCGCCGCGAAATGTTGTAGGCAGCGAGCGTGAACTGAGGGTAAATACCGAGCGCCGAGAGGCCGGGTATCTTGTCGTTATAATCGAACTGGAAAAATATGTCGCGTTCGAGGAGCCTGTTTATCGTCGCGCCTCCAAAGATGTCATATTTCCCGACCACGTCGGAAGAGCTAAAGTAGACGCCGGCCTTCATTTCGTCGAGGAAATTGTTGTGCGGATTGTAATCGTCGAAAAGAAGAACCGGGTAAAAGGACATACTCGTCGTCCTGCTCGTGTATGGAACCGACTTGAAGTCCGGAACATGGAGGTCATTGTAATGCGTCAGGTCATTCGGCAAAGCATCGGCGGTGCCTGCGATGAGTGACGGAGGGTTGATATCCACTACGTACTTGGGCGGATCCGGAATAGGCTCGGCCTGATTCAGAAGGGCGATCTTGTAGCCGTTCCACTGATAAGACGAATAAGCGAGCTCACCGTCCCTGGAGATCGAAGGCATAAATGCCCCGCCGAGCACGTTCGTCAGTGCAACAGTCGAATCGGTATTCAGGTTTTTCTCGTAGATGTTGAATATTCCGCTGCGGTCCGAAGAAAACACGACGCAGCTGTCGTTGTCCGCGAACATGGCGTCTCTTGAGTCCTGCCCGGAAGGAGTGATGAACTTGTACGAGCTGTCGGCAAAGCTGTAGATTCCAATCTCCCTGGATGCCTTGATTGAATAGTCGAATACTATCTTCGACCCGTCATTTGACCAGCCTGTCGAGTATATCTGCTCGCCGTTCTTGAAATGTGTAAGCTCGTGGATGTTCGATATCTTGCCGGCAGACAAGTCTATATCGGCCTCATAGAGATTCAGCGTGCCGTCGCTTCCGGCCACGTAAGCCACTTTTTTCCCGTCTTTCGACAGCGAGGGATACCTTGCCCTCAGAGAATAAGTAACCCTCGTTTCCTTGCTGTCCTTCAGGTCATACAAATAGAGATCGTCAAGGCTGTTCCAGAAATGGTTGAATCTGGTCTCCTTGGAATAGAGTAAATAGCGGCCGTCGGGAGACCAGGACAACTCGCTCGCCACATCGTCCGTAATTTCTTTATCTGTGCTGTCGGCTACGTTGTAAACGTAGACAGAAGAGGTTCCGAAAAAATCGTTCCTCTTGTTAGAACAGTAGGCGATCAACTTCCCGTCAGGCGAGAATACTGGATAGAGGTTCGCAAAGCCGACATCCTGGATTACTCTTCCCTGGTGCAAAGTCTTAACCACTGCCGCGGTCCTTGCAGTGTAGCTCTTTTCCAGAAAAGTCTTCCATTCATCGTACACGGTTTGCGCGGACTTCCCGAGCACCTGTTCGAATGCGTGATTGATGGACAACGCGTCGACGGCCCTCATCGCTATCGAGAACTTTCTCAAAACGTCGGGGCTGTACTTCGTAGCCAGGTAATGCACGAATGCGAAACCCGCGTTGTACGTAGACTCGTTTCCAAGACTGGTCTTGCCGAAACCGCCCATCTGCTGCAGCGAAAGCATTTTGTGATCCATGACGTACATTCTGAGGATCATGTCGCGATGAGTGTCCCAGTAGTCGTAATGGAGATGTGGTATGTTGTACTGCGCGACGCCTTCCGCGAACCATGCGGGAATCACGATGCCACTTATCGGGTAACTTACCACGACGTTCGGATATCCGTAAAGGACATCGGGTCGGCGTTCGGCCTCATACCCCAGCCACTGGAGGTAAATTGCCGGGACATGCCTGCCGAATTTGGTCGCGGTGTTCATTTCAATTTCGTGCGTAAACTCATGCGTCACCACGTTTCGGAGCCAATTGTGAGTCCCGCGCAGGGCAAAATCCAGCGACGACGCCCAGATATTTATTTTATTGTCGTAGAAGTACGTCTCCCCGTTGGAGTAATCGTCCGTGTCCCAGATTATGAACGACACCTTCTGGTCGGGCTTATGGTTGTACAGCTTCGTTAGCGGGCCGTAGATTTCTTCGGCTATCTTGGCGACAAGTTCAGCGGTTCGTTCTTCTCCCTGGTAATAGTCGACATAGAAGTGCTTCGTCTCGATCGTGCGCCACTTCAATTCCGGCTGTATGTACCCGTCCTGGGCGCGGGCAAGGACGGGAAACGACAAAGATGCGATGAATATGGCAAAGACAATTTTTCGGACCAAAGGGAATCTCCTCACTTAACAACTGCGATCTTGACTATTGCCACGTCCCGCTCTGTCGACGATACAGCTTCAACCCTTGCGAAATAGACCCCGCTCTGTACACCGCTCGTATTCCAGCTCACCTCGTTGGCCATGCCGCCCGTACCCTGGATCTGAAAATCGGCGACTCTGTCGCCTGCGAAGGAGAAGATGCTTACCGAGACTTGAGCATCGTCGCGAAGATAAAAATGTATTTTTGTCAATCCGTTCGTCACCGGGTTGGGCCAATTGTACACTTCCGCCGTTGGCATGAGAGTCGCCGTCGGTGTAACAGGCTGCACAGGAAGCACCTGCGTCATGGAATTCATGTGGTAGTTGTTGCCAAGCAGATTGCCCCATGCAACCTGGCTGGCAGATGTACCCTTGAAAGTCCAGCTGTACAGGTAACCGTCGAGTCCGATTGCCGCAAGATACAGGCTGCCGGTCTGCGAATCGTAATCTACTGCCGGGCTACCGGCGAGCCCCCCGCCTACGCTGACAGGGAAACCTGGCAATATCTTTCCGGTCGCACCAGTAAACGCATATATAGTCCCGCCCTTTGTGCCGAATATTATCTCAGGCTTACCATCTCCGTCCAGGTCGGCCACGGCAATTGAACCGACAATCCTGTTCGCATCCGAAGGTAGAACTTCGCTTCCCACGGTCAATATCGGGAAATGATCCAGGACAGCGCCTGTATACGAGATAGCGAAAACCTTTGTCTGAGTCGCGAAAATTATATCGCGATTCCCGTCACCCAGAAGGTCGGCGATCACCGGGCCGGTTGTTATAGTGTCGTTCGGGAAAGAAGTGTAGATCTTAAGCGGCTGTCCGCCCGTACTGTCGATGTAAACCGCCTGCGGAGTCGCCTCGACAAGATCCGGCCGTCCCGTCGTCGAGAGGTTTCCGTAAGTCATGCCGACTATCAATCCTACGTTGCCGACCGATGAACCCACGAAGGAAACCGGACGAGTCCGGACTATGTCGTCCACGTTTACATGAAATGCGCCTTGTCCTCCCACATAAAGATACGCGTTGCTCGTGTCCGGAGCCGAGAATTGTGTAAGGGCCGAAGAAGAAGCCAGCGCTTGAGGAACCGCCTGGACAAGCTTGCTCACATATGTACCGAGGTAAATCCCCGACGCGGAGAATATTGACCATGATCCGGGGGCGTTGCCGAATGCAATTATCTTCGTTCCCATCTCAAGCAACGGCTCGCTCGTCGCATAGCCGCTCGACGGCAGCGAGGTCGTAAACAATATATCGGCCGTGCCATGATGGTTGTTGTCCGTGCCTGTCAGACCATAAAGCACGGAGTCGTCCATAGCATACATCGTGTTGGAAACCGCGTTCTGTGACGAGACAATCGGCTGGAATCTCCCGCCGAAATTGGAAAAAAATCCCGTCGAATCGAATCCCGCGGAAGTGCCGTCCATGTTGAACGCGTAGAGAGAATCGCCGTTGTTGGCTATCACCTGCAGCCTCCCGTCCTGGCTTATGTGCCCGAAAACGGGGGAAGAATTTTCTGTTGCCCCGAAGATGTTTTTCGGAAATCCTGCAGTAGGTTGAACGTTCTGGTCGCCGACCCTTACGTCGAGCGACATTACGCCCCCTGCGGCACTGAAATTAGTGACGTACACATGCGAATCCGCGCCGCTGTAGCTGTCGGAATTAGGAAGTGAACCCGGCGTGAATTGATTTCCGTAGCTGGGCACGGGGTTCCCTTTGAACCAGAAATCGTACGCCGTGCCGGAATAGTAGTAGGAGCCTGTAATGTCCTGAATGAGGAAGCCGATCATGTTTGCGCCGTGGGCCTCCATTACAGCGACCCCCCGATGCGAAGGATCCGCATTCACGGTGTTTGTCGCAAGATTCTGTTCGATTACATTCTGATCGATGTGCCAAATAAGAATTCCGCCGTGGTACTTCGCATCGTCCACAGGATCGCCCGGTGAAGGAAGTGCCCAGTCGAATTCGTCCGCATCCGTAACGACGCCGTTGATTCCTTTGACCTGGAGACCGTCGAAATATGTAGTGTCGGTCGCATACGTTATGCTGGTAGTGTCGTACCTTCCATCGTAAAATGTTGTAATATGTTCGCCGTTATCGAGCGCATCACGCTCGCGGTTCTCAAGCAGGAAATACTCGCTCCCGTTAATCGGCACCTTTAAGACAGAATATTTTCCGGTCTCATTCGCATAGAGCTGGAATGTCGTTGCCGCCGACGGCGAGACTTCGACGGGATTGACCCAGCCGAGGTACATTTTCTCCCATGCCGACGGTTCGGGGGGAAAAATCCCGCCGTAAGCGAAGATCGATTGACCGTCCATCAGTCCGAACTGGCCGATTCCGGTAACCCCCGTCTTTGTGTCGAACAAATCCGGCAGTCCGAGGAAACTCCCGAAGTTTGCGGCAAGGAGCCCGTTGGTTCCGAGGAGCAGTGAATCCTGCAGCTGGCCCGAGGCATCGTAAGTCTCGAACAGCTCGGTCTCCGGCATGATTATCGAATTCGGTATATGGAAGCTGCCGTTGTCAACCGCCTGTCCGTCATAGTTCGCGCCGAGCATCAAGCGCAGGCTTTCCATCCCCAGGTAGATCGACGGGATATTATAGGGCCACGGATCGAAGCCGAAGGTCGACGTAAAATCGATGTCACGTCCCGATCCGGCGTGGAATATCACGAAGCATTGGAACTTGCTGAAGTCGAAGCCATTGTAGATTGAATCGGCGGCATGCCACGAATCTTCATACAGAAGGCCGAGGTTGTCTGCGGTTGTGGAGCTGGATTCCGGCGGCGAATAGTATTTCATCTGGTGCGGGAGTGTGATGACAGAATCGAGCACCTCATAGTTAATATTCAGCTTGCCGCCGGACACCTTATGGAAGTAGTTTTTCAGGAAGAGGAGATGATTCTTGAAAAATGTCTTGTTGTGCGGCGGCGCGTCCAGCCCGGTGCCGTTAGTCATCACGAATTGCCCGTTTCCGCTGGAGAGGCTGTCGTTGTCCTGCTGGAACTGAACCATTATTGCCAGGACATTCACAGTGCCGGTTGCCAATGCACTTTTCGGATGAAGGCTCTGGAATGCCGACAGAGGGTGACTGAGTTCCGGACCTCTGTACGCTCCGGATGCGAGAAGCATGGCGGCGTGCAGCGATATTGCAGTCGCCGCCAATGCAGAGAATTTAGAAGTCAGTTTTTCCGCCCAGGTTTAGTGATAAAGAAAATCTCAGCTGGTTAGACAAGGGATTATTCTGATCGAACGTGGAGATGTAGCTGAAGTCAAATCCGTAGATCCCGTAGCGAATTCCTGCACCGAAGGTCATAAAGTTTCGTCCGCCGAAATTCGGGTTCTCTTTGTAATAGCCGATGCGCAATGCGATCAGTCTCGGGTGGCCATACCAGTACTCTGCGCCCATGCTGATAATAATCCTTTTCAGTCCGCTTCCGTCACTCCATGTAGTAAGGAGGGATCTCGGCAGAGGATCCACCGACGTGGTGAAGTTCCATGTGGTGTCCTGGGAAGCAGGGTCTATGTACATCGTGGAGTCCGTCCTAACGCGGACCATCGTCCTGCTCGCGTCGAAGACGAGGTACAGATTGTTGTACTCGCTCTTCAGCGCGTGGATAGCCAGACCGACCCGGAGATTTGTCGGGAGCGGATCCGCCTGAGCCTGGTCTATGTAATAAAGTGTCGGGCCGAGGTTACTGAGGTCAACTCCGATGCCGAGGCGATTGCCGAAGTTGCCTATGACCGGCAAATCGAGAGTCTGCGGCCTGTATAACAGCCCTAGGTCGAAGCTTACATCCGACGCAATGCCGGTCCCGACCTCCTGTTCGGTTCCGAAAGGCGCGAGCTCGCTCCGTATGTACCGGAAGTTTGCTCCGACGCCGAGACCGTCCGAGATCTGAGCGCCGTACCCCAGAGTCACTGCAAACTCAAAGGCATGCCACGTACTAACTACCGTGGGCCCGCTCGACAGCGTTTTATTGAATGTCCCGAGGTTGAAATATGTTATGCTTGCCGCAACGTTCCCGTCCCAGTTCGGCAGGTAATGTGTATAGCTCAGGAAGTCATAGCTCAGATCAGAGCTGAATTCCGGCAGCCATGGAGCGTGGGTCAGGCTCAGTTGGTCTCCCGTTAGAAAGCCCAAGCCGCCCGGATTCCAGAAGACCGCTGAACTGTTGTCCGCAAGTCCCGTCCCCGCCTCTCCCATACCGCCTGCACGCGCATCGGGAGAAATCAGAAGGAACGGCACGGCAGTCTCTCCCTGTGCAAAGACACGAGAGCTTAGCGTCAACATGGAGACTACCACAACCATGGCGCAAACTGTTACTTTCATAGAATGTTACTCCTCATTTGTAATCCTATTATATAGATTCGTGCTTAAACTTTCTATGCACTCTCCCGCCATTGCTACCGGCGCGGAGGATCATGCTGCCTGTAATTCGGCCTTCAAATTATCTCACAACTGCCATTCTTCCGACAGCCTCGCTCGTGTACGCTCCATCTAAAGTCGTGGCTATTACCTTGTACAGGTAAACTCCGTTTGCAAGCCTGTCGCCATCTTCGTCCAGTCCGTTCCAGTCGACTCTCACAAACGTGCCGGTCGTCCCGTAATCCTTTATCGTCTTGATCAAACGGCCGCTCAATGTGAACACTTTTATCGTAACATTTACCGGCTCTCCATTCCCTACATCGGTCCGTTGAAAAGTAAACGACGTACCGTTGCTGAAAGGATCCGGGTAATTGTAAACATCCTCTATTGACAACCGACCGGACGATTCAACGTCGAATGTTGCGGTTGACTTTCCGGGATTATTGAAGACATCGAAAGCCTGGACAGTCACGGAATGCGTACCGTAAGAAAGAGACGTCGTTACGGGATAAGTCACCGTTCCGTCCTGATAGGAATTAAGATTTCCCAGATAATAGGGCGACAGATCGACCGACTGAGTCCCGTCGAATGTCGCCTGTAAGCTGTGACCGACCGCTTCATCGGAAAGGTTCATACCGTTCACGGCATGTAAATCAACAATCAGAGTAGGGCTCTGGGAGACAATATCGCCGTCCCTGAAATTCCTTGAATCAAAGTAGATGCTGACCTGGGGGCCAATATGGTTGTTGGTAACATTAGTGTCCGTCCCACCGACCGTGATGTTTCTCGTGAACCCCGAACCGTCTGCTCCTTCGGCCTGGAAGTACAGTTCAATTTTACCTGTCTGGTTGCTGTAGGAGATGTCGGAAGGGATAACGGTATTCGCCTCGAACTTGCCGTCATCTATCGAGACCTGACCGCGAAAAAGTATTGAGCCCTGAAACATGTAGGTGGCGCCCCACTCCGGCACATAAACCGGCTGGTCCGAATCGTAAACGGTGAGCACGCCCGAAGAGGACAGGTTGCTCCATGGAGTGCTGTCGGGGTGATACACCGTTCCTTTGATATCGAGCTTATCCAGGGCACGAATCGCTGTCATGTGTGCAAGCGATACTCCGTTAAGGCTGTCTATGCTCGCCTTGTACTTAGGCATTCCAAGGCGCACCGTCGGGTCACCGATGTACTGATATTTAATGTCGTTTAGGGAGAAACGGATCTGCTTGGTCTCGAAAAACGCCTTTCCAATCCTGGTCGGGTTTCGCAGGGAATCCCTGGCGAAGAGGTAGCCGAAAAGGTCCTGGTTAAGCGTGGCGTTGTCCGAAGCATATACGACTCTCGTCGAGCTGATCACTCCTATCGCGCCGCCTTTGGATGAGTTGACAAGGAGTTCTGCACCGCTTTGCTGCTGCGGGTCATCGTCGCGTGCAAAATCGCAGGTCGCTGCGACAAACAGACTCAGCCTGTCGGCATTCGTCAGCTGCGGCACCGTCACCGAGCTTTCAAAGACGTGAGTGTAGGACCAGAGAGTCGGAGCTCCATGGCCCACGAAGTTGATCACAAGCGTGCCCTGATTAACCTGGTTCACGATTGCAGCCGAAGCCTGGGGTTCACGCCTCCCTTCGGTAGAAATGACAACAGGATATAACACGAGGTAAATCTTCCGCTCGTCGAACTCCGGGGGCGTGAAGAATCTCGCCAGATCGTCGGCGTAGTTCGTATGCAAGTCGCCGTCGTTTCCCCCACCGGTCGTAATGCCCTGGTCACCGATGTAGGTAATCAGGTTCCTCCATGAGCCGTAGTCAGGCTTCGATTCGTAGTTGATTATCTTGCTTACGATCGCAGTCGCGTCGTCCGTGCTCCTCGCGGGAAGTCTTCCTATTGCCATCGAGACCGGCGCCTGCATCAGCGGAGCGCTGAACTGGACGAAATAATCATCGGTAGAGTATGTGCCGATCTGCGAGAGCGATTCGTCGGATTCGAACGGCGGAACAAATTCGGGAATGTCGCTCACTTTATTTTCGTAATCGTATGTCCCTGCCCCAAATAGTATTACGTACGCGGGGGCCGTCTGAAAATTATCATAAGCATATTTCAGGAAGTCACGGATCGCAGTTGGGTCGGCTATTCCGCATCCGAATTCATTATATATGGCGGTCGTCGTGACGACCATCGTCTTCAGCCCGTCAAATGTCTGTTTGAAGTTAGCCAGCTCGTTCGCTTGATCGAGAAAATCGGGAGAAGTAACTATGATCAGGTCCGCACCGGCGACCTGGCCGTGGAGGTCGGAATTCTGAACCGGGATGATATTGCCGACCTTGAGATACCCGTTCTCACCGACGGCGAAATACTGTTTCCTCATCCCGGAAGCCGCCTGTACACCGAACGAGACAGTTCCATTGCTCACAGAATCCGGCCTGACAATGACGGCGTTCGCAAAGTCCGTTACATCGAAAATATTGACGCTGTCGCTCGAGAAACCATGCACTGAGTAGTACGTGACCGCGTTTGTGTCCGGCGCATAAAAATCCAAAACGTCTCCGACAGACTGGAACAATCGCTTGTAGAGAATCTCATACCAATCAATCCATGCGGATGCCGATGATGATGAGGAGTTGTAGATGACCTTCAGGACACTGTTTTGATTGGGAAGATTCCCTGTACCCGTAAATATCCTTGGATCCTGAGGATAAGCATAATAGCCTTCCTCATCGCTGTAGTTGATTGTCCCGCCCACTATTGTGCCGAGCTGGGTGCCCGTGGCGTTTTCAAAAACCTGGAAGTAGTTGTACTGGTCGCTCCTGGAGATTGCCCGGAGTCTATAAGTGATACTCTGGGTCGTATCCAGTCCGTAAAGCTTGTTGAGATAACCCACCATGTTAGCCGTCGGGCTCGTCGAAGTAGGCAACTGCAGCTCGGTTCCGTACCATTCCTTTCCTGATCCGAGCAAATTGTAAAGTCCATCGTCGCGGAAGATTCCGGAAGTGAAGCTGTGCGGCCTGTAATACGAGGATGAGCGGGCGCTCTGTTCCACCGTCATCCTCTTTCCGGCCTGCCCGCCGTACGTTAGGAAGTAGTAGCTTGTCGAGTCCGTATAGTGGTCTATGTAATGCGAAAACGTTTTGGAGACGGGGTTGTATGCCCACTCCCGCGGCGCTTTTCCATAAAACAAAACGTAATCGCCGTTGTCGAGCTTGTTGTTTCCGTTCGCATCGTAGACGTAAATCGCATTCTCCATCAGGTCGTTCGGGCGGGGAGCATTCGGGTCTTCCGGCAGCTCCGTGCCTCCGTTGTTGTAAAGTTTTATCGTGCTCAAGTCAATGCTGCCGACCGGGACATTCGCGTTCTTCAGGTCGGAATACGTCAACTTGTAAATGCCGCTTTGGGAAACCGCTATTTTATACCACGGACCTTGCGCCAGGACGCTGGATGATGTTGCTTTCCTGAGTCCCGAAGGTTCTCTTACAACGGCATCCTTCACCTGTGAATAGTTGACCAGGACATCAGACAGCAGCGGATCGGTTCCGACACTCTCAGATGTAACCCCGCTCCCAACGGACGTTACCTGAAAGACTACCTTCTCGAGCATTCGGTAAGTACCGGAAAGGCTGTCATAAAGAAACGGATAAACACGGATCCTCGATACAAGATGTCTACGATTGTGATAGGGACCGTCATAGGAAAGAAATTCAGATACGGTCTTTGGATTCAGCACACCTGGCATTCTGGGGCTGCGCATCGGCTGCATCATATATACCGTCTTATAATCAGTCTGAAGGACCTGCACCTGAATTTGATTGGAAAACACCCCGACAAGAACGGGTATGAATTGACGGACGAAGTTTCCGGTAGTATTGTACTCGGGAACGCCGCCTTTGAACGAGAGGTCAAGATATGACCGGCCGCCCACTTTTATAGTGTCGGCCCCTAACGAGTCAGGCGTAACCGATATTGTCACAGAATTCCCACTCTGCGACAGTACCTGCACGTCCTGTCCGTAAAGTACGCCAGCATAGAACAGAAACAGGATTCCCGTTCTTACCAGATGTCTCTTCATATCCTCCGCAACAAAAAAGCCGAATGCCCTGCAAACCTTACCGCAGCGTCATTCGGCAAAAAAAGGTTCGTCAAAGGTCTACTGCAATGTCAATTTTAAACCTTTAACGAACCTTCGCTAATTCTTCCTTTTTAAAAATATAGCAGGTAACACAAAATGTGTCAAGGAATGATTTGGGTAGAACTCGCGTCCCCAAGGGGATTTGAACCCCTGTTACCGCCGTGAAAGGGCGGTGTCCTAGGCCGCTAGACGATGGGGACTTGAGACTCTGAAACCGCAATTTACAGATATGCAGTTTTGGAATTGCTCACTTCGGCGACAATTTAGAGCCTGAACACGGATTTTCCAAACTCCTGATCAGAGGTCCCGTCACTGGAGATGTTTTTCAAGGAAAGCAAAGATATTTTTCCACGCAATCCTGGATTCCTTCTCGCTGTAACCGGACGTATTGTTGGGATTCATGAAAGCATGATTGACACCGGCATAAATGTGAAGCACGACATCCTTCGCCGCCGCCTTCATCGCCTTCTCGAACTTCTTTGCCATCTCAGGCGTGTAAGTCTTGTCCTCTGCTGCGAAGTTGCATTCGACCGGACAGTGTATCCTCTCTATTGCCGCCCTGTCGGATTCGACTTTTCCGTAGTCAACCACGCAGGCTGCAAGCTTCGGAAGCTCCAGCGCAGCAATAAACGAATACGATCCTCCCATGCACCATCCGATCACGCCTATCTTTGCCGGATTGACATCTTTCATTTCCGACAGATAACCGAAGGCGGCTTTCAAGTCGGTGACGGCGCGCTCTCTCGGGACAGACATCATCAGCTTATACGCATCTGCGGGATTCGAGGTAAGCTTCCCGCGGTACAAATCGATTGCAAGAGCGACGTATCCCTTCCTCGCAAGTTCTCTCGCATCCTGTCTTATCCAGTCGGTCAATCCCCACCATTCATGGATAACGATAAGCGCGGGATGCCGGCCAGCCCCGGCGGGGAAAGCGAGGTACGCGGTAACCGTGTCCTGTCCGCTCGGGTAGCTGACAACCATCGTCTTTATTTGCGCGGCGCCTGCCAGCGCACTCATGGCAAACACAACGATCAGGGTAACGAATATCCTCCTCATTTCCTCCTCCTGAGGGGGCCGTCACACAGTCCCTCGTTCAGTTCCTTTCCAGCACCCTGGATATCTTATCGACGAGTGTCGATTTCGGCACGGCTCCCACAAGCTGGTCAGCCACTCTTCCGTTGTTGAAGATCAGGAGAGTCGGGATGCTCATTATGCCATAAGTCATCGCAATCTCCCTGTTCGCATCGACATCAAGCTTCGCCACCTTGAGCTTGCCGTCGTATTCACCTGCCAGCTCCTCGACGATCGGGGCGATCATCCGGCAGGGTGCGCACCAGGATGCCCAGAAATCGACCAGGACAGGCAAGTTGCTCTTCATCACCTCTGATTCAAAATTCTGCGAACTCACTACAATTGGTTTCATTCAACGATTCCCTTCCAAATTTTTGTTTCTAAGAGAGTAATCTCACGTTATCTTTCCCAAATATTTCAAACAGCTCATCCATGAATTTGCGGTCAGGCGTAACGCTGATCGCGCCGGCCCTGAATAGTTTGGGCTTCGAGTCTCCGTTTGTAACGCTGAAGAATATGGAACAATTCCCGTGGGGATGGTTGCCGAGAATTTGCTTGAGGGATGAAAGCGACTGCCTCGATTTATCGCTGGAATCGATTGTTACGGCGATGCTTTTTGTGAACCTGGAGGCGGCTTCTTCAAGCAGATGAGCTTCGCTCACCATAATCCGGACAGAATCGCCGTTCGATTCCGCCTTTCCGGAAACCAGGATTATCGAGTCGGGATATAATATGCCCTGATACTTGGCATAGGCGTCGGAGAAGAAAATCAATTCCCCCTTCCCCGTAAAATCCTCGAGCTGTACGAAGGCCATCGTGTTCCCCTTGCGGTCGATCTTCCTTCTCACATCGACGACGATCCCGGCGGCTCTGGCCCCGGTCACGCCTTGCAGCGTTGAGGCATCCCCGATCCTGATGTTCGTGAACGAATTGTACTCCTGCTCGAACTTCAGCAACGGATGGCCGGAGATGTAGACACCGAGCAGCTCCTTCTCGCGATTCAGTTTCTCGCCCTGGCTCCATTCCGGAACATCATCAAGAGTAGGATACGTGGCAAGCTTCTTCTCCTCCGCGTTCATCAGGTCGAAAAGCGAAGACTGCGAGCTTGTCCTGCTTTCCTGGACAGACAGACCGAACTGGACAATCCTCTCGAAGGAGTTGGCCAACTGCGCGCGCCTGTGTCCGAGCGAGTCGAAGGCGCCTGCCTTGATCAGGCTCTCCAACGCACGCTTGTTAACCGACTTCAGATCGACTCTCGCTACGAAGTCAAATACATTTTCAAACTTTCCACCCTCGGTCCTGGCCCGATTGATCTCTTCTGCAGCACCTACGCCGACGTTCTTTATAGCGCTCAGTCCGACCCTCAGCTTTCCGTCGGTCACTGAGAAAGTGGCATGGCTCTCGTTCACGTCCGGACCGAGCACCTCTATCTTCTGCTTGCGGCATTCGTCCAGGAGAAGCGTCATCTTGTTAATGTCGCCGATTTCACTGGTGAGGGTCGCCGCCATGAACTCCGCGGTGAAGTATGCCTTCAGGTACGCGGTCTGGTAAGCGAGAACGGAATAAGCGGCGCTGTGCGACTTGTTGAAACCGTAGGAGGCGAACTTGTCGATCAAGTCGAAGATCTCGCCCGCCAGCTTCCGGTCGATGGATTTGGTGGCGGCCCCCTCGACGAACTGCTTCTTCTGCTCGGCCATCAGGTCTTTATCCTTCTTGCCCATCGCGCGTCTCATCATGTCTGCCTGGGCGAGCGTAAAGCCTGCTATCTCGTTGGCAATCTGCATCACCTGCTCCTGGTAGACCATCACTCCGTACGTCGGGCGGAGAATTTTCTCCATATTCGGATGCAGATACTCTATCGGTTTCTTCCCGAGCTTCCTGTCGATGAAGTCGTCGATCATGTCCATCGGTCCCGGGCGATATAGAGCGTTCATCGCTATGATATCGTCGATCGACGTAGGTTTCAGCTTCTTGAGATACTCCTGCATCTTCGCACTTTCAAACTGGAACACGGCAACAGTCTGCCCGGCGCTGAACAGCTCAAACACTTTACTGTCGTCGAGAGGGATCTCGGCGAGATCTATATCCTTATTATGATTCTCCTGGATCATCCGAAGAGTATCTTCAATTACAGTCAGCGTCCTCAGTCCGAGGAAGTCCATCTTGAGAAGCCCGATCTCCTCGAGACTCTTATACTCGTACTGGGTGATGACCTCAGTCGAAGGAGTCTTGTAGAGCGGCACATACCTGGAGATGTCGCTCGGAGCTATAACCACACCGGCAGCATGCGTGCCGACATTCCGGTTAGTCCCTTCCAAAACCACGGAATATTCGATAAGCTGCTTTATCTTCGGGTCGTTGCTTTCCTTGACCCAGCGAAGCTCGGGTATCGTATCGATCGCTTCCTGCAGAGGCGTCACGCGGCCGAGTATCACCGGTATCTGCTTGGTTATCGAGTCGATGGTCGACAGCGGAATACCAAGGACTCTTCCTACATCTTTGAGGACCGCGCGCGATGACAGCGTGCCGAATGTGACTATCTGGCAGACCGACTCTTCGCCATACTTCCCCTTCACATACTCGATAACCTTGTCGCGCTTGTTATCGGCAAAATCGACATCTATATCGGGCATCGAAACGCGTTCGGGATTCAGGAACCGCTCGAACAGCAGGCCGTATTGCAGCGGGTCGACATCGGTGATGCCGAGCGAATACGACACTATGCTCCCGGCAGCGCTCCCTCTTCCGGGGCCGACTCTTACACCCATCGCGCGGGCGCTATTGATGAAATCCTGAACCACGAGAAAATAGCCGGGAAATCCCATCCTTTTTATGATTGCGATTTCGTGGTCGAAACGGCTCTGAATTTCCGGAGTTATCTTCTCGTACCGCTTCTCCAGTCCCTCACGCGCAAGCTTCTCGAAATACTCCTCGGGACTCGAGACTCCGGCGTTATCAGGGATTGGAAAGCGCGGCATGAGGTCCTGCTTCAGCGCAAGCTTCAAATCACATTTGTCGGCAACCTCGAGAGTATTCTCAATTGCGGCCCCGCCGAAATCGTAGTCGATAAAAGCCTTTTCCATCTCCTCCGGGCTCTTGAAATAAAATTCGGGAACCTTATATCGGAGCTCGGTGGGATCCTTTGTCCCGTTGCTCGACTGCGAAATGTTAAGGAGGATATTGTGGGGAATTGCGTGCTCTCGCTTCAGATAGTGGCCGTCGTTAACCGCGACCAGCTTAGCCCCTATCTCCCTGGCAATCTTCGGCATAGCGGCAAGGACCCGCTTCTCTTCTTCCAGCCCGTGACTATGAACCTCCAGATAATAGTCCTCGCCGAAGAGATCCTTGTACATCCGTGCGGCCTTCCTGGCGCTCTCCAGGTTGCCGTTTACTATCGGCTCGGAGACCGGTCCGCTCAGACACCCGCTCAGGACGATCAGTCCTTCGTGGTATTTTTCCAGAAGTTCGAAGTCAATTCGCGGTTTGTAGTAGTAACCCTCGAGATGTGCGAGGGACACGAGCTTAATCAGGTTGCTGTAGCCTTCGTAATTCTTGACGATGACGGTCAGATGATTATAGCCGTTCTTCTCGTTCCTCTTCCCTTTTGCGATGTACATCTCGCAGCCGACCAGCGGCTTGATGCCCGCCTTCTGCGCATGCTTGTAGAGCTCGATCGCTCCGAATACCACACCGTGATCTGTCAGTGCGAGCGCGGGCATCTTCAGCTCCACGGCGCGTTCGATCATATCGTCTATCTGGGACGCCCCGTCGAGCAGGCTGTAATGTGAATGATTGTGTAAATGTACGAACTGTGGCATAACTAATTTATTTTTACCGGGTAAAGGTTGAATCGCGTCACTGTGTAATTGTCAAAAAGAGTCCTGTAGTAGAGCTGAACGTTGTCAAACGGGCTGTAGATTTCTATAGTGTGCCAGCCGGCCGAGACAGAGACCCAAGGCGCGATATAGTTAATCTGATTGCCGTCGAATTTTAAGAGCGGCTCGGCAGTGCATCCGGTGCAGCTCAGAGAAAGCATCGGTGTGAATGGGTATTGCGTACTCTTCTCCTGGTAAGCGTTGAAATAAGGGTGACCGTCCACATCGATGTAGTTATTCGTCACTTCCAGAGAGACGACGTCGCCTCCTGTCAGATAGAGCGGCATGCCGCGAACCCACATGTTTGCACCGATCACATCGACGTAATACCAGCCCGGCTTCACGTCGGTTGCGAGATAGCGGGAATCTCCCGGCTGAACTCCTACCCTGTTTGAACCGTTCAAATCAAACTCAAATTGAATGCGAGTATTAAGATCAAAAACAGTTTCTGTCGTATCAGAAGCGCCGAGTTCATAGTCGTAGCTCACTTTAAGAAGATTCACAGTCGCTATGGGCGTAAAGAGAGCACACGACGAAAACAAAACCGCAAATGGAACAAAAATCGGTTTCAAGTTTGCCTCTGGTGTAAAGACATCGTGATTACAGCAGCTCAAGCGATGTTGAAAGCAAGAAGCTTAGGCTCCGTCATCTCTTCAATTGCGTACCGCAGCCCTTCGCGGCCGAAGCCCGAGTCCTTGACGCCTCCATAGGGCATGTTGTCGATCCTGTACGTCGGATAATCATTAATTATCACACCACCAACCTGAATCTCGTCGAACGCCTTGAAAATCTTTCTAGTATCGTTTGTGAATATTCCCGCCTGCAGCCCGAACCTGGTGTCGTTCACTTTGCGAATTGCTTCGTCAAATTCCGAATAAGTTTCCAGGATCGCAACAGGTGCGAACGCCTCCTCACAGTAAAGATTAGCATTTGTCGGGACACTTTCAAATACCGTCGGCTCCAAAATGTTTCCGTTTCGTCCGCCGCCGGCAAGAATCTTCGCACCGGCCGCCTTCGCTTCCTGAATCCACTTGAATGCCCGATCGGCCTCTATCGAATTTATCATCGGCCCGACAACGGTATCATCATCGAGCGGATTGCCGACCTTAACCTTTCTGGTCTCCTCCAGAAATTTCTTTCTGAATCGGTCGTAAATCTTCTCGTGCACATATATCCTCTGCACCGAGATGCAGATTTGTCCTGCGTTCGAAAATGCTCCCAGCGACAGGCGCCTAGCTACGAAATCGATGTCCGCGTCCGGCTCCACAATCACAGCCGCGTTGCCGCCGAGCTCGAGTACAACCTTCTTCTTCGGCGCTTTTGATTTCAGATACCATCCCACCCTCGGACTTCCGGTGAAACTCAGCATCTTCAGCCTGGGATCCAGCACCATTTTTTCGGCTGCTTCGTTCGTGCAGGCGACGACATTGGCCGCACCGTCAGGAAGCCCAGAATTTGCGAGAATTTCGCCTAAAATCATGGAAGTTATCGGCGTCTGGGGAGGCGACTTGTGAATCACGGTATTTCCGGCGGCAAGAGCGGGCGCAATCTTGTGTGCCGCGAGATTGAGCGGAAAGTTGAAAGGGGCGATGCTCGCGATCGCACCGATTGGAAAACGGCGGACGACACCCCAACGCTTCTCGGAACCCGCGGCTAGATCCAAAGGCACAACCTCGCCCGGGATCCTCTTCGATTCTTCCGAGGCATATGAGAATGTCAGCATCGCTCTGTCGACTTCGCCTCGGGTGTACTGGATCGGCTTCCCGGACTCCAGGGTCATGGTTCTCGCGAGCTCTTCCCTGCGTGTACGCAGTTCGTCTGCAATTCTTACGAGGATCTCCGAACGCTTGTAGGATGGGAGTTTTCTGGTAACCTCAAAAGCCCTATCGGCAGCGGCGATGGCCTCCTCCATCTCCGCCTCACCGGCCATGAATACTTCACCGACAAGAGTGCCGTCGTACGGATTAACTACCGTCGCAATCTCTTTCGTCTCAACCCGTTTCCCACCTATAAAAAGTCTGTGCCTCATCGCACTCTCCCAAAATTACACGTCACATCGGACGAAAGAAATCCTCCGGCGCACGCCCAAATCCGCAAGAATCGGAGCCCGGGGATGAATCCCGATTAGTTCTTTAATAAATTCCGAATTTCCCCGAGCACTTCGGCGACGGCGACGAGCTTCCTCTCGCCGTTTCTCCTGAACTTCAACTCAACGTTGCCGTTCTTCAAATTCCGGTCGCCGACTATGACCTGCAAGGGCATCCCGAGGAGGTCTGCGTCCTTGAACTTGAAGCCTGGACTCACTCCCTGCCTGTCGTCGTAGAGAACTTCGATCCCCGCCTCGGAAAACTCACCGAAGAGTCTCTCTGCGGTGTCGCGAACTTCCTTGTTGTCCATGTTCACCGAAACGAGGTGAATGTCGAAAGGTGCAATGCACTTGTCCCAGATAATACCGTTATCGTCGTGATTCTGCTCGATATGGCAGGCGATGATTCGCTCGACACCGATGCCGTAGCTTCCCATCACGATCGGTTTTTCTACACCGGCTTCGTCGAGGTAATTCGCGTGCATCGAACCCGAGTACCTGGTGCCGAGTTTAAAAATGTGACCGATCTCGATGGCATTGACGATTCTGAGCAATGTGCTGCAGTTCGGGCAGGGCTCGCCGCTTTCAATCGTACGCAAGTCGTAATAGCCTTCGATCTTTGCATCCCGGTTAAGGTCGACATGCACGATATGATAATCATCTTTGTTTGCACCGCTTGTAAGCTCGTTTGCGCCTTCGAGCCTCTTGTCGGCAATGATCCTGAAATTTTTCAGCCCCACCGGGCCGATCGATCCTGCGTTGGCTCCTGTGTAGCGGGCGAGCTCTTCCGGTTCCATCGGCACGGCGGTCTTGCCGAGTGCGGTCGTCAACTTGGCTTCGTTGAGCTGGTCGTTGCCGGACATAAGGATCAATACGGGTGCTCCGTCAACCCTGTAAACGAGCGACTTAGCCAGGCGCTCGGTGGAAACTCTCAGAAATTCCGCGACCTGATCGATCGTCTTGATGTTCGGAGTGTGTATCTCCTCAATTGGCTTCGAGCCGTCCAGTCTTCCGAGAGGCTTCAATGTGCTCGATGCCACCTCGAGATTCGCGGCATAACCGCAACTGTCGCACAGCGCACAGGTATCCTCGCCGTCCGGCGACTCAACCATAAATTCCTGCGAACCGGTTCCGCCCATAGCGCCGCTTGAAGCTCCGACGATGAAGAACTTCAATCCGCTCCTGCGGTATATTTTTTTGTAAGCTTCGCGGTGTGCCAGGTAACTCTTGTCAAGGTCCTCAAAGCTTCTGTCGAATGTGTAAGAGTCTTTCATGAAAAACTGGCGGCCGCGTATTACGCCCGAACGGGGACGCGGCTCATTCCGAAACTTGGTCTGGATCTGATACCAAATCTGGGGCAGGTCGCGGTACGACTTGATGTTGTCTTTGGCAATCGTGGTAAACACTTCTTCATGCGTCGGGGCAAGTACCAGCGGGCGGTTCTTCAGATGGAACAGGGTGTCTCCAAACGCCTCAACCCTTCCGGTCTGTTCCCAGATTTCGATGGGATTCAGAGCTGGGAGCTGGAATTCCTGAGCGCCGATGGCGTCCATCTCCTCGCGTATGATCTGCATTACGTTCTTCATTACTCTCCAGCCCATCGGGAGCCACGAGTAAATTCCGGCACCCAAGGTACGAATCAGTCCGGCCCTCACCATCAGCCGGTGACTCGCCATAGTAGCATCCGTCGGATTCTCCTTCAGAGTGGGAAGGAAGTAGGTACTTAATCTCACCATTTTTGCTTAAGCTCCAATCTCCAAGTTCCAGACAAGTTACAACTCAACCACGAAGCTCCAATTGCCTCCTCACGAAATACCCCGCACCTTATTCGCCCGTTTGGGTAGAGCAAGTCCCCTTCACCGGATGAGCAATTTCAAGTCCCGTGTGAGTTTAGCGGCCCATTTGGAACTTAACTATTGTTTGGATCCTGGAACTTGATTCTTGGAGCTTACACTTCTGGTGCCCCTGGCGTGACTCGAACACGCGACACAGAGTTTAGGAAACTCTTGCTCTATCCAACTGAGCTACAGGGGCAAACGAACAACTACAATTTATTTCTTCCGGCGAAGATTTCCAATGAGTGAAATCAACTAAGAAAGCGGACACATCAGCTTCTCCATCGAGTGGCCTCCCGTTTCCTTGTTTTTTCTTCCCTCTGCCGGTAAATTGTCGCAACGCATCATCCAATGTCAGGAGGATCATGAACTACCAAAAGTTGAATCGTTATATAGCTGTGGGCATTTTCGTGCTTACGCTGGTGATGTATGCGGCAACAACGCAGTCATCTGTCGCATTCTGGGATTGTGGAGAATTTGCCGCGACCGCGTACTCGATGGAGGTTCCCCACCCGCCGGGCGCACCGCTTTTTTCTCTTCTCGGAAGAGTCGCAATGATGTTCCCATTCGTCAGCGACCCAGGCTTCCGCATAAACCTCATTTCCGCGCTCATGAGCGCGCTCACCGTGATGTTTATGTACTTGATCGGCGTCAGGGTAATTACAAGATGGAGAGAATTCCCCGGCGACGTTATGAGCGCGGTTGCAGTTTTCGGCGCATCGGCAATAGGAGCGCTTCTTTTCTCCGTCACGGACACATTCTGGTTCAATGCCGTCGAATCGGAAGTGTATGCAACGAGCATGTTCTTCGTGTCATGCGTTGTCTGGCTGGGACTCATCTGGTACGAAAGAGCAGACGAGCCGGGCAACGAGAAATACCTGCTCATCATAGCGTATATGATGGGACTCTCGATCGGCGTGCATCAACTGAGTCTTCTGGCTTACTTCACGGTTGCACTCCTTATTTATTTCAGATACAACGAGTTTCAGTGGAAATCATTCTTTTACTTCGGAATAATCACGGTCCTCTCGTTCGGAATCATATATCCGGTTATCGTGGAATGGCTTCCCGGAATCCTCGACGGAGATGTCGAGATTGGCCCGATTCACATCACGGACAGTTTCGCTCTGAAACTCCTCCCGCTTGCGCTTGTCGTCTTTGCGATTTATGAAATCTACAGGGCAGAGGAGCAGAAGAAGAAAATCCTGAGCGTGTCCCTCACGGCCGCACTGCTCGTTGTCCTGGGCTATTCTACTTACACACTCGTGCTCGTCCGTGCGAATTCACAGCCGCCGATTAACGAGAACAACCCGAACTCGCTGACGAGACTCGTCAACTACCTGAACCGCGTGCAGTACGGCGAACAGCCGTCTATGCTGAAGCGGCGCTGGGATGTCAATGATCCGGCTCATGTCCGGAATTATCAGAAGTACTCTTCGGACTGGGACTTCTTCTGGAGTTACCAGTTCAATCATATGTTCCTGCGGTACCTCGGCTGGAACTTCGTCGGACGAGCCGGTGACATACAGGATGCGCCTGTTGCACTCGCAAAAGCGCCGGAGGGCTGGTTCGGCGGCGTGAGAGGGTATCCCGCAAAATACTTCGGGATTCCGTTGTTCGTTGCCCTGTTCGGTTTGTGGTATCATTTCAGGAAGGACTGGAAATTCGCGTTATCCTTTCTCACGCTGTTCATTACCATGGGCGCGGCTCTCACCATTTACTTCAACATGGCAGAGCCTCAGCCGAGAGAGCGTGACTACTTCTATGTGGGCGCATTCTTCACACTCGCTCTCTGGATAGGCATCGGAGTCTCAGGCATCATCGAACTGGTAGCCGACCGTTTGAAGGAGCGCAGGGCCAAACTATTGGGAGCGGCGGCTGTGACTCTTGTCGCATTCCTGATATTGCCGTTGAACATGTTTGCCGAGAACCTGTATACCCACGACAGACACGGCAACTATGTGCCGTGGGATTATTCATACAATATCCTCCAATCGTGCAAAAAGAATGCGATCCTGTTCACCAACGGCGATAACGACACATTTCCCCTATGGTACCTGCAGGAAGTTATGGGCGTGCGCACCGATATCCGAATCGTCAACCTCAGCCTTGCAAACACCGATTGGTACATTCTCCAACTGAAGAACGAGACCCCGCACGGGACGGCAAAAGTGCCGATCAGTTTCACCGACGCGGAAGTCGAGCAGGTCGCGCAGGGTCCGGTGGCGTGGCGAAGCTCAGCAATCCGCATCCCCGTCCCGGCAGATATTTATGTGCGATACGGAGTGACGGATACGTCGATCACAAACAGGGGCTACATGCAATTCATCATGAGGCCCACAATCGGATCAGGAGAAGCGCAGGGAATCAGGATACAGGACGTACTCGTGCGCAATATTCTCGAGACAAATAAATGGCTGCGTCCGATTTACTTCTCAGTGACCGTCGCACCGAGCAACTTCATCGGCCTGGACAATTTCCTCGAGATGCAGGGAATGGCTTTTGAAGTAATGCCGTATCAGCAACAGGTGGACGGCGGGCAGTACAAGATGAACTCCGAAATCATGAAGGAGTGTCTCTTTGAAAGTCCGGGCACTTTTCACACCGAGCAACACTACGGATTCCTGTTCAGGAACCTCAACGATCCGAACATCTATTATGACGAGAACGCAAGGAACCTCACTCTCAACTACCGCAATCCATTCATGCGTATGGCGGCATACTACTACCAGCGGTCCGATACGGCATCCGTGATCGCCGCTCTCGATCGTATGGAGCAGAAGATCCCTATCGAGGCAGTGCCCATGGACTACAGGATCCTCTCCGACGTCGCGCGGATGTATTACCTGGTAAATGCCCGGCCGCAATTTGAGAAATATGCCGCTGTGATTGAAAAAGACGCAAAGGATGCCATCGAGAGGAACCCGATGGATGTGCAATCAGCATACAATCCCTACTCGATACTTCTCGATATCTATAACATGCAGGGGGATTATCAGAAACAGATCGACCTCCTCACGAAACTTCAGGCGATCTTTCCGAACGAAGCCGGGATCCGGGCGCGCATAGCACAGCTTCAGACAATTATGAAGAGCAGAAGCAACACGCAGGTTGACTCTGTCGGCAAATAAAGACAAATTTATTTATGAATAGAGATCAAGCCGTGGAATCGCCAGCACGAAGAGAATCCACAAAATCACATTGGGATAATTTCTGGTCGGAGAAAAAAGAGGTCCATGAAGTTTACTCAAACGACGACCGTGTCTTAAGAAATTTGCAGAAGATAATCGACCTGAGAGGCAAACGTGTTCTGGAAGTGGGTGCTGGAACCGGGAGAGACAGTTTTGGAATGGTGGGAAAAGGAGCTTCCATCTTCATGCTCGACTATTCCACCAACTCTCTCAGGATCATCAAGAATCTCGCGGAGAAAGAGAAAATTCCGGTCAGCCCGGTCGGCGGAAACGCCTTCTCGCTCCCCTTCCCGGACGGGTCCTTCGACGTAGTCTTCCACCAGGGTCTCCTGGAACATTTCCGGGAGGAGCAAGCGACTTCACTGCTTAAGGAGAACATAAGGGTCCTGAAACACGGCGGGCTCCTTCTGGTTGACGTCCCACAGCGATATCACATCTACACCGTTATGAAGCATATTCTGATCGCAATGGACAAATGGTTTGCCGGATGGGAACGGGAGTTTTCGGTCGGCGAACTTGAGAGACTCCTGCGATCTCTCGGCGTTCAGCCCGTTTACAAATACGGAGAATGGATGTACCCCAGTTTGTTTTACCGGGTGGTCCGCGAGGCATTCAAGAAGATCGGTGTGGGACTGCCGCTCAATCCGACTCCGGTCAAGCCTCTCTCGAATATGAGAAGAAAAGTCCGCGAGTCTCTCCGCAATACTTCCGTAGTTATAAACACATCGATTTCGTGCGGCGTAGTCGGCAAGAAACCATAGTGACCGTACTTCTTCAGTTGCAGTCCGAAGATATTTCAATTCGCGTGGGCAGTTCCCAGAATAGATGAGAATTCTCGTCATAGCCCTTCCCGGAATCGGCGATTCACTCCTCTCCACACCTGCACTCGCTGTGGCGAAACGCTTCAGCCCGGAATTGACGATCGACGTCCTCGTGATGTTCAGGGGATCGGAAGAGGTGTTCAGGAGAAACAGGAACGTAAACGAAGTCCTCTATTTCAATTTCATGAAAGAGGGGGTGATCAAATCACTCAAGTTCGTGCGCTCGCTGCGCGGGAAATACGACGCAACCTTAAACATCTACCCTTCAAATCGAAAAGAGTATAGCCTGATAAGCTTCCTGATCGGCGCGAAGCAGCGGGCCGCGGTGAAATACTCGCACGTAGACTGGAGGGAGCTTGGAATTCTCAACAATGTCAGGATCGTCGAGGACAGTCGGCTGCACAACGTGCAGGAAAACATCAGACTCTTCGGAAAGCTCCTGGGCGGCTCATTCCAAGATGAACCCGGACTCGACTTCCCGCTGTCCGATGACGAGCGGAAGTACGCCGAACAGTTCTGCGCGCAAAGAAACATCGGGAAAGACGATCTCGTCATCGGCTTCCACCCGGGGGGATCCACGCTTAAGAATCACCTAAATAAGCGTTGGCCGCCGGAGAGGTTTGCGGAATTGGGAAAACTTCTGGTCGACAGACTCGGTGCCAGGGTTATGATATTCGGCGGACCCGAAGAAAAAGATCTTCGCGACGGAATTGTCAGGAAGATCGGATCCGTGTCGGTCTTCAGCGCAGACGTACAAACCATGGGGCAAACCGCGGCACTTATAGAACGCTGCAGCGTCTTCGTGTCGAACGACTCGAGCCTCCTTCATTTCTCCTCTGCGCTCCGGCGCAAGACGGTTCTGCTTATGGGCCCCATCAATCCTGTCTATTCGGGCCCGTGGGGCACCGACTACAGAATTGCCTCGTTATACCTTGATTGTTCGCCATGCTTCTATTACTCACCGCGACCGCTGACCTGTTCCAGAACAGATGTCAAATTCAAGTGCATGAAGGAACTCCCTGCCGAAGCGGTATACTCGAGTATAGCTGATCTCCTGGGAAAGTAAGGAGTCTTGCCAGGTTCGCCGGGTGCTTGCTGTGAAGCCCCCTCCGGGTTTCTGTCTCGTCCCCCTCAGTTGATTCTCAGGCCTCAACTTCTCAAATTTTATCAATGAAGGGTCACGAAAGAGTCGAGAGACGGCTCTCATATTCGATATTGCTGAACGGGTCGATCGCGCTGGCGGAGATCATCGGAGGAGTGTTCTCCAACAGCCTGGCGCTTGTTTCAGATGCAATGCACAATTTCAGCGACTTCATCGCGCTGATTATAAGCCTCGTTGCGACCCGGGCAATGAGCTGGAGCGGGAACGAGCGGAAGTCTTACGGCTACTTCCGTTTCGAAATCCTCGCCGCATTCATAAACTCTGTCCTGCTGGTTCTCATCGGAGTCTACATCATTTACGAGGCGATCTCCAGGTTTTCGCATCCCACGCAGATCAACTCGCGGCTGATGATAATAATAGCGGCTGCGGGATTCGGTGCAAACCTTTTTTCCGTATTGCTCCTGCGCGATCATCGAAAAGAGAATCTCAATCTCAAGAGTGCCTTCCTTCATTTGACGACGGACACACTCGAATCGGGTGCAGTGATCGTCACGGCGGTTCTTATTTCATTTTTCAATTTTCAGATTCTCGACCCCATCTTGTCCATTGTCATCGGCATATTCATCATCAAGAGCTCGTGGGATCTTCTGCTCGAGTCTACGAACATCCTGACCGAGGGTTCGCCACGCGGCATCGACCTCAACGAAGTGGCCTCGTACATAAGAAGCTTCCCCGGAATAAAAAGCGTGCATCATCTCCATATCTGGAGCCTGTCGTCGAACTTCCGCGCCCTCTCGGCGCACATTGTCGTGGAAGACATGCAGCTCAGCCGGACAATCGGAATAACCGACGAGCTTGAAGAGCAGCTCGCTGTCAGGTTCAATATCGAACACCCCACCTTCCAGCTCGAGGCCGATGCCTGCGAGGATGAACTGATTTCGCAATTCAGGGACAGGAACGGCTGGACGAAGGACGCCTCCCAAAAGAAAAGGAAAGATGAAGCGCGAGACACGCAGCATTGAGCAGGATCTGAAGCGGCGCGTTTCGGGCGAGGTTCTTTTCGACGATATATCCAGAACCCTCTTCAGCACCGCCGCCTGTATTTACAAAGTCCAGCCACTGGGCGTCGTCGTTCCAAAGAGCGTAGATGACGTGGTAGAGGTTGCCCGCTATTGCAACGAGCACGGGATCCCGATCACGAGCCGCGGCGCGGGGACAAGCCTCGCAGGGCAGTCCATAGGGAGCGGAGTAATCCTCGTCTTCAACAAGCATCTCAGAAATATCCTGGGCGTCGAAGAGGAAAACCGCGCAGTCCGGGTCCAGCCCGGGGTCGTGCTGGATGAGCTGAACAAGTCTCTCAAACCTCGCGGGCTCATGTTCGGTCCCGACCCGTCGAGCGGCAAACAATGCGTTATCGGCGGAATGATCGGAACGAACGCCGCGGGGGCACATACGGTCAAGTATGGATCGACCAAGGACAATATCCTCGAGTTGAAAATTGTCACGGCAGACGGGGAACTCAGGACTATCTCTCCCGATTCTAAAGACGAAAGATTCTCGGGTACTCTCGCTGAATTGCTCCTGCCTTCACGGGCGCTTGTGAGGGAGAGATTCCCAAAAACACCCAAGAATTCATCAGGATACAATCTTCCTGATGCCCTTCAGGGTGACGGTGTTGACCTCACTAGGCTGTTGTGCGGAAGCGAAGGGACGCTCGGAATCACGGTCGAGGCCAAGCTTAAGCTTACCGCGATTCCTGCGGAAAGGAGGAACCTTGTCGCCTATTTTCCCTCCTACGAATCGTGCGCCGTCGCGGCAAACGAATCGCTGCAATTCGGACCGGCAGCCGTGGAGATGCTCGACAAGACTTTCGCCAACGCCGCACTCGGACTCGATCCCCAGATCGACAAACTTCTCAAAGAGGACTTCGTTTCCGTGCTGATTTTCGAATTCGAAGAAGAACAATCCGGCGCGGCGGAAGATAAGATGGGAAGACTGTCAAAGCATCTTGCCGCACTTCGCCTTTCCAGCAAACAGATACTCCCCCGCGACAAGGAAGAAGCGGCCAAACTCTGGCGGGTCAGGAAGGAAGCGTCGTCAATCTTTTATAAGATAGAGAATCCCGGTAAGAAGACTTCGTTCGTCGAAGACGTCGCAGTCCCGGTGGACAGACTTCCCGATTATCTAACCGGCGCGCAGAAAATATTCAGCGGGTACGACGTTCAATATGGCCTTTACGGTCACGCGGGAAGCGGTAATACACACGCTATAGTTCTTCTCAATCTCAGGGACAAAACCCATCTTGAGAAAATCGACCCGATTGCAAATGACATTTACAATTTGGCGATTTCGCTCGGCGGCACGCTGAGCGGAGAACACGGCGACGGACTCTCCCGCACGCCATTCCTGTCCAGATTGTACGGTGATGAGATCTATTCCCTTTTCAAAAAGGTAAAGGATGTCTTCGATCCAAATGGAATTCTAAATCCGGGCAAGATAATCGGTGACCAGGGAACTTCGATTGTCCACGATCTAAGGTACGGAGAAAGCTATCGTCGCATCGGCACAAAGACGGCACTCGATGAAGAGAGGATCGCCCACGAGATAGAAAAGTGTCACGGCTGCGGCGCCTGCCTGAACTATTGCCCGACTGCCAGAGCGACCTCCGACGAGAGAGCAACTCCGCGGGCAAAGGGGAACCTCCTCCGTGCGATAATCGACGGCGATCTTGAGGCCGACATCCTGAACAAGAAAGAATTCAAAGACGTACTCGACTACTGTTTCAACTGTAAGCTTTGCCTGACCGAATGTCCGACCCAGATCGACATACCGGAAATCGTAGTTGAGGCAAAGACTATCTTCATCGAGAACACAGGAAGCACCAGGCAGGACCGGTTCATAAACAGGCTGCCTGTCCTTTCGGCAGCCTCTTCCGTCAGTCCTACAATATCCAACATCATGCTGGGGTTGGGACTTCTGCGAAAGCCGATGGAAAGAATATTCGGAATCGACAGCAGAAGACAGATGCCGTTCTTCCATAAGCCGCTGTACAAGCGGTTCCGCATAAACCGCCCATCTACCAATGAACAGAGGAAGGCCATATACTTCGCCGGCTGCTATGCGAATTTCAACGACGTCTACGGAGAAGGGATTGCGACGATAGAGGTCCTCAGACGAAACGGCGTCGACGTGCGCGTACTCGACACAATGAGGTGCTGCGGAATCGCCAAGATAACGACCGGCAGCAGGAAGGAAGCGGCTCCGGACGCGGTATGGAACGTAGAACAGCTCGAACATTATGTGGACCAGGGATTTGAGATAATCGTTTCGGCACCGAGCTGCGGCCTCGCCTTGAAGGAGGATTATCCTGAAATGTTGAATTCACCCGCCTCAGAAAAAGTCGCGGATCATATCGTGGAGCTTTCCGCCTACCTTATGAGGCTTCATGAGGACGGGCATCTCAACACGAACTTCGGCGTCGTGAACAAGCGAGTCATTTATCATAATCCCTGCCACTCGATTCCGCTCGGAGTCACGCGCCAGCCGGTAGAACTGATGCGGATGATTCCCGATCTTGAGGTTGTCGAACTGACAGAAGACACGTGCTGCGGCATGGCGGGGACATTCGGATTGAAGAAGCAGTTTTACGATTTGTCCATGAGCGTCGGCTCAAATCTTTTCGGACAGATCCGCGATGCGAAGGTGGATTCTGTCGTGACGACATGCGGGACGTGCAATATGCAAATATCGCAGGGAGCAGAGGCAAACGTCGAGCACCTGGCGAAGATCCTGTATGAGGCTTATCAGAAATTTGATGGTAAGGACGTTGCGGCCGCTTCCCGCAAGTCTGCAATCGAAGAGACATCGGCGGCCGGGTCATCTTTCAGGGAGATAGAGTAGGAATCCGGGATCTTTCATCCGGGCAATGCCTCCCGCAGACAATGAACTTTCCTGCAATAGAGTTCTTCATCGCTATTTCCCTCGTCATCGGAGTAACTTCTGTGGTGGCACAGATACTGGTCCCTTTCGCCGCTACGCTCGCAAAAGACCACGAACGCGGCAAAGTCGTCGGGCAGGTAATGAGCGGGCTGCTTATCGGGATTTTGCTTGCACGAACTCTCGCGGGAATCATTTCTGAATTAGCCGGATGGCGGGCGGTATTCGGTGCCGCCGCGCTTATGCTCCTTGTCCTCACAATGATATTCAGCCGCGCGCTCCCGCGGTACAAACACGGATTGGATATCACTTACCCGCAGCTTCTCGCCTCAGTCGTGCATATGTTCAAAACCGAACGTGTGCTCCTAATAAGATCGGCTTACGGCGCATTGGGATTCGCGAACTTCAGCGTACTTTCGACGCCTATATTGGTTTCTGACTTGCATCTCTATACAAGCTTACCGACGATGTTTCCCAACCAAGCTGCGAAAAGAGCGACCACGATCGAGCCGACAATATTTGTCGCCGCAGCCAAATAAGAGCCGCTCTTGAACAGCTCCATCGTTTCGTAGGTGAAAGTCGAAAATGTCGTGAACCCACCGATTATCCCTATCGCCACGAAGGCTCTCATATCGCTATTTACAAGGAATCTATCCTCTGCAATCGTCAGAAAAAGGCCTATCACGAAGCTCCCGATGATATTCACTGCAAAAGTGCCGTAGGGGAAATCCGCTCCCATTATTGTATAGACCCATCCGGATATCGCATACCTGAGGACGGATCCTATCCCTCCTCCTATAAAGACTATCGCCGATCTAAACACTTTTTTCCTTCAAATTTATGCAACAAAAAACTCCTGCCACAGAACGTCTGCAACAGGAGTCATCATTCATATTCACAGAAATTTATTTTAGTTGGCGAACTCCATCACCAACACTTTCATATTACTAAAAGAGAGGAACTCTTCCAACGACTTCTTGCATCAGTTATTCCTGGCTCCCTGCTGGATCCACGTTCTTACGGTTTGAATCAGCGAGTCCGGTAGAGGCGGTCTGAGATAGGGCATCCTTGGTCCCGCGATACTGTTGCCGGTTATCTTGAAATAGAGATAGCTGCTGTCCGGATAAAACGGCTTTACTCTGTCATAATTCGACACTTCGATACTCGGAATGTTCACCAGATTCGCGTATGACTGCCCGGCAACAAGCGACATTCCGTCCTGCGGCGTGGGACCGGCATGGCACCCCGTGACCGCACAGTTGGAGTCGAATATCGGCTGTATCTGATTCGAAAAACTTACCAGCGTATCCGCAACGGGCGGCGGGGGTGTGCTGACGGGGTTTGGATAAAACGGCTTTGAACAGGCGGCAAGGAGCAAGGGAAGAGTCAATGCAGCCGCCATTACTACCGCGCCGATCTTGCCGTTTATATGAGCCTTCCTTTTCGTTACACAACAAGAACGGGCGGCAGTAAAGTTTCAGTCCAAGACTAACGGGTCACTTCAGAAAAAGAGCTTCATATATGTTCGGCATACTCTTCTTGTCCTTCCCTCCACCCTGCCACTCCGTCGCCTTGTCGGCAACCGTCCTGAATTCTCCCACTCCGCCGCCGCCGTGATCGTCCTGCACTCCAACCACGACGGAAATTCTCCAATCCTTGCTCGGGCGGCCCACAATGTCAACCGGCAGCGAGAAGGTTATCTCCTTACTTTCGACATCACCGAGCGTATTGACCGTGTCTCCCATCGCCGGAACGTAAGCGGCAATCTTCTTCCCGGCTCTGTCGAAGACTTCAATTCCCCCGCCCACGTAAATTACTTTTTGGTATCCCCATCCATTCGGCAGTGTATAATTCGAATTCTTACCGAGATTGCGCTGACCGCCGCGGCCATCTCCAATCGCAATCGCCGCGAATGTCAGCTGGAACCCATACTCCGGATGCCACATCGGGTTCACCAGGTTTTTGAATTTCAATTTGAAGTACACGTTGTGGCTGTCATAACTCACATCTGCATGCGTGAGATCGAGAATTCCCGGCTTGAAATTCTGATTGAGTGGGTAGACATATTTCCCGTTCGGTCCCGTGTCGCCGACGGATGTATCGGATACACTCGCCAACATTGTTGCTCCGGGATCGGCCTTCTTAATGTCTCCCGAACCCAGTATCTTGAACGCCGCCTCCTTCGTAAATTTCCAATCGAGGTTCACTTTAGGGGTTTCGAACCGCAGATGGTCCAGAGTTGAATCGTGAGGGATATTTGCTGCCAGGCTGTTGATCTGAAATGGTTTGCCGTTTTTTTCGGCAGTTACGGTATCTCCGGGAAATTTGAGAAGAACAGTATCCTTGCCCTGCAGATAGAAAGACGTCCGAAGTTGTTCGGTTTTACTCTTCATGAAGAAAATCCTAAAGATCGTACCACGCACACTGTCCGCCGGAGCGATCTCTATTTCCTTAGGGTCCTTATCGAAGCGGTAGGCTATCACGTAGTTATTGTTGTTGCCGCCATTTAATCTGAATGTTACGTGCGGGATCGAATCGGGCAAGCGAGGATTCAAAGTGACGCCGCCCTGTGGCACATCCATCTGCACGCCGAAATAGTCTCTGTAAAACGATTGGATGAATTCGGCAAGGCTCCAGGCTTGGCTGAACGCACCCGACTCATCCGGAGTCTTTTCCCCTTCGCGCGGAAAGGCATCGAAAAGCTCCGGAAGTGTCCCGGCAGCCTTCCCGTCGAGAATCTCATCAGCCAGAAACTTCGTGCTCCTGAAGGCAAAGTCCTGTTCCATCTCATCAGTAAGATCGGAAACCAGCTGCCCAGTGAGCCAGACCCAGACTGTACCGTTGTGATATGCCGCGTCCGGTGGATAATAGGGCGCATCATGATGGAACGGATGGAAATTCGGATCCCCCTGGTAAAGTGAAGCGACGCCCCAGGGATAAGTGAGTTTCTCGACCACGGTTCTCAGAATATCATCCCGGACTTCCCGGCTGCTCACCGCCCAGCTCGCAAATAATTGGTTCGGCCGCAGAGTCGTGTCCGGGACTCCATTCGAGTCAAGGTGGTCGTAGAGATACCCCGTTTTTTCATCCACAAATTTCTTGTTGAAGTTGAATATCAGGCGTTTTGCCATTTCAGTCGTTGCGGCATGTGTGTCCGTGTCACCCACATACGAGGAAAGAAATCTTGTGGCGAGAAGCTGTTGAAGCCACAGCGCCTCCACATCGACAGCCCTGTTGCCGCGAGGAGTATAAGGGCCATTCGGACCGACCGCGTCCATCCATGTCTCCTGGTTCCCGTGTATAAGAAAAAGATTTTTGTCCATGTGATATTTTACCGTACCGATGAATGCCCGCTTAACCGCAGGATAAATCTCGAAGAGAAAGTCTCTGTCCCCGGTCATAGAATAGTACAGGAAGACGTCGAAAACGAACCTCGGGGTTCCGTCGGCCGTGTTGTAGATTGTCTCCTTAGGTGTAATCAGATTGGGTATGCGGCCAAAATTTGTGCTTGCCGAGTCAGTATCCTGCCTGGCGGCGAAATCCAACAGAATCTTTCTGGCTGTCCCGAAATCCCCCGACCAAAGCGCCGCAGCAGGCAGCGAGACGAACGTGTCGCGCCCCCAATAATCGTCAAACCAGGGCAGTCCCGCCCAAATCCCCTTCATTCCCTGGTTCGTTATGAGGGCATCCAGCGAAAGTTTTGCCCACGCGATTGCCTTATCAATCCTTTCGTTGCCGGTGTGAATGAATGAGCGATTGAGGACAGCCTGCATCCTTTTTTTCCTGTCTCCCTGAAATTCCTCATGCTTCCTCATTAAACCGACCGCGGCATATTCCGCATTGATCTCCGTCCTCGCGCACGCGACTATAATTGACACATCTTTCCCCTTCATCTGGAAAATCGCGGGGGACACAAACGGCCCGACTTTGGAGCTTTCTCTTATTACCTTGTGTCTGAGGCCGGCTACGGCAACCCAGCGGCCATAATTGCCGACGGGGACGGAAGTATTCTGGAATACGCCTGCCCATGCACCACTGATGAGGAAGTCCTTCGCGCTCGCGGAATTGAAAAGTAACCTGAAGTCGAAGGTGGACACCTTCGGCGCGCTAAGCTGGACCACAAACGCGTCGAACTCATCGAGAAGCGTGAAGGTTTCCGTGATACCGGACTTATACTTTCGCACGAGCCTGTCAGGATAAACAGTCACCCTGGAATCAGCTCGGTCCAATTCCTTCCCGTCGACGCTTACCGCGTAGTCCTTCAGAACAGGATCACCAAAGACGGTCCAGCCCTGGTACGGCGCCCTGTTCATTCCGTGCACCTCACCGAAATAGAAGCCGGCCTCTTTGTTTGTGTAGCTGTACCACTTTGTCTCCGCGCCCGCCTTAATCCCGAGACTGTCGATCTGCGGGACATTCGTATGTACGCCGCCAAAGAGCAGAAGTGCAATCAAAGCAAACATGTTTCCACCTTGTATTTTAGCTGTTCCGAAGGTCCCCGACGTCTGACGGAAAGATGCCTATGCTGATAAGATTGGAGCAATGACGCCGTGGAAATGCCAGCCGCTTCCGTGGCATCACAAAAACTACTGGAGTCGGCTCGATAGGTTTCGATTCGACGTTTGAGATGGCAACGTAAATAGCCAGTGCAATAAACAAAACCAGCGCCTTCATTGAGAAAATTTACATTATCATCCGGTAATTTGAAAGGTTCCGGCGACGGCTCCATTTAGTATCATTGATTCGAAGCAAAGGGTTGTTAAATTGACACATGAAATTCATTCCATTGTTCGCACTCGTGCTCGTCGCAGCCCTTTCGCTGTCACTCCAGGCGTGCAAGAATACTCTCGATTCCGCGACCGGTCAATCGAGCATAGTTTTTCCTTCGTCGAACGTCAGCTACTCGAAACAGGTTCAGCCGTTGTTTAACATCACTTGCACTTACTCGGGATGTCATGACGACGGTACGCAGGCTGGCGGCCTTAGTCTAACAAATTACTTCAGCCTGATTTCAGCCCCGGGGGTAGTAGTTCCTAAAGACACGACTCACAGCATATTGATTCAGCGGATCGAAGGGCTGGGACCGATCATGCCGCCTCCGCCGTTCTCTCCGCTGAACGCCAATCAGATTCAGGGAATTAAAACCTGGGTAATCGAAGGGGCGAAGTACAACTGAGTCAGACGAACATATCGTTCATCTCGCCCAGGACAGTCAACTGGGCCCTCAGCTCCTCAAGCTGACCCGTCAGTTGTTCCTTATGATCGTGTTCCATCCTCGCGAGAGAAAGGAAAAAATCCTTGACACGTGCGTCGTACGTCAGTTCGGCCGCGTGTAAGTATTTCTTTTCCGACTCGATTTCACTCTCGATCGCCTCTTCGAGTATCGAGACTATCGTCTCCGTGACTTCCTTATTATCCTCATCCATATTCACTCCTTCAGTTACCGGCAAGAACCCGGTCGATCAACGACAATAGACCGGTTGCTCTCTTCTGCCCCGCGGCTATCTCCCGAACGGCTTCCACAGGAAGCATGCCCGTCATCTTTATGGCGGTCAGAACTCCCGCAAAAGCAGCGTCCGCCGGCGAATACTTGCGTCTCAGCGGCAACTTGATGATCCTTCCGGGGCATTCGGGAATATCCAACCCGTCGTCCGCAATTACCAGCGTGTCGCCCCCTGCACGGTTGAAGACACCCTGGGCGGCCAGCTCCCGCACACCGTCTTCCGACGCGGCGATTACGATATCCGGCGTGTCGATGCTCGTGTAATAAATTTCCTCGCGTGACATCACCACTTCCGAAAGAGAAAAACCTGATCCCTGTGTCACGGGATTATCGTTTTTCTGAGTCGCATTGGCGCCGCAAAGCACCGCAGCCTGCACGAGCATGTAAGCCGAGGATTGCACCCTCTCGCCTGCCGTCCCACCGATCACCAGGCCTGTCTTCTTCTCAATGGAATTACCATAACGGGGCACTATCCCGGTCTGTTTTGATTCAGCCGATTTCTCAATTCTGGGAAATTTCTTCTTGTACGCCTCACCGAACTCGACCTTGTCCCTTTTATCGGATATAATCCCGAGTTCCAGTACCTTTCCCGGTATGACCTCGGCGAGTTTATTTCCGCGGATTGAATTTCCTCGCAGGGCGTATTCGGTACAGAGTTCCAGGACTTCGACCAACGCGAATCCAGGATAGGCAATTGCGCTGGCGATCGTGTCGGCCAAGTCTGAATCGGTAGCAGTTTTCCGGGCCAGAAAACCGGCGTTGGCGCCCTCCAGAAGGGCCATGATGTCTATCGGCGGAATTATGTTCCCGCGCGGCGTTGTCGCCGTCACAAAATCGGGCGGAGAGAAGCTCGAGTTTTGACCGCCGGTCATTCCAAACAGGAAGTTGTTGTAAAGGATGACTGTGACATCGACGTTAAGCTGCGCAGCATTGACTACGTGGAGCAACCCGATCATCGCACCGCCGTCGCCGATGACCACGATGTTTTTCAGCTTCGAATCCGCCAGCACCGAATCGGCAATTTCGACCCCCGCCGCGAAAGCGGTGGACCGCCCGTGGGTCGTATGAAACGAATGGACAGTGTCGAAGAGAACGTCAACCAGGCCGACACAGCCGATATCGCTGGTTATGTTTACATGCTGAGGCTCTGCGTTCAGTTTCACAAGGGCATCGTTTATGGCGTGAGTGATGTGATGATGTCCGCATCCTTTGCAGAAAGGGAACTTCGCATCGATTTTGAGAAACGTTTTGTGTCCGCTGTTTGGAATCTGTGCGGATGTATTGTCAGTTAACTCTTCTGTCATTTAAGGTCCTTTAGTTTACGGCTAATACCGTCTGTTCAATTCTCTGCGGAGGTATCATTCTGCCTACATCGTTGACTCCGAGCACAATCTTATCAAGGAAAAGCCTCTCAATCTGGGTCCGATAGAGCCCGCGCATATTTTCCTCGACAACCACGATCGACTTGGCATTTGCGACGGCCTCTACAATTTGTGTGTCCGGTATCGGGAACAGCGTCTGCAAATTAAGGAAGGACACCCTCTTGCCTCGTTTCCGCAAGTTCTTCACGGCTTCTCTCGATGTGCGGGCGCTCACACCGTAGCTGATGACCACGGTTTCCGCGTCTTCCGTTCCGCCGTCACCCGGTGCCGGATCGAGATCAAGCCTGATTATTTCCCTGGAACGGAAGGCTATCTTTTCCTGCAGATGCCTCAACACCGCGATCGTTTCGGGCGAATTCTTCTGAAGCTTCCCCGCCATATCGTGGGCCGACCCGGTAACGGTGACTTTAACGTCGCCGCCGACCGAGACAAACTCAGGCACGTCTCCGCGTTTCCTGAAAGAGTAGGTCTTGAATTCCTGGTTATTCTTCCCATCGAAGTACTTGCGGTTTACCACCTCTGCATCTTCCAGTTTTTCGTAATCCACATTCTCAGAAGTCATTCCGACTTCCTTGTCCGTCAGCAGAATTACCGGCGTCCTGAATTTTTCCGCGACGTTGAAGGCATGGATCGTGAGGTTATATGCTTCAACCGGATTGGAAGGCGAGAAAACCGGAATCGTGTACCCGCCGGCAATCGAATGGCCTGCAAAGAGCACGTCTCCCTGTCCGCCCTGCGTGGCCCCGCCGGTACTCGGACCGAGCCGTTGCACCAGCGCAATCACGAGCGGCGTCTCAGTCATGACTGCATACTGCAGCGTCTCCACCATCAGAGAGAACCCGGGGCCCGAGGTGGCGGTCATAGACTTGAATCCGCGTTGGGACGCACCGACACAAAAAGCAAGAGCCGAGATTTCGTCAGGTGAGCTAATCGCAACGTCACCCCGCTTCGGCAGCTCATCGATCATGGTTTTGTATATCCCGGACGCGGGTGTTATAGGATAGCCGGCAAAGAATCTGCATCCTGCCGCGATCCCGCCTTGAGCAATCATCTGGTTGCCGTTTCTTATTTTAAACAATGACAAATAGCCTCCGCAATTCTAAGGGATTACCGACAAAGTTGAGAAAATATTTCTCGCAAAGCCGCAAAGCTCGCGAAGTGTACATAGAATTCTTCATTATCATATTTTACTAAAGCCCTAATAAGGAATTTCCCTGTCTAGGGGCTCATAAGTTATTGACGATTCTTTTGATCCCATCTTTTAGCAAAGCAACATTGAAATTGATCAAGAGTCCAAGCTTCAGATGTGTCAGCCTGAGGTAGGTAAGAAGCTGCTTCTTATGGGCATCAAGTATTGTTTCTACGGATTTCAGTTCCATAATGACTTTATCTTCTACAATTAGGTCTGCCCTGAATCCTGATTCCAATTTTACGGCGCCGTAAACCACGGGCATCCCGATCTGTCTTTTAAAGGATATCCCCAAAACTGAAAGCTCGTAGCAAAGGACCTCTTCGTACACAGATTCCAACAAACCGGGCCCCAGACGTTTGTGAATCTTCAGACACAAATCTACAATGATCCGCGATAACTCATTCTCAGTCATCGTACATTCCGTTTGATCCCTTTGCGACTTTGCGCCTTTGCGAGAGATACCTCCTTGTCTTGAGAACGGACCGAGTTGTTCGATTTGTGAACTTTCATCGAATAAGCAAGCTTACCTTTTAGCCCCTCCCATTCTTCATCCACGTTCTTCTGAATTACATCGATGTCGGCCTCCTTCAGATGCCGGAATCTTCCCTGCATTTTCAGATAGTCCCTCACGGGGCTTCCCGCGGGCTCATGCGTTAATCTGTAATCGTTCCCGTCATAGATTTCCAAAAGCGGGAAGACCCTGCTTTCGATCGCCATTCTCGAGATTTTTATCGAGTCTTCCGGCTCGAATTTCCACCCCGGGGGGCAAGGCGAGAAGACGTGGACGAAACGCAATCCGCGAATCTCCTTTGCTTTCTGAATCTTCGCAATCATGTCGTCAGGATATGCCACGCTTGCCGTCGCGAGATATGGAATGTGATGCGCCGCCAGGACCTGTACGATATCCTTCTTCTTCTCGGCCTTCGGCGAATCTGTCGGAGTCGTGGTAGTCCAGGCGCCGAAAGGAGTAGCCGAACTCCGCTGGATGCCGGTGTTCATATAGGCTTCATTGTCATAGCAAACGTAAATGAAGTCTTCGTTCCTCTCGGCCGCGCCGGATAGCGCCTGAAACCCTATGTCAAAAGTCCCGCCGTCTCCTGCTATGGCAACGACGGTCGTCTCATGGTCACCCTGCATTTCCAGCCCTGCCTTGATTCCGCTGGCTGTAGAAGCAGCAGCCTCAAACGCGGTATGAAAGACCGGAACGCCTGCCGCGGAGTACGGGACAGGACCGTCGATCACCGACCAGCAGCACGCCGGGATGACAACTACTGTCTTTCTTCCGAGAGCCTTCAGGACATATCTCATCGTAAGCGTTCCACCGCAGCCCGGACAAGCAAAATGACCCGGCGAAAGAATCTCTTCAGGCGGTAATTGGTATTTTATCTGTCCCATTGCATAATCTCCCTAAACGTTTTCGTTCTGCCCGAAGGCTGCCGATGAAGCATTTCCGCCCTCCGGCCGGACCTCCTGCCCGGACTTGAGACCAACCCAGATAGTTTCGCTCTCTGGTGCATCATGGTTCAGCAGGTAAGAATAAATGTCCTTGATGGTTTCCGGAGTGATATCGCGTCCGCCGAGGCCGGCGATGAAGCCGAACAATTTCGGCCTGACGGATGCATTGTATAACACGGCCTTTGTCTCCTGGTAGATCATACCGGTCGCGCCGAACGATATATTCCTGTCCATGACGCCGATCTTGTGAACCCTCTGCGCGAGCTCGCGTATCTCATCCACCGGAAACGGCCTGAATGCCCTCACTTTCATCAACCCCACGGGAAAGCCGAGACTTCTCAGCTCGTCGACTGCGATACGTGCCGTGCTCACCGCGGTAGCCGACGTCATAAGCACTATCTCCGCATCCTCCATGCAGTATTCTTCCACCAGCCCGCCGTACGAACGCCCGAATTTTTCGGAATATTCGGAATCCACTCTGCGAATAACTTCTCTTGCATCCTCCATTGCCTGGAAGAGTTTGTAACGCATTTCCATGTACGCTTCCGGACCGATCAACGCACCGAACGCATGCGGTTCGGCCGGATCGACCTTGAACAACGCTTTCCGTTCAGGCAGAAACTCGTCGACGACTTCCTGTTTAGGGATCGCAACCGGTTCCGAAGTATGGCTCAGGACGAAAGCGTCGAGGTTTATCATTATCGGGAGCGAAACGGTTTCCGCAATCTTGTATGCCTGCAGGACCGTGTCCAGAACCTCCTGGTTGCTTTCTGCGTAGAACTGGATCCAGCCGGTATCGCGCTGCGAAAGGCTGTCATTATGGTCAACATAAATAGACCACGGCGGTGCCATGGCCCGGTTCACGTTCACCATTACGATAGGCAGTCTGCTTCCGGCGGCCCAATGAAGAAGCTCGTGCATCAGAGCAAGTCCCTGCGAAGAAGTCGCAGTGAATGCCCTGGCGCCGCTTATCGACGCGCCGATGCAGCATGCCATGGCGGAATGCTCGGATTCGACTTTTATGAACTTTGCGTTCAGTTCCCGGTGACTTACAATCTCAGAAAGCTTTTCCACCACACCGGTCTGCGGGGTAATCGGGTAAGCCGCAATCACCTGCACTTTGGCCAGCCTCACCGCGTGAGAGGCTGCATGTGTTCCTTCGATGACCAGGACCTTGTCTACCGAAGGATGCATCAAGCCGTTCTTCTTCCGGAGATCGTTTGTATCGTTCATACCCATTGGGTTTCCTCCTCGACAAGTTCCATGGCTTCGCGTGGGCATTCGTTCACGCAAATTCCGCACCCCTTGCAATGATCATAGTCAATCACATACTCGCCCGCCTCATCCTTGCTGATGGCAACGTCCGGACAGAAGGTCATACAGACGTCGCAATGCAGACATGTCCCGCAGCTGAAACACCTCTCCACCTCCTCCAGCGCCTGCGCATCACTGATGGTCTTGTTGACCTCCTTGAACGTGGAAACGCTGCTGTCAACTTTCATACGAGGGATTTTGACACGTTTCTCATGCGGGAAATAGAAGGTGTTTATCTCTTCCGGCTTCACGATTTCGCGCGGCGCACCGTCCGACTTTGCTCTCCAGCCGAGAAATTCGTCAATGGAGATTGCGGCCTCCTTTCCGGCCCTGATCGCATTGACAACGGTCCCGTTTGGATTCGTCGCGGAGTCGCCGCCCGCAAAAATCCCCGGCACACCCGTGGAATAATTCTCATCCACGAATATCCGCACTCCTTTTTTGAGAAACGAGTACGGCAGGAACGACAAATCCGGCGCTTCACCTATCGCGGAAATCACCGTGTCGACCGGAAGCGTGAAATTGGAATTCCTGAGAGGCACCGGCTTGCGCCTTCCGCTTTCATCAGGTTCGCCGAGTTTCATCCTGATCAGTTCGATTTTAGAGACTTTTCCACGATTGCCCGTTAACTCCTCGGGTGCGACAAGGAACTCGAATTTGACACCCTCCTTTTCGGCCTCTTCGATTTCTTCCGGTACCGCGGGCATTTCAGACCGTGTCCGTCTGTAGAGTACCGTTACCTTCTTCCCCAATCGCAACACACTTCTAGCCGCGTCTATCGCGGTGTTCCCGCCGCCGATGACGACGACCCGGTTGCCTACCTTCGGTTTCCTGCCGTTGTTCAGCTCATAAAGGAATTCGACGCCGCTGTATACGCCCTGCAGGTCCTCGCCATCCACTTCCATCTTTCTGCTGGAGGTCGCACCGACCGCGACAAAGACTGCATCATACTTTTCAAGCTCAGTCCAGGCGACGTTGCCCCCTATTTTGGAATCGACACTAATATCGACGCCTTGACTCTTGATGTCTCCGATCTCCTTGTTGAGAATGTTTTTCGGCAGACGGTAGTGTGGGATACCGTACCGAAGCATTCCCCCCGGTTCGTGCTCCGATTCATATATAACCACACGATACCCTTTTCTCGCCAGCTGGTACGCACAGGACAACCCGGCAGGCCCGGAACCAATAACCGCTATCTTTTCGCTTTTGTGGAACTCGCCGGACCGCGGCAGGTTTCTGTTTCGGAAATTCTTGTCCGCAACGAACCTCTCGATATTGTGTATCGCGATCTCCTCGTCATACGGTCCCCTGTTGCATTGCCCCTCGCAAGGATGGTAACATACGCGTCCCGTCACACCGGGAAGCGGATTGTCCTCGAGAATCTTGTGCCAGGCCTCTTCGTATTTCCCGTTGCGCACAAGATCAAAATACTGCGGGATATTCTCTCCTGCAGGACATCCTATCTCGCAAGGGGAAGACTTTTCCTTATATATAGGCCTGACGTGCCTCCAGCTTCCGGTAGGTATCTTGCGCGTTGACTCGAGTGAGAAAGCCAACGGGGGCATCTCTTCGACAGTTGTGAATTTGTATTGACCCATTTCAGCACACCCTTAATTTACTTTTACCTTTCCCGATACTCGCTCCAAAGCAGTCGACTTGACCGCTTCGTAAGCTTCCATTGCCGCCGCCGCATTCTCGTCCGGCATAATCGGGACTCCTTCTCGAATCGCCTCGACTACGGCGTCTATCCCTACGACCCCGGTAAATCTGGAGAACGCTCCGAGAATTGAAGTGTTAACTATCGGAATACTCTTCGTTCCCAGATTGTGCCTGACGGCTATGTCGGCGGCATCGACAACACCTACCGTGTACTCTTCCGGAAACCTGGCGAGTTCAACTGGAACGGATGTATTGACCAGAATCGTTCCGCCGTGCTTCAAGCCGGAAAATACGTTGGTAGACTTGATCAGTGTCGCATCCAATACGATCAGGTGGTCCGGTTCGTAAATTGCAGTTCTGAGCCTGACCGGTTTGTCATCAACTCTTGTGAACGCCAGGACGGGCGCTCCCCTCCTCTCGACCCCAAACGAAGGGAATGACTGTGCAAACCTCCCTTCCTTGAAAATAGCCGACGCAAGAATCTTGGCAGCTATCACTCCTCCCTGGCCACCCCTGCCATGCATGCGAATTTCAATCATCCTTGTTCTCCTTCTCCGAAGACAAGCTTCGGAATCCAGTTTCTACACAGGTACACCCACAGTCCGCATACTTCTGTAAAGTGATCCAGACCGCAGGTCAGTTTTGTCTGTCAGTTTTGCCGAACAGAATCATAATGGATCAAAGGACTCGACAGAAATCACGTCAAACACCGTGCCCGCAAATACGCCGCGTTTAAGCCAAATTCAACACCTTCAGGATAAATATTCCTCACGCGATTGTGACAACCTGCCACATGCCCTACGGCCATTGCCTCACTTTGACTCTCAACGTTGAAGCGACCGGGCGAGGAACAATTTCCCACCGCGTTCAGTGACATACCGTGAATTTATCTTTCAGATTGCCGAAATTATCAAATAAAGTTTTGGAATTCGCAAAAACGAACAAAATGAACTCGGAAGAATCAGGACCCAATGAATTATTCAGTCGACACACACTCCCATTTAAATCACGAGAAGTTCACAGATGCATCCCGGGTAATCGAGGAGGCTAAGGCCGCTGGAGTAGCGTACGTTATCGTTCCGGGCTGGGATCTGCCATCCAGCGAAAGAGCTATCGAGCTCGCCGGGAATTACGATGGAGTCTTTGCCATGGTCGGCTTCCATCCACACGATGCATCCAAAGCCGACCATGCGGCATTGGATGAGATCGCGCGGATGTCATCACATGAAAAGGTCGTGGCTATCGGCGAGATAGGGTTGGACTATCATTACAACCTCTCTCCACCCGAAGAACAGAGAAGAGCCTTCGAGGCCCAGATCGAAATCGCAAAATCCGTCAGGCTCCCGGTTTCGATTCACAACAGGGAATCGGACTCCGACCTCTTCGAGATTCTTGAAAGACAGTCCTCCGGAGAGTGGGTACTTCCGAAGAGGTTTGACTATCAGATTAATCCTCAGCCGCGCGGTGTACTTCACAGCTTCAACTCCTCTTATGATGTCGCACTGCGAGCCATCGGACTGGGCTTCTACCTGGGTATAAGCGGAATGATTACGTTCGGAAAGAAGAACTCTCCATCGGAGCTGCAGGACACGGTAAGACGGATACAACCTGAACATTTCATAGTGGAGACGGACGCACCCTATCTCGCCCCCGCACCTTACCGGGGGAGCGCAAACAGTCCGGCTTATATTCCCTTCATCATCGACAAAATAGCGGAGATCCAGGATTTGACCGCAGTTGATATCCGCAGGATTACTTCATACAACGCGTACAAGCTCTTCGGAGTAGGCGAGGCGCCGACCCCGAGAATCACGTACCAGATTCGGAATTCCCTTTACTTGAATCTGACATTGCGATGCGATTCGGACTGCATCTTCTGTGACCGGAAGGGCGAAGCGATGGTAAAGGGATACAATTTGCACATCGAGGCAGAACCTTCGACGGAAGAATTGGTGCGGGAAATCGGCGATCCGAAGGGATTCAAGGAAATTGTATTCTGCGGGTATGGTGAACCCACGATAAGACTTCAGGTGGTGAAAGACGTGGCGCGTTATGTTAAGGACAACGGCGGGAGAACCAGGCTCGACACAGACGGACACGGCAGCATAATCAACCACCGGAACATTGTCCCTGAATTAGCCGGACTGATAGATGCCGTTTCAATAAGCCTCAATTCCGCGGATCCCGCAGAGTACGGGCGGCTCATGGGTATCGGAAACGGAAAGCAATGGGATTCGATGGTCGAGTTTACAAAAGAGGCGAAGAGATACATTCCAGAAGTGTACATGAGTGCAGTAGGCTTGAACGGTGTGGATGTGGAGAAGGCCAGAAGATTTGCGGAAGATGAGATAGGTGTGAGGTTCAGATTCAGGCCCTTGTTCAAATGAACAGGAGCAGGAGAACAAGAACGGACTGGGGAGCCTGGTGGCGTTTGATGAGACCGCACACGCTGACGGCGGCTGTAATGCCCGTTCTCACAATTTCTATCGTCCTTCAGGACAGCCTGTCTGTGAGAGGTTGAGCCTTCCGACCGTGGGACTGATTTTTCGGAAAGATTAGTTAGAGGAAGATAGGATGCCAAATACTCTGCCGGATCGGGCCTGTGACATGCTCGGGAACGAGAACCGCGATTCGAGCGTTTTTCGGCGTGTCGGTTTGTATTTTTATATTTGCTGAGATAAATTCATAAACCCGTTTAAGGCTGAGGCTAGATTTAGATGACGAAGGAATCCCCTAAGGGCAAGTCTTCAAAGAGAGAAAGCAATGATTCGTTGTTCGAGGCTTTCGCTGAGACTTGTGAGGCGGCACTGACTGGTGAAGCCAGCTTCAAGGACATTACCGCCCAACTGCAGAAGAGACTGCGAGGACTGACAGAGTCCCGTTCTATTTCGCTATTCCTGTCAGACAGTAAACAGTCGCACGTATTCTTGTTTTCGGCTTCCGACGAGAGCGTTCATCCGGCAAGCGTGAAGCTGGAACTCAGCGAACCCGCAATCAAACCCTTTGTGAAGTCAGATAATCCGATACACCTCAGAAAAGACACATCCGAATTTCAGACGATCAAAAGAAAACTCTTCTCTGAAGACGGCATAGAAACTCTTGAAGTTTATCCTCTGAGATTCGATACGCAATTCCTCGGTCTCCTCATAGGTGCTTTTGACAGGAGATTCGGTTCGGAAGCGGATAGAGAGTCCTCGATCAGGACACTTTCGGCAGCTGCAAAGCAGTTGTCACTTATGATTCATTCAAAAGAGACAGACGACAATTACAGAGCCTTGCGGGAAAAATACTCATCAGCGCTTGCGCAAGTCCCGGCTGCGATTTTCATTTTTGACCCGCTGACCGGAAGGATAATTGAGGCGAACAAGGCCTTCTTTCGTTCATTCGGTTATCACGAATCGGATTTAGAGAAGCTGACTCTATACGACCTGGCTACCGACCCGCGGCCCGTGGTAGACGCACACATTCAAAAAGGGCTTGATGCGGGATTTGCAGATATTCCTTCAAAAGTATATCGCCACAAGAACGGCAAAGAGATCGAAGTAGAAATGAGGGGGACAAAAGTCACGTTCGGTGGTTCCACCTACATGCTTATCTCGGCGATCGACACAACGGAAAGAAAGAAGGCAAAAGTCGAAGCGGACCTTCAGCGCATCCGGTATGAGAATTTCATAAGAAACAGCGCTGAGGGGATCTGGAGGATCGAATTCAGCGAGCCCATCGACGTGAATCAGAGGACAGACAAGCTGGCGAAAGAAATCGTCGATAGGGGCGTAATTGTCGAGTGTAACCAGGCCCTCGCCAAAATGTACGGATTCGATTTTCCCACTCAGTTGACCGGCAAGCACGCCTACGAGTTCATCGCCGACCTGGATGGTTACATCGCATCGAAAGTGAAATTCACCGAACAGAATTTTTCGATCACAAACGTCGAGACCGTCGAGAAGGATCAGCACGGCAATATCCACTATTTCGAGAACTCATACATCGGTGAAAAGTCGAACGACACCCTGGTCAGGATATGGGGAATTCAGCGGGACATCACCGAGAAGCGCCGTCTCCAGGAACAGCTTCGAGCATCGGAGAACAGGTACCGCAACCTGGTTGAACAGGCCAACGATATGGTGCTCCTGTTCAATAATCGCGGCGAGTTTGTTTTTGCCAATAAGAGATTCTTCGAGCAGCTGAATTACGCCGCCGACGAGATCTGGGGAAAACCTATCTCCAAGATCGCCCATCCTGATAATGCCGAAGCTATTATGAGAAGGATTCAGGAGCAGTTCGATTCTCCTGACGAACATTCTCGCTACACCGTGAGACTTCTTACGAAGTTCAACGAGGAACGCATCGTCGAACTGAGCATGACTACGCTCCGGGCCGCAGGCAAGGTGACCGGCATCATGGCCATAGGCAGGGACGTTACGCTTGAACAATCCGTAAAGAACGCATTACATGAGTCTGAGGAGAAATACCGAAGCCTTGTGGAACACTCCATGCTCGGAGTGCTCGTCGTACAGGACGGCCTCATAGTTTACGCAAACCCCACACTCGGCGCGTTGTTCGAGACCGACCTCAACCTGCTGCAGGGGTCACCCTTAGACAGCCTCGTACACCCGAACGACTACGTGCAGCTTTCCGAAAGACTTTCCGAGGTTGCCCTGTCTCCCGACAGGGACATTCAGTTCACAATCCGGATAATGTCGTCGAGCGGAAGGATGAAGTCACTGGAGGGATGGGCTGCCGGTATAAGCTACCTGGGAAAACCCGCAATCCAGGCCGCCCTTGTCGACGTCACGGACACCAAAACCCTCGAGGAACAGCTCATCCAGTCTCAGAAGATGGAGAGCATCGGCCAGCTCGCGAGCGGCATAGCACACGACTTCAACAACCTGCTCGGTTCAATTTACGGCGCCATAGAGATTCTGAGGAGAAGATACGCTCCAAAAGATGTGAATCTGAAGAAATATATCGACGTTCTCGATTCTTCCGCTCAAAGAGCCGCCGAGCTCACGTCCCAGCTTCTGACCTTCTCACGCCAGCGCGAAAGCGACTTCAGGCCGGCGCGATTGAACGATATCGTCAATGATGCGATGAAGATTTTGATAAGAAGCATCGGCAAGAATATCAAGATAGAAACCACGCTCGATCCAACGATAAGCATCATCGAGGCCGACACCAGTCAGCTTGAGAGTGTCATAATAAATCTCTGCATAAATTCCCGTGACGCGATGCCTGCGGGCGGGATGCTTCGGATAGCCACATCGAACGTGGAATTCACAGCGCACATAGTGAGGCAAAATCCCGATGCTATGGCAGGCAAGTATGTCTGTATGGCAGTCTCGGATACGGGAGTCGGAATGGACAAGGAGATTCAGAGGAAGATCTTCGAGCCCTTCTTCACGACGAAGCCTCTCGGTAAAGGAACGGGACTCGGTCTATCTATCGTATATGGAATCGTGAAGAACCACAAGGGGTTCATTACCGTTGAAAGCGAGCTGGACCGCGGGACAACGTTCAGACTCTATTTCCCTTCGACGGACAAAATTCCTTCCGACGACTTAGAATCGGTGCCGACAGAAGTGCCGCGCGGTTCGGAAAGAATATTGATCATCGACGACGAGGCGACCCTCCTCGACCTGACGAGAGAAATCCTGGAGGGATTGGGATATAAAGTGCTGACCGCCGAGGGCCCGATCGAGGGGTTGAAGGCTTACAGGAAACATTTCAGCGAAATAGACCTCGTGATTCTCGACATGCTGATGCCTGAAATGACAGGCACAGATGTCTACCCGCTCCTGAAGGAAATCAACCCTGATGTGGCCGTTCTCCTTGCAACTGGCTTGAGCATTGGAGAGAAGGTCGATGATCTGGTTTCGATGGGAGTGAACACTGTGGTCGGGAAACCATACTCCGTAGCCGACCTCGCTGTACATGTTCGCGATGCCATCGACTCGACGAAATAAACTTCCCGACTTTTCTAGTTAAGGAACTCCCAGTTTATTCCGAATCCAAAGCTGCTGTTGAGTGCGGGGTACACCGGCGCGACGAAGTAGTCCTCCCCAGTCAAGTTGAAGAAAGTGAAGTAAATCACCGCGCTGCCTATTCTCGCCTGAACAAACAGGTCGGAACTTCCGTATGGACCATACTGGTTCAAATCGGTCGGATAGTAAATCAGGGCTTCCGGATAGAAGCCGCTTCCCTGGAATTCGCTCAGGATCCTTCCCCTCACTCCGGCCCTCAAATTCAGATGTCCGTTGAATAAAATGTCGTGATAGTACAATTCACCTGCAGCATAGTATTTCGGCAGCGTGTTGACACCGGCGCCATCGATCTTCTCACTGACATAGTTAAAATTCCCGTCTGCCCCGAACTTCCACAAGGTCAGTTTGATCGCCGCATCGACGCCGTAAATTTTCCTGGTACTCAGATTGACGACAGAAATGTTCGGGTAGGCCGGCTGTCCGACATATTGCTCGCGAAAATAAATCGGATTGTCTATGAGTCTCATGTATGGTTTGAGCGAAAATTCCAGGGTTTCTCCCAGCCTTACGCCCGCCTTCAATTGGAGCAGCTTGTCGGTCTCCGCCTTAAGGTTTGTGTTGCCGGTGAAGCTCTGACTTACGAAGTATTTTTCCGACAAGCTCGGTACCTGGTCCGATATATTGGCCCCTGCTTCGAGACCGAAATACTCGTTTCTGAAACCGAACAGAAACCCGAAGGCCGGATAAAACGTATCTGATACAATATCACCCCTGCCGAAGACGCCGGCACTGACAAGATCGAACAGGTGGAACTCTTCGTCGGCATATCCTGAGATTCTGTTCTGCGAAGGAATGACAGCATGGCTGTTGTAAGGGTTTTCGTCGCGCACCGCTTCCGCACCGAAATTAAGCCGCCCAAACGCAAAATTCTCGCTCCCGCGAACGTTCGCACCTACCCTCCTGCTGATGTTGGCCAGGTAGAAGGACGCGTCGCCGTACTGGAAGCTGTAGTAATCGTAGAAGACCGAGGCGGTAAGAAACTGCGTCGAGTCGTACGGATCTCCCTGCGAGTAAGCTGCCTGCACATGGTGCTGGAGATAAGTCAGATTGGCTGTCGTGCTTCTCAGTGGAATTAGAAATTGCTGGAATATGTTCGCGTTGATATTATATGGAAGCGCCCCGCCATTCGCACCTCCTTTGGTGCGGTAGTATACCTCCGTTGCCGTCAGCTGGCGGGTAGAGTCAATGCTGTATCTGTACTTAGCGCGGATATTTACGCCGTCGTAGACCGCATTGTCGAACCTTCCGTCCGTCGTCTGCCGTTCAAATCCGGCATCTATGTTCGAATTGTAGCCGATGTTCTGCGAGAAGACCCCGTCGGTTATGAGATAGTTGTACGGTTCCTCCATGTGCCTGACCTTCGAGTAAGGAACCGGCTCGCTGTACTGGTGGGTCTGAAAATTTACAAGGCCGCCCGTCGCGTTGAACTGATAGATCGGCGCACGGAGGGCGTCAATGTACTGGACGTTCCCGACAAACTCCATCGGCACGTGGTAAAGATTCAGGGAGGAAGTCGTCGGCTCGTTCAGCTCAACCCCGTCGAGCAAGTACTTCGTGTGGTCGACCCCGAGCCCATCGAAATACAGCTCGGATGGATCCCCGGGCTGATCCATATTCGCAAGGAAGGACCCCGGGATCCTTTGCAGGATCTCGCCGGAATACCTGTAATCGCTCCAGATTATTTCAGAATCGGAAATGGTGTATGACGGCTCGCGGGTGATTGTACCGGACGGAAAGACCGGGCTGACGAGGCGCTCGTGCGATACCTTCGTCGAATCCTCCTGGCAATAGACGGGAGGTGCCGCAGCCATCATTAGAGTTACAGTCAGAAAGAGACCGCACGCGAAAGGCAGAAACGGCCTGGTTTCCATTTATCCGGAGTTTCTGTGGCGAACATTCATGGATGTCAACAGAGAGCAGCTCCCCATCCTTATCTTGTTCATTTGTACAAAAGGTATTTCTCGCGGAATTTCTCAAACTTCTTCAATCCGGGCTGCCATGCGGAAATAATCTCATGTGGAGTCTTCCCCTCGTCAATCATCGTTCTCACTTCCGGCGTTCCTGCCCGGAGATCAAAACCTCTGCCGTGCATCTTGAATGAGTCCGGATACAACTTGTGGATGGCCCAGACAAGAGTCACTCCCGCCTCAACGGGCTTGAATACGTTTCTCTCAGCAACAATGATCCTGACACCGTGACAGACTTCGCCTTGGTACTTCGGCTTGACGGCCCACGGGAATGAGCGGGGAGTGAAATCGACAGGCTCATACTTGACTCCGGCGACATGCTGTTCGTTCAGAAGATCGACAAGCTGCCTCGAGTTAATGAACGGTGCGCCGATTGTCTCGAACGGATGCTCCGTTCCGCGTCCTTCTGAAACGTTGGTTGCTTCAAAGAGCACATTGCCGCCATACACTTCCACGGCATTCATATCCGGAAGGTTAGGCGACGGCGTTACCCAATTGAGGCCTGTCTGATCGTACCACATGCTGCGCCGGTAGTTTTCCATCTTCACAACCTTGAGATCCGCCTTGACCCCGTCCTTCAGCATGTGGGCATCATTGATCATCGTGGCAAACTCGCCCGGCGTCATTCCGTAAACGCTCGTTATGGGCTGAATACCGATGAAAGACCGCAATGAGTCGAGCAGGAGGGGACCGTCTACTAGATTTGCCCGCATCATGTCGGGCCTGTCGAGCACGACAAATTCGATGTGGTTTTCGGCCGCTGCTTCGAGGCTGAGGTCGAGCGTGCTGATGAAGGTGTAAAACCTCGTCCCGACATCCTGTATGTCATAGAGAAGGACATCGATCCCTTTCAGCATTTCAGGAGTCGGCTTATCCGTCTTCCCGTACAACGAGTAGATCGGCACGCCGGTCTTTTCATCGACATTACTGGACACTTTTTCTCCCGCCGAGGCCTGACCTCTTATCCCATGCTCCGGACTAAAAAGGGCGACAAGCTTGACACCTGGGACCTTGTCCAGGACATCGATGACATCCCTGCCATCTGAAAGTCTGCCGCTCTGGTTAGTTATAAGTCCGATCGTCTTGCCTTTGATGAGGCTGAGGTATTTCTGCACAAGAACTTCATCGCCGGTCCTGACTCTCCCCCCGGCAAAGAGCGAAGGCACCGAAATTAATGAGAGCAGAGGGATCAAAAGAAGAATCATTTTTTTCATCTCACAACCTCCTTCAAATTATGAAGCATGGTTTTCTTTGCGAGCCCCCATGCAGCAAGCGTCATTCCATCCCATATTTCGCCCCCATCGACCATAGATTGGAATTCATCCACCGTAAGCTTGAGCACCTCAAATTCTTCCGAAGGATCTTTCTCTTTAGCTGCTTCCTTCAAGCCGGTTGCAAGATACACCTTGCAGATTTCATCCGTCACGCCGTTGTATGGATCGAACTCGCCGGCCAATTCCCAATTTGCGGCACAAAACCCCGCCTCTTCGGCCAGCTCGTCCTTCGCCGAGAGAAGGGAGTCTTCCCCCTTGACACCTCCGCCGGGGAATTCAATACTCTCCCGCTTCAGCAGGTATCTGACCTGTTTAACGAGGATCAGTTTCCCGTCATTGTCCAGGGCAACAACCATCGCCGCCCCGCGCGTGTGGACATAGTGATATTCACCGTGTCCCCCATTGGGCAGCGTGTAACTGTCAAGCCGGTATTCCCAATATGGGTTCTTACTTATGGAGTCGCTGCTGAGGGTTTGCGGTCTCTTGAGGGGCAATTTTACTTCCGAACGTCTTCAGAATACAGTTCCACGAGCTCGCGCTCTGAAAAGAAAAACGATATTTCTCTTCCGGCGTTGTCGGGAGAATCGGAGCCGTGAACGATATTTTCCTGCTTGCTCTCGGCAAAATCACGGCGGATGGTTCCGGCTTGAGCCTCCTTCGGGTCCGTTGCACCGATCAACCTCCTGAATTCCTCGAATGCGTTCTCCTTCTCAAGAACCATCGGGACGCATGCACCCGAAGTCATAAAGTGCACAAGGTCGTTGTAAAACGGGCGCTCTCTGTGAACGGCATAGAATTCTCCGGCCGTCTCTTTGCTGAGACGTATCATTTTCATACCCACTATCTTGAAATTGGCCTTCTGTATCCTTGCGACGACATCGCCGATAAGGTTTCTTCTAACACAATCGGGTTTCAATATTGCGAGAGTGCGACTCATATATTGTTAAGCTTTCCTTTCAGGTTGCTACGCCCGGGCCGGTACGTGCCCGTCCCTTCCGGCGCGCCGCCTAATTATTATTGTCTTATCTTCTTTTCTTCGATTTGGCCAATGAGGCTTTCGAGATCATCTTTTTCTTTGCAGACTTTTTGACAACCGTAACAACGGTCTTTTTCTTCGACTTCGTGCCAAGGACCTTTGACACCGCTTCGCCTATCAAGGCCGGGCTCTGGACGACAACGATGCCCGCCTTTTTCAGGGCGGCCATCTTCTCGTCTGCGGTCCCGTGCCCGCCTGAAATTATTGCACCGGCATGTCCCATCCTTCGTCCGGGAGGAGCGGTGCGGCCGGCGATAAATCCGATCACCGGTTTGTCAAAATTCTTCTTTATGTATGAGGCAGCTTCTTCTTCCGCCGTGCCTCCAATTTCACCTATCATGACGACGGCCTCTGTCTGTTCGTCATCCTTGAACAACTGAAGTGCATCGATGAACTTCGTTCCGATTATCGGGTCGCCACCGATACCGACACAGGTCGACTGGCCGTAGCCCTGCGCGGTTACCTGGGCAACCGCCTCGTATGTCAAAGTTCCGCTTCGGGAAATCAACCCGACGGAACCCTTGCGATGGATGAATCCGGGCATTATTCCCACCTTGGCCTTTCCGGGTGAAATCACACCTGGGCAGTTGGGACCGACCATTCGAACGTTCTTCTTCCTCAAATAGTCGTAAACCTTCACCATATCACGTACGGGGATCCCTTCCGTGATGCAAACAACGAGTTTTACTCCGGCATCCGCCGCCTCTACAATCGCATCGGGTGCAAAGGCCGCAGGGACAAAGATGACCGATGTGTCGGCGCCCTCCTTCTCCACGGCTTCGGCAACCGTATTGAAAACGGGTCGGCCGAGGTGGCTTGTTCCCCCTTTACCGGGAGTCACTCCGGCTACGACTTTCGTTCCGTACTCAATCATTTGCTCGGTGTGGAAGGAACCCTCTCCACCGGTTATCCCCTGAACTACGAGTCGCGTGGTTTTGTCAACAAGAATGCTCATTGGTTCTCTCTCTTAATTCTTTCTCGTTTTTTCTATGAAATTTGCCGCAGTTAATATCGTTTCTTCCTCAAACTGTCTTCCCAGAAGCTGGAGACCTATCGGGAGAGACTCTGAATCTTTGCCCACAGGCACCGAGATGCCGGGTATTCCGGCAAGGTTGGCAGATACAGTGAATATATCGGAGAGATACATCTGAAGCGGATCCGATGTCTTTTCCCCGAACCTGAACGCCGTCGTAGGAGCGGTCGGAGTCAATATGACATCTACATCCTTAAAAGCATTGTCGAAATCTTCCTTTATCAGCCGGCGGACCTTCTGCGCTTTCCGGTAGTACGCATCGTAGTACCCGGCCGAAAGAACGAACGTCCCGAGCATAATCCTGCGCTTCACTTCCGGTCCGAAGCCTTCCGTGCGGGAGCGGACGTACATCTCTTCGAGTTCCTGCACCTCCTTCGCCCTGTGGCCATATCTTGCTCCATCGTACCTTTCCAGGTTGGAAGAAGCTTCGGCGGTCGCCAGTATATAATAGGCCGGTATCGTGTAATCTAGGTGAGGCAGGGAAACTTCCGCTATCGATGCACCTGCGGAACGGAGGGAATCGATTTGCTTTTCAATCGACTGCCTGACGTCATCGGCTATCCCCGACGTCAGTGTCTCCTGCGCTATCCCGACCCTCAGGCCTTTGACATCTCTATCGATGAGGGATGTATACGATGGAACTGGGGCGGCGGCACACGTCGAATCCCGATCGTCAGGCCCGGAGAGCACTTCGAGGACCAGCGCCGCGTCGTAGACTGAGCTGGCAAAAGGGCCGATAACGTCAAACGAGGAGGCGAACGCCACGAGCCCGTATCTTGAGACCCGACCGTATGTCGGTTTCAGACCTACAACGCCGCAGAAGGACGCAGGCTGTCTTATGGAGCCGCCGGTGTCGGTACCGAGGGCAACCTGGCACAAATCTGCCGCGACTGCCGCAGCGCTCCCGCCGCTCGATCCACCAGGCACGCGTGAAGTGTCGGCAGGGTTCAAGACCGGTCCGAACGAGCTGTATTCGGTTGACGAACCCATCGCGAACTCGTCCATATTAGTCTTACCGATTATTACTACATCTTCACGCCTCAACCGTTCGATAACGGTTGCGTCGTAAGGGGAGATGAAATTCTTGAGTATTCTCGACCCGCAAGTCAGCCGCTTGCCCTTGATTCCAATTATGTCTTTGACCCCGATTACCATCCCGGCAAGTTTCCCTGCCGTTCCGGCTCTCAGCTTGACATCGACCTGTTCGGCGGCTTCCCCCGACTCCTCGAAAAGCTCCAGGAATGCGTTTAAATCCGCTTTCGACTTTGCTTTCTTGAGGTAGGATTCAACAACACCCTTGCAAGTGACTTCTCCGTTGAGAAGCCGCTTCCTGAAATTCTGATACGTGTCCGGCAATATTCCTTAAGACTTTATTTCAGTTTCTGACTTGGCGTCGGTCTTCAGCGTCTGTTGGGCTGAAGGCTCTATCATTTTAGGTGAAACAGACTGGCCCTTTGCTTCTTCCGTAGCAGGCTTCTGGACCTCATCTGTAATGTCGCGCATAGCTTTCTTGAATTCTCTAATCCCCTTACCGAGGGACTGCGCAAGGTCGGGTATCTTCTTGGGGCCAAACAATATTACCAACACCAGGACGATAACCAGGATGTGACCGAAACTAAAATCGTCAAACATATTCTCTTCTCCAGAGCATTTGCTCTAAAGCATTTGTTAAATAGAACCACTATGAACAATCACTTGAAACTCTCGGGTAACCCCGATTGCTTCATCGCACTCAATTTATAATCTCCAGGGTTATCTTCAAAACCACGAAGGCGTGCCGGATAGCCAAAATTCTCGGGAAATCGACACCCGATTAATCCGGTAATCGCTATCAAAACAGCCCGGAGAAATCGTCACAACACCACCAGCATCCCCTTCCCAATTCACAAATCACGAGGCGCCCGAAACTTGGAGTTCCGATAGTGCATGATTTCTTCGCCTGGGTGAGGCTGGATTGCGGGAGAGTGAAATAACGCGGACTCGAAGGAAGCGTCCAAAGACTCGTTCAGGGGATGCCGCGAGTCACATTCATGCTTGAATGTGCAACCTGTTGCCCTGCTGCTTTTTGCCGGGCGTATACGGTTACCGTTCTGTGGAACGTAACTTTGTTGGATGCTCATGAAGAGAGGTGGTACTCAGACCTTCTCTGGTTTCTTCTCCCCGGAGGCCGGGTGGATTTCCTGATCTGCGGAATTGTCCGGGAGATGCTTCTGCTTCTTTTGGCTGGGCCCGGGCTTCTCGTCCATGGCCTTGTTCACTTCATCCTGCACGTCTCTCACCGCCCTCTTGAATTCCCGAAGCCCTTTACCCACTGACTGCATGACATCCGGTATACGTTTCGGACCGAAGAGCAAAATCACGACAAGAACGATAAGAGCTATCTCACCGAAACCAAGATTCTCAAACATACGACAAGGTCACTGCTTGTTGGTCTTGTTTTCGTCTGTCCTTTGTTCGCCGTCTTCCGGTACGTCCTTCACTGCCTTCTTGAATTCTCTTATGCCCTTGCCTATTCCCTGCGCAAGCTCCGGGATCTTTTTCCCCCCGAAGAGGAGAACCAGTACTACTATGATAAGTAGAATTTCGGTAGGTCCAATTCCATCAAACATTGCAACCTCCACTTTTCTTCAATTTAAACTCTCGATGACCGACTTCAAAACCATCACTCCGCTGGCACTTCCCAGGATTTTCTCACTCGCCCGCTCGGGATGCGGCATCATTCCCAGAACGTTCCTTTTCGTGTTGACGATACCGGCGATGTTCATAATTGATCCGTTCGGATTCGACTCCGGCGTGATTTCGCCGCCGCTCGTGGAATACCGAAACACGATCTGGTCGTTGTCCTGCAGCCCCTTCAACGTCGAATCGTCAGCGTAGTAATTCCCGTCTCCGTGTGCAATCGGCACCTTCAGCACATCGCCGACGCGTAAACTCGAGGTGAACGGCGTAGCCGATGTCTCGGTTCTCAAATAAACCTGTCTGCATATGAATTTGAGGGACGAATTTCTCAGAAGTGCACCGGGCAACAATCCAGACTCGACGAGGATCTGGAACCCGTTGCATATCCCCATTACCAGTCCGCCCTGCTGGGCAAACCGTATTACTTCGTTCATGATTGGAGAGAACCTGGCAATGGCTCCGGACCGCAGGTAATCACCATACGAGAATCCTCCCGGGAGCACGATTACGTCGGCTCCGTCGAGGCTGGTGTTCTTATGCCAGAGGTATTCAACTTTCTGGTTCAGTACCGTTCCGAACGCATTGAACGCGTCCCTGTCGCAGTTGGAACCCGGGAAAACGACGACTCCTACTTTGTGTGCCATCTTTACCCCGCGTGTCCTGAAATGCTTTCGACTCCACGCCGGCTGTTGAAACTTGCCAGCGCCGAGCCGTTGCCGTCAAAAATCTGATACTCGTAGTCTTCTGTGACCTGATTTGCCAGAAGCTTCGTACATGCCGACCGGATCAACTCCTCGGCGGTCGCCAACTCTCTTTCATCGACCGTTATCTCGATATTCTTCCCGGTCCTGACGCTGCCGAGACTATGAAAGCCGAGATTGTGCAGGCTGTGCTCTATCGCCTTTCCCTGAGGATCAAGAATTTTTTCCTTTAGGGTGACCTTTATTATCGCCTTGAACAAATTACCTCCTTTAGAAACGAGCTTCTCAACGGAATGGTGCTTCGGATTCAGATATCGAAGCTGCTTAGTTCAACGTCCTCTTCTTCTTCGCGTTTGTGGGGAGTAACGATCGCCCTTATGTGCTCAATAACCCAGCGTATCAAACCGCCCACAATATACAGCAGGAATAACCAAAACAACGCCTTCCCAAGTGTGACAATGGCAATAACCAAACCGACCAAAAACACGAGAAATTTCAGAGGATGAGCGCGGAGGCCCTTTTTACTCAGCTTCGGTATCGTATCGTACCTTACCGTGCTCACCATCAGGAGCGAAAGCGCAACTGCCAGGACAGGGAGGAATGGGGCCGCATTCTGATTCAGCATTCCAAGCGACGAGTCATAGAAAAGAAGGACGAAGGAACTGATTGTGATAGCGCTCGACGGTATCGGAAGCCCTTTGAAGAAAGACTTGTCGAAGCCGACGAGCTGAACGTTGAATCTCGCCAGGCGCAGCCCGCCGAAGACCATTATCATCGCGCTTGACAGTGTACCGAGGGGTCCCAGGCTTCGCAGCCCAAGCTGGTAAACCATAAACGAAGGCGCTACACCGAATGAGACAAGGTCCGAGAGTGAATCGAGCTCGACGCCGAATTCGCTCGAGCTTTTTGTCAGACGGGCCATCATCCCGTCGAGGCTGTCGAAGATTGCCGCAAGGACAATCAGCCACGCCGCAGACAGGTAATCCTTGTTCGCGGACGACAGGATCGACATGAATCCGGAAAACATGTTCAGGATGGTGAAGAAGCTGGGTATAACGGCGCGGGAGATATGGAGATTTCTTTTTCTACTCATTCTGCAATACTCCCAGTACCGTACTTCCTCCCCGCGTGCGATCGTTTTTCGCAACCTTGATACTGCAATTCAAAGGAAGGAAAACATCGACGCGGGAACCGAACTTAATCATTCCAAACCTGTCGCCGGCAGTAACACTCTGCCCTTCGGAAAGTTCGCATACGATTCTGCGCGCAATGAAACCCGCAATCTGTTTAAACAACACTCTCTGCCCCTTGTTTTCAATTCCGATTAACATTCTCTCGTTCCGGTCGCTTGCTTTTTCCTCGAAGGCAACGAGGTACTCGCCCTTTATGTATTTGAGAAACCTGACCGTGCCGTTGATCGGTATCCTGTTCACGTGAACATCCGTCAACGACATGAATATACTTACCATCTTCGCGCGACTCTTGAGAAACTCAGATTCCTCCACTTCGCCGACATAGATGACCTTTCCATCTGCGGGCGAAATCACGAATTCATCGCCGGACATTTGCGCTTTCCGGTCCGGATCGCGAAAGAAATAGATGGTAAAGGCACCGGCAAATAGAGCAATCAAGTCGAGAAGAAGTCTGACGGGAAAGACAGGAATTACAAAAGAGAGGAGAACCAGCAGGACACAAAGAATCAGCACGACCGCTAACACGTCGGACCCATAGTTAGCCAACTTGGGCAACATACTTCTAACTAAGCCTTACGTCCCGCGGAGGGAAGGATACGGTCGTAGATCAGCTGGTAGGTCTTCGTTGCTTCGCGAGAATCACGTGCCGACAAGATCGAGATCTCATCGCCCGTGGCATTATCTATTGCAGTTATATTTTCAGGAGAAATTTCATCCCCTAACATTATTACGCCTTTATACTTTCCGAATTTCATCGTTAAGTCTACAAGTGTAAAACCGCGCCTCTCAAGAAAACTCTTCATAACTGCGTCAATCTTACTTGCAAGGCGGTTGATCGTCTTAAACTCATCGGGGGTCAGGAGTTGCAGAGCATACAAGTGCGTATCGTTCACATAGAATCCGCCGGATTCATCCTTCAAATAATATTCAAATATCGGAAAGTCGAGCTGCTGCTTCGGTTTGAAATGTTTGAATCTACGTGCGAATGATTGAGAGACAAGATTTCTGACCGTTACGTCGACGGGAATGATGTTCAGCCGCTTCACAAGAAGTTCACTGCCCGATTGGCTAAAAAAATGAGTAGGAATTTGATAGGTTTCCAGGTAGGCAAATATAAACGCCTGCAACTCTGCGGCAATTCGTGGCCTGTCCTTGATTCTGAAGACCTTCTTCCCGTCAACGCCCAGGTCTGGACGGAATTCGGCTAACAAAATGTCATCTTGGGGGAGTGCGTATAGAACCTTGGAACTCCCCCTGAAAAGGGCCGCTCTTTTCTCTTTTTTTGCCAATAAACCTCCGCTGAAATTCATAAAATAATAACAAAAAGAGGGGGAAAAGTCAAGGAGCTAACCTGTTGATTTTGCGAAAGTTATAAAATTTTCGGCGGGGGAGCGACCGGAACCAGCTTCCGGGCATAATTGAACACGGGAAAGAGTTATCTGGTCTTCCTAAAAAAGGATTGAACCTTCAAGGCGTACAGAACCGGTTTTGACTATCCTTCTAATCTTGAGTCTGCTTCAGAAATCAGGAATGCTTGAATCTATCCACCAGACGACACTGCCATTTGGAGGGTTCACCCCTTTTGCCGGACAAGAATGTGCGTAAGTCGAACTATCAAAGACCTTTGCAATCGCTTCGGCTTTTTCCGGCCCGGAAATCAGAAAGTAGACCGTAGCGGCCCGATTAAGGACAGGATATGTAAGCGTAATTCGTTTTGACGGTTTGTCATTGACCTCAACTGCCACAGTCCACCTGTCTGTTTCCTCAACCGCAGGCGACTCGGGAAATAGCGATGCCGTATGCCCTTCCTTTCCCATGCCCAGAAGGACAAGGTCAAAAGTGTCCCCGTCCGCGTCAAAGAATCCGCGCAAATCCTTCTCGTATGATTCGGCCGCATCTTCCGGCTTGCGATAAGTTGTCGGAATGGGATGAATGTTGCCCGCCGGAACCGTCAGCAGATCAAGGAGCGCCTCCCTGGCCATTCTATAGTTGCTGTCCTTGTCCTCATGCGGCACATACCTTTCGTCGCCCCAGAAGAAATGCACGGCATCCCATGGAATCATGTCCTGATATGTCGTCCCGAGAATACGATAGAGCAAACGCGGCGTGCTTCCGCCGGAGAGCGCCAGGCTGAAACGGCCCTTCAATTTTACAACCCGCGAAATCAAACGGTTGATGTCTTCCGCTGCGGAGGCGCTGAGTTCGTTTAAATCTGCAAATCTTCTTACTTCGCGACTCAAACCGTAAACCATTTGTCCCCATCAAGAAGACTCTCGGCAACAGTGGGTCCCCACGTTCCGGATGCATACTTGTGGACTTCAAACTCATGAGAAAGAAGCGGTGTGTAGAGTTCCCACGACGATTCGACTTCGTCAGCTCGCACAAACAGGGTCTGATCTCCCCTCAGTACGTCCAGCAAAAGTGTCTCGTAAGCATCAGGAATTCTACCGAAGATCTCCGAGTACTGGAAATGCAGCTTCTGAGTAGAGAGCCTGTAAGAATCACCAGGCTCCTTTACCTTGAAGAACAAATCGAATCCCTCGTTCGGCTGCAGCGTCATCACAAGTTTGTTCGGTTGAATATCATTTATCGAAAACTGACGGAAGATCGAGACCGGGGGGCGGCGAAACGTGATTGCGACCTCGGTTATTCCCTTGAACATACGCTTTCCGGTCCGGAGAATGAAGGGAACTCCCTGCCATCGCCAGTTGGAAATATTGAGCTTCAGTGCAACAAACGTCTCCGTTCTGGAATCCTTCCCGACGCCCTCTTCTTCGACATACGCGGCGGCTTCCTTTCCCTGTACGGCACCACTCGTGTATTGCCCAAACACTACGTCCTCAGAGGAAATCGGAGAAATCGCACGGATGACCTTGACCTTTTCGTGTCTCACGTCGTCCGCTTCGAGTGCCGTCGGTACTTCCATTGAAACGAGCGTAAGGAGTTGTGTCAGATGATTCTGTATCATGTCGCGCAAGGCCCCGACCTTATCGTAGTAACCCGCCCTGTGCTCCACTCCGACGGTCTCGGCCACCGTTATTTCCACGCGTTCGATCCGGTCCCTGTTCCACAACGACTCAAACATGGCATTACTGAAACGGAAAGCAAGTAGATTCTGGACAGTCTCCTTTCCGAGGTAGTGGTCGATCCGATAGATCTGGCGTTCGTCAAAATATCCGTGGACGAGTCCATTCAGCTCCTGCGCCGATTTCAGATCCTGTCCGAAGGGTTTCTCCACTACCAGCTTAATTTCTCCGTTGCTCTTGTTGAGACCGGATTCCCCGAGGTTTTTAATAGCGTTTGGAAAGACCGATGGGGGAACCGCGAGATAGAAGACGCGATTGCCTGGTAAATTATGCTCTTTCTCCAGTTGGATTACGCGGTCGGCGAGAACTTTGTATTCCTCGATTGATCCACCGCCGACCGATTGATAATACATCCAATCGAGGTTATCCCCAATTTCACGAAGGTCAACTCCTTCGTCTTCGAGCGATCGCGCAATGAAATCCCGATATGTCTGATCATTATGCTTCTTGCCGGATCCTGAAGCGATCAGGTAGAACTCCGACAAATGCTTCTCGCGGAGCCTGCAAATCGCCGGAATCAGCTTCCTTCTGGCAAGATCGCCGGTTCCACCCACGATTACCAGCAGATACGGAGGTATTCTCTTACCGTTCATTTCATTTCCCCTCTTTAACGGCGTGGCCGCCGAATTCGTGCCTCATCATCGCAAGAAGCCGCCCGCCGAACTCTTCCGTGTCCTGGCTGGAGAAGCGTTCATAAAGCGATTGCGTTATTACAGGGAGTGAGACCCCGAGTTCGATCGCTTCGAGTGCTGTCCAGCGCCCTTCACCGGAATCCGCAACGTATGGCTCTATCCCTTGCAGTTGCTGGTCGGCTTTCAGCGCATCTGCAGTCAGGTCAAGAAGCCAGCTCCTCACCACACTTCCGAATCTCCATATCTCGGCAATCTTATGGAGGTCCAGGTTGAACTCGCTCTTTTTCCGCAGCAGCTCGAAACCTTCTGCGTAAGCTTCCATCAGGCCGTACTCGATCCCGTTGTGAACCATCTTCACGAAATGCCCTGAACCGCTCGGTCCGACGTATCCCCATCCTTTATCCTTGCCCGGAGCCAGAGTCTCAAAGAGCGGTTTCACAGAGTCGACGGCTTTCTTTTCGCCGCCGACCATGATGCTGTATCCCTCCTTCAATCCCCATATTCCGCCGCTCACTCCCGCATCCAGCATGTTGATTCCGAGTCCGGCAAGTCTCTGCGCCCTTCTCATCGAGTCTTTGTAATAGGAATTGCCGCCGTCAATCAGCACATCGCCTCTTTTCATCTCCGGGATGAGAGACTCGATTGTATCGTCCACAGGCTTACCTGCCGGGACCATAATCCACACGACCCGTGGAGTTTTCAGTTTTGAGACGAGCTCGACGATAGACGCAGCCCCCTCGTTTCCCTGGGTCACGATAGCTTCCACGGCCCGCGAGTCCCTGTCGAAACCTACGATTCTATGACCTCCCTTGTGGAGGCGTTCCGCCATGTTGGCACCCATTTTGCCAAGGCCAATAATTCCGAGTTCCATCAAGATATTCTCCTCATTCTATTATGACCGAGAAGTCCGTCCCCTCCCAGTTTGCTGATTTGTTCCAGTAGAAGGTGAACAGGATTTCGGCACCGCTTTTCAATTTAGAAACATCAAGGTCGCAGCTGTGCAATTCGAGACTTGTATCGTGCGTGGTTGTGTCTTTAGGACTCTTCCATCCGTCCGCGGACCAGTGTATTGTCGCCGGGGCCAGCACTTCTATTCTCAGCTTTAGACCCTTCTGCATAGTCCTAATTTTGTGATTGAACCTCCATGATGCAAACTCAGCCGGATGATTTGCCTGGATGTATCTCGCAGTGGTCTGCGGAGGCGTATCGAACACTTTTTTCTCTTCGAGCGACCGCACGAGCTTGATATATTCGGCGTGAGCCCAAACCAGCGGCATTGCTGAGCCGGAAGGCCTGCCGAAGAACAGCTCCTTTTCGGGTATATCCGGCGAATCCCAGATCTGCTCGGGCAGCAGCCCCCCGTCACCGGCAAAAGATTCCATGGCCTTCATCAACCTGCCGGCTTCATCGAATTTCCCGCCAGCCGCCTCATAATGTGCTCTCTCACCCGTAAGAAGCGGCCATGCTCTTCCTACTCCGGTCCCATCGAAAGGTGTACCATCCTCGTGTTCGCCGTAGCCGTCGTCATTATATCTGTGCCAGGACGGTCCCGTCGGCGTTTCGACCAGAAGCATCTCGTCGATCACCTTTACCGTATTCTGAATCCGTGGGTCTTTCCCATCGCGTAGCCCGAGCCGCACGAGCGCGAGAGCATCGGGGCTTATTATGTGCGTAGCCTTCATATTAGTATCGGACGGGGGCCGATTCTTTATAGGGACATAACCGTCCTTCGGGGAGCCGGCTTCCGAGACATCGATTGGAGAAATGCGGACGTAGTACCCCTCTACACCTAACTTGTCGGCGAGACTGGTTCCTGAAACATATATCCATCTCTCGACACTTGAATTCCATGTATCCGCCGTCTCAAGTAGATAATCCGCCAGACCGTCTCCTTCAAATCGCCTGGCGTAGTCGGCAGCAACCACGAGGCCGGCGATCTCGGCGGCAAGGGTGAACGGAGTATAACCCGGGTCCTCCTCCCAGCGGTCTTGCTGGCTTACGGGACCGTTGCGGACGACAAATCCGGCGGCAGATCGCATCATCGGCCAGAATCTTTTCAAATCGTCGTCTGAAATGGCGCCCTGCCTGTATGCCAGATCAACAAGCAAAATCGGGAGGGCAGTTTCGTCCATCTGTATTCCGCCCCAATATCTGCTCCCGTCCATCCACATATTCTGCGGCCAATGCCCGTCCTTTTCCTGCGTCACTTCCAGATAAGTCAAAGCCTGTTTCGCTTCATCATTTGCACCCATTGCCAGGAACGCACCAGCGGCCTCCACCATGTCGCGCGGCCAGACGAGGTGATATCCGCCGAGATCATCATCGCCTTTCGAGAATCCCCACGGAATCGACAGACTGGCAATGATCCCGCCCGGCATGTAGACTCCCAGGTGTGCTTTCATGACAGCTTTGCTGGTATCGTACAGATTGGCCGTTTTCTTCGGTTTCCACAGATTTTTGCTCCAGCCTTTCCAGAATCTTACATAACGCTCCAGCGAATAGTCGAACCCGTCATAGAGTGAGGCTAGTGCCTGGTGAGCCGCTTCATCTGCGGTGCGGCCAAAGCCGAGAGCCAGTACGAACTCACCGCCGGCATTCTCCGCATCCAGTTCGGCAACAAGCCCAACATTACCGTTTTCCGCTCTCTCGTAAAAATTTGTGAGCCTTTTACTGTATCTCAAGTCCTGCCAGCCGTCGGAAGTCCCTACGAAACCTGCAGAAGCACCTTTCATCGGGACCGAGGAAACCATCGCAAGCGAGAAGCCGTCTCGCGTGGCCATGAGAGCGGCGTTGCCTTTATATTCACCGACCCACCCGGTATTCCCTGCACCCCTGTTCGCAATATGGGGAGCGAGAAGTACGTGTATGCGATAATCGGAAATAGCGCCCGACAGCGGGGAGAATTTTATCTTCTGCAGGACCACCGGCCTCCAGGGATCGCTGACAATTTGCTTCTCAATCACGTATCGACCGGCCCTGCATTTGTTTTCAAGTACGTAAGAAGGAATCCCCGCTTCCACAAGACGCACCAAATGAGATGTGTCCCTCTTCTCTTCCGAAAAGAAGTCATTTCCACCCGTAATTACCAGCCCCATATCACGGATCATCGCCTGGTCCATGCGAGGATAGTAAACCTCATCGAGTATTCCATGTGAAATAGTGAACCACGTCGGACTGACACCGACATGGGCGACCCCCACTCCATCTTTAGCACTCGAAGTCCATTTGGCAGGTATGCCCGGCCATCCCGGGGCGCTTTTTGACTGAGACATGGAACACTCCTATAGTAAGTTTCTATCTATGGTCAACAAAATATTAATCAAGTGAGTTCAAGGGGAAGAAATCAAGGCACAATGCCGCTAACGGAACAATTAGTCCGCTTCTACAACGGATGTCCCGCAATTACTGAAGGTGCCCTCGGCAGATGTCGCATCAAAACTGCCCGTCGTCTCCGATATGGGGAACCGAAGAGACACGAATTCTGTTACCGACAGCAAATTTCGGTTTGGAAAATCTGGTCCCGCTGAGAGGAGATGCGGTACTGAGGTTACACTTTACACCCGGACTTGAGGACGGAAGGATACTCAGCTCGATCACTTCGCCGGTTTATCGATCGTTCTCCTGACTTTCTCGGCAAACTCAAAAGCGGTAAAAGGCTTCTGAAGGAAATCCACTCGCGAGTCGAGCAGGAATCCATGGTTGATAGCATGGCCGGGATAACCACTGATAAGCATAAATTTCTTGTCAGGATAGGCCGCAAGGATCTTTTCCCGCAGCTCACCCCCGCCCATTTTAGGCATTACAACATCTGTGATAACAAGGGCTATTTGGTCGGCATTGCGTTCAAAAACGGCCGCACCCTCTTCTCCATCGTTTGCCGTCAAAACCGTATATCCATGTTCGAAGAGAAGCGTTTTCATAAACTCCCTCAGCTCCTCATTATCCTCGACTATAAGCACGGTTTCAGTTCCCATCATCAGGCGCCTGGTGCCCTTCTGCTGGCCCTCGAGCTTCTCTGCGGTAGCAGTGATTGCAGGGAAATAAATCTTGAATGTGGTACCCCTTCCGACTTCGCTGTAAACATTAATTGAACCGCCGTGCTGCTGAATAATCCCATGTACCACTGCAAGTCCCAGGCCTGTGCCTTTTCCCACAGCCTTCGTAGTGTAGAAAGGCTCGAAGATTCGCTGCAAAGTAGTTTCGTCCATACCGGCGCCCGTGTCACTAACCGAGACCATGACGTACTCGCCCGGCTGGACATTCGCGTGAGAGGAACAGTAAGATTCATCCAGGAAGGCGTTGCCCGTCTCAATTATCAGCATCCCGCCCTGGGGCATTGCGTCGCTGGCGTTTACCGCAAGATTGATCAGGACTTGTTCTATCTGGGATGGATCGGCACGCACCGTCTTCAGATTTTCCCCGGGAACGAATCTCGTCTGCACCTGTTCTCCCAGCAAGCGCGGCAAAAGCTCAAACAGATCGCCGATCAGTTCGTTCAGATTCATATCCCGCCGCATCAAAATCTGGCGGCGCGCAAACGCGAGAAGCTGCCGGGTAATTTTCGCTGCGCGCTCTGCGAGTTTGTAGATTTTGGTCAGATACCCGTACACAACGCTGTCCTCGCTCGTCTTCTCTGTCGCCAGTTCGGTGAATCCCATGATCCCTCCGAGGACATTGTTGAAATCGTGGGCAATACCGCTTGTGAGCTGGCCGAGACTTTCGAGCTTCTGCGATTGGAAGAGCTGTTCCTCGAGCTTTCTTTTTTCAGTAAGGTCGCGCAAGATACCGTGATAGACGGCAATTTGGCCTTTCTCGTCCAAGACGACATTCGCGGTGTCCAGGACGGTGAGCCTCTGGCCGTCCTTCCTCCTTATCTTCACTTCAAAATCTCTCACTTCACCCTTGGTTGCCAACGTGCGTTCAAAAATAGTCCTGTCGCCCCTGTTTTCATAGAACATCCCGATATCATCCACGTTGAGGACCTCTTCTTTGGAAGAGAACCCGAGTAGTTTCACACCTGCAGGATTTATGTCCAGCATCCTGCCCGAGGGCGTGGAGAGATATATTGCGTCAACCGAGTTCTCAAAGAGATCTCTGTATCTGGTCTCGGATTCACGAAGTTTCTCCTCCGCATTCCTTCTCTCGGTCACATCCTCAAGCGTACCGATTAACGCAGGCCTCCCCCGGAACATGGTCCTTGAACCGAGCGTTTCGAGCTCGATAATCGCACCGTCTTTTCGGATGGCGTGAAAGAAATACTTCCCGGTCTGCGCGTCGCTCTCGAGTCGCTTCCTCATCCTCTCGCGAACCCTATTCCGGTCTTCCGGAACAACTCCAGCAACCAACGACGGCATCGCAGTCAACTCCTCCTGGGTGTAGCCGAATATTCTGGATAATGCCGGGTTGGCATATGCAAACTTTCCATCCTGGATTATATAGACGCCTACAAGCGATGATTCCACGAGGGTTTTGAATTTCTCTTCGCTCTCGCGTATTGCGGCTTCGGCTTTCTTTCGTTCCGTTAAATCCCTGACGGCCAGAAGTATGTGTTTCTTGTCGTCGAGCGTAATGGAGCGGCCGTGCACTTCGACAGGGATGGCGCTCCCGTCCTTGCTCAAATGGAGGGACTCGAAGGTAGTCTCTCCTTCCTGAAAAATCCGGTCGATGCGTATCTTTTCCTCTTCACGGATGGACCCCGGGAGAATTTTGTCCATCTCCTGACCGAGTAGCTCTTCCGGGGCATAAGCCAACTTGTCTGATGCTGCCCGGTTGACTTGCAAGAAAGCCCTTTTCTCGTCCAGGATAAACAGTTCATCCGCAGAATTCTCAAACAGAAGCCTATAGCGATTTTCACTCGCCTTCACTGCCTCCTGAATCTTATTAATCTCTGTCATGTCCAGCAGGACTATTCTCATGCCGACTATCTGTGCGCCCCTGGATATGCGGGTAGCCGACACAATCACGGGCCGTGTCGAGCCATCTTTCCTTATTATCGTATACTGCCGCGGCTCGATCTTCTCCCCTCGCAGAATCGCGCCGAAGCTGTCTATGGCACGCTCGTGTTCGGCAGGTGAAACGAAGTCAAAAAGGTAAGAGCCTTGCTCGAAGTCCCCCTGGTCCGCTGCCATGAAATCAAAGGCGGCATGATTAGCAAATGTTACCTTGCCGAAAATATCCACTTCGATGAGAGGCTGCGGCAGAGAATCGGCCACTTCCATGAACCTTTCCTCTGCAAGCCTAAGTTGATTCTCGGCCGATTTTTGCTCCGTCAGGTCCTGAGAGGCTCCGTACACCTTCACCACCCGGCTATGTTCGGCATCCCAAACAGGGTCCGCATAATCACGCAGCCAAACGACCTCGCCGGAACGGGTCACGAATCTGAACTCCGCCTGGTCCGATGTAGCGGCCAGAATCCGTCTGATATGCTCTGATACCAGTGTTACATCATCTTGATGGGCCAGCCCTTGCCATCCTCCCTTGTCTTCTATTTCGGAAAGCGTATAACCGAACTTCTTCTGGAACGACTCGGATATCCACTCGCTGGCGAGCTTCCCCTCTTCCGTTACATCGAAAACGTACGCGTAATGAGAGATCAATCCGGATATCTTGCGGTACCTATCTTCACTTATTCTCAGCCTGGATTGCTCCTGGGCTATCAATGATCGGAAGGCGACGTTTTCCAGCACCCTCGGGACGCGATGAAGATAAGAGTCTGATTTCAGCACACAGTCGTCGGCTCCGAGTTTGATGGCCTGAACAGCATCTTCTTCATTTACTTCGCTTGCCGCAATTACAATAGGGACTTTCCGATTGCTCGCCCTTCTGACATCTCCGACTATCTTGAACGTCCGCGTTCCTAAGAAGTCATAGTCCAGCAGAAGAAGGTCGGCGCGCTCATGCCTGACGGCTTTCAAAATCAGTTCATCGCTCGGCTCAATAACCTCCACTGTGACAAGGGGTGTGCAGCGAGCCAGGTATTTCTGGATGGAGTCAGTTCCATCTTCCGTGCGTTTTGCGTACAGGACGTGAACCGGCTTAGCCAGATCGCAGACCTTTACATCCGAGTCATCCGGGGAAATCAAATGCCCGGTGATCTCAATCATTACTTCCTTCCACTCATTCTGATAATCTTTCGACTTAACGATGTAGTAATCCGCCCCGGCTTTCAGGGCCCCGATTGTTCTTCTATCCTCGCCACTGCTCACCACTGCCACGACCCTGGTCGGGAGAGCCCCATTACGAATAGAGGCGATAAACCGAATTGCGTCCCCATCCTGGATATCGAGGTCAACAAAAGCGATATCATATGTCGCCCCACCATTGACTTTGGTCTCTGCATCACTGCAAGACTGTACTATGTCAATTACGAACGAGTCCGGATCCGTGCCGAACAGCTGCTGCACAAGCGCTACGTCCCGCTTGCCGCTTTCGACAAACAGAATCCTCGAATAGTCCTTTGGCGTCGGGCACATGCTCTTGATTCGCTCCAGGCCGTGCAGCACGGCCGAATTTGTTTAGGTGCGGATGAATCTCTGAGGATATATGGCTGATGTTGATCGACCATTCGACATGCGGAATATGTGCTTTCATCGGGGGGCTATTGACAAAAACACCTTGCCCGGTGTCAATTCAATTCAACTCACGCCGATTAAGCCGATAGCTAAAACCCAACGAGTCTGAACATTAAACGAATACTTGGCATTGCCGAAATCGCTTACCCTATTCTCTCGTGGTCGCACGACACGTTCACGTTACTATAATCGGATTCCCCAGCTTATTTATTAATTTAAGACCATTTGCTAAACAATCGTAACCTGGAAAGAGCATGCCCACTATCTGAGATTACAAGCACGTCTTGAGGCCCTTCACTTCCAACTTTTCCTTCGTGAATGAAACCGACCAACCGGCTTTGCAAAGCGGCAAACACTCCCAACTATGCCGAAATAACACCTCAATGACAGGGTGGTTAACCAATTTATATAATCTCTCATGTCGAGTACCTTCTCTTGAACAGCGGAACCATCAGAATACCTGCGAGAAACCCTCCGACATGCGCCCACCATGCTATGCCGCCCGAAGTATCGAGCCCAGCTGACTGGATACCGCTGAAAAACTGCATCAGGAACCAGAATCCGATGAACAGAACTGCAGAAATATCGATGATGTCAAATATGAAGAAGATCGGAATAAGAGTGACGATCTTCGCTCTCGGAAACAAGACGAGATAAGCACCGAGAACTCCCGATATGGCCCCGCTGGCTCCTATCGTCGGTATCGAAGAACCAGCGGACAGCGACGCCTGCAACGCCGCCGCCGCCAGGCCGCTAAGCATATAGAAGAAGAAGTACCTCCTGTGTCCGAATCTGTCTTCGACGTTGTCGCCGAATATAAAAAGGAACCACATGTTGCCGATAATGTGGAGCCATCCGCCATGAATAAACATGGACGTAAGAAACGGGAGATATCTCGTGATAGGATGCGTGTGCCGCGCGACCATCTCGAAGTACCTGCTCGGCACAAGGCCGTAATTGATATAGAACTTATCGAGCTGTGGGCCCAGTGACAGCTCATAAAAGAACACAACCGCGTTAGCCGCAATTAGAATGTAGTTGACGATTGGTACGGAATACGAAGGGTTCTTATCTTTCAGGGGGATCATAATGCCCTCTTATCGGACTCGCTCTTCTCGACGCCGACTATTTGATTTTAGATTTTCCCTGATTTATAGAGCCTGTTTAGAACAGTAGCCGGATGAACGGCCTCGATATCCAGCTTTTCGTTTTTGGCACCCGCTCCGATCTGTGCCATACATCCCGGGTTTCCTGTTACGACGACCTCGGCACCGCTGTCTTTGATGTTCTTCATCTTGCGGTCCAGCAATTTCGAGGCGTCCTCGTACCGGACCACGTTATATATTCCTGCGCTGCCGCAGCACCATGTTGCTTCGTTGAGTTCATGGAACTCATTGCCTGAGAGTTCCTTGACGATTGACTTCGGCTCCGCGCTCACTCTCTGCGCGTGTACGAGATGGCATGCCTCGTGGTAAACGGTCGACTTGCATATATGCGCCTCAGGTTTCTTGTAACCCGTCTGGTAAAGGAACTCCGAAAAGTCTTTGACCTTCGAGCTGAATCTCTTTGCCCTTTCGGCAAACTCGGCATCATCGGCGAGAATTTCCCCGTACTGTTTCATGAAGGCCCCGCAGCCGGCCGAATTGATGACGTAATATTCTGCTCCAGACTTCTCGAAGACTTCGATGTTCTTTCGGGCCAGAGCTTTCGGAGTCTCACTGTCGCCGTTGTGGGCATTAAGCGAGCCGCAGCAGACCTGGTCCTGCGGAACGGCGACTCGCCACCCGTTTTCCAGAAGCACGTCGACCGTGTCCCTGTTGACGCCCGCGTAAAAGACATCCATCACACAACCGGTGAGCACCGCGACGGTTCCGCGCGCATTTTCTTTAGGCTCCGCAACTTCGGGAAGTACGTCGATGGCAAATTCCTTCGAGATTCTCGGCAGCAACTTCGCGCGGTTGTACAGCCTTCTGGAAAACAGCCTCAATACCCCGAGAACCACCTTTTCGATTCGACTTGCCTGGTAAAATCGCGTCACCCTTGCGACAAGACGAAGTGCGCCCTTCCTCACCACGATTTTCCTGAGGACAAACCGCTTCAGGTTGAATCCTTTCCTCTGTTCGTCCACGAAGACGCGGGCGGATTCAACCAGTTCGCCGTATTTCACCCCGGCGGGACACGCCGTCTCACATGCCTGGCAATCGAGACAGAAATTCATCTCTTCGACGAATGCATCTGAAAGAGGGATCTTTCCTTCCATCACACTCTTCATCAGCCGTATACGCCCGCGCGGGGAACTCCTCTCAAGCCCGGTCAGCGCATAGGTGGGACACACCGGGAGGCAAAGGCCGCAGTGCATGCATTGGGTGAGCAGATCGTCCGAGATCGCATTCATCAGATATACGCCTCCGAGGGATTACCCATCCTCTTCATGATACTCTCTATTTGTTCGCGGCTTTTCGGCAGCGCTCCTTCGCACCTTGGCATTACTGATATGACTTTGTTCGGATTGAGGATACCGTTGGGATCGAGCATTTGCTTGGTCGTCTCCATCATCCTAACAAACGGAGAATCGTATAACTCTTCCAGAAATTTCTTCTTTGTCAGACCGACTCCGTGTTCGCCGGTAATTGTACCCCCCAATTCGACCGCCTTCCTGAAAATGTCGTCGAACGCCTCCTCTGTCCTCTTGATTTCAGCGTGGTCCCGCTCGTCCGTCAAGGCAGTAGGATGAAGGTTCCCGTCGCCGGCATGCCCGAATGTGCCGATTTGAATCGAATGTTTCTTTGCCGTCTGGCTTATGAAATCCACCATTACCGCCAGCTCACTCCGCGGGACGGTTGCATCCTCCAGAATCGTGGTCGGACGTATCCTGGCGAGGGCGGCAAGCGCCGACTTGCGGGCCGCTTTGAGCTTAGCAGCCTCCGCGTCATCTTTTGCCACGCGCACGTTTTTTGCGCCTGTGATCCTGCAAATTTTCTCGACGGCAACCGCATCCTCTTCGACCGCCGACCGCGGGCCGTCCACTTCTACGAGAAGGAGCGCTCCCGTGTTTGTGTCGAGTCCGAGGCGAGAGAAACCCTCAACCGCACGTATGGTCGGATTGTCGAGAAATTCCATCATCGCGGGCATTATTCTCGCTGCGGTTATCGCGGAAACAGTCTCGGCAGCACCGCCAATCGAGTCGTAGAACGCAAGCAGAGTCCTGCTGAAAGCAGGCATCGGTATGAGCTTCAGCAGGATCCTGGTAAAAATACCGAGCGTCCCCTCGGATCCGATGAGAACGTCTTTGAGGTTGTAGCCCGCAACATCCTTCATGTTCTTTCCGCCGATCTTCATTACTTCGCCGGTCGGCAGAACGACTTCAAACCCCAGTGTGTAATTCTTGGTAACTCCGTACTTCAGACCCCTCAGCCCGCCCGCATTCTCAGCGACGTTCCCGCCAAGCGTGCATATCTGTGCGCTTCCGGGATCAGGTGGATAAAAAAGACCCTGCGACTCAACCTGGGACTGAAACCTCGCTGTGATCACTCCGGGCTCAACCCAGGCGGTAAGATTGTTCTTATCCAGCTCTATAACCTTGTTCCATTGATTCATCAGGAGCACGACCGAATTCTCCGAAGGTATCGACCCGCCGCTCAATCCGCTTCCGGAACCACGAGGGACGACGGTGAACTTCTCGTCATTTGCAAGACGGACCAGTGCACTTATCTGATCTACTGACGCCGGGATTACTATCGCATCAGGCAAGGCGCTTATGACCGGCGTCCCATCGTACGAATAGGAAATCCGATCCTCGGCCGAATCAAGGAAGCCCTTGTCTCCGAAAATTTCCTTTAGTTTCTTTTTTACGTTGTCATTGATCATTTGAGATTCCTTTCTCAGACGGATGATACGGACGGAATCGAACTTTGCGGAGAGTCACTCTTTCCACTCGAGCCTGCCCCGCCGGCACAAAAGCTGACAACCCATCGACTAACCTGATCAGGATTTGTCCGGATTCAGCAGGACGCTTTCGCGGCAGGTGAAACACGGCCTCGCAAACAGTGTCCTCTGGAAATCCCGGATCCCGGAACAAACCGTAGAATCGCACTCTCGAAACAGCGCCTTAATGATATCATCCACGTTATAATGAATTTAACATTTCGCTAAATTAAATCACTAATAAGAAGAATTGGTTTCGATGACAGAAGGTAGCGAAGAGAAGATGAGCGTCGAGGAGATTAGAAAGAAACTCGAATCCGACGATGTGGTCAAGCGTTTCTCGAATATCGAGTCCGGACAGGTCGCTGCGGTAGATGCCGTTGTCAACCTTCAGATGCTCAGCGAGATTGCCGCGGAATAGCACCCAATGCAAAGGACGTGCTGGACGTCGGCAGCGGTGCCGGTAATTATACTCTGAAACTCCTGGCAAGACTCCCGAATCTCAATTGCACGCTTGAAGTCAGGCATGTCGTCATTTACTTCCGACCGGGTTTGACTTTGCCGATCCCTGATAGTACATTCTATCGAAAAGAGTCGCGGGCTGTCGCGTCTTACGAACACTCACTTCATCGTCTCCCAATGCTTGGACAAGCAAGGACCTGGAAGAATCTCCATATTTGGCTGCATGCACATGGTGCTAAATGAACAAGGGAGCGAGAGATTCCGGATTGCGACATCGACTCTGCGTCGAAACAGATCATTCAAAATTCAGGGGAAGCGAATATGCGAACGCAAGATGACGAATCGAAAGACTGCTGTCCGAAGTTCGAGCCAAGTCCATGGGAAGGCAAAACCCATCAGTGGAAAGAAAAGCTCTTTATCAAGGGGATTGTCCCGCAGTTGTTTCATATTCCTTTGCCGGGTACAATGAAGCGAACGATGGGCCGAATGTGGCAGGCGGCAGAACAGGCCGATGCAGCGCCGGCAATTCAGGATTTCCTGGCAATCGCTTACGATCCATCGCCCTGGAAATCCGAGATCTACATGGCAGTCACGAAGGAAGTCCCGGATAACGATAATGCAAAGCTCACGGGCACTTTCCTGACCAGAGTATTCGACGGGCCTTACAACGCCGTCCCGAAATGGATTAAGGAAATGGATAGGTTCGTTGCATCGCAGGGCAAGATTACAAAGAAATACTATTTCTACTACACGACCTGTCCCAAATGTGCGAAGAAATACGGTCACAATTACGTCGTCGCGTTCGCACAGGTCGATTGACGAACGCCGAAAGCACTTCCGAACAACGAACACACCGCCTGAATTCAGGCATTAAGTCAAGACAGATTACACACCGCTGCCGGGACACCTCGTGCAGCGTTCTCCATTCGCCCGGCTTCGACAGGCAATGATCCGGCTCATTTCCTACAGCAGTCCTTAAATGGGACGAATCGAAGCGGAGGAGGGACTCTCCCTATGGGATCTCTCGCGAACCGTTCCGGTCCGTGAGGGAGAACCGACGACGCGTCTCCAATGGACTGGTGAAAGGCCCAGCCGCTCTCGATTGCTTCAATGGAATTTGTAAAGGTGAGTCGTAGCGGAGGAGGGACTCGAACCCCCGACACGTGGATTATGATTCCACTGCTCTAACCACCTGAGCTACTCCGCCTTGGCGACACAATTTAGCTCATGGCCCCAAAGTTTCCAAGAACGATTAATGGCGCAGGATTAAGCGCAACTCAGCCTTCCAGATATTTCTTGCTCTTAACCTTCTCTCCGTCAAAGTCATAAACAAGAGGGACTCCGGTCGGTATGTTCAGCTCAAGCACCTGTTCATTCGTCATGTTGTCAAGAAACATCACAAGCGACCGAAGGCTGTTGCCGTGAGCCACGACAAGGACTTCCTTTCCCGCTTTGATATCGGGATAAATCTTGAAACGCCAATAAGGGAGAACTCGCGCGGCTGTGTCCTTCAGGCTTTCGCCGTTTGGCGGCGGAACATCGAAGCTCCGTCTCCAGATATGCACCTGCTCTTCTCCAAACTTCTTTGCCGTCTCGGCCTTGTTTAATCCCTGCAAATCGCCGTAATGCCTTTCATTCAGTGATGTGTCGTACTCTATCGGGAGATCGGTCTGACCGGTCTTCTGAAGTACGATTCTTAATGTGTCTATTGCGCGTTTGAGTTTTGAACAGTAACCCAGGTCAAACTTGTAGCCCTTCAACTTGTCGCCGGCCGACTCAGCTTCCTTTACGCCCCTCTCGGAGAGGGGAACATCAACCCAGCCGGTAAAGCGATTCTCCAGGTTCCATTGCGATTCGCCGTGGCGGATTAAAACCAGTTTGGACATTTTTACTCCATTTCAATTCAAGATTTCCAATTTTGTTTTCCATTTACAGATGTCAGCAAATTCATTTTGGTCCTGCTTCACATCTGGAGACCTTTCGATTTCCATAACAAAGGCCGTCTCATCTGTTATTAATTTGTACAATCGCCCCTTCGCGAGCAAGCCCTCTGGTATCCATGATATGCCTGCATCGCTTTCGTGCCCATGTTATCGACGCATCGGCACGTTTCAGGTAACGTTCTCCCTCCTCTTTGTTGGACACGTCTCCCTCTGTCAGAAAAATCTCACCATCACGGGAGGCTGTTTCCCCTTCACCGGCCGACAGGCGCCTTCCGCTCATTGCGAGTGCCCACCAAAACGCGGAGTAACCATATCACGACCACTTAACAACCGGGGTGCAGAATCAGTTTACGACAAACTGCAGTTTCCTCAGGCTCACAATCCGTACTGACTTTGTCAAGACTGCAATGCCTCCGAATACGAAAGCGAAGATGACCCCCTCGACGACAAAACGAAGATAGACGTTTTCGACCAATCCTCTGACCAGAAACAGCGGTATGATTCCGCATATGGAAATGACGATTATTCTCGATATCTTGGCCCACGGGAGAAATTCGCGGATGCTGGTCCTCAGAATAGACATGAGCACAGCGGCAAGTACCAGCACCTCGACATAACTGACAATCACCTTACCTATTGCGGCTCCCTCCAGGCCGTATATCCGAAGGAGGAAATACGAAGCCAACCCGCTCAGCAGCATTTCCAATATCGATGTGTACATGTACAGTTTCTGCCTCCCGAGCGAGAACAGCGCCTGGCTGTAGAATGCAAGTCTAAGCGGCAGGAGCAGCAGGAATATCCGGAAAATGCCGGCGCTGACGACATATTTCTCGCCGAAGAAGAAACCCATGAAGTCTTTCGCGGCGAAAAGGAGGAAGACCATCATCGGCAGAAGAAAGAAACCGGTCTTTGAAATGGAATTTCTCCAGATACCGACAAACTTGTCACGCATGTCCTTCGAGCCGAACTCGCTGAACACCGGGAAAAGGACTGCGGCCGCCGAACCGGTTATTACAGTGATCATCGGAATCTCTTTTGAACCGATCGAATAGACCGCAAACTGACCAGGCGAGAAGAACAGCGTGACCAAGAACCTGTCAATCTGCTTGCTGAGCGTACCTGTAAGGCTGCTTACGATGATGGGAAGCGCATACAGGAGCTGAGCCTTCATAGCGGGCGACAATTTTCCTGCCGAGAGACGCCTCTTCCGGATAAGAAAGGCGAAAAGGAATATGGACTTAATCCCTCCGATAACTGCTATCGCCGCGAATACGACGGTAAGGTTATGAAATAACAAAGCCGAAAGGATCACCGCAGCCCCGAATAAAACCGCCAGGATGGCATTTACAGCCAGCAGAAGCGCAACTCTCTTCTCGGTTACAAAAACCGACTCGAACATCAGAGACGGCGATGAGGCAACAGCATAGGCTGCAAATATCCTTATATAATCGGTAAGTACCTCGGCCTTAAACCATCCGGCTATGACCGGTGCGAGAATGGCAAGCAGGATCCCCGTCGCCAAGCCGACAATCGAAGACCACACGATTGCAGCCGTGTAAACCGTTCGCCGTTCTTCCTTCGCGGAAAAGAAATATATGGAACTGCTTATACCGTACCCGATTAGCGGCAGGAAAGAATTGTAGACCAGCCAGACCTGTTCGTAATTGCCATATTCCGAACGGGACATTATCCTGGTGAGGACCATCGACGCCGAAAGGAGACCGAGGATATTGACAAACTTGGATACCCCGACGATACCTGCACTCCTGGTCAACGAAGATTCTTCGGTCCGGTTCTCCGCAGAAACGTCGTCCATTAAATTCTCTTGATGAGTGACGCCAGCCGTGTGACGAGCCGATTCGCACGCCAGACACGGAAATGAGTTTCAAGCCGCGGTCCGAAAGAGGACTTGAAGAGATTTATAGAAGGCGTATTCGCACCGCAGAAATCGACGAAAGAAATACCCGCTTCGTTCTCGGATTTCAGGATTTCATGGTACAGGAGATGCGAAGCACCTTTTTCACCTTCCGCGTTTGTCCCGCTCACATAGAAGTACGACCTCTTCCCGAAATGCATCCGCGCCAGGCCGGCCAGGACGTCCCCCTGCGCGTTTCTCACGCACGAAGTCCTCAGCAGCCCCGCGGCATCAAATGCGTTCAACAGGCGGTTTAGCCTCCCGGCGTCGACCGGGGCATGTCTTCCGTGACGCTCATAGCTGAGTTTCTGGAGTGTGGTAAGTTCCTCTATACCGCAGGTCGAGCCGCCAAGGCCGGAACGTTCGGCGCCGCGAAGGACTTCCTTCAGCGACTTCGTGTAATTCGCCTCCGAATAATCCGCCATGTCCACGATATATGTGTATTGCGGGATGACAGTCGCACCGGCCCACTGGAATGAGCGTATATCTGAGAATCCCGGCGGAAAGACCATCTGGTAGAAACTGAAATTTTGCGCGAGGTACGATTCCAGCGCCTGCAATGCCAGAAGCTTCTCGTATTCCTGTTTTTGACTCTTCGACCCCTCCAGCCTGCGGAAGCAGACGCCGTCATAGGTCCTTATCGGCAGCAGCTTCACTATCCTCTGTGAGAATCTCGTACCGACAAATACGGCACAAGCCCCGACAGGAGTCTCATTCCGGAGGATGAACAAATACTCGACATCGCACGCAAAAACCTCCCGATATGTCTCCAGGAAAAGGGGTATTGAAAACGGATTGTCCGGTGGATTTTCCGAGAGAAATTTCTCGTAGGCGCCTGAGTCCACCTTTTCGACGTTCAGTTCACTCATATTACCCGGATGCCGAAGTGTAATGATGGATGCCGTTCAGAATAAGGGCGGGCCGCCGGGATCCCGCAGAAGTTGCGTACGTTTTCCAGTTTTGTCGCCGGCAAAGCGATGGGGTAAGTCTCTCGCCCTGACGCCCGCAATGGAAAGTTTTAACAGACGAGCAAGACAAATCAGGAGATGGACAGTTCAATGTGAAAGCATTCCGAACTTTTGTGGAAGTTGGATTTCAAAATTGTTCAGAACTCAACGCACCGAATCAGAAACCTGCGAACCACCCGCTGCCGATGACCCTGCATTACCCTGTGTTCGATAGCGCGCCGGCAAGAGAGCCGCTAAAGGATGTATTTGCTGAGATCCCGATTCTTGACGATGTTGTTCAGCTTGTCGCGGACCATATCGCGTGAGATCTTGATTTCTTTCTCATCAATCTTGTCCGGGACTTCAAAAAGGATATCCTCGAGAAGCGTTGTCATGATCGTGTGCAGCCTCCTCGCGCCGATATTTTCGACCTGCTCATTGACCTCCGTGGCGACCCTGGCAACCTCACGAATTGCATCGTCGGTGAAACTTATCTCGACGCCCTCGGTAGCGAGGAGCGCCGTATATTGTTTGATCAGGGCGTTCTCGGGCATCGTGAGAATCTTGTAAAAATCCTCCTCGTTCAGGCTGTTCAACTCGACCCTGATAGGAAATCTTCCCTGAAGTTCCGGGATCAGGTCGGATGGTTTTGCCGTGTGAAATGCGCCGCTAGCGATGAACAATACATGATCGGTCTTCACCATCCCGTACTTGGTCATCACGGTAGAGCCTTCAACAATCGGCAGAAGGTCCTTCTGCACTCCCTCGCGTGACACGTCGGGACCATGAGATTCGCTGCCTGTGCTCGCAATCTTGTCTATCTCATCGACAAACACTATCCCGCTGTTCTCGATTCTGCTGATCGCCTCCTTGACGACACCATCCATATCGACAAGCTTCTGTGCCTCTTCCTGTTCAAAGATTTTCAGCGCCTCCGGAATCGGCACCCGGCGGGTCTTTGTCTTCTTCGGCATAATATTGCTGAGCATATCCTGGAAGTTCGCGCCGAGATCCTCGGCACCGAACGGTCCGAAAACCTGCATCATGGGCATTACGTCGGCGTTAACCTGTACTTCTACCGTTCTCGAATCCAGATCGCCGTTCTGAAGCATCTTTCTCAGCTTCTCCCTTGTCTCCGCCCGCTGTTCCCCTTCTTCTCCGTTATCGGGCACATCCTGGGCAGCCTTTCTCGGAGCCTTCATGGGTATGAGCTCGTCAAGTACACGCTCTTCGGCCAGAGTCTTCGCACGATCCCTTACTTCCGAAGTCTTCTCGGCCTTCACGTTTGCCACCGCTATCTCTGCGAGGTCGCGGATCATAGACTCCACGTCTCTCCCGACATACCCGACCTCCGTGAACTTTGACGCCTCGACTTTTACGAAAGGTGCGTTCGACAGTTTGGCGAGCCGTCGCGCGATTTCCGTCTTGCCGACTCCCGTCGGCCCGATGAGTATTATGTTGTTAGGCATTATTTCTTCGCGGAGGTTATCGGGGACCTGCTGCCGCCGCCACCTGTTGCGTAGAGCTATGGCCACAGACTTCTTTGCGGCATCCTGGCCTATTATGTACTTGTCCAGTTCGCGGACTACTTCCCGCGGGGTTAGTTCGGTCTTTGCAACTTCAGCTTTTATTTTCTTCAAGAGTTTAGCCATATCAAATTTCTTCTACAGAAAAATTCTTGTTCGTGTAAATGCAAATATCGGAAGCGGCGTCAAGCGATTCCAGCACAATCTCGCGCGCCGAAAGATTCGTGTGCCTGATGAGCACCCTGGCCGCCGCTAATGCGTAGTTTCCACCGGAACCGATTGCCACTATTTTGTCGTCCGGCTCCACCACGTCGCCGTTCCCTGAAATCAGGAGCGCCACATCCTTATTCATGACGGCGAGAAGCGCCTCTAAATTGCGGAGATACTTGTCCATTCGCCAGTCTTTAGCCAGCTCGACGGCCGCGCGGCTGAGGTTTCCATGGTACTGCTGGAGCTTGTCCTCGAAGCGCTCGAACAGTGTAAACGCGTCTGCGGAAGCACCGGCAAAACCCGCCAGGATAGTATCGTTGTAGAGCTTTCTTACCTTCTTGGAATTGTGCTTCATTACCGACTGCCCGATAGTGACCTGGCCGTCTCCGCCTATCGCACATTTGCCGTCCTTGATAATGCCGATTACCGTAGTCGCATGAATTTTCATATTACTCCTTAGGACAAGGGGAACCGATTAAAAACCTGGTCTGAACCGGCAGGCTTCAAAATTATCGGCCGGCTTCCGGCAGCTCGCCCAGCAACCTCTCGTATACGCTCAGCATAAGGATGGCCTCTTTCCAATCGAGAAGGTCGTCCTCCATCTCGGATGACAGCTCCGAGTTTGCCACAGAGTTGGAAAAGGACTCGTACGACGCCGAATATTTACCTTCGTAATTGGTTATTATAGCCTGGTAGTGCCGGACTTTGCCCTCAACGTTAACCCGATCCATTGTATCAACCGCCTTCATGACGATCAAGCCTCCCGTCGCATTCTGGCAGGCGGAATCCGGAGCTGCTCCCGGTACTTCGTGACAGTTCTGCGCGCGACTTTGTAACCCTGCTGGTTAAGCAGGTCCGTGATCTTCTCGTCGTTAAGAGGACTGTCTTTCCCCTCAGCCTCTATCATGCTCTTAATTTTGTTCTTGATTTCCCTGGTAGCCACCTCTTCGCCGTCAGACGTCTTCAGGCCCTCGCTGAAGAGTTCGCGCAGTTTAAATACGCCGTAATCGGTCTGGACATACTTCGCGCTTACAACCCGGCTGATGGTGGATATGTCAAAACCAGTCCTGTCAGCGATATCGCGGTAAATCAGCGGTCGGACGTGGTCCGGGCCTTCCGTGAAGAACTCGCGTTGAGTCTCGATCAGTGCCTGCATCACCTGCATCATCGTGTGCCGCCGCTGCTGCAGCGCGTTGACGAACCATTTCGCGGATTCCAGTTTCCTCTTCAGAAAATCTTTCGTCTGCGCGTCCGTCTTGTGGCTGCGGGCCTGTTTCATCATGTCCAGGTACCGCGGGCTGATCCTGACCTGCGGCATGTCATGCTCGTTAAGCGTGATAACCAGCTCACCCTGTTCGTCTTCCTGTACCACAAAATCGGGGACCACGATCGTCGTTTCAAGCGGAAGGAGGAAGCCTTCACCAGGTTTCGGATTCAGCTTCTTGATGACTATATCAGCAGCCTTTATATCCTCCATGCTTAAGTTAAGCTTTCTGGAAAGCTGGTCGTATCGGTGGTTCGAATAGTCTTCGAAACCCTCTTCGATTATCCTCAGCGCGATCGCCCGGTCCTTTGGGTCGATATCCGTGCGGGTTCTGAGCTGAACCAGCAGGCACTCGCGCAGGGTCCTCGACCCGACACCGACAGGATCCAGCGTCTGTATTCCTGCGAGAACCTTCTCCCCATCTTCGATTTTCATATCGAGCTGGAAGGCAAGGTTGGCATCTTCAACTATCTTCTGCAAATCTTCGCGCAGATATCCATCGTCGTCGATGTTTCCGATGATCTCTTCTCCGAGCCGTTTCTCCTTGTCGTCGAAATTCAGCAGCTGCAGCTGTTGGAGAAGGTGATCATACATGTTCTCTATCGCAGGCGGAGCGAACTCAAACTCTTCATCGTCTTCGGTACGGCGCCTCATCCTGATTTCTGTGTCGTCGTTTCTGAACTCATCAAGATCGACGTCGCTGAATTCCGGCTCGTCTATCGGGTCGTCTGCTTTTTCGTCTGATTCCTTGAGTTCCATCTCCTGTTCTTCGACCACATCTTCGGTCTCTTCGAGTTCGAGCACCGGGTTCTCATCAAGTTCCGTCCTCAGCCTTTGCTGCAGCGCAAAGATCGGTTGCTGCAATAGGTCGTAATAGAGAATCTGCTGCGGCTGCAGCCTTAACTCCTGACTGAGGCGCTGCGTCTGCCCAAATTTCAGCATATCAGTACGTGCCTCCCATCAGACCTTATTATCCACATTTACATTTACCTGAACATCCAACTTATTGTACCATTCCTCTCCGTATCGTCTGACAAGTGCCGGCTTCAAAAATTCTATTACTCCGACCTTCTCCGCATCACCCTGCCTGACGGCCGGCCTGCACTCGGAGATCTCATGGTAGCGAAGCACGTCCCCGCCGAAATTGCCGACCCTTATCGGGTAAAGGTGACACGAAATTGGTTTCCTGAAACTGATTTTCCCCTCGTTGTATGCACGCTCTATCGCGCATTTAGAGATTCCGTTTTCACGGTAGACAAAAACACAATCCTCATCATCGACGCATGTCGTCGCGTAATCTCCGCTCTCTCCCTCATAGAACCCTGTCCGGCCGGATTCGTCACGGCGCGATTCGATAATCCCCCTTTTTGCGTCTTCGAGCAAGGGAATGACAAAAGGAAGCGACTCCTGAATCTGCCCGATTTCGGAGTCGAGAAGAGGTGCGCCCCTCCCGCCCGGCAGGCTGCAGCACGCGCCCTTGCATTTCAAAAGGTCGCACGCAAAATTGCGCCTCAAAAGACTTCCATCTATAGTCACATTATCTATTACCAACAGCTCTCTCATCGCTTATTAAGTTAACAACTCAAGGACTAAGTTGAAACAAACATGGGACACAAACCGGCACAGAATCGCCGAATTGCGTTCAGAATGGGTATTTATGTCGTCGGGTCGAGTCTGAATGTATCACTCGAAAACTCCGTGTTGCGGACGAGCATTAGAATGGACGAGTGGCTTACTATGAAGTACTTCTCCTCTTCGAATTCGATCTCCGCAGCCTGATCCCGTAAGAAGAGGGCATAATCGCCCGCTTCTGCCTGCAACGGTATGTACTTCACAGGTTCTTTTGGGGAAGTTGACCATGGCTCCTGGTCAATATAATTCGGATTCGCGATTGCATACCCCGGACCGGCCTGGACGACCGTACCGCCAGTCACTTTCTCCTTGTCCTTGACACCCGGCGGCAGGTATAGTCCATGCTCCATTCTTTCCTGGTTCTTGTCAGGAATTATGAGGACTTTGTCGCCAACCAGCACTATTTTTCTATGAGTTTTTATATCCATAATACCAGGAGAAATATAAGTGTTTTGCCGGAAAAAAAACCGGCATTACGTACCGTCTCAATTGCGATTAATATGTCTCGCCGTTTGAACTCGAGCCAGATTTGAGACACCCCTGGAATGAACGCATTTGGATTTTGCGAGGGGGTTTATTACAATCTGTCGAGTCGTATGCGATTAATCCCCCAAAACAAAAAGGAGGCAAAATGAACAAGAAGGTATGGCTTGGGTTTGTTGTGGTCTTCATAGTCCTTGAAATCCTCATGTTTCTGATCGATGGCGTGTTCCTTGCAGGGACCTACAGCTCGATTCAGAACGTCTGGCGTTCGGACATGAATTCCAAGATGTGGATATTCCATGTCGTGAACATCTTCATAGCGTTCTTCTTCTCATTCATATTCTCTAAAGGCTATCAGAAAAAGGGGATATGGGAAGGAGTGCGATATGGGTTGTATATCGGTCTCTGGATGAGTATTCCGGCGGCGTACGCCACGTACGCGATGATTGCTATCCCGCATTCGCTTGCGCTTCAGTGGCTCATCTACGGCGTAATCGAATACATCATTGCCGGAATCGCACTCGCATTGGTCTACAAGGAGGGAAAGCCCAAACAAGCCGTCGCGTAAAGCATTAGACAGGCAATGCGGCATCACATTGCCTGTCCCTTCAATGTATTTCAATCTCCGGCGTGGTGGTACAAAGCTTCCAGGTATTTCTCCGCGTCGACAGCGGCCATGCAGCCCGTGCCCGCTGCGGTTACGGCCTGGCGATACCTCTTGTCCGCCACATCTCCCGCGGCAAACACGCCCGGCACGCTCGTCTCGGTCGAACCATTCTTTGTAATTATATAACCCACGGCATCCGTCTCCAGCTGGCCTTTGAAAACCGAGATGTTCGGCTGATGGCCTATCGCAACGAAAACCCCATCGCACTTCAGCTCGGTCCTCTCTCCGGTCGCCACATTCTTCAGCATGACTCCGCGCACGCGCTTCTCACCGACTCCGAGTACCTCGTCGACGACAGAATTCCACACAAACTTAACCTTCGGATTCTTGAACGCCCGCTCCTGCATGATCTTCGAGGCCCGCAGTGAATCGCGCCGGTGCACTATCGTAACTTTGCTTGCAAACTTCGTCAGGAAGGTCGCCTCTTCCATCGCCGTATCTCCTCCCCCGACGACGACGACCTCCTGATCCTTGAAGAAGAAACCGTCGCATGTCGCACAGGCAGAAACGCCGTAACCCATCAGGGCCTTCTCCGACTCGATCCCGATCAGCTTCGCCGAAGCGCCGGTTGAGATTATTATCGAGTCTGCCGTGTAAGTCTCATTTCCGCTCTTTACCACAAAGGGTTTCTTGGATAGATCGACTTCTGAGACGTCTTTGAACACCATTTTTGCGCCGAACTTTTCCGCCTGCTTCTTCATCACGTCCATCAGTTCGGGGCCCATTATTCCCTCCGGAAAACCGGGATAGTTTTCTACTTCCGTCGTGATCGTTAGTTGCCCGCCCGGCTGGCTCCCCTCGAAAACAAGAGGTTCCAGGTTCGCCCGTCCTGTATATATTGCCGCCGTCAGACCTGCCGGACCGGAACCAATTATCATGACTTTTCTGTGATTCATTTCTTCTCCTTAGTTTTTAGCCGGATTATTCCATTCAAGCCCTCGTCTGCAAAATCGCTTATAAAATAATCAGCCTTTCTCAGAACTTCACGTGTCGTCGTGGTCAGTAGCGCAACGCACGTCGCGCCCGAAGCTTTCGCGGCGCTCACACCAAACATCGAATCCTCGAAGACGACGCAATCGGGAGCGCCTTCACGGAGGAGCGAAGCCGCCTTCAGGAACACCTCCGGGTCCGGCTTGCCCCTGGAGACGTCGTCGGCACAAACCTCAGCGTCGAAGATGCCCCTGAGACTGAATGCATCGAGAAACGCATCGACATTCTGCCGCGGGGCGGATGTCGCAAGCGCGATCTTCTCGCCAGATTCCTTCAGTGCATTGACGAATCCAAGAGCGCCTCTTACGGGCATCCCGAATTCCGCGATCTTGCTCACAAAATTTGAATCGATGTCGTCGGAAATCTTCTTTGCCTCTTCGGCTGAGAACCTTCCCTTTCCAAAAACCTGTTCCAGAGTTTCCTGACCTCTTTTACCGAAATAGTCTCTTAGAAAAGTCTCGTATTCGAAGTCTTTGTCGTGGCTATTCAGAAACCTTTTCCATCCTGCATAATGGATCTTTGAGCTGTCCACAAGAACCCCGTCCAGATCAAATATGAATCCTTTGTATGTCAAGTGAATTCCCTTTTCTTATTGAAATGTTCATGTAGTCACCTGGAATGAACAAGAGCACTTGCGTTGCGCCGGAAACCCTCGAACTTCGCCCGTTTGACGGGGCTTTTGCGAAATCTCGTCGAGAATTCCTCTCTTGTCATTAGATGAATGTCTTCGGCTTTCAGATTCAGATTTTCTTCGCGCGGACGAAAAGCCGGATCCTCCGTCGCAGTTTGAGACTTCTCGTTCCAGGGACAAACGTCCTGGCAAATGTCGCACCCGAACACCCAGCCCTCCAACTTCGATGCGAGGCCGTCAGGAATTTCCGGGTCCCGGTTCTCTATAGTGAGAAAGGATATACACTTGTTCCCATCGAGGACATACGGTTCGACGATTGCCTGCGTCGGACACGCGTCTATGCATGCGCGGCAGCTTCCGCAATGATCGACGGCCGGCTCATCGTATTCACATTCCACGTCGGTTATCACCTCTGCGAGGAACATCCACGACCCGTTCCTTTGATTGATAACGTTGGTATGTTTGCCTATCCAACCAAGCCCTGCCCGTTGCGCCCAGACTTTGTCCATTACCGGCCCGGTATCGCAATAATAAATAAACTTATGACCCGGAAATTTCGCTTCAAGCTTAGCGGCGTATCTCTTCAGCATTTCGGCAATGACGATATGGTAATCGTCACCCCAGGCATAACGGGAGATTTTTGCCGACCCGGCGGGATAGCCGGCCGGGAAATAGTAGTTCCTCCCGAGGGAAATCACAGACCGGGCTCCGGGGAGTATCCTGCCCGGATCCGTCCTCTTCCCTCCGTCATTCGTCATCCAATACATCGTCGCATGATATCCCCGCCGTATCCACTCGTTCAGCCTTTCCGATTCCTCCTTCAGCGGAACTGCGCCCGTAATGCCGACAAGGTCGAATCCTGCCTCGATGGCGGCCTGTTTCATGAATTTCGAATTCCCTTCCATCACCAACTCTGGCTCCTGGCCTCTCTCCTTACAAATACAACCCCGCCTTCGATTTTGACTTCGAGCATCTTCAGCTTTCCGCTCTCGTTGACACATTTGCCCGTTTTGAGATGATAGGTCCAGCCGTGCATCGGGCACGTCAGATTCTCTCCGGCAATCTGTCCGCCGTATTTGTCGACGAGGGGTGTGTGCTGGTGAGGACACATGTTCAGGAAAGCGTAGACGCCGCCGTCAAGCTTCACAAGCGCGATCTCGTCATCTTCGAACTTATGCACGCTTCCCTTGCCTTTCCGGAGTTCTGAAAGCAATGCTATCTCGGTGAATTCGCCCAATATTCCCTCATTATTCCCGGTTTCCCGTCATTCCTTCGGTGGCATCGCACGGTCATTCCAGATTCAAATCCACCGGCTTAACCGCCTTATACCCCTTCTCGGTTTTTTCGACGTAAGTGGCCGCGTACCTGGGATCGTGCTCGAAAAACAGGAGCCACCCGTTTTCCACGGCTCTCTTCAACACATTCTTCTTTTCCTCCAACGTGATGAGGGGGAAATTATCATATCCCATTATGAACGGAAGGGGAACATGAGATGATGTTGGAATCATATCGCCGGGGTGATAGAGTGATTTGGCGCCGTCTGTCACGAGGACATTCTGCTGCGCTGTCGTGTGTCCGTCGGAAAGTCTGATGTGAATACCGGGCAATAATTCGACCTCGCCCTCCAGCAGTCTCAGCTTCCCCAATTCAAAAAGTGGGACGTACCTCTCTTTGACAAAACTTGCCTGATCTTTTTCAGATGGGTTGACGGCCCATTCGTAATGTTTCTTCTGAATGTAATAGTTCGCATTCGGGAACGCAGGAACCACCTCTCCATTCTCGGTACGATGTGTCGCGCCTCCGGCATGATCGAAATGAAGGTGCGTGATTATCACGTCGGTAATATCGGCAAACGACAGCCCTGCACCGCGGAGCGACTTCTCCAGCGAGTATCTGGAATGGTCGACGCCATAGATATCGGAAAATTTCGGATCCCAGTTCTCCCCGATTCCGGTATCGACCATGATGCACCGCTTGTCGTCCCTTATCAGAAGCGTTCGCAGTCCCAGCTCAATCCTGTTCCTGTCGTCAGCCGGGTTCGTTCGGTTCCATAACACCTTCGGGATAACCCCGAACATCGCTCCACCGTCGAGATAGAAGCGTCCCGTCTCGAGAGCAGTCAATGTATAACTGCCGATTCGCATATAAATACCATCATATTTGGTGATTCCATCTGAGAAACGAGCAATAAGGCCTTTCTCAAGTTAGTCAACATAAATCATAAACAAAAAAGGGCGGGAATAAGTGCGAGAGGAGTGGCGGGGGAAGGGATGAGTTGTTATCGTAAGACGAGGCGGAACAAGGAAACCACGCACAGGACCTTCAGGGCGCGACCATCCATCGCTGGTAGTCCCCTCATCAGAAAGCATCCCGGCAACGGGAATGCCCCGGGAAATAAATCATGATGTTTTCCTACCCCCTGACGCCATGATTGCAGTCTTTTGTTTCAAAGCCTTGAGATATACTCATCCCGGCTGTCTGCCGCGTTGTTCGAGGCCAGCCTCTCTCTGATTCTGTTAATAGCCGCAAGGAGTTGCGCACTTGAGAACGGCTTCAGCAAAACCTCGCAATGGGTATTTTCCAGGAATTCGTGCGTTTGCCTCGAAGCCGTATCGCCGCTCGAGAAGATAAACCTGTCCTTGTATTCCGGGCGCTCTGAAATACATATCCGGTAAAATTCCTCTCCGTCCATCTCCGGCATTTTCAAGTCGGAAATGATCATGTCAGTCTGCGTATTTTGGAGAACTTCCAGCGCTTCTTTCCCATTGTTAGCGGTTGAGACTTTGCAGCCGTACCTCTCCAGCAGGTCTTTTAGCAGGGTTTGCATCGCAGGTTCATCTTCGACCACCAGGATCCTGCAGTCTGAAACGCCGTGAAAAACATCCGGGAGGGACAAGTGCTGACCAGGCCCGGACGCCTCCCTGATGGGTAACTCAACCGTGAAAACAGTTCCCCTGTCATTAGGACTTTGAACAGTTATGTCACCACCATGCTGCTTGATAATGCCGTAGCACAGGCTCAGGCCCAAGCCCGTTCCCTTACCGACAGGCTTCGTGGTGAAAAACGGCTCAAATACTTTGGACAAGTTTTCTGGACTTATGCCATTGCCGTCGTCTGACACCGTCGCAACCAGGTTCGGGCCTTCATGAAAAGTCGAGATTACCAGCCTCCCGCGAGTGTTTTCCTCCATCGCATGGATGGAATTTGTCACGAGGTTTAGGAAAACCTGCTGAAGCTGCTGGAAATCACCCGTCGTACTGGGGAGCTGTTCACTCAGGTTCAGACGGAGCGTGATATCATTTGACACCAACTGAGGATGCACCAGGTCACAGACGCTTCTAATGACATCATTGAGATTAACCGTCTGCTGGCTTACTTCTCTCTTCCTCGAGAAGGCAAGTAAATTCCTGACGATTGTTGCAGCCCTTTCAGCGGCATCCTCTATCTTCTTGAGGTGCTGGGACAGGATTTCATCATCTGTCCTCTCCGAAGCCAGCTGGGCATATCCGAGAACTACACCAAGTGGATTGTTGAGTTCATGAGCGACTCCCGAAACCATCTGGCCAACCGCAGCAAGCTTTTCTGATTGTATCAGGCCCGACTGTAGCTGCTGGATCCTCTCCATGTCTGTCTCTAACTCTTCGAACAGGTCGTGATTCCTTATTCTTATCGCAGCCTGGCCGGCAAATGTCGTGAGGAGATACAAGTCGGACTTATTAAAATCGCGATTATCCATCGGATTCAAGATAGCGAGAACCCCGATGTTCCTGTCCTGAACCGATAGAGGGACCCCCGCGAATTTATTGAATTGTTGCTCTTCCACTATCCTTGTGTACTTAACCCTTCGATCGCTCGACAGATCGTTCACAATTGCCCCTTTTCCCTCTTTGAAGATTGTACCCATCAGACCTTCCCCGACTTTAATTCGCAGGTGATCTATCAGGTCCTCTGCGATTCCCACCGTACCCTTGGGAATGAGCACACCCTTCTCTTCAATTGACAATATGACCGCCGCCGCCTCGAAGGCCTCCGCGACGGCCTTAGCTACCTTTATATAAACATCTTCTTCCTGGACATCGGTTATCAAAGAGCTTGCGAAATCGCTGAGAGATCGCAGCTCTTTGCGGTTTTTCTGAAGCAAACGTCCCATATCGTTAAAAGTGTCGAGCAGGTCACCGATCTCTCCGGAAGCTTTGGCTGTTACCTCGGAGAATGTATCGTTCCTCAGCGACTCGACTCCTTTCTTCAGAGCCTTTATAGGACGCACAAGAGAGTTGGAAACAAAAAACGACAACGACACGATGAGAAACAAAGCTATGACGGCAAACCCGATCTGGAGTCTCACCAGGTTTCTCAGCGCAGTGCCAAAACCCGGTACGGGATCGAGAATTGTAACGTAGCTGTCGGTATGTGGTATCAATGCGTAGGAACAGGTTACTCCTCCTGAGCTGATGAAGTAACCGCCGTCTTTTGAAAGAAGCTCTCGGGGCCTCTGGCTCCAGCCCCCAAGGAGTGCCCGTTGGTCTCCAGAATGCGGCTTGTAGAAATTCAGTGAATCCGAAGAAAGGATATACCACTCGATTGTTGGCCCTGACAGGCGCGAGCCGATCTGAAACACGGCATTGCTATAAGTAAGAAGGACATTCAGCGTCCCGACGAGTTTTCCCTCGGTGGTTCTCTTGGGTACAACGAAAAGGAACCTGGTACTCCTCGGTGATACGTAAAAGGGAGGCATCTCGGCATCGGGATTCTTGTTCGTCACAAGCGACCTGTTGGTCTTTCTGACCTCGCCCATGGATACTTGATCCCAGTCGGTTGCATTGTCCCGATAAATGACTTCCCCCTTCTTAGACATGACGAGAATGGCCGGTTCGCTTCCACCCCTGCTAAGCAGCTCGCTGACCATTTTCAGCTCTTCATCCGCCCGCCCGGCACCCTTCAAGTCAAATTCCACCGTATCGGCAACGTGACTTATGGCCCTCGCTTCACCCTCTATCCATCTGGATATGTTCTCCGCCTCGGTTTCCGCAAGGCCATACTTCTCCAACATCTCGGATTCGGCCCAGTCATTACGAACAGAATCGATTGTCAGGTATGCCAGCACCCCACCAATTGCAAATAGAAGCAGGGAAAACAAAAGGAGGACTTTTGTTTTGATGGATAAATCTATATGCAACACTTCTGTCTCCCGCGCACTTGGGAATTGCGTAATTCGCTTTACAGGTTCAGGAAACAGCCTTGCAGCTCGTATAAGCCACCTGGGACCAGAATCTAGAGAGGAATCCTTGCAAGAGTCTGCAGGGCCTGCGAGTTTCCTGGCAAGAAAGGTCTAACCCGATCCAAGCCAGCGGTACAGTACATTCTTACGTAGAAAAACATATTTCCAGAATGTCCGGCCATGTTACGCCTCCTCGCCAACTCCGCTTTGCTGATCATTAGCCTCAGCACGGCTAGTGCCGATCCAACTATCATTTACTAACTTGGTCCCGCCAAAAGCGGGCGGGATGCTCATTCCAACAGTAATTTTACCTGCACGTTGTTTGGTAAAATTAGTTGGAATGGCACTAGTTCGTTCGTATGTCGTTGATAATAGCCAACTTGTTTCGTATCATATCCCCAAGCAAAAGAGATACGATCGAGACCAAACATTATAATAATCTTTACGACACAAGGTCAAGCACAAAGTAGTAATGTTTATGGTAGCCGTGTCCCCACCTGAAACCGGGCACCGCCTGGAAGAGTTCATAAGGTCGAAGGGCTGGACCAAGAAAGAGTTTGCGGAGCACATGCATATCAGTCCAGCCAACGTAAGCAAGTACATCAAGGGAGTGCTCGACGTCCAGCATATCGTCGTTCCGCTTATCGCAAATGGATGCGACGTTACAAAGTTGTTTTTCAATGGTGAGAGACAGCCCGATACCGTCGAATCGACGAAAGGGGACGGCCAATTCGCAGAGAGCATTCTGCTCCAGGAATTAACGCACTCCTCGGGGAAGAAGGACGGCAAGGGCGATGGGAACAAATCGGCAGGGCTTCAGTGGCTTCAGGTCAGTAAGCAGAATGGCATGGGCGTTTACCCGATTCTCGCCTCGGGGGACCGCGTGCTTCTCTCCCGGAACGCGCATATCAAGGACGGCGACCTCGTAGCCGCAAAGGTCGGAATTCAGAAAGAGACTCTGAAAATCGCCTATTTCGACGGAGGCACGGTGATGCTCAGGTCGATAAATCCGACGGTGAGGCCGTTGGCTTTGGAAATAACAAAGGTCACTCTGTCAAAAGTCGTGCTTGTAAAGAAAAAGTAGGAATCGCCCGTGCCTTCAACAGGACGGCCCGCAAGAACCACCGTCTGTTACCGCATATAAAAAAAGGCCGGGCGTTCAAACCCGACCTTTTCCAGGTCCGTCACTTCGACAGACCAGCCAAACCTATTCCGCTCACTTGTGGAATTTTGAATTGGCCGCAGTGAGCTCAAGCCCCGCCAGTTCGGGATTCAACTGCACTGCCCTGGCAAAAAGCACCTCTTCCGACTCAACATGATTCGGATCGGGGACGCAGCAGTCAACCGGACATACCGCGGCGCACTGTTCCTGCTCGTGGTGACCCACGCACTCAGTGCACTTATCGGGCACAATGTAATAGAAATCATTTGAGACAGGGGGATGCTTTTCGCCGAGGAGGTCCCACTCGACGCCGCCAGCGTAGATAGCCGTGTTCGGGCACTCCGGCTCGCATGCGCCACAGTTAATGCACTCCTCAGTGATCATCGTAGCCATTTAATGTTCTCCTTTTTTATTTTTCGGTACCAGTGCCAATCTAACGCGGGGAAGGCTAGCCGGCAGAAATCCCGACCGATCGGGATTCCACAAGTTCATGCTACCGGTATCAGTTTTAGTCATCTCAGTCACACTGCCAATCTCTTGAGAATCTTCTTGATTCATTCAAAATCTATTTGACGATTCTATTCACACGTAATCTCGGAAAAAATTCCGGTTCCTGAAGCCATGACGTTTAGTTCTATCAGGCTTTGCTCCAACCCGTGCGTGAGCCATTTGATTCATACGCCAATTGGGACGACTGGCGGGGCTTTGCCGTTGCACTAGCTTCGCTTGTGATCTTAAAGACGATTAGCCACGAAAAGCCCGAGAAATTAACCGCCCTTTCAACGTATCGGAAACTCTATCTGGAGGATCTCTCGAAAGCAAATCCCCGTACGTGCATCACAACGCCGGTATTCAGCGACATGTACCGAGAAATATATTCCAACTTGAAAATAAATTCAACGCACTTACAAATAATCGTTCCAAAACGTCAACTTTCGCGCAAACCTACACTCCGAAGAGAAGGGCCCCCTGGCAGGCTATTGGTCCCATTTCCTCGTTACGTACCCACTTTCATCTGTCCCACCTTCATCTCAGCATCAACATCTTCTTGACCTGAGTGTGTTTTCCTGCATTGAGGCGGTAAAAATACACTCCGGCGCCAACCGGGGTTCCGCCATTGTTCAAACCGTCCCAACGGACCCTGTACCTGCCCGCCGTCATATTCCTGTCGATAAGTGTCCTGACCGAACGCCCAAGTATATCGTAGACGGCAACTCTTACGGCGGAAGCCTCCGGTAATTCGAAAAATATCTCCGTGCTTGGGTTGAATGGATTCGGGTAGTTCTGACTCAAAGCGAACTCTCCGGGGATTTCCGGACTTACACTGACATCGTTCACGGAGGCGATTGTCCCTTCGCCGTAGATACGTGACATATCGCCGTTGAAAACGTAAATCGTCAGGCCGGATATCGGGAGCGACGAGCAGGCGGAGAATGTCGTCCGTCCCTTGACGGCCTTCGGGTTGGTTCCGAAATCGACTCCGCCCACTTCGTTTGATGCGATGTTGACTATGACTTGCTCTGTCGGGTTGACATTGTAATACCTGTCCCGGGGCAGGATGGTAAAGGTGAATGTGCCGGGCAACTTAGCGGTATCGCTTATCTCGACCCGCCAGTATCCATAAGAGGAATCGACCGGAAGCGGATGAAACAACACTGACGCCTCCGAAGTATCGCAACAGCCGTTGCCGGAAATTGAGACGGTATTCGGCAGGCTGTCAACGGCAAACTTGTGAAGATAGAAAACCGCCTGCCCCTGTTTAAACACCGTGTCGCAGATGCTCACGCCGGTGGACCTGACGTGCTTTCCGCAGATGTCCCGGTAAGTGAAGTGGTGCGTTGTATCCTTTGAGGCAGAGGGGTCGAATGCGGTGCTGTTCAGTGACAGTGCGTGCTCACCGTGAGCGTAGGTGTACACGCGGTGTCCTGACGAGTCTCTCGCCGTGACCGTAATTCTTACACTATCACCGGCCAAGTGACTCAAGGCGTTTGTTGTGTCAAGCATGACCTGCAATCTCCGTACTGTACCGGTGGAAGTCGAAACAACATTTAGCGTGTCGTATGCGGTTATGCCGCCGCTGGCCAGCTTTACATAGATTGATTCCGTGTCGGGACCGGCTGCGGAGGCGGTAAAAGGAAAGGCGGCCGCCAGTGTGCCGCCGACACTGGCGATTCCGGGTTGCCCGACGATCGAGTAGATCTCCGTCACGCTTCCTCCACGATTACGGCCGGCGTTCACGGCGCCCGCATGCAGCCCCGCAGAGTCGGCTGTGATTTGATCAGCAGTAGGCTCCGTAATTTTACCTGAATTTGTCCGCAAATTGCCTCCCGGCAGCCCCCAGTCAATATGGTTTCCGAAGGCGTCTTGTTTTTCCACCTCAAATGTTCTCGTCTCCCCTGCCAGCATGACGTCTTCGCCGTCGGCAGTCAGCACAAGATTGGAGAAAACCGCGGGAGTTATCCAGACCGGCGTGGAGACGACAAGGCTTTGATTTGATGCCGGCCACGACTTCATTGTGTCTATGCCCGCCTTCTCGCCGGACGAGACGGTCCTGCTTACCACGCCAGCCATGGGATATGAAGTGTCAATAACGCTGCCCGTCGAATTCACCGGGACTCCAGGGAATGTCACCAACCCTCTTGTCGAGAAGATTATAGCGTATGATGGGTGTCCGGGTTCCAGGGTGACCGAGGGGCCCGGGTCTTCGGCAAGATTCCCGAACGCGTCCCAGACCGAATCGCTGAAAGTGATTGTGCCTGCATGCTCCGAGGCGACCACGGAACTGTCCCGGCCTGAAGTCTGCACCATCTTAATCACAGCCGGCATGCTGCTGCGAATGGGTATCAGAACAGGGATGCTGTAATTTTCACAGTTAGCGACAACTGTATCAGCGAATCCTCTCACATTTATCGAGACATTGTAAGGGATCGCCATTCCGACGGCAGTATTCGTGGAATTCAGATATTGTGCCTCCTCAATGGAATTCGTCAGGACCTTTCCGGACTGATTCAACGACATATTCTTCCCAAGTATGCTTCCCAGGGAGAAGGTTATCCCTGATTTTGAATCGGCGTCGATCGGGTTGCCGTACGAGTCGCGCAGGAAAGCACGGACGTAAACCGTCCCGCCGGCGGCAACACTCTCCGAGAGTGCCGCACCATTGACCGTAGGTGCATAGTCGGCAATGATTCCACCCAGCTCGCCCGGCATGATGAGCACGTCTCTGTAGTGCTTTGCTGCCGGTGAGCTCGACCTTGCAATGAAGAGAAGAGTGTCCCTGCCGACAAAATAATTACTGGGGTCAAAGGTAAGAGCGGCTTCTCCAAGTGAGCTGCCGGTGCCGGTGCATATTGAATCGCCGTGTATTCCCGTACCGGTGAATATTCCGCCGTGAGGAGTGAGCTCTCTCGCCTGAATCCAGGTCGGATTAACGGGGTTGAAATATTTATCCGTCACCACGAGGTTGTATTTCTTCGTTTCGTCGACAGCGTATTCGTCCTTGCTCGTAATGCTTGCCGAAATGTTCGCGGCTTTGCCTGGGGCAACTGTGATGCCGGCGCTCAAAGCTGTCGTATTGCTATTGATGGAGAAGCCGCCAAACGAGAACTCGAGGTCGATTTTCTCGGCTTTGAGATAGCACAAACTGTCAAACGACATGGCAACGCGATGATCGCCGTACCAATGAGTCGCCGACGTCCCGCTCAGCGCCCCGTTGCCCGCCATGTTCGTAAGACTCAGCAATGCTCTCACCTTGGGCGTCGAGGTCCCGTACGAGGTGAGATTGTTCATCCTGTCCAGGAATTCGATTACGATCCCCCTGCCGGTATCTGCCGAGGGCGAGCCGCCGGGTTGAGTGTTGATGATGTTACCCGCCGACTGATTGGCGCTGGGAATCCGGCTCGCCGGCCCGAACCCAATCCTGGCTGCCGGCCCCGGAAGAGCAGTGAGACGGCTGAGAAATGTCGCATTCGACGGGACGCCGATCTGAGAAAGCTGCAGGACCCCGCCGGTTGTTGAATCATACATGACGTTCGTCGTGTCGACTGATTGGACATAGATCCCGTCGATAGTCACCGTGTCCGGTTCAGTTGAAGAGGTCTTTAACATGAAAGAGACATATAAGCCCGAACCGGAATTGCTTGCCGCCTTCATTCTAAGTTTACTTCCGGTTGAGCCCTGCTGGAGGCCGTTGGTCCCGGCGGAGGTACCCGCCGTGTCTAGACGAATGCCTGTGGGTCTCGTAGATGAAGAGGAGATTGTGATGACGGAATCGGGCAAGAGGTTGAATCCAGACGGCAGAGTTATCTTGACCGAGTCGCCGGGTGCGTCCAGAAGCCTTCCGGCAACCGATTCGATGATCGTGATGGTGCTGGGTTTATACCTGAGTGAATCGCCAACGCTGCTCGCCGTATGCTGGAGCGGTATCAGGGTCGTATCGTAACAGGCAGCGCCTACCTGTGCCGCAGCTGTCGTGTAACATGCTGTAACGAACAGAATGATGACCGGCATAACAGATGTGATAATACACGCGGGATGAATGCTAATCCGTGACATTTCCGCCTCCTGATTTTGACTTCTCTCAGTCCGAGAATACTATTGTCAAAAGGAATACATGACGTATCCTTTTCCGTGTGACACATGAATTCTTTGAACGAGGAGGTGCATCGCAAAGAGCGGATGGAATGGTATCACTCCCTATCCAGGTAATCTATCGCTAATTTCCGCTTAGGACAATCCCTGGGCTATCTATCACGGATAGCATAGCCAACAGGAATGACTTTGTCAAGAAGAATTTTATGTGAACCTTAAGATGTCGTGTCACCCCTTCGGGGTTCTGATTCGCTTCCGTTTTCTATTCTACAATAATGTCAGCCCTTCGGGCTTTCCTTAGAATTGTCTCTTCTCCGAGAATCCTCCCAATTGCGAAGCGATAGCATTACTGTGACCACACCAACGACACGAATTCCTACCCCCAAAGGGGTGGCATTATCTCACCGCATTCGATAACGACCCATCATTGTCCCAATTTCATTGTTATGTCACCCCTTCGGGGTTCCAATTGGTGTTCCATTCCCATTCTACAATAATGTCAGCCCTTCGGGCTTCCGCTCACAAATACTTCCATCCCCGGCTTTCTTCAAATCGCGAAGCGATGACATTATTGTAGCCATTCCAACGGTATTAATTCCCAACCCCAAAGGGGTGGCATTATCTCACCGCATTCGATAACGACCCATCATTATCCCAATTTCATTGTTATGTCACCCCTTCGGGGTTCCAATTGGTGTTTCATTCCCATTCTACAATAATGTCAGCCCTTCGGGCTTAGCCCTAGATTGAACCATCCAAATCCTGTACAATTGTTGGACCTGCGGGTTTCTCCACACGTTTATCTTCACTCTCAGCTTTCTTCAAATCGCGAAGCGATGATATTATTATAGCCATTCCAACGGTATTAATTCCCAACCCCGAAGGGGTGGCATTGTTCCATCGGCTTCAACCCAATCTTCTAATCTCATCCTGTCCGTTATGTCACCCCTTCGGGGTTCTGATTCGCTTCCGTTCTCTATTCTGCAATAATGTCAGCCCTTCGGGCTTCTCCGACTACCCCGGCGGGTCACCCTTCAATCTCAACTCTCCTCCCGTTTCGAACTCACGGAGGAAGAAGAAGGTAACCTTATGCCACGACGCACCGCTGAAGGACACTACCTTCGTCAGGGTTATGCGAATTGCAGCCGTTTCCCTTTTGGAACCGGTACTGGGTCGCCAAATTCCTTCGCGGTCTCGACCCACAGTTGAATAGCATCTTCAGCATTCTCAAGCGCATCGGAGTACGTGTTGCCATGAGCAACGCAACCTGGCAACTCCGGAACATCCGAGACAAACACCTGATCTTCGTCGCTCCAAAATATTATCACTTCATATTTGTACATTATGCCTCCTCAATTAGAAATCTGTATTTCAGGGGAATAGCCCTGATCTGTTTCACTTGATACGGTTTCGCCTTCTTATTGTCCTTTTGCAGGTTAATCTTCTCCTCCACCCCTTGATTCCGGTAGATATGATGGCTCCCCCTGATCCTCACCTCAAATCCAATCGAAACCAACAAGTTGTGCAAATCATCAAACGTCAGGTCTACATCGGCTGAGCCGGAAAGGATTTTAGATATTATTTTTTCCTTCCTCGCCAATATTTCTTCCTCATTGATTCAAAGCTAAACAATCCGGTATCAAAGGGCAACATTCCGGGAAAGAGGAAAGTAATCTTCGGTTTCGACACACCGCTGGAGAAGGTTACCTTCACCCCAGTGGTACTCCCGAATTTCCGCACTGAAGGAGAGGGGCAGGGTGAGGTCAAATTTTCCAAAGCTGCGACGCCCGAAGTTCAATTCAGATACGGAGAGGAAAGACTGGAGGATACTCCACTACACACGACGATACCAATAACTCGGTCGTCTCTTCTGATTAGCTACGCATAGGATACGGATCGTATCACCGGTCAGGGAATACATTAGGCTGTACGGAAAACGGCGCAGCAACTTACGCCGGACAAATTTGTAGATCACGGGGGCAGCTTCAGGCTGGTCGGTTATTTCCTTTACCGCGCGTTCAATCTCGTCCAAGAAAGATCGGCCCAGGCCTGAAATTCTCGATTCATAATAATTTACAGCATCAGCCAGCTCCAGGGCTGCCAATTCATGAATCGAGACGCTGACCGTCATTTCAGAGAGGCCCGCAGGTTTCTTACGACCTCTTCAATTGGACGAGAGGAAGCCTTACCTTCGACGAGTTCGTTGTGTCGTCTCGCTCCCTCCTCTGCCCACAAGAGCTCATTCTCGCTGTCCGATAGCTCCTCCAGACTACTAAGCAGCTTGAGTGCCAGCTCGGCACGAGACCTCGGGTCGAGTCCTAATAATTCTTTCTCAATCTCATCTACCGTCATTACTCCTCCACTTTCTAGGAACCGGAGCATTCGATTTCCACCATTCGCGAAGATCGCCCAGATGCTCCCGTGTCCTATGAATTTTACAACCTGTTGGATGAAATATGCAACGCAACCGTAAAATAATGTCACCCCTTCGGGGTTCCAATCGGAATTTTGTTTTCCATTCTACAGTAATGCCAGCCCTTCGGGCTTTCCTTAGAAATTGTCTCTTCTCCGAGAATTCTCCTAATCGCGTAGCGATGATATTATTGTAGCCATTCCCATGGCATTAATTCCCAACCCCGGAGGCGTGGCATTATTCCGGAGACACAGGGTAGGATCAAATCTTCCTGCTTCTTTCCTGGTTCTCTTCTTGCCCCGCCGCATAATGTCACCCCTTCGGGGTTCCAATCGGAATTTTGTTTTCCATTCTACAGTAATGTCAGCCCTTCGGGCTTCCGCTCACAAATACTTCCATCCCCGGCTTTCTTCAAATCGCGAAGCGATGACATTATTATAGCCATTCCGACGGCATTAATTCCCAACCCCGAAGGGGTGGCATTGTTTCAATGACTGGGTGGATACCCATCGTCGGTTCTAATTCTGAAATAATATCAGCCCCTCGGGGTTCCTTCCATGACCCCCATACAAAGAAAGAGAGCCCCTCGAAATCGAGGGGCTCTCTTTTGACCGCTATCCCTTTTTCCCCCATCCATTCCTCGGACAGGGGAAAAGATGGGAGGTACTAATCTTACTTCAGCAGAAGCATCTTCTTCATCTGGACGAAGCTTCCTGCCTGCATCCTGTAGAAGTACACTCCGCTGCTGACCTGCTGTCCTTCATTGTTCAGGCCGTTCCACACTGCTGAGTAGTGGCCCGGAGCAACGTTGCCGTTGCTGACCAGCGAACGAACTTCTCTTCCGAGAATATCGTAGATGGTGATCCTGACACCCGACATCTTCGGCACATCATACTTGATGGTCGTTGTCGGGTTGAAGGGGTTTGGATAGTTCTGATCCAACGCGAACGTCTTCGGCAGTGCATCCGTGGGAGTGGCAACTCCGTCGAGCAGGCTCTTAAGAGCACTCGTCCCGAGGATGTGGACGTTGTCACCGGTAAACACAGTGGCCTGCAGAGAAACCGAGCTCGATGCGCCTGTCAGGACGCCCGTGACTACCGTCGGTCCGATGATTACCTTCGGGTTGCTTCCGAAGTTATACGAGCCGCTGGACGTGCTGGTGGTGATGTTCACGATCGTCGTATCTGTACTGTTCACATTGTAGTACTGGTCACGCGGTGTAACCGTGAATGTGACGATCGGGTTGCCGAGCTGTACGGTGTCCGTATTGATCGTGACCGCCCACTTGCCGTATGCAGCCTTTGAAGAAGCAGCCGTGTAAGTGAAGGCCTTCGATGTCGTAGATACATTTGCCGCGGTATCTGCAACCGTGATGGTCTCCATGCTGTCCTCGTCAGCCCAGAACTTATTGAGCGTGATCGTTGTAGTTCCATTGGCGAACACTGAATCGGGTATGTAACCGGTCGTCTTCACGGTCTTTCCGGTCTTCAGGTTCACGTACGTAAAGTAATACGTCGAATCGACCGACGTATCCGGCATAACCGACGTATGGTTCAGAGTGACCATTACGCTCGAAGGATCATACGTATAAATCGTGTTGCCGTTCGTATCCAACGGGGTTACCGTCAGAGTAACCGGAGTACCTGCGGTCTCAGTCGTATCGCTAAGGGCAAGCTTATAGCTGCCGAACAGCGTAGTCGCAAGGGAGCGAACCAACACTGTATCTGCTGCCGCGGGTGAAAGAACAACTCTGAACTTCGCAGTATCTGCGCTTGCCTGAGCCGCAGTGTATGTGAAGGCGAAATCAAGGCTGCCACCTATGCTCGCGCCGACCGTGCTGGCCTTACCGGAATAAGGCGTGGAAGCTACTGCCAATGCCGCGCCGGTCCTGCTCTTCAATATTGACCAGTTGCTGACGACCGCGTTAGAGTCTGTGGACTTCTGAGCTGCGGTAGGAGTGGTTACACTGCCTGTATTTCCACGGGCGTTGCTTCCAGCCAGACCCCAGTCGATGTGATTGCCGTATTGGTCCTGCTTGTCGGCAGTGAAGGTCTCGGACTGTCCGGCTGTGGTCGTCGTGTCTTGAGACGGCGTAATAACAAGCTTCGCAAAAGCTGCCGGCGTAACATAGACCGGTGAAGCTTTCGCGACTGAAGAGTTCGCTACCGCCCATGTCTTCAATGTATCGATGCCAGTTGTCTTTCCGGAGGACACCGTATCTGCAATGACACCGCCATTGCTATAGAGTGTATCGACCGCAACGGTGTCCTTCGTGGATCTCATGCCGCGGTTAAACTTCGCGAGGCCATTGGTGGCGAATACGATGCCGTAAGAAGAGAGTGTCGGCGCAATCTTGTAGCTCGACGACGGCGCGCTGACAAGATTTCCGTATGCATCCCAGGCAGAGTCCTTGTAAGCGATGCTGTTCGAATAATTGGACGCCACTACCGAGCTGTCCGAGCCAGTCGATTGAACCATCTTTAACGTGGCCGGCACGTTACTGCGGACGACAAAGCTGGCGGTGGAAGTGTATCCCCCCGTCAAGGTTGTCGCCGTGATGGCATCGGTGTTTCCGACCGTGTCAGAAGCGGTGTAAGGGATGGCGATTGCCTCAACCGCGTTCTGCAGCGGTTTTCCAAACGTAACGCTGGCCTGGCTGGCAGGTATGGAAACAAGCGCTTTCCCAGACTGCGTAAGAGCGCCACCGTGGATGGTGGTATTGGTACCCATCG
>JAKAGT010000063.1 GCA_021825585.1 Bacteroidota bacterium | reverse complement strand
TTTCGGGATACATTACGGTATTCATGTCCATCTCCTGGTCGGACATATTCATCCCCATGTTTTTCATCGTACCGTCCATGTTCATCATACCGTTCATCAGCTGCATCCCTTTGAAGTAGTTCAGCCTGGGGAGAGTGGGGGCCTGCATCTTCATGCCGCTGCCGAGCCAGAGAGAGGCGTAACCCGTTCTGTCTTCCGACGTCGCGCGGAATTCGTACGACATGTCGGCAGGAACGGTCACGATCACATCGTAGGTTTCTGCAACTCCGATGATCAACCGGTCAACCTTTACAGGGACGACAGCGTTGCCGTCGTTGGCGACCACCGTCACCTTGCCTCCCGCGAATTGCAGCCAGAAGTACGTAGAGGAGGAGGCATTGATTATGCGCAGTCTGATCTTGTCGCCAGCCTTCAGGTGTGGCAGAGCCTGATCCTTCATCCCATTGAGAAGAAATGCATTGTAGTAGACATCGCTTACATCCATAGGATACATGCGCAGCCATTCCTGTTCGATCTTGGCCCCGAGGTAGCCCTTCATCAACGCTTCGCCATAACTCTGCACAGATCCTTTCTTTATTGCAAACCAATCATTCCCCGTTTTGAGCATGCGCATGACCTCCTCCGGGTTTCGGTTCGTCCAGTCGCTGAGTACAACAAGAAATTGAGGAATCGAATCGTCCGGATGTTTCCGATGGAATACCAGAGCGCCATACAAACCTCGCTGTTCCTGGAAACCGAAATGTGAATGGTACCAGTATGTCCCGGTCTGCACCACGGGGAATTTGTATAAGTGCGTTGTGTGCGGATATACCGGAGCCGTCGTAAGGTACGGGACTCCATCCTGCTCGTTGGGAAGGATGACCCCGTGCCAGTGTATCGACGTGGGCTCGTCCATGAGATTATGGACATAAATCTCCGCCGTGTCGCCTTCCGTGAAATTCAGTACGGGACCGGGAATCTGTCCGTTGACTGCGATGGCACTTACGGACTTATCAGCGAAGTTCACGGTGGTGTCGCTTACGTACAAATCGTAACGCACAGTCTGCTGTGCAAATGCACTGAGACTCATTGCGAAGAGAAGGATGGGGATGTTTCTAAGCCAAATAAGGTTCTTAGACATGCTCACTGGTTCCTATTTTATCTGCAATATCAGGACGAAATCAATGGCACACCGATTACGCGGAAAGATACAGATTCTCACGGATAAAATCCTTTGAAATGCGAGGGAATCCGTTCAGTCCGTGTAATCCGTGGCCAAATCATTTTGAGAGATTACTTCAATGCTCGTGGTCAGACATGTGCATTTTCATATTCATGCTTTTCATTGATGAGTTCGCGTTTTGCATTGCCGCGTATTGCTGTGGCGTCATGTTCTTCATCTTCTCGAGAAATGCAACCATCGCCCAAATCTTCGAGTCGGAGTGAGTCTTTGCAAATCCGGGCATACCGGTGCTCTTGACGCCGTTCTTTATGACCCAGAAAAGATCCTGAGGTGGCAGCTCCTTTGCTGAACGTGCAAGGTCGGGCGCCTGAGGATACAAACCTATTCCAGCCTCCGACTTGTTGAGCCCCGGTCCGGCGTGGCACGTGACACACATGTCATTGTAATGGTCAAATCCTTCGGCTATCATCGAGCTGTCGGCCTGAGAGTTTCCCGAAGTTTTTCCGTCGGACAGTTCTTTGACATTCTGAGGCACGATGATACCATTCGCGTGATGCTTCACCGAGTTGTCGCTCGTCGTGCTGAAGACCCATTTAAGAGGTCCCGGGTCCGGCGACAACGTTGACACATTATAGAGGCCGGACCAAATGAATATTACAGCTACTATCAGCTCAACCACCAGGGTTGCGGCAACTATTCCTATGGTCTTTTTCATTAGTTCTCCTTGTTTTCTTTATGAGATGAAGAATTGGATTTACTTGTTATACTGCACGCCTCAGCTTTCATCTGTAGGCTTTCAGCGTGTCTTTCACTGAGCCGCAGGTCGGCATCGACTGGCCTAAGTAGGGATTGACGATATTTCCCTCTTCGCTTACCCAATACGCCTTCGCCATGGGACAGTAGTCGTAATACAAATCGACGTCGTTGATCTCAAGAGACTTCAGCATCGCATAAATGTCCACGGATAGAGTTTTGAAGTGCTCTCTTTGAGCATCGATATTGTCGGCGTTCTTTATCTGCATGGCCTCACGGCTCAGTTTTTCATGATACTTCGTCCATGCCGCATGCTGAGAATCAAGACTGTCGGCAGGCATTTCACCAAGTGCGGTGAAAAGATGTCCTGCGGAAACTGCCGCGCTTTCACCGTTGTCAATTGTCAACGCGTTTTTCAGTTCCAAGTAGGAAGCGATCACATTTTTGAAAACCGAGGCGCTATCGGTCCGGGCAAAAGCGCTCTGCCCGAATGCCACTGCGATTAGAACAGCGGCAAGAAATGTCTTTTTCATTTCAATCCTCATTTGTTTGATGTTGAACATGGATCATCGCTCAGAAATAAGCACAAAAGAAAGAGCGTTTTCCTGCTGAAGCGCCAAGGCACGGAGAATTTGAACGACTGCAACTCGTTGATCAAGTTTTCTGGAAAGATCGGAACGCACGCCAAGAGTTAGTCGCAGGTATCGTGCGCGGTGTTGCTGTTCAATCTCCTTTGGGTCTCGGTTAAACCGAGCAGGAAATCGGAAGAAGCTTAAATGCGGAGGTTACTGTTTGCGATTGGTATGTCTGAGGGGGGAGAAGAGTTGCGATTGGTAAGCGTGCAGCTGATAACCGGTGGTCGATAGCTGACAAATGACATATTCCGCGTCCAAACGGTCCCGGCAGGATTCGAAATCGATTTGTCCGCGATCGTGAAGTTGCTAACGGCGCCCTTGGTAAGGGTGTGCACCTGAAGGCAGTTGGCACTGGAAAGCGCCAGTCCATGATAAAAAGGAATAAAACCCTGGCACTCGTCGCAGATTTCATTATCGGACATCGGCCTGGAAGAGTGCATTTCAGCGGACGGCCTATTTACCGCCCTCAGCTGCTCGGTGCAGAAATAAGTCGTGCGCACGAGCTGAACTTGGCCGACAAGGAGAGCCAGCAGAACAAACAGATTCAGATATTTTGAGGTTTTAGTCATTAGCTATAAAACAACTAACAGGAATCGCGTTTAAAAGTTCCCGCGAACACGATTATACCGGGACACCACGGCAAAATGCGAACTGTTCATATGCGGCTGAAATCATGCTCCGTCCTGAACGTACTTGAAGCTGTGTACAAGAGAGAGTTCTGCTTTTGCCAGCTCCTTGCCGAGATACGCGCCGTGCGAGAGCTGCGTCACCCAGTTATTCTCGATGATTGTCCAGTACAGACTCCGAGCATCCTTGCCTTCAATTGTCCTCAGCAGCTTGTCGTCGTAGGAGTAATGCTCGACTGAGATAATCCCTTTCTCCGGAAGAGGCAGGATAACGAAGTAGCCAGCTTCATCCATCTGAATCTTCACCGGCTCTTTCGCGCGGATGGTCGGGACTTCCATCGATTCATTCGACTCAGATTCCTCGCTGCAACTCGAGCAGCCGCATTTTCCCTTAAGCTGTTCCACTTCCTGCGCAGATGTATTCGTAGTCATTAATAGCTCCTTCGCCTTATTTAAAATAGTTTCAACATCTTCGCATCCTATCAAGTCTATCACTTTTACTTGTTTGCGGAACGATTCTATTTCGTCTTTGGTTACGTTCCGCAGAAATGGCCGCTTTCCTTCGGAGCCAATAACTCTCATCTTCTCATCCACGCCATTCGACGACAGACCCAGGATTGTTTGTCCGGGCTTATGCCCCTTCGGATCGGTACCGGCGAGAACCAGAAAGCGGATCGCTTTGTTTGTTATAGTATTCTTTATCAGCTTGTCGATGCCTATGTTTTCCGTCTCGGTTTTTCCGACGATGCAGACCTCCTCGGGACTCAGTTCTGCAATCATGTCGGTGAGCTCCGGACTTCCAAGCGTCGAAATCGCAACCGGACACTCTCCATTCCCGCGAGCGGGATCTCCGACCTCACATAAGACTTTATATTCTCCTGGCACGGGCGGCCATGCTCGCTCCTTTACATCGAATGTGCAGCCAAGTGCATCGGTCGGCGCCGCATCGGGAAACGCTTTGCTGAATTCATTCAATGCGACCGCAGGGAAACAGTACTCGCATCCGAGACAGGCATATTTGATCGGCTCCATCTGAGATTTCCATTGCAACAGAGTGTCCGAGAGACCGCCTTCGGAATTCTCCTTCGAATTCGTTAACGAATTTGAAAGTCCATCCAAGGCATCCTTCATGCATCCGCATTTCCGACACTTCGCAAGCGACATTCCTTCACTGAGCTCGGCTTCAACTTTCTCAAGCGGCTTTGTATCTATCTTGGTCTGCATTTTTCATCTCCTCTACAGTCACAAGCGAGGTCTCCCGTACCATCTTTTGCGAAAACCGGTTTTCTCTCAAGCCAAATATATCCGACAACAATCGAAGCGAGCGTAAGGGCAAACGTCATCACTTTTGTATATCCTAAGAACGTGGAACCAAACAGTGTGAGATAAACAGCGAGCATCGGTGAGCCACAGCAGCCGAGAAGGAAACAACCTCCGACATAAAGAACGCCTGTGAGAGTCATCCCGCCGAGCAATCCCGCGATCCCTTTATTTTGATTCCGGATAAACCGGACGAGCGCATAAATCGAGAACCCGGCCGCGAGTGCGTATGAAGCACCGATGAGATATTCGCCGTTTGAAAAGTAAAGCGCTATGTAGTTGGGGTTCGTCACCGTCGCCCAGTGCTCGGCCAGTCTCGCATTTTCAAAGATCGTGTACGAAGCATGGACAATGAGCACGACGAAGAAACCGGTTAACGGCAGAAGGAATCGCTTCATCACTTAGTTTTGAGCTCCTGTGCGACGAATATGTATTTGCCCTGTTCGTTCCTCTCTACCTTCCCGTACGCAACCACGTCTGTTCCCTGTTCAGGCAATTGTCCTCTGAATTTTACAGGCATGAGGACGCAGGCGTCCTCGCAGCCCAACGTGAACATGGATTCCGATTCATCCACACTGCTGACGGAACCATTGACACTAATGAGACCTGTGAATTTCTCCGGGTCATTTACGACCTGGTCCACAGCCACTAAAGTAGTTTTCCCGAAACCTGCCACTGTGGTGCGGTGTTCCGAGGACTTGGAAGCCAACAGATAAGCCCCGAACCCGACTCCGATCAGTGTGATGGCAGCTATAGCGGTTACGAATGACCTTCTTCTCATTCAACCTCCTTTCCTTTTAACCTGGTGGAGTCCATTAAGAACTTGCGTCAAAGTCAGCTTCGGGAAATCTCTTTTCAGGGTGCCAACAAGGTCGCAGTACTCGCACGTGCCAGGACAGTTTTCAAGCGCTTCAACGACCCGCTCGGCAAGTTCCAGCCGGTGCTCCTTCTCAAATGTGTCGAGAACAGATTTACTGATCGCAGATTCTACCGCGCGAAGCTGTGTGTAAATCTCGGATGAGTCCCTGCCCTCTTCGATCATTTTCTCGATGGCAGACAGGTGTCCGATGACGTATTTAATCCGCTTATTCAGCTCCTTTTTCTGCTTTGAATCCATGTTATAAATTAATCTTCATTGCCACATTTGCAACCATGCCGTCAAGCGGCGCATAAATTTGCGCAAAGGTCGGATTCGTATAAGGCGGATACACAATCAGCCCAAACCTCGACTGCCTTACATCGAACATGTTCTCGACGTTCGCAACTACGGAGAAATGCGGAAAGTACTTTTGTACCATGACACCTGAGACCCAGTAGTTATGAGACTCAATCCCTCCGTTCAGATACTGCCTCCCGGTGTAAAACGCCTCAATACCCGCTCGCCAGTCATCCTCTTTTTCGTATGTCAAGGTGATATACAAACTGTTCTTGGGAGTGAGTTCGAGGAGCGATCCTCCCATCGTTGCATCCGTGTAGGTGTAATCAAAATACAATTCAAAATCTTCTAAGTTGAGTTGTATGTTCGTATCAAATCCTTTCGCCTGAAGCGGTGAAGGAGAGTTGTAATAGATGATCACGTTCGATGCAAGCGAGTCTTCATTCAGTGTCAGCGGGTCGGTGACTTTCGTATAATAGAAAGCCTGATCAATAGTGACGAGCAGCTTATCCCAGAGCAAAGAGTGGTAATTGAAATCGAGACTCAAGCCGGTAGATTTTTCCGCCGTAGCATTATTTGCAAGCGGGCGAACGTTCGAATAAGCAGTCAGCTCGGCCTCGTCCGCAGCTTCGGCGGTGAAGACATTCGGAACTTTATACCCGAATCCGCCGCCTGCGCGTGCATAGAAATTATCCGTAAATTTGTAGAGTAGAAATGCCTGCGGAAGCACAAATGCCTTGTACTTGTTTTGATAGTCGGTACGAAGCCCGCCCTCTAAAATCAACTGACGGGTTATATCCCAATCATCGAGCGCAAATATGCCCAGAGTGTAGTAGTTGTAATTAAACTCAGGCGGAGCGGGGTTATTAAGCTGCTTAAAACGGTCCGTGGTGAGATTGCCGCCTAACACCAGCCTGTTCGATTTTGTTTTCATGAGGTACGACAATTCGGAATAAGAAGAGAATTGATTCCCATTGAAAAATGCAGAAGGAACCTGAATGTCACGGGTGAAATTGCTCGTGCTGTTTTTGAACGCAAGCAAACTCCCTCCCGAAAATGTTTTGTTGAAAGTCAGCGTAGTAACCAGACGTGTCGTTTTGTTCTGATTGATGTAAGTATGGCCGGGACTTGGACCGTTCTCGATGGCAATCAGGTCACCGCCTTCGCGGTTGTCGGTGGAGTAAGAGACGCCCGCAGACAGATTAGTCAAGTTATCGAAGTAGTAAAACAATTTTGGCGAAAGGTTCAGTTGATTGAACTTCGGAATATCCGTGAATCCATCGTGGTCCACGTCCACGGGTCTCTGCAAATTGTAGTCGGCAAGAAAAGTGATGCCGACGTTTTTGTTTCTCCCCGAATAGTATCCGCTTAAATTCGTCCCGCCTTTTTGTGTTTGATTGACCAGAAAGGACAAATCCGGTTTTTCACCGGGGACTTTTGAGATCAAATCGACGAGACCCGCAATCGCGCCGCCGCCATACAAAGTGGAGGAAGGTCCCTTCACGACTTCCACCTGCTGCAGGTCGAGCGGAGGAATCTGAAGGAGGCTCAAGCCGGATGAGAACCCGCTGTAGAGCGGCAGTCCATCCTTGTAAAGCGCGGTGTATCTCCCGGGCAGGCCCTGGATACGAAACACCATATTGCCGGACGTTGCCGAAGTCTGCTGCAATCGAATTCCCGGAGTTTCGCCTAACAGGTCAGTAACATTGCCGGGGTTCATGTCTATATGTTCCGCCATCTCCTCTGGCCCCAATACCTGAACTCTGACCGGTGTATCCTGGATTCTGGTCTCTGTCCTTGTCGCGCTGACGATGACCTCCTTCGATTCAATACCTTCCTCCTCCAGGGGAATCTCTAAAATTCCATTCTCCTCATGTATGGTATGCTCTTCATTTTTTTCATTCACTTCATTTTCTTCGTGTTCTCCATGTTCCTCCTTTTCCATACTTTCAGCAGATATGGGAAACGAGAACTCATGAGTCAGCCTTTCGTAACCGACCATCAAAAATCTTATTTCGTATTTACCGTTAGGAATATTCTTTATTTCGACCATTCCTTTCAGATCGGAGACCGCGCCCAATTTCAGTTCGGGAATGTAAACAGTAACGCCGACAAGCGGCTTATCCGTTTTTTCATTCACGATCCTTGCTTTGAATATGTTTTGAGAAAAAGCAATGGAGGGAACAGTCAAGAGAAAGATCAGTAGGCTGGATTTTATCATCTTGAAATCACCTTGTATGTGAAAATTGTGTGGATTTATCAATTTTAACCATTAAAATATAGTGTGAGGCTGGAGGGGTTTGTCAAGACAGAATTTAAATCGAAGCGCCCCTTCCGGTCCTGACCTCCGTGCCATCGAAGGGACTTCATTCCAATTATCCCGCGCCGCAAGAAGCCGGACCGGTTCCGTATCATACCGTAACCGGCCCTCAGGCCCTTGGACTTCTTGTCGGCAGAAACACATCTATTCAAATCCGTCC
>JAKAGT010000062.1 GCA_021825585.1 Bacteroidota bacterium | reverse complement strand
TGCCGGTCTCGCCGTCAACGACAATGTCGAGTACGCCGGCGTTTCCACTGGCTACAACAGGAAGCTTCATCGCCATCGCTTCAAGCAAAGCAAGCCCGAAAGATTCTTCGTGCGACGGAAATGCGAGGATGTCGAGTGCGGACAACAGCCGCGGTATGTCTTTCCTGAATCCGGTGAACTGCACCACCTTACCCAAATCGAGCTCATCGGCAAGCCCTCTGATTTTGGTTTCGTAAGATTCCTCATCGTAGCTCGCGCTTCCGACAACCATGAATTGCAGATTCAAGCTTGAGGATTCCATCAAAGTCTTCGCGGCTCTCAAGAATTCTTCGTGTCCCTTCCCGGGTGACATTCTTCCCACCATACCGACCATTATGACATTCTCCGGAATTCCAAGTTCGCTTCTCACTTCGGACTTTTTATAAAGAGAAGGGTCGAATGTATCGAGCGATATACCAGGGGGAAGAATGTGGACATCCGATTCAGGGACGGGACATGTATTAAGAACGCTGGTCTTGATGTAGTCCGAAATAGCGAATGTACCCTGGAGCCTGCCGTAGAGAAACCGGTGGAGGGGATCCGTTTTCTTGACTCCACTTGCCATGTGCTTCGTCAGGAAGAGCTTTGCTTTCGAGGACGAGAGTCTCAGAGCCGGGACGAGCCACCAGAGGTCGTGGGACAGGTGCGTGTGTACCACATCAAAATTGTAACTCTTCAAGAACTTGCTTAAATCCTTAATCGTACCGAGCGCCTGTTTGTCATCTCCGAGCAAACCGACTGCCGGAACATCTGCGGCATACGCCTCCTTGAGAATCCTGGACCTCGGGACACAGAGAAGACTGACGTCATGGCCGCGCCGCTGCAGTTCGCGGGAGACGAGGAGCGCCTGCATTTCAAGGCCTCCCCAGGATCTAGATCCACATGATTGGAGGATCTTCACGATGTGATAAGCTCCAAATTCCAAGCTCCAAACAAGCCCCAAATCTCAAAAAGATAAACGCCAGAGGTCCGACCTGAGATTTGAGATTTTACGTTTAGAATTTGTTTGGAGCTTGTGTTTTGGAACATGGAACTTTTCACCACGATTTTTCACCGACAGCTTGCTGCAACTCGTAAGTGCCGATGACGTACCTGTAGAGTGCCCGCAGCCGCATCAGTCTCGCCTGGGCCAGTGCTGTTTCCGCGTCAAGAAGATCGAGGTTGGTCACGGTGCCCGCCTCGTAGCGGATCTTGGCAAGGCTGAGGGCGCTTTCTGCCTGCTGGACGCTTACGTCGGTGGTCCTGAGGTTTTCCATGCTTGAACGGAGGTCGACTATGCTCCTTTGAACGTCCGCCTTGACCTCCTGTACCACATTAGACTTGTATGATTCGGCCGCCTTCATGCCGGCACCGGCTTCTTCTTCCATACTTTCCTTCCGGTATCCGCCGAAGAACGGGACGAATCCTGATATCGGTATCTGCAACTGAGCCGCCGCGGCGAAGTTTCCTCTCCACGCATTGAGGTTCGGCTCGTAACCGTTCTTGAAACCGTAAGCAACAGCCACATTGAGCGAAGGATTGTCGGCCGCTGAGGCCACGTTGTAACGCGCCTGCGCCGTCGCCATTTCGTCGTTCGCCGATTTCAACTCCACCCGATTCTCCATCGCGACCCCAGTCAGCGAATCCATGTTAAGCGAGATGGGCGTTTCGCTGAATTCACCCGCCAGTCTCACCGGTGAATCCTGAGGAAGGCCAAGGAGCCGCCTGATGACTATCTCGGTATTCGACAACGAATTTTCAAGGCTGATCTTCTCGTCCTGGGCAGCCGCGACACGGACCTGCGTCGTCAGGACATCGAAGTCTGTCGCCGTCCCTGCCGCGACTTTCTTCTTCGTCATCAACAAGTGTTCATTCAAAGTGTTTATTTCGTCGTTCTGAACGCGAATACTCCTCTGAAGAAAGAGGATGGTGTAGAAAGTCTGTATGGTACTGTATGCCAGGTCCTGGCGAACCAGCTCGAGCCCGTCCTTTGCACTCTTCACCTGCGTTTTGGCGAGATCGACACTCTTCTGCTGCCTGTCGAAGTCATACACCGTCACGCTGAAACCGATATGTTCGTCGTAGTTGTTCGCGGGTGCGAGTACTATGTTTCCGAAGCCGGGAAAGCTGAAAGCCGGAATGGGACCTATGCGGGTATAGTTGAGCGAGACGCCGCCTTCCGGATAGAGCGGGCTCCTGCTTACTTTGACGCCCGCCCGCGAAGCATCTATCTGCTCCGCAGCCTGCTGAACAGCGGGATTTGTCGAGAGTACCATTCGCACAGCTTCATTTAATGTCAGCGAGTCTGCAGGATTCGTTTGCGAAAACGCTGCAGTTGTTACCGACAGGAATATTATCGTCAACATCATACTAAAACGAGATTTCATTATTTCCACCATTATTTGAGATACGTATTTGAAACTCACTTTTGAAAACTCCCGTCCATTATCTAATCCATCGCTACGGTTTTTTCACCCGTCACTTTTTTCTTTCTGCTCCGCAGAAATAGCACCCGGACGATACAAAGAATTGTGATAGCGGCGGCGACGTAGAAATCATCGTCAACGGCCGAGACAAATGCCTGCTGACCAACGTTGTAAACGAGCAGCGCCTGCGCCCGCATATCGATGATATGGAAGAGTTACCTCCGACCGCTTGCTGCGCGAACGACTTAAGCCCGATTAAGATGTTCTTCACAACGGGCGATGACTGATCTACAGATTGCCCATAAACGGTCATGTGAAATGTGGTACGATCCGTAAGCAGTGTTCCCATTATCGCGACGCCGAAACTCCCTCCGATTTGTCTCAGCACATTGTAGAGCCCCGACGCGCGCGCCATTTTCTCCTTCGGAACTTCCGAAAGGGCCAATGTGCTTAACGGAGTAAATATGAATCCCATACCGAGTCCGCGCAGGTAGAGCGAAAGCATTATGGTGTGAGTCTCCGAAAACAGCGAGAGGAAATGGTTGTTGAAAAGACTCAAAGCCAGGAGGAGGATTCCGAACATGGCTGGAAACTTAGGATTAACCTTGTCCGACATATAGCCGGCGAGCGGAGCCATTGTCCCCTGAAGGAAACCGATCGGCAAAAACAGCGAGCCTGCCTGGAACGCGGTGTATCCGAGTCCGTTTTGCAAATATAAAGGGAGTAGAAACGTGCTGCCGAACATCCCCATTCCGAATATGAAGAGAACCAGATTTGCCATTCCAAAGTTGAAATTCTTGAGCAAGCTCAAATCCACAAGAGGCTCTTTCACATTCAGTTCAACGGAAAGAAATGCCACAAATCCGATGAGCGACAGCGCGAAGCAAGTCAGAATGAAGGGTGAGGTCCATCCACCGGTGTTCCAATCTGCATTCCCATCCGAAAGCGCGAGGAGAAGGGACGTCAGGAATACCGCCAACGAGATGAAGCCGGCTGTATCGAAGGAGCGGACTTTTTGTGCCTGATACTCGCGCTGGGTGACTATAGTTGCAAAGACACCGAGTATACCGATAGGCACGTTTATGTCGTATATGGAGTGCCACGCAAAGTTGTCGATGAGATAGCCGCCCAATGTCGGACCGAGAGAGACCGATGCGGCAGCGGCTATCGACCAGAACCCTATCGCGATGCCACGCTTTTCGGGGGGAAATTCGCGCGTGACTATAGCCATGCCGACCGGCATCAACATTCCGGCGCCCATGCCCTGGATTACTCGAAACGATATGAGTGCCGTATCGCTCCACGACAAAGAACAGAGGAGTGAGCCGAGTGTAAAAAGCCCGAGTGCCGTCGCATAAGTTCTCTTATAGCCGAACCGATCCGCGATCCATCCCGAGGTGGGAAGCATGACTGCCAACACTAAGAGGTATGCCGTCGCTACCCATTTCGCGGTGTCTACACCGATTCCAAAAGTCGACATTATTGTCGGCATCGAAACATCAACGATGCTCGAATCCAGAACGGCCATGAATGTTCCGATCATCACATTTGCCAGAACCCACCACTTATATGATGGATGTTCATGACGAGGCATACCGATCCCCGGAGACCGGGTTGAACCATTTCTGTTTGAACTGTTGTTGTTACTCATTTTCAATTTTGTGGTCAATTGTTACTTGTGAAAACATTCTGCCGACCCGGGTCCAAACCCAGTACGCATCCCTGTATTTCCATTATTCCACAATTCCACTTTGGTTAATCCATGGCGACCATTTTCTCGCGAGGCCCGGTTGGCTTCTTATAACGCAGGAATAATATCGGGACAACACAAAGAATTGTAATCGCGGCTGCTACGAGGAAGTCGTCGTCGACGGCAGATACAAAGGCCTGCTGGCCGATGTTATATACCAAAAGTGCCTGCGCTCTTGAAGCAGCCAGGGACAACGTTCCGCCTACCGCCCGTTGGGCAAAAGTTTTAAGCCCGAGCAATACGTTCTGCACCACGGGAGAAGCCGGACTGACCGATTGTCCATACATTGTGGTATGAAAAATTGTACGGTCAGTCAGGAGAGTCCCCATTATCGCCACTCCGAAGCTTCCGCCGATTTGCCGGATAACATTAAAAAGCCCGGACGCCTGCGCCATACGCTCCCGGGGGATATCGGAGAGCGCAAGAGTGTTGAGCGGCGTAAATATAAGTGCCATCCCGAAGCCGCGGAGGTAAAGCGAAAGCATGATATCCGATCTCATCGAGAAGAGAGAAAGGTAACGATTGACGAATAGGCTTAGGGCCAGGAGTGCGATACCTGTCGCAGAGATAATTTTGGGGTTCATTTTATCGGAGAGCACCCCCGATATCGGACCCATCACCGCCATTATCAATCCAAGAGGCAGGAACAGCGAGCCGGCCTGAAAGGCGGTGAACCCGAGCCCGTTCTGCAGGTACAGCGGCAGCAGAAATGTGCTCCCGAACATTCCCATTCCGAAGATGAACAGGACAAGATTTGACATGCCGAAATTGAAGTTCTTGAGCAGTCTTAATTCTATAAGAGGATCACGGACGTTGAACTCAACGGAAAGGAACGTGACCAGCCCGATCAGGGATAGAGCAAAGCAGCTTAGGATGAAAGGCGAAGTCCAGCCTCCGGTGTTCCACGATGCATTGCCGTCCGAAAGGGCGATGAGCAGAGGTGCAAGAAACAACACCACGGAGAGAAAACCTACAATATCGAAAGCCCGCCCGGATTGAATCTTGTATTCACGCTGTATCACCATGGTTGCGAAGACTCCGATGATACCGACCGGCACATTTATATCAAATATAGAATGCCACGCGAAGTTGTCGATGAGATACCCGCCCAAAGTCGGGCCGAGAGAAACCGATGCGGCGGCAGCAATTGCCCAGAAACCGAGAGCCATGCCCCGTTTCTCTGGAGGGAACTCACGGACGACTATAGCCATGCCGACGGGCATCAACAGGCCACCACCCGCACCCTGGATAACCCGAAACATTATCAAAGCAGTCATGTTCCACGAAATCGAGCAGAGCAACGAACCTAACGTAAAGAGTGCGAGTCCGAGGCTGTAAGTTTTTCTGAAACCGAAATGATCGGCAATCCAGCCGGATGTCGGAAGGAAGATGGCAAAAGCCAGGAGGTAACCCGTCGCAATCCATTTTACCGTGTCGATCCCGACGCCGAATGTCGCCATCACCTTCGCGAGCGACACATCCACGATTGTCGAATCGAGAACCACCATGAATGTCCCCATCATCACGTTCGCAAGAACCCACCACTTATACGAGGGATGTTCATGATGAGGGACACCCATGCTGCCGGAGAACCCGGAGCCGTTCGATCTATGTGGAGAATTTCCATTGCTCTTCATTAGTTGCCTCTCTCTATAAAAAATGTTTCACAAAAGGATGTCTGATCACTCCAGGTTCTCCACCGGAGTTTGTTTCATTCCATCGCTGCAGCTCTCACTTCGACGCGAGGTCTCTTTCGATGCAGGAAGAATATCGGCACAAGACAAACTATCGTTATCGCACCCGCGACGAGAAAAGCATCGTTGACCGCGGAAACAAAAGCCTGTTTCAGCAGATGGCCGATAATCATTGCCCTGCCCCGAAGAGTAGATTGCGGTATTGAGCCGCCAACTGCATGCTGAGAAAAATGTTCAAGTCCGCGCATCACCTTCTGAAAAGAGGCGGAGTGCTCGTTGACAGCCATGCCGTATGACACGGTGTGAAAGATGAGCCTGCGGGTCAGCAGCGTTCCGAACAGTGCCACGCCGAGCCATTCCGCAGAGGAACGATCCGATGGTGAAAAGAGTAAGTGCCAGGCCGTATGTTTTTTTGTAGCCGAAGTGGTCAGCCACCCAACCGGAGGTCGGAAGCATCACCGCAAGCACAAGCAAGTAAGCGGTCATGACCCACTCAATTTTGTCGATGGTCACGCCGAAGGTCGCCATGATCTTCGGGAGCCCGACATTGACAATGGTGGAGTCTAGAACCGCCATGAATGTTCCGATCATGACGTTCGCCAGCACCAGCCATTTGTACATCCGATGGCTCTGGTGAAGCACCGATGTTTGACTGCGGACCGATCCAGCGTCGAGCGCGAGCGACATCTTCCTGTTCCTACTTCACCCTCACTGACACTTCAACGGACATGCCGGGTCTCAACACAGGCTTATGGCCGCTCGGCATGCTTGGGTCATCTATCGAAATCTTAACCGGTACACGCTGAGTGACTTTAGTGAAGTTGCCTGATGCGTTGTCGGGCGGGATAAGCGAGAACTCGGATGCCGTGTAGCTCCCAATCTCAAATACTCTTCCGGTGAAATTCATGCCGGGATAGGTATCGACGTTTATCTGCACAGGGTCGCCCAGATGAATGTAGCCAAGCTTGGTTTCTTCAAGGTTCGCAGTCACCCAGACGTCCTTCAGGTCGTAGATGGTGAAGATCGGCTGACCCGGCTGAACGACATCTCCGGTTAACACCCATCTCTTTGCAACGACACCATCGATTGGAGAAGGCACCACGGTGTTCAGCAATTGTGATTCAATCACGCCCAGTTGTGCACGTGCGGCAGAGATCTTTGAAACGGCTATTGTTAATTCAGCACGTGCAGCGTCAAGGGCTTGTTGCGCATGAGTGTACTGCTCCTTCGTAATGATTCCGCCTTTGTACTGTACTTCGGCGCGATTGAAATCGTCCTGAGCACGGTTGACACCAACCTGTGCGAGCGGGACGCTTTGTTGCGCAAGCTCAAGCCCTGCCCTCGCGGACGCTTCCTCCGCGCTAAGGTCCCGGTTGTCAAGCCTGACAAGAACTTGTCCCGCCTTCACGGTATCTCCCTCGTCTGTGCCAAGATAGACTATTCTTCCCAACATCTTCGTGCTGATGGCAACGCTGTTGGCATCGACATAAGCATCATCGGTGGAAACGAAATCCTGCATGTTCATATACCAGTAGTATCCGGCAACTGCAAGGACAGTCAGAACCACAAGGATCGGGATGATGACCCGTTTCTTGCGGAATAGCGGCACATCTTCGATATCCTCGTCTGACTCCCCGTTCTCCGCGGACTTCGCAGTCTTCAGGGCCGTCTGATCCAGGTTTTTATTGAGTTTGTCTTTGGTCTCCATTAAAATTTCATCCTCTTTTATCTTCTTTTTACAATCCCATTTAAAATAACTTCCACAATTTCTTTCGTCGCCCGCTCTAAAGCGTGGTAGGTTTCGGCGTCTAATTCCTTGTCAATTTTCTTGAGCAGCCATGCGCGCGGCCCATAAAGCATCTGGATGATCACTTCCGCCGATTGCTGGGGATTGGAAATTGCGAACTCGCCGTTCTTCTTTCCTAATTGAAGTATCTCTTGAAGAATTCTCACTTCGCGCTGCTGGAAATCCTTATAAATTTCCATGAACGATGTTCTTGTTTCTTTCGGCTGCTGGAATCCGAGCGCACGCAGGTTAGCGAGTTTGCGGAAATGCTCGATCCGCTTTCCGGCGTAGTTGCGGAGCATGTCGCATGCAGGGAGCTTCTCCCCCAGCATGGTTTCGATGTCGCTAAAGAACTGGTCGACTTCCTGCTTGACCACTTCCTCGAAAAGACTTTCCTTTGTCGGGAAGTAATAATAGAGCGAAGCCTTGCCCATCCCTATATCGGCGGCAATCTCATCCATCGTGACCTTCGAAA
>JAKAGT010000061.1 GCA_021825585.1 Bacteroidota bacterium | reverse complement strand
TTTCGGGATACATTACGGTATTCATGTCCATCTCCTGGTCGGACATATTCATCCCCATGTTTTTCATCGTACCGTCCATGTTCATCATACCGTTCATCAGCTGCATCCCTTTGAAGTAGTTCAGCCTCGGAAGTGTGGGTGCGGGCATCTTCATTCCACTGCCGAGCCAGAGGGAAGCGTGGCCGGTTCTGTCTTCCGACGTTGCGCGAAACTCGTACGACATATCATCCGGAACGGTCACGATCACGTCATAGGTTTCTGCTACTCCGACGATCAGCCTGTCGACCTTAACCGGGACAACATCGTTGCCGTCGTTGGCGACCACCGTCACCTTGCCCCCCGCGAATTGCAGCCAGAAGTACGTTGAGGAGGAGGCATTGATTATGCGCAGCCTGATCTTGTCGCCTGCTTTCAGGTGTGGCAGAGTCTGATCTTTCATCCCATTGAGAAGAAATGCGTTATAGTAAACGTCGCTTACATCCATCGGGTACATGCGGAGCCATTCCTGTTCGATTTTGGCCCCGAGGTAGCCCTTCATCAACGCTTCGCCATAACTCTGCACGGAACTTTTCTTTATTGCAAACCAATCATTCCCCGTTTTGAGCATGCGCATGACTTCCTCCGGACTGTGGTTCGTCCAGTCGCTGAGTACAACCGGAAATTGAGGGATCGAATCAACCGGATGTTTTCGATGGAAAATGAGAGCGCCATACAAGCCTCGCTGTTCCTGGAAGCCGAAATGTGAATGGTACCAATATGTTCCGGTCTGCACCACAGGGAATTTGTATAGGTGAGTTGTGTGCGGATACACTGGAGCCGTCGTAAGGTATGGGACTCCATCCTGTTCGTTCGGAAGTATGACACCGTGCCAGTGTATCGACGTAGGCTCATTCATGAGATTATGGACATAAATCGCCGCCGTGTCACCTTCGGTGAAATTCAGTGCGGGTCCAGGAATCTTTCCGTTGACTGCGATGGCACTTACGGCCTTATCAGCGAAGTTCACGGTCGTGTCGCTTACGTACAAATCGTAACGCACAGTCTGCTGTGCAAACGCACTGAGACTCATTGCGAAGAGAAGGAGCGGGATGTTTCTAAGCCAAACAAGGTTCTTAGACATGCTTAGTGGTTCCTATTTTATCCGCAATATCAGGACGAAATCAACGGCACACCGATTACGCGGAAAGATACAGATTCTCACGGATAAAATCCTTTGAAATGCGAGGGATTCCGTTCAGTCCGTGTAATCCATGGCCGAATCATTTTGAGAAGTCGCTTTAATGCTCGCGGTTAGACATGTGCATTTTCATATTCATGCTTTTCATTGATGAGTTCGCGTTTTGCATTGCCGCGTATTGCTGCGGGGTCATGTTCTTCATCTTCTCGAGAAATGCAACCATCGCCCAAATCTTCGAGTCGGAGTGTGTCTTTGCAAATCCGGGCATGCCGGTGCTTTTGACGCCGTTCTTTATGATCCAGAAAAGGTCCTGAGGTGGCAGCTCCTTTGCTGAATGCGCAAGGTTGGGCGCCTGAGGATAAATGCCTATCCCGGCCTCCGATTTGTCGAGTCCCGGCCCGGCGTGGCACGTGACGCACATATCGTTGTAATGGTCGAATCCTTCGGCTATCATCGAGCTGTCGGCCTGAGAGTTTCCCGAAGTTTTTCCGTCGGACAGCTCTTTGACATTCTGAGGCACGATGATACCATTCGCGTGATGTTTCACCGAGTTGTCGCTCGTCGTGCTGAAGACCCATTTAAGAGGTCCCGGGTCCGGTGACAACGTTGACACATTATAGAGGCCGGACCGAATGAATATTACAGCTACTATCAGCTCAACCACGAGGGTTGCGGCAACTATTCCTATGGTCTTTTTCATTAGTTCTCCTTGTTTTCTTAATGAGATGAAGAATTGAATTTACTTGTTATACTGCACGCCTCAGCTTTCATCTGCAGGCTTTCAGCGTGTCTTTCACTGAGCCGCAGGTCGGCATCGACTGGCCTAAGTAGGGATTGACAATAGTTCCCTCTTCGCTTACCCAATATGCCTTCGCCATGGGACAGTAGTCGTAATACAAATCAACGTGGTTGATCTCAAGAGACTTCAGCATCGCATAGATGTCCACGGATAGAGCTTTGAAATGCTCTCTTTGAGCATCGATGCCGTTGGCATTCTTTATTTGTATGGCCTCACGGCTCAGTTTGTCGTGATACTTCGTCCATGCCGCATGCTGAGAAGCGAGACTGTCGGCGGGCATTTCACCAAGAGCGCGGAAAAGCTGTCCGGCGGAAACTGCTGCGCTGTCGCCGTTGTCAATTGTCAACGCGTTTTTCAGGCTAATGTAGGAAGCGATTACATTTTTGAAAACCGAGGCGCTATCGGTCTGGGCAAAAGCACTTTGCCCGAATGCCACTGCGATTAGAACAGCGGCGAGAAATGTCTTTTTCATTTCAATCCTCATTTGTTTGATGTTGAACATGGTTCATCGCTGAGAAATAAGCTCAAAAGAAAGATTGTTTTCCTGCTGGGGCGCCAAGGCGCGGAGAATTTGAACGACTGGTACTCGATGATCAAATCTTCCGGAAAGATCGGAACGCACGCCTAGAGTTAGTCGCAGGCATCGTGCGCAGTGTTGCTGTTCAATCTCCTTTGGGTCTCGGCTAAACCGAGCAGGAAATCGAAAGAAGCTTAAATGCGCAGGTTACTGTTTGCGATTGGTATGTCTGAGGGGGGAGAAGAGTTGCAATTGGTAAGCGTGCAGCTGATAGCCGGTGGTCGATAGCTGACAGATGACATATTCCGCGTCCAAGCGATCCCGGCAGGATTCGAAATCGATTTGTCGGCGATCGTGAAGTTACTAACGGCGCTCTTGGTGAGGGTGTGCACCTGAATGCAGTTAGTACGGGAAAGCGCCAGTCCATGATAAAAAGGAATAAAACCCTGGCACTCGTCGCAGATTTCATTATCGGACATCGGCCTCGAAGAGTGTATTTCAGCGGACGGCCCATTTACCGCCCTGAGCTGCTCGGTGCAGAAATAAGTCGTGCGCACGAGCTGAACCTGGCCGAAAAGGAGAGCCAGCAGAACAAACAGATTCAAGTATTTTGAGGTTTTATTCATTAGCTATAAGTCAACTAACAGGAATCGCGTTTAAAAGTTCCCGCGAACACGATATAGCATCGCTAACACGATGAAACCGGGACACCACGGCAAAATGCGAACTGTTCATATGCGGCTGAAATCATGCTCCGTCCTGAACGTACTTGAAGCTGTGTACAAGAGAGAGTTCTGCTTTTGCCAGCTCCTTGCCGAGATAAGCCGCGTGCGAGAGCTGTGTCACCCAATTATTCTCGATAATTGTCCAGTACAGACTTCGAGCATCCTTGCCTTCAATTGTCCTCAGCAGCTTATCGTCGTAGGAATAATGCTCGACTGAGATTATCCCCTTCTCCGGAAGAGGCAGTATAACGAAGTAGCCTGCCTTATCCATTTGAATCCTCGATGGCTCTTTCGCCTGTATGGTCGGCACTTCCATTGATCCACCAACATTAGCTTCATCGCTGCAATGTGAGCAGTTGCATTTGACCTTCGCGTCCTCAGCTTCTGGCTCATACGTCGTTGTAGTCATCGGTAAATCCTTTGTCCTGTCTAAGATCGTTTCGACATCTTCGCATCCGATCAAATCTATCACTTCCACTTGTCTGCGGAATGATTCGATTTCGTCCTTCGTGACATTTCGGAGAAATGGCCGCTTTCCTTCGGAACCGACAACTCTCATTTTTTCATCTATCCCGTTTGCTGAAAGACTCAGGATTGTCTGTCCGGGCTTATGCCCCTTCGGATCGGTACCGGCGAGGACCAAGAAACGGATCGCTTTGTTCGTGACGGTATTCTTTATCAGTTTGTCGATGCCTATGTTCTCCGTCTCGGTTTTGCCGACGATGCAGATCTCCTCAGGATTAAGTTCTGCGATCCTGTCGGTAAGTTCCGGACTTGCAAGCGTCGAAATCGCGACGGGACATTCTCCACTCTTACACAGGACTCTATACTCTCCCGGAACTGCCGGCCAAACCTGTTCTTTCACATCGAATGCACAATTGAGTGCATCGGTTGGTGCCGCATCGGGGAACGCTTTGGTGAATTCATTCAACGCCACAGCGGGATAACAGTACTCGCAACCGAGGCAAGCGTACTTGATCGGCTCCATCTGAGATTGCCATTGGGAGAGACTCCTCGAGAAGGCATTTCCGGAGGTCCCATCCAATTCCTTGAGTGAATTTGAAAGCGAATCCAGAGCTTCCTTCATGCACCCGCACTTGCGGCACTTCGCAAGTGACATTCCTTCGCGAAGCTCGGCTTCAATTTTCTCAAGCGGCTTAGCATCTATTTCCGTGGGCATTTGTCATCTCCCCTGCAATTAAAAGCAACCTCGCTCGTACCCTGTATTACAGGAACCGGTTTTCTCTCTGCGCCATAGGCGCATCCGCCTCTGGCGGAAAGCCAAACATATCCGACAACAATCGAAGCGAGCGTAAGGACAAACGTCAGCAGTTTTGTAAATCCTAAGAATGCCGAGCCAAACAGTGTCAAATAGACAGCAAGCATCGGACTGCCGCAGCAACCGAGAAGGAAACACCCGCCGACATAAAGAATGCCCGTTAGAGTCATCCCACCGAGCAATCCCGCGATCCCTTTATTTTGATTGCGGATAAATCGGACGAGCGCATAAATTGAGAACCCGACTGCGAGCGCGTATGAAAGCCCGATGAGATATTCGCCGTTTGAAAAGTAAAGCGCTATGTAGTTGGGGTCCGTCACCGTCGCCCAGTGCTCGGCCAGTCTCACATTTTCAAAGATCGTGTACGAAGCATGGATAGCGAGCACGACGAAGAAACCGGTCACTGGCAGAAGGAATCGCTTCTTCACTTCGTTGTAATCTCCTGTGCGACGAATATGTATTTGCCCTGTTCGTTCCTCTCTACCTTCCCGTACGCAACCACGTCTGTTCCCTGTTCAGGCAATTGTCCTCCGAATTTTACAGGCATGAGGACGCAGGCGTCCTCGCAGCCCAAAGTGAACATGGATTTCGATTCATCCACACTGCTGACGGAACCATTCACGCCGATGAGACCCGTGAATTTCTCCGGGTCATTTACGACCTGGTCCACAGCCACTAAAGTAGTTTTCCCGAAACCTGCCACTGTGGTGCGGTGTTCCGATGACTTGGAAGCCAACAGATACGCCCCGAACCCGACTCCGATCAGAACGATGGCAGCTATAGCGGTTACGAATACCCTTCTTTTCATTCAACTTCCCTTCCTTTTAACCTGGTGGAGTCCATTAAGGACCTGCGTCAAAGTCAGCTTCGGGAAATCTCTTTTCAACGTGTCAACAAGGTCGCAGTACTCGCACGTGCCGGGACAGTTTTCGAGCGCTTCAACGACCCGCTCGGCAAGTTCCAGCCGGTGTTCCTTCTCAAATGTGTCAAGAACCGACTTGCTGAACGCGGATTCCACCGCCCGAAGCTGTGTGTATATTTCGGATGAGTCCCTTCCTTCTTCGATCATCTTCTCGATGGCAGACAGGTGCCCGATGACGTATTTGATCCGTTTCGTCAGCTCTTTTTTCTGCTTTGAATCCATGTTATAAATTAATCTTCACTGCCACATTTGCAACCATGCCGTCAAGCGGCGCATAAATTTGGGCAAAGGTCGGATTCGTATAAGGCGGAAACACGATGCTCCCGAACCTCGACTGCCTCACATCGAACATGTTCTCCAAGTTCGCCACTACGGAGAAATGCGGAAAGTACTTTTGTACCATGACACCTGAGACCCAGTAGTTATGAGACTCAATCCATCCGTTCAGATACTGCCTCCCCGTGTAAAACGCCTCGATGCCTGCGCGCCAATCATCTTCCTTCTCGTAAGTTAAAGTGATATACAGACTGTTCTTAGGAGTAAGTTCGAGGAGCGAGCCTCCCATCGTTGCATCCGTATAAGTGTAATCAAAATACAATTCAACATCTTCTAAGTTGAGTTGTATGTTCGTATCAAATCCTTTCGCCTGAAGCGGTGAAGGAGAGTTGTAATAAAGGATCACGTTCGATGCGAGTGAATCTCCATTCAATGTCAGCGGGTCGGTGACTTTCGTATAATAAAACGCCTGATCGATTGTGACGAGCAGCTTATCCCAGAGCAAAGAATGGTAATTGAAATCGAGACTTAAGCCTGTCGATTTTTCCGCCGCAGCATTATTTGCAAGCGGGCAAACATTCGAATAAGCAGTCAGCTCGGCCTCGTCTGCAACCTCGGCTGTGAAAACGTTCGGGATCTTATATCCGAATCCGCCGCCCGCGCGTGCATAGAAATTATCCGTAAACTTGTAGAGTAGAAATGCCTGCGGAAGTACAAATGTCTTGTACTTGTCTTGATAGTCCGTTCGAAGCCCGCCCTCTAAAATCAATTGACGGGTTATATCCCAATCATCGAGCGCAAATATGCCCAGAGTGTAGTAGTTGTAATTAAACTCGGGCGGAGCGGTGTTATTAAGCTGCTTAAAACGGTCTGTGGTGAGATTCCCGCCGAGCACCAGTCTGTTCGATTTCGTTTTCATGAGGTATGATAATTCGGAATAAGAAGAAAACTGATTCCCATCGAAATAAGCGGAAGGGACCTGAATATCGCGCGTAAAGCTGCTCGTGCTGTTCTTGAACGCAAGGAGATCCCCGCCGGAAAACGTTTTGTTAAAGGTCAGCGTTGTGACCACACGCGTGCTTTTGTTCTGATTGATGTAGCCGTGGGCAAGACTGGGACCGTCTTCGATTGCGATCAGGTCGCCACCTTCGCGGTTGTCTGTGGAATAAGAGACGCCCGCAGACAGATTGGTCAAATCATCGAAATAGTAAAACAGTTTTGGTGAGATGTTCAGTTGACTGTATTTCGGAATATCGGTAAACCCATCGTGGTCCACATCAACCGGTTTCTGCAAGTTGTAGTCGGCAAGGAAAGTCATCCCGACATTCTTGTTCCTCCCGTAATAATATCCGCTCAGATTGGTACCGCCCTTCTGCGTCTGATTGACGAGGAAAGACAGATCTGGCTTTTCGCCCGGCACCTTTGTAATCAGATCAACGAGACCGGCGATCGCGCCGCCGCCATACAAAGTGGAGGAAGGTCCCTTCACTACCTCCACCTGCTGCAGGTCTAACGGAGGAATCTGAAGGAGGCTCAAGCCGGATGAGAACCCGCTGTAGAGCGGCAGTCCATCCTTGTAAAGCGCGGTGTATCTCCCTGGCAGGCCCTGGATACGAAACACCATATTGCCGGTCGCTGCCGAAGTCTGCTGCAAGCGAATTCCCGGCGTCTCGCCTAACAAGTCGGTGACATTCCCAGGGTTCATGTCTATATGCTCCGCCATCTCCTCGGGTCCCAATACCTGAACTCTGACAGGTGTATCCTGAATTCTGGTCTCTGTCCTTGTCGCACTGACGATGACCTCCTTTGACTCAACGCCTTCCTCCTCCAAAGGGACCTCCACAATGCCGTTCTCTACATGTATGGTATGTTCTTCATTCTCTTCATTCTCTTCATGCCCTTCGTTCTCTTCTTTTTCTTCATGCTCCCCATTTTCCATATTCTCTGCAGACAGAGGAAACGAGAACTCGTGAGTCAGCCTTTCGTAGCCGACCATCAAAAATCTTATTTCGTACTTGCCGTTTGGAATATTTTTTATTTCGACCACTCCCTTCAGATCAGAGACCGCACCCAACTTCAGGTCGGGAATATAAACGGTGGCGCCGACAAGAGGCTTATCCGTTTTTTCATTCACGATCCTTGCTTTGAATATGTTTTGAGAAAAAACAATCGAGGGAACAGTCAAGAGAAAGATCAGTAGGCTGGTGTTTATCATCTTGAAATCACCTTGTATGTAAAAATTGTGTGGATTTATCAGTTTTAACCATTAAATATAGTGTGAGGCTGGAGGGGTTTGTCAAGACAGAAATTAAATCGAAGCGCCCCTTCCGGTCCTGACCTCCGTGACATCGAAGGGACTTCATTCCAATTATCCCGCGCCGCAAGAAGCCGGACCGGTTCCGTATCATACCGTAACCGGCCCTCAGGCCCTTGGACTTCTTGTCGGCAGAAACACATCTATTCAAATCCGTCC
>JAKAGT010000010.1 GCA_021825585.1 Bacteroidota bacterium | reverse complement strand
GCATCCTTCTATCGCTCCAATCCTGATGAATGATTTCTAATGAACAATGAAAATATAATACATCATTCACCCCTTCCGGCTCATATCAAAAAAAAATGTTTCGTCCTCGTTTTTCAACAGCCTGCTAGGTGAATTCTATCGTCCCGAAATATTCGGGGAGATGGAACTTCGGTTCCGGGGAATCTATCGGTGCCCAGCTTAACCAGTGAGGATGTGAATTATTTTCGGCGCACTTCTGAAAGTTCGCTCTCCAGGTGACGCCGGGGCGCGGCATATCCACGGGGGAGTATTTCTCGAGCATTCGGAGCGGCACTGCGACTTCCATTATCCACGCAATCGGCGTCTCTATTTCCGTTTCTATGATACCCGAAAGTGATTGGCAGAGTTTTATAGTTCCGATGTCGTCTTTGTCGACCAGCACGTTCCGGTTCTCGCCGGGGACATGATATCCCAGGCGGATTGCTCCAGCGCAGTTGATTTCAAGGCTAAAATAGTTTGACGGTGACGCTTCGGAAGGAGCGAAAAACATTTCAACGCACGCATCCCTCCACACTTCGCCATTAGTCCTGTTTGTGCCACATCGGACATACCTGTCATCGACATGGAACAAGACGTAGATAAGTCGGTCGCTGTAAAGAAGTTTGACTGAGGTCTTTGGCATGAATTTCATTTCCCAGCCATTGTCTTGCACGATGCTCAGATATTCGCATTCCTGCCACTCAGGTTTTGCACAATTGCAGTCCGGCTGCAACTCGCCGTCAATCTTTCTCACAGTATATGTGTAGTCTGCTTCTCGATCCGATACCGCGTTATCGTGTTCCAATTCACTTTATCTCCTTTTTGGATACGTATATCTGGAACCCGGGAAAGCTTACATCTGTCGGTATAATTTACGGCTCACACAAAATTGCAATGAAGAAGTATCAGAGCAATGGTTCCTTCCGGATCATACACCCGACAATCCATCATCCCGCATGGTATTAATATAATACTCGAACGCGCCTCATATCCACGACTTCTTCGGACAAAAAAGACCGGTGTTATACACTTCATCGCTATGCGAAGGGGGCTGATACACACCGGAAGTCAATCGATGAAGCAGCAGAGTCTCTACGGCGTGAAGTCCCTCCACGCATCAGACTGCAGCTCGGGGTTCGACACGTACAGAAAAGCATCGGGTTTCTCTTCGAAGGCGGTGTAGATGGGTTTACCTTCCGTAATTCCAAGGTGACTGTAATTCTCCGGAGTTTTCGTGACCAGTTCGCGCCGGAGATAGCTTTTGTTCGGGAGCCAGTCCATTTTCCCTGCTGCGTCGAGAATCGGGAACCATGCAAGTCCTTTATGAGCTCTAACTTTCTCATACTCAAAGCCGTACTCGCGGTCGCACCAGGCGCCGAAAGTCAGAGGCTCATTCGGATCGGCGCTGACAGTCGCGTGCGCCCAGTCCGGTGGAACTACGACAACCTCGCCTGGTCCAGCTTCAACTGCGAAGCATCTCACCGGATCGTCATCCGGAGTTTCCTGCATATAAACTACGGCCTTGCCTGACCAGATCTCATAAATCTCGGGAGGAGCCAGTCTGTTCCCGCGCGCCTTCTTGTGGATATGCCCCTGACTGCGCACCGGCTCCGTGCCCAACCTACCGGCTGCGTAAGTGACGACGCCGAATAGGAGATTGCGCTCCTTGAGCAGCGAACGGTGTTCTTCCTTCCCGACGTCCATCGCTATCGCATAGACTGGGTCCGGACCGGAGCATTGCGGGTCGAGGAGACTCCGCCGAATTGAATCGAGCGAGCGGTATTCTACTTGTGGGCCGAAGACCCCCGAACCGTAGGCAAATCCCAACGGGCGGGAAGTCGGCTGTATGTCTATTCCGGGATCAAAATGCATAATATGTCAACCATACAAATGTCACTGAGAGGCACTGGGAAGTCTGGACACTTGAGCGCGGGCATTGATGTTGTTTCTGTTCCATAGATGTTGGCTCCATTCTTAAAATGAATGCAGGCTACGTCCTGCTGTGGACGTAAGCCTTTATAGTGGCGCATTCTTTTCCCTCGCTGATTCCGTGAGGTTCGACCACATATTCACCAACAGAGGCGGGGACGATAAACGTTTCGGCGTAATGGACTATGAAAGGGGCGAAACTTCGGGATGGACTTTTGACGACTGCTTCGTCGCCTTCGACAAGGTTGAGTACATTTACAGTGCCTCCGGTTTCATGAAGAACAGGTTTCCGGAACCAGTGGCGCCTTGTTTCTATGAATTCAAACTCATGCAAGCCCGTGCGCTCTTCTCTCCAGCCGTCGCCCTGCGCCACGGTTTCGAAGCGGTTGACGAGATTGTCTCGGGTCCAGCCTGTAGTGCGGTTCCACTGTATCACATTTTTGCCGTGTTCGATGTTTATCGGGCGCGGTCTGCCATCCAGGCCTAATCGTCCCCAATCCCACAGTTTGAACGTGAAGATGTACGGAGTCGCACTTATCTCCAGTACCATACTGTTCTTTCCGGAGCAGTGCACGGTCCCTGCCGGGATCAGAAAATGATCGTGCTTCTTCGCCTGCCAAGTCTCCACGTGCTTCCCGGCATCAAAAAGCTTCCCGTTGTTCTGAGCGGCTTCAAGCTCGCTGAGCATCACTTCCGGTTTGACGCCATCTTTCAGCCCCAGATAGACCAGTGCTCCCGGGCGCGCGTCCATCATATAATAGCTCTCGTCCTGCGTGTATTGGACACCGAATTTCTCGCGGATATATTCCGTCAGCGGATGCACCTGAAGACTCAGGTTTCCTCCGTCGAAGGTGTCGAGATAATCGAAGCGGATGGGAAACTCTTCGCCGAAGCGTCTGTAAACATAGCCCCCAAGAAGGTTCCCCGGATCATGAAACACAAGATTTATGGATGGCACTTCTACGGTTGTATTGCCGAATCTCATCAGGAGGCTGTTCTCTTCCGGGACGCAGTTGAAACACCACGCATAGTTTTCGACGTCCGGGTCGAGACCGAGGTGCTCCTTCATCCACTGTCCACCCCACGGGCCGGGATCGAAAAACGGCACCACGCTGAAAGGGCTTTTGAGCGCCTGCGACAGGCCTTCCGTCACCGCGTTCCCGGCGACCATCTTCGGATTGTTCCTGTCGTTCGTATCGAGAACGTAATCCCATTTCTTCATCAGCTTTTTCTTCAGGCGGTCGCAGACCCTCCAGTCGACAAAGTAACCCTGCTTGTAAAGGAGGGACCAGTCTTCGATGTCGCGGTTATTGACGCCGACATTATCCACCAGATGCTCTCTCATGCGGAGCTGGATCTCCCATCTTGCCATGTCTGCGTATACGAGGAGATCATAGCGACCCGCGACGATAGACGCTCCCGTGCCGATTACAAGGACTAATCCGTTCGGGACCGATTCGATCTTTTTCCGTGCATTTGCGACTCTGCCGGGATCGAAGAAAGAGTCTATCTCCAGGCTTGTCATATGCCCGAAGATCCTGTCGTCCGTGACATCGGGGTAGACCATCTCCCTTATCTTTTCCTCCGGCCACATGCAGTCTTTCGGCAGAATTACCAGTTCTGGTTCGATTCTGCTTATAAGGCTCAAGGTCGCGTCTTCTTCGAGGACGCCCTGATAATACTCGACTGCGACGACCTTCCTCCCGCTTTCAATACGGGACAGGCTGCCCATAATCTGTGCGGAAATCTCATCCCAGCCTTTGGCGACAGGGAAATTGCCTTCGATCTGAACATATGGAAACTTCGTGAATTCACTCATGGTCAAGAAACTGTTCTATCACTTTGTTTAGTGACGATTTCTGATCGAGAAGGTACCCTATACCGAGCAGAGCAGCAAAGTCCATCTGCTCGGCGGGAACGATTCTCACCTTTCCCCACGGCGTCCATGCATGTTTGTGGACTCTGGTAGAGATTTCGCGGAGGATTGTCGATCCGCTGCGCATTATGCCGCCCCCGATTATCACGAGTTCAGGGTCATAGGCATGGATAAGATTTATCACGCAGGCGCTCCAGGCTTCGACGCTGTGGATGATAAGCTCTCCCGAAAGTTTGTCGCCCTTCTCCGCCGACTCGAATACCTCCCTGTAGTCGACGATCTGTAACTCTGAAAGCGGACTCGATTTGAACAGCGGGTTCTGCCTGGCGAGGTCGGGAAGGCGCCAGGATGAGGCTTCCGATTCGACGCAGCCGACGTTCCCGCAATTGCAGTCGTGACCGTGGTAGTTGATTGTGAAGTGGCCGGGCAGGATCCCAGCCTGAAAATGTTTGCCGCGGAGTACTTTTCCCTCGACGACGGCCGCTCCGCCAATACCCGTGCCGAGGGTAACCATTACAAGGTTGTCGCAACCTTTTCCGGCTCCGTACTGCCATTCACCGATTATCGCTGCTCGCGCATCGTTTTCGATCACGAGGGGAAGGTCCCAGTTCTTCCTGGCCCAGCCCTTGAAATCGAACCCGACGGCATCGGAATATTTCTCGTTCACCGAGAGAAGCTTCATCTCTTTCGAATCCACGATGCCCGGAATAGATATGCCGATTCCGCGGACGTCATTTGCTCCCAGGCCGGACTTCGATAAAAGGGAAGACACCTCGGCCTCGACGGCGTGGAGCCTTGGGATAAAACCGCCGCCGGAAAAAGCGTCGATAATACTGTCTGCGATAATCCTGCCGCCGTCGGTGACTCCGATCTTTATCCTGGTCCCGCCCAGGTCGAGCGCTATCGCTTTTGAGCTCATCGGGTTACCCCGACCAGTTTTGGGGCGCCATCTACTTCCAGGAGCCTTGCAGAGAATCCGTTCCTGTCGATCTCTTCATAGTTGTGGCCCGCGTCGGAGTGCCAGCACGCGCCGACTGTCAACGGGACCGGGCCGGTGTTGGCGAGTCTGTGAGCTACGTTTCCCGGGATATAGTGAAGGCTTCCGGGGAAAACTCTTTCCGCCCATGTCGTGCGGTGAACATCCATCAGTATTAGAATCCCTTCTCCCTTTATTCCCCAGTAATACTCCGCTCTCCCGGCGTTAGCATGGAAATGACCGTGTGTCATGAAATACTCGCCGCCGACTTTGCCCGGTTCAACTGTTGTATTTCCGAAGAAGAGTCCTCCCGGTGTACCTTCACCGACCGGCATATGGGCCTGGACGCTGTATACGAGAGTCTCGGGATCCATGGAAGCCCGCGCGTTCTCGTCGGCAAACAGTCCTTCGAGATTCTTCAGCCTCTTCTCACTGACCGTAATGCCTGTGCCCATAAGCATTCCGGAGTCGAGTTCCAATGTCCGGGGAGGATTGGTAATGCCGAGATGCTCGGATTTGCTCTTATTCATACCGAAGCCCTTCTCATCATCACGAAAGGATTATCAATGTGATTCTTCCTGCCGCTGACAACCATTCGCGCAATGGACCGCCCCATCTGGGCAAAGTCCGTCGAGATTGTGGCGATACCCTTGTCGATTACCTCCTTGAGGGGGGATTCGTTGTACGAGATCACTCCGATGTCGGTGCCTAACCCCAGCCGGGATCCCGCAGCCTTTTTCACGATTGTGATCAGGTCCGTGTCATCGACGACGACATACATGGTCCCACGCTCTGGTTGTACCGACATGGCACTGCTTTCGATTGTCATTGGTGTGGAACGCTCAGCGCAGAACTTTCTCAAACCCGTGATGATTTCTCCGTAGTGTCCACGCGGCTCTCTTATCAGGATGGTGACCCTGGCGTACTTACAGACGGCGTCGCCATTATCGCGGAGCACGTTGCGAATGTCCTCCTCGAAATTCTGATAGACCCCGGGATATTGATTCCCGAATCGTGAGCGTCCCTGATCCAGGATGTAAATCGTGTCCTGGTCGAGAAGCTTGAGAACCGTGAGTGCGTCTTCATTTGCTATCGGCATTATGACATAGTCACTGAACTGCCCCAGCGAAGTCTCGATGATCCTCGCGAAGACCTCCGGATTATTGTGATGGAAAAAGATCTGCTCGGTTCCTTTGCCTTTCAATGTCTCTTTGAAGGAGCCGTATAGGATTTCTTTGTACGCGGTCAGCTTGTCGAAAAGAAGAAACACCCTGTGTTGAGTGTCGAGTCCGTCGTCTAGGATGTAATATCCCTTGCCCACAGTGGAAGTCACTATGCCCCTCGTTTTCAGCTCGTTGTATGCGGCAAGCACCGTGTCCTGAGACAGGCCGTGGTCCCTGCACAATTGGTTCAGGGATGGGATTCGGTCTCCTTTTCTCAGGTCGCCATTTCGAAGCGACCGCTCGATCGAGTTTATGATCTGGCGATATTTCGGGACAGAGGGCGTTTGGGCGAGTTCTAACCGGACTTTGCTTTTCAAGACAAAACCTCTGGGTGCTTCTTGGTATTAAAATAGGCGGATTTGTGCTCTGAGTCAAGAGATATGGCTCAGTGACTGTCGACGTTGTTGGGCTTGCGAAGACTGAAGGGGGGACGAATGGATCCAATTACACCTGGATAAGGACGCATGGGAATCGTGGTCCCCGTAGACGCTGCCCTCTCAAGACGAAGTTTGCCAATATCCGGTCCGGGCACTAACTCTGCTCTGATGAATAATCCGGGCACACAAGTTAGGAGCCGTGATTTTATTAGTCAGGATTAGGGTAATTTAGTCAGGAGGCTAAGGCTATGCGGGGCTTGTTAGTTTCAATTCTGGTCGTCGCGCTGTGTGGCGAAATCTGTGACACTGCATATTCCCAGACGGTCTCTCCCGGGGGAGGGAGAAGCGATGGGGCTGTGGCTCCAAAGGGAGATTCAAGTGGCAAGAAGGACCTCTGTATCAGGAGTATCGATGTCGAATTGATCCTGCCGTTCGGGAAGCGAGAAGACGAACCCTTTCGCATATGCTTTTTTTCAAATTCGGAACTGATTGCTTCCGCTGAACTCCCGGATTCATTTGGAGTCGCGTGCCGCATCGATACCACTTTGTCTTTGCAGATGAACGAAAAGGATACCCTTAAGGTATCCCAGATTCCTTCTCTGACATCTCGAATTTCTTCAAGGGCCTTTCGATATGAGCACTATGTGAAGCCCGGAGATTGCATTGAGCGCATTTTTGATATCGGATTGTTAGTGTCGGAGCGGTTGCCTCATGGTTGCTGGACGCGACCTCGTCGAGAACCAGATTAGTCATGGGCGGATTACGGAGCGTTGAACCTGCATCGGCTGAAGACATCGGGCCGGGTGAATACGGCCTTCTAAGAATGGACATTAGTTGTTATGGAAAAAAGGGAATGACATTCATCCGGCAGGCAAAAGCCGGCCTGTCGTCGGTTCAGGCTCGACTCAGCACGATACATGTTGCGTTGTTTCGGATCAAAACGCCGGAATTGGCAGCGGCTCGCTCTATCAGCTTGAATCGAATCGGAGTAGAGTTTAAGAAAAAGGCCGATGGAGACTTCATGCATTCCAGCCAAATAACCGTTTTGAACGCTTACGGAGATGTAGTTTACAAACACCCGGTTTCAAATAACAAGATGTTCTGGTACCTTCTCAAGAAGAAAACACAGTTCTCATTTCAATTCGCGTCGTGATTGTTCGTAATCAGATCGATTTGCCAATCCATTATCGGAATGCTAACTTAGCACTGCTTTGAGAAACGGGAAAGGTCGATTTCATCGGCTGTCTCGTCCGTCTAAGAACTTCACTTACCAGGACAAAGAGAAAGGTTTATTGAATGAACTCGAAAGAGCGGGTATTGCGGGCTTTTAAGAAGAAAGATGGTTTTCCGGACAGGGTCCCGATACAATTCGACCTGTGCAGGCAATTGACGGACAAGTTCGGGAGTGAAATGGGAATAGATCCCGACTATGCTCTTTCGTATTACGAGGACCTGACCTACCGAATTTCCGCGAACGAGCTCCGCACAAAAATGGGGAGCGACGTGGTGGTTGTCGGCGGAACGGTTGCGAGCGGTTTCATGCCCCGGGTTGTCGAAGACGATATTACGACAAATGAGTTCGGCATGCACATGAAGCCGAGTCCTCTTTATGTCGAAGTGGCCAAATGTCCGCTGGACGAGGTGGAAACGGTAGGTCAAATAGAAGAATATCAATTCCCGGATCCTTACGCACCCGGGAGATTCGAGAAGGCGAAAAGAGATATAGAGAAATACGGCAAAGACTATTTTGTCATCGGAGATGTCGAGATAACCATCTTCGAAATGGCGTGGCATCTCACCGGGTTGGAGAAATATCTGCTTGCTATGATCGGGCCAAAACCATGGGTGGACAGATTGAATGACCGCGTGGAGGAATGGAGCACGGCCCTCGCGCTGCAGCTGGTAAGGGCGGGCGTGGATGCCATTTGGCTCGGTGAAGATCTGGGGAGTCAGACATCGACACTCATCTCACCGAAGATGTGGAGAAACATGTTCAAGTGGCGCCACAAAAGGCTGATAGAGAAGTTGAAGCAGGAGAATCCCGACCTGATCGTCATCATGCATTCGGACGGTGCCGTGGCTCCGCTTATCGACGATTTTATAGAGATCGGGGTAGACGTGTTTAACCCGGTCCAGCCGAACGTCCCGGGGTCGGATCCTCAGGAACTTAAGGACAAATACGGGGAGAGGATCTGTTTTTTTGGAGGAATTGACCAGCAGGAGCTTCTCCCGGGCGGCAACGTCAAAGAGATACGTGATGAGATAAAGAGGAGGATAAGCATCTTCGGCAGGGATAGGGGATACATGCTGGCTCCGGCCCACATCGTTCAGACGGATGTTTCGATGGAAACTGTAAGAGAAATGATCAAAGCGGCAAAAGAGTTCGGAAATTATCAGTAACCATTAGTCGCAGCAGGCACTTCCGGTTCAATCTGAGCATCGGGTCCAGTCGGCTTTCTTCAAAGCCCACCGGTGCGGTACAAGACCTTTCCTGCAGGGCGTGGCAATTCGCGCCTGCCGGGTTTCTTAATCCATGTGAAATGTCTCTTCAAGAGGGACCGAGACAGGTGAAGAATCGGGGTTGGTTTCCATAATGTCGGCCATATACTTCCACCACTTCTGAACGACGGGATTGTCTCCCAGGTCCTGGGCCGACTTATCCGATTCAAGCTTCTGAACGGCGAACAGGGTGTTGGTTTCGCCGTCCAAAAAGATTGTGTAATCTCTGACTCCTTCAGATGTCAACAGGGCCTTTAGCTCGGGCCAGATGGCGTTGTGCCTGCGGACGTATTCCTCCTTGCATCCAGGTTTCAACTTCATTTTGAATGCGAATCTCTTCATGCTGCAGTGACCTCCATCAGGTGTGAAGTGCGTTCGGTAATTTTCACGTTACTTTTGCTGTTTTCTTCTTAATCTACTGAATTCCGTCCTCTGTTTTCCTATCTCTTTACAAGGATGAGAGTATCTTGGTTTTAACGGAAGCGAAGACTATTTTGCACCTCGATTGCTGCCTGGATTTCTCGTGGACGCAACCATGCAGATATGTCAGTCGGAACTATTTCGCGGAGCGAACGTCTAGGGTATCATCGTTTCCAGGAGCGCGTTCGGACCCCGGATGATTTGTGGGGGAGCGGCGTAAGGATATACCAAGTCGGATAAGCGGTTATGAAGAAGAAGTCATTAGGAGATAGTACGTTGACAAAGGGTTTCATCAGCATCTTAGTTCTCGGCGTGTATTTGTCGGCCTGTTCCGGTCCGACGAGTCCGGGGGCCAAATTGCAAATCATCCGATCCCGAATTCGGACATATACGTCTCCGGCACGGCGCAGGTTCAGACTCCCGCATCATCCGGCAAAGCGAGCTATTCGGTCGTGTGCCAGCTTGCGTATCGGGATCAGTCATCGGCCGACACCGTGTTCAACTCAGCCCGTATCGCAGTGAACGGGATTCGATTGACGCATCAGGGAACGGCGGGCACTTTTTCGGGCAACGGACTGATGCTTTCTGCGGGAGACTCAGTTGTCTTTACAATACAGCATCAGTTGGTGGGGACCATCCAGCAAATGCTTCGTGTGCCGCCATCGATAACCGACTGTATCCTCCAGCCGAGCATGCCGCAAAAAGGGGTGGAAAATCAGAGTACATCTTATTCTGTTGCATGGGGGACGGGAGCGGTAGGTGCAGAATACTATCTGTTGACGGCCGTCAGCTATGATTCATCCGGCAGCGTAGTCACATCATGGTCGACGAGAACCGGTTCAAATACTCTTACTTTTCCTTCATGGGTGTTTCAGGAGACGTCCGGCGGGCCCTGTCCGTACCTTGACATAACCATCCTTCCATTCAACTCGATCTCATACCCGGGATTTGCGGGAGGATCTCAGTTCTCCGTCAGCAGTGCGGGCTACAAAGAGTACACGAATTTCTGAACTGAAGGCCATCGGGCGTTTCGCCGGGTCGGGGGCGGCGATTCCTAGCTCTCGAAAGAAAAATTGCCGTCCGCATCGGGGAGCACCAGTTTCGGTTCGATCCTGTAGTGTGTTCTGCTCCCGGTAGGATTCTCCATTCTCTCCATCAGTATTTCTGCGGCTTTCATGCCTGCCTTATCGTTGAATTGCTCAACAGTCGGATACAGGGGCGTTTCGAAACTGTTGTTGTAGCCGAAAAGGTGGCAATTCGAGGGGAGAGAAATATTCAGTTTCTCGAGACTCTGAAACAGGGAAGTTATCAGCCCGTCATGGTTCACGCATATGCCCACGTTTTTGTGGGAGCTTGAGATATCGCAAATTTGGGAGACCAGCTCGTCGAAGCTGAGCACCGTCCCGTCCTCACGGCCGTAAAGGACCTCCATAGCAGTCTTAAACCCTGCAAGTTTCTCTTCTGAGGAGGAGATATTCTCCGGTGCCTCATTGTCGGGGACAAAGATTAACTTGTCGCAGTACCTGTTGTATTTGAGGTATGCGCAAATCCTGCCCATGGCAATAGTATTGTCCACTACGACATAGTCCGTATCGAGTTCAGGGATGTATCTGTCTATCAGGACGAAGGGGTAGTTTGCTTCTCTGAGCTTGGCAATATGGGAGTAGTCCTGTCTGTAGTGGTCTTCGAGAAATATGATCATGCCGTCCACATGCCGCGATATGAGACGCTCTATGGTGTCCTTCTCCTTCTCGTGATTCATGTTCGAGATTGAAATCAAGATGCCGATCTTCTTCTTATCCAATGCGGCTCTTATCCCGGACAGTATGTCGATGAAGATCTTGAATCCGCTGAAGTGGCTCGGTATTATCAGTGCAATCTGTTTATCGGCGGGATTGTCCTCCAGTTTATCGACGTACATACCCTTTCCTTGCCGCCTGGTTATGATTCCTCTGTTTTCCATTTCGATCAGAGTGCGATGAACGGTCGCATAGCTGAAATTCCATTTGTCTATTATCTCCCTGACCGTCGGGAGTCTGTCGTTTTGTTTGAGGTTGTTGCTTTTTATCAGCTCGATCAACCGATCGCTGGCAGAAGAGGAAGACGCCAAGTGTGACGAAGAACTGGCGAAAATTTCCGATCATCAGCTGCATCGGCAGGAGGAAAAGCGACAGCTGCCATCCGAGCGTGAAGGGGACCGAGATGAGGTCGTTCCTGTGTTCTCTTTCCATCGCCAGTCTGACGGCCGGCTCCAGTCTTTTTTTGAATGGCCCCCATACCCCGAATGGTCGAGTAGTCCGATAGAAGTGGAATGAAACACCATCTTCGACCGGAGGAGTCAGAAGGGTACCTGCAATAGTAGCTACAAGCGAGACACCGGCAACCAGAAAAAACTGCTGCCATTCGAGTAAATGAGGAAAGAGCCTCACCTCGACGATCGAGGCAAGAATGCCGACGGCGGTCCCAATGGCGAAACCGCCTCCGTTGTACCGCCACCAGTAAAACTTCAGCATGGCAGGAATTGCCAGGCCGCCTCCAAGTCCCATGACGATCCAACCCCAGATCTGCGTGATGCTTCGGAAATAAAACGCAAGAAAATACGCTGTCAGAACCATGCCGCAGATGAAGAGATAGGAAACTCCTATCAGCTCTTTGGTGCGGGCACTCACGTGGATGAAGCGTTGATACAGATCGCGGGTGAAATAGGCTGCTGCGGAATTCACGCTGGAGTTGAAGGAAGAAAAAGCCGCCGCAATCAGGGCTATGACGAGAAATCCCCGCACACCGGTCGGAAGGTCGAACAGTATCACTGCTGGAACAATCCTTTCAGGATTGACCGTACCGTTGTAACTCAGCATCGAAAGTTTTGTTTCCCAATGGCGTTACTTATTACTATGCAGTGCTCTCGTACGACAGGGGACACTTCGCGGGGATGGATACCATCCTTAACGATCACGGATACAACTGGGTGACCGGCGGTGTGGACAGGCACCTGGTTCCCATAGAGCCGTCGTTCAGTCCGTTCTCTTTTACCTATAACGAGTTCGACCAGCTTACCGGCGAAACCGTTAACACGGCAATAGTCACCCCGAATACAGTCGCCGTCAACGATTCACCCGGCCATACGGATGCCACTGCAAACGGTTATGTCAGACAGACTTCGGGTTCATCATCCACCGGGGCCGTTCAGGTCACGGTAGTCGACCCCTGGGCAATTCCCGGCGGTCACAGGTATCAGACCACTTTTTCTTCTGCCGTCGATCAGAATTTTGCTCTCCACACAACGAGTTATACCGTCACCGATGTCACGAGAGATTCAGTTATCGCCAGTACGATACCGATTCCATTGGACTCGACCGGGAACGTCAGCCAGTCATGGCTCACGCCAGTTTTCGACGGGATGTACCTGACATTCTACAATTCAAAGCCGATCCTCGATTCGAGCGAGGCGAACTCCGGATGGAACTCGAGCAGCAAGACGAATCTGACCGCTACTATTGCGAACGGCGGTTCCCCAACCGATCCTGTTCCGCTCGACTTCACGATAAAGGTTACCGATGAGCCGGCATCCAATCCGGCCACCATATCCGGACCTCCCCAGGAATATCTCATAATAATCGATAACTCGACCGGTGATACTCTTAATTACTTTTTCAACGACAATCAAAGAGATCATCACACAAACAGCGGAGACCAGATATTTATCAGGCTGCAGAAGCCCGACGGTAGTCAGATAACAGCCTGGAGTTTGAAGTTTGCGGCCCCGCCCGGTACGAGCGCGATAATTCCTCAAGCGGGCGACCAGTATGATTTTGTGTGCGGGACCCCGTTTGGAAACAACGATGTCTACCAGCTGAACACTTTTGCGGACACGACGACGGCGGTTAAGAGCAACGCTCTAGACAAGGTGACGGTTGTTCCGAATCCTTACGTGGTTGTGGCCAACTGGGAGACTGCCAGCGCACTTCAGGGAAGGGATACTCAGAAGCTCTATTTCAATCATCTTCCGGCGAAATGCACGATCAGAATCTTCACTCAAAACGGCTACCTCGTGAAGACCATACAGCATAACGGCTTCCGCTTAGAACCGGGGCGCCGAGAATCGAGTCCTTTGATCCTTCCGTCCGGTCCGGCGCAGTTCTGCGGCCGGAGATGCCTGAGATGAATTCTCCAGGATTGCAGGGATATTACCGTTACGCCCGGAGAAAGTGGTTCCATGAGTGAGAGAAGAAAAACGTGGCATCTGACCCTTCTGGGCTTCAGTTGACGTACGACTCCGGAGAAAATTTGTAAAGTTGCGCCGTCCGGGCTTCTTTGATAGATGTTAGAATGGTGAAGACGGATAGGGGTCAAACGCTTATCACGGTATATAAATCAAGGAAATAGCCGTAAATGCCATGAAATCTGTAAGATCAAGCATAAGAGCGGAAGTGCTCTCTATTATATATAATGTAGTTGTGAGCAATAATATAGGCGTCGACCCACTGACGCAAAAAGTGTACGTTTATGTCGCAGCTGACGGCCTACGTGACGGCATACATGGTGAAAGCCTCCGGCCAGCCTATCTCCACTTTCACCTCCATCGTGCAGGGAACACTGCCGGGACAGGCTCCTTGCACTGGCTAAAGACCTGGCAAACAGGCTGTTGAAGGAGTTCAATTCTCCGACGGGCATGCCGTACGGGGATATCAATCTTGCAACGGGTGCGGTGGGGCGTCCGGTGACCAATCCTGCGGAGATCGGCACCCGACTTATCGAATTCGGTGCACTGTCCAAGCTCACAGGTGACACAACTTATTACAATGTTGCCAAACGTGCGGTAATGAAGCTGTACAGCCTCAGGTCGAAGATCGGACTCGTGGGAAACGCGATCGACGTGGACACCGGACAGTGGGAAGGCACCGACTGCAGCGTCGGGGGAGGCATCGACTCATATTTTGAATACCTGATCAAATCAGCGCTTCTGTTCCATGATAAGAATTTGATGTCGATGTGGCAAACCACTCTGCCGGCAATCAACAAGTACCTGAGAGACAGCACTTCCACCGGAATATGGTACGGGCACGCGGACATGAACACGGGGTAGCGGACGGGGAGAGACTACGGGTCGCTGGATGCTTTCTGGTGCGATCCGCTTTGCCTTGGCGGAGACTTGAGTGATGCGATCGCTCTGGGGGAGTCAAATTTCAAGATGTGGAACCTGTTCGGCATCGAACCCGAAGGCTTCAACTACGGCACCATAACAGTGACATCGCCGGGCTACTATCTGAGACCCGAGCTCATCGAATCGATTTACTACCTCTATCACTACACACAGGATCCGCGTTATCTCCAGGAGGGGCAGGTAATTTTCGACGACCTTATGAAGTACTGCAAGACGCCGTACGGTTATACTCAACTCTCCAGCGTCATCACGAAACAAAAGACCGATGACATGCCGAGTTATTTCCTGGCAGAGACGATGAAGTACCTTTATCTCCTGTTCGCCCCGCAGAACACGATAGATTGGAACACGACAATCTTCAACACGGAGGCGCATCCGATACAGGACACGTGGGACAATCTAGGCATCGACTCGTCTCGCGTTCCGACCGGCTACACACTATATCAGAATTTCCCCAACCCTTTCAATCCTGGGACGAATTTTCGGTTTGTTCTGGCAAAAGCGGGACACGTAACGCTCAGCATCTATAATGTGATTGGTCAGCGGGTTGCGATCGTCATAGACGCGGAGATGGCAGCGGGTGAATACACGATCCCGTATTCGGCGGCCGGCCTGTCGAGCGGCGTTTACTTCTGTCAATTACAGGCGGATGGCTTCGAATCGACAGACAAGATAGTATATGTAAAATGAGCGGCTGTCTGTTCCTTCCGGTTTGCCTTGATACCAACAGAGTTCCTCGGAGGACACGTGGGGGGCGGCGTATTGACTGCTGCTGTCCTTAGGCGCATAGTGGAGCCCCTCTTCGGGTTTTTGATACTCACACCTGTTATCTTTTTGTCATCGAGATTGAAGGAGTGATTGCACACGAGCAGACCCACATCTGGCGGTAGAGTTGTAACTACAGTACGAAAGATGGATTTTTCAATTACAAAGGAGGCAAGCTAATGAAGAAGGTTATTTCGCAACTGTCGGCAACATTGTCTGTCACAGGGCTTCTGTGCCTGGCGGTCAGTTGTTTCGGTCAGGTTGCGCTGGCCCAGGACAGGCCGATCGACTACGTGAACCCGATGATCGGGACGGATAACCAGGGCAATGTATATCCAGGTCCCACGACACCTCACGGGATGGTTCAGCTCGGCCCGGATACGGACATGAGAAACTGGTCCGACGGGTACGACTACGGAGACAGCGTGATTATCGGTTTTAGCATGCAGCACCTTAGCGGCACCGGTATCCCGGACCTGGGCGACTTCGCGTTCGTTCCATCAGTCGGCGAGATGAAATTCGTCCCCGGCATGGAGAGAATAAAAACGGCGCATGGACAATTTCGCGACATCTTTAATCCGGATTCCGGGTACTGCCAGCCATTTTCGCATAAGGACGAAGTCGTCAAAGTAGGATATTACTCGGTAAGGCTTCCGAAATACAACGTACTCGTTGAATGCGCGGCGACCCCTCATGCGGGCATTATGAGATTCACATTTCCGAAGAGCGACAGTGCAAATGTCATGGTCGACCTGACGCACGTTCTGCAGTGGAAAGTGATTTGGTCGCGGGTAAGAAGGCTCAGCAAGACGCTCGTGACCGGTTTCCACCTCGTTCACGGATGGGCGACGGAACGCTATTTGTATTTCGCAGCTGAATATTCCAGACCTTACGATGAATTTGGGGTCATGATGGACGGGAAGAAGGTCATCTATAACACATACAGGTTCAGAAGTGCGTACGAGGCGGACGGTCCGGACCTTCAGTACTACATGACTTACAACACGGAGAAGAACCCCGTCGTGATGGTGAAAGTGGGCATATCCGCCGTAAGTTCTAAGAATGCGCTCGAGAATCTGAAGGCAGAAATACCCGGTTGGGATTTCGATAAAGTAGTCCGGGACTGCCGTGCGGCGTGGAGCAAGGAGCTGAACAAGATAACCGTCGAGGGGAATGCAGAGCAGAAGCAGACATTTTACACGGCGCTTTACCATACGCAAATGGATCCGACGATCTATGAAGATGTGAACGGACAATACCGGGGCCTCGACCAGAATATCCACGTGGCAAAAGGCTTCACGAAGTACTCGATTTTCTCGCTCTGGGATACGTTCCGGGCCGAACACCCGTTGATGATCCTGATCCATCCGCGCGAGGATGCCGACATGATAAACTCCATGCTGGCTCACTATGACCAGAGCGTCGAACATCTACTCCCGATTTGGTCGCTGTACAACAACGAAACGTGGTGCATGATCGGCTACCACGCCGTGCCGGTGATTGCAGACGCGATTATGAAGGGCGTCAGGGGATTCGACTATGAGCGGGCGTATGAGGCGATGAAGACGACTGCGATGAACCCGCACTACGATTCTGTGAAAGAGTACGCGGAGATCGGATACGTTCCATATGACCATGAGAACGAGTCCGTTTCGAAAACTCTCGAATACGCCTACGATGACTACTGCATCGCACAGGTGGCAAAGAAACTCGGGAAAGAGAAGGATTACAAGTACTTCATGAAGAGAGCCATGTCTTACAGAAACCTTTTCGATCCATCCACAAAGTTAATGAGGGCGAAAGACTCAAAGGGCAAATGGATAACGCCGTTCCACCCGGCGGATTACAATCCGACGATCACCGAAGGGACAAACTGGCAGTACACATGGTTTGTGCCGCAGGATATCCAGGGCCTGATCAACCTGATGGGTGGGAAAGAGTACTTCGCTCAAAAGCTCGACACACTGTTCACGATGAAGGATCCTCAGGGCGGGTTCGAGGGAAATACGGGTGAGATCGGTGAATACTGGCAGGGCAACGAACCGTCGCACGAAACAGCATACCTGTTCAATTATGCAAGGGAGCCATGGAAGACGCAGGAATATGTGAACGAAGTCGAGACAAAATTTTACTACAACAAGCCGGACGGGTTGTGTGGGAATGATGACTGCGGTCAAATGTCGGCGTGGTACGTTTTCAGCGCGATGGGATTCTATCCCGCATGTCCCAGCGACAACTATTATGTGATTGGCACCCCGGTAGTGAAGGAGGCGACCATCCGTCTCGGAAACGGGAAGGTATTTACCATGAAAGCGACAAATGCATCGCCGGAAAACAAGTACATCCAATCGGTCACATTAAACGGCAAGAAATGGGACAAGACTTACATTCCGTTTGAAGCGGTCAGCAACGGAGGGTATCTGGTTTTTGTGATGGGGAACAAGGCCAACAAGGAATGGGGCACGAGCGAAAGCAGCGTACCGCCTTCGATCTCGCGGCCGAATGAGCGGGGAAATGAAGACATGAATAACAGCGGCGCAGACGTCCACAATTAAGGAGAAAGATTCGAAATGATGAAGATTCCCAGACGGTACCGGACGATCACTTTAGCGCTCTCGTTCTTCGTTTTTTCCAATATGAGCGTGCAGGCGCAAGCCAGCGCGCGAGCTGAAGCGCTGGCGCCTGCTTCGCCGGTCAAATCGGGCGCAGCGAAACACCTCAGCACGATGACAGATGGATCGATTGACAAGGCTGAAATTGCTGCTGACATAAAACGTGAATTTCTCCTATGCTGGAATTCTTACGTGAAATACGCGTGGGGATACGACGAACTCGATCCGTTGAAGAAGAAGGGAGAGAACTGGTATTCAGTTTCCTTTTACATGACCCCTGTAGACGCGATGGATACGATGATACTCATGGGGCTCAAGCCGCAGGCAGACAGTGCAAGGGCACTCGTCGATTCGCATCTCGACTTCGATCGGGACGTGTATGTCTCGACCTTTGAATTCACTATCCGTTTCATCGGAGGTTTACTTTCTTCTTACGAGATGACCGGAGACAGGAAGCTTCTTGCGCTGGCAAAAGATCTTGCCGATCGGGAGCTGGCGGCGTTCAAATCGCCGACCGGAATGCCTTACGGAGAAGTCAACCTGAAAACCGGCGCCGTCAGAAGAGCGGATACAAGCCCGGCCGAAATCGGAACGACGCTGATCGAATTTGGAACGCTCAGTAAGGTGACGGGAGATACGGTTTACTATAATACCGCGAAAAGGGCGCTTCTGAAGCTTTTCAGCCTCCGTTCAAGCATCGGTCTGGTGGGAAATGGCATCAATGTCGAGACGGGAAAGTGGACCGGAACCGATTGCAGTGTCTCCGGCGGAATCGACTCCTATTATGAATACCTGATAAAGAGTGCGATCCTGTTCCATGACAAAGATTGCCTCGCGATGTGGGATACGACGGTTGCCGCAATCAACAAGTACCTTTACGACAGTACTTCTACAGGAGTATGGTACGGTCACGCAAACATGTACACCGGAAAACGAACGGCCACGATATTCGGATCGCTGGACGCATTCTTTCCAGATCCTCTTTGTCTCGGCGGGGACGTCCAAAGGGCCGCGGAGCTCGAGGAATCGTGTTACAAGATGTGGAACAGGTACGGGATTGAACCGGAACTGTTCAACTACCGGACGATGACGGCGGTGGCCCCGCAATATTATCTGAGGCCCGAAATAATTGAGTCCGCTTACTATCTGTACCACTATACGAAAGACCCACGGTACCTGGCTATGGGAAGGACATTCTTTGATGACCTTGTGGAGTACTGCAGGACCGATGACGGCTTCGTGCAGCTCAGGAGCGTGGTCACACACGAGAAGATGGACGGAATGCCGAGCTATTTCCTGGCCGAGACGATGAAATATCTTTACTTGCTGTTCTCTCCGCCATCCACTCTCAATTTCAACGACGTCATTTTCAACACCGAAGCACATCCGATGCAGAGAAACTGGAAGTGAGGTATCGAGAAAGTAATGCCGTGAATGCGGAAAGACATTGATGTGAATGTTGTCGAACCTGGCACCCCGGGTAGTCCGCGACACAAAATTAGGGAGACTTCAACAAATCATGCAATAATTTTCAGATTCACTTTTCCAAAGTCCGAACGATCGAACATTCTGTTTTCTGTCTTCGATGCGGGAAGACTTAGCTTTACAGGGAATAATGTACTGAATGGTCAGGGCCATTTGCGAGGCTACCAGAACTCACTCGGAATCCGGGAAGGCAAGACGTTGTACTTTTATGCGGAGTTCAACAGGCCTATTGCCTTCGCTGGAACATGGAGAGGCGATACGGTCGGCGCCGGTACAAGAAATATAGAAGGCAATCGAATCGGCGCGTTTGCAGGGTATTCGACTTCCGGAAACGAGCAGGTGGAATTGAAAGTAGGTATTTCCGCCAGCAGCATAGAGGATGCCCGCTCTGTTCTTGAGAAGGAAATTCCCGACTGGAATTTCGACAGGACAAAGTCTCAGACAAAGAGTCTATGGAACAAGGCTCTCGGCTTGATTACGGTCCAGGGAGGAACCGAAAATCAACTCGAGACCTTCTACACAGCGTTGTACCGGACGATGGGACAGAAGAGTAATGTTTGGAACGCTTACCGGTGTGCCTATCCTCTGCAGACAATCATTGATCCTTCGTTGAATATGAAAATCATACGGAAGTTTGTCCGCGATTATGAGAAGACCGGCTGGCTGCCCAGTTCGCAGGCGATGATAGGGAATCACACAGCGGCGGTAATCACGGATGCGTATATGAAAGGGTTGAGGGATTTCAATGTTCAGGAAGCATATGCCGGCATGAGGAAGAACGCGACCGAGGCGACTATGATCCCGTGGCGCGACGAGGGTCACATAACGGAGCTCGAGAAGTGTTACTTCGATAAGGGATATTACCCGGCGCTACCGGTGAAACCCGACATGAAGGTGGAGAAGTTGTGGAAGAAGAGGGCAAAGCCCACGGGAGTCCCGTCAATTTCTGCGAATATTACCTCAGCCCCATGCTTATGAAAAACGTTCTCTTCTATCGATTCTTCATCGGCAATGACCTCGTCAGGCAGCCGCTCATATTCGGCCAGGTCTCGAATGAATTCCAGTACTTTGCCGGCGTCAGTCTCCGTAGCGAACCTTATACGCAGCCGGTCGCCACGACTCAGTGTCTGTTCCATCATATCCTCTTTGAAATGCGTTGTAAAGTGGATTTGAATAAATATATGCCGGCGTAAGTATATCTTCAATCGGTAGGTCATCTCCGCACTCATATTGGCGGGAGGAGCCACCCCCCCAATTGTCTTCGGTGAGTTGCAGATGAGAAAGACTTACAACAAGATTCCGGGAATACATGTCGGACTGCCCAACCGGTGCATGCGGATAGTCAGCCTTAGCCCGGAAGTCTTGGTCAGGTCGATATCTTAATGACCGGTACTAAACTCTGGTCGGGGTTTCCGGAGAATGTGTCCCGGACAAGAGGGGAGAGACAACATCCGGGGCGGTGAAACATGCCCTGGATTCCCGCCTTGTTGTTTCAGACCCCGACGTTGAATAACTTTTCCTATCAATATAGTTGCAAGGAGGCACGGACATCCGATTTCTTGAACCGTTTGGTAACGTGATTTGATTCCATATGTCTGATAGCTCGAGTGTTTCAAGTCCAGGGCTTCTGAGGAGGCTGAATACGTTTGACATGACGATGATTGTCATCGGCTCGGTCATCGGGGCCGGGATCTTCATGACGCCCGCCTCTATCGCCCGCGAGCTGCCGTCGCCGCTGCTGATAGTGTCTGTATGGGTGTTGGGAGGGGTGACGGCCCTTTGCGGCGCCCTGACTTACGCTGAACTCGGCGGGATGATGCCGGATGCCGGCGGCGTGTACGTGTACCTCGCCAGAGCATACGGAGGACTCTGGGGGTTTCTTTACGGCTGGGCATACTTCGTTGTCGTGAATACAGGCGGCCTCGCTGCCATCGCGCTCGTCTATGCATCGTATCTCGGATACTTTGTACATCTTTCTGCGGCAGGCATAAAGATCGTGGCCGTGGCCGGGATTGTCTTCCTGACAGGTGTGAACTATTTCGGCGTCAAACTCGGTGGCACATTTGCCGGCATTTTCACTGTGCTGAAAGTTGCTGCCATCGCCGGCCTGGTCGTGTTCGGGTTCCTACTCGGGAGTTCAAACGCCAGCTCTTTCGTACCCTTCATCCCGAAGAGCATCTCCGGCCACTTGGGCAGTTCGATCGCAATCGCAATGGTGGGAGTGCTCTGGACTTACGGCGGTTGGCAGCATGCCACCTTTCTCGCCGGGGAGGCGAGAGATCCGAGGAAAAGCCTTCCGATTTCAATAATTGCCGGTACTCTATTGGTCGTTGCAGCCTATGTGTCTATCAACCTGGTGTACCTGCATCTTCTACCGGTCGCGAGTATCTCGTCGTCGACCCGCGTTGCCGCCGATGCGGCACAGAGTTTCCTAGGACCCGCGGGCGGGACGTTGATCTCTGTCGCCATCATCATCTCCACATTCGGAACGGCAGGCATCTATACACTCAGCGCCCCGAGGATTTATTATGCAATGGCCGAAGACGGCGTGTTCTTCAGGAAAACGGCATACATCCATCCGAAATATCATACGCCGACTTATTCTATCATTTTCCAGTCCGCCTGGGTAATCGTCCTTCTTTTCTCGGGCAACTTCCTTCAGCTTATAACTTACGCGATATTTGCGGACTGGATATTCTTCGCGCTCACTGCCGCTTCGGTATTTGTCTTCAGGAGAAAGATGAAAGAACTTGATCGTCCGTATAAAACGCCGGGCTATCCCTACACGACGCTCTTCTTTGTGGCAGTCGCCTCGTGGTTCGTCATCAATACACTTGTTACCGCGCCGCTCCAGTCGTTCGCGGGGCTTGCATTCATTTCCCTCGGTGTTCCCATCTACTATTATTGGAAAAGAAAAAGTGCTGTTTCCACCTGATCGCAGGCTTGACTGGGAACGGAGGCCTGATCCAGTTTGAGAACTCAATCATAAGGACTGATATGTTGAAGTACGATATAAACAGGTACCGCGAACTCTTCCCGGTAGTGCAGGCAGGGACCATCTATCTGAATCACGCGGCAACCGGTCCGTTATCGACAAAAGTTGTCGCAGCTGTGGATAGGTATCTGCACGAGCGGAGCGAGACGCATATCGACAACTATGAATTGTTCCAACCGATACTCATCGAAACAAGATCCCTTGCGTCGAGATTGCTGAATACTACCCCGGACAGAATTGCCTTCTACGACAATACGACAAACGCGATCAATTTGCTCGCTGCCGGCCTTGAATGGAAGCAGGGGGACAGAGTAATTCTAGATGACATTGAGTTCCCGGCAAATGTCTATCCTTTTCTTAATCTGAAACGTCTCGGAGTTGAAATCGATTTTGTCAGGAACCGTGGCGGGAAAATTCTCGTCGAGGACATCGAGGAAAAAATTACGTCCCGCACGAGGCTGCTTTCGATAAGCCACGTACAATTCCTGACCGGGTACAGGGCCGACTTGTATGCAATCGGAGAAATGTGCAGGAGGCGCGGAATCATTTTCTCAGTCGATGCAATTCAGTCTGCCGGTGTAGTGCCGATCGACGTTGACGGGATGAAAATAGACTTCCTTGCTACCGGCGGCCAGAAGTGGCTGTTGTCTCCACAGGGGATTGCGTTTGCATTCATATCCAGCGAAACACAGGCCAGGCTCCGGCAGGCATACCTCGGGTGGACGAGTATAAAAAACTTTTTCAGTGAATTTACGAAATACCGTCTCGATCTCGACGATACCGCACGCAGGTATGAGAACGGCACCCTGAATTACATAGGCATAACCAGTCTTCACGAATCTTTGGGGACGCTTCTTGAAGTGGGGATTGAGAAGATTGAGGAGCATGTGCTCGATCTGAGCGACGAGCTGATAAAAGGTCTCAGGTCGATGGGAATGAAGGCTTACGTGGAGGGCGACAGGAAAGAACGAGCGGGAATAGTGTCCATACTGGTTCAAAATGCCGGGGCTTACGCGGCCAATCTCGCGAAGGCAAGGATAGAAGTTGCCGTCCGTCAGGGCGTCGTAAGAGTCTCTCCGCACTTCTACAACACGGGTGATGAAATTCTCACGTTGATCGAAAAACTCGAATCGAAATGAGGAGAGCGGATTGGTCGCCGGACCGGCTGAACTAGTCGCCTCCTCTCCCATTTGCATGGCAGCTGTAGCATGATGTCGGACTGTAAACGTAATTTCTGACGTCGCTGTGACGGGGATCAGTCTCTGCCTCACTGTGGCATGCGGCTGTGCAGGAAAACTGTGAGAAGTTGGCGCTGTTTGTGTGGCAGGTAGAGCAGGAGACGTCATGGCTTCCAGTTAGCGGAAAAAACGAAGTGTGGTCGAATGTGGAGGGCGTCCATGCCGTCTGGGAATGGCATTGAGTGCAGTCGGTAGGAAATCCGGCTGCCGCATGCGCCGGGTTTGTCGTGCCGTCGTAATCGCTTTTGTGGCATCCATAGCAGGTCGTCGGAGCCGAAGCGTAATTCCCGTTATGGCATTGATCGCAGGTCAGCGAGGTGTGAGCTCCGGCTAATACATAGTAATTGCTGTGGATTGAAAAGGTAGCCGGTTTCCAGCCGGGGTTTGTGGTGTGGCAGGCGGAGCAAACAGTCGAGAATCCAAGGGTCGTGTGGCTGGGATTCGACGTCGCGACGTAATCCTTCTGGTGACAGCTGTAACAACTCGTCGATAGCCCTTTGAAATCGCTTCCCTTCGTGTGACATGCGTAACAATTCTGGATGTTGTGGCCGCCCACAAGGGGGAAGAAGCTGTGGTCGAAGCTGCTTGCCGCCCAGGTTATGTCGGCTATATTGTGACACTCCTGGCATCGGGTGGAAAATCCTGCCGCGACATGGTTAGGTGAAGTTGTCGCGTAGTATTCATTGGAGTGACAATTTACACATTGCACGTTGATCGGGGGAAAATACAATCCTGAGTAGCCGCTATGGCATGCCGAACAATCTGCGATCTGATGCGCTCCCACCAAAGGGAATCGTGTTCTTTGATGTAAGAGAATCTCGTTCGGAATAATCCAGGCGGTTGTTGAATGGCATCCGGAGCAATTAGAACCGACGCTGCCATGATGGACGTCCTCGTGACATGAATTGCAGTCCGGGCTCGCATCTGAAAACACCAGTGAGGTGTGACATGACCGGCAGCCCAGCAAGGTGTGCTGTCCGGTGAGTTTGAACGGAGTTTCGTTGTGATCGAACTTCATGTCCTTCCGCAAAATGTTCCAGCCAGTAGGGAGGTGGCAGTAGGAACAATCGAGCGTGAATTTCCTGCCGTGCGGAGACTGCGCGTAAGCCGATGTGGTGAAGAGTAGCACAACTACAATGATAATGCGCGTACTCATCGGGATGTGCCGCTTCTTGGATGTTTAATCGATCTAATCATTCGAAGGCTGATCTGGGTGACCTGGTTCTCAATCTGCATGAGGATAAAGAAGGGAGAGAACAATTGCAACATCACAAACGGGCAGGAAAGGGCAAATATGACGAGACCTGTCCTGCGGGTGGGCTGGCCGGTAATCCCTTGAAGGTGAGGACAATCGAAGTCCCTTTCTCCCGCCGGGTTCCATGATGCAGGACATGCGTAAGGCCGAGAGAAGGCCGGTTCGTTATGTGGAAAAGCGTCTTCTTCCCGTCGATTTGATTCTCTTTTCCAAAACACTTAGGTTCAAGTAAAGTGGTTCGTCAAGGACAGCCAACATGCATAAGCGGAGTAAGGGCGGTGGCAGATGAAGAGACTTCGTAAGGCGGTCAAACGCAGCACAATGTCCAAACCGGGAATCCTCGGTCGGAAGGGATTGAATCTCGTCGAGAATGTCGTGCTCCAAATGCACTCGCGATGGATATCGTCCGGCGCTGGTGAAGTCGGGATCGACGGATATATCGAGTTTTTCGATAGTGGTACAGGTCGATCGTTCGGAACCACTATAGCCGTACAGGCCAGGCACGTGTCTGAATTTGTGAATGAAGATCCCGATTCATTCGATTATCTCTGCCAGAAGAGCGAGTTAAATTATTGGATGAGCGGTAACATGCCGGTTATTTTAGTGGTAACCAGGCCGTCAACCAAAGAGGCTTACTGGATCGATGTAAAGGGGTACTTCAATAACCGGGCGGACGCATCCGACACACGTGTACATTTCGTTAAGAGCTCCTGCAAATTTGTCCCCGAGTCCTTCCACGAGCTCATAAGGGTAGGGGAGTCGGTTGATTCGGGACTGTATTTGGCCCCGGTGCCGAAGACAGAAAATCTCATTTCAAACCTGTTGCCTTTAGACGGCTATCCTCCCAGTATTTACATCGCAAAAACCGAACTCAGAAAGACATGGGAAGTGTGGGGGGCATTGCAGGGAAAGGACCGAGACGTCAGCGGTGCATGGTTATTGCGCGACGGGCAGATCGTTTCGTTTCATAACCTATCAACCCGCGCATGGTCAAATGTTTGTGTTGCCGGGACGGTGAAGGCTTATCCTGCAGCAGAATGGGCTAACTCAGGCGACTCGACCAGACAGCGGGAGTTCGTTCAACTCTGCAATCAGGCTCTGCAATATTGCCAGAACGACAACATCAAATACTGGCCGGACGAGGATTGTTTCGCATACGCCGGGTCTCTGGAAGAGGGCACCGTGAAGGTGTCATACAGATCGTTGAGACATCAGAGCAGGATTTCTACCGTAACAAAATATGAGGGAAAAGGAAGGAATCACGACTATAAGTGGCTGAGGCATATGGCTTTCAGGGGACAATTCCGGCGGCTCGACGGAAAATGGTACCTGGAAGTAACGCCGACATACAGGTTCACAAAGGACGGTAAAAACCTTGAGCGCTTCCACGAGGAACGCTTGAGAGCAATGAAAAGATCGGAAGGCAACAGGACTGTGCTTAGCGCCTTGTTGTTCTGGGCCGATATGATGAGCGCCCAGCGTGATCTGTTCAATAAGAGCGAGGGGATGCTCAGGTTCGGCAGGCTGATCAAACTGGAATCTAATGTCGGGATCAGCGATTCCGAATGGAGCGAGCGCAACCCCGATGCTGATAGAAGTTACAGCAGTGTACCTGGAGACTCATTTCTGCCGTTTGAGGGGAAGGAGGTGTAGAAATGAGAATCGACTCTTTACCTGATCCTGAACTGGAGTTCGGCGGTGGTGGAACTCACATCGACGCCAAGTTTGGCCTGATGCAGTATGGTCCGCTTGACGCCGGGAGGGGAACAGCTCCTGCAAAAATACGAGTCGGCATTGTCGGAACGAGCGAGACTATTGAGAAGTTGCGTGATTGGCTGGAACGCGGAAAAACAGTTATAGAAGGGAAGCAAAGCCGCTTGCACAACCTGTACCCGGCATTCCCCGGCTTCTCGGAACGGTCATGTTTCAAATCAACTCTGGAACACAGCGACAAGTGGTGCGTCGCAATACCCAACAGGGTGATTGATGGACTTGTTGCTTCTTCTAGTTCCAGTGGACTTATCGATGAGTCGGCTGCGGTTTTCCTTGAAGGAGCAAGGGATATTGCTTCCAAGGCTAATCCGTCAGTTCTGATAATTGCTCCTCCGCGCAACCTTTTGGACGCGTTGGATTATGGCCATAGGGGGGCGTATCGTCCGGACGCAATTGAAATCGATGAGAGGATCCGCGTCAACAATGAGGGAGCGGGAAATCGGATACCTCGATTTGAAGACGTCCTCAAAGCCAAAGGCATGCAGCTCGGCGTTCCGATTCTACCTGTACTTCCTCATATTTACGTCGGGCAGCGAACCCGTGGTTCGATGAGGAAGGTGCAAGCTGATGCAAGTCTTCTTGACGAAGCGACCCGCGCGTGGAGCTTTTATGTGCCGCTGTACTATAAAGCCGGCGGCGTCCCGTGGAAACTCCATCAGGATCCGCTGAGCGGATCGACATGCTATGTTGGGATCGGTTCATACAGAAAATTGGACGGTGAAGATACTCTTACAGGAATCGCGCTGATTTTCAACGAGATGGGAGAAGGAAGAATAATAAGGGGAGGGAAAGCAGAGCATGGGGGGGATGACAATGCCCCGCATCTCTCTATCGATGATTCCCGCGCGTTGTTTATAAGTATCATCGAAGCTTACAGGAGGGAGCACAAGAGTATTCCGGGGCGCGTTGTCGTGCACATGACATCCGAGATGAGCGGCGGTGAACTTGAGGGATTCGAATCGGCGGCAAAAGAGGAAAGGATCGGTCATTTGGACCTGCTTAGCGTCTCGCGGTCGATGACTCGCCTGTTTCGTGAATCCACTTATCCGCCCCTCCGCGGTACGTTCCTTCAGCTTGAGGAGAAGCGTGGACTCATCTATCTCCAGGGTAGTGTGAATTTTCTCCAGACCTACCCGGGTCTCTATGTCCCTCGCCCGTTGGAGTTTTTCAGCCATAAATCTGAGACTGCGCCGTTAAAGCTCGCCGAAGAAATCCTGGGCTTATCGAAACTGGCATGGAACGACGGGGAGTTCGTCGTCGGCGAACCCGTGACGATACATGCAGTCCGTCGGGCTGCAGACATACTTATGTACGTACCCGAGAATGATGTGCCGCAGACATCGTTCAGGTTTTGCATGTGATTCACGGGTCGTGGGGATCTGCGCCTTCGGCGTTAAGGCGCACGAGTTCAGATTAATTGGTTCGGCTGATTGGACGATGAAAACTTCAATTCAGGAGAACGAATCATGGAAAAGCAGGAAGGGAAGCCGGCAAAACGTTGGCTTAAGCTGAGCGTTGTCGGGGCGCTCGTGGTCGGACTGTATTTCACTTTCGAAATGATCGCGACAGGCGGACGGAAATTCTTTCCCTCAGTCGGGCTCGTTGGGGACAAGACCTACACGCTGCGGGTCACCGGGGAGAATGGCATGAAATTCTGCGGCACAATTTCTATCACAGCAGCCAATGGCAAGGTGATGGAACATGATGTCGACGGCGTAGTACCTGAGACTTTCGGCATCATGGGAAGTTCGGTGTCGGTGACTTTAAGGAAATGCGAAGCGGACGGCACGCTCCGGCTTGTGCTTGCGAAGAGTAGCGAGACGAAGGCAGAGGGATTCACGACGCGGCCGTACAGCTCCGTTGAGCTTGGAGTAAACTGACCTCCCGGCAAACAGGACAACGAAGTATAATCGATCACACTCAGGGGAAGTTTGAATTTAGTCCGGCGTCGAAGCACGCTGTCTCAGGCAAATGTCCCTTCACCTTTGCTCCCTCATGCCGTCAAAAATAAGCCCTTCAACTGATTTCGCCGTTTCTGTTTTGGTGTTTTCGGGATTGATTGCTATTTTGCATTCACAGACAGGGAGAGGAGAGAAGGCAACGAACCATGGGACGGCCTATGCGCTTCATCTTGAAGAAAAGGATGAGGTCGAACAGCGGTATTCTCTTCGTGCTATTATTCGCCTTTGCCGGGGTAATTTGTCCTCGCAGTTGCTACAGCCAAATCTACGATTTTGAGTCTTACACCGTCAGGCAGGGGCTCCTTTCAAACGGTGTTACCACGCTCTACCAGGATTCATATGGCTACTTGTGGATTGGCACGACAGACGGGCTAAGTGTTTACGACGGACGTTCCTTCAGAAACTATACCACCGTCAATGGCCTTGCTTCGAGTTGGGTGAATTGCATTCTCGAGGACCGCGGAAGGGTCGGAACAATTTGGATAGGGACTCTCGGTGGAGGTATCAGTAGGTTTGCCAACGGGGTTTTCACAAGTTATAGAGTCGGAAATGATGGCTGGACTAACAGGGTCAATTCGATTTCCCAGAGCCGCGACGGGACGTTATTCTGCGCAACAGATGAGGGTATATATTCCCTAAAGAAAGGGGTGTCATCTCTCATTGCTGCAAAGCTTTCGGGGGATTCCTTTGCGCAGGTTGTATGTGTATCGGACAGCCTCGTACTGTTAGACAGCAACGGCAATTTGTTTAGTTACAACCTCTCAAGCGGGGCAATTCACAAATTGAGAGACAAGTGGGTCAAAGGTGCAGACGTAAGTACCTTTACGATCGGACGTGACAAGAAATTATGGGTCGCATTAACGAATGGAACTCTCGTTGATTACAGCGATGGCACAGCCATGCGTCAGTTTGCCAAGTCTCCCGTAAACGTTCTGTTCGACGATAATCATGGGAATTTATGGGAAGGGAGAATGGACGGAGTATACGAATTCAGAAAGGAGAGTCGCAGCCGGTTACTGTCTCCGGTGCATCTTACCCAGTCAAACGGTCTTCCCGACAACGAGGTAACGGCGGGCTTGTGCGATTCGGAAGGGGATATATGGCTCGCTGTCGGTGCAGGCGGTTTGTGTAAACTTGCCGATGAAAATATATGCGCGTTCGACACCAAAACGCCTAACGTCTCTATCGATAATTCACAGGCGGCGGGGGATGGTAACGGACATCTTTGGGCGATAGGCGTCAATGGGTTGTTGGAAATTTGGCGGGGACATCTCGGTGTAGTTGAAAGCCATCTTCACACGTTCAAGGAACTGGAGATGCCTCATCCGGAATATTCGCTTCGGATTACAAACGGCTCACAGTTATGGCTGTGCTCGGATCGTGGAAACTTCCATCGCTTCGAGATTAGGACGCGTCCTGACAAAGCGTCGCAGCTCAGGCGGGAAGGCGAGTACAGGATCGGAAAGCTGTTCCGGTCAGATCAATTCCTGTGCTTTTATGTCGACAGTAGAGGTCGAATTTGGTATAGTCAAAACAAACTAGGGCTTCTCGTCCTGGACACGAGGGATCAAGACCTGGAGGATCGGGTTCGCATAATTTCCGCGGGCCTCCCGGACAATTCCATTCGTGCAATTTGTGAAGACTCGTATGGTAACTTTTGGTTCGGTGGATATATCGGCGGCATTGCCGAGTTCCGCCATCCGTTCAGGAAGGACTCTTGGGTTCACCTGTACACGAAAGCAAACGGCCTGCCTGACGATGCGATTCGTGCGATCACCCAGGATAGCCGCGGCAACCTGTGGATCGGCACGAGGTTCGGAGGGCTGGCAATAATGCATGGCGGCAAATTTGAAGATGTTTCGGTGGAAGACGGGTTGGTAAGCAATGGTGTGTGGGCAATTGCCCGCGACGGGAATAAGGGCATGCTCGTAGGCACCCAACTCGGTCTCCAGAGGCTTGCGGGCAGCAACAGGCTGGACATGATGTTCCATACACTAAGCGGGAGAGTGCCCGTATATTCGGTCGGAACCAGCTTGTCAGACCTGCGGTGGATTAGTAGTCGAGTGATCACGACAATAACTGATCTATCCGTTGGTCCTAATCCCGAGCCGCCTCCCTTCGTGCGGATAACGAGATTTCTTGTGAACGGCCAACCGTTGCAGGTCGAAAAGAATCTCAGACTGTCCCACGATAGAAACACTATTACATTCGTTTTTGGTGGAATAAGCCTCAGGGAGGGAGAGGATCTGTCTTACAGGTTCATGCTTCTGGGCGTCGACAACAGGTGGAGGTATGCCCCTGCCGCCCACGCGGTGACATACGTGTCCCTGAAACCGGGTGATTACACATTCAGAGTGAAGGCTGTAGAGCCGTCCGGTCTCCAGAGTGCAAATCCAGCTGCAGTCTCTTTCGTCATAATTCCGCCTTACTGGCAGCGATGGTGGTTCATCTTAGCGGTGTCTATCGCCGGGATGTCGCTTATTTACTTTTCCATTAAGCTGAAAGTCTCAAGGCTCCTCGAGATCGAACGAATGCGTTCCAGGATTGCGACAGATCTGCATGATGACATAGGCTCCGGGCTGACCCGCATCGCCGTGTTGGCCGAAGTCGCTGCCCGGCAAACCGGCTCGAAAACCGGCGAACAGGCCAAAGTGAACTCAGCGAACAGCCCGGACAACGGGTATTCTGCCCATAATATCGTAGAACGCATAGGGTTAAATGCCAGAGACCTTGTTGATTCGATGAGCGACGTGGTCTGGTCGGTAGATCCGAAGAACATGACGGTAGGTGATCTCTTGAAGAGACTTCAGACATTCGCATACGAAATTTCGGAAGCCAGAACCATCTCGGTAGATTTTGTCGTGGACGAAAAGATCAAAGTCATGCGAGTTGCCCCGGAGATTTTGAGGGCCATGTTGCTGGTGGCCAAGGAGGCGTTGAATAATTCCGTGAAATATTCGAAGTGCAGGACGATTTGTATTGGGATAAAGTCGATTGACAAATCAATCGAATTGAAGCTCTCAGACAACGGATGCGGTTTCGATATGAAGTACCATCGAACAGGTCATGGACTGGAAAACATGCGTAATCGCACCGAGAAGATCGGCGGAAGCTTCAGCATCAAGTCTTATCCTTCAGAAGGAACGGTAATAGAGGTCGTAATTCCCTTGCGCACCTAACTGTACATTTGTTCTGTTGCACTTCAGATGTCCGACGGTTAGGATTTTGACGCGCTTGCAGAAAATCTGGGTGGAATGAAGGACTAAGAAGTATACAAATGCCTGGCGAGAATATCATACATGTAGCAATCGTCGATGACGACGATGAGATAAGAAACGGCCTCTGTTGGCTGTTGAACCATTCTGACGGATTCGCCTGCGAGTCGAATTACCGGAACTGCGCCGAACTCCTGAGGGGCGTGGATGAAAACACCCCCGATGTTATACTGATGGACATCGGGTTGCCCGGAAAGTCCGGGATAGAATGTGTTCTGAAAATCAAAGAATACTTTCCACGTGTGGAAGTACTTATGGTCACCGTGTATACCGAAGATGATAAGGTATTTCAGTCGATTCGGAACGGTGCGGTGGGGTACATCCTGAAAAATATATCCCCCGAGAAACTTCTGGAGGCAATAAAGGAAGCATACAGGGGCGGTGCGCCAATGTCACCTGAAGTAGCCAGAAAGGTGATCGGGTACTTCCAGGGCGGAGACGACGGCAGTTGGACGGCATCACTCTCCCAGCGAGAGCTCGAAGTCCTTCAGGGTCTGGTGGACGGGTTTTCTTATAAGTCGATCGCCGAGAGGCTTTTCATCAGCGCCCACACAGTCAGATTCCATATCCACAATATCTACGAAAAGCTTCACGTCAGGACCCGCGCCGAGCTTGTGGCGAGAGCCGTCAAGAACAAGCTCAAGTAATCCCACTTCATAAAAAGGGCATTTTGTTTCACAACTGTACATTCGTTCAGTTGCGGACGCATCTTTCTCAATCCAACTTCACTCGTATTGAGGAGGAGAGCTGGAGGAACCACGGTACGCTGTGTTGTCAGGAAGCATCCCCTCCTTGCTGGTTTAAAAATACATACAATTGAGGAGCCGTTGGTCATGAGGATAATGTATTGGCTTTGGGTCGTTCTGATTTGTTTGATGTCGGTCGGTGAAGCAAGGTCTCAATGGACACAATCAAGCGGAGTTTCCGGACAATACATCTCATGCTTTATCTCCCAATACGGGGCAATATATGCAGGGAGCCTCGGTGGAGGCATATTTGTATCCTACGACAATGGTTTCACCTGGAACCCGGTTGGGGCACAACCGGCAAACAAAACTGTTCACGCGCTCGCGATAGCCGGCGGAGCGCTGTTTGCTGGAACTTCAGGCGGGATATTCAAATCGACGAACTCCGGGATAAGTTGGACCGCGGTAAATTCGGGACTGACTAATACCACGGTGAACACTCTTCTTACGGTGGGGACCGACCTTCTTGCAGGAACGAACGGCGGCGGAGTTTTTCTCTCTACCGATTACGGCGCGAGCTGGAGTCCGGTGAATACAGGCTTGGGTTATTTATATGTGATGTCGCTCAATGTCATCAGTAATTCTCTCAATTACAGCGGCATCGAAATCTACGCCGCTACTTATGACGGCCTTTACAGTACCAATATCGTGGGCGGCAGTTGGACGGAAGTAAGACCGATCATGGTAGACATGAATGCATTCACCAACATTGGACAGAATTTATTCGGTGGGACGATATTTGCAGGCGTGTATCAATCGACGGACAACGGGGCTACGTGGACAACGATGAATGCAGGCTTGCCTGCAAATTCAAGCGTACAATGCTTATCAGTGAACGGAGGAAACCTCTTTGCGGGTACTTCAGCGGGCGTATTCGCCCTGATGAATAATGCAGAGGCGAACGGGTGGGAATCGTTGAATTCAGGACTCGGCAACACAAATATTTTGGGCCTCTTTGCGAGCGGGGGCGTCCTTCTCGCTGGCACCTACAACGGGGTTTGGATTTACCAGTTGTCCGTTTATCCACAATTGCTTTCCGTAAAGGATGTGCCCTTCGATCAAGGCGGACATGTGGATCTCACTTGGACGGCCTCAAGCCTCGACACAAACGTGTATGATCTTCCGTACTACAGCATCTGGCGTGCTATTCCGCAGAACGCACAGGGTGCTGCGGGCAAGGCTCCCGTCAAGATTGTCAGCGCTTCATCGGGTCCGAATAGAATTCGTGTCGTAACGACAGCAGCGGGAACATTCGCCTTTCAGTGGGTTGGGGAGGAACTGGCACACAGGCTCAGCCTTTATTCTTATGCGGCGCCTACTCTTACTGACTCGATGACGAGCACAAGCGGTACGGAGTACTTCATGGTGTCGGCGACGACAAATAATGCGAACATGTTTTACGACTCGAATATCGACAGCGGATACTCCGTAGACAACATTCCGCCGGCTGCGCCGTCTCGCCTCACAGGTGCGTTGGTCTCCGGCAGTGTGATGCTCCAATGGAAGCCTGATGTTGAGAAAGACCTGAAGGGCTATGAAGTGTACCGGAGCAATTCGTCGATTACCGGCATTGATTCTTTGACCCCATACGCATCGACAACCGATACAGTATTCACAGATACCAGACCTCTCACGAGCGGGACGGCATATTATGTGGTCTCGGCTGAAGATATTCACGACAATTTAAGCTCCCCGAGCGGCGAAGTTTCAATCGTTACTACCGCCATTGACAGCCGAGGAAAAGGCGTACCGGCAAAATTCGACCTCGACCAGAACTATCCTAACCCGTTCAACCCGACGACAGTTATAAGCTATCAGCTTTCAGCAGTCAGCAACGTGACCTTGAGGGTTTATGACATTCTCGGCAGGGAAGTAGCGACACTTGCAAATGGAAGAGAGAATGCCGGGAGTTACTCGGTGAAGTTCGACGGAAGCCGTCTCGCCAGCGGAGTGTATTTCTACAGACTCAAAGCAGGGGGCTTTGTCAGTGTAAAGAAGCTTGCCTTGCTGAAATGAATTTTCAAGAAAAGGATATGGAGCGTATTTATGAACAGAATGACACTCATTGCGTTTACGGCGACTATACTGTTCGTGTTATCGTCAACCGCATTCGCCCAAACGTCAATGCTGGACAACACTTTCGGCATGAACGGGACAGTGAGAAATTATGTCCTGGGCGGTGATTCAAGCGGCGACCAGGCAACTTCCGTCGCAATACAACCCGATGGAAAAATAGTTGTCGCAGGTCTTTCAGCTGCGCAGTCGGACTTGTATTACAATTATGCCCTTGTGCGATACGATACGGATGGAACGCTTGATAAGTCGTTTGGCACAGGCGGAATGGTCATGGGCAGCGGCTCGCAGTGGATGGCACAAGCAGTTGCAATCCAATCGGATGGAAAGATTATCCTCGGCGGCAATACCGATGTGGCACCAAGCGGTTATGCTTCGAATAATATATACCGATTTGGATTGTACCGGTTCAACAGCGACGGTTTACTCGACAACACGTTCGGTCAACAGGGTGAGGTTAGCGCCGCGATTCTTGGGGGTGATTCAACAACCGATAAAGGGTACGCGGTGGCGATACAATCAGACGGCAAGATAGTAGTTGCGGGAAGCTCGACTGATTCTCAGAAGGTTGCGTTTGCTCTTGCGCGCTTTGACAGCAACGGAACCCTCGATGGGACATTCGGCGCAAACGGGACCGTGAGGGATTACATTGCCGGGTCGGATTCTTTCGATGACGAAGCTCATTCCGTCGCAATACAACCGGACGGGAAAATAGTCGCAGCGGGGTGGTCGCTCGATCCTTATTCGGCTACTGTGCAAGCTATTGCCCTGGCAAGGTACAACAGCGATGGCACACTGGATAAGACTTTCGGATCCAACGGAACGGTCAGAGTTGCCGTCCCGGTCCCCGGAATCCCCGATGAATCGGGGCTTGCCTATTCATTGGCGATCCTGGCCGATGGTAAAATACTTGTGGGGGGATACTCAATTGACTCAGGTTTTGCTGTAATCAGGTTTAATAGTGACGGAACAATCGACGGCACATTCGGCGCAATGGGCGGTGCCACCACACACATATCGGGTAGTGATGGCACCAGCGACGAGGCGTTTGCCATGGCAATTGGATCGGGCGGCAACATAGTCCTTGCCGGACATTCTTCGCTCCCTGGCCCTAACACGAGGGACGCGTTTGCGGTAGCCCGCTTCGACAGCAACGGGTATCTGGACAAATCTTTCGGCACGAATGGTTCCACCGTTGCAAATATCTGGGGCGGAGACTCGAGCGATGATGAAGCAAATGCAGTTGCGATTCAGTCGAACGGGAAGATAGTCGCTGCGGGTTACTCGGAGGGCACTCCGCCTTACCTCGGCTCCCTGGGCTGGGCTTTTGCTGTCGCGCGTTTCATGCCTTCCGCGGTAACCGGAATACAACAGATCAATTCTATGCCGAAGAGTTTTGCCCTATTCCAGAACTACCCGAACCCGTTCAACCCAACGACTGTAATCAGCTATCAGCTTTCAGCGGTCAGCTAGGTGAGCTTGAAAGTTTATGATATACTTGGCAGAGAAGTGGCGACGCTCGTGAATGAAAAGGAAAACGCCGGGAGCTATTCGGTGAATTTCAATGCCAGCAGGCTGGCGAGCGGAGTGTATTTCTACAGGCTCACAGCAGGAAGCTACGTGAGCGTCAAGAAGCTCGTGGTGTTAAAGTGAATTCTAATATGGAACAGAATCATCCGGCAATGAAAGATAAAGTTAAAGGAGATTTTCGATGAAAAATGAAATGATGGATTCGACTTGCTCTATCAGCAAGTATCCATTTTGGCTTGGGCGAACTCTCGGGGAAAATACCCACGGCTTGCGCACTGGGAAACAATCGTGCCTGTCCTGGCCCATGAAACTCGCCGCAAGCCTATTGCCCTTCACTAATTCAAAAAAGGAGAAACGGATGAAAAATATTTTCCGATTCCTGTTTGTGGTGTTTTGCCTATTCACCACTACGAATCCATTGCATGCCCAATGGGTCCAAACCAATGGACCCTACCTCAATGTTACCTGTTTTGCCGTTTCCCCCAACGGAGTAGGCGACACGGATCTCTTTGCCGGGAGTTATGGCGGAGGCGTCTTTATTTTGAGACATATCGACTCAAGCTGGACACCAGTGGATTCCGGCTTGACGGACATCTATGTCCATGCTCTTGCCGTCTCCCCCAACGGTGCAGGCGGCACGAATCTTTTTGCCGGGACTAATAGCAGCGGCGTCTTTCTTTCCACCAATAGGGGGCTAAGCTGGACTGCGGCGAGTATCGGTTTAACGAACACTGATGTCTGGTCTTTTGCCGTCTCCCCCAACGGTGCAAGCGGCACGGATCTCTATGCAGGGACGAATGGCGGCGGTGTCTGTCGTTCCACCAATAGCGGCAGAAGCTGGACCGCCGTCAATAACGGCTTGATTTATACTGGTGTTTCTGCTCTCGCCGCCCTCGGCACGAACATCTTTGCCGGGACTGATAACGGCATCTTTCTGCTGGCCGGCAGCGACACAACTTGGAATTGGGTCTTGCGGACCACCGTTGTCAATGTCCTTACGGTCTCCGGTACGAACATCTTTGCCGGGACTGATGGCGCCGGTATCTATCTATCGACCAACAACGGCACAACCTGGACTCAAATCGATAGCGGCTTGACGGACACTTATGTCAATGCCATTGTTGTCTCCGGCACGAATCTCTTTGCCGGGACTAATAGCGGCGGCGTTTTTCTTTCCACCAATAGCGGCACAAGCTGGACGGCGATCAATACCGGCTTGACGAATACTTATGTCAACGCCCTTGCCGTCTTCCACGCGAATCTCTTTGCCGGGACCAACGGCAGCGGCGCCTGGAGACGACCGTTGTCGCAGATGATTACCTCAGTGGAAAGGTTCTCAACCAACTCGCCGACGCATTTCAGTCTTGACCAGAACTATCCGAACCCGTTTAACCCGACGACAGCTATCAGCTATCAGCCAACAGCTTCGTCAGTCTAAAGGTTTATGACATTCTTGGCAGGGAAGTGACGACACTGGTAAACGAGAAGCAAAGTGCCGGCAGTTATCAAGTTACCTTCGATGCCAGCCGGCTTGCGAGCGGAGTGTATTTTTACCGACTCACGGCGGGAAGCTTTGTCAGCGTCAAGAAGCTGGTCCTTCTCAAGTGAGCATAAGAAACCGTGTTGTGCGGGAGTGTTGTGAAGTGGCGGCATTGCCACGGCTTCTGCACAGCGCGCATAAACAAAACCAAAAGGAGACAAAATGGCACGAAATCTTTTCATTACCTCTCTGAGCTTGCTGGCGTTATCGTTCTTTGCACCCAGGGCGCAGGCTCAATTTGCAAACCAGACGAACTATCTGGGGCCGCACATCGGACTCAGCGGTGTAGGAAGTGCTTTAACGCTCGGACTCGATTACGAGCGTGGAATTACGAATGTCGGTGAGGTGGGGCCGGGAATCATCGGGATCGGCGGCATATTCGACTATTATTCTTATAGTGATAATCCCGGCGGCTATGGTGGAACATGGACATACATAGATATAGGTGTTACCGGGATGTACCACTTCGTTCTTGCGGATAAGAAGTGGGATCCGTTTCTGGGCATATACCTTGGCGATGAAATTTCTTCATGGTCGTGGGGCTCGTCTGCCAAGGCATATTACGCAGAACTCGGTATCCCTACACCTTCGGAAACCGGAGGAGGGATCACACTTGGCGGCAGTGCAGGCGTTCGGTACTTCTTCAACCCCAATTGGGCGGCGGAGGCTCGTGTTGGATTTGGGTTCTACGTCCTCGCACTTGGAGTCGATTACGCTTTCTAAGTCCGGCTGTGGAAATCACCTCTTCGGGTCGTGTGTGTCGAGCACACGACTCATTGAGGTGAAGAAAGACTTAAAGCTGTGCAGGAGCGGGAGAAGGACATTCATGAAAAGGATAATGCAATGTATTTTGCTCGTTTTCCTGGTCGCAGCAGGAAGGGGAAACGCAAAGGCGCAGACTGGTCCCCTACCTGATTCGTCGCAGTCATTCATCGGGAAGAACGTCAGCATAAATGGCGTCGTGGGGGCGTACGGCCAGATGTACGGTATATCAGGAATTCCCGGAAGACTGCCGCCCAGCCTGGCCAGGCTCTATTTCCAGCCGACTGTGACACTCTTCCATGCATTCTCGATGTCTTTCGATTTTCTTTTATCGACTGAAGGGAGCTCGGCAAGGCAAAACATAAACCAGCTGGGAGTGAATCCTTCATGGGGCTGGGGAGATGCGCATCTGGGAGACTTCAGCTCGATGTTCACGCCGCTGACGTTTGACGGAATACTTGTAAGAGGCGCGGGCATCAACCTGCATCCCGGCGTTTTTCGATTTTCGGCGGTCGGAGGTTATACCCAAAGGGCGGTCAGCGGAGGACCGGGCATAGGCGGTTACTCGAGGTACATGTATGGAGCGCGAATCGGAGTCGGCAAACAGGAAGGATCTTATTTCGATATTTCATTTCTTAGAACGAGGGACAATCCGTCATCACTGCCGTCGCCTCATCCCACGGTCGTGATCATCGCACCAAACGGGAACGACGCATGGCCGATCGGAAACATCGAGACCATCACCTGGGCATCAGCCGGCATTTATGGAAACGTCAGGATAGAAATCTCAAGGGACGGCGGCTCGACTTACCAGGTCTTGTTCGACAGCGTCGTGAATACCGGATCACAGACCTGGCTCGTAACAGGACCGCCGACATCCGAAGCGCTCATCAGGATTACCAGCCTGCAGGATTCGGTAAGCAGCGTGAGCCAATTTCCTTTTACGATAGGCTCAGGCATCCAGGAGCAGCAGGGAACGACACCAGGTATTTTGACTAATTCGTTTGCTGTGACTCCGCAAGAGAATTTAGTCTCCGGAGCCGACGGGAGGCTTGCACTCTTCGACAACGTCCTGACGATAAAGGGCGAGCTGGATGGAAGTGTTTACACGAGGAACATGAATGCAACCGAAGTGGACAGCATCGGGTTGCCGAAAGCCCTTACCGGAATATATGCCCCGCGCTCAAGCTCCAGCGCGGATTATGCCTACAATGCTCAGGTCGGCCTCAACCTGCAAACCTTCAACGCTAGAATCGGATACCAGTATATCGGTCCAGGGTATACGTCGCTTGGAGTCGCATCTCTCCTTCCGGACCAGCGCCAGATTACTTTGGCAACCATGCTAAGGCTGTCGCGCGTTTCCATCAGCTTGAACGCGGGACATCAGAACGACAACCTGCTCGGTCAGAAGAGCTATACCACCAACAGGAACCAGGTGGCGGGCAACATCAGTCTTCCTTTTTCGCGGCAGTGGACGACTACGCTAATGGGGAGCTACATGAACATGGCGAACAACGCTTCAAGCGACACGTTTAAAGTAGCATACTCGACACTCATGGCCGGCATGACGCAGATGATTTTTGTCGGACCCGGGAGCTTTTTCCAGATGGCTTCTCTGAACTATACCTTTCAAAACTCCGCGAATAACAATCCGCTGCAGCAGGGGAGCGGAATGGTTTCCCATTCAGCAAACCTGAGCATCTCCTTGAATGCGGCAGCCGGTCTGGTGATAATGCCTGCTCTGTCATTGATAGCCTCAAAAATTGGGGAAACCGGATGGACCTCGACGCAATCTTATTCAATTTCCGCACAAGACCGGGCGTTCGAAAACAGGCTCAACTCTTCTCTATCGCTCGGAGTTTCAAGAGTTCAGGGTGCCAGTTCTCTCCAGATCGGATTTTCATCCGACTACGGGATTACAGGTGCCGACGCCATAGTCCTAACGGTGATGGAGACGCTGTATACCGGCACGACCAAGTTTTCCGAGCACACAATCGGACTAAACCTGTCGCATACCTTTTGAACAATGCTGAGCAAGTACCACTCAGGTTCTTATGAACCATGGAGGATAAGAATGGAAGTCAAGATACGCTTGTTACGGTTTGTCGCATTTCTTTTTATTTTTTTCGCGGCGACAATCCCTGATGTGATGGCACAGATTTCCTCAGGCGTGCGGGCCGAGTTTTTCGTTCAGCCTTTTCCAAGCCCGTATGTAAGCGACTGGCAGACCAATCCGTCGATTGCTTCGCTGACCGTCTTCAACGGCTCGAATAGTCCGAAAGAAGTGGTCATTACACTAAGTGTAACGACGAATGACGGGAGGCAGGTAATTTCCGGCACGAGTTCCCCCACCGTTTTGCTGCGTGGTCCGAACGTGATGAACAACACAAGTCTGCTTCATGGAAATCTGAAATACTACGACACCGGCATAAAGAGTCAAATCATTCAGACGGGTAGAATTCCAGAGGGTACTTACTCCGCCTGTATCAGTATTTTGGGCGCGGAAGGAGTGCGATTGGTGTCTGAACAATGCCGGGAGTTCACAATTGTCTATGCTGATCCGCCGCAGTTGGTTTACCCCATGGATGGCGATTCTGTAAATACGAACTTCCCCATTTTCCAATGGACGCCGGTGCAGGTCCCCGTTCAATACCAGGTCCATTATGTCTTTAAGATGGTGCAATTACTCCAGGGCCAGACTCCGCTCCAGGCACTCGATGCTGACATCCCACAGTACACAAACGAGAACCTTGCCGCGACGACCTTGCAGTATCCCCTGAGTGCACTGCCGCTCGTTGCCGGGGACACTTACGTCTGGCAGGTTCAGGCACTCGATCAAAACGGTTTCCCGCCTGCCTCAAATAACGGCGAGAGTCAGATCCGGACGTTCACTTACCAAAAACCGGTTGGGATTGTTACTTACCATCACGTGACGCCGGTCGGCCCGGGGACTCCTCCTGTTAATAAAAACCTTTTCACTACCACCACCATTTCGGGTACGATGTATGGGGCGTTTACAATCCAGCAGAATAAACCTTTTCTCAATCAACAGGGACGGTACGGACACAGGGGGTCGGGCGGCTCGAATTCACAAAGCGGACCGCAGCCTCTTCCTCTGGCAAATACTACCTTGAACCTTGTCGATGAATATGTGCTCCTGCAGGGATACGATCCGGTTAAAAGGGTCTTCGTAGAAGCCCCGGTGCCGTCGATGGAGCGGTCGGCCAAGGTCATCGCAACGACAACGACAGATGCATCAGGAAATTTCTCGTTTTCGTTTGCACAGACGAAAAACAGCCCTGACACGGTATCACAAAACACGACTGTCACATTGGAGGGAGGCCGATCGGCAACTGGCACTCTGGTGAAGGTGTATCGGATAATTGTTCAAAGCCCGTACTTCTGCAGTCCCGACTATGACATTGATGTTCAGACTGGCCAATCAGACAACATCGGGCAACAGTTCGCGTTGGCGCGGTCATACTCACTGAGTATTACACTTACGCCGAACGTGTTGCGTGGAGGTCAGCAGCTGGCGAATTCTTCATCCGATCTCAGCGGGTACGCTGTCTACCTCCTCAGGCAGTCTCGTCCTGAAGGAGTGCCTGATAACGAAGGTTTTCCGGCCCCACCCTCGGCGGATACCGTTCAGTCAATGCAGGTCGTGGCAGAGGCCACTGCAGACGACAACGGCCAGGTTACCTTCTCAAACCTGGTTCAGAACAATGGTCCCAACGACCAGTATTTCGTATATGCGGCGCCGGATCCCGGCTCGCCATTTTTCTACACCACTCTCCCCACGTCGTTCCAGTTTGGCTACAACGACAATCCTACTCAATATCCCGGATACCAAGTAACTCCCAACACATGGAATGCGTCGTCGGTATTCAACAGCGAATACGTTGCGCCCGAGGTATCGATCACCCAGCTTATGTGGGCCGCGTTTCCGAAAGTGGCCGGTTATATCTATCGGTCGGACAATCCAAATGAGCCCGTGGGATCCGCAGAGACATACCTGGAGTATTTTTTCAACGATAAGGTTAACCGCTTCACGGATGAGTTTATTACGATGAACGACGGTTATTTCAATTTTCACTTAGGGGCCAGCGACCTGGGGAGCGGTTATCAGATAGAGATCTACAAGAACGGATACAGAGATACCATCATTTCGGTCAACAACGGCAAGCTTCTGACGATGGGGCAGCAGGTTTACTTTCCCAAGATTCTTCTTCAACCGGCGTTCAACGTGACCGGGAAAGTCGTGGATGAAGAGGGCAATCCGGTTCAGGCGAACGTAACAATCGGGGAGGGAACATCTGTCGAGGCGAATCTCCCAACTGTTCTGCGACAACAATACTTTATGAATGGGAAAGAAAGGACTTTCCAGGCCATCAGCTACAACACCGGTTTTCAGGCTCCCGCAGTCTCTGGCAATCAGCAAATCATAATAGATCCAACGCCGTACGACAACTCACTTTTTCCGGACACTGAATACGTCAACATAACCCAGAACGAACAGAACCTCGGCACATTTGTACTGAAGAAGAAACTCCACAGGCTTAAAGTCGTGGTGAGAACGATTGCAGGGGTGAGTATCCCTCGCGCGCATGTAGAGATACAAAACGTAGGGAGCTTTGAGACCGACAACTCCGGGGCGGCGGATACCACGTTCATCAGCGCATCCAACTCATTCAGCATCACCGTCATTGCACCCGACGGAAAGGATTTTATCGGGCAGGTGCTGACTGCCTACGTTCCCGATTCAAAGGATTGGACGATTATCCCCGTCAAACTAAGGTCCGCAATATACGTGGAGGGAAGAGTCCTTGTTGGGGGTACACCTATCCCGCAGGCGGATGTGTTCCTGGACCGGCGGCAATCTCCTCACATGCCTCCGATCGCCGCAAAAACCAATAATCAGGGAGTCTATGTCCTGCATGATGTGCCGCCGGGGACACGGATTAAGATTGAGGCCGCTAAGTCACAGTCTGATTTGATAGGTGCCGATACGACTCTCGTTGCGAATATTCATTCGAAGGGGCTCAGGAACGTGAACTTCCATCTCAGGATCTATAATGGGATGGATATCAGCAAACTGATGGGGTTCCCGATTGAAGTCACTTCCTTGACTCTTAACGGATCCAGCGTGATGATAAGCGGGAATTTCGTTGCCCTCGACTCGAATGGCATCTTCGGCCCGAGCGATCCGAAGCTGATGATAGGGTTCGCGAACATACAGATAGACTCCGGCATTGAGAAAGACAGCGTAAACGTGCCTTATGCTGTTCCGAAAGTTCTCCCCATGGTGACCGACGTGAATTCGATTCCACTTCGGATCTACTCCGCACTTGAAGGTGCACAGGGAAGCGCTGGTGGGATACGGGTCGACACTTCAGGCAATGGAGGGGAATTCGTCGGACCGACATACATCGATCCTGTTTCATTCAAGAAAGATCCGGCTTTCTCGAACATCAGTCTCCCGGAACTCTACCTCGGTCTTCCAAACGCCGCGAGCCTGTCGGACAGGATGCAGCTCCCAACCATCACCTCCTCCGGAGTGGCACCGCCGGGGACGCGGAACGGCTTCATTCTTTCCGACGCGAAAGGGAATTCGATCAGATACGTACTTTTTTCATTGCATGCAGTTGCCGACTCGAGTAAGTCTACGTTGAACGGAAACAACGTTACTCTTGCCACGACGATTCACACAAGTCTCAGGGACGTCCCGAAACCGGATATCGACCTTGATGTTGGAAACGTGACGCTGCATAGTGACAGGTTTGACCCCATATCGAGCGAGACTCCTGTCAAGATTGCGATTGAGAATTGGACTATCGAGGGAGACAAGTGGTCGATCACAGAGAGCGGATTCTCGATAGACAGCGGCATGGTGCGAACGGGATTGGTGAACGTGCCTTTTACCGGTCTCGAGATAGACTCTACCGAGTTGAAGAATGGAGTGTTCCAGGCTGATACTGTCTCGCTCTCTGATGTGCTTACCATACAGGTAATGGGAAAGTGGTACTTTGGCTTCGACAATGGAGCGGCCCACTGGTCGCTCTCTGTGACTCCTAATGGAAACAGCTCTTCGGCGGCTCACATTTCCAGTCTTCCAGGCGCCGCAGTGACGGATGAGTTATCCATAAACAACATCAAACTCCTGAGTGACGGTACGGCGGGATTTACAATGGATAATACTTCATCACCGATATCTCTGTACAAAGTCGCATCTTTCCAACCGACGGGCCTGAATCTCTACTCGACTCACGTGAACGTTACGGGGACTATAGATCTTGGCATTCCGGCGCTTCAGGCACAGAGCTGCGTGATAAGTTACTCTAAGCCCAATGGCGTCACGACATTCGGGTTTACCAGATTCCCCGTCAGCTTCAATGTCAACGGCGTTGCCCTCTCGTTTCCGGCTGACCAGCAGAACCCGGAGACACTCGATTCTACGGGTTTCCACGCTTCCGGGACGGTTGCCGAGAATGGCGTGTTCGGCTTCAATGTACAGCTTTACAGGACTGTCGATTCAACTTCTGTCTGGACCGTGTCGGGACAGCAGTTCAACGTGTCTGCCGACGGAACCTCGAATCTTGCGAACGTGGTGGGGTCGATGGAGGTGCAGCAGAACTCCTGGACTAATTTCTCGTTTTCAGGCGATCTTGTCGGCTCGCAGGGCGCAAGCGGGAGGCTGGGATTCGTAGTTCACGGCGATCTTATCGGACAAAACCAGAAAATCAGTGTGAAGAATATAAGCATGCCATTCATCGGAATAGGCTTGACTTTTGTTCCCACGACCGGCGAGATCTACGGAAGCGTAAACCTCAACGACACCCTTTCGGGAGGGACGACCATCGTAGCTACCGCGGATATTTCGATAGGCGGAGACGGCTGGTTCTTCCTGGCAGGCGGAACGTTGACGCTGAGCAGCCCGCAGATCAGCATTGAGGCGGGTCTGTTAATCGGCAATCATTCGATGATCGATGAAATCAAAGGCGAGATGCAGACGGTTTCTTACTACTATTCACAGTTTGACAGCCTGCCGCCTGAATTTCCGAAGAGCGTCTCAGGGTTCTACTTCGAAGGTGCTGTCACCATGCCAATTCCGGGTGTCCCGTCCGCTAGTTTCAGCTTCGGTCCGATACAAGGTAAGCTCAGCGTTACTATGGGAGCAGACCTCCGTCTTGCCATGTCGTTTACGGGTTCCGGCAACACTTACGATGTGGGCATCGACGTCTTTGCGCAGGCGAGCGTTGCCATAGATGCAAACTTCCAGGTCGCATGTGCTGCCGTGAGCGCTGAAATCCTGGCTGATGTGGGGCTCGGTGGCGAGTACCAATCGAACGGTAACTGGTACGTTGATGGAAGTGCGATACTAATGCTGAAAGGCACGGCATCCGCGGGCCTCGGAGACTGCGGCAACACTTGCTCCGGCAGCGGCGGATCTGCACCGTGTGCTTTGGTAAGCCAGAGCGGCAGCATATCGATCGGCGTGAAAGGGCATTATGGCACAGACTATAAATCGGTTAGTTTCATATTAAACGCGAGTCCGCAATGAAAACACAGATCTCATTTATCATCCGTGTTGCCTTCCTGATTTTGATGTCGCAGTCGGTGTTTGCACAGCAGACCGGCAATACCGTCGCATCGGGAGGGCCGCTCGGAATTTACGTCCAATTGGGTACGAACCTTCCGAGCGCCATTCACCCTGTCGACGGGGGTGTTGCATACTCAATCGAAAGAAGGGTATCGGGCGAAAACAAATGGGTCCCGATCGCATCCGTCAGCGCGCCGGCGAGCCTTTCCGATTTTCGCTCCCGGCTCGAAAAAAGTATGCATGAGGTCCCGGAACCGATTCCGATGAATTACATACCGATAGATACGCTCTGGCAATTAGTGAGCCGGTATGGCTCGATGGACTCGCTGGGGTTTTGGTCGAATGTCCTGGCAGTGAGACTCGCAGCGGGAATGATGTACTTCGATGCAACCGCGAAGAGAGGCGTTCATTACCAGTACCGCGTCTTGCTCGTTGGCAAATCAAGGCGTCAGATCCTTGTACTGCTGTCCAATGTGGAATCTTACCCGCAAGTCGCCATCCTTCCGAAGCTTCACTTTTACAGCAAGATAACCACAGAGAAATATGTCGTTGCCTACTGGACGAGCGGACGGGGAAGTGCTGGAAATCCGTTCACTGCCTTCTGCCAGGACGGACTCCGGGGTAGTTTTCGTCCCGTCGCAGTGAGGAGGTTTCTCACACAAAGAAAAGATTCAATCTTTTATGGGATTGAAGACACACTGGTACAGGCATATCAGATTTACAGGTACTTTCTTGTGCCGCAGGATTATTTCGGGAATCCGGGAATAGCTTCAGATACGGCGCTTGTAGGAGCTTACAGCTTCGTGGAGGTCCCGCTTCCCATTTCCATGCACGTTACAAACCTCGACTCGACGGGCGGGCTTCGAATAACCTGGAAACTCCGGAATACGAGGGCTCTCCGCAGCTTGGCCATCTATAGGAGTGTCGATTACGACAAAGGGTACGTCAAGCTTACCGACCTGTCTCCTCAAGCCGATTCGTATGTAGACCAGACAGCCAAACCGATGGTACGGTACTTCTATTATATCGTCATGACGGGGATACTCGGTGAAGCTTCGCCGCCGAGTGCGAAAGTATTCGGGATGTACATCAGCAAAATAGCGCCGCTGGCGCCGGCAATATTCGGTGCAGCAGGTACCCCGGACGGTGTACGGTTCAGCATACTCGCGTCCGACAATCGTGATGTGAACTTCCGCGTTTACAGGAACGATGGGACTCATAAATATCTCCGCCTCGTGTCGGGAGCGGTGCCCCGCACGGATTCGGTAACCGTCTTCAACGACACCAGCCATGTTCTCTCCGGCAATCTCACATACGCCTACGCAGTCCGCGCCGAGGGCGCAAGCCATGTGCTGAGCGGCTTCTCGGACACGGTTTATGTGAGACCCGGCGTTGCGACTCATCCGCCGACTCCGCTCGGACTGACCGCGACGGCCGAAGGGAAGGCTATACAGCTCTACTGGCACGACATGCAGCCGTTCGACGATGCGCTCAGAGGATATATCGTGTACAGAAGGACGTTGAATGCAGGGAAATCACCGGGAGCGTTTGTGAGATTATCACCCTCATTTCTGCCTGCCGATCAGAATCACTTTGCCGACACCACTGCCGAAGTCGGCCTTCATTATGACTATGCGGTACGTGCGGTGGACATGTTCAAAACGCAGAGTGCATTGAGCGCTTCGGCACAGGCAGGCATCCCTGCCGTCCAGCCGATCCCACCCGCAGGCCTCACTGCAACTTCGACGCAAGGCGGGATACTCCTTCAGTGGGACAGGACCTATCAGCCGGGCTTGATGGTGTACAGGCTTTACAGGTACCAGCGAGGAGCATACCCAATCCGCATTGCAACGGTCAGGCCCGACCAGACTCTCCAATTTCTCGATGATCATACGGAAAAGGGTCAGTTGTATTTCTATTACCTAACCTCAGTAAACACGGAAGGTGTGGAGAGCGACCGTGGCGAGGAAGTAGGGATAAGGAGGTAGCCCATGCAAAACCGTACGTTTGTACAGTTGCTCGAATTCCCAGGCGTACTGAACTTCATCCGGGCATAAGCATCAATAACATGTTTTAAGAAGGAGAAATACGACATGAGAAGAAGACTTGTTGGACTATATGCCATCGTGCTCGCAGCTTCGTTTATTGGAGGCTGTTCAAAGAGCAGCAGTGGCACAAATCCTACCGGGCCCGGTACAACGACGGCCCCGCAGCTGGCGACTCCGACTTTTACAGGGCCAAATACAACTTCGGATAGCCTCGGAGCGATAGAGGCGAAGAGCCTGTCCGCCACAATGAATTTCCAGGTTGCGTTCGCTGAAAGTTTCCAGACCGGACAAGCGAAACAGAACGGATCCACCTGGTCCTGGACCTATCACTCTTCAACCTCCAGCTTTACAGCCACCTGGTCGGCGGTCAAGCAGAGTGACGGAAGTTATTCGTGGAGCCTGGTATTCAACGGACAAACAGACAGCGTAACCTACAATAACTGGACTTTTTTAAAAGGCACGACAAGCAGCGACGGAAAAAGCGGGAACTGCACGATTTACTACTCTAATACGAGCAGCATCGGTATTCAGTTCAACTGGGCGACTGCAAGCAACGGCACCGTCACAGGAACTGTCCTGGTGTATAACGCCAGTGGTGCCGTAACCGAAAAGGTTGTAATCACGAACAATACAGACAAAAGCGGCGAGGTAGATGTATATACCGGTGCTCAGATGACTTTCAAGGCAACCTGGCAGTCAAACGGCTCCGGCCAGTGGTGGGAGTACGACCCATCCTCGGGTGCACAGGTTTACTATGGCACGTGGAGCTAATGTGATAAACAAAAAGGAGTACACTAAGATGAACCAGTGTTCGATTTACCGTATCTGGTCGAGGAGGCTCACGACCGTCTTCTTCACGGCGCTTACCGCGATTACGCTAGCGGGTTGTTTTGGTGCGTACAATACTCTCGGCCTGCATCTATTCTCGATGAAAATAAGAGTGTTTGGTCCGGGAAACACGGCCCTTGTCGGCGCGGTCGTAAGTTGCAGCAGCGGTGAAACCGTAACCGTTGATTCCTCGGGAGTGGCCAAACTCAGCTTCTCGGACATCGGCCCTTATTACATCGCAGTCAGGTATCAGGATAATGTCATCGCCTCCTACAATGTCTCTATGCCTTCCGACGGCGGAAAAACCCTTACGGCAAACTACGTTCCAAATGCGGCACCGACCCGAAACCAAGGCGTTGCGGTTGAAGGAGGAAATTACTTCTCTATGATGGGCGCGAGACTCTATCCGCTCCTATTCCAGTACGTCTTCAATGCTTACGGCTACAGTATCGACCTGGGCAAATACCAGCCGGGGCAGTATACCGACTGGCAAATCAGCACCAACGGAAAAGACGAATTCCTGACGAGGAAGGCTTATCTTACAAAACTGTCGAACGGTGAGGAATGGTGGCAGGTGAGCTTCCAGACCAAGTCAGATTCAATGCTCATGGAAGTTTTGTTCAGCGACAAGCTTCAATCGATAAGGAGAATGCGGGCGAAGTTCGGAAATGAATCTCCCAAAGAGGTGCCTGTTACAGAGGGCTGGTACACGTCGCCGATGCAGTTGACGCCGGAATCGGTCGATGGTGCGGTAGTGAAGAAAGGCGTGAGCGTCACGGTTCCCGCGGGGACTTTCACATGCGACCAGTTGGAATTCGGCCTGACGCAGGGGTTCACACTCAGGCTATGGAGAACGGCAGATGTCCCCGGCAAGGTCGTGAAGTATGAAATGGTAGGGAATGAGAACAAAGATCTTTACTCTGCCGAACTGACGGCGTATGGAACGGGAGCCGCAACAGAATTAGGTTCGTATTAACCTTCCAGTAATTAGAAAGCGCCCTCGCCTGTGCACGCGCCTCACAAAGCAGCCGAGGGCGCACTTCACTTCTCCTTGAATGTTTGAATTTTCCGCGAATATGGCAGGACAATCTGCAAGGAACTTCGGCCGGGACACGCAGTTGGTGGGGCAGGTATGGGGTCGTTCCAAGGGCGGCATTGCGTAACACCGGGGATGCCACGCTTGCGATCACGATAATTGGAGTTGACATATCGACTTCAGATTGTTAGAATCAGTCATGAAGGCAAATCCCGTGGAGTGACGCGGCGTTGGTCTTCATGGTCCTGATTGTAGGAGGGCTTAGGGAAACGGCTTAATCGTATACGGCAAACAAGATTGGAGGAAATTCATATGAAAACGCTTCTATTGGTCATACTCTTTCCGGCTCTTGGGTTTTGTCAGGGGTTTCTGCCGAGATGGGAGATGACGCTGTCTACGGACCTGAATTCGTATTCTAATTCGACTGGAAGCCACTGGTATACCGCCCTTTCGTTCAGTCCGGGTCTTTATGTATACAAAGGCCTTTCTGTTGAGCCGGAATTGTTCTACGGGGATTCCAAAGATCAGCCATATGCGATAAATGTGAGTGGCAATTTGTGCTATAGCTACGGGATGGGGTATTCTGCGTTTGTGCCGTTCGTGCTTGTGGGATACGGCATCGGCAACGGGGTGCCGTTCAGCCAGCCGCTGGTACGGACTGCCGATTATAAATCTGCTATTTCGCTCTTCAATGCGGGTTGCGGCGTGAAAATCATGACATTTGGAGGGAGAGCCCTTCTTAGGGTAGAATATCGATATCAGTCTTTTCTTGCGCATTATCCGAGGTTTACAGATCACATCTATGCCCGACGGTTGTTGCTGGGATTCGCAGTATTGCTGTAGTTATTTTAAGGTAGATAGACGGAATTCTATCTGATATTTCACAATAAAAGATAGTCTGCCTATCCTGGTATCCTCCTGTTTTTCAGTGGGATACTAATATTATCCTGCAATACACCTACCATCTTGACTTTCTCTTTCAGGAGAGATACATTTTTCTTGGTGAACATTTGTCTACTATTGTAGAAGATGATTTGTTGGAATTGATTCCTGATATTGCACTAGGCATGCCGAACGGGTCGGACGTTTGTTATTCCTCGGTATATCGTATAAATTTTACCCAACAGTAATTTGGGACTGGCTGATCACAATTTACAGAAGGGCGGACCGTCATGATTTCGGAAAACTCTATTCTAGAGTGAATTTGTCCAAAGTACTCTTTGGATCAATATCTTGTATGAGTAACCAGCTTTATCTCATACCGAAAATCCCGATGGCAGTGGGTGACAGAATAAAACAACGGCACGCAGAATACACAGAAAGAAACAAGATGACCACAGATAGAGATATTGTTTTCTTATCAGTGAAAATCATTGCTTCTTCTGTGTCATCTCCCGCTCCGACATCAGATTTATTAAATGATGCGGTCACCGCTTTGCGGGATCCCGACATACAAAATCTTTTTGACGGGAGATGCCGCAAGGCGGCAAGTGTGCAAAGTTTTTGGCACACAGAATACACAGAAAGAAACGAGATGACCACGGATAGAAATGCTATTTTCTTATCAATGAAAATCAGTGCCTTTTCAGTGTTCTCGGTGTGCAAAGCTCTTAGCACACAGAACACACGGAAAGAGACAAGATGATCACAGATAGAAATATTGTTTTCTTATCAGTGAAAATCATTGCTTCTTCTGTGTCATCTCCCGCTCTGGCATCAGATTTATTAAATGATGCGGTCACCGCTTTGCGGGATCCCGACATACAAAATCTTTTTGACGGGAGATGCCGCAAGGCGGCAAGTGTGCTATTTTTTGAATTCATGAGGTAACCATGGCAGAACCAACAATAAACTGCCCGAAATGCGGCGCAAAAATCGATGTTAGCGAAATCTTATATCGCCAGGTCCAGGAGCAACTCAAAAAAGAGTATGACGAGAAAAGTGCAAAGAAAGAAAAAGAGTTAGAGAAGAAGGTCAAGTCCTTAGACGAGGAAAAAGAGAAACTGGAAAAGGATCGAGAACATCTCCAGAAGCAGATCAACGAAGGAATCAAGGCAAAGCTCAACTCTGAAAAACTCAAGATGGAGAAGTCCATTCGTGAAGAAATGAAAGAAGAGACGGACGCGCAAATCAAGTCTTTGCAGAGAGAACTCGAACAGAAATCCGGACAGGTAAAAGATCTTAATAAAGCCAAAGCCGAAATTGAAAAGCTTAAACGTGAAAAGAATGAGCTTCGTGATGAAGTAGCTCTCGAAAAAGAGAAAGAATACTCGGAGAAGCTGAAGGAAGAAAGAGTAAAAATCCAAAAACAACTCGATGAATCTTCTACCATGAAGATTAGAGAGTTGGAAAAGCAACTTGACGATCAAAAGAAACTCGCTGAGGAGATGAAGCGAAAAGCTGAGCAAGGCTCGCAGCAGCTGCAGGGTGAGGTCCAGGAGCTTGAGCTGGAAAGCTTGTTGCGCTCCAAATTTCCACATGACCTGATTGAACCCGTTGCCAAGGGCGAACACGGCGGCGATGTTCTGCAAAGAGTTGTCAGTCCGCTCGGCCAGCAGAGTGGAACAATAATTTGGGAATCGAAGCGTACGAAAGCCTGGAGCGATTCGTGGCTGCCGAAGCTCCGCGAAGATCAGCGAGCCGCGAAGGCCGAGATTGCCGTAATAGTGTCACAATCGCTGCCAAAGAATGTTGACCTCTTCGACCTGGTTGATGGCGTTTACGTTACGACTCCCAAAGCTGCCTTGGCAGTTGCGCTCCTGCTGCGTCAGGGACTCATTGAGACGGCCTCCGCCCGACTTGCCACTGAAGGTCAGCAAACCAAGATGGAGATGGTATATCAGTATCTTACCGGCCCGCGCTTCCGGCAGCGCGTGCAGGCTATCGTCGAGGCTTTTTCCACGATGCAGGAAAACCTGGATAGGGAGAAGAAAGCCATCACGAAGCAGTGGGCCAAGAGAGAAGAGCAGATCGAACACGTGATGGTAGCGACGGTTGGTATGTACGGAGACTTGCAGGGCATCGCGGGCAAGACAATGCAGGAGATTGAAGGCTTGGATATGAAGCTGTTGGGTTCGAACGAAAACCAAACTGGAGAATGAAATCACCTATGTACTTGCGAGAATTCAAGATCCGTAATTTCCGCTGCATTGAATCTTTAGATTTGACCTTCAACAAAGGGGTCAATGTTTTCATTGGTGAAAACAATTCGGGCAAGTCGTCGATGATCGACGCTTTGAGGATTTGTCTTGGGTATGGCAAGCAATGGCGGGACATCGGTATTCGACCGTCCGACTTCCACATTGATAAAGATAGCAGTACTGTTACGCTGCCTGAGATCGAGTTTGATTTGCATTTTCATATTGAAGACGATTCTGAACGCGGCCTGTTCAATGAGTTGCTCTTTCAAGATAAAGACAACGTCGAGTCTCAAGAAATCCAGATTCATTTTCGTTATCGGTTGGAAGAGAAAAACGACAGAAAGATACCTCGCTGGAAAATATGGGGTGGCACGAATGAAGGGCAGGGTGTTCCTTCTGAGCCCCTTCAATTCATAGACTACACATTCTTGGATGCGCTGAGGGATGCAACACAAAAGCTGCGACCGTACAGCCACAATAATAAGTTGGTTTCGCTGTTCGAAAGCTTACTGCAATACACCAAAGATGGTGGTACACAGAAATTGGATAAGGAGAAAAAGAAGGAACTTGCGGACAAGCTAGTAAATTGGCTCAATGACGATGGTAACGATTGGAAATACTTGATAGCGGAAGGGGAGACGAAGGTCAATAAACATTTCAAAGAATCATCCATTCAAGGCGACAATAAAGAAATAGAAGTTGGATTCTCGGGGTACGAATATGACGATATCATAAATAACCTTCAGTTGCAGATTCCGATTTTAAGTGAAGAAAAGATCCAACATGGAGCAGAGCAAAGATACTTCACTCTATTTCAAAACGGACTTGGAGAGAACAACTTAATCTACGCGGCAACAGTCTTGGGAGATTTGATCAATAGAAAGGAAAAGGGCTATTATCATGCTTTGCTAATTGAGGAACCTGAAGCGCACTTGCACCCTCAGATGCAAAACACTTTTTTCAAATACATTAACTCGTTTGAGGACAAAGATATCCAGATATTCATTACATCTCATTCCCCAACAATAACTGCTAAAACAAATCTTGAGTTTATTACGGTGATGAGGAGGAACTTTGGTGAAGTCTCTTCTCTGGCATTGAAAGACTCCAATCTGTCACCAGAAAACAGGAAATACCTTTCTAAGTTTCTTGATGTTACAAAGTCGCAATTGTTTTTCTCAAAGGGAATAATTTTAGTTGAAGGAATTTCTGAAGGACTATTACTTCCGATATTTTCAAAGATCATGGATCACCTTGCTAACGAAGGCAAAGACGACGGTCACAAAGAGATAAAATATGACATAGCACGGAAAGGCATAGAAGTAGTGGTCGTCGGCGGAGTTGCGTTTGAACATTTTGCTAATCTCTTCATAGCTTCGGATAAAGACGGCGCAAAGAAACTCAACATACATTGTGCGCTCCTAACAGATGATGACAGCCACAGGAATGGCGGGAACAAGTCGCCACGGGCTTTGATCGCAGAGAGCCTGAAGAAAGGCAATGTCGATGTCCTTTTAGCACGAAAGACTTTCGAGTATGAATTATTCACTGCTTCGGATGAAAACGAAAAAATAATGCGTGAGATTTACGAAGGAATTCATACCCATACTAAGTTAAAGCGCGAAGGAAGTAATGAAGAACGGGCCATGGACCTGCTAGACAAACTCGATTCCTTTAGAGACAAATCTGAATTAGCTCACAAGCTTGCGATGCATCTACAAGATCATTTTGAAGAGCTTAGGTCCAAGTTTATTGTCCCAGATTATATCCAAAAGGGAATCAAGTGGGCTGTTAATGATAAATGAAGATTCATTGTCGGCACAGCAAAAAAGAGTAGTCAACCAGGATGGAATTTTTGTCGTGAAGGCCTGTCCAGGTAGCGGCAAGACATATTCGGTTGCCGCGCGGATCGCCCGATTGCTTCATGATCCCCAATTTGATTTTTCCCGTAAAGGTATTGCAGCACTTTCTTTTACAAATGTGGCTTGGCAAGAAATAGAAAAGAAACTCAAAGAAGCCTTTAATGTCAAAACTCCTGTAGGATACCCTCACTTCATCGGAACCATCGATAGTTTCATAAATCAATACATCTTCTTGCCATTTGGCCACCTGATAATGAGCTGCGGAAAACGTCCAGAGTTAGTCGGAGAACCTTACAACAGATGGTATTATCCGAACCTAGGCAATGGAGAAAAAGCTTTCTATCAATATTTTGATCTATTCAGTTTCGATATCGCAGGGGAAGTGATACCCATCGGAAATATTCTCAATACCTTCTTTGGAGGTAAATATCTCCATTTACGGAATCACATTCGAAGCTCGAAAGAGACACTTTTCAAAGACGGAAAAGCCAACCAGTCCGACGCGATATACATCGCGCATAGAATCTTGAAGGATTACAGTCTCATAGGGAAAGGCATCCTGAATAGGTTTTCACACTTCATTATTGACGAAGGTCAGGATACAAATGACCTACAAATAGCAATTATTGACATATTGAAGGACAAGGGCTTGAATCAAATTGCTTTGATTGGAGACCCTGACCAAGCAATCTTTGAATGGAATAATGCTAGGCCAGAACTATTCACGAAGAAATATGAACTGGAGAAGTGGTGTCGAATAGATCTGAATGAGAACAGGAGGAGTTCAAGATCCATCTGTGATTGTAGCCGACATCTTCTTGGCATCCCAAACTACGAAGTGATAGGAGCAGACAAGGATTACAATTACAAGCCCCGCGTAGTAATGCACAAAGAGGACGAAAAAAGTGTAAACCAGATTGTGCAAGAATACCTGCAGTGTTGCAAGGACAGACAGATCACTATTAATTCAGAGGATGTCGCCGTGCTATTCCGGAGCCGCCGTGTTGTAGGCAAATGGTGCGGAGTATCAACCATTGAAGAAACCGAAGAGCCGTGGCTCACTAATCATGGCTATGTGAGAGAAATTGTTTTTGGAAAGTTTTTGCTGGAAAGCGGAGATTTTAGAAGAGGTTTCAGATCAATTGAAAGGGGATACCATAAGGCAGTGGAGCCAGGCCTAAAATTCTGTTCCGAGGAATTCATCAATAACAAAATTGAAGAGCTAGGCTTCAAGAGCTATCGGAACAAGATTTTTCAATTCGCTAATCTCTTGCCCCCGACTCGCGAAGCAGTGTTGAAGCAGTGGATAGCCGAAGCAAACCAGCTCCTCTTGAGTGATAAGATCAACATTAAGTTGAGCACACATGCTAAGAAATCAGATGTGGCCATAAAGAATCTATTTAAAATGGATGCCCAACCATCAAACGCTGAGTGTTTTTTGGGAACAATTCACTCAGCCAAAGGCAAGACTTTCGAGGCGGTCATGTTGGTTCTTGCTCACAAAGCAGGCAACTCAAATTATGAGACTTTACTATTTCCTAAAAAGACTTTGTCCAGTAAACAAAAAGAAGAACTTAGAACGGTTTATGTCGCCATGACACGTCCTCGTAAAATATTATGGATCGCTGTGCCTGAAAGTGATTGTGAAGTATGGAGGAAGAAACTTGATATTACCTGATAGACCTAATCCCATTCTGCGCAAAAAAGAGAATGTTGCCGAAGAGGATATGAGACAACGAAGCAGAATTACACATTACAGATATGACTAACAACAAACAAAAACTCGAACTAAGCTGGATCGGCAAAGGCGAGCAGCCCAAGCTCGAGCCGCGAATCCTCATCGAAGATCCAGAGAAGTCTTACGGCGACAAGAACACCGAGAACATGCTCATCTACGGTGACAACCTGCTCGCCTTGAAGGCACTCGAACAGAACTTTGCTGAAAAGATAAAGTGCATTTACATCGATCCACCGTACAACACGGGCAACGCATTCGAACACTATGATGACAGCCTCGAACATTCAATCTGGCTGAACCTGATGAAACCCCGTCTTGAGCTTCTGTATTCGCTGCTTAGCAATGACGGCTCAATCTGGATATCCATCGATGACGATGAAAGCCATTATTTAAAGATCTTATGCGATGAAGTTTTTGGGAGAAGAAACTTCGTGAACAATGTCATTTGGCAGAAGAAATCTTCCCCGCAGGCCAATGCGGTTTGGCTTTCCGACAGTCATGACCACATACTTGTATATGCAAGGGACAAACAAACATGGAGACCGAATTTACTTGAGAGATCAGTGCTGGCTGAGTCAAGATACAGAAACCCGGACAATGACCCTCGCGGAATGTGGATGTCAAGTGACTTTACGATTAGTCTCACTGGCGGACAACGTGGCGCCCAATTTGCACGAACTGGTGAAAGTGGAAACATTTATGAGATTGTAACGCCGTCCGGACGAACACTACTTCCGCCCAGTGGTCGGTGCTGGGGCGCAAGTCCCAAGAGGTATCAGGAACTATTAGCAGATAAACGACTTTATTTCGGCGCTAATGGAAATAACGTACCTCGGGTGAAGCGATTCCTTTCGGAAGTCCAAGAAGGAATGGTGTGCCAGACCATATGGCTCCGACAAGAAGTCGGTGATAACCAAGAGGCAAAGCGAGAAGTGAAGGATTTCAACAGCGAGGAGATTTTTGCAACCCCCAAGCCTGAACGCCTAATCGACCGCATTATTGCTGTTGGTTCAAAGGAAGGCGACTGGGTTCTCGACTCCTTCCTTGGTTCAGGCACTACAGCCGCTGTCGCTCACAAGATGAAGCGCAAATGGATTGGCATCGAACTTGGCGAACATTGCCATACTCATTGCATTCCTCGGCTAAAGATGGTCTGTGATGGAACAGACCAGGGCGGCATCAGCGAAGCTCAGAACTGGAAGGGCGGCGGTGGATTCAAGTACTACTACCTCGCTCCATCTTTGCTTCTCCAGGACAAGAAGGGCAACTGGATCATCAACAAGCAGTACAATGCTGCACAGCTTGCCGCCGCAATGGCAAAACATGAAGGATTCCGATTCCAGCCGGACGAAACCTACTACTGGAAGCAGGGCCAGTCCACTGAAAAGGACTATATCTTCACCACGACGAACTTCGTCAGCGTCGACTTAGTGGATACAATTCAGAGCGAAATGAAATCGGATGAAAGTCTTCTGATCTGCTGCACCTCTTTCAGCAAGGCTGCTGATAAGTACCCGAACATCACGATCAAGAAGATTCCGAAGATGCTCCTTGGCCGGTGCGAGTTCGGCAAAGAGGATTACAGTCTGAACATCATAAATATGCCCCGAGAAGACGGTGAACCCGATTTCGTTCCGACCGGCCCTATCGCCTCCAACCCATCGAAGTCAAAGAGGCAGAAGGCGGATGAAAAACAGGAGAGGCTGTTCTGAAAGAAAGCACACAGAATACACAGAAAGAAACGAGATGAACACAGATAAGAATAATATTTCCTTATCAGTGAAAATCAGTGCTTCTTCTGTGGAATCTGTGTGCAAAAGAAGAGGGAAACGAAACCGTGACAAATTGTCACGCTTTGAGGAGGCTTATGCATGGCGAACATTAAACTCTTTGAAGAAAAGAAGATTCGATCAGCTTGGAACGACGCAGACCAGAAACTTTACTTCGTTGTCGAAGATGTCGTTGCCGCCTTGACCGATAGTGCCGATCCCAAGCAATATGTGAAGCGAATGAAGCAGCGTGATCCTGAACTTGCCAAAGGATGGGTACAATTTGTACCTGCCCTTTCGGTTGATACTCCAGGTGGAAGACAGCGAATGAGTTGTGCAAACGCGCAAGGCTTGTTGAGAATTATTCAATCCATTCCTTCTCCGAAAGCAGAACCCTTCAAGCTCTGGTTAGCAAAAGTTGGGAATGAACGCCTTGAGGAAATTGAGAATCCTGAGCTTGCCCAGACGCGAATGAAGGAGATCTATAAAGCAAAAGGTTACAGCGATGAGTGGATCGAAAAACGTGTCCGCGGCATCGCTGTCCGGGACGAATTGACCGCTGAATGGAAAAAACGCGGTGTCAAAGAAGGCGTCGAGTATGCGATACTTACTGCCGACATAAGCAAAGCCACCTTTGGCTTGAGCCCAGCCGACTACAAGAAATTCAAAGGCTTGTCGAAGCCACAAGAGAATCTCCGCGATCACATGACCGATCTGGAATTGATATTCACCATGCTCGGCGAGGCAGCAACCACCGAGATAGCCCGCAATAAAGACGCTCAAGGGCTCCCCGAGAATGAAAGGGCCGCCGTAGAAGGTGGAACAGTCGCTGGAAACGCAAGAAAAGAGTTGGAAAAGAAATCGGGCAGGAAAGTTGTGACCAGCAAGAACTTCAAAGAGCTTTCTCAGAGAAAAAGGAGAGAACTTGATAACGGAAAGAAAAGATAGCACACGGACTACACTGAAAAAGACGAGATGACCACAGATAGGAATAACATTTTCTTATCAGTGGGAATCAGTGCGTTTTCAGTGTTATCTCCCGCTCCGACATCAGATTTATTAGATGATGCGGGATGCCGCAAGGCGGCAAGTGTGCGAAGCTTTTTGCACACAGAATACACAGAAAGAGACGAGATGACCACAGATAAGAGCAACTATCTTCACAAAGAACTGACCGAGAAGATCATTAGCTGCTTCTATGAGGTTTACAACACTCTGGGTTTCGGGTTCCTGGAAAAGGTTTATGAAAATGCGATGCTGGTTGTTCTTGCGGAAAAAGGTTTGCGAGCAAAAGCTCAGCAACCGATAAAGGTTTATTTCAAGGATTCAATTGTCGGTGACTATTTCGCCGATATTGTTGTGGAAGATACAGTCATCGTTGAGCTCAAAGCTGTTGAGGCTTTGGCTGAGGAACATGAGTATCAACTTATTAACTACTTAAAGGCTACAAATGTTGAAGTTGGGCTATTACTCAACTTTGGAAAAAAGCCTGAAATAAAGAGGAAGATCTTCACAAACGACCGAAAGGAAAAGAAATAGCACGCAGAATTTACTGAAACAAACGAGATGGTCACAGATAATTCAATCAGTGCGAATCTGTTGATTCAGTGTCATCAGTGTGCAATAAAAGAAAAAGGGATGGCACACAGATGACACCGAAAGATACGAGATGATTACAGATAAGACGATTATCATGGACATATCAGTGAGAATCTGTGCTTCTTCAGTGTTTTCTGCGTGCCATTAAACCATTATGAACCGTACCGCAAATCAGATCAAGAACCGCCTCAGCCTCAGGCAGCCCCAAGCCGACAGCCTCGATATCCTCTCCGCCATCACGGATAGATTAACTCTCAAGAAAAACGCCGACATTCAATCGGAACTTGCTAAGGTGAAGTCACTCTATCCGACCTGTTCTGATTTCGAGCGCAGCTTTCCATCGGTCTGCTTCGCACTGGCAACCGGCGTCGGGAAAACGAGACTGATGGGCGCCTTCGCCGCTTATTTATTCCTTGAGAAAGGGATTAAGAACTTCTTCGTCCTGGCTCCCAACTTAACCGTCTACAACAAGCTGATCGCGGACTTCGAAAACACCTCAAGCCCCAAATACGTCTTCCAGGGCATCGGAGAGTTCGTTCACTCCCGCCCGAAAATAGTAACCGGGGACAATTACGACTCGCTGTCGCAGATTGCGCTGTTTGAGTCCGAAGTGCATATAAACTTGTTCAACATTTCAAAAATAAATTCAGAAATGCGCGGTGGGAAGCTTCCGCGAATCAAGAGACTTGTGGAATACCTCGGCGAATCGTATTTCAATTACCTATCGAATCTGGACGATCTGGTTCTGCTGATGGACGAATCCCATCACTACCGTGCCGAGCGGGGAATGGAAGTCATAAACGAGCTCAATCCGATCCTCGGCCTTGAGCTGACTGCTACACCCCAGGTCGAACGAAGCGGCGGCACCACGAAGTTCAAGAACGTGGTCTATGAGTATTCTCTTGCCAAGGCAATTCGGGACGGCTTCGTGAAGGAACCCGCGGTAGCGACACGCAAAGACTTTGACCCCTCCCATTACAAGGCTGAGGAACTTGACCGGATAAAGCTCGAAGATGGCATTCGGATCCACGAAGATACCAAAGTCGCGCTCGACATCTATTCACGTGACTCCAGGACTCAGAAAGTAAAACCGTTTGTCCTTGTCGTATCCAAGGATACCGAGCATGCCAGCCAGCTCAAAGAACTGATAACCTCTCCTTCGTTTTTCGACGGCCGTTACGCGGATAAAGTCATGGAGATTCACTCCAACCAGTCCGGTGAAGAGAAGGACGAAAACATAGCCCAGCTCGTCTCTCTGGAGAGCCCGGAGAATAAGATCGAGATCGTAATTCACGTCAATATGCTGAAAGAGGGCTGGGACGTCACAAACCTTTACACGATTATTCCTCTTCGCGCGGCCGCTTCAACGACACTTCGCGAGCAGACAATCGGCCGCGGACTTCGTCTTCCATACGGGAAGCGCACCGGCGCCGACAAAGTCGACAAGCTCACGATCGTAGCACATGACAAGTTTCAGGAAATCATTGACGAAGCGAATAAGCCGGACTCGATCATCAGGAAGGAAAACATCATCGAGATCGATGTCGATGAGCTGGAGCAGTCGAAGGAGGTTGTTACCAGCGTCTCCGTAATCGATAAGAAGGCCGAGGAAGACAAACGGCGCATCGAGGCGATAACCGACGCAACGGAAAAGAAACAGGCGCTCTCCGAACTGGAGGCAAAGAAACTCATCCTCTCAGTACTTCCGGAACTGAACACCGATGCAAAGAACGTAGCTGACCTGACCACAAAAGAGGTTGCCGAAATAGCCTTCCAGAAAATCGAGCAGCACATAACCTCTGATCCCCAGCAGAGCTTATTCGCCGGCGAGCTGATCAGCGAAGCAAAGAGGCAATACGAAGCGGCTGTTTCCGAATTTTCTCAGCACATCATAGAGATCCCGAGAATTGTCATACAACAGTCTAACGAGGTAAAGTCCGGATTCAAGCCTTTCGTTCTTGACGCGAAGAATCTGAGATATCAGCCTGTTTCCGAGGAGATACTGATAAAAAAGCTGCGTGAACAGGAAAACGGCACCGATACAGTAATCGGGGGAGGTCGAATTATACCCGACAGGCTTGACAATATTATTGTCAACGAGCTGATCAACCACCCTGAGGTCGACTACGACAAACAGTCCGACTTTTTATTTGAGCTTGCTGATGAAGCCATCACACACTTCCGGTCTTATCTTGACGAGGACCCGCTGGTCAACGTTGTTCAGTACCACAAGAAAGAGATTGCCGACTTCATCTATGCACAGCTGATGGAGCATTTCTACATTGAAACGCCATCGTTCCAGGAGCCGATCGTAAGGGCTTTCACCCGCATTGAGGAGCACAATTACTCGAAGTATTCAAAGGACAGCATCTTTCATTACACAGACACGATAACACCGACAAGCGCAATCCCGACCAAGATCTTCGGCGGCTTTTCAAAGGCCTGCCATAATCTATACAAATTCGATTCCAAGACAGAAAAGGACTTCGCTGCCATTCTTGAAAGCGACAAAGACGTCCTCAAGTGGCTGAGGCCGGCATCGAACCAGTTCTACATTTACTGGAATCACAACACAAGACAATATCACCCTGACTTCGTCGCAGAAACGGCAGATGCCATCTATATGGTGGAGACAAAGAAGGAAGGCGAGATGAATTCCGACGAGGTTCAGCAGAAATCCAAAGCAGCCCTTGAGTACTGTAAGTATGCCACCGACTACACCATAAAGCACGCTGGCAAACCATGGAAGTATGTTCTCATACCTCACGGGGCAGTGCAGCTAAACATGAGTTTCAAATTTTTAACAGGCACCTATGCTAAAGTTGTTCCTTAGCACTTTCACCATCCTGGAGATCTGGCCGAAAAGTCTAACCACAATGTTAACTTCATTGAGGATGAACACGCGATGTTATACATTCTTGTGACAAATGGGTGCCGCAGCAGGGTTCGAAATATCAATCAATTACAGAAGACCGTCAAGAATTACAGCGGCAACGCTATAAGATAAACTGCATCTAATCATTTGACATGAAAAAGCTGCATCAGGCGATAACTAAACAGTCTGGATTAATCGTGAAACGAATATTAACCCTCTTCATTCCCGTGCTACTCTTCGGCGGCACGACCTTCTCACAAACGTCGAACGTTACCTCACACGTCGAAGCGAGCATAATTTCGGAAGTCATGACAGTTCAACCCGGCAGGCCGTTCTGGGTGGCCGTTCGATTAGAGGTATCGCCCGGATGGCACATCTACTGGAAGAACCCCGGCAATTCCGGCTATCCAACCTCAATTCAGTGGAAGTTGCCCGAGGGATTCACTGCAGGCCCGATCCAGTGGCCCTATCCCAGGAGATTCGACTTTGAGGGGTTGGTAAACTACGGATATGACGGCACGGTTTACCTTCTCGCGCAGATAACTCCGCCGTCCGATTTGAAAACCGGCCAGACAGTCGGCCTGACGGCAAATCTTGGCTGGCTTGCGTGTCAGGAAAGCTGTGTTCCGGGGAAGGCAGAGGCCTCCGTTCAATTGAAGGTGAGCGGCGGTCCGGCCGAGCTCGCTGCCGAAAATTCGAGGCTCTTTGCAGAGGCCCGTTCGCGGCTCCCGCTTGAGGATTCCGGCTGGCGCTTCAAAGCAGTAATCGGTGAAGGACATCTGAGAATCGTAGCAATGAAACCGGATTGGTTCAACGGAGCTATCAAGGAGATGATGTTTTTCCCCGACGACTCTTCTTTTATCATACAGCCTGATTCCGCACAAGTCCTGTCTCAGGTAAAGAGCGGATATCTGCTTTCCATCCCGCTGGATACGACGAAATCTTCCGCGGTCTCGCGAATTGGCGGAGTCCTGGTAACGGGCAACGGCTGGAGAGGAGAAGGTTCTGAGAAGGCAGCGGAGTTCAAGGTGCAGGTGGAAAAAGGGTTAAAGGTCGGTGGACTGACTCCGGTATCATCTTCCGATATTGGTGAGCTGCTCCTGATGTTCTTATTTGCATTCATCGGCGGCGCTATCCTGAATCTGATGCCTTGCGTTCTTCCGGTGCTCTCACTGAAGATTATGGGATTTGTGAAACAGGCGGGCGAGGACAGGAAGAAGATTTTCCGGCACGGGACCGCATTCACATTCGGTGTCCTCGTATCATTTTGGGTATTGGCGGGACTTCTGCTTGTCCTTCGGGCGAGCGGCGAGTTTCTCGGATGGGGTTTCCAGTTGCAGTCGATCGGGTTTGTCACACTTCTTTCCATCTTCTTGTTCCTGTTCGGATTGAATATGTTCGGAGTTTTTGAGATAGGGGTGTCTCTCTCGTCAGTCGGGCAGAACGTTTCCGGTAAATCGAGTTACCTTGGGTCATTCGTCAGCGGTGTGCTCGCAACGGTCGTAGCGACGCCCTGTACCGCTCCTTTTATGGGGTCGGCATTGGGATTTGCACTCAGCCAGCCTGCATTCCGGTCGATTATGATATTCACATTTCTCGGTTTAGGGATGGCGACCCCATATCTGGTCCTCACGAGTTCGCCTGCACTCCTCAAGTTTGTGCCTAAACCGGGAGTATGGATGGAGACTTTGAAACAGTTCATGGGCTTTTTATTGATGGCGACGGTCCTTTGGCTCCTGTGGGTTCTGAGTATGCAGGCCGGAGCACAGGGTGTCCTCATTCTCCTCGCCTCTTTGCTGCTCGTCGGTGCAGGAGCGTGGGTCTACGGTCGCTGGGGCACGGTCTACAGGGCCAAACGCACCCGAACGGTGGCCCAACTTGTGGCGGCACTTACGCTTGTGGCCGGCATTTTCTTTGCCTTGCAGAATATCAACACTGAAGCGGCCTCTCTGAACACGATCGGGTCGCACCAGAGCGGGATTGACTGGAAGCCCTTCTCGCCTGAGCTGGTCACTAGATTACGTGAAGAAAAGAAACCTGTATTCATCGATTTTACGGCTGCTTGGTGCCTGAGTTGTCAGGTGAATGAGAGAGTTGCCTTCAGCTCAGAAGAAGTACAAGATGCATTCAGGAAGAAGGGAATTGTCGCACTGAAAGCTGATTGGACCAACCAGGACGCGACTATAGCCAAGGCGCTCGCGAAATTCGGCAGGGACAGTGTTCCTCTTTACGTCCTTTACCTGCCCGGCAAAGACGCCAAGCCGATCATATTGCCGGAACTGATCACTCCCGGAATCGTGCTTTCGGCCTTGAACAACGTGAAATGACAGACGGATAGCTGGATTTCGCTTTTTCATGACGTTGCGGGCCGTCTCCCGCGTCGGGAGGCACCCGCTCAGGAGTATTCGAATCCCACAAATGCTCTGAATTTCTGCAGCCTCGCAGGAACTAAAATGTGAGTCTTAGACATATCTATATGTAGAGCAGGAAAAAGGAATTAGGTCTTCGATTCAAAGGCCATTGGTTAAACGATATGAGATGGCCTTACCTGCGGCATAAGCCTGTCTTATTCACTTTATCGGGTTATTTTGCAGGCTAAGTTCGTTTGGCGGATTCAGGCTGGCAAGAAGGAACGACAATCCAATGGCTCCATCGAAGTCGTTCGATGCTCCAAAGTCGGAAGATACCGAAGGTAGTATCCTTTTGATGAGCGGCCTTCTGAAGATGGAAAGAATCCAATACGCAGTCATCACGAGGGTATTTCGTCAGTGTCTTTCTCAGTGCGTTTCGATGGGTACGGAGGAGTCGAAATCTTGAGAAAGGAGACACAAGCGGAGTGTCAAGTTACCGGTTTCCCGCCCCTGTAAATATTGCAGTTCCGACACTGACACATAACGACAAGCAGACAAATCGGGTCGGAGTAAATACGGATCCAATTTACAAGTCCGTCCCGGTTTATAGGCCGGGTGGAGACGTAACTATCAAGCCTGATCATGCGATCTTCATCTGATTTTGTTTCCGATCCCGTATGGATGGGATGTCAGGATGAAGGGAGGTTGTTGTACGGAACTTCAAAACCGATGTAGTTCAACACTATGAGAGGATGTACACTTGGCTTCTGAACTTAGAATCCTTCATCTGGAAGATGACGTCAAAGACGCAGAACTTATACATACTCTGCTGAGGCGGGCAGGTTTTTTCTGCAGCTTCAGGCGCGTCGATACTGAAGATAACTTCAAACGGGCACTCGCGGAGGAGACTTATGACATGATTATTTCTGACTTCAGCCTCCCCACTTACAACGGGAAAGCAGCCCTCGAGTATGCCCATAAGTGGTATTCCGACACTCCTTTCATCATCGTCTCCGGCACCGTGGGAGAAGATTATGCGATTGAGAGTCTGTTGAATGGGGCCACTGACTACGTGTCAAAGGCAAAGATGAGCCGTCTCGTACCTGCGATCACTCGCACCGTGAAAGAGAAGGAAGAGAAATCTCGAAGGCGCGAAGCGGAGAAGGCTCTCGTGCAGCGCGATCGAAGGTTTCGTGCCCTGATCGAAAACAGCCTTGAGGGCATCGGAATTTACGGGGAAAATGGAGAAGTACTGTACCGCAGTCCGGTCAATGCCCACATCCTCGGATTGAAGGAATACAGGCCGGAAGGTGGAAATCTGTACGATGATATTCACTCCGATGATGTATTACGAGTGAAAGCAGATATTGCGAGGATCGCACAGGTAGACCGCGCAAAGGTAACGGTGATTTTTCGAAACCGGCACGGCGACGGGTCATGGAGGTGGCTAGAGGCAACCTTCTCTAATTTGAAGTCCGAACCCACTATCGGGGGGATAATCTCGAACTTCAGGGACATCACTGAACGCAGGGAGGCCGAAATCGCACTGAGACAGGCTCAGAAGATGGAAAGTCTCGGGACCCTCGCAGGCGGCATTGCGCATGACTTCAACAATATCCTGGGCATAGTAATGGGCTATTCATCACTGCTGATGGAAAGGGAACTCGACACTGAAAGGTTCTCGCAATGCGTCCGCGCCATTCAATCGGCTGCGGAGCGCGGAGTCGGCCTTGTGAGACAGCTCCTGATGTTCGCCCGAAAAGAAGAATCGGAGTTTCTCCCGTTGAATTTGAATGACGTCGTCAAGGAAGTATTCGGGTTGATATCACAGACTTTCCCGAAGGTAATCTCGATGATCCTGGAAGCCGACCCCGACATCCCTCTGGTTATCGGAGATTCCATCCAAATCAATCAGTGCATTCTGAACTTGTGTGTTAATGCGAGAGACGCGATGATGGATCGTGCCGACGGCAAACCGGCGGGGGGTATCCTCAAGATTGCCACCAGTCTTGCGGATACAGAAGCTGTCAGTAGATTTGTGAGCGACTCGCATGGGAAAACATACGTCGCCATTACCGTCAGCGACACAGGAACAGGAATGGACAAGGGAACCCGTGCAAGAGTCTTCGAGCCATTTTTCACTACGAAGGAAAAGGGGAAAGGAACAGGGATCGGACTTGCGACCGTCTTCGGCGTAATGAAGAAACACGGCGGCTTCATTGACCTTGACAGTGTGGTCGGGGCCGGGACGACATTCGTAATCTACTTTCCGACTAAGCCGAATGATAATTTCGAGACCCACTCAGATGTCCGGAGAGTCTCCGACAGCAATCGCGGTGAAGAGACGATATTGATCGCAGAGGACGAAGAAACGCTAAAGGAACTTCTCAAGGACGCTCTGATTGACAAGGGATACAGAGTTCTGACTGCAAAGAACGGCAGGGAAGCACTATCCGTTCTCTCGGAGAACGGAGATGTCGCGTTGGTCCTTTCCGATCTGGGTCTTCCTGAACTGGATGGAATAGAAGTCCTTCGAATCATCAAGGAAAGCAACTCGGGGGTCAAGGTCATCCTGGCGAGCGGGTTCATGCAGCCGGAAGAGACTCATAGGATGGAACGGCTTCATGTGGACGGCTTCATTCAGAAGCCTTACCGGCTGAATGAGGTAACGAAGAAGATCCGCGAAATCCTTGACAGGGACTAGATGCCGCTTCACGATTCATTTGAGAGTGGGCAGTGAGGGATTCGAACCCCCGACCCCATGCGTGTAAGGCATGTGCTCTGAACCAGCTGAGCTAACTGCCCGGGATAACGGAGTTGCATCTCATTTCTCAAGTGAGCTGCAACCGAACCAGTGAGCGCGAGACGGGACTCGAACCCGCGACGTCCAGCTTGGGAAGCTGGCATTCTACCACTGAATTACTCGCGCATCAAGGAAGGTCTACGACCTCCTGTCGTGCCAACGGTATAATATGCATCATGACTCCTTTTTTTTCAATGATTACTTTTTCAATAATCGGCCGGACCTTTCCGCTCAAACGGCTTAAGATGAGCGAAAGAAGGCCGATATAGATATAGAAGAGCCTTCTTCCTTAAGCCTAATCCGCTTTGAGAAAGACGGTGACTTAACTTGCGTGCAGGAATTCTCAGGAGCCGGGCTGTCTTCTGAGAAATTCTGACCAGTCAGGTGAGATGTTTTGCAAAGAAATAAATACTACAGGCTGCCAACGAACACCGGCTATCCGGCACATTTCTAGTAGAGTGAAATCAAATGACTCCGAAATGTACCTTCTGATGAATTACAAAGTCGTGGAGTACACAAATGCCAGGCGAAGAAGTTAGCTCGCGAAACGAGCGGCTGGACGAAAAGTGGTGCTTATCCCTTTTTGAAGACAATCCACTCCCGATGTGGATTTGTGATAGCAAGACTCTGCAGTTTCTGGCTGTCAATGACGCTGCCGTTCGAAAATACGGGTACAGCCGGGATGAATTTCTTCGTATGACAGTTCGTGATGTAAGCCCTGACCCGGAACTCCCTAAACTTGAGAAATACCTTCTGCAGCCGCAAGGGGACCACAGACAGTCAGAGGTCTGGATTCACCAATCCAGAAGCGGGATCCGGCTTTCGGTGGAAATTGCCTCGCACACGGTTGAGTACATGGGGAGGTCCGCCGTGTTTGTCACAGTCAACGATGTTACCGTCCGGCAGAAGCTTCAGGAGGGACTACGAACAGGAGAGGAACGTCTTCAGAGTCTTTTTGACAACGCAGCAGTCGGAATTTACCGTTCTACTCGCGAGGGGCGGCTCATCGCGTGCAACGCCGCCGGGGTAAGGATGCTCGGTTTCGACTCGATGAAGGAGTTGGTAGAGATCAACCTTGAGACGACGAAGGTCGGACCGATATACAGCAGGAAAGAGTTCTGTGACAGAGTGGATCGTGATAACATTGTAATAGGTCTGGAAAGCACATGGATTAGGAAAGACGGGGCGGCGATCAAAGTCCGCGAAAGCGCCTCGGTCGTGCGGGACCATGACGGAAAACCGTTGTACTATGACGGGACTCTTGAAGATATTACTGAACAGAAGCGTGCCGAAGAGGCTGTCAAGCTGGCTGAGGCGGTCATAGATCGTGCCACGGTAGGAATATTTGTTATCGGGCCTGACGGTAGCATAAAGAGCGTTAACTTGCACGCCAGCAGAACTCTCGGGTACACACGTGAGGAGCTGCAGGCAATGACCGTGTTCGACATCGATACCGGCATGTCGGCTGAGAAGTGGAATCGGCACAGGGCTTTGGTTGCGAAGGAAATGGTGAAGCGATTTGAAACCATGCACAGACGAAAGGATGGAACCACCCTCCCCGTCGAGGTGATGGTCAATCTTCTTGAGTTCGACGATAAAGGCTATTCGGTAACGTTTTCACGCGACATTACGGAACAGAAGGAAGCCGAGAAGGCGAACAAGACTGCCGAAATTGCACTTGAAGAGAGCGAGCGTAGATTCCGAGAGCTGTTCGATGATGCTCCCGTCGGATATCATGAATTGGACAGTGAAGGGCGCATTGTACGGGTAAACCGAACCGAACTGAACATGCTGGGGTACGGTGCCGAAGATATGCTCGGACATTATGTATGGGAGTTCGTCAAAGACCATGACATGTCTGAGGCTAACGTGATGAAGAAGCTGTCGGGAGATCTCCCGGCAGGGAAGAGTTATGAGAGGGCATATTGCCGGAAAGATGGATCGGTCATTCATTTCCTCGTTGAGGAATATTACCTGTACGACGTCAGCCACAAGATAGTCGGCATCAGGACTGCGCTGGAAGATATTACGGAGAGGAAGAAGGCCGAAGATGCGCTGAGGGCGGCAGAGGAACACTTTCGGAATCTGTTTGAGAATATCACCATAGGAGTTTACCGCACATCGCCGGACGGCAGGATACTATTTGTGAATCCCGCTCTTGCCAGAATGCTGGGTTACGAATCTCCGGATGAACTCGCTAAGACAAACGTGGAGGAAGATTCATTTGAAGGGGGGCATACCAGGTCGGCCTTCAAGGCGAAGATTGAAAAGGACGGCCAGGTTATCGGTATGGAAACCCGTTGGAGAAAGAAGGACGGTTCATTTCTTTGGGTGCGCGAAAATGCCCGCGTCGTGAGAGACAGCAAAGGCGAGCCGCTTTGCTATGAGGGTACTGCCGAGGATGTTGATTTTCGCAAGAAGATGGAGGAGGCACTTCGCAAGAGCGAGGAACAGTACAGATCGTTCTTCGAAGAGGACCCAACGGCGGATTCCTTGACTCTGCCGGACGGGGAAATCATCGCCTGCAATCCGGGTTTTCTGAAGATGTTTGGATTTAAATCAGAGGAGGAGGCCCTCTCCACAAACGTCATCGAACTTTATGCGAAGAAGGAAACGAGAACCGAGTTGATAGGTCTGGTAAGGAGGAAGAAGAAGCTTACCGAACATGAGCTGGAACTCAGGAATCGGGACGGCAAGCCAGTCTATGTGAGGGCCACCTATGTCGGGGTCTTCGATGAGCACGGTGAATTGGTCCGAATAAAACAGTATTTGCTCGACGAGACGGAGCAAAAATCCCTCGAACGACAGCTGTTCCAGTCGCAGAAACTGGAAGGGATTGGCAGGCTGGCAGGCGGCGTTGCTCACGATTACAACAACATCCTGGGCGTGATACTCGGATACGGCGAACTAGTCAAGAATAAATTGAATGAGACAGACCCGATCTATCACCAGATAGAAGCCGTGCTGAAAGCGGCTTACAGAGGAAGCGAGCTAACGAGACAACTCCTCGCTTTCGCGCGACGCGAGATCGTTTCGCCAAAAGTCCTGAACCTCGGCTCAGCGGTCGAATCCATCCGTCCGATGATCCAGCGCCTTATCGGTGAGAATATTAATCTTGTCCTTAATGCAACCCAGGACCTTTGGAATACGAAGATAGACCCGACACAATTCGATCAGATACTGATCAACCTGGCAACAAATTCCAGGGACGCCATTGAAGACATCGGAACAATCACAATCGAAGTCTACAACGAGAAGATAGACGAGCATTATGTTACTGGCCACAGGGAGTTTTCACCCGGCGAGTATGTCGTATTATCCGTGACCGACGACGGGAAAGGCATGGACAGCGACGTCCAGGATAAAATGTTCGAGCCCTTTTTCACGACCAAGCCGAAGGGGGAGGGGACCGGCCTTGGCCTGTCTACCGTCTACGGAATCGTCAAGCAGAACGGCGGCAACGTCAACGTGTACAGCGAACCGGGCAAGGGGACTGTAATCAGAGTATACTTCCCGCGTTCCTACGGGAGGAAGGAAATTTCGGAAGAAAAGCCGCAGGACGAGTCGTTCGACGGAAGCGAGACGGTTCTGGTTGTCGAAGACCAGCCGGACCTCCTGGAATTGGCGAAGAACAGCCTGGAAGAATATCGGTACAAAGTGCTCGCCGCATATACGCCCGCGGAGGCTATCGATATTTGCGAAACTTACGGCGATGAGATCGATCTACTCCTTTCCGATGTGATCATGCCGAAGATGAACGGGAAGGAACTCAGGGATAAAATCGCAAAGCTGAAGCCCCGCATAAAGACGCTGTTTATGTCCGGATATACCGCAAATGTCATAGCCCATCGTGGAATTCTCGACGAAGGTATTCACTTCATACAGAAGCCTTTTACTCCAAAGACACTCGCGAAGAAGGTCCGCGAAGTTCTTCAACTTCGTTAAAACAGATAGCGCCGCGACTTCTCAGGCCGGATCCTCGTGCGGACTTGAGGACTTACTTGCGGTCTGACACAACAACCCAGGGGCCGCTCTACGGGAGGCAGATTTTTCCAAGCACCGTCGCCTTCGAAGCCCCGGTGACCTGTGGTATGTTGGCGGCATTGCCGGAGACAGTCTCGTTCGCGAGTACCGCGAAACAGATGGCCTCCTTCGCATCGGAAGATATTCCGAGATTCTCGGCAACCCCCACCCTGGTGCCCGCGAAATAGCGGCCGAGAGAATGTAACAGAAACTTGTTCTGTGCACCGCCGCCGCTGACGAAGAGTTCAGCCAAAGGCGCATGGCCCGTCTGGACGGCGGTTGGGGAGAGGAATCTCCTGAAATTTTCATAAACTGTTTTTGCCGTGAAATCGCTCACCGTTGCAATCAGATCTTCTCTGGCGAGGTTGGAGAACTTGGTGAGGATATCGGAGACATAACTGCTTCCGTAGCGCTCGCGTCCCGTTGATTTTGGGGGTCTGGCAATAACGTAGTCATCCATCATTAAGTATTCGGTCAATTCATCCCGAATTGTGCCGGCGAACGCCGTCTGTCCGTCTTTGTCATATTCCTTATCGTAAAGGCGCTTCATGATCTGATCGATTACCATATTTCCGGGTCCAGTGTCAAAGGCCAGTACGTCCCGACCTTCGCATCGCTCGGGCAGATAGGTGATGTTTGCTATCCCCCCGATGTTAAGAAGTGCTCGTGAAACTGTTTCGGAACGGAAGAGAAGATAATCGAAGTACGGGACGAGCGGTGCACCCTGTCCACCAAAGGCCATATCTCCAACTCTGAAGTCGCCTATCGTTACAATGCCCGTCAGCTTGGCAAGCACCGACGGGTCGCCGATCTGCAGTGTCGCGACGACTTTCTCGCCGAATAGGTCGACACTATCCGGAAGATGATGAATTGTTTGTCCATGAGAGCCGATGAGATCGACCTTCTCCTGGGCAACGTTGGCATGGGTGCACAGCGCTTCAACGGCCTTCGAATAGAGCTGGGCCAGCAGGAAGTTAAGTCTGGTTATGTCAGCGACGTCGCTCGTTCCGATCTGTGAATTTCGCAGTACAAATTCCTTGAACCCATTGGGAAAGGGAACAGTTATGAAATCAATCTGACGAATCCGGGTGGTGGTCCCGCTCCCTTCAATTTCAATCAGCACCGCGTCGATGCCATCGACGCTAGTACCGCTCATGAGGCCGATAACGAGCTTTCTCTGTTTCTGCGACAGTTCGAAGAGTTGTTTCATTTTAAGTCCATGCTCATGTAAATTAAAAAATGAAGAAAACAGCTGTAGATCGGAGAGTTCTGCTCGGCGCGCACATGTCTGTTGCCGGAGGCCTGTACACCGCATTCGAAAGAGCCGAGCGGGTCGCATGCACCGCGGTCCAAATATTCACCAAGAATTCTAATCAGTGGAACGACCCGGTAATTTCGTCCGATGACGTTTTAAAATACCGAGAGGCAAAGAATAAATCAAAAGTCGAGCTGGTTGTTTCTCATGACTCGTATCTCATCAACCTCTGCGGTGCCGGCGAATTACTACTGAACAAATCCAGAACCGCATTCATCCAAGAAATCGAGCGCTGCTCGCTGCTCGGGATAAAATACATGATTTTGCATCCGGGCGCGCACACGATAATGGACAGGAGGGAAGCCGTCGGGCTCGTTGCTGATTCTGTAAATTACGCCCACTCCTCCACGGCCGATGCCGACGTGGTTACGCTAATAGAAACGACCGCAGGACAGGGAACGAACGTCGGGAGCAGTTTTGATGAGATAGCGGAGATGCTTTCCCTGATCAGGAATAAGAAGCGGGTGGGTGTCTGCATCGACACGTGCCATATCTTTGCCGCAGGTTATGACATCAGAACGAAAGAGACCTATGAGGCGACCATGAACGAATTCGAACGTGTCGTCGGATTCGATTTGCTGCACGCCGTTCACCTCAACGACGCGAAGAAACCGCTCGGCTCAAGAGTCGACAGGCATGAACACATCGGCAAAGGCCAGATAGGGAAGGCCGGTTTCCGTTTGATAATGAACGACGAGAGATTTGAATCGGTGCCGAAAATACTCGAGACGCCTAAGGGCGAAGATGGATTTGCGATGGACATGGTGAATCTGAAGCTGCTTCGTTCGTTTATCGGCAAGCCCTGAGCCGCAAAAAAAGAGGCGCGTCGGAGTTGGCTCCGGATTCACGCCTCCGGTAATATTCGCTGAAGTGAGGAAAGTCCTCAGGCCTTCAAAACGCCGAGCTTCCTGCCGATCTTCTCGAACGCATTTATAGCCTTGTCGAGATGCTCTTTTTCATGTGCTGCCGAGAGCTGGACCCTGATTCGCGCCTGACCTTTGGGGACGACGGGAAAAGAGAAGCCTATTACATAAATCCCTTCATCCAGGAGCTGGCTTGCAAACTCAGTTGCCAGTTTTGCATCGTAGAGCATTATCGGAACAATAGGATGCTCGCCCGGTCTGATTTCGAACCCTCGTTTCGTCATCTCCGACCGGAAGTAGGTCGTATTTCGCTCGAGCTTATCGCGCAGCTCAGTCGTAGACCCCAGAAGATCGAAGACGGCGATGGCGGCGCTGACAATAGAAGGTGGAAGCGTATTGGAAAACAGATAGGGTCTCGATCTCTGCCTCAGAAACTCTATTATCTCCTTTCTCCCGCTCGTAAAGCCGCCAGCGGCTCCGCCTGCTGCCTTGCCAAGCGTGCTCGTGATGATATCGACGCGCCCCATGACATTCCTGTATTCCACACTTCCTCTTCCGGTCTTTCCTACAAATCCCGTGGCATGCGAGTCATCGACCATGACGAGCGCGTCATTTTTTTCTGCAAGGTCACAAATCTCATCAAGCTTCGCCATATCTCCATCCATTGAAAATACGCCGTCGGTAGCGATCATCCTGAATCGCGCACCCGACGCCGACTTCAGCATATCCTCGAGTTCCTTCATGTCCGCGTGCTTGTACCGGTATCGCGCCGCTTTGCTTCCGCGGATGCCGTCAATGATGCTCGCGTGGTTGAGTTCGTCCGAAATTATGGCGTCTTCTTCGGTGAGGAGCGGCTCGAACACGCCGCCGTTTGCATCAAAGCATGCAACGTACAGGATCGTATCGTCGGTGTGAAGAAACTTCGCAATTTTCGATTCAAGCTCCTTATGTATGTCCTGCGTACCGCATATGAACCTGACGGACGACATCCCGTATCCGCGTTCATCTAGTCCGCGCTTTGCGGCTTCGATTACCTTCGGGTGGCTCGATAGCCCGAGGTAATTGTTTGCACAGAAGTTTAAAACAGTCTTTCCGTTTGTAAGTCTTATCGTTGCTCCCTGAGGAGAAGCGATGATGCGCTCTTCCTTGTACAGACCGCTCTCTTTGATTGAATTGATTTGCTGCCTCAGGTGTTCTTGAAACTTACCGTACATGATTTCCTCCTAAGGATTTTGAGCATATTTCGACGGCAATTTCGTCCGCCTGTGTCGCGAAACAGATGCTCCTAAACGCTGCTTGTGGCATTTTTGCGACTTGCAGGAATTCCATCGTCCTATGACTAACGGTTGAACATGTTAGCCAGCCCAGGTCGAAAAATCAAATTAGTAATGCACATCATCCCTCAGGTGAGAAGGAGAATGATATGTGATGAGAAAGGGCGGACACCAAAACATACGCTCTACATCGACATGTCTTACTATTCCTGTTTCATGTCTCTCTTGAATTTTTCTTCAAAGATCATATACAGGGTGGGAATGAAAATAAGAGTAAGAAAAGTTGACACCGTCAGGCCGCCGATTACGGCGATGGCCAGCGGCGCCTGTGACCTTTCACCTCCGATCCCGAAAGCCATCGGAAGGAGTCCAATTACAGTTGCCAGAGAAGTCATCAGAATCGGCCTGAGCCGGGTCCGGCCGCCGAGCGTGACAGCCTCGTGAAGCTCAACGCCCGTTTTCCTTAGACGGTTGATGTAATCGACAAGAAGGATTCCGTTGGATACGACAATCCCCACCATTACGATTACTCCTTCGAAAGACGTGACCGACAAGTTGGTATCGGTGAGGAAAAGTGCCCATATGACCCCGGCGAGCCCCAGCGGAACCGAGAACATGATTATGAACGGATCGACAAGCGATTGGAACTGCGATGCCATTACCATATAGACCATCACAATGGCAAGCACGAGAGCGAGTAGCAGTGACTTGAACGTGCTCTTCTGCTGCTGAATGTTCCCGCTTTGCTTGATCTGGAATCCGGAAGGGACAACCAGCCTGTTCAGACGGCTTTGAATGTCTGCCGAAACACTCCCCAGGTCTCTGCCGGTCACGTTTGCCGTGACGTCTATTATTCTCTGCTGGTACTTCCTGTCAATTTCGACGGGGGTCTTCCTCATCTCGACTCTTGCGATGTTTCCCAGCTCCACAAGGTTTCCGGCGGCGCCGGCTACCGTCAGCTTGCTTATGTCGCTGATATTATCGCGGTCTTTCCTGTCCATCCTCACAAGAATGTTGTACTGGTTGCCCGTCTTCGGATCCGTAAACTGTGAAGCGACCGAGCCGTCAATGGCAGTCGCGACTGTATTGGCAACCCGGGCTACACTGACACCAAGGGCCCCCGCTTTTACACGATCTATCACGACTTTAAGCTGTGGCATATCGGGATCCATGCTTATCTGAGCGTCCGTTGCGCCGGGGGTTGTCCTGACTATGTTGTCCACCTCTCTGGCCAGTCGCATCCCTGTTTTGATGTTGTATCCCATAATCTCCACGTCGATCGGAGCAGCAGAGCCGAAGTTCAACAGGAAATGGAGGAATCCGCTCGGGGCGAGATACATCTTTGCGCCTGGAAGCGCCATCAGCTTTGGACGGAGGGCATTCATAATCTGTTCCTCGGAGCGCTTCCTTTGCGTTGGCGATACGAGCTCCACCTGAAGGTTTGCCGCGTACTCGCCGGGATTCTGGCTGAACAGGTTGCCGCTCTTCTCAGACGGGACGCCGATATCGGATATGATTGTCTTTGTCTCGGGAACGTACTTCCTGACAAGCTCCTCTACTTTCTCCACGTACTTTTTCGTTACACCAAGTCTGGTCCCAACAGGGAGTTTGAGCGTAATCGCGAACTGACTTTCGTCCGTGTTGGGGAAGAATTCGGTACCGACGAATCTGAAGAGCATGAAGGAGAATATCGAGAATCCAAGTACTCCGAATACTACCAACTTCTTATGATGCAGAGTGGAGGCGATAAGTCTCTGATAACCGTTGTCGAGACTCTCGAAGAAATTCTTGGAATAGAGCTTCAGCCGATCCATGTATGTTGCATTGCTCGCATTAACTTCCTTTTCCGGCTTCAGAATCTTGAGGCAGAGCAGGGGAGTAACCGTTCGCGAGACGAAAAAGGAGGCGAACAGCGCAACACTGATCGTGAGCACCAGCGGCATAAATAGAAGCTGGGCTATGCCGGAGAGGAAAATCACCGGCAGAAAAACGATGACCGTCGAAAGTGTGGAGATGAAGATCGGCCCGGCAACTTCGATGGCAGCATCAAGCGTCGCCTGCATCCTGCTGGCGCTCGTCCTGGCCATCAAATTGAAGTGCCGCGTTATGTTCTCGAGTTCTACTATTGAATCGTCGACCATCCTGCCCACACCGAGAGCCAGTCCACCAAGCGTCATTATGTTCAACGAATTTCCACTGAACCTGAAGAAGATGAACGTCACAAGTATCGACAGCGGGATCGCGATAAAGATCACAACCGCGCTCTTGAAGTCTCTCAGGAACAACAGGATCACTATCGTCGCAAGGAATGCCCCCAGGATGGCTTCCTGTTCCAGACCGCTGATCGACTGTTTCACGTAGGAACTTTGGTTGAATGCAAGAGAGGCCTTGACCGACTTCGGGACTCCCTGAAGTGTCGGTATCGCTTTCAGTACTTCGTCGACAACCTGGACAGTGTTCGCATCCGGAGATTTCTGGACTCTCAGTATGACTCCGTTCTTACCGTTCACTCTCAGGAGTTCGGTCTGCTCCTGGTAGGAATCTTCGACCTTGCCGATGTCTCCGATGGTTATCGGGTCGCCGTTTACGTCCTCGACAACGATGTTATCCATCGGTTTGACCAGATTAAACTGGCTTTCGGTTGTCAATGAATAGTCGTATACGCCGGTCTTCAGGTCGCCGGAAGGGAGGATGAGGTTTGAATTGGCCACGGCCTGGGACACTGCCTGGATCGGGATATTCAACGATTGAAGCTTGTTTCTGTTTATGATCACGTGGATTTCCCTGATCTTTCCTCCCACTACGGCGGCCTGCGCAACACCGGGCAGGTGTTCGAGCTGGGGCTCGATCACGTTGTACGCCAAATCATAGAGGGCGCGTTGACCCATGTCGCTGCTCAGGACTACGGTGCATACCGGTATGTTGGAGATATCGAATTGCAGCGCGATTGGCTGAGATACTCCGGGTGGCAGCAGTTCCAACTCCCGGTTTATCTTCTGTATGATGTCCACCAGGCCCACATCCGTATTCGTTCCCCAGTTGAAGTATACGAAAATCTGTGATACGCCCTCCCTGGTCCGCGATTGGACGTAATTTATGTTGTTGGTGCTGCTCACTGCCCGCTCCAGGGGAACGGTGACAGACTGTTCCATGTCCGTCGGCGCGGCGCCGTTGTAGAATGTTATCACAGATACAACAGGGATTTGAATGTTGGGCAACATGTCGATCGGCAGCTGGAGGAAAGACACCAAACCCAGAACGAAGATTGCTATGGACCCCATCAAAGTGGAGATGGGATATTTGAGAGCGAGTCGAGTCAACCACATACCGTCACCTCGACGTCTTGGAGCACCCGTGCCCCAGACATGGACATAAGACCCGTTGCGGCTTCTCGCGAAAAATGGTTCACCGTCATCTCTTCCTTTCTTTGCGCCACGGGGAGGTCGCAGTAAGCCCGTGATGCAACTATATCCGTATCACTATTTCGTAAACATTATCTCCTTTCATTCTTCCGCCTTAATTTCCCTCTTGAACCTCTCTTCGAATACCGTATACAACGTCGGAACGAAGATCAGTGTCAGGAAAGTTGAGACCGTTAATCCGCCGATGACTGCGATTGCGAGGGGCGCCTGTGAGCGGTCACCGCCCATTCCGAAAGCCATTGGGAGCAAACCCAGAACCGTCGCAAGTGACGTCATCAATATCGGGCGAAGTCTCGTTCTGCCGCCGAGTGTTACGGCTTCGTGGAGCTCCACGCCTTGTTTTCTCAATCGATTGATATAGTCGATCAAAAGAATACCGTTCGATACGACTATGCCTACCATAACGATTATACCTTCAAACGATGTGACGGAGAGCGTCGTGCTTGTCAGGAACAGTGCCCAGACCACCCCGGCAACGCCGAGCGGTACGGTAAACATGATAATGAACGGATCTACGAGCGACTGGAATTGTGAGGCCATTACCATGTAAACCATGATAATCGCAAGGAGCAAAGCCAGCAGGAGCGATTTGAACGTGCTCTTCTGCTGCTCGATGTTTCCGCTCTGAACTATCTGAAATCCGGTGGGGACTGAGATCTTGTTCAGACGGGATTGAATGTCCGATGATACGCTTCCCAGGTCTCTTCCGGTCACGTTCGCGGTAACGTCAATGATCCGTTGTTGGAACTTTCTGTCAATCTCAACAGGAGTGTTGCTCATGACGACCTGGGCAATGTTTCCCAATTTCACGAGCTGACCCGTCGAACTTGGAACAGTCAGTCTGCTGACATCGTCGATCCGGTTGCGGTCGGTGGAATCCAGGCGTACGAGGATGTTGTATTGGTTGCCGGTCTGCGGGTCCGTGTATTGTGAAGCCACAGCGCCGTCGATTGCCGTTGCAACCGTGTTCGCAACATCAGCGACGTTAACGCCGAGGGCGCCTGCTTTCTCGCGGTTTACGACGACTTTCAACTGCGGCATATTGGGATCCATGCTGATCTGTGCGTCGGTTGCACCTGGCGTCGTCCTGACGGCGTCCAAGACCTGATGTGCGAGGCCCATTCCGGTCTTAAGATCGTATCCCATGATTTCCACGTCTATTGGAGCATTGGATCCGAAGTTAAGCAGGAAATGCAGAAAGCCTCCTGGCGCCAGAAATATGCGCGCCCCTGGCAGGCCCATCAGCCTCGGACGAAGTGCGTTCATTATTTGATCTTCCGACCTCTGTCGCTGTGTCGGGTCCGTGAGCTGGACTTGAATATTCGCCGCATAGGTTCCCGCGTTCTGGCTGAAAAGGTTTCCGCTTTTCTCGTTGGGAACCCCGATGTCGGAAATAATCTTTGAGGTTTCCGGAGCATACTTCCTGATTAAGTGCTCGACCTTTGCAACATATTTTTCGGTCTCCTCGATGCGTGTGCCGACAGGCATCTTGAGGGTTACCGTGAATTGACTTTCATCGCTGTTGGGGAAGAACTCAGTCCCCACAAATTTGAAAAGCAAAAACGAGAGAACAGCGAATCCCGCAACACCGAGGATGACTTCTCGTTTGTGCCTGAGCGCCGTCGCGATAATTCTCTGATAAGTATTATCGAGTTCGTCGAAGAAGTGTTTGGAGCTCAACTTCGCCCTATCTGTAAACTTCTTTGAATTCGGATCGATTTCCTCCTCCGGTTTCAGGACACGGTTACAGAGGAGGGGAGTGACAGTCCGCGAGACGAAAAACGAGCCGAATAGCGCGACGGTTATAGTGAGCACAAGGGGCATGAACAGCAGTTGCGCTATTCCCGAAAGGAAGATCACGGGAAGGAACACTATCACCGTCGACAGCGTGGAGATGAAGATCGGTCCGGCGACTTCCAGGGCAGCATCCAGTGTTGCCTGCATCTTGCCGACGCCGGTCTTTCCCATGAGGTTAAAATGCCGGGTTATGTTTTCAAGCTCCACTATTGAATCGTCGACCATCCTGCCCACACCGAGAGCCAGTCCACCAAGCGTCATTATGTTCAACGAGCTCCCGCTGAACCTGAAGAAGACAAAAGTCACGAGTATTGACAGCGGAATTGCGATGAACACCACCAAAGCGCTTCTGAAGTCCCTCAGGAACAACAGGATGACGATGGTCGCAAGCAGCGCTCCCATTGCAGCTTCCTGCTCGAGACCGCTGATCGATTGTTTAACGTAGCGGCTCTGGTCGAACGCGACCGATGACTTGACTGATGGAGGAGCGCCCTGGAGCTTCGGCAGATCGTCCATAACTTCCTTTACGACATCTACCGTGTTCGCATCCGGAGATTTCTGTATCCTGAGGACGACGCCGTTCTTTCCGTTCACCCTAAGAACTTCAGTTTGCTCCTGGAAAGAGTCCTCGACCTTGCCTATGTCGCTAATTCTTATGGGATCGCCGTTTACGACTTTCACGACTATGTTTTCCATCGGCTTGACGAGGCTGAACTGACTTTCCGTGGTTAAAGAATAGTCGTACATTCCCGTCTTAAGGTCGCCAGACGGCAGAATGAGGTTGGAGTTTGCTACGGCCTGCGTCACAGCCTCGATCGGAATGTTAAGCGCCTCGAGCTTGTTTCTGTCGATAACAAGATGGATTTCTCTTATCTCGCCGCCGGTAACGGCCGCCTGAGCCACGCCCGGAAGATGTTCGAGTTGAGGTTCGATCACATTGTATGCGAGATCGTACAGGTCGCGCGGATCCATATCGCTGCTCAGAACTACGGTGCAGACAGGTATGTTGCTGATGTCAAACTGCAACGCCACCGGCTGAGATACGCCGGGAGGCAATAGTTCGAGTGCCCTGTTGACTTTTTGAATGATGTCAACCAGGCCGACGTCGGTATTTGTACCCCAGTTGAAGTACACGAAAATCTGCGACATGCCTTCTCGCGTGCGGGATTGAACGTAGTTTATGTCGTTCGTGCTGCTTACTGCACGTTCGAGAGGAACTGTGACCGACTGTTCCATATCCGTCGGGGCAGCACCGTTGTAAAATGTTATTACCGATACAACCGGTATTTGTATGTTCGGCAGCATGTCTATCGGAAGCTGCAGAAAAGAAACTAGTCCAAGGACAAAAATGGCTATCGAACCCATCAAAGTAGAGATGGGATATTTTAAAGCAAGTCTGGTTAACCACATATGATTATCTTGCCACCCTGACTTTCATTCCGTCGTGTACCATGTCGTATCCCATGAAGACTACCTGTTTGTCGGAAGTCAATCCGGAAAGTATTTGATCCTCGTTGTCATGCACTACCCCTATCTTTACATAATTCTTGTGAACGACGTCGCCGCCATCCAGAGTGTAAACATAGGTTCCGGAGTCATCCTTCAAGATAACCTGGGAGGGAAGGACCAGGGCGTTTTCGGCTTTGTCAAAAATCAAGTCGACGTTTGCGAACATCCCGGGTTTCAACAAACCTCTCGGATTATCGATGTCTATCTCGACCGGCATCGTACGTGTCGAAAGGTCAAGCTGCTGGCTTATCCTGGTTATTTTACCGTGAAAAGTCACGTTCGGGTAAGCGTCCACTTTTATCTGCGCATCCTCGACCTTCGGCAGGAGAGGGATGTCTTCTTCAAGGACATTGACCAGGACCTTCACCCTGTTCAAATCGGCCAGGTAGAAAAGAGTGGAGCTATTGGAATTGGTTGACGATGTCACATAAGTCCCGGGATCGAAAAATCGCCGCGTGACATAACCGGTGAAAGGTGCCTGCACGCGGCAGTAACCGAGCTGGATCTCCGCATTCTTCAAGGTGGCTGCAGCTGCTTGCTCCTGGGCGAGAGCAACCTTATAGGCCGCTTCGGAATTGTCGAGGTCCTGCTTCGCAATGAGGTTCTGGCTGAGCAGGCTCTTGTTTCTCTCGTACGTCAGTTTGTCGTTTTCCAGCGTGGCCATTGCTTGCAGGTAAATTCCCTTGGCCTGCCGAACATTTTCCGAATATACCGACGTGTCGATCAGCGCGAGTATCTTGTCCTTCGTGACGTAACTCCCAATATTTACGTATTCCTCTTCGATGTTTCCGTTTACCCTCGGAAAAATGGTGGCCTCCTGGATGGCATCGATATCCCCGGTGAAGGAGATAGTCCTTTCGATGGAGCCAACGCGCGGGTCAGAAACCTGAACTGTCGGGGCAGGGCGAAGCACTTTTCCCGCGTCGGCGGCGTTGGCCCTCAGTCTTAGATAAACGAATATAGCAAGGAGAACTATTATACCCGTGATGTAGTAATAAACCTTTTTTCGGTTCTTGCTCATACATTGCCCTATTTGTTGTCGCTTCCTGTTTTTGTTTTGCTGTACAAGGCGTCTATCTTTGACCGCTGAACGGGCGTCAAAATGGACTTGATCATGTCCTGCGTGGAGTCAATTTGGTTTTTCAATTCCGATCTGAAGTTCTTTCTAATTGCCTGAAATTTTGGATGTACGTAGGTGACAATTGAATCAAGCTGCTTCTGTTGTACGACGGTCAGGTCAAGCTCGTTGGTCATGTAATTAATGAACTTGGTCTTGCCGAAGTGAGAAGAGCTCGGTTGCGATTCGAACCTGTCGATTGCGAAGCCTGCAATCCCGCCGATGATCATCGAGATGATTATCGCTGCCCACAGAATTTTTTTCGTAATCAATTATTTTCTCCTCACGACAAGTTCGAGTACCCGATCATTTGAAAGAGCAGACTGCTGAAGCGAGCTTCTTTCTATATTCGTCAGTCTTCCCACCATGTCAACCGTGCTGACGCTCGGCGTGCTGAATATCCGAATTGCCAGCATGACGATTGCCACCAGTGTCGCGAGACTTATCACTATGTCTTCAAGTGCAACGCGAATTTCTTTCCCGCGCTCGAAATGCTTCTCGGACCTGAGGGTGTTTATCACTCTGTAGTTGAAGGTTTCATCGAGAGCCGCAGCGTAGGCGGACCTGACAGTATCCCTGAACTTCAGAACGTCCTTGAGCTCCTCCTTGCATGCGGTGCATGACCGGACGTGATCCTCGAATGATTGCATCTGTGATCGGTCCAGTTCGCCATGAACGAAGTCATCGACGTAAACTGAAAAACGGCAACTATTGTCCATAGTTAAGCCTCCCAGTTAGTTTGTCGCGTAAGATCTGTCGCGCGCGAAACACCCGCGTCTTCGCGGTGCCGACACTTATCTTCAGCAGTTTGGCAATTTCGCTGTAACTCAACTCGTCGATTTCGCGAAGAGTCACTGCGACCCTGAGGATGGGGGGAAGACTGTTCATTTCTTCTCTCACTATTTCCACGGTCTCCGTAGAGTCGTAGATGTTGATCGGGTCGCTGGAAGCTCCGGTCTGTATTTGTTCCTGAGCATCATTCTCTTCGTTTCTGTTAAAGACTTCGGTGAAGTTGAAGATACGCTTTATCTGTTTTCGCCTTATCTCGTCCCGGCAGAGATTGACGGTGATCCGGATCAAATAAGTGTAGAATGACGAGTCTCTCCTGTACTGCCTGATCGAGTTGAACGCGCGGATGAAGGTCTCATGCGAAATTTCCTCGACGTACTCTCTGCCGAGGATGGAATAAACCGTCGCGGCAACCTTCCCCTTGTAGAGGCTGATGATATCAGAATATGCCGTTTCATCCTGCTTAAGTGCACGGTCGATGAGATCTTTCTCTTCGATTCGCCTATCATTCGACTTCTTTGGAATAGACGAATCTGCGTTCTCGCGGTTCAGTATATTGGGCATTATTTTTGTGTTGACAATTTTGTTCAACGGAGATAAATTTGCAACCGTTATGAGTCTTAAAGTAGAGGGAATCACCAAATTGTTTGGTGATACGAAGGCAGTCGACAACGTATCATTCGAGATAGACAAGCCGAGCGTAGTGGGTTTCCTTGGGCCAAATGGAGCGGGGAAGACCACGACCATGAGAATTATTACGGGTTTCCTGTCGCCGACCGGAGGCAAGGTCGTGATCGACGGTGAGACTGTCGACGCCAACAATTACGGACTTCGCTCCAGGATCGGCTACTTGCCTGAAAGCAATCCGCTCTATACGGAGCTTGAGGTCCACGAGTATCTCAAATTCACAGGCCAGCTGGCCGGGCTGCCTCCCAGGAAGACAAATGAGCGGCTCGATTACGTGGTAGAGAGGTGCGGACTGAGGGAAGTCCTCTATGAGCCGATCTACAGATTGTCGAAGGGATACAAGCAGCGCGTAGGACTTGCCCAGGCGATTATACACGATCCTAAAATCCTGATACTCGATGAGCCTTCGTCGGGGTTGGATCCAAACCAGGTCATCGGGATCAGGCAGTTAATCTCTGAATTAGCCACCGAGAAATTTGTCGTCCTGTCGACGCACATCCTCTCGGAAGTTCAGGCCCTTTGTACCCGGGTGCTGATCATAAACAAGGGCAGGCTTGTTCTCGACGCGACCTCCGATGAGCTTCAGCATAGCGGGACGGGGAGTGTCGCAGTCCTCATAAAAGCGGCCGGCGAGGCCGACGCTGCTGCAAGTGCATTTCAAGACGCCCTGCAGCCGCGCAAACTGACGCTCGATCGAGAGGGGGAATTAATTTCACTGCATCTGGCGATTGAAGACAGCAACGATGTGAGGGAAAAAATATTCGACATATGCGTCGCCAACGGTTTCAAGATCCTTGGGCTGAGCAGTTCAGGGTCGGATTTGGAAAAAATATTCAGAGAATTAACTGTGGGATCCGATGAAACAGGACAACAATAGTCTGAGTGTTCTCCTCAAGAAGGAGATATTGATTTCAGTAAAGACTCCGGCCGCTTATGTGGTGATCATCGTATTTCTTCTCATATCCGGTTACATGTTTGCCGACGGCTTGTTTCTCTCGAACGTCGCTACGCTTCGTCCCTTCTTCACCTTGACAGGCATCCTCTTTTTGTTTTTCATCCCTGCGCTGACGATGAGATCATTCTCGGAGGAGTTCAGGAATGGGACACTGGAAGTGCTCGTGACTCACCCGGTGAGCCGGGGGAAGCTCGTGCTGGCGAAGTTGCTGTCGAGCTACCTGATCGTCGTGGCCTCGCTTGTTCCGACAATTTTTTATTTCATCGTGGTCGCAAGCCTCGGCAATATCGACGGGGGAGCCGCATTAGCAGGATACATCGGACTGCTGTTTCTTGCCGCAGGCTACGTCTCGGCGGGCGTATTCGCTTCGAGCCTTACACAGAATCAGGTGGCCGCTTTCATCACAGCGCTGTTCATCCTCTTCATTTTCTTCATTCTTGACAAGGTGACGGCTCTCACTACCGGCAATGTCGCTTATATCCTGCAGTACGCGAGCTCGGATTTCCATCTCGCCAGCTTTTACAAGGGCGCGATCGACCTGCGTGATGTCGTTTACTTCTGCGCCGTAACGGCGTTCTTTTCGAGTCTGACGTCAAAATGGCTGGAGCTGAAATTCAAATGAAGAAGTCAACTCGCGATGTGGTTCTGCAGGCTGTACTCTATTTCATCGTAGTCGTGCTGGTAAATGTCGTCGTCAGCGGGTGGTTCTTCCGGATCGATCTGACGCGGGATAAAGTCAACACTCTCTCTCCCGCTACTGAGAAACTTCTGAAGAGCCTTAAGGATCATTTGATCGTCACTGTGTATTTCAACTCGGACCTCCCTTCTCCATACAACGCTAATCGTCTGGCGCTGATCGATATGCTTCAGGAATTCAGAAGCCTATCCGACGGTAAGCTGGAGTATAAAATCGAGAACCCGACAACTGACAAGGAAGTTAGCCAGGCAACTTCAGCCGGGATACCGCAGGTACAGGTGCAGGTAATCAACAACGATAAGCTCGAGGTAAAGCGGGCTTTCATGGGCATCGTCATGGAGTACCAGGCACGGAGACAGCTGATTCCGGTGGTAGAGAACCTCTCGAATTTCGAGTACGAAATGGCGTCGAGAATAGAACGCCTTATCCAGCCGAACAAGAAGACCATAGCCATCGTAGTCGGCAACGGTGAGCCGTCATTCCAGGATATCCAGAAGGCGGAGCAGGCCTTGTCCGGAAGGTACAATATCTATCCGACAAATCTGTCGATGCCCGTGCCAGATTCCATTTCTGCCCTGGTGATGATCCAGCCGACGAGTGCACTGGCGGATTCACAGGTTTACAACCTCGACCAGTACATGATGAACCGGGGCAGAGCCGCATTCCTCATGAGCATGGTGAATGCGACCATGCAAAGCCAGTTTGCGACAAACCTGTCCCTTAATCTTTCGCGACTCTTCGGCAGTTACGGCTTCGGGATAAAGAAGAATCTCGTTCGCGACGCGGTCTGCGCATCCGTCTCGATGATGCAGCAAGAAGGCGGCTTGACGATTCAGACCGAGGTACCTAATCCGTATATTCCGATTGTCGGCGGCCTGGACAAGTCGTTCGTCGTGACTCAGGATCTTCACCAGATAATTCTACCGTTTCCCAGCGAAGTAGACACGGCGTCTGCAAGTAAACTGCGCTTGAGGGTGATTCCTTTTGCAGTTTCGAGCGAGCGAAGCGGAGTCGACGGAGGGGTAGGGGCCTATGACCTGAACCCCGCAGCCCATTTCACCCGCGAGATGTTCGAGGAGCATCACCTTCTGCTGGGCGCCGCCATAAGCGGGAAGATTTATTCCTCGATTTCTGACACAAACAGGTTCGCGAGAATCGACCCCGAGCGCAAAACGGAAGGGAATGAAAGAATAGTCGTAATGGGTGACGGGAATTTTGTCAGGGACATGTTCCTCAGCAATCCTGAGAACCTGTCTATGTTTCTAAATACAGTCGATTACCTGACGGACAACATCGGATTGATTTCCATTCGCTCCAAATCGTTCCTGCCGCCGCCGCTCAAGCCGGTGACGGAAGGGACTCGTGAAACAACCAAGGATATGATTGTCGTGCTTCCACCACTAATTGTCCTGGCATTCGGCCTGTTCTACTGGCGGAGAACCGGTAGACGGCGGAAAGCTTACCGCGAAAGCTTAAATAGGGAAGGTGAAGCAGGAAATGAGCAAGTCAACTAAAATCCTTGTCGGTGTTTTAGTCGTTCTGGGAATTATCTACGCAATTCAGCGAATAACATCAACCACCTCCACGACTCAAAGTTCGAGACCGTTTGCGGGAATTGACACTTCCAAGGTCGAAAGTATCCACATAGATTTCGGCCCTCAAATAGATTTGCAGAGGTCGGGAGGTTTGTGGAAGATTACCTCCCCGATACGGTTTGACGCGGCGACGAGCCAGGTCAATATGTTGCTTTCCCGGGTCGCAGCAAATCCGTCAGCGACGGTCGTGGCGGATAACTTGTCCGATAGTTCAGCCTATGGTATCGGGTCGTCGTCGCCCTTCTTAAAATTAGCCGAAGCAAACGGCAAGTCTGTTTCTGTCAGGGTCGGAGACGTTAGTCCGGACTTCAACGGTTGTTACATACAGCTGGCCGGGAAGAACAAGATCATGGAATTATCCGCAAACATCAGGACGCTTGTCGGCCAGTCTCTTTCCAATTGGCGCGAAAAGAAGATCTTCAACTTCGGTACATCGGAAATTGAGGCGGCGGATTTTGCGCTAGGTGATACACTATACCATTTTTTCCATCGTGACACTTTGTGGCGGGTGAACGGGACGGATGTACCGGAAATGACCGCCCGGAATGTCGTGGAGAGCTTGGTGGGAACAACCGCGCTTGGATTTGTCGACAGCACGATCGACGAATCAGGGACTTTGGTCGATTTCGGAATCACGCTCTCAAACAGAGAGCACATAACGGGTAGAATATTCGAGTTGACTGAGCCGAAAGGATCCTTTCCGCAAATCTACCTTCTGAACTCAGCCAACCATCAAGTTTACATCGTCAGTTCGACGCTTGCATCCGATATTGAGCAGGCTCTGAGAATGATTTACAGCGATTACTTGATTAACAAGAGATCGTAGTCGGTCTTCTGGTTCATCGGCACCGAGACAGGATGACTCCCGGAGGAGGACATGGTTACATCCTGGTCAGACTTACCTTTGATTTTCATTATCTTCCCGTTAGCGTAATCGAATAAGACCGAGCCCGAGATGGTTCCGTTGCCCTTAATTGCAACTTCCACCCCTTGAGCAGAAGTGGATCCCTGAAGTGCAACCTGTCCCGTAAAATCGATCCTTGCACATGGGGTACCGTCGAATTTTTCCTCGTCGACGAACTTGTAACCCGTGGTGGTATTAACAACCAGCGAACCGGCGGTGCCCGGAGTGCCGATCGTATCAACCTTCAACTGGTTCCACGTCGAGCCCTTACTGACTTTCTTGCCTGGCAACTTAATAAAGAAGCTGCCGTTATCCTTCGCCTCTCCCGCTTGCGATTGGGCGAACGCGGTATCGAGCCACCTGGAAGATATCTGGTCTCCATCGGGGTGAATGCGTGTTTCCTTTAGCTTGCCGAGCGTGGGGGATGACGACCGTGACGTGTCCCCGTTAGGCATCACGGCGACATTCTCGCTTGAGTCAATTTTGATCAGGTATACCAGGTCGCCTCCGGACTTCTTGCTAGTCATGGAAATTGTCTGGTCGGATATGAGACTCACCTTAGCGGTCTGTCCCATTACCGACTCCGTCCTCTCGAGTGAAGTGTGCGACTTGTAATAAATCGGTGTTGAACCCGAAGCCTTATATTCGAGCTTGTATTGCGAAAAGCCGCTTGTGCTGATTACCAATACCGTAATCATTGCCGCAAAGAGTGATTTCAATTTACCTCCATTTTCGTTTGTGACATTGTTCTACTGCTTCCTGACATGAATAGCTTTGCCCTATTCTAATGGGCAGCCGACTGATAATCTAGTCACTCAAAGCCTCAAGGACCAGCTCCGCGAGATCTTTGACTTCAACCCCATGGGCTTCTTCTGCCTTTACGCCGTCGGTAAGCATCGTCATGCAAAACGGGCAAGCCGAAGCGATGACATTCGGTTCCAACGCGAGCGCTTCTTCCGCCCTTTCGATATTTATACGCTTTCCGGTTTTTTCTTCCATCCACATCCTTGCACCTCCGGCGCCGCAGCAAAGGCCCTTGTCTTTCGACCGTTTCATCTCGGCGAGTTCCACGCCTCCGATGCTGGAGAGCGCCTTCCTTGGGGCGTCATAGATGCCGTTGTATCTCCCTATATAGCAAGAATCGTGATATGTTATTCGTGATTTCTGGGAAGCAGTTAGTCTGAGTTTGCCCGATTCGATTAGGCTTGTTATAAACTCGGTATGGTGCACCACTTCATAATTTCCTCCGAAGTCGGGGTATTCGTTCCTGAGGGTGTTGAAACAGTGGGGGCAGGTCGTTACGATCTTCTTGACCTTGTGTCTATTAAGCGTCTCAACGTTCTCCTTAATGAGAGTCTGAGACAGATACTCGTTTCCGCTTCTCCGCGCCGGGTCGCCGGTACATTTCTCTTCGTTTCCGAGTATGGCGAATTTTATGCCCGCCTTATTCATGAGTTTCGCGAAAGCGCGTGCCACTTTCTGGTAGCGCATGTCGTAACTCCCTGCGCACCCGACCCAATAGAGAACATCGAAATCGTCCTTTACATCGGCCGCGATCGGAACGTGATATCCTTCTGCCCATTTTGCGCGGTCCCTCCAGTTGAACGCCCAGACCGTGTAGTTGTTCTCGAGATTTCTGTAGGCAGCGGCAAGCTCGGCAGGGAAGCGGGATTCATTGAGGACGAGGTATCGCCGCATGTCGACGATCGAATTGACGTGCTCTATTGTCACAGGGCACTCTTCCATGCATGCACCGCATGTAGTACAGGCCCATAGTTCGTCTTCGGTGATGTAATCGTCGACAAGATGTTTCTTGTCTGTCTCCTTTTTGTCGGCAAGCAGCGGCGCCTTTTCCATTGTCCGATGACGGATATCGGTAATCACCTTTCTTGGGGAAAGCGGTTTGCCAGTCAGGTTTGCCGGACATACTGAGTCGCACCGGCCGCACTCCGTGCAAGTATAACCGTCCAGTAGTTGTTTCCACGTAAGATCCTCTATGTCCCCGGCGCCGAATCGGGTGACGTCTTCTGCCTCGAGATTCAGCGGCTTCAACTCACCGCGTGGGCCGATACCCGAAAAATAGACGTTGAAAAATGAGGAGCCGATGTGAAGATGTTTCGAGTATGGGAGGTAGTTGAGGAAACCCAGGACCAGCGAAACATGTGCCCACCAGAAAATATTGAAAAATAAATTCTTAGCGTGAAGTGAGACGGGAAGAAATAGAGACGCCAGAGTCGATGAGAAAAATCTTGCACCGGAATCGAGGGTATCCTGCCTGGCCGGAAGAGATGCCTCTAGGGCAATATGAGCTGCGTTCTGCAGGAACATAGTCACCATTATAAACAGAATCATGGCCAGAATCAGGTTTGCATCCCAATAAGAATGGCTGGAAAACTGCAGCCGCTTGACGTGCGCCACGTTTCTTCGGTAGAGAGCCACGAGGACCGATATGATAACGAGGATGCCGAGCGCATCCTGCAGAAAGACCAGGGGGCCGTAGAATACGCCAAGGAAGCGGAACGACAGGTCTTTTCCGAATCCCTGAAGGAAGGACTCCAAAATTGCAGTCAGTAAGATCACGAATCCCCAGAAGATGAAGAAGTGCATCCATCCTGCCAGAGGCTCCCGTAGGAGCTTCTTCTGTCCGAAGGCGATGGAGAGTACATTCTTGATTCGTTTGCCCGAGCTACCCGATCTCTTTTCCGGTTTCCCGACCTTCAGGTAACCGGTGAGGCGCTTCACATTGAAGGAGAAGAACACGATTGCCGCAACCACGAAGAGAAGGAAAACAACGGTTCTCATTATCACCACCTGATTTTTAAAAATATATCCTGAGACGCCCTTACAATCAATTGAAGAGTTTTGATGACGGAGTTATCTTGATGCATGAGATTAAAGGGCAAGACGGCGGTCGTCACCGGCGCGTCCCGAGGCATCGGGAGGGCAGTGGCGCTCAAATTCGCAGAGGAAGGAGCGCAAGTGATTGCCGTAGCGCGGAACGAAGAAAATCTCGTTTCGCTGTCTGCCGAGTTTGAGAGGAAAGGGCTCGGTTGTACGACGATCGCGGCAGACATTTCCTCGGAGAGTCAGTGCATCGAAGTTGTCAGGAAGACATTGGAACTAAGCGGCAAAATAGACGTCTTGGTGAACAACGCCGGGTTGCTGGGAAAAAGGGTAGAAGTGACTTCGATCGAGCTGAGCGACTGGAAGAGAGTTTTTGAAGTAAACGTGGAAGGCGTTTTCATCATGTCGAAACTGGTAGCCAACGAAATGAAGAAGCAGGGGGCCGGTTCCATAATTAACATTACGTCAGGTGTCGTCCGCTGGCCGTCTCCCAAATGGGGGGCTTATCTTCCGTCAAAATTTGCAGTCGAGGGCATTTCGATGATGCTTTCTGAGGAGCTTAGAGACGCGGGGGTGAGAGTGAACTTAATCGATCCGGGCCGCACAAATACGGATATGATACGGAAGGCGTTTCCCGATATTGATCCTTCAACCTACAAACTCCCCGCCGAGATTACCGATCCTTTCGTTTTCCTGGCAAGTGACGAGTCAGGACTCGTGACGGGAACGCGGATTCAGATTCGTTAGGTCAGTCTTATGCGTCCGAAAGGTGCCCGATTGAAACGGGGGCAAATTATTGAAATTTTGAGCTACTAAATTTATATTCAGTACAAATGAACTCACTCGCTGCAAGTAGATCTCTTTCATCGGTGGAAACTGACGCCGGTGAAGTGGGCCCAGCCATCGATGTAAAGAAAATAAAAGTCTTCGCCTCCCTCTCTTTGTTCGGACACGGCGGAAGGATCGCATAATGGGCAAAATAATAGCCGTTGCGAATCAGAAGGGCGGCGTAGGCAAGACCACGACGACAGTCAACATATCCGCATGCATTGCAGCCCTGGAGCACAAAGTCCTTCTCGTGGATATAGATCCGCAGTCGAATGCGACAAGCGCCCTTGGATTCGACAGGGAGCAGCCCCACTCAAGCACATACGATATCTTGATAGGCTCTTCGGAAGCTGACGGCGCAGTGAAGGATACAGCTCTTTCTTTCCTGAAACTCATGCCGTCAGATATTGATTTAGTAGGAGCCGAGGTCGAGCTGGTTGAGACTGAAAATCGGGAGTCGCTTCTAAGAAATGCGCTCACGCGGGTAAAGGAAAATTTTGAATTTGTCTTCATAGACTGCCCTCCCTCGCTTGGCCTGCTTACAGTGAATGCTCTCGTAGCGGCCGACAGCGTTCTTGTTCCTGTTCAAACCGAATATTTCGCTCTTGAGGGACTCGGACAGCTCCTAAACACAATCTCAATTGTAAAGCGTAACCTCAACCCTGGCCTGGAGCTTGAGGGTGTCCTCCTGACAATGTTTGATTCGCGTCTAAAACTCTCCAACCAAGTTGTCGGGGAGGTACGGCGTTATTTTGAGGACAGGGTATTTCACACTGTAATTGCGAGGAACGTTCGGCTAAGCGAAGCGCAGAGTTTCGGCAAGCCAATTATACTTTATGATGCCGGTTCCCTCGGGGCGAAACACTATATGGAGCTCACCAGAGAATTCCTGGACCGCAACGTACCCGTTCCGGTGCAGAAGCATCTTGAGGAGAAGAAGCCGGTTTCTGACGGCCAGATAGAAGATGGGGAGAGACCTAAAACGTGAAATCTAACATTCGGCTTGGCAGAGGGTTAGATGCCCTGATTAAACGAGATACTTTCCCTGTCAGTGGTTCCCCGGAAAGTCCAACTCAGCCCGAAGCAAGTTCAATTTCCAAAATAGCGGTTCGAAAGATCAGGGCAAATGAGTTTCAGCCCAGGAAGGAGTTCCCCCGGGAAGGCCTTGAGGAGTTGAAAAACTCGATACGGGAAAACGGACTTATCCAGCCTATCACAGTCCGCCACGTCGAGAACGGAATGTTCGAGCTCATTTCGGGTGAACGGCGTCTCAGAGCGGTCACGGAGCTCGGGTTGGCTGAAATACCTTCCTATGTTATTGACATCAATTCTGACACGAAGATGCTGGAGTTGGCGTTAACCGAGAACTTACAGCGTGAGGACTTGAATGCGATTGAGGTAGCGACAGGGTATCAGAGACTGATCGACGAGTGTTCTCTTACACAGGAACAAGTTGCCGGCAGAGTGGGGAAGGATCGCGCGACGGTTACGAACTCCCTGAGGCTTCTTAAGCTTCCAGCCGAGATACAGAAGGGGCTGATTTCCGGCGCGATTTCGGCGGGACACGCGAGAGCCCTCCTTGGAATCAATAATCAGGAGGAAATGCTTCTGTTGTTCAAGAGAGTCGTTCAGAATAATCTCAACGTCCGGCAGGTTGAAAGGGAGGTCAGGCGATTGCTCGGAAAGAGCAACCGCTCATCCGATTCGCATTCTCTTAAGGATGGAAGCTCCACTTCATTAGAAGAAGATACTACCATACTCGACTTAACTGACAAGCTTCGCAGACACTTGGCAACCAAGGTGAAGATCGCTTATAGTGATAAGCATACGGGCGAAGTAAGAATTGAGTTTTACACCGACGATGATCTTGAGAGGATTATCGAGATGATCCTGGGCGATCGAAAGGAGTGAATGACACTACATATGGGGATTCTGAGGACAAAAAGTGCACCGCAACCGATAGGGCCGTACTCACAGGGTATTGATATGGACGGATTGCTTTTCCTTTCAGGGCAAATCGGCCTGAGTCTTGAAACTGGTGAGATGGTGGACGGATTGGCGAATCAGACTCACCAGGTCTTGAAGAACATAGCCGCAGTTCTGGAAGCCGGAGGGTGTACTCTCTCCAACGTTATAAAGTCCACGATTTACTTGAAGAACATGAGTGATTTTTCTGAATTTAATAAGATCTATGCCGAATATTTCAAGGAAAATCCACCAGCCCGCACAACCGTTGAGGTATCAGCGCTTCCACGCAATGCATTGATTGAAATTGAGATTATTGCGCATAAGTGACGTAAATTTTTGGGAGAAGGGAATAGCTCTTCTACTCTTTCTCGCGTCTCTCTTACCGAACGGAACTAAGGCCCAGACCGTTACATACCGCCAGGATGATTTTGCATCGGCCTCATTACGGCACGGGCTGGGGTTTGACACAGTCAGTGTCGATTCGGGTAAAACGGTTCAGGGGCAAGCGGCAGATACATCAAATGCGGGTTCGGAATTGAGATCGCCGCTGGTAGCCGTGTTGCTGTCCGCGGCAATCCCGGGTGGCGGTCAAGTCTATAACGGCAGTTATTGGAAAGTGCCGATCATTATCGGCGCTCAGGTCTTCTTTGTCACGCAGTGGCTCTCGAGCAACAAGAGTTATGAATATTATCGCACTCAGTATTCCAACTCCATAAGCATTTATCCTCCCTACGGGAACTTGAACTTAAAGGATCTTCGCGACTCATACAGGGATCAGCGCGACTCTTACGCCTGGTATATGGCAGGCGTTTATTTGCTTTCCCTGGCAGACGCTTATGTGGATGCCGAACTCTCGGGTTTTGAAGTCTCTCCCAACTTGAGTTCAACCCCCGCCGGCACTGCCGTGGCATTGAGCCTCCGGGTCAGGTTCTGATTTTCCCGAAAGTTATTACTTCTCTTCTGCGATGCTTGAGATGCCGCTGACTTCGGACGCCTCTTTCGCCTTTTTTGCAAACCCAATCGAGTAGAAGACCGCGGAAAGAAACAGCCCTGGATACATCGGCTGGATATTGAAAAGATAGCTCGAACTTAAAGTGTCATGTCCGGCCATTCCTGAAAAAAGCCAAAACAGGGAAGTGACCCACCCTGAAGTCATCGAAAGGAAGATGTACTTTGGGGATACCTGTAGCTTCGGATAATAGCTGGAGAGAAGTGGAATCAAGAGTCCAGGTATGAACACGGCGCCGAGATCGTACCAGATTTGGATGACCGACGGTACAAGCAGCGTGATTGCAATGGAGATCGCGGCAGTCACAAATATGCCGATATGTGAGTACCTCATGATTCTCGATTTTGCGTCTACCGCTGAATCGTTCTTGTGGAAGAAGCTAAAGAGTATATCTTTACCTATTGTAACTGCGGAGATAAAAGTAAGACTCTCAAGGCTGGCCATGATGCTGGCAAGCATACCCACAAAGAACAATCCTTTCAGGAAGCCAGGCAGCACAACCTGAGCAAGGGCAGGATAAGACATGGTAGGGTCGCTGAGATGAGGCAGAATAGCGCGCGCGTACAATCCGGTGGTAGAGGTCATGAAATCAAAGAACAGCCAGAAGATAGTAGAGACAAGAATGCCGTATCTTGCGACTGCTCCGGATTTGGCCGCGTAACATCGTTGATGGAAAGCGGGATCGATGAGCGTGAGGCTCGCGATGAAGAACCATGCAATGATATACTGCCATGAATTGCCGCCTGTGATTGTCAGGTGACCCGGCGGTACGTGAGATTCGATGAATGACAGGCCACCGTAATGAATGTAGCAATACGGGAGCATCACACCGAAACCAATGTACATCAAAATGAATTCCAGGCTGTTTGTGCGGACGTCGGAGTGTAATCCTCCAGCGTACAGGTAAGCTATCGAGACTACAGTGGTAAAGCCGACAGATACGGCCAGGCTCCATCCGGACAACATCTGAACGAGTACGCCCACCATTAGAACGTACGGGGCAGGAGTAACGATGAGGAGCGTGATAAACGAGCCCATTCTAGCCGTTGCCTCGCCGTACGTCTCCCTGAGTTTGTCCGGAATAGTGTGCAACTTGGCATTGTGTACTTTCGGCGCAAGGAAGATCGCGAAGATGACCGCGAAGATATAGTACGGGACGCCGAAAATGAACCAGTTGGAAATCCCGTATCGATATGAAAATTCACCGACGCCAAGTATCCCGCCGTACCACGTCGACACGAGTGTGGCCACGAATATCGGCAGCGTCAAGGTCCGTCCGGCGACCAGGTATTCATCTATGGGACCACGAGCCCGCCGGGCTGCGCGGAAGCCCACGAAGACGACGCTCGCAAAGTACACAATTACTACGGCCCAATCGGCCGGGGAAAATGTAACAGTCATATGTCTTTCACGAAGACCAGGACGCCGCCATGGTGCACCTCGATCTCTATTTCTTCGGCAACTGCACGATTGCTGATGCCGTGTCCGCCCTTCGGTATGTTTGTTCGCTTCAGCTCGTAAGCCAGACCTTTCGTGCTTACGACCGTGTTATCTTCCATCGGCAGTAGAGATACCAGTTCTCCCGGCCTGACACGTTCTCTGAGTCGGTCCGTAACCGGAATGATCAGGTACTCATCGTCCGCGAGTACCGGATTGCACCTCTTCGAATACTCATAGGCTATCTGGACATTCGCCAGCGTCTGGTCGATTCTGCCGCCGGAAAAAGAGGCTATGAGCAAATGGGTCAGACCTCTTTCGAGCAGCAGGTCCAGCGTCTTCTCAAAGTCGGTGTTATCCTGCGATGGGATACTGACGATCTCTGCATTGACAAACCCGCCGTCTGACTGCTCAAGGGAATCCAGATCACCGACAATCAGGTCCGGTTCCAGACCGATCGACCTGGCCTTGTTTGCGCCGCCGTCCGCACAAACTATCTTGGTGGGGTTGGGCAGAAGCTTACGGAGTCTCTCCCGGGATGGTGGGACTCCGTTGCACATGAGCAAAGCGAAATTTTCAAGGTTCATTGTGTCAAAAGTCAACTGAACAGGTGACGAAGAAATTCCTTGTCGCCGCAGGATAGAAGTATATACCTTCGCCGTGTGCAATGTAAAGGCGGTTCAACAGGTTGTTCGCATACAGCTTAAAGTCGACCGACGAAAGCGACAGGAAATTACGCATGCGGTATGATAACCAGCCGTTTACGATAAAATATGGGCTGATCTCGCGCGACGCCAGCTGGAAGTTATCGGTATACTGAGACCCGACATACTGGCCGAGGAGGACGACGGAGAAATTGTCCGTCGCGTATGTTGCACGTATGTTTCCGAGCAGTTCGGGGAAGCCGCCTAATGTGTTGCCATCGAGCGATATTCCGTTATCGATTGTGTTTCCGGCTGTGTCGATGTAGCTCGTGTAGTTTATCAGTGTGTTTCTGCTGACTGAGACGTTGCCGTAAACGGCAAAGTCATTTGTGATGATTGCATTGGCTTCCAGCTCGAGTCCAATGTGTCTGGTTCGCTTCGCATTCCCGGTGATCGGCTGACCATACTGATCAAGGAGGCCGTTGGAAACAAGTTCATTGTAAAACTCCATCCAATACGCCGTAAGACCGAAAGTCAACCTTCCGTTATCATAGTGATATCCCAACTCGTAATCGTCAAGTGTCTCAGGTTTGATAAGGGGCTCCCCGAAATTGTAAGTACCGTTAGAATTCACCGCGAAGTTCGGAGTCTCACCTCCGCTCGATTCATCTGCGTTGTATATGCTTGCAAGTTGCGGCTCACGGGAAGTCTGGCTCACGCTCAGATAAGCATTCGAAGTGCGTGACAGATTGTAGTTGACGCCGATCCTTGGATTCAGGAAGTGATATGGAACAATGAACTGCGTTCCGACGAATTTCTCGCCGTAAAATTTGTACTCTTTGAATTCATATTCCAGGTCGAGCATGAGTGTAGTACTCGTGTTTATGCTGTATAATTCGTGGCCGTAGGCTGTCGCAACATCTGTCCGCGCGTGCCACTGGTTATATCGGTAATCAGATGAAACGCCTGCGGGCAGGTTATTCGCCCATTCGATTGTCGCCCAATGGTCGGAATAGTTTCGGTCGAGCTCGGCGCCGAGTACCAATGTGCCGTTCTCATGACGGATAGTAACCCGGGGAAGCCAGCCGTACTGTTGAAGCCCTACATAAGCATGTATCAGCGCGTTGCTGGGATTACCGGTCGGGTTAAAGCCGTATTGAGAAGTTATCCTGAAATAGCTTGTGTCAGCCCAGGAGCCGTCGTAATTGTAAAAACCGGACCCGAATATGGCAAAGACCGAATTATTGAGCGTAACGACGGGCGATATTTCCCATTCGTTCATGATGGAAAAATGCGGCTGGGAAAAATTTTCAATCTCCGTGTTTCTTCTCGGTACTGCATAAACCGTGTCGAGGCCGTTGCTCGAGATGAACCGGGTCATGTGGGGCGAATAGTTCACCATGCTGCTGTCGGTGTTCCAGTCGTCCCAGTTTGAGGTGCGGAGGTTTTTGTCGAGTGCCGCAAATTTTGGGAGCCCCAGGTACGAAAGGCCGTCCGAGATTGGTCCGCCATAAATGTCGAGCTCCGTGGTGGAATGTTCATCGTAACGCGTGGCGCTCAGGAAGTAGCTGTTTAAGTTGACCCAGGAATCCTGCCTGTAGCCTGTCGTCATGTTCTTTGCCATGTGGGCATAGAATGCATATTTGCCGCCGATCAGTCCTGAGCTTAATGTGGTGGAATATCTCTGCGCAATTCCACCAAGCGAACCTGTCGAGCCGGCACCGAACGTAACGTTGAGCTTCCTCTGGTTTGCCAGATTTGTGGTCTCGATATTGATCGATCCTCCGATTGCCGGCGGGCCATAGAACTCCGTCCCGGCCCCTCGTTGTACCTGGATAGTCTCCGTGCTTGCCTGCAAATCGGGCATATCAATCCAGTAAACGTTGTGATCCTCCGGATCGTTCTGAGGGATCCCGTCGACCATTATTGAGATTCTTCGCTGGTCGAAGCCGCGCATCGTGATGTAAGAATAGCCTATACCTTCGCCGTTCTCGGAGTATTCAGTGATGGACGGCAGCTGCGAGAGTATCACGGGAACGTCCTGAATTGCATATTGCTCATGTATGGTTTTCTGCGAAAGGTTACTGAAAGTTACGGGTGTCTTGCGGCTCTGGGCGATTTGCGCGGTTACCAGTATGGGCTGGAGTCTGTAGGTCTTTCGGCTCAGATAGACGCTGAATTCTTCTGCCGGAACCTCAACCTCGATGCTTTCCGGCTCGTAACCGGTAGCCGTCACTCGAATTGAGTAACTACCCCGGACAAGTCCCGGAATCTCAAATCTGCCATCGGCATCTGTCTTAACAGTGATTCTTTGCTGTGTGAGGTTTATTTCAGCGTCAGGTACCCTCGAATCCTCCGTGGAATCCACCACGACGCCTTTCAATGTAAACTTTTCCTGAGCGTGCGTGATACCGAGAAAACCGATTAAAAGAACTATTGTAATAGCAACAATTTTCATGACTTCTCCATAAACAAATAAACCGTTTCCGATTCCAACTGCATCCGAGTATCCAGCAGTTAAAAATAGAAACGGCTAAGTGAAGAAGCCTCGTCCATTTTCCTCTCCCGCGGATCTATCTCAAAGAGAACTGCGGGATGCGCGCCAAGAGCGCACACGCTGGTATTACCCAGATCAGGTTCGTAGGGTTTTTTCTCAGCCGCTCCGATCGTACCGGAGTAGCACCCCTAACGGACAGAAGTAATTTATGTGATAGCCGCCGTGAATGCAAGGTAAAGCAGTTCCATATTAAGCTCGATGCCAAGTTCCTGTTTGCAAAAGAGGGATGCGGTTCCATGATAACACCGGGGGAGAGGTAATTGGGGAGTTCTGAGAGGTGTTTTGTGGAGTGAAATGACGTCGTGCGGCATTGCAGCCGGGATTCCGTTAGGTAACATAACACTGATTCTGTAACATTAGGCATGACTGCGAATTCATTTACGGATAGGTTTTGAGCGGCGGAGTTTATCTCCTTCCTCCGCCGCTCAATAATGCAATGGAGTTATTTCTTCACTTCTATCGTCGGCCCGCCGAATATTGTGGGCGTGCCAGCACTCTGTGCCGCGTTGTTAAACACCGGTATATCCGTCGTCAGAATATCGTTGAACTGACCCAGATACACACCGAGGAGCTTCTCCAACTGGTCTGTGTGATGCATGACGACTTCCGTCGGTACTCCATTGTAAGGCACCATGAAGTTGTAAAGGAGCCCGGTGAGGCGCGAATGAAAATGAGTGAAATCGTGAATGTCGTCCTCGCCGACGTCGTGCTGGACGGACCTTGTGTAAAGGGTGTCTTTGAGCGATGTCAACTTCTTATCAAGGGCGGTCATCCCATCGAGGACTGACTTGTATTTTCCATCCTTTATCCCTTGCTCATCGGTTGCAAGGGATTGCCTGATGGTGGCGATCTGGTTCTGGATGCTTTCGATACGGTTCATCATTTCATTCAGCGCTGTTGAACTATTTCTGGCAACAAGACCCGCCTTCAGGTTGGAAGTGAAATAATCAGAAGGCACATTCAGTCTCGGGTCAGGGTTCAACTCCACATGCGTATCCTGCGTACGGCCGTCAAATGTTACGGCAATATTGTAGGTCCCGGGCGTAACCATCGGCCCGCCTGTGGAATACGGGTTTTCTTTTGCAGCCCTTTTCTTGTCTATCTTCAGAATTCCAGGGCTCTGGTACCGCATGTTCCAGACGTACCTGTTGAAACCTTTCTTGGCCGGTCCGTATACGGTCGCCACCTCGTTTCCCGCCTGGTCGGTTATCACGATCTTCACGGGAGTTTCATGCTCTTTCTTTTCCTTTGGAGTGGTGCTCACCGTGTCTTTCAAGTAGTAATCGATCATCGCGCCCATGGGTGCATTCGGGGCGGAATAGGTGCTGAGGTCGTTGAAAGCGTCCCGATTCCAAATGTGATACATGTAAGCAGGGAGAGTGCTGAAAAGATGGAAGTGATCATCTTTAATGCCGTTATTGAATTCTTCGAGCGGCGTGATGTTGTCAAGGACGAAGATTCCGCGTCCGTGTGTTGCGACGACGAGATCGTGGTTCGATTTCACGAACTTGAGGTCGTACACGCAAACGGTCGGGAAATTGCTTTTCAGTCTTACCCAGTCTCTTCCGTCGTTTCGGGAGTAGAACAGGCCGTTATCAGTTCCCGCCACAAGGAAACCGCGCTTATTCGGGTCTTCCCTGACCACATGAACCGGGTACCCCTCAGGAAGATTGCCTGTAATTGAAGTCCATGACTTCCCGTAATTTTCTGTCTTAAACACGTACGGTTTGTTGTTGTCGAGTTCATGGAAGTCGACGGAGATGTAGCAGAAACCGGGATTGAACGGAGAAGGTTCGATTTGGTATATGCGTCCCCATTCTGGAAGGTGCGGGATATTCTTCGCCACATCTTCCCAGTGCCTTCCGCCGTCCCGAGTTACCTGTACCAGGCCGTCGTCTGTACCAATCCAAATCAGGTTGGAATCAAGCGGCGAAATTCCGATCGAGAGTATGGTATCGAAATTTTCCGCTCCGCTGATGTCGAGGTTTATATTTCCACCGCTCGCATGTTGCTTTGACTTGTCATTCCGGGTTAGGTCCGGACTTATCACTGTCCAATGTGCCCCGCCATCGAATGTTCTAAACAGGACATTTGCTCCTACGAAAACCTCGTTCGGATCCGTATAGGATACGGCTATGGGAGTTGTCCAGTTGAACCTGTATTTCAGCTTTGAAGGAGGCATGTCGGGAGCGTCCCACATGTACGGACGTACGTATTGCCAGAGTCCTGTTTTAAGATTGAGTCTCTTCATCCAGCCGTTCTGTGCTTCCGCGTAAACGATGTTCGGGTCGCTGGGCGCCGGCACAACGTACTGTCCATCTCCTCCGGCCACCGGGAACCAGTCCTGGCCGGTGACTCCGCCTCCGTATAGGTTCGTGGAGACTCCGTACCACGCATTATTGTCCTGCAGGCCTCCTCCGATATTGAACGGATGACTGTCATCGACCGCAACCTGGTAAAACTCCTCAACCGGCAGGTTGTTCATGAAACGCCACGTCTTTCCGCCATCGACCGTCACGTAAGCGCCGCCGTCATTCCCATCTATCATACGGTCGGGATCCTTCGGATCTATCCAGAGATCGTGATGGTCGACGTGAACTCCGCCGTTAATACTCTTCACGGTCTTACCGCCGTCCGTAGATTTTGTTATGAGAAAGGACATGAAGTAGAGTTCATTCTGGTTGTCCGGCGAGACAACAACGCGCGAGAAGTAGAACGGCCTGACGTCGAGCTCATGATTGTTGGTCACCATAGTCCAGTGGTCGCCGAGGTCTTCCGAACTCCAGAGCATTCCCGTTTTGGATTCCATGAGTGCATAAATGTGGTTCGGGTTGCTTGGTGCAGCGGCGAGGGCGATACGTCCCAGCGGGCCCTTCGGCAGCCCTTTGGTAAGCTTCTTCCAGGTCGTGCCGCCGTCGGTGGTTCGGTATATGCCGCTGCCAGGACCGCCGTCGTCAAGGGCCCATGGATGTCGGACCGCTTGCCACATAGCTGCGAAGAGGACCTTTGGATTTCCTGGATCCATTACGAGATCGGACGCACCCGTCGTATCATTGACGAAAAGAACCTTCTCCCAGGTCTTGCCGCCGTCGGTTGTGCGAAATATGCCGCGCTCCGGATTCGGTGCCCACGCGTGTCCAATTGCTGCGACGAAGACGTCGTTGGGGTCGGAGGAACTGATGGCGATGCGTGATATCTGCCCAACATCCTTCAGTCCCATATACTGCCACGTCTTCCCCGCGTCCGGTGAAAAGAAGACGCCCTTCCCTGTTATGATATCGTTTCGAAGATTAGCCTCGCCTGTCCCGACCCAGATGTAATTTGGGTTTGAAGGTGCAATTGCCATCGCGCCGATTGACAGAGATGGCTCGTCCTTGAAAACGTTCTTCCACGAGATTCCACCGTCCGTTGTCTTGAATACGCCGCCGCCGGCGCCACCGACGTAGTAAATGTTCGGCTGACCGGGAATGCCGAGAACAGAAGTCACTCTGCCGCCTGCGGCAGCAGGTCCGATATTCCGGAATTTTATGTTGTGCATAATGTCGGTCGTGTCATTGCCTTGAGCGGCCTGTGAAACCGATATGTTCCCAAGACAGAATACCAGAGCTCCTAACCACAGGAAAAGTAAATTGTGAGCGAGCCTTTTCAAGTGATTCGAGTTTTTTGGTCCCGTAATCATTTGGTTCTCCTTTTTTGAGTTGAATGCTGCTGCCCGGTCGGCGACATGGGTGCTTCGGGGCTACAGTCGGGAAATTATGTTCGTGCTTGCAGATGTGTGTTTAAGTCAGCGTTTTCTTTGACGGAATTGTGAAGAAAAGCTGGTATGTGATGAATGTGTCGTCGATTTGTGGAAGAGAAGTGGCAAAATAGAATCGTGATAATTCGTGCCTCGCCATAAGCCTTTTCAAATATCTGAAGCAAACCGGCGATTACCCCGGTATTTGAGTGATGGTTACTTTCTCCGTCCCGCGCTCAAAGGCGCGGTGTCTCGATGGTACTGCGAACTCTCTCCGGCGCGTTGATAGAGCCAGACCTGCCAGTTGCCTGTTACTGTTCGGTATCCTGGCCATGCGTGAAAATCTTCAGTTTCTCCCCAATCCTGAGTTCCTTTCTATGGCCAAGGTCGTTCCACTCGACAATATCGCTCACCGTGACCCCATAATTGTCGGCAATCCTGATCAGAGAATCACCCATCTTAACTCTGTATATGAGCGGGGTATTTGCGGTCTCGGTTGTAGTGATGGTATCGGTTAAGCCCTCGACTACGGGCGGTGACCCTGCAAAGACGGATGGTTGAGCGTATTTGGGAAGTTGGATGGCCCATGTGCCTTCCGGAAGAGATCTGCTGATGAGCCATGGGTTAAGCTCGCGCAATTCCTTGTAGTTTGAACCTTGCTGTTTTGCCCAGGCTGCAAGATTATAGATGTGTGTAACAACCACGAGCTTTGTCTCAGGTGGGCTGTAGAAATCGGAAGGTTCCAAGTCAAAGCCGTACATCCTGTAGTGTGACATTATCTGTTTCAAGGCGACAATCCTGAAGACGAAGTGGGCGGTTTCATCATTAAGGTACAGGCTATAGTAGCTCTTGACCATCTGGTAGTGCAGGCTCTCTTTGACTCCCGCGCTTCCCATGTTATATGCCGCCGCAGCAAGCGACCAGCTGCCAAAGGTGCTGTCCAGATCCGTGAGATACTTAAGGGCGGCATCGGTAGCCTTTCGAAAATTGTACCTTTCATCCACATAATTGTTCACTATCAGGCCATAGTGTCGCGCAGTTTCAGGAGTGAATTGCCACAGCCCGGCTGCGCCCCTGTACGAGACAAGATTCCGGAGTGCGCTCTCCGCCACGGGAAGATATTTCAAATCCGTGGGGAGATTCATGTCGCGCAGTTTCTGATCGATGTACGGAAAATATTCCGTGCTCCTTTTCAGGTCAAGAATGATCTGGGCGTCGGAGAGTTCCACGTAAAAGGTCTGTTCCATTCTCTGTCGCACATCGGGAATTTCCAGGGGCATTCGCTCCCCGCAGAAACTCAGCGTGTCGGGAATTCTGTAAAGCGAAAGTCGACTTATATCCTCAGTGTTTTGGCTGGGCTCTGTTTTGAGCGGGAGATGAGTCGCGCCGATAACAAAACCATGAGTTGCAATGCCGAGTATTGCAATGAACAACAATCCAACAGGTAACGCAATAACGAGAGTTCCCTTAAAAGTTCGTGACATAACCATGACGAATCCCAAAGTCCTTAATTATTCGCACAGCTTCGCTCGGTTCATCGCATACATGAAAAATATCGAGATCCTTCTCTGAAATGCAGCCTTCCTGCAAGGCAGTTTCTCTAATCCATTCGAGCAGCTTTTTCCAATAACTGCTTCCCATCAGGACGACCGGGAATGTTTTTGTCTTATTGGTCTGGATCAGAGTTATGGCTTCTGAAAACTCATCGACAGTGCCGTAGCCGCCCGGCATCACCACAAACCCTTGCGCATACTTGACGAACATGACCTTGCGGACGAAGAAGTGCTGAAAAGTCATCAGTTTGTCGGGATCGATGTACTCGTTAGGTCTCTGCTCGAATGGAAGCTGGATGTTCAATCCGATTGACTCTCCTCCTGCCTCTTTCGCGCCGCGGTTTGCCGCCTCCATCAGTCCGCTGCCGCCGCCGCTGACAATCGCATATCCCGTTTTCGCCAGTTCATATGCCACTTCTCTCGTGAGCTCGTAGTACTTGCTTCCGGGTTTCATCCTGGCTGACCCGAATATTGAAATTGCAGGAGCGGCCCTGCTAAGTAAGTCAAAGCCGTCTACGAACTCCGCCATTATCTGGAATATCCTCCAGATATCTCTTTGTTGTGCTTCTATCATTGAGAGACGGTCGTTGTTCAACCCATGGTTTATAATTGTGCTCATATCAGATCCTTCCATCGAGAAAGTTTTGTAACAGGATTTTGCCGTTCTCGGTCATCACCGACTCCGGATGAAATTGCACACCGACGGTCGGGTAGTTTCTGTGTCTTAGGCCCATGATGAGATCATCTTCAGTCCATGCGATCACTTCAAGCCCTTCAGGGACTTCTTTGTTTGAGACGACCAGCGAATGGTATCTCGTGGCCGGGAACGGAATTGGTAAAGAGGTGAAAACAGACTTTCCATTGTGAATTATCTGAGAAGTCTTTCCGTGCATTGGGACCGGTGCTTTTGTCACCCTGCCTCCGAAAACTTCTCCTATCGCCTGGTGTCCGAGACAAACGCCGAGGATCGGAACAGACTTGTAAAACTCCTTTATTATGCCTTCAGAAATTCCGGCTTCGCTGGGGGTTTTCGGACCCGGTGAGATGACAATTGCTTCCGGCTTAGCCGAGCGGACGTCGGCAACGGTTATCTTGTCATTCCGCGAAACCCTGACTGACGCTCCAAGTTCCGTGAGATATTGATAAAGGTTGTAAGTAAACGAGTCGTAATTGTCGATCAACAGTATCATTGGAAGTTGTCCAGCAGTTTCAGTGCCTCGAGGTTGGCCCTCATTTTGTTGATGGACTCGTTGTATTCGCGTTCGGGATCCGAATCGTACACGATACCGGCTCCCGCCTGCAGGTAGGCCGTGTCTCCGGCGACAACGAAAGTCCTTATTGCTATGCATGTATCCATATTCGAATTGAAGTCGATGTAGCCTACTGCGCCTCCGTAAACCTGCCTGCGCGTTTCCTCCAATTCAGTTATGATCTCCATCGCGCGCACTTTCGGCGCCCCGCTGAGCGTCCCTGCCGGAAAGCAAGCGGCGAGCGTTTCTATTGCGTCTCGTCCTTCTTCTATTGTTCCGACCACGTCAGACACTATGTGCATCACGTGTGAAAACTTCTCGATGTGCATGAAGTTGTTGACGCGTACGCTCCCCGTTGATGCCACCCGTCCGATGTCGTTCCGGCCCAGGTCGACCAGCATTACGTGCTCTGCTTTCTCCTTCTCGTCGGTGAGCAATTCGCGTGTCAGCCTATCGTCCTCTTCCTGATTGGCACCACGCGGTTTTGTGCCCGCGATAGGCCTCATCTCTATCGTGTTGCCTTCTTTCCTCACGAACATTTCGGGCGACGATCCGATGACCGCCATGCGTTTGTCTCCGGGGGTGGATTCAAGGTAGAACATGTAAGGAGAGGGGTTGAGTGCGCGCACCCCGCGATAAAGGAGAAAAGGGTCTCCCTTCAGCTCAAATTCCGCTCGTTGGGATAGAACAACCTGGAAGATATCTCCTTCGATAATGTATTCCTTCGCGCGCCTGATTATCTCTTCGTAGCGCGACTTGGTGATGTTGAACCGTGCCTCACCAACGTTGCATTTGGGCTTCCCTGCCAATTCTTCCCTGGCTTCCAGGTAGGAGGATATCTTGCGCAAGTGATCCAGCTGTTGCTTGAGTAAGTCCACGGTTTCGGTCGGCTTGTCGCTCAGGGGTACAAGATTGATTAATTGTACTCTCCTTTTGAGGTTATCTACCGCCAGAATCGTATCGTAGAAATTCAGGAGAACCTCGGGCAGATTCTCCGTCGATTCACGCATCGGAATTGCCTCGAGATGTCTCACGAAGTCATAGCCGAAGTAACCTACGGCGCCGCCGGAGAACCTGGGAAGGTTCTCCACGGGATAAACCTTGAACCGGGAAATGAAACTCTTCAGCTCCTGAACCGGTGACCCTGTCATCCTCTTCTTATTGTTGCCGATCGTAATTGACACGGTGTCATCCTCAACCATGAAGGTAGCGAATGGATTGACTCCCATGAATGAGTAGCGCCCGATATGCTCCCCGCCCTCCGCGCTCTCAAGCAGGAAACTGTTGTTTCCCGTGAGACGAAGGCGCATGTACAGCCCTACGGGCGTGTAGATATCTTCAAGTATCTCGACCACGATTGGATAATGGGTGTACCCTTCCAGTCTTGCGCGTTCGAATTCCTGTTGGGTCGGCACCCGTTCAATCAGCGGCGGCATTTACTCTCGCTCCTTCAAAAGCCTCCATCGCTTTCCTCACCTGGGTCGGTATGGGTGTCGGGCGACCGGACGCCCTGTCGATGGACACGACCGTCGTGCGTCCGGAGCACATTTCAATCCCATTATCTCTTTCGATTTTCAAATCGAAGGTGAAACTGGTCCGGCCGATCTTGGAAATCCGTGCGTAGATTGTGAGCTGGTCTCCGAGTTGGGCGGCTTCGTGGTAGTCTGCTTCGTTGTGGGCAACAACGAACTCGACACCGTCGATATTGATTTCCTTCTTCAGCTGAAAGCCGAGTTTCTTCAGATATTCAATGCGGGCTTCTTCGAAGTAGTAGAAGTAAACGACATTGTGGACCACCTGCTGGATGTCTATCTCGTATGTCCTGACTTCCCGGTAATATTTGAAGTTGAATAATTCGGAACCTCTATCATTCGGCACGATAATTCACCAGAATCTCTGCAGCTTTCTTTACGTTTTCCATCGACACATCGAGGTGCGTAACCGCGCGGACTTTTCCGGCGGTCCCGGCGGACAGCAGGACGCCGAGTGATTTGGCATCGGCGAGAAATTTATCCGTTTTCATCTGAGGCTTCAGGCCGAATATCACGATGTTAGTTTCAACATGATCAATATTCAATTCATACTGTTTGGAATCGCAAAGGATCTGGGCGAACACCCTTGCCTTCTCGTGGTCTTCGGCGAGCCTCTGGAAATTGTGTTCCAGGGCGTAAAGCCCTGCGGCAGCCAATACTCCTGCCTGCCTCATTCCACCACCGAAAATTTTTCTGAACCGGCGCGCCCTGTTTATGTATTCACGCGTCCCGGTAAGCACTGAACCCACGGGAGCACCCAGGCCTTTCGACAGGCAGACCGAGACCGAATCAAAGTGCGTCGCGTATTCCGAAACCTTGATCCCCGTGGCAATGGAGGCATTCCACAAACGGGCGCCGTCCAGATGGTACTTCAAATTGTGACGGACTGCGACCTGCTTTATGTCCTCGATGAGTCTCATAGGATAGATCGAGCCGCCGCCGCGATTGTGAGTGTTCTCCACACACACCAGCCTGGTGGGCATCATGTAGTAAACGTCCGGGCGAATCGCGTCCTCGACTCCCTCCGCATTCATTAGACCCCGAGTGCCGGGAACGGGGTTCAGCTGGATTCCGGACAACAGAGAAGGTGCCGCCGATTCATAATTAAAAATATGCGAATCCTTCTCGACGATGACTTCATCTCCGGGACTCGTATGAGTCTTGAGCGCCAGTTGATTCGACATTGTCCCGCTTGGTACATATATGGCGGCTTCTTTGCCGAGAAGGTCCGCTACTTTTTCCTGCAGACGATTTATCGTCGGGTCTTCGCCAAACACATCGTCGCCGACTTCCGCCTCGGACATCGCCTTGCGCATTGCATCGCCCGGCTTCGTGACCGTGTCACTTCTCAAGTCCACGTAGTTCGTTGCACCATCTCCTTATTCTTTGTGTCTAAATTTAAGAAAAAGTCCCAAAATAATAGACGCAGACGCAATTATTTCGGCAAGATGAGCGATCCAGTTGCCGTGCTCCGAATAGAACGTTATCTGATCATCTATCGGAATATTTGCGAACAAAGTTGCCCTCTCCTCAAGCTTGGTGAGCTTCCCGATATATTGGCCGTAAGGGTTTATGAATTCTGAAATCCCCGTGTTAGCCGAACGGACTACCGCCCGCCGGTTTTCTATCGCGCGGAAAATTGCATAAGCGGCATGCTGATACGGGCCGGACGATTTACCATACCAACCGTCGTTGGTAATTATCACCAGAAAGTCCGCTCCCTTTCTGACGAACTCTCTCACAAAACCGGGAAAGACGCTCTCGTAGCAGATGACCGTCGAGAACCTGAGTCCGTCCTCCAGTCTGAAGACTGTAGTGTCTTTCCCGCGCGACCAATTACTGATGCCGACCCCCCACTTCAGCGGCTTTATCAGAAAAGGGACTGCGTCAGCGTACGGGATCCGCTCGCCGAAAGGGACCAAAACGATTTTCCTGTAGGTCTGGTATTCATACGAATGCGGCATGAAGAGCGCGGCACCGTTGTACGCATCGTAATACTCGTTCATAAATTCGTCATAATGACTCGTCGGACCAGCCTGGGTGCTGTCCGAAAAGTAATGTGCGAGAGGAACTCCGCTCAGGAGCGAGATGCCCGTGGTGTCGATAAAAGTCTGCAGCGACTCTCTGTCATAGGAATATGGCGGAAGAAGAATATAGAACGGAATTGCCGTTTCGGGCCAGACCACCAGCTCCGGATTCTTATCCAGAATCCCTTTCGTCTCTGTCTCATAAGTATGCAATATTTCGTCAGGAGCTGCCACCCACTTCGCGTACGGATTTATGTCCGGTTGAATCACAGCGACCCGCAGTGTTCTGCGGTAAGTGGTATCCTTTGCATTGTTGAGCACCACGGAACCGTATATCTCAGGGATTATGATGAGCAGCAATCCAAGCGCGAATGCGGTTCCTGCTCTTCTCAGGTTGTGCTCGCGATCTTTCAGCCAAAGCATCAGGGCATATGTAAACAACACGTTCACGATCAAAATCTGGAGAGATACGCCGAAGAGTCCTGTGTATGAAGCGAATTGAATATCGGCAAGGTTGTACGATTGCGAGTAACCCAGTGTAAGCCATGGAAAGGCAACCTCGGTTATGGAGTGAAGATGCTCAAAGGAGAGGTAGAGAAACGGAAACAAAAACAAACCGGTGATCTTGCCGAGTCTTTTCCGGACAAAATAATAGACCAGCATCGGTATTGTGAAGAATAACGGGTGCCCGATTACGAGAGCAGCACCGCCTATCAGCAGGAACGGATCCGCCCCTGTGCTCCAGCCGCCGACCCAGTAAATAGTGATAATATTGAAAACGAGAAATGAGAAGTAAGTTAGCTTAAAGACCTCTTTGTAATTTGGTGCGTCCTCAATCGCGAACAGAAACGGAACTAGCCCGACGAAGGCCAGCCATTCGAGATGGAACGGCGGGAAAGATAAACCTAACAGCAGTCCTGAAACGGCGCCTAGTGCTAGTTGTGAGGTGAAGAACTTACCCTTTTTTTTCATCTGTGGTTTGCTTTACCTATAGACGTAAATGGGGTTGGAAAGGATCCATGGGAAGGATCTTTTTATGAAAAATGGCAGCATGGTCCGTTTCTGAAATGCCTGCACACGATACGCTCCGGGAGTCGAGACCGGGAAGATTATGCTGCCGACATTGTTGTAAGTCTTTACGACGGTTCCGTTCCGCACAACCTGCGTCTCAACCCGGTCGCTGTCAGGGAGCGTGATATTCAGCTTCGCGGTGCTGCTCAACCTGATGCTGTCGCCCATCATGACTACGGTTGTGTCGGATTCCGCCGTGAAGAGAAATCCTCTCGCATTCTCGAGTCCGGAGAACGCGACATAGCAGTTGCCATGGCGAAGCGAGTTAAGGAGCACCTCCCTGTCATGCTCGTAAAGCCCATTAAATGGGACCCGGGAAATGATAATATTGCGTACCAGGTTGAATTGACTTGCATAGGATGGAATTTGCCACGTGCTTCTTCTTCCGAGCTTAATGTTTGCAGTTGCATTGAGGGACGCGATTCCTACGATCCTCCGCGACCGATTCAACTCGTCGAACTCTTTCATCTCCCTTGCGGGATATTCGAGCAAGTAGTTCAACGCTTTGGACGTGAAACCGTAAACAAAGTATGCCGCGATGAGTTTGTTTATCCGGAAAAAGTCAAGATTGCTCCTCCATCCGCGGGCAAAGTTGTAAATCTCCACCCCGGTAAAATCCGGCGTGTTCCTGCTTAGGCCCTCTGCATCTCCACCAGACCGGGTCAATATCACCATGTCACCTTTTTGCATAGCATAGCGACGAACGGAGTCGGCCGTGATGTCTTTTCCCGGAAGAAGAGGGACGCTGTCGCCTATTACGAAAAAGCGTCCGTACTTCTGAGGAGATGATATTTCTACTGCAGGGATCAAAAGCGTAATGCCGAATCTATGGGCCAGATTGTCCTGCATCGGCTGCAAGGTATTGCTGTCGGTGAAAATTGCAAAATCAAGACCAAGCGAGTCGCACGTCTTCCCGATTCCTTTGTAAGTGCCGCTTCCGTCGGAATACACTGTCCGTATTCCGATTATACCGGTGTACTCAGAGTAGGAGCCGAATTGAACCGCGGCCTCCCGCGGGACCCTGTAAGTCAACAGGTCATTGGCAATCGATACTACGATGACTGCCACCACAAGGAACGCGATCCATGAGAGCACCTTCCTAGGCACGGGCGCGCCTGTAGATGTAACGCCCCAGGAAGATTGCAGCCGCGCCGAGAATGAATATCAGAACGACTATGCCGTAAATATCGAGGTAATGTTCGAGAAGTCTCCAGTTCCGTCCGAGCATAGCTCCGCCGAAGATGAGGAGGCTGTCCCAAAGCAACGCACTGACGGCGCACAAGATGACGGTGATTGAGAATGGCAGTCTCGAAATGCCGGCAAAGAATGAGATAACGGCTCTCGTCCCGGAAAGGAACCGGTTGACCACAACCAGCCCGTATCCGTATTTCGCAAACCAGCCCTCGACTTTCGTTATCTTGTCCAAAGGGAGAAACCGAAACTTACCGGCATTTAGTATTTCTTTCCCGAAATAGAAACCGATGAAGTAAACGACTGCGAATCCAAGTGTGCCTCCGAGAGTTGCGGAAAGTGCCGTCATTATGGGGTCGAGCTTTCCCATTCCGACGAGCGAGCCTCCGAAAGCTATCACCATATCGCTTGGAGAAGGGGGGAAAATATTTTCTATGAACGCAAAGAAGAATATCGAGAAATAAAGATATCCCGGAGCCGTGTTGTTGAGAACTGCAATGAGACTGTCGATTTGGGTCACGCTTCTTCCATCAGGACTACCGCGAAGCATGCCATGGAATCCTTTCCAACCAGAGTCCCTTCGGTGGTTTTGGCCTTGACTGATACCGCAGTTGCAGACACGTTGCATTGCTGAGAAACAGACGTCTGTATCTTTACATAGAAGCCACTGAGTTTCGGCTGGTCTGCGACAATGACGATGTCAATATTGACTACCCTCAACTTACTTTTCAAAGCGGCTTCGAGTGCGAAGGCAAGAATCCGTTTGCTATCGATTCCCTCGATCTTCTTGTCATCGTCGCGAAAGAACAATCCGATATCGCCCCCGGCACACGCTCCGAGTATCGCGTCGCTCAGCGAGTGCAATACCACATCACCGTCTGAATGTCCCCGCAGGCCTCTCGGGTATTCAATGATTTCTCCGCCCAGTTTAAGGACTTTGCCTTCTTCAAGCACATGTGCGTCGAAACCGAATCCGATTCTCATAGTGTATGAAACCCGTCGAATTCAAACGTCGGCTTCTCCCACTCGATCCTCACATCTGTCACGTGAGCGGAAATCGGTCCCCTTTTCAGATCCTTTATGAATTCCTCCAGCATGCTCCTGTCACCCTCGGCGACAACTTCGACCCTTCCGTCAACGAGGTTTTTGACGAGTCCCTTCAATCCGTACAGCTGAGCCTTGCGCGCAGCGAAGTATCTGTAACCGACTCCCTGTACCATTCCGCTGATGAGCAGGTGGGCTCTTGAGTCATTCATTCCCGAGACGACCTCTCAAAGTCCCGATAACATCATCGAGGCAGGCGCGGTCAAGAGTAATCGAGTAAAAACCGTTTCTGCCGCCGCCTTTAACGCCGAATGCATTCTTTAATTCGTTGAGCGCGGCGGTTGCGGCTTCTTCACTCATCCGGAGGTTCAAATTCATATGAGAAATATTTGAATCGGTTCTGTGAAATGCAAACGACTTCCTCACGGCCCTGGCGACGCAGCTTGCGAGGAACCTGAGCTCGTTTTGATCAACCGTGTCGCCGGTCAGGTCCACGACCGTAAGAGGGTCGGTTGATTTCCCAATCACGGGCACAAGTTCATCACATTTTGATTTCAACACTCTCTCGGAAAGAAATTTGATCCTCGAATCTTTCTCTTGCATCTGGCTCTTGAGATTTTCTATCGCTGCAGGCATTTCATCGACAGACGCGGATAAGATTTGCACGCTTTCTCTTGTGGAATTATGTAACGCATAATAATGGGAGATCGCCCTGTCGCCGCAATAAAACTCGATCCTGGTGAGGGAGTTTTTTACTTTTTCAGTTCCGCCGGTCAGGATAATGCCGACCTCCGACGTATGGGTACAATGCGTGCCGCCACAGGCAGAGAGGTCGAAATTCTTAACGTCGATAATCCTTACTGTTCCACCCACCTTCGGTGGTTTTCGAAGCTTGAATGAACCTATGCTCTCCGGGTCGGCAAAATGAACGGTAATTTCCCTGTCCTCGCGTAAAATCTTATTGGCTTCGGAAACCGCTTGCCTTATTTCCTCCTCCGATGGAGTGCTCGATAGGTCTATAGTACCTGCATCCTCTCCGAGCCTCGACGATACCGTGGAGATATTGAATAGATTATCGAACGCCGCAGATAAGATGTGCTGACCTGTATGTTGCTGCATGTTCGAGAATCGGCGGTTCCAGTCGATTTCACAGTGAGCCTTCCCCTTCTCGGTCTTCCTTGTCAATACATGGAGAATAGCATCATCCTCTTCTATCACATCTACAACCGGAATGCCGTTTATAAATCCGGTGTCATGCTCCTGGCCGCCGGAAGTTGGATAAAAGTAAGTACTGTCAAGGACGACGGCTTGCTTCTCGCCGACTTCCTTCAATTCGACAATGTTTGCGTCGAAATCAACGGTGTACTGATCGGTATAGTAAGGTCTCATTTCGAATTGTGGGATACTGGTTCCTGATGAATTACCACTCTAAAAATCTGAGGAAATTCCTTCGTAATATTTTCTTCGAGCTCGTTTACAATTCTAACTGTTTCTGCAAGGGAAAAAGTTTCATCGAATTGGCAGGTCATCGCGGCACGTAAGCCGGAATCGCTTTCGGTGAAGTGCAGGTTGCTGCAGCTGATTACTCCGCGAACTGATCTTACATAGTTCTCGACATCTTCCGGAAGATCACTTCCCGGAAGGTTGACCGAGACGGCGCGCACCGTTGTCTGAGTGGATTTGTCAATGTGAATAAATATGTGATCCACTCCCTTCAGTTGACTTCTTATGGCGCCTTCCAATTCGTCTGCCTTTTCATGAGCGGCTTCAATAGTCTCGGCATCTTCGACCTCGAGGTGCAAATCTACCACGAACCCCTTCTCTGTAGAAAAGACCTCTATTTCGTGAATCTTGCTTTCAGTCTGGCTGGCCGCCAATCTTACCTTATCGAGTACCGTCTCATTGCTTGTCGCGACCGGTTCGGCGTGCACCACTACGTCGATACCGTCCCGGACTGTGCGCACCCGCCTTTCAATCTCATCGACGAGAGAATGGGCTTGCTCAAATGGCAGCAGTCGCGGGAGACCTACAACCATGTCGACAAATACCCTTCCGCCGGAATCTCGGACTCGCAAGCTCTTCAGCTTCTCAACGTTTTTGGACTGCAAAGCCGCCTGGCGGATCTTCTCAACCAGGTTCTTGTCGGGACTTCGATCGACGAGGACGTCGATGCTCCTCTTTCCGAGTCTGAGGCTGATCACGACGACGATGACGGACACGCCGAGTGCCGAAATCGGGTCGGCGAAGGAGAAACCGAACTTCGCACCGATCAAACCGAATATCACGACGCTGGAGCTCAGGATATCGGTTGAAAAATGGAGCGCATCGGCTTCAAGGGCCTGACTGTGGTACTTCTTCGCTGTCCTCGAAAGGATTCTCGCCCTCGTGAAGTCGATAGCGATGGAAGTGAACATGACCACGAAGCTCCATGTGGTGACGTCTATCACCACATGCTTGAAGAAGAGCCTGCTTATTGCTTCCCTCGCGATGAGGAAACAGGTCAGGAGAAGTAAGAGAGTCTCGAACAGGGCTGAAATGTTTTCAAACTTCCCGTGTCCGTAATGATGTTCCGAATCGGCGGGTTTGTCAGCTGCGCGAACGGCGAAAAACGTCATCCCTGCGGCCATGAGGTCCAAACCAGAATGGGCAGCCTCGCTCAGGATTCCGAGACTGCCCGTTGCAATTCCGACTGTGAGTTTGAAAACGGTGAGAAAGATGGCGGCAATAACTGAACTTGATGCCGCCCAGAGTTTTTCCCGAGACGAGGAATTCGTCAATTACACTTTGATATACTTGTTGACGGTATCTTTTGTGTTTTGAACGTTGAGCTTCTTGAAAAGAAATTCGAATCGGTTCTCGAGCTCAGTGTTAGCGTTGCTGAACCAGTCTTTGCCGAGATTCCACATTTCCTTCTTGAATGGTCCGAAGCCTTTCTTTCTGGTCTTGTAGATAAACTGTTCATCGGTCATATCTGGTTTCTTCTCGTCGGCGAAATTCTTTCTAAGATAATCGTAAACCGCCTCCTTGAACTCCTTCGGGAAGATATCGTATAGCAGGTTCTGAAATCCGGTGGCGAGGTGAATCTCCGCCGTTCCGATTCCCGGGAACTTGTCGAACAACTCTTCGGGCAAAGTCGAGGCTCCGTGCTGAACTGCTCCTGCCATACCGTACTCGGTTCGTGAGATCTTAGAAATCTCTTCCAAGACTTTGAAATCTATCTTGACCTGCGCAACCGTTCCGTCCGGTAGCGGGACGCCGCCGTGGCTGGAGCCGGTCTGTACGCTGATCTTGCTGATGGTCGTCGCACCATGTTTCCTCGAATTGAGGGACTTCACGTAGCCCTGCATATACGCTCGGAACTCTTCCGGAGTTGAGTTTTTGCCGCCTACTTCGCCGATTTCTCCGCCGACGGAGACTGTGACGCCATTGGGCTCGAGTTCGCGAATGAGAGCGGTCATTTCGGCCGCGAGCTCATAGTTGTTCCGCTGTTGCTCATCGATTGTGGCCTTGCTGAGGTCGACGAGCGTCGAGGAGTCTATGTCTATGTTGTAGAACTGTGCCGCGATTGCTTCTTTAATCAGGGACTTGATCGTCTCGGTTTCCTTCTGTGGATCCTGGACAAACTTCTTGGCATTGAATTGGAAATGGTCGCCCTGGATGAACACCGGACCGGAATAGTTCTCTTTGACAGCCGCTGCGAGCACGCAGGCGGAATATTCGTCCGGGCGCTGGTCGGTGTATCCCATCTCCGATTTCGCTATCTCAAATACGAAAGGTCCGATATTGTGTTTCTTCGCAACCCTGAACATGGCACGGGCAAAATCGTAAGTGATTCCGCGGATATTAACTGCCGGGACGGTAAAACCTGAAACTTCACCTTTGCCGAAAGCCGTGTAGAGATTCTGGATCGAGGCGGAGCCTGAGCCGAGATTCCTTGCCAGCTCGCGGATTAGCCATCGCAATTTCGCCTTAACCTGTTCGTCGGGATTAAAAACCGATTCGTAGACGAGTGTATCGATCGTGGAACTCCGAAGTGTAGCAGCATTGGACACCTTAACCGTCTTCCAGCCATCGACTTCAACTATGCCATTAAGAGTAGTCTTTAACTCGTCAATGTTCTTTATCATTTACTCCTCCAAAGATGTTCTTCAAAAAGTTATTAGATGTTTCATTTTTTTACAATGTGCTCAGGCGGATTTTCTGAGACGCGCCGCAAAGCCTCCGTCCATGTCGTGTCTGTGCGGGAAAGTCTCCACATATCCATCTCTTCCTACGAGCGCCTTGTCCACAAAGTCACCCGCCTGCTCAAGTTTGTATTCGGGATGTTTGTTCAGGAATCCCCGAATAACTTCCTGATTCTCCTCGAATTCGATAGTGCAAGTACTGTAGACTAGTATGCCATTCGGTTTAAGAAGCTTGGCAACATTCTCCAGTATTTGATTCTGAATCTCGTTCAATTTCCGAATATCTTCCGGCTCACGCTTCCATTTCGAATCGGGTTTCTTCCTTATCACTCCGAATCCTGTGCACGGCGCATCCACAAGTATCCTGTCGAAGAGGACTGTGTCGGTGAAAGTTGCACCGTCAGCCACTACCACTTTAGCCTTCGTGTAGCCCATCCGGTCGAGTGAGTTTTGAATAAGCCGTGCCCTGTTGTCATACTTTTCCACGGCGATGAGGTCCACTTCCCCTGCTGTTACTTCGAGTATATGGGTTGTCTTTCCTCCCGGGGCCGCGCAAACGTCAAGAATTCGCTCGCCCTTCTGCGGGTCGAGAAGTTTGGCAACTACGCCCGCGCTTTCGTCCTGTACGGTGAATTGGCCCGCCTTGAATGAATCGAGCTCCCCGATTCTAGACAATCCCTCAACATACAGAAAATTCGGCAGGAAGCCTCCGCGAGAAACTTTCAGACCCTTTGCTTCGAATTGTGCGGCGAGTTCTTCCGCCGAGATTCTGCTCGTGTTCACTCGAATGGACAAACGAGGACGCTCGTTGAGGGAGGTAAGTAGCTGCTCAGTCTCGTAAACGCCAAACCTGTTTATGAATCTCCTAACGAGCCACACCGGAAAGGAGTGGACGGTGGAAAGCGCTTTGACTGCATCGTCTTCAATTGACGGATACTCGATAAGGTTGAGTTTCCGGATTGCCGTCCGAAGAATTGCGTTGACAAGATTCCCAAGATACTGCCCGCGCAGTTTCTTCACGAACTCCACGGCTTCGTTTACCGCAGCCGACTGCGGTACCCGCTCCAGAAACATAATCTGGTACATCGCGAGTCGTATCGCGTTCTTGATATTGATATCGAGTTTCGAATAATCTCCCCTGTAAAACTGTGAGATTACGTAGTCAATCCGGACTTTCCAGCGAATAGTCCCGTTCACCAACTCTGTCAGGAAAGACTTGTCAAGTTTGCTTAGTTCCGAGTTCCTTAATTCGAAATCAAGAAGCTTATCAAGGTACGAATCCGTCCTCTCGATTCTGTTCAAAATCTTTACTGCAACCTCACGAGCCGTCTCGTAGATCACAACATCACTTTCCTCTCGCGGGCTACTGTTGTACCTCTTTGACTGTTCCATATCTGCATCCCCTGCTTTTTGGTTTGCTGCGGTGTTCGTTATCGAGGCTATTGCATGCCCTCACCGATTCTTTCGGCCCCGATAGCCATCGTCCAAAGTCAGCTTTGACGATTTCGAACTGAGCTTTTGTCTTCAAAGAACAAGTTCGCGAAAAGAGACTATGGCAGACGCAATACGCGACGACTGCCGTTACATCGAAAAAGCCCGATTCTCCTATTGCGCCTCTACTTTGGTCTTCTTGCCATACTTCTGCATGAACTTCTCGACGCGCCCCGCCGAGTCTATCAGTTTCTGCTTACCTGTGAAGAAAGGATGGCAACTCGAACAAATTTCTACTTTCAGGAACTGTCCGGGCTCGGTTGATCGAGTCTGGAATGTATTTCCACATACGCAAGTTACCGTCACAGTATGATATTTCGGATGAATACCGCTTCTCATTTTTTCTCCTGTTTACCGTTAAATCTATTAAAATAGCGCACAACTTGCAAATTTGTCGAGGAAATCCGCAAGGTCGTGAGTCTAAACTAGGCATTCTTCAACATCTGTCTCAGAACGGTCTGCAGGATGCCTCCGTTCAAATAGTATTCGACATCGACATTACTGTCGAGGCGCGCTATCGCTTCGAACTTGACCGTCTTGCCGTTCTCACCAGTTGCTGTAACGGCCAGTTTCTTGTGAGGAGTTAGATTGTCTTTGATGCCACTAATAGAGTACACTTCCCTCCCGCTCAGCCCCAGGGATAATGCGTTCTCGCCCTCTTTGAACTGAAGAGGAAGTACTCCCAGTCCCACCAGGTTGCTGCGGTGGATTCGTTCGTAACTTTCTGCAATTACTGCCTTTACACCCAGCAGGAAAGTCCCCTTCGCGGCCCAGTCCCTCGAACTGCCGCTGCCGTATTCTTTACCGGCGATCACCAGCAGAGGGACGTTCTGAGCCTGGTATTTCATCGAGGCATCATACAGCCACATTTTCTCTCCGTCAGGGAGATGAATGCTCCATCCACCCTCTGTGCCGGGAACCAATAGATTCTTCAGACGAATGTTGGCGAAAGTGCCCCGCATCATGACCTCGTGGTTGCCGCGCCTTGAACCGTATGAATTGAAATCCTTCGGCTGAACCCCGTGCTCTGTCAGGTATTTCCCTGCCGGGCTGTTCGCGGGGATTGATCCTGCCGGCGATATGTGATCGGTTGTGACCGAATCACCCAGCAGAGCGAGAACCCGCGCGCCGGAAATGTCTTTTCCAGGCGGGACCTCGATAGGAAGGTCGGTGAAAAAAGGCGGTTCCTGAATGTAGGTGGAATCTGAGTTCCAATTGTAGCTGTTGCCTTCAGGTACTTCCAGCCCTTTCCATCTCTCATCGCCGTCAAAGACCCTGGCGTATCGCTCGCGGTACATGTTAGGTTTCACCGATTTCTGAATCGCCTCGTTGATCTCAGACTGTGAGGGCCAGACATCTTTCAGATAAACCGGTTTCCCGTCGGCAGTGTAGTCGAGCGGTTCGGTCAGCGGGTCAAAATCTATTTTACCCGCAATCGCGTAAGCCACGACAAGCGGAGGCGACGCAAGATAACTTGCCCTGGCGTGCGGGCTGATTCTTCCCTCGAAGTTTCTGTTCCCGCTAAGCACAGCGGCAGCGACAAGACTTTCCTTCTCTATCGCCGACGAGATGTTCTCGTCAAGAGGTCCGCTGTTTCCGATGCATGTTGTACACCCAAATCCGACAAGATTGAACTTCAAATTTTCCAGCGGCTCGATGACTCCCGCTTCCTTCAGATAGTCCATGACGGCCTGTGACCCCGGGGCGAGGCTCGTCTTTACCCACGGTTTTGATTTCAATCCGTATTTCTCAACCGCTTTCCTGGCGAGGAGTCCTGCAGCAATCAGGACGCTAGGGTTTGATGTGTTGGTACAGCTCGTTATTGCAGCGATGGCGACTGAACCGTTATGCAAATCGAATGACGTTCCATCGAGTCTGACGTTGACGTTCTTGAGCGTGTCGTCTTCCTTTAGTCCGAATCCTCGTTCTGCCGGAGAGGCTGTGAGCGATTTCTTGAAAGACTCCTTGACATCTTTCAAAGCCACTCTGTCCTGAGGTCTCTTTGGGCCGGCAATACACGGCTCGATGGTGCTCATATCTACTTCAACCGTGTCACTGTACAAAGGCTCCGGTTGATCATTGCTCCAAAACAGTCCCTGTTCCTTGCAGTAGGTCTCAACAACTCTCACAAAATCATCTGTCCGCCCTGTAAGCCTGAGATACTTGAGGGTCTCATCATCTACCGGAAAGAACCCCATTGTCGCACCATATTCCGGCGACATATTGCTTAAGGTTGCGCGGTCGGCCAGGGCAAGCTTTCCAATACCTTCACCGAAGTACTCCACAATTTTTCCTACGACACCCTTCTTGCGAAGAATCTGGGTCACCGTCAGTACGAGATCAGTCGCGGTTGCCCCTTCTGCGAGGTGGCCGGTAAGCTTAACTCCAATCACTTCAGGCGTCAGCATGAAGTAAGGCTGTCCGAGCATGACCGCCTCTGCTTCAATTCCACCGACTCCCCAACCGAACACTCCCAGTCCGTTCACCATGGTCGTGTGTGAGTCCGTTCCGATCAAAGAGTCCGGGAAGGCTGTCATTTCGCCGTTCTGCTCTCTTGTCTCCACAACTCTGGCAAGATACTCAAGATTCACCTGGTGACATATTCCAGTATCAGGAGGCACTACACTGAAATTCCTAAACGCCTTCTGCCCCCACCGAAGCAGCCTGTATCTTTCCACGTTTCTCTTGAACTCCAATTCTGCATTGAACAAAAACGCCGAGTCGGTCCCGAACTGGTCTACCTGCACCGAGTGATCGATAACAAGTTCCGACGGTATGAGAGGATTTATTTTCTCTGTGTTTCCCTTCAAGCGCTTCACGGCGCTTCTCATTGCCGCCAGATCCACCACTGCCGGGACGCCGGTGAAATCCTGAAGGAGTACACGGGCGGGCATATAGGCGATTTCTTTCTCGGACAAATGTTTGCCGTCCCATTTCAAGAGAGTCTCGATATCCGAGGCGGTAACGACTCTACCGTCTTCGTTTCTCAGGAGATTCTCCAGCAGAATTCTGATTGAAAAAGGAAGCTTGGATACGTTGAAGCCCTTTTTTTCAAGGGTTGGAAGGTGAAAAATTTTGTAGGTTGAATTCTTGACAGAAAGATCTTTTTTTGCGGAAAAAGAATTAGACTTACCAGCCATTGGAATCACTCCCTTAGTTTCTCTTTAAATTTCGTGTTTCGTCGGAAATTTAATTCAAAACTCCTCTGTTTTCAATGAAATCAAAAAGGGCTGCCAGCCGGCAGCCCTCGTGTCAAACAACCAAGAATGCTAACCTGGTCTCAGATATCGTAATACATCATGAATTCGTACGGATGCGGCCTGAGTGCGACCTGCTTCACTTCGTTGGCCATCTTGTACTTGATCCACACGTTGATCAGATCTTCGGTAAACACGTCTCCGCGAAGCAGGAACTCGTGATCACGCTCCAGAGCCTTGAGGGCATCTTCAAGCGATCCCGGCGTCGACGGGACATTGCGAAGTTCTTCAGGAGACAGATCGTAGATGTCCTTGTCGAGCGGCTCGCCCGGATCTATCTTGTTCAGGATTCCGTCGATGCCCGCCATAAGAAGTGCAGGAAATGCGAGGTAAGGATTGGTCGAAGGATCGGGCACGCGGAATTCTACTCGCTTTGCCTTGGGGCTCTTCGAGTACATCGGAATTCTGACTGCAGCCGACCGGTTCCGTTGGCTGTAAGCCAGATTTACGGGTGCCTCGAATCCGGGTACGAGTCTGCGGTACGAATTCGTAGTAGGGTTGATTATGGCGCAGAGAGCGGCTGCATGTTTCAGCAATCCGCCGATATAGTAAAGCGCCATCTCGCTCAGATTGGCATATCCATTACCGTAGAACAAAGGCTTCCCTGCTTTCCACAGGCTCTGGTGGACGTGCATTCCGGACCCGTTGTCGCCGAATAGCGGCTTCGGCATGAAAGTAACCGTCTTGCTGTGCTTCGCTGCGACGTTCTTCGTGATGTACTTATATGTCATCAGGTTGTCCGCCATCTGGGTCAGCGGTGAGAATCTCATGTCAATTTCCGTCTGGCCGGCTGTGGCCACTTCGTGATGATGCACCTCGACGTTGATGCCTACCTGCTTCATCGTCAAAACCATTTCAGACCTTATATCCTGCAGGCTATCTGTGGGTGCGACCGGGAAATACCCTTCTTTTGTTTTCGGACGGTAGCCGAGATTCTGTTTGCCGTTCGATCCGCTGTTCCAGAATCCTTCGTCGGAGTCTATCTCATAGAACCCTGTGTTTATCGTTTGGTCGAACCTTATGTTGTCGAAAATGAAGAACTCCGCCTCCGGACCGAAGTAGGCTGTATCTGCGAGTCCGGTGGACTTGACATATGCCTCCGCCTTGTGCGCGATGAATCTCGGATCACGTCTATAGGGTTCGCCCGTGATAGGGTCCATTACGTCGCAGACGATGTTGATGGTCTTATGGGCCGTGAATGGATCCATGAAATACTTTTCTGCATCAGGGATCAATACCATATCACTTTCCTGGATGCTCTGGAAACCGCGAATGCTGGAGCCGTCAAAGCCTACCCCTTCATCAAACGAATTTTCTGTCAGCTCTGACGGGAGTATAGAAAAGTGCTGCCATTGGCCTGGTATATCGGTAAATCTCAAATCTATGATCTCGACACCGCTATCCTTGACGAATTTCAAGAGCTTGTCCACGCTGCTGGCTGTCCTGGCAACTTTCGCCATTTGTTCCTCCTGTGTTAGGTGTTTTGTGTTTTCAATACAGTTGACTCTTTTATGGTAGAGAGCACCACGCTTGTCTTCGTGCTGAGGACTCCCGGCCATGATTGTATTCGCGATAGAAGTTTCTCTAAGGCGTTCGTGTTCTCAGCCCGGACCTTCAGGAGATGCGAGCCCTCGCCGGTCACTGAGTGGCATTCAAGTATCTCTTCCGTTTCTCTTGCTCGCTCCATGAACATCTGGTAGTGTTTGCTTGAATCGATGGTTACCGTGATGAAAGCGGTGATGTCCTTACCAAGCCGTTTTGCATCGAGGATGGTCGTATATCCTATTATGTAACCCCGTTCCTCAAGCTTCTGGATCCGTTCGGAAATTGTGGGAATCGTCAACCCAAGCTGCTGTGCCATTTCATTGAGCTTCGTCCTGGCATTCTTCTGCAGTATTTCGAGCAGCCTGTGGTCGATCGGGTCGAGTTTTTTGTCGCCTGTTGTTAACATATCGGAACCAATCAGCTAACTAAATAAGTTTATCAACGGGTACAAGTTAAAATAATTAGCATAAGATGTCAAGAAGAAAAATGTAACGACTGGACGCCCGATCCATCGCTTCAACCGCATAACTGCCCCCAATCGGCAACTAGTGATGTTCGGTTGCATTCGCTCCGGACTCGCTGCAACATGTGACTCGTCCCCTGATGTCCGATTTGGCGCTTGCTTACAACAAAAAGGCCGCCATGAGGCGGCCCCGGTTGAACATTACTCTCCGGATATGGAAGCTTGGCTTACATGTTTTCTATTATTGCCTTTCCAAATTCAGATGTCTTTACTTCTTTAGCGCCTTCCATCAACCGTGCGAAGTCATAGGTGACGACTTTTGATCTTATCGTCTTTTCGATTCCCTTTACGATAACGTCTGCGACCTCATTCCAGCCGAGATACTGGAACATCAGAACGCCGCTCAGTATGACGGAGCCGGGATTTACCTTGTCGAGGTTCGTGTACTTCGGCGCCGTTCCGTGTGTCGCTTCGAAGATTGCGTAGCCGTTTACATAGTTGATGTTTGCGCCGGGGGCGATTCCAATTCCACCGACCTGTGCCGCAAGTGCGTCCGAAATGTAATCGCCGTTCAGGTTTAGAGTTGCAATCGTATCGTATTCAGCCGGCCTTGTCAGTATCTGCTGGAGGAAGTTGTCCGCAATTGCGTCCTTTATCAGCAGCTTTCCTTCTGCGCTGGAACCCTGCTGGACTTCATCCCATGTGACTACCTTATCACGGAACTCGCTCTTCGCCACCTCGTAACCCCAATCGCGGAATCCGCCTTCAGTATATTTCATGATGTTGCCCTTGTGAACGAAGGTCAGGCTCTTGCGTTTGTGTGCAAGCGCATAGCTGATCGCAGCGCGGACCAAGCGCTTCGTTCCCTCTTCGGACACGGGTTTGATTCCGATGCTCGACGATTCCGGGAATCTTATCTTCTTGACGCCCATTTCCGATATCAGCCAACTCACAATCTTCTTGGCTTCGGGTGTCCCTGCCCGCCACTCAATTCCGGCATAGATGTCTTCCGTATTTTCGCGGAAGATAACCATGTCGATGAGTTCCGGTCGCTTCACCGGCGACGGTACTCCTTCAAAGTACCTGACAGGACGGAGGCATACATAAAGGTCGAGCATTTGGCGCAAAGCAACGTTCAGGGACCTGATGCCTCCGCCGACCGGAGTAGTTAGCGGGCCCTTGATTGCGACAATGTATTCATTGATTGCCTTGAGCGTATCGTCAGGCAGCCAGACTTCTCTTCCATAGACTTTGTTAGCCTTTTCGCCCGCGTACACCTCGAACCACTCGATGCTCTTTTTGCCGTTGTAAACCTTTTTGACTGCTGCGTCGAACACCATCTTGCTCGCACGCCAGATATCGGGACCGGTGCCGTCTCCCTCGATAAAGGGAATAATTGGATTATCTGGCACTTCAATTTTCCCGTTTACCGCCCTGATCTTTTCACCTTTTGCAGGCGGCGACAGTCTTTCATAAGGATTCATTCTGTTCTCCTAATTTGTAGTTGACATTTATTTTATCGCGAATCATCTTCGCGTACTCCGCCATGTGCTCAGGGGATTCATAAACTTTTACTCGTGGTCTGATCTTCAAGCCGTCTCCATCAAATCTGGGAGCAATATGGAAATGAAAATGGAAAACCGACTGACCCGCCGCCACGCCGTTATTGTTGAAAATATTGAAGCCTGCAGGCCGGACAGAACCGACAATTGCCCTGGAGACTATATTCAAGGTGTGTGTCAGATCGTCCAGCACTTTTTCAGGAAGTTCGAGAAAACCGGTATAATGCTCCCTGGACACTACTAGTGCGTGCCCGAAGTTGATGGGTTTGATGTCAAGGAATGCCACACTGTCAGGACCCTCGAACAAGATCTCAGCATCCGCATAGCCCTCTATTATCCTGCAAAAAGGACAAGACTCCTGGTGCATCTGATTCTTCTTCTTCTCATGATCGAGAATTTACGCGTTATATGAACAACCGCGATCACTTAGTTAATCGCACACCAACCGCTGGCAATCGATAATGTTGTGACTGTGGGTCGGGGTGCTGTTTCGCGACTATCTATTCTCAATAGGTACGAAATGCACATCGTGCGGGCCCGTATACTCCGAAACAGGCCTGATGAGCCTGTTATCGGAATATTGCTCCATGACGTGAGCGGTCCAACCTGCCACCCTGCTCATAGCGAATATCGGAGTAAATAGATCGACGGGTATTCCCAAGTAGTAGTAAGTGGAAGCCGAATAGAAGTCCACGTTTGGTACCAAATTCTTCTCTTTCTTAACATATTCCGCAATTTTCTCGGACATTTCGTACCACTTGAGATTCCCTATCGTTTCGCCTAACCTTTTGGAAAACTTTCTTAAGTGCTTCGCTCTCGGGTCCTCGACCTTATAAACGCGGTGGCCGAAACCCGGGACCTTCTTCTTCTGGGAAAACATCTTCTGCAGATATGCTTCGATGTTGGTCAGGGTCTTGATCTTGAGGAGCATATCCATAACTTCCTCGTTTGCCCCTCCGTGCAGAGGCCCTTTCAGGGTGCCTATGGCCGATGTCATCGACGAGTACATATCTGACAGGGTCGCCGCTGTAACCCTCGCCGAGAAAGTCGAAGCGTTAAACTCGTGGTCGGCATGCAGCACGAGTGCACAGTCGAAAGTTCTGGATGCCGTTTCCCCCGGCTCAACACCGTTTATCATATACAGGAAATTTGCCGCCTGACCAAGCGAAGAATCCGGTTTGACATAATCCCCATTCTGCCGCAGCGTATGGAAGTTAGCCACTATTGTCGGGAGCTTCGCGACAAGCCTGACCGATTTTCTCCAGTTCGCTTCTATGGAATTGTCTTTGGCTTCCTCGTCATAGATACCGAGAAAAGATACAGCCGTACGGAGAACATCCATCGGATTGGAATTCCTCGGGACCGACTTGATGAACGCTATTATCTGGTCGGGCAACCCGCGGTTAACTGATAGTTCTTTCTGGAGCCTTATCAGATCGTCTTTCTTAGGCAGCGTGCCGTGCCAAAGCAGGTAGATTATCTCTTCAAACGTCGCGTCGGTAGCAAGCTCGTCTATACTTATTCCGCGGTAGATAAGCTGGCCCATCTGGCCATCTATGTAACAAATTGCAGACTGTCCGGCTACAATACCTTCCAGACCTTTTGAAAAAGAAGACGGTTCCGTTGTTCCAACGTTAGGGGCAGACATTGTATGGTATTTCCTTCGTAATTTTCGTCAAATTTAAGCCCAATAGGTCGCACAATCAATGAGTGAACCCGAGAATATGCATATAACGAGGACGATCGTGCAGAATTGACTCTGCTACCTGGGCCTGCTCGTCGTATCGAAGGGAGGTTCTTATCTGTGCCGAGTTCCCTCCGAATCTTCCTGCAATCTCGCTCGTTAGCAGCTCGGAAATCTGCTTCGAGTCCTTCTCAAAAAGCCCTCTCTCGTAAGTCCTCACCTCATCTGCTACTGAGATTATTCCCTTGTCAATCGAGTCATCATAGTTCGAGGTGGAAGCAATGTTGTGTGCGTCACCGAGCAGCTGAGCCAGATGAGAAGTGTAAGTGAAATTATTCTTCTCGATGAATTTTCTAAACTCATCCAGCACTTTCGTTCCGGCAGCGAAATGCGGAGGGATAGTATCGTTCTCCGAGCGGAACTGAGTCGCGAAATTGAAGAAGTATCCGCCTCTCATCAGCTGGATAACATAATTGGAGAACTTCTCGGATCTCACGGTCGAATCGGGTCTGATTCCGCCTGCCTCATAGACAGGACGTCCATCGAGTGTGTGGAATTCCTTTCGCAGGCTATCCGGAGTAATGTCGTTCTCTCCCTCGCGGAGGCGCGAGTAGCTGATCTTCTGAATACATCTGCCGCTTGGAGTGTAGTATTTCGCGGTCGTTATCTTGAGCTGTGCGTTCTGGTCTATCGGGAGAATGGTCTGAACGAGCCCCTTTCCGAAAGTGGTCGTGCCGACGACAACTGCCCTGTCCAGATCCTGCAAGGCGCCTGTGACGATTTCGCTCGCGCTGGCGCTGTTCCCGTTCACCAGCACTGCCATTGGGATGTTCGGTGCAATTGGGTCCTGATCCGATATGTATTTTCTGTCCGAAGACGGATCCCGCCCCTTTGTCATGACGATCATGCTTCCCTTCGGTACGAACAGCTCCGCTATGCCGACGGCGGATTCGAGCAGACCGCCGGGATTATTGCGAAGGTCGAGTATTATTCCCTTCAGATCGGTGCGAGACATCAGATCCATCAAAGCATCTTTGACTTCCTGATCGGAACCTCTCGAGAACTGGTCCAGCTTGATGAAGGCGATATTCGAATCGACTATTCCGTAATACGATACCGCTTTCAACCTTATTTCAGACCGGACGAGGACGACTTTGAACGGTTTCTCTTCCCCCTCACGTTTGATAGTCAGGGTCACCTGAGAGCCGGGTTCTCCCCGAACCATGTTGCTTATGTCGTCGATCTTCTTGCCCGAGACTTCGGTGGTGTCTATCTTCAAGATCTGGTCGCCTATTCTCAACCCTTGCCTTTGGGCACTGTATCCGTCAAAGACTCCGGTTATGATCACTTTTCCGTCGGCGACTCCAATCGAAACGCCTATCCCACCGTACTTTCCCGTCGTCAACAGATCGATCTCACCACTGTTTTCCCTGTCCATGTAAACCGTGTATGGGTCCAGGGATGAGAGCATTGCATTGATCCCTTTTCTCACCAGCTGCTCCGGGGGAACGGGGTCGACGTAATCCTGGACAACATCCTTAAAAACTGTGCCGAACACATCCACGCTTCTCCTGACCTGGTAGAAGCCATCGGTATTCTGGATTGCGACAAATCCAATGCTTGTTCCTATCAGCAAAACTGCCAAAACTATGAAAACTTTACGGCGCATTTCGTTCCTCCGCTGCCTTTTTTATTCTACACATAACAACATCAAAAACTTTGTTTGAGATTCTCCCGGCAGGCTCTTTTCCATCGACGATTACAAAGCGAGATGGTTCCTTATTTGCACAATAGGAAAAGCCGCCGATCGCGCTTTCGAAGAATTTCACCTCGGAATTCTCCATCCTGTCTGCGCCACGACCGGCCGCCATTCTTCTCTGCAAGGCGGTCTCTAAATTCAGATCCACTAGAAATACGATGTCCGGAAGGATATTCTGTGTGGCAAACCTGCTCACAATTTCAATCTCCTCAATCGGAATGCCTCGTCCGAAGCCTTGATACGCTATCGAAGAGTAAAAATATCGGTCCAGAATTACAGTCTTATCCTGCTGCAAAAGCGGAATCACCTTCTCCCTGACAAGCTGTGCCCTACTCGCACTGAAAAGGAGGAATTCCGTCGCCGGATTAATCTTGAGGTCTGTCCGGTGCAGCAATAAATCGCGAACTCCCTCGCCAAGCTTCGTCCCGCCGGGCTCCCGGAGAACCTCATTCTTAATGCCTGCTTCCGCGAGCCTTCTGGAAAGAAGTTCCGCCTGGGTCGTTTTGCCGCTTCCATCAATTCCCTCAAATGCAATTAACACACCTAAAAATAAGGTTGAACGGAAATCTTTCCAATTGCCAATAGCGTGCACTTCCACTTATTCACAAATTGAAAATAGACGCTCCAGAACCTATATTTTCAACGATGAGAAAGAGTACCAGACTGATCAGAGTCATTGCATCCATTGTAGGGGTAATTATCATTTTGGCAATAATTATCTCGAAAGTGGTATTCAGCAGCGACAGGTTGACTGCCCTTGTACTTCCGAAAATAAGTCAGATCCTCAACAGAGATGTCTCGGCCGAGCAGGTTGAGCTATCATTCTTTCCAACGATCGGCATCAGGATAACCGGCCTGCGAGTTTCAAATCCAGACCTCGGAAAATTCGACAGCCCGTATCTTCTCGACGCGAAAGCCGTCATGATCGATGCGAAAATCCTGCCCCTCCTCAAAAATCGTCTCGAAATAAATAATGTGATCTTTTATTCCCCGGTCCTGTACATTGAGCGAAACGACAGGGGAAAGCTGAACACGGACCATCTATTCAGCGACTCTTACTACTCCGAGGGAAAGGGCGTGAGAGGTTCCCTGTCCAGCCTGTTGCTTTCGAATTTTGAAGTTTCGAACGGAAATATTATCTGGTACAACAGTAAGACCGGCATATCCGTAAAATTCTTGAATGTCGATTTTACCTCCCGAATAAAGACCGTCGTGGAAGAAGATAAACTCCTTCTGAATTCACAGCTGAGAGTTGGCAGCCTGGAATTGTGGAAAGATAATTCTGAGCTCTTCAACGGAAGCACGGTCAACCTTGCGGCCAAACTCGACTATAACAAGCGTCACGACTTTGTTCATATCGAATCTGACGATGCTTCTGTCTTCGGGATCAGAGTCAGAACTTCTGTCTCCGTGCTTTTCTATCCGAGGGCCGAGGTGAGCATCAATGCAGTAAATGTAGATTCATCAGCACAGGGAGTTTACAACCTTCTCCCCGCATTTCTGCAGAATGTGATTCCGGAGAATTCGGTACATGGTAAGTTCGCGCTCCTGTTTCAGTATCAGCGGCGTGGTGAAGCCACGAACGTCAATGCGTTCGTTCACTTGACCGATTTCAAGGCTAAGCTGAAGTCAGGCGATTCACTGCTTGTGCAGGATCTCTCGGGGAGATATAGACTGAAAGATGGCGGTTCCGAGCTGAAGGTGTCTGTACCAAAGGCGGTGCTTGGCGATAACGTTGCTTCGTTCAGATTCGACGTAAATCCTCCGAAATTCGCAACTGCGAAGGTTCTGGTAGACCTTAACCTGAAGAAGCTTGCTCACAGCCTGCAGATTCCTGACGTCGACAAATTCTCCGGCGCGATTCTGGCGAGGTACGACTTTGACTATAACCCTTCCATTAATACTGTAAGGGCAAACGGGCTGCTGACTTTCGATAACGCCCTGGTCCAGCTTCCCATAGGGATCGATACTCTCTACACGGGTGAATTCAATGGGGCGGTTACAATATTGAACAACCGGGCTTCCTTCAAAAATTTACTCGTGAAACTTGGCGCTTCCGACATGGTATTGACGGGGGCGTTCACCAATTATCAGGGAATTTTGCTTGGAGACAAGGGATTGATGCCATCATTGAGAATCAATGTCCTCTCCAGGAATTTCAGCACCATCGGATTATTGCCGCATCTTAATCTTAACCTGGGCAGACAGTCCCTCGCGTGGCTCCCTTCCGCTAACGTCACGCTCGATTTCAACATAGCAAGATGCATTCTCCCCACTGACACTCTCAGCAAGGTCGCGGGCAATCTGAAGCTGCTCGACTACTTTGTCAAGTTGAATAAGCTCAGCTACACATCTTCGGCAGGGAGCTTCCTCGTTTCGGGGTGGACCGATTACAGCCAGGAAGGTAGGACGACGTTCAGTATAAATACGAGGATAGCCACGAACAACTTCGGCAGGCTCGCGAGCAGATATCTCGGAAAAGTAGACATCATAGGCGGTACCGGAACCGGCTCGCTCGCCTTGAACGGCGTCTACAACGATTCGGGAAAAGTAGACCTTGCCACGCTCGGAGGCCGAGGTAAAATGAAGATAAAAGGCGCTTCAGTAAGACATTATTCTGTCCTCGACAGGCTTTATAGTTTCCTTGGAGTTTCGGGCAAGGAAACCATAGACGTAGCGAATGCGTCATTCTCAGTCGATATCACAGACGGGAGAGTTTATTTCAACAAGCTCATTGCTTACGGCATGCCGTTCGACTTCAGGTTGGAAGGATGGCACGGATTTGATGGCACACTGGATTACAAGCTTGCTTTAATGGTTTATCCCCCGATGAGCTTGAGAATAATGAACCACTTGAAGCCGTCATATCCCGATTTGAGCCTCGGACAGAAAAGTACTCTGGCTCTGGGATTGGTTGCCGGCGGTACGACAAATGACGCACGCTTCACCATCGTGTCTTTCAATGCCACAATTGCAGAGAATCACGGTCATTTTTCAAACCACTTGTTGTCTCTGAAGTGAGCGGGGTGAACAAACACTTCGGCAGCGCAGCACCAAGATCAGGGGAGGTTTCAATCCGAACGGTCGTCGCGAAGAAGTCCCTTGGCCAGAATTTCCTGGTAGACGATAATATCGCCAGGAAAATCGTCCGGTCGGCAGGTATCACGAAGGACGACGTAGTGATCGAAATCGGTCCCGGCAAAGGTGCACTTACCCGATTCCTTCTGGCCACGGGGGCGAGGATCGAAGCGGTTGAGAAGGATAATATCCTGTTCAGGCTTCTGAGCAAGGAATTGGTCGATTCAGAAGGATTAACGCTCGTGAACGATGACTTTCTGGATTACAGTTTCGCAGCCGCACAATCACTGGTAAAAATATTGGGAAACATTCCTTACAATCTGACGAGCAGGATAGTCTCAAGGATCGTGGATGAGCGGCAGTACGTTCATTCCGCCGTCCTGATGGTACAGGACGAAGTTGCAGCAAGGCTTGCTGCCAGCGCGGGGACGAAAGAGTATGGTTCTATTTCCGTTAGGCTGAACCTTGTTGCCGACGTCACGAAGCTCTTCCCCGTCAACCCAACCTGCTTTCGCCCGAGACCAAAAGTAAACTCAAGGGTAATCAAGATTGCCTTCCGGCATAGAGGGGGCATCGAACGTGAGAGCGAATTCGTTGATTTTGTGAAGAAAGCGTTTGGGATGAGAAGAAAGATGTTCAGACACTTTGCAGCGCATTACTACGGCAAAGATTCGATCGACCTGCTTGAAGAAAAATACAGGACAAGTCGGATTGAAACTATGGCGCCGGAGGAAATATACGGACTCTTTTCAATCCTGGAGCACGATGTTAGATCTAACTAAATTGAGACCTCTTGATAGATTAAACATACTCGGCATGCTGGGAATCGCCGTCGTTGCGCTGATATTTCACGGCCGGGTCGAGTATTACAAGTCGATTGTCTTCGTCAATATTCTTTTGTCATTTGCACTGGTTTACCTGATAAACCTGGCTGCCCGGCGGGAAAACCCTCTCGTGAATTTTATAGCAACATGGTATACCCTGCCGCTCATTTTCCTCACCTTCAAAGAGCTTTACCTGATGGTGCATCCGATCAATCCTCACGACCTGGATTACCTCCTGATAAGAATTGATAGGATGATTTTCGGGACCGATCCGACTGTCGTGCTTGACAGAATCGCGACACCAGGACTGACCGAGTTTCTGCAGATCTGTTACGCGAGTTTCTACCTTCTATGGGTTATCCTGGGCATCGATCTCTTGAGAACCGGAAACAAGAAGGGATTCCTGTTCTTTTTCTTCGTTCTGATGTACGGTTTCTACCTGTCCTACGCTGGTTACCTTTTCGTCCCCGCCATCGGCCCCCGGTTCACGTTATATGACTTCGCAAAGCTGGACCAGCAACTCCCCGGCTTGTATCTGACTCCGATCCTGAGACACATAATAAACTCCGGCGAATCCATCACTAGTGTGACGCAGGCCGCAATGCTGGCTCAGCGGGACTGCTTTCCGAGCGGTCATACGGAAATGACGATAATTACCATTGCGATGGCCATGAAGTTCAGGACAAAGTCAGCGATGATCATCATTCCGCTCGGGACCGGTTTAATTTTTGCCACGGTTTACATGCGATACCACTACGGTGTGGATGTCATTGCGGGGGCATTGTTTGCGGTGTTTGTGCTTGCGACGGGGACCTGGCTTGAATCGAAACTTCAAGGCAAAAAGGCCGGAGTAAACGGCGAAACCGGCAAGCCGCGATCGGTTAGAGCGGGCGTGCGACAGAAGGCGGATGTAATTAAATAAGAAATGCCGAAACTGAATACCCAGTTTCGGCATCCTGCAACATCATTTGACTCCGGATAGATTATGCGTTCTTGAACGCCATCTTCCCGGCGAACCTCGCAGCCCCGCCGAGTTTCCTCTCGATTCTCATGAGTTGATTGAATTTTTCTATTCGCTCTCCGCGGGAGGCGCTGCCGGTTTTAAGATGCCCGGCGCCGACGGCTACGGTAAGGTCCGAGATAATAGTGTCAACAGTCTCTCCACTTCGATGTGAGACGAATGCCCTGTAATCGTTCTTGTACGCGAGTTCTATGGTCTCAAGCGTTTCAGTCACGGTGCCGATCTGGTTCAGCTTTATGAGGATCGAGTTTCCGATTCCCTTTTCAATAGCCTCTGCAAGGATCGATTTGTTAGTGCAGAAGATGTCGTCGCCGACAAGTTCGATCTTTGAGCCGAGCGTCTTGGTCAGGTTGCTCCACCCATCCCAGTCATTTTCCGCCAGGCCGTCCTCTATTGAGAGGATAGGATACTGCTTCACCCAGCTTTCCCAGAGCTTAATCATCTCGTCGCTCGATTTCAGCTGGTTCGTGCTCTTGAAAAACTTGTACTTGCCGTTCTCCCACATTTCGCTGGAAGCCGGGTCGAGACAAATGCCGACGTCTGTTCCGGGTTTGTACCCGGCCTTCGTGATGGCTTCCAGAATCACCTCGACCGCTTCCTCATTTGACTTCAGGTCGGGCGCAAAACCTCCCTCGTCGCCGACGCCCGTGCTCATCCCCTTGGCGTGAAGTACCGACTTCAGGCTGTGAAACACCTCCGCACCCATTCGGATAGACTCAGCGAAGGATGGGGCGTTGAAGGGGGCGATCATGAACTCCTGGAAATCCACGTTGTTGTCTGCGTGCTTGCCCCCATTGATTATGTTCATGCTTGGGACGGGAAGCAGATTGGCGTTAACTCCTCCGATGTACTGGTACAGCGGAATGTCGGAACTCGCAGCCATGGCGCGAACGTATGCCATCGACACTCCAAGAATGGCGTTGGCGCCCAGGGATGACTTGTTCGGAGTCCCGTCCAGTTGGATCATGAAATAGTCCAGCTCCTTCTGAGAGCCGAAATCGCGCTTCGTCACCTCAGGAGCGATTTTCTTCAACACATTTTCGACGGCTTTCTTCACGCCCTTGCCGCCATATCTTTTCTTGTCTCCATCGCGGAGTTCAGTCGCTTCCTTCTCACCTGTCGATGCCCCGCTGGGAACCATGGCTCTTGCCTGGACGCCGTTCTCAAGCAGGATATCGACTTCAACTGTAGGGTTGCCTCTTGAATCCAAAATTTCGAGTGCATCTAGTGTCTTGATTTTCATCTTAGTCTCCATGTTTGAAAAATAACTCTCATAAAATTACAAACGATTGACTGAGCATCCAATCATTTCCGGGAATCGGGTGTGCGACAAATTTGTAAAAAGCAATAGATTAACCACATACGCACATTAGAAAACATAGATTTATTCGTTAATGTGCCCTATGTGCCTATGTGTTTTATATTTTTGTCGCAGACCCCCGGGAATCTTTCGTGGGTGAGTCTGTCCGGTTCCGCAATGCTGTGCCCTGGATTATGAATCGTCGGGCGTGCTCGTCACGTATCGTGACGTGCTACTGGAAATCGGTCACCGTAGGTATTTCGACGCCTACCCTGAAATAAAATGCCCACGGCGTCGACAGCGTCTGGAATCTCGCCTCTTTGCCGGGGTAGAACGCCTTTCCCGCGCTCAAGACCATCGGACCGATTGGGGTGTCGAATCCTAGAGAGCCTCCTATTCCCTGTTTCAGTGTTTTTAGGACTATGTTCTGCTGCTGTGCCCAAACATCTCCGAGATCAAATCGACCGGAGAGATATGTGTCAAAGAAGATTTTTACGGGCAACTTGACTCTGAGCTCGAAGCTTGCAAGAAACACCTGCCTTCCTCTCAGAGCATCATCGCGCAATCCGTAAAAGAGGTCCTGTCCCCCCAGGCTGAACTGTCGTGTCAGCGGCAATGTGGCGTCGCCGAACCCGAATTGGTAATGTTGTTTGAAGGTGAATATCGAAAACGCGGTTTGGTATGCCTCGTATTCGAAAAATATCTTTGAGAACGAGATTTCGCTGTTTAGCCCCTTGACCGAGGTTTCAAAGTAGATGTTGCTCAGAATCCCCGATTTTGGGAAGGCATACTTGTCCCTGGTGTCTACGAATGAGCCGACCCTCAGGGAGACTATTCTTGCCGAAAACTTCTGATTGAAGTTCTGCAGCGGTTTCAGTTTGTCCCAACCGTAGCTCAAGCTTGCCTTAACCACTCCGAAGCGCTTGATCTGTGTTCCGACCGAAAACTCGTATCCGTCACGGATGATACGGTATTCTCCTGTGGATGTGAGATCCCACTCGTTAGGATTCGACGAAGGCTCGTCGGTGTAGTAATACACGTCCCTGAAGCCTGTAAACGCGCGAAAACCGTACGTCAGATCGGTGTTCAAGATTCTTGTGGTCCCAAGGAACACCTCTCCAAGCCTGTTCCTTAAGCCGCCGGAGAATGAAATGCCGACTCGTGTCCCTGTACCCATAAGATCCTCGTCGGACAAAGACGAGAATATCTGCCCGTTGCGTTCATTGTCCGCGCGAAAGCCAAATCGAAACAAGCGGGAACTTTTTTCAGTTACGTCGATAGTAAGCGCAGGCAGAGGATCATAGTTGGTCCACAGGAGAACCTGACTGAATAAATTGGTGCTGTAGATATTATTGATGCCCTCTATCGCCCTGTTTGTCGTGAACAATTGCCCTCTCTGCAGCGGGAACTCTCGTCTTATCAGGAAGGGCTTTGCGACGGTGTTCCCTTTCAGCGATATGCCGGATATTTCTCCTGCATCGATCTTTATCCGGAGAGTCGAGCTGGACGAGTCATATAAGACATCTGTGAGCCGCGCCATGCCGAGGCTCGCCTTGCGGTAAATCCAGATAAGCTTCTCGCAGGCGTGATCAATTTGGACGGGCGTCACGGTGTGCCCGATGAGGCTTGCGAATGGTTGAATGAGGACGGAATCAGGCAGTATGCTTGCGCCGGTCATCTTCACATCCGCAACAGGGATTTGAGAATTCCAGTAGTAAGGCCGCTTCATGTCCAATGTGTCTTCAGTCTGCAGACCCAGCCGTGGTTCGCTTGGGTCGCCCTGCTTTGACCGAGAGAGCTCGTCCGTAAGCATCTGCCGGGATATGCTTTCATAAATGGAGTCTATTTTGCCGATCTCTCGGTCTGCGGCTTCCCTGCCTTCGTAAATAAGTGTATCAAGGTTATTGAAATCAGATGCATACTGCTCGTCCAGTTTCGGTGTGATTACGATGTTTGCCTTTTCAAGCTGGAGTTTGTCCGAAAGTTGTGCCATGATACTCGTAACCTGATCGAGGGCATCCCATGGCGTATCCATACTCGCTTCGGAACGGAGCGGGCTTGTTGTGTTCACCGCAATAACGATGTTTGCCCCGAGGTTCCGGGCAACGTCGACTGGAATATTTGAAACCAATCCGCCGTCCACAAGCTGGAGGGAATCGGTGCGGATCGGCGAAAACACGACCGGCACTGTCGAGCTGGCACGCAAAGCCTGCGCAAGGTCTCCTTTTGATATCACAACTTGCTTACCGGATACCATGTCTGTAGCTACTGCCCTGAATGGTATTTTGAGATCGTCGAAGGAATTTATCACTCGATACGGCGCGTTCAAGACGAGTCTTGTCAGGAGCGTCGTCAGGCGTTGTCCACTCGACAGAGAAGACGGAAGAACAGGAGTAAGTCCGTTCAGTCTTATTATGAGGAAACTCTGTTCAGCAGCCTGCTTCTGCTGTAAGAAAAGATCGCTCCTGCTTACCGCGTCGGAAAGCGCGAGGAGCTGGTTCCAATTCTGGGCGAGCGCGATCGAATCGAGCTCCTTTGCATTATAGCCGGAGGCGTAAAGTCCGCCGATGATGCTCCCCATGCTCGTTCCGACGATAATGTTTATCGGAACGTGTGCCTTCTGCAGCGCCTCGAGAACGCCTATCTGTGCTATCCCCCTCGCTCCGCCGCCTGACAAGACCAAAGCCACCTTCGGACCGCCCGGCTCCAGATAAGGAAAGAACTTGCCGGCGACCCTCATGGGGACGTCCTGCGGCCAGGCTGTGTTGATAAAACCTATTGCCAATAAGAGCGAGATACTCCGCACCATCTTCTTCATTGCACCGGATTTCCAGGTCTACAAAATGAATTCAATGCCAAAATATACGAAAAAAGCGGCCTTCATGAAAACCGGGCCGCTGCGTCGGAAACTAAATCATCAGGAGGAGAACAATTCTTTCACTTGTTTGAAAGAAATTGCTCCTCAATTCATTATTGCCTCGTAAACTAAGTACCCCACCATAAGGAGCGAGAATGCGAACACGTACCAGTAAACTTTATCCGAGAGGGCCTTTAGCCTCTTTCTTGTCGTGGGAATTGAACCGAGCAACACAAAAACAGCGGCGTTACAATTCCCGCACCGCTTGACTCTGAGTATCCGTAGAGAACTCAGGACCGCTTCCCAGAAGGAAGATGGGTAATCTGGCTGAAACGGAGCAACAGAAAGGCAATCCGGACATTTCTTTTTCACTGCAGTCTTCCTGGTTAATGGCTAATCGAGTTTTTCTGGAATTGGAAAAGTCTAAGCCATGACTTTGAACCTATGATCGATGCACGCCTGCGCCCCTTAATCCTTCCGTCTTCTCCCGGCCACTTCAGTACTTGTGAGCACGGTGGGATTTTCCCGAAGGGATCCTTCGCGAACTCGAAGAGTTCGTGAGGGAGAACCCACAATCAGTGAATTATCCCTTGTTCTCTGAGCCACCTGTAACCTGCAATCGATTTAAAGAACTTTTCCCGCTTCAAGGCCTCGCTCTTCGTCGAGAATCCCTCCAAGTAATGAAGCTCGTATGGCCTGTGCCCCTTCGTGTACCTGACCTTGCCACGGTTGTGTTGTCTCAGCCGAACTCCGGTATCTTCAGCGGATCCGTAATAGTAAGACCCGTCCTTCAGACTCCTCAACACGTACGTATAGTACATTTCGTGAGCACGGTGGGATTTTCCCGAAGGGATCCTTCGCGAACTCGAAGAGTTCGTGAGGGAGAACCCACAATCAGTGAATTATCCCTTGTTCTCTGAGCCACCTGTAACCTGCAATCGATTTAAAGAACTTTTCCCGCTTCAAGGCCTCGCTCTTCGTCGAGAATCCCTCCAAGTAATGAAGCTCGTATGGCCTGTGCCCCTTCGTGTACCTGACCTTGCCACGGTTGTGTTGTCTCACCCGAACTCCGGTATCTTCAGCGGATCCGTAATAGTAAGACCCGTCCTTCAGACTCCTCAACACGTACGTATAGTACATTTCGTGAGCACGGTGGGATTTGAACCCACAACCTTTGGCTCCGGAGGCCAACGCTCTATCCAATTGAGCTACGTGCCCTTCTCAAAAAAATTAACAATAAGCCGCGCGAATTTCAAATCCAAGATTCATTCCATCAGGACTCCATCCTGTATCTTGACGACCCGGTGCGCAAGGCTTTTCAGATGATCATTGTGAGTCGCGATAAGGAATGTGGTATTGTGCGTTTTCGCCAGTTGTAGTATCAGCTCGTGCAAAGATTCAGCGTTCACTGAATCCAGGTTGCCTGAAGGTTCATCTGCCAGGATGACTTTCGGATTATTGACTAACGCCCTTGCGACCGCGACCCTCTGCTGCTCGCCCCCGCTCAGCTCAGAAGGACGGTGTTCCATTCTCTCGGCCAGTCCAACTTCCGACAGGAGCTTCTTCGCGGTATCCTTCATTTCAGAAAGGCGCTTACCGGCTATCATTCCCGGCATAGCGGTGTTTTCGAGAGCGGTAAACTCGGGCAGAAGGTGATGGAACTGGAAGACGAACCCGATCTGGAGATTTCGGAACCGCGCGATCTTTTCGTCCTTGAGTTTGAATATATCGACTCCGTCGTACGTCACGCTTCCGCTCGTCGGGCGGTCAAGGGTGCCGAGTATATGAAGAAGTGTGCTCTTTCCCGCGCCGGAAGCGCCGATTATCGCTATGATTTCTCCCTCATTTATGCTGAGGTCGATTCCCTTCAGAACCTTGAGCTCATCCTTACCGAGGAAGTAGCTCTTGCACACCTGGGAAGCTTCAATAATCTTCTTTGGCAATCCTGGTTACTCCCATCTTATGGCTTCTGCCGGGTCGATTCTCGCCGCCCTCTTTGCGGGATACAGCGCCGCGACCGTACATATCACAATTGCGATGATCCCAACGATAATAAAATCACTGACGCGCATGGAGACCGGCAGTGCCGGAATGATATAAACGTTAGGATCTAGCTTGAACAACTGATACTTGATTTGCGCCTCGCACACGCCGTAACCGATAATCAGCCCGAGAATGCTTCCGAACACTCCTACCAGTATTCCTTCGAGAAGATAGATTTTCGTGATTCCCTTCGGCGTGGCACCCATCGCCTTGAGCACGCCGATCTCCCTCCGCTTTTCGATTACGGTCATCGTAAGCGAGCCAAGAATGTTGAACGCCGCTATCAATACGATTAGAGACAGGACGATGTAAGCCACGATTCGCTCGATCGTCATCATTTGATACAAGTCTTTGTGGAGATCATACCAGGTTTCGATGCGAACCCCGCTTAACACCTTCTCGAGCTTAGCTCTTACCTGGTCGGATTTCCCTATATCCCAGAGCTTTGCATCTATCCCGTTCACCATATCCGGCGACGGCGCACTGTCAGGAGAGGCGAAGAGATACTGGGCTGACGGGAGATTGACGAAGGCATAGTAACCGTCATAGTCCTTATTGTTTGACTGATAAATTCCCGTGACAACAAATTTCGCTACCTTCGGTTCGTAGAACTGGGTGAGACTCCGCTCGATGCCTGCCGGGCTGATGACGGCTATCGAGTCTCCGACTACCGATCCGAGCGCATCCGCGAGAGAGAGTCCGATGACAATCTGATTGTTTTTTCCCGCAGTCAGAAAATGCCCGAGGACGATCGACTTCGACAGGCTCGATATCCGTTCATTCCCTTCGGGTACGATACCCGTGATGTTTACCGCTCTATTTACTCCTCCCGAAACAATCATCGCCTTCCCACTGAGGAACATGGTGGCCGATCTTACCTCCTCAAGACTCTGCACCTGAGCGAGGACCTTTTCGGGATTCTGTATGTACTGACCGGCGTCTGCCGTCACGCGGATGTGCGGGTCGAAGTTCACCAGGATGTTCGTGACTATCCCCTGGAAGCCGTTGAAAACCGAAATTACGATTACGAGTGCCGCGGTGCCCACGATTACCCCGACCAGGGATATCCAGGAGATGATTGAGACCGAAGCTGCTTTACGCTTCGATTTAAGATATCGAAGAGCTACGAAACTTGAATATGACATCAGTAAAACCGCACCGATTCAAGTGGATCCAGCGATGCAGCAGCGCGTGCCGGCAAATAGGAGGCAAGAAGCGATAACGTGAATGCGACGCCGCCGATCAAAATGAAATCAGCGGCATGCATCGAAACCGGGACAGTATTCATGAAATACACATTTCCCGGAATGTGTATCACATCGTATCTCTTCTGAATCTCGAGCAGGACGTAAGACAGTCCGCTCCCTAACAAGGTCCCGAGTGCCCCGATAAACGCCCCCTGTGCCAGAAAAATCCTGGTGATTGCGCCGCGGGTTGCACCAAGCGTCTTGAGCACTCCCACGGCATTCATTTTCTCGAGCACGATCATCAGAAGCGTCCCGACGATGTTGAAGGTTGCGACAATGATGATCAATGCTATTATTATCGGGATGGGCTTCTTCTGCAGCTGGATCCACGCGAAGAGATTGCGATACATCTGATACATTGTGCGCGGATAGTAAGGGTAACCGAGGACATTCTGCAAAGTGTCTGATGTCGCGCCGATTTCCTTCATGTCTTTTACCATGACATCAAACCCTGTCACGTTGTCGCTCGGCATATCAAAGAGGTATGAAGCCGACTTCATGTTCGTATATCCATATAGGTCGTCATATTCAGACATGCCGGTTTCATAAATCCCGGTCACGACAAACGACATGACTCTCGGCGGGTTGAGCGGAGAAGGGAGTCCCTCTATCCCGAACACGAAGACAGTATCCCCGACATTGACTTCCAGTCTCCGGGCGAGCTTCTCTCCTATTATCAGGGGGCTCATCTGTCCGGCATCCGAGAGATCGTAACGGCCCTGCCTGATTTCATTTCTCAGGCTGCTGTTGTCATATCCCGGAAGAATTCCCTTCAGCAAAATCCCGTCAGTCTCAGGCGCATTTACATAATGAGTCCTGTGGACTCTGATCATCGCCTCGTGTGAGACGAACGGCGACGCGGACTTGACATTCTTCACTCCATCTATCGTACGGAGTGTCGCCTGATAGCCGGGGAGCGGCACCTGCTCGAACCCCCGGATCTCTATGTTGGCGGTGAAGTTGGATACGTTCTCCGAGATTTGCTTCTGGAAACCGTTCAATATCGAGACCGTTATCAGGAGCGCTGAAGTGCCTATGGCAAGTCCTATGGTGGCAAAGAAAGTGAGGAAGGAGACGAAGCGATTATGCGATCGCGATCGGAGCAGCCGTTTAGCTACGAAATACGGGTAAGGCATTGCCTATTTCGCGCTTTCACCGCCGGCAAGTCCGAACTCTATCAGGTATCCGCGAATGAAATCGTCCAGGTCGCCGTCCATGACACCCTGTACGTCGCTGGTCTCCACGCCCGTACGGTGATCCTTCACCATGTTGTACGGATGGAACACATAGGAGCGAATCTGGCTGCCCCATTCGATCTTCTTCTTCGTTCCCTCTATCTCGCTCTTTCTGGCCTCTTCTTCCTCTTTCCGAAGCTGGTAGAGCCTGGAGCGCAGCATCTTCATTGCGCGCTCACGATTCTGGAACTGCGACCGCTCTTGCTGACAGGCCACTATTATTCCGGTTGGCATGTGGATCAATCTAACGGCAGTTTCGACCTTATTGACGTTCTGTCCCCCATGACCGCCGGAGCGGAAAGTCTCGAGCTTTATCTCTTTGGGATCGATCTCGATTTCCACATCTGCCTCCACTTCCGGGTAAACAAACACGGAAGCGAAGCTCGTATGTCTTCTGGCATTTGAATCGAACGGAGATATCCTGACCAGCCGATGGACGCCGTTTTCCGCCTTCAGGTATCCGAACGCGTACTTCCCTATTACCTCGATGGTGGCGCTTTTGATTCCGGCGCCTTCGCCCTCGAGAATATCGGCAATCTCCATCTTGAAACCGTTGCGCTCACCCCAGCGGATGTACATCCTCATGAGCATTTGAGACCAGTCCTGCGCCTCGGTGCCTCCAGCTCCGGAGTGTATCGTCAGAATTGCATTCTTGTCGTCATCTTCGTTGCCGAGCATTTTCTTGAATTCCAGGTCGGAAACCAGCTTTTCTGCCCTGCTAAGCTCTCTATCTATGTCGCCCGCGTGCGATTCGTCGCCCGATTCCTCGGCCAGCTCGATGAACGCGGCCGCGTCTTCCATGTTCTTTGCCGCGTCTGCCCACTCGTCTACCCACGCCTTTATATCATTCAATTCCCCCATTACCTGCTGGGCGGCGCGGTTATCATCCCAGAAATCTGGCTCGAGTGTCTTCTGGTGGAGCTTCTCTATCGCTTCCTTCTTGCCGTCAACGTCAAAGAAACCTCCGAAGATTGTAAACCCTGGTTCTTAAATCGGCGGCCTTCTGCTTCTGTGGCTCGAACATCCTTATACCTTTTTAAATATAATTTAAGCCGTAGTGTGAAGACAGACAATGACTGATTCTTGGATGATCTAATTGCCGTACTGTTTGTCCATTTGCATCAGGGTTCGCTTTCCCGACGGATCTGAGACAGGTTGACAAATATTCGCTCAGTGTCCACCCGGGGCCCTGCACAGAGCCGGAGATGGAGTTGCCCTGAGATTGCTGTTGTCAATGAGCTTATGAGAAGACTCGAGATGAATGAGGATCAGAAAAGGAATCTGAAATAGCTTTCTGTCAGACGACTGCGCATCAGCCTTGCGTGAGTCGTGGTTCGAACTCTCTATCCGAAAGATCATACAAATTGTGGAAAGCGCTCATCATTTCAGTAATGTTGTTCACAATAGTTATTGTTTGCCATGGTTTCAGGAAAATATTGTCGCCTACTTCGGTATATCCGCTCCTCGTTCCACCGCGTAAGGAATGGAACACAATTGCCGGTTTGCCGCAAAGTGCCGCGAAAGTCTTTGCCCACGAATCCGCCCCGATAAGTAACCGGCACGATGTGATAACCCGCATCTGATCCTCGAAGGAGTAGCTTCGTCTGATATTTACTTTCAAATTCTCCAAATGATAGTACGATGCCTCCGCCGGTGTGCCGATAAGTGTAGGAGTGACATTCCACTCATTCAACCTTCTGACGATTTCCGTTAACTCTTCAGAAGTTATCATCTTTCTAACTGATTTATCTAAGGGGGAAATACCTCCCACAGGATGTATTACGATCGTTGAAGACTTATCGGCATTAGCACAGAATTTCCTGGCCCAATCCGGACTCTTCTTCACCGAGTAATTTTTTGTCAGGTCGTCGACCCGGCCCCATTCATCAAAGTAGTAGGGATCGCGCGGGGTCGTACCCATGCCGAGGAAACCGGGCATGCCGTTAAATAGCTTCCTTAGAAGAATATGAGCGACGAAATCTTCCGGGTAAGGAATAAAATAGACCCTTTTCAGAAGGGGGAATGCTTCGAATAGACTTCTGATAGAATCAGGCGATGGAGATATGCTCACGATTGTCTGCTCCGGCGAGTCGTCGTAGAAGGTTGAAAGGAGTAGCAGTGCGTCACCGGCGCCGCCGAAGTGGGCATAGAACCGCCCAACCCCCGCGAACTTCTCCATAAAATTCCTGACCACGTTGATCCGCTCCCCATCAGACTGTGTCCTTATGAGGCCTGCAAGATCCCGGAAGACGCTGCTGTCAAAGTAGTGATATTTGTTCTCCACTTTTTCGTTGGGTTGTCGAACGACGGGAATGTCCTTGTCGGGCTCTAACGGGCCGCCATCCCGATTGGCATGGATCCTCCGGCCAGTGCTGTCGGTGGAAACGTATCCCTGGCTCTGTCCAGGTGAACCGGCATAGTCGCTGTGTCCATTTTCCGACTTCGCCGGCCGACCGACAATATTTCGTATTCTGCTGTCGGCAATCTTCGCAGTCTTTGCCCACGTCCAGTTAGTTCTTACCGGAGCCCCCGCCCGGCGACCGAGTCTCTCGAGTTGATCCCTGTTCTTAGCTGCCCACCATAATTTCGACTTGAAGTCTTCCATGTTGACCTTGAAAATTTTTGGAAAGTCAACTGTCTCCATTCCGAAGACTTCCTTCTTTCCGATGATTTGTTCCGATGCCTCTATCAGTATGCTGTTTCCTTGATTGCAGAAGTCCAATGCTGCCCCACCATTGGTGATCATTGTGGGTGTGTCGCAAGCCATGGCCTCGAGAATCGGCATGCCGAAACCTTCACCCCGGTACGGATTCACGAGTACGTCACAAGCCACATAGAGCCCCGCAAGTTCAGACTCGGTCAATTCCGTGTCCATGTATTCAATTGCGGCAGCATGCGGCTGTTTCATTAAGTCTGCAATCTTTTCTCGGAATGACATACCCTTGTAGAAAGAGTCTGCGCCAATATCTTTTATGACGAGACAGACGTCGTCGGAGGAATCGAACACGGAGGAATAAGCTTCGAGAAGCAGGTCGATTCCCTTTCTCGGAATTGCGCCGCCGACAAACAGGAATTTGAATTTTTTCTGAGTCTTAAGCCGGTAAGGTGCAGCGCCCGGGTGGAAAACAGTCGGATCTATTCCGTTGGGAACGACCCACACCTTTTCGGAGGGGACTCCGCTCGTGACGTAGACATCGCGGACACAGCCACTGGGAACCCAGACTTCGTCGACACATCTCGAGAATACTTCTACCCACCTCTTTGGCAGACTTCCGAATTCCCACGGCTGGATGACGACCCACTTTCCATCCGGTGGCGGCGTCAATTCCGGAGGCCAGCCGTTTCGAATATTAATCTCCACCTTTTCGGGAAGCCTCTTGTCCGCAATGAGAGGCGCAAGCTGACCCAAAGCAGTTGAGTAAACGGGGACGCTGTTTCCCTTCTCAGGCGTGATGAGAATTCGGTGTCCAAGAGACTGTAGGTTTAAAGCAAGATGACGATTAATTATCGATGCGGAGTCTAGACCAGCTACCGGACCGTCGATATAAATTGTGCTCATGTTCTTCTGCCAGTAAATGATGTCGGACCTTCGGAGTAAGGGGTATCTGACGCGTTGCACAACATCGTTTACACAAGAAGTTCCACAAGATCGTTTACAGTTTGTATGTATATTCTGGATAAAAACAGGAGTACAAGCGATGGATAAAAAGGGAATGCAAGTGAAGCAGA
>JAKAGT010000060.1 GCA_021825585.1 Bacteroidota bacterium | reverse complement strand
CTTGCCGCCATCAGACCAGTACCTTGAGAAAAGAGGTATGCCGACTGACAGCTTGTCTGGCGGAATAGATTTTAGCGCATATTCAATAACCTGGATTATTCCCTTTCCATGTTTACCATAAGCCATGACCGTGACGAAATCCGTGACTTTGGCAAGCTCGGTTAAGTCGTACCCTCCGCTCCAGTTTTCAAACCCTCGCGCGCTGGCTTCGGTCGGACCGGCAAAATCACTGGATCTGCCGACGACAGCTACGCTGAACTGAAGGCCGTGTTTGTGCAATGTGTCTGCTGCTACCCTGCACATATTTGTATAGAGAGCCTTGTCGGCCACATTGAGGTCTTCAAAGTCGAACTGTATTCCCACGAAGCTGTTCACCTTGCAAAGGTCAACCAGTGTAGATATCATTCGCTCGATAGAAACCGGGTTAGTGAGGAGCTTGTGCAGCAAGACCTGGTTGAATTTTGCATTATGGATCAAAGGCATTACCTCGACATTGTGTCTTCTTGCCAGGTCGATTGCGCGCGGGTCAACCGCCCCCCATATCACGCCTTCCTCATCTACATTGAAAGCAGTCGGCGCAAGGATAGTTATTTGATCTATATGTTGCCTTAGATCTCTGAAAGCTGATTCTGTGTCATTATAGTAGAAAAGGCGTTGCATTTTTGTTCCAGCTTGCACGTAACTCTGTTGGGTGCAACACAACGCCACGAAAATTGCAGTAGCCATGAAAAAAATCCGCCTTGAATGCATATCTAGTTCTCTTTCTTTTGCGTAAGAATACATTTTTGTTATGCGCCTGTCGGAAGCTTCTACGAACACGGAGTTCGTGAAACCGAATGATATGAGACCGGTCATTTGTCGGCTCAGGAAGCCGATCTCTCACAAGGGAGTAAAGAGATCGGCTCGCCCAAGTAGAGAATGAGTAGCTCGGCATTGCGCTACTTAAGGAGGACCATTTTTTTCGTCATGAAATTCGAACCCTGTCGGAGAGTATAGAAATAGACACCGCTGGCAAACCTGTCCATGTTTACATTGTAACTGTATTCACCAGCGGCTTTGTAGCCCTGGTCAACCACCTTAACCAACTGACCCAGCACATTGTATATCTTCAGACTCACTGGGCCGGACTTTGCCAGGGCTACCGTGATTGTCGTTGATGGATTGAATGGATTAGGATAATTGTTGCTCAGGTTGAACTTAGAGGGCACAGAATTTGGTATTTGATGGACAGCCAATGGAAGCTGATTCGGAAACCAGTTCAAGTCACCCAATGCCTTGCCGTCAGTGCCCGCGTGCTGGAGAGCCGCATTAGTGTAGCTCAGGTTCTCAGGTACAGGATAATTCTGTGTCGTTGCCCAATTCTGAGGCACCGACGAAAACACTGTCAGCGGATTGTCCGGCATTTGGTTCCAGACATAGGTGGCCAGCCCGCCAGTCCACTGTAGGTTGACGTACTTGATCAAACTGTCGAGTGCAGGCGTCACCAGTGAAGAGGCAAATCCAGGATCTACGCTATCATTGCCTGATTGCACGAAACCGGGCCATGTATTATGATCGGCAAACATTCCCTCCGTTCGAGCGTTCATCCATACCGGAGGAACAATTACGCCCGGACCGTTAGCAGAGGCGGTGTCATTAAGTGCGGCCCAGTTGTCATAGAGGGGCTTGGGCCAGAAGTATGCGTTATTCTCAATTACGAGATGTCTCTGCGCTTCGGTAAAGTTATATGGAGCCGCTGCGGCCGTAGATAATGTGTCGAAACTAATCGTCCCCGAGCCTTGATGGTCCCAATCGAAAAAACCACTTTTTATTTGAGCTGAGTCTTGTCCCATGGCGAGCGTACCATAGAAAATGTTGTTTGCAATGATCCCGTTAGTGAGCTGGGGTGTGAAGAAAGGGTTCACACTCGTTAAGAATATCGTATTATGCTCAAATTTCACGTATGTATTGTATGCTACCGGAGCAAACGCATATGAATTCACGCAAAAGAAAGTATTGTCCACCATCTCTACCGTATCTGTCGGGACATGACCGCTTGTAACAAAGGCTATCCCGTGGAACCACGATCTGGGGTGGATGGCATTTCTGAACTCACAATTTGTAACAAAGAGCTTGTCCCAGCTTGCGCTTGTTGTGAAGGATTGCCAGTTCCAGTTGTCAAACTCACAATTGTCCGCAACGATTCTCATGCTATCGCCTGTCACCTGCACTGCGACTCCCTTGGCTATAGCTTCTCCATCCGTCCTGACGCCCAATAGATACAGGCCCTTGAGCGTGACGCTTCCTGTATCGGCCAGTATAAACGGCGACGGTGACGAGTTATCCGGATTGATAAATGGCGCTATTACCGGCGGTTTGCCTGTTGTAGGGTTAATCTTTCCGATGATAGTCAAATTGAACTTCGAGTATGTTGTAGCATTGAAGAAGTATGTTGTATCCACAGAGCCGGTCTGCTGCAATACATACACGCGGTTGGGATTATTTCGCTGACCTGTCGCCGTCGTATCTCCCATAATGACATTATTAATGTTCCCCGGCGGCAACGCGGAAACAATGACTGTGTCCGGTGCCTGCGCAAATGACTGGTTCGGTGCCGCGATGAGCACCACCACCACAATTGCAAGTATCACGGTAAATAAGGCTTTCATAAGGATTCTCCTTTCAGTTGAACTTTATGTTACCTGCGACTCATGCGACCGGCACATTTGGCAATCCCTCCTGAGATTGTCCGTGCCGAACTTACGTGGTAAAAGATATTCCTATCACCTCCTTTTGCAGCCGGCAACCGAGGTACATCCCGTCGCCTTTGTGCGATTCGAATTGACTTTTAGACAAAACCTATTTTGTCTGTATCTCATCCTGTAACGTGATCATCAACTATTTCCAAAATCGGAATCGTTCGGCTTCAACGCTCCTAACGCAGGCTCCAACGAAGTCCCAAATCTGCAGTCATGCCGTAGTCCTGTTCCGACTGAGGGAAACCAGAGCCATGAATCACATATATGTCACTCTCGCCGTTGATATTGTTGAGGTCAAAGAATGCCTCGAGTCCAAACCACGGCAAATCCTGCTTGGCCGAAAGGTCCCATCGCAGGTACTTTGCTTTGTCAGCACGAAGTTCCGGCCAAAAATTCGCCTGATTGAAGACATTGGCCTGGTATATCATCGAGACTCGTACAGAGAATCCTTCGTAATCATACCCTACAGACAGATTAGCAATATCGTTCGGCTGGTATAGAAGCCGGTCGGTGTAGAATGTGTCGACATGTGTGGGGATGTAGGTCGGGTAGACTCCCGGAACCGTCAATGTATAAGGATACTTTGCGCCCGAGAAAATATGCGTGTAGTTTACATTCAGTACTATGCCAGACAAAGGCTCGGGGAGATACCAGAAATGTGTCTGCCAGTCGAGTTCCGTCCCCCAAACGTCGACACGATAAGGATCGTTGATATAGGTGCTAAGTTGATATCCCCCAGTACTACCTGGGAGACCCGGATAAAGCGAAGGATCAGTAATGTAACTGCTCGATGGGAATATCAAATCGTTAATCTGCTTCAAGAATCCACCGGCGGTGAGCAGTCCGATACTATTGTCGTAGAAAGACAAGTAGAGATCATAGTTCTGAGAATGCGCCGGTTTCAGCGCGTAGTTGTTCCAGGCGACAGAATTCGAGACGCCAATGTCGATTCTGGGTACAATAGTCGCAAAGTCCGGATAAGAGAGTGTGTTAGTGTAGGCGAGCCGCACATCGAACCATGACAACGGTTTGCACCTGATGCTTACGTCCGGCAGCCAATAGCCGTGGTACTCGTTGAATGTCGTATCGTGATAAGTGTATGTCAGCTGAGACGCCATTGTTTCGACACCCCGAGGAGCAGTATAAGAAGTCAGAAGACCCTGATATCTGACGCCGGGTACAACCGTTACGTCTGGCCCGATGTTCACGGTGGCCATGATGTATCCAGCATTTTCGTACTCATTTCCCGAATAGTCATTGGTTATGGAAGCGGCGGCATTACTAGAATATGCTCCCAGGGTACCGTATTTCTTCGAGATGTCCATTAACTGCGACAGTATTCCAAAATTCGTTGCCGGCCCCATCCCATAATTACCATTGAGAAACTTGCCGTAGCTGAAGCTTGGATCTTCAAAAACAGTAATAGGGAGGGGTACCGTCCCGTCAGCCTTCAAGTTATATGGAGCCTGCCCCATCCATGGAAAGGCCCGGATGATTGCCGCACGAAGGTCCTGACCGCTAGCCAAATACAGATCGCCATTCCCCTGGTCATAGTTGTATGACCGGTCCGTGTAGCGAAACTTCCCTCCAAATTTCAGTATGCTGGTAATCAAGTCTGAAAAATTAATATTTGATTCGAAGTCGACGGACCCAGTGACATTCCTTTGCCTGGAAAAGCCGTTGTCGCTTTGGGTAGTATATACGAACATGTTGTTGGGATTGATCTTAGACAACCCCGTCTTGCCAATCAGCCGCGGTGATTCGCTTCTGGGCACGGTAGAAAGGCCCGCTGAACTCTGAAGAAAAGTGATTGACCAGTTATTTGGCGAGATATTCTCGGAGTATGAGTGCGATAGCCTTACATCCATTTTGAACACGGAAAACGTCTGTTCATAATCCAGAAGATTTGTGATGACGTTCAGCGTGTTCGGTGAACTCGCCGCTATGAAGTCTATTTGGCTATTGACCAGGTCATAAGATTGACCGCGCGATTGCGTCATCGTGTTGCTGCGACTAAGGAAATTCATGAGGTCGAGCTTTCCCCTGGGCAGTTTGTAATCCATGACAACAGTGGCGTCATAACGTTCTCTGTTACGTGGATGATCGGTGAGATTCAACTGATCAAGAATCGTGGGATTCGGTTTCCCAAACACCTTAGTAGAAAGGTCATACGCTCCGCCTAGACTGTTGGATGTAAGATTAATTCTCTCAATGTCTATTTGTGCAAAGACACCGAAACGTTTATCGAAGAACCTGTCACCTATGCTCCCCACCGACTTGTAATCACTGTATGCGTTCTGAAGGCCGTTATACCCGCCTTGTGTAAGAAGCCCGATCTCAGGCCCGCCCGTCGCATTCTGTTTTGCTTCCCTCAGCTGAAAGTTCACGACGCCCCCTAGAACTGCTGCATCCATGTCGGGAGTCACTGTTTTGTAGACTTCTATTCCCTCAAGCATATTCGACGAAATCATGCTCAGGTCCGTGCCCCGATCTCCCACATCGGTGGCGGCCATTTGTACGCCGTCAATCAGAATCTGGTTGTACTGCGGTGCAAGTCCACGAATTACGATAGAGGCCCCCTCCCCGCCTTCTCTAATTAGTGAGACCCCCGGCAATCTCCCCACCGATTCAGCCGCGTTTGCATCAGGAAGTTCCTGAATTCTGGCGGCAGATACTGAGTTCATAATCCTGTTCGATGAAAGCTGCTGGTTTATCGCCGCATTCTGTCCACTCGCCTGCCCGGTAACAACGACGGTCTTGCCCTGCACACCCACTGCTTCAAGCTTGAAATCCTGTTTTGTTTCCACGCTCTCTTTGACATTAATAGCGACTTCCTCATTCTTATAACCGATATACGCAGCACGAATGATATACGATCCCGGCGGTACATTTCGGATCACATACCTGCCGTTCAAGTCTGTCGACGCTCCGAGGCTGGTTCCCTTGAGCATGACATTTGCACCGGGAAGTGGGTCCTTTGTCTGAGCGTCCCTTACGTACCCTTCCACATTCGAATTCGCTGCTGCCATAGCAGAGTTGCCCATGAACGAAACGGTCAAAACAATGATGCTTAGTATGAGAATTATCTCTCTGCGCATTTTGTTCTCCTTCGCAAAAAAATGTTTTCGTTTCTTGCTGTCGAGGTTACCGAACAACATATGGCCGACGTACAACCACTGACCACCAAACAAGAAAAGATTCCTGCTGCGCACTTCTGTAATTTGAAGCGGAATTCGGTTCACTTAAGTATCTTCCAAATCTGAGGATCTTCATATCCAAGAATGAAAGCGGAGAAACCGCGGAGATTGTATTTCTTGACAAGCTCCAGTTTTGCCTTGAAACTCCGGGCGTCCGAAATAAACAAGTATTCAAAGAGGCCATCGTTATCTAATACCGCATAATTCACTTTATCCTTTTCGTCCCACTGAGCCTTTGCTTTGAGTTGTTCTAGCACCCCTTGGGCCTCATTGTAATCAAGTGTCTTTGCTGTAGAATGTGCATACTTCGTAGAAGGGTTGCTGGGCGAAGCATCGAAGGTGGTGTACCATAGTTTGGAGGAAAGTGGTATACCTATAGATATCTTTTCAGAAGGGACGTACTTCAAAACATACTTGAGCCCTGCTACGACCCATGGGAGCGTACCACCGGGCCCGGGTGTCGTTCGTCCAGTATGCTGAGCATATGCCATAAGAGAGATAAAATCCATTATGCTTCCAAGCTTCTTCAGATCATACCCGGCCCGCCAATTTTCGTACAGCCACGCAAGATATGTCGTCGTGTTTGGAGACTCCTCCGGTGTAACAGGCCTGACAAGTGCCAAGCTGAGTATGAAACCATGCTTGTGGAATTCTTCGGCCGCCCTTCTGCACATGTTTGTGAATGGGACTCTATCGCTTATGTTAAGATCCTCAAAATCGAACTGGATGCCCGCGAATTTGTTCTGAGTACAAATATGCACAAGGCTCCGCACCATCCGTCCAACGGCAACCGAATCACCGAGGAGACGGTGAAGCAGCACTTGATCAAAAGCTCTGTTGTGTATGAGAGGCATGACCTTCACATCATGTTTCTGCGCTAGCTCAATTACACGAGGGTCTACCGATCCCCAAACCACCCCTTTTGCATCAACATTATACGCAATCGGCGCTACGATGGTTATCTCATCTATGTGTTCCTTAAGACTTCGAAATGCAGACTCCCTGTTAGCATAATAGAACAAATGCTCCTCCTTCTTGGGAGTCTGACCGTGACCCTGACCGACAAAACATGTCATAAGAGCGACCGCAATAGCGATGCAAAGATGTTTCATGAGTATCTCCTGTTCCTTTGTGTCCTATTGAAGAAATTGCTGAGACTGTTCACTCCAACTGTCCCAAGGAATCGAAACTGCATAGAGGCTTTCTCCTGAGACACTTTGCCGGCTTGCCGGCTCGGGAAGCGTATTCGAGTCGTTGATCCGCTTAAAAGTGAGTTCACACATCGACGTCGATAAACTTCGGTGGACAGCGAGCTTCTACGCAATAACCCACTGCGGGTTAGGAGACTGGCGCTTGCTCCACTCGCTTTCCGTGGTGCCGTTCGGCTTGAGTTGAATCTTGCTGGCCCCGCACCTACCAGAACGAACCTCAGCCTTCCGCGACTTCCTGCCGAAAATGGCGCAACATCCTGTAGCAATACGCCGGTAATCAAGCCCCTTGTGATTATATATGTACAATTCATCACCATTCACCACAATTTTGAGTAAAACTATTCAGTATCCATAATATCTCACTTTGAAAACATCTAATTTCAGTATCGTTATTCCAGTTTCTGAAATAATTGGGCAAAAAAATTGCACGCCGCATCACGGCCAACACCCTAGTGTAGTGCGTCATTGATTTCCTGGCTTATTCATTATAGCATCAAAATCTTTTTCCCACGCAAAGAGAAGATGTCCCATCTCCACGTTCTTTGCGTCTTCTTTGCGTCCTCGTACGTTGACACTTGCTTCGCCATCACCACCTATACGCCTTTGGCCCACAGCTCCAGGAAGTAATAAAGTGAGCGAACAAAAATGATATTCGGGAATTATCATTGCTCCTTCTCTACAACATCTTTGTCAGAAAAAACCAATACGCCGAACTTTTCCGGCTGATGAAAGTCAATGCTATTTGTCGGCGACCAGGCCGAAAATTCCTTCACCGGGTTATGCTTGACACGATAGAGATTTATACGCCACTCATCACCGGATCTCGGAGGAACATGGCACTTACCTCTAAGAGCTTCAAATGGAAATGCCAACTCCACGGTCCAGCCAACCACCGTGGACTTACCATTAATATGCCTATTCTCCTGATGCACAGCCGTCTTGACACCGCTGTCCCACGCCCCTTCAGGCAAGGGACTCCTGACTCCATCCATGAATTTATCGAAGACGGCATTCAATGGATTTACTTCGATCTCTACATAATGTTTGCCTTCACCTTCAAAATCGAGAAACACTTCGACAGCTTCTTCTTGCCAGAGAGCATCGTTCTTTTTTGTCCTTTTAGCGTAAATCCCGTTATCAGCACACTGAAACGAGACGTATAGATAGATATCATCCCAAAGGAGTTTAGCCCTGGTTCCAAAAAGCGGAGGAGTACGTGAATCAGTCAGAGTAAGATCTACGTCTTTTGCGAAGCGCCACGAACGCTCATTGAGGATGCCGTCAATGCTTATTTGTCCGTCAGTCCGCCTACACTCATAGACGGGTTTAACTGAACGGTTCCCCGCTATGTTGACCTTCATACTAACGAGCCCAAGGGACATAACCAATAATGTCGAAATCATAACTATCATTTGCTCAATGGCTTTCTCCCAAAAAGTTCCTTTCTCGTTTACTTACTTAGCGGCGATGCTACAAACTCCTCGATAAGCGGAACCACAGAACCAAGTGCGCTGGCACTTTCACCAAGTTTACTAAAGACAACCTCAACTGCTTTGCGAGGGAGTTCAAGA
>JAKAGT010000059.1 GCA_021825585.1 Bacteroidota bacterium | reverse complement strand
CTCAGCTTCCTCGGCGCATCAAAAATGTAAAATAAACTAACGTATGAATTTTGCGAAAGTTTAAACAAATGTCAATGATAAATCCGGTTGTTTCTTAATTGGAAATTATATAAGATATCGCATAACCATGGCATTCTTTCAACACGCCTATGGACCCGTCCCTCCATCTTCGGAATCGGAAGAAAATATAATCCAACGCGTAAGAAGCGGCGACCAAACTGCGCTGGAAGAAATCTTCCGCACCCATTATGATGGACTCTGCAGATTCACGGCTCATTTGATAAATTCGAGCGACGATGTGGAAGACCTTGTTCAGGATATCTTTGTAAGGATCTGGCTCAAGAGAGAGAATTGGCATCCGAAGGGTTCAATCAGAGCTTACCTGTTCAAAGCAGCGCACAACCAGGCCCTCAACTTTCTCAAGAGCAGACAGGTGAGAGATGTAGCCAACGTTCAGATTGACGACTTCTTTCCATCCGACTCCTCCACCGACCCTGTGGAGGAAATGATAAACAGGGACGTCAAGGCTTCAATAAGCAAGGCAATCGAAACGCTGCCAAAAAAATGCAGATTGGTGTTCACTCTAAATCGGCAAGATGGCTTGTCGTATTCCGAAATAGCCGATGTCTTAAATATTTCAGTAAGAACCGTCGAAAACCAAATTGCACGTGCGTTAAAGGCTCTCCGTAAAGAACTCGCCGACCTAGCCGGATAGAATAGGGGTAAACGGCTCCTCGATTGTATTAAGAGTATGATGGTAACGTCTTCGAACCAAGAAGAATCGACGCATGGTCACCAGACACAGGCTTAAACTTATAGCCCGCTATTTGGCATCCGAATGCACCGAGCAGGAAAGGCATGAAGTCGAATTGTGGGTCAATTCAGACCAAAAGAACAAAAGAATGTTCGACAGCCTCCAAGCAATCTGGGAACTTTCAGGCAGGAAATCGGAAGCAGGGAGCTCTAAGCATGCCATCACCGGATTAAGGCTAAAATTGAAAGACGCCGAGACATCACGGCGCCGGTACGAGGACGACAGGTTCAAAATATACAGAATCATTCCTCATAAGAGAACAGGCAACAATCTTTCCCCCACCATCATAACACAAATTGCGGCAGTCCTGATTGTCCTCGTCAGCACGCTCTACGTCGTGAACTATGTGAAGAAGATGGCGTCGGAAATAAAAAATCGGACTGTGAAACCCACTGCCAGATTCGAGGAAGTCTTCACAAAAACAGGTCAACAGGCGACTTTAAGATTCTCTGATGGCACGCAGGTCTTGCTCAATTCTGCAAGCCGACTGAGATATGCAGACTATCCGGACGGCAGCAGACAGTTCTACCTGAATGGGGAAGCCTATTTCGAAGTTGTTCATTCCGATTTTCGGCCACTTATCGTGAGAACGGCACACGCAGTGATCAGAGATGTCGGCACGAAGTTCGACGTGAAGTCATGGCGTGATGACGGCCAGACGCAGGTAACCGTCGCTGAAGGGGAAGTGATCGTCCATCCGGATAACCGCCCTCAGAACGACACCGCAATCGTGGTTCACGGTCAGTTCACTACGGTCAAAGACGATGGCACCTTGCTGCCTCCCAGGTACACGAATGTATATCAGACAATCGCTTGGATCGATGGTAAGCTTGTGTTCAAGAACGAACCGATGAGGAGTGTCTTAAAGCAACTCAACCGGAGATACGGACTCATCTGTTTCATTGAAGATACTTCGTTGCTCTCCAAAACAATCACGGCTACATTTGAAAAGGGTGAATCTCCAAAGGAGATTTTAGACATAATAGCACTTTCCTTGAATTTATCGTACAGGACCTCGAACGATTCTGTTCTCTTTGTTCCAACAAAGAGCAATTCGATGTGAAAAAACCAAATCAAGAGGAGAATGATCATGAGAAATGCTCTCAATTGCCTGCTACTCACGGCCGCCCTCGTGCTTTGTGCGAGGACACCGGGGGTAGATGCTCAGATTCCAGCGACGACCTCTCAACTCTCGACGTTTGAAGGTTGGAAGGAAGTCCGCCCCGCACCCGCGGATAGGAGCGAGACCCGGTATCTCCAAAATTCACTATCCGTAAATCTCACAGATGTCCCCTTGTCGAGGGCTTTGGACGAAATCTCTTCGAAGACGGGGATCCGCTTTTCTTACAGCAAGGAAGTGGTTCCAATCGCGAGAGAAGTAAGCGTCAACCTCCAGGATGCCACGGTAGAGGAAACCCTTAACCAAACCCTGGCGGGCACCGACCTCAGCTGGGTACCGATGGAAAACAATCAAGTGGTAATAACAGAGCTGCCGCAGGCGCAACAAGGCCAGGGGACTGTTAAAGGAAAAGTCGTCGATCAGTCCGGCAATCCTGTCGCATTCGCGAATGTTCTCGTCGTCGGGACAAGTCTCGGCGCTTCCGCAAATGTGAACGGAAACTACGTCATCAGCAATGTGCCCGCGGGGCCGCACGAGTTAAGGGCCAGTGCAGTCGGATATACCACCAGGATGGCAAGAATCTCGGTGACAAACGAGGAGACAGCGACGCAGGACTTCACTCTTGCCCTGGATTTACTCGGAATGCATGAAGTGGTCGTAACTGGAACAGCTATCCCCGTTACGAAATTAAATGCCACTAGCTCCATCAGCACGGTTAGCCCGAAGGAACTCACGCTGGCACAACCGTTCAGCACAACTGAATTCCTGAAGTACATCCCTGGCTTCACAAGGGTAGAGAGCTCGGGTGGTTATGTCAACGAGAATTACACCATGCGCGGGATCTACTCGACAATCTTCATCAATTTCATGGAGAACGGACTTCCGTGCTTCCCGACGCAGAATATTTTCTTCATGAACACCGACAACCTTTTCAGGATTGACGACAATATCCAGCGCGTTGAGGTAGTACGCGGCGGCAGCGCAGGTACGTTTGGTTCGAATACACCTGCTGCGGTCATTAATCTGATTTCCAAGACCGGCAGTCCCACCCTCGCGGGTGAAACGCAACTCCAAGTCGGAACGCAGGGCCTTGCCAAAGTCGATTTCGATGTCAACGGACCGCTTGGTCCGGAATGGCGGTTCAACCTCGGCGGCTTCTATTTGTACGACCATGGCGTCAGGGATCCAGGATATCCCGGCAACAAGGGTGGTGAACTCCAGGCCAATATCACCCGGCTTCTCCCCAACGGCTACATCAGAGTCTATGGGAAATACATCAACTCCCAGAGCCAGTTCATTCTCGATCTGCCGCACGATAATCCGAACAATCCGACGCAGTTTGTACCGGGTTTCGGAACCTATGGGTCGTTCAATTCACCGGAAGGTCTTAATATTTCTGTGCCGACGCCAAACGGCGCTTTGACTCTTCCGCTTGGAAACGGACTATCCACAAACGCCGGCTGGTTGACGGGCGAGATCAATCTCAACTTCCCGGACGGTTGGAACGTCAAGAACCAAATGCAGGTGACGAGCAACCAGCAGGAATGGAATGCTATTATACCAGGGAATGCAGAACCGGTCGGCGCTTGGGAAGCCGGCGAGCTAACCACATTGCAGGGAATGGGCCTTATTCCCGCGAACGCATCAGGCGTCAATTGGAATCTCACTTACACCAATCAGTTCAATCCGAATGGCACCCATGCTACGTTCCCGAACGGCGCATACAGCCCGCTCAACGGATTGATCTCTCCCGGAAATGAGTGGCATGTCGCAAAGCCCATGTCAGCCTTCCAGGAACAATTGCAAATCAACAAGTCACTCGACCTTGGCGGTGACTTCCTGTACCACCATGACCTCAGCTTAATACTCTACTGGTCAAACTATTCGATGGGGAACAACTGGTACTTTCCGACGATCCTCACCGATGTTCAGAACATAACTCATTTCCTCGACGCGGCGGTGACTTACACCGATCCCACAACAGGTGCCACGAAAACGCTTAACGTAACACAAAACGGATTCACCAACGATATGTCGTACTACGTGAATGGCTACGGATACGCGTCCATATTAGACGGGGTCTTGAGCGATCAGATGATGGTCACCGACAGGCTGCGCCTCAATCTCGCAGCCCGCTGGGAGGGCGATGGATTTGTTCAGACGACTGAAAACAATTCTACAGTTCAGCCCAATGGTGCACCGGTTGACTCAACTACCCCGCCGTATGCGCGCATAACGTGGGGAAATGGCAGCTATCGGCACATGAGCTCCTACCTTCGTGACTGGGCATTTACGGCCGGACTCAATTACGACATCATACCGCAAGCATTTGCTTTTTATGCAAACTTCAGCCGTGGTTATGAAATGCCATCGCTCGATAACCTGTTGCAGGATGTGCCGGCGCAGGTTGCTCTGTTCCAGGATGAGCACACGCTTCAATATGAAGGCGGATTCAAATATTACAGCGATGTACTTGCCTTCAATGTCGATGCTTTCTTTGCTAACCTGACAAATATCACCAGCCAGGGCGCAGTCAATACTCCGAGCGGAGCAGTCGTGTGGGTAACAAACTATGGTCTCAACCAAAACGCTTACGGAATTGAGACTGATCTGACTTATGCTCCGGTAACAGGATTGTACCTGCGAGGAAACTGGACTCTCTTGAAAGCAACTTATGCAAGCAACGGCAGTTTCGCACTAAATGGAATCCCAAATTCAATCGGCGACCTCATGGGTACGTACACTCTCGACAATTGGACCCTTGAGGCAGATTGGCATTATGTCGGCAACCGCATAGGCGGACTGAATTTCGGCGGCTACACGAGCACCGGACAGGCTGAGTTCGTTGTCGGAACGGCGCTTCCGGCTTACACTTACATGAACGCCGGCCTATCCTACTACGTACCTTCACAGGCCATAACTCTTACACTCGGCGTGACGAACATCTACCAGAGCCTGGGTCTCGAAGAGGGAAATCCGAGAGCGAGCGCAATCGGCAATTACTTCCTTGCACGGCCGATACTGCCGAGAAGACTTACGTTCAGTGTAGGATATCAGTTCTAGCAACAGCAGCAGAGGCACAGCGTCCATAGCCGGACGAAGTGCTCATAATGGTCCAACTGATGGTCTAGGCGGGATGGCGACATCCCGCCTAATCAATTTCAAACAGCATCGAAGGCAACAATGGTCGCCAAGTTTGACTCAAGGGCGAAGTGGCTGATACTTCTTGCATTTCCCCTGTTTGCTTTTTCAGGTTATGCGAAAGACCGGACAACCACCATAATTGAAGGGGAAGCCAGGTTCCAGTTCCTTACTCCGTCCCTGGTGAGAATGGAGTATTCCCCGTCGGGGACGTTCGTCAATGCACCGACCGCCGTCATCAAGAAAAGAGACTGGCCCGCTGTCAGCCTGGTGTCGAAGAAGGAAGACGGATGGCTTACCGTAAGAACTTCAGAAATGACTCTGCGATACAGGCTCGGGTCCGGAAAATTTGAAGCCGGCAGCCTCGAGGTAACCTGGCGCGACTCGACAGGCTTCCATTCATGGCACCGGGGGGAGGTGGACAGCCTTAACCTCGGCGGACTCACTTACTCTTTGGACAACGTGAGCAAATCGACCTTGTTGAGCACGGGAAACGGCAGGCTAGTCAGCCCGGTTAACGACACTGTACCGGGTATCAATGTAATCCTCCGGGCGGCACAGCCCGGACTACTGAGCCTCGGCGGTTATGCCTTCATAAACGACAGCAGGACTCCCGTATGGAACGCGAGGGATGAATGGATCGAGCCCAGAAAGGACACGAGTAATCAAGATTGGTATCTTTTCGTTTACGGACGCAACTACAGAAAAGTGTTGAACGAGTATGCGGAGTTATCCGGGCATATCCCCATGATACCGAGATACACGCTCGGCCCCTGGATCACAGACATGAACTTCGAATATTTTCCGGACTCGTATCAGTCCGAGCAGCCTGTCTTCAAGAAGTATAATGAACACCATCTAAAGAACGAGATTCTTAAATTCCGGGAGAACGGCATACCTCTCGATATATTGGTACTCGATTTCGGTTGGCACAACTACGGATGGCAAGGAGGATTTGACTGGAGTCCCTTGATTCCTTATCCAAGAGAATTCTTGAATTGGCTTCATGCCAGCGGCATCAAGGTGTCGCTCAACGACCACCCCGGTTATGCAAACACCAGGATGAGCATTCTCTCTTACAAGGACAGCCATGCTCCTCAGGTGCTAAAGGATCTCGAAAGACCTCTTCCCAAAAAGGCGACGTTCAACATGGATATTTCAATGGGTTGGAGATTTTCTCCCGACCCGCGCGACGAGGGGATGAAGCTTAGATGGCCATTCGGCAATTTCAATGATAAGAGCTGGAAGCCAATTGAGATCGGCATACCGTTACAGAATCAGGGGTACGAAAATTACGGCGGCATCGGATGGTACTTCAAGGAGGTGGATCTTCCCCTGAGATTGCCGGATTCCCTCTTTCTCTATCTCGGTGAGGTAACGGGTTCCTACACGCTTTTTGTAAACGGGAGAGAAGTCCCGCACACTGTCGCAAGATGGCCGAGGCGCCTGACCTACGCCGACGTCGGTCCGTATGTCAAAGCAGGACAGGAGAATAAGATTCTGATTCGTGTCAGAGACGAAGAGGACGGAGGCGGGATAACTGCCCGGCCGGTCGCACTCGAGAACGCGACCCCTCCGCCGCGGATTCATTTCGACCTTTCGAACAAGAAGCAGGCAGAAGTCTTCATGGCTGATCTTCACAAGCCGCTTATGCAGGAAGGGGTAAATTTTTGGTGGGTTGACGGCGGCAGCGGAGATGTGGAGATGCCCGGACTAAATGAACAGATGTGGACAAACCGGGTTTACTACGACTACACACAGGAGGAGACAAACAAACGGGGATTCATATTCGGCCGCTACGGCGGCTGGGGTAGCCAGCGTTATCCCGCATACTTTACAGGTGACACTTATTCACATTGGGCAGTGCTTGCCTACGAAGTGCCGTTCACCGCAAGCGGCGGCAACGTGCTGGTCCCGTATATCACAAACGATATCGGTGGGTTTCATGGGCCAAAGATCAGTTTTAATCTTTATGCCCGCTGGATCGAATTCGGGACGTTCAGCCCGATTCTCAGGCTGCACAGCGCACACGAGAATCCGTACGAGGGAAACTTGCGCATGCCATGGACTTACGGCAAGAGAGGGACGTCCCTGGTTAAGAAGTACTTTACACTCCGCACTAAATTGATTCCGTATATATACACTTATACCCGGCTGGCGCATGAAGAGTCCATGCCGATACTCCGGCCTCTGTATCTGGAATATCCATATCTGAAAGAGGCATATAAGCATCCGCACGAATACTTCTTCGGAAGCGAAATGCTCGTGGCCCCCGTCGTCGATTCGACCGGGAACCGGACCGTCTATCTACCGCCCGGGAATTGGGTCGACTTTTTCACCGGGAAGAAATACAATGGCGGCAGAACGTTTACTGCACACTATGCCACGGATGAAACGCCTGTGTTCGTTCGTGAGGGAGGCATCATCCCTGAACAGCACGACATGGCGTATTCTGATGAGAAACCTCTCGACTCGTTGATAATAAACATCTATGGCTCGGGTAACGGTAGTTTTGATTTGTATGAAGATGACGGCGTCTCTCTCAAATACAAGGATGGCGAGTACGCCTGGACACCGTTGACTTATTCTACCAATGAGGATGGCACCCATCGCGTAGTTATAGGACCGACGAAGAGATCGTTCGGCGGTCAGACACAAAGCCGTTCTTATGAGCTGCAAGTCCACGGCGTCAGCAAACCGCGGTCGGTGTCGGTAAACGGCGATGAGGCCATGAATTGGAAATGGAATGGTGGTGAATCGATTGTGATAATCAAGTTGCCACTACAGAATATCCGGGATAAGATCACCGTCGATTTGAATCGATAAGCCGGTAAGCGAAGGACGTTCCGCACTTCAGGTCCCGGACAAACACGAATGCCTAAGGTCCAAAAGCTGACTGCTTAAACCGCGATTTTAGTTCGGATGTCCGGCGTCCTTCATGATCTTCCCGAAGTGCGCCCCCGTGCAAGGGTCTCGCATTTGGAGTTCTGTTGACTATGTGGTTCATATTTTGACATGAAATATTTTGAATAAACGTTTCGGAGACAAACAATGCTTAATGGAAAAAACGTCTTTTGGCTGGGCGTTCTCAGCCTCGCACTCACCGGCGCGGTAACAGCGCAGCCGGCGGATCGTGCACGTGAGAACGACAGCTTCATACTAGCCGCAAACAAGGTGTCCGCAAAGTACACCGCCACTTACCTCGGCAACGGTAACCTCGGCGTGTCCTCTTCCCAATTGGGAACATTGCCGACACATTCTTACATGGCATGGATTTACGAACATTATCCTGGCGACGTTGCCCGAAACGCATCGCTCCCCGGATGGAACGCCATCAATTACTTCAATGGAAAAAATTGGCTGAACGACGCCAAAATCTCGAGTGAAATCCTGCAAGACTATCGCCAGACGCTCGACATGTACGACGCTGTGCTGAACACCCGCTACAAGTGGAACGACAACGGGAAAATAACTGGAGTTGAAGCGGAGGCATTTGTCTCGCGTGCGAATCCGAATCTCGCAGTCATCAGGTTTGAGATTATCCCAAATTACTCCGGCAAAGTGAAGGTGGACTTCCCTATACATGAATGGCCGGAACCGCAGAGGATGAAGCTGGCAAAAATAGCGGACATAAAAGTCAAAATGATTAACGGGCTTCCGGATGTTTGGTATCCCGGGCACATGAAGGTGGAGCAGCATTCAGCTAACGGCCGTCAGCAGTCAGCCCAAGAATCAGTGGTTGCAAGGCCGGACGGCGACACTACACAAGTTGCAATTGCGTGTGACATGTCATGGTCGAAGAATGTCGCCAGTCCTGATATCAATGCGGACACCTCTGACGGGAACACATTTGTCTCGGTATCTTTCGACGCGAAGGCAGGGGTTCGTTACACGTTCTACAAGTATGTCGGTATCGTCTCCTCTCGTGAATCCGGTGATCCGTTACCGGACGCCAGGCGGGTGGCTTCAATGGCGGCACTTGCGGGCTATGAAAAGGCTTTGACGGAAAATGAAGATGCGTGGCACCAATTATGGAAGACCGACATCACCATCACTGGAAATCCGCAATTGCAGAAGGTCATTCACTCTTCTATGTTCTATCTCCTCTGCAGCGCGAGAAAAGGATCCGACTTCGGTATTCCACCCATGGGACTTTCTAGCGACGGCTATTACGGTCACATATTTTGGGATTCCGACACATGGATGTTCCCACCTCTTCTGTTGATGCATCCGAATATCGCCAAGTCGATGGTTATGTTTAGATACAAAGCCCTCCCTGCTGCAGAAGCAAACGCAAAGCTCAACGGCTACAAAGGCGCCATGTATCCATGGGAATC
>JAKAGT010000035.1:2375-41007 GCA_021825585.1 Bacteroidota bacterium | reverse complement strand
CGTGGTCTTCCTGTATATTCAATTCTTCCACTTCACAGCCTAACCACTCGCTCATCCCCTTTATATCCCGTTGCAACTCTTCCTTTATCGCTCCCTTCAATATTCGGTAACGATACTTCGGCACCCATACTATGTGATACTTCCAGTAGTAGATCGCATGTGACAGCTTCCGGTATTTGCCCATTCCTCTTCAATCTATCCCATTTCATCCGGCGAAGCCATCCTTACATCACCACTGCCTCAGGCAGTGGGTTTCTACGTTGGACTAAACAAAGATAACGGCTCGGACTTGTCTTCGCAAGTCGGTGGAATTACCGACATGCAGCATTCGCCTCTCGCACGTGTCCCCCGTGGTCATCCCTCAACAGGTTCTCCCGGAATGCCGCTCCTGTCGCCGAAGCCGCGTTGTGCACGCCGAGTTTCTTATAAATTCTCTCGACGTGCGTATTTACCGTATGCAGACTGATGTTCAGAGCTTCCGAGATTTCCTTCCTATTCAAACCGCTTGCAAGGAGTTGCATAATTCTCGCTTGCTTGCCGCTTAAGGATTTCGCCCATTCGGGGATGAACCCTGGGTTCTACCAACTCCGATACCATGTGCTTCACCCTTGAATTGTTCTTTTTCTGCCAGATGTAGGGCAACTACAGTGCCTGCCAAAACCATGGCCCCCCTGTCAAATCCTCCCAAATTTGCAATATCATATCTCAAGAATCCGTGAAGTGTCCGGTTTCGAGACATTATGTGTTTGGATTTGATACAACCGCTCAACCCTTTTGACCCTTCTCCACTTGCATTATCTCACGGCATGCTTCTGAGTTCTGGTTTCTGACCTCTGTCCTCTGACTTCCGGCCTGTGTCTCCTTGTCACTCCGCAATTGCTGAGTGAACAATATTCCGAACGTGTGAATGAATCAAAATTCCGTAGGTTCACTAACACACTCCGAGAACTATACCTCTCAGTTGAACCCGAAACCGAGTTTGAGGCTGAGTGAGAAGTAAAGGTCCCTGAGGTGGTATTCTTGAGTGGTGACCCCGGACGATCCATTAGCGTAATTCCCCGGAGCGTAATTCCAGGAATGCGAAACGATCGGATACATGATTTTCACCTCCGGTTCAAAGAAGAGACCTCTCCCGAATCTTCTGCCGACCCCCAAAAAATCTGCTACGTAAGCTCCCGTTTCATTGCCTTTGTCATCGTGACCCGTAGCATTAATCTGACCCAGCTCAATGCGCCATTGCTTAGCCATCACACCTAGGTAGAAAGAGCTGTACATATCTAGACTTGGGATGCCATCGTTCCCGCACCACCCGGCCTCTCCCCCCACAAATACCGGATGGATTCTCAGTTCAGCGCCCGGACCAAGGTCCCAGATTAGGGGGTCTCCACCCGTCAGGTGCAGTCTGTAGTAGCCAGGGGCGAGAAACAGGTCTCCGCCAACATACTTGGACATCCATCTCCACGCAGACGACAACTGCTCGAAGCCGTAGACGACTGTGCCCGCATGAGCCGCACGCGTTGTATCAGTTTGGGCTGCCGCTAGGTTACAGAAACAGGATAGAATCGCAAAGCCAAGCGCCATCCTACCCCATCGAGTTGTTTTATCTCTCTTCATGAATTCCATTCCTCACTAATTATAATTAGTTCCACAAGGAGGCCATCAGAATACCATGGTTTTCAAAAAATCTTCTTTGAACCCAATTTAGTTTCGATGGTCGAATCTGAAAAATGAAGGTCTCCGGCAGGCTCCTAGAATATCGACCGGGGCAGCCCTGCGTTAGTTGCACCAGCGAAGCCTTGCAGAGTTCGCAGCAATAGACGAAGCGTACAGGAAGCACTGTTTTGTTCGAATACGTTAATAGCGATTCATTTCGCGAATACAGTCTGGTACTGATTTAGCGACACCCAACCGTTTTCCATCCAACAAAGCACTGCTCCTTGCGTCGAAGGGTCAACCGGGCCAGTATAGTAACCATTGGACAAGACCCCATAATACGAACCAGCAATGCCCGAAGATCCGGGGGAAAATGCGACGTTATTCTGCTCGCACACATATTGGGCTTGCTTGAGAACCTGGTACGACCCTAAGAACCCCGCTTGGTAAGCGTAGGCCGCAAAATCGTCGACATCGGCCCAAGACCAATTAGGATTAAGAAAAAGGGCAAAATTAGAAATACCGGCATCCGATTCCAACCAATTTACTAGACTTGCCCCATTTGGGAAACCGTTCTCAGTCCAAATTGTATTGAATGAATTGCCGAACCAGCCTTGGAATTCATTGTAATCCTGAGCCAAGTAGCACCCAATCCCATCCCATCCGTTGGTGGCCTTTGCATTGTCAGCATCGCACATGATGTGATCTCCCCAATGGAGCATGACAGCATCTGCAAGGTGGCAATTGTGGAAAGTGAAATAAAGGATTGAGGATATCACCCCCGTGTCGTAATCGTCCAACCAAAGAGTCGAGCCGGCAGTGTGCACATAAGAGGCAACCCCCGACATGGTCTCTCCATCAATGTCTCCTGATGGCTCGTCAATGAAATAGCCTAGAACTGAGCCCTTATACTTGTCAACCAATTGCTGCCACCCCGACTGAAGACCGCCAACGTTACCACACTCGTCGGCTGTCCCGTCGGGCAAAGTGATGAGAAGGGAGTTCTCATTAAAACCTGCCGCTTCAAGTGACTCAACATCACCATCCCCACATACCACCCTCCTGAACGCGTAGTGATTATAGAGTGTCGTAAACTTGTCAGTACTTATATTACTAGTCGCGAACATCGTGTAAGTCCCGTTGCGAGAAGTAGCAGGTACGTAATTAACAAGAAACCAGGAGGTGCCGCCCGTTACAGTTGCGCCGTTGGAAAAGTATTGTATCATGGGGGAGATACCCGATACCACCTTACCTTTTCCTGCGGCGCTTTTCGATGTTGAATCCGCCTTCTCCGACGCGCTCGGCGCCGTCGGCGATTCTGATTGGTTGAGCTTTTGACTGCACGACTGGAACAATGCCAAGCTAAGAATTAAGAAGAATACTCCTTGCTTGCTTGCTTGCTTAAGATGGTACTTCATTTCAGCCTCCGTTTTTCTTGTCTGTATCTATTCTTGAAGATCCCCAAGCCCCTTTTGTGCTTCCGGCGCTCAGGTTCGATTCTATCACAGAGCCACGACAGAAGAAGCTAATACCTCAATTCCGTTTCCGCAAGTCGGTGAAATTACTGACACGCCCGCACTGGCAAATCCCACAAAAGATTCCTCGTCCTGCAACGCGGGATTCGAAAATGAATTGCGCAAATAACGCGCCTGATTCGTGAAAAACCGTGCTGTCCGTTGAATCCGTATTCCGTTTTGGACGGAGCCAATCCCCGGCATCATCCCGCCATGTCCCTCATCCGCTTGAGGTCGGTCACGAATATCCTCTTCGAGCTCTCCCGGATCAGCCTGTCATCCTTCATCTTCCTCAGGTTGCGTGAAAGCGTCTCGACGGCGATACCCAGCTGCGCTGCCAGATCTTTCTTGCTGATCGCGAGAACGAAAGACGGCTCCGGCTTGTTTATTGAGCCGTTGGCGATGACCTCGTTCATCATGTAGCGCGCGAGCTTCCCCTCAGCGCTTGCTGAGAGCTGGCCGAATTTCCTGTTAAGCTCCATAAGCCTCGACGCGAACGCCTCCGAAATCTTAATCGCTACAGACGAGTTCTGCTCCATGAGCCTTCTGAATTCCGCCTTGGGAATGTGAAAAAGCGTCGAGTCCTCAACGGCCTGGGCGCACGCGGGGTAATTATTCAGCTCCGTGAAGAGCGGCGTCTCTGCAAAACTCTTATAAGGTTTAAGAATGTGGAGCACCGTCTCGTCTCCTTCGTCCGACAGCTTGTAGACCTTCACGGTGCCGCTCATTACCACATAGAAACCCGTAAACGGGTCTCCTTCCAGAAATATGATCCGGTCCTTCGCGTAGTGCTTCAGCCCGCCCAGTCCGCGGATGAGGCCGAGCTCGCTTGCGCTCAGTCTTTCAAAAAGCGGGACCTGCCGAAGAAATTCGGTGGACTCCCTCATGGTGTCCCAAATAACAAGAACGCAAAGATGGGGCAAACGGGTAATTTCTGATGTGCCATCGTTTATGAAATTTATCCGCGACGGAATGAATTTCCAATCGACACAGCCGCTGCAACAGAAGGGAAGCCGTCAGAATCCCGGAGCACTACCATCCGGGGAAACTCAGTGGCGCCCGGCCTTCAGAAATTGCTCATATCCCTGCCGAACACCATCGCCTTGAACCAATCCATCAACACGAGAATCTTGTTCCTCATGCTTACGAGCTTGGTAAGGTAAATCGATCTCCAGAGAAGAAAAGCGCCGAACCCTTTCCCTTTTACTTTCGGCAGGTCCAGCAAAGCCCGCCGGCTCCCTATGTACGCGAGCAGGCCCATGTTCCTGTCGTGAAAACCGCCAATTTCTTTTCCCTTCATTAACGAGTTGAAGCGCTTCGCAAGGAATCGGCCTTCCTGCTGCGCAATTTGGGCCGTGGCGGGGAGACGCTTAGTCTCGATCGTGGCACAGTCGCCCGCGGCAAAAATGTTCTTTGTTCCGACTACCCGCAACTCTTCGTCCGTCAGGATGCGCTGCGACTTGTCCTTCGGAAAATCTAAACCCCGCATCAGCCTGGTCGGGCCGATTCCCGTCGACAGGATAAGGACACCGAACGGGACAAGCCTGCCGTCATGCAGGACTACGACATCCTTGAGAACCCTGGTGACTGCAAATCCCCTGATTACTCTTATATTCTTCCTTTCAAATAACCGTAGCGTGTATTCGGCAAGGTTCCGATCGAACGCGCCCAGTATGTGGCTGCTCGACTCGATGAGGGTTATGCTTGTCAGCCTGAACAATGACGGAAACGCCTTCCGGATATCGTGTTCGATCAGGTCGTTCAACTCGGCGGCGAATTCCACTCCCGTCGGTCCGCCCCCGACTATCACAAAGCTGAGCATGGTCCTTCTTTCCGCCTCTGTAAGACCGGGGACGCTCGCCTGCTCAAACCGGGTCTGAATCCTCTGGCGTATCTTCCTTGCATCCGGAAGCTCCTTCAGAAACAGGGCGTGCTCGGTAACGCCCGGAATTCCATAAGTGTTGTTGACAGCCCCGATGCCAATCACCAGGAAATCGTACGCGATCTTGAACAGTCTCCCGCCTTCGACAGACTTGCAGGTCACCAGATTATGGGCCGGGTCGATTTCCGTACACTCTGCCTGAAAATAACCGATATCCTTCCTTACCCTGCGAACCGGTTCGATGATGCTCCTGAACTCTACCGTTCCAACCGTCGAGCTGTGCAGCAGCGGTGTAAACAGGAAATAGTTCCGCGGGCTGACGACAACGACATGGTACGCTTCTGAGTCTATTTGCTTCAAAAGGCTGAACGATGCGAATCCGGTTCCGAGTATCAGAAGGGTCGGCTTCCCATCATAGCGGTGGACCGGGACATCTTCAAGCGTCGACCCGGCGGCGATATTCTCATATGTGATAGGCATCGTCTTGTTCCTCCCGGGTCTCGACAGGATTCACCGATCCGCTGACGATAAGCGCAGCCACCCGAAGGTATTTCGGGAGAAGTTCGTGGAAGACTTTATCGTAGTGTTCTCTGGCTACAATGTGCTGCCCGCCTTTGTACTCCTCGGCCATGAACTCATCGAGGAAATGATCGATCTGTTCGTCTATCTGTCTCTTTATCTTCGGGTCGATTTCTGATTCCATGTATCTCATATCAATTCCTTTCGGCAATATTTCAGACTTTTTCATCCGCTATTTAGAACGAATCCAGATCCAGATTGGTTCCGGCGGAAAGTTCAGCTGTGAATAAGGAGAGTCTTGCCGCTCAGAAGAGGACGTTTTCGGCAGAAATGAACGAGTATTTCGGCCACCTTTGAAATGACACGGAAGCTGCACGGGCTTGCCGGATGCGCACATAAGGGCTTCCGGCGGGCTCTGGAAGGGCCTTCACATCGATGAACCGAGATCCGAAGAAAACGGGATCAAAGACAATCGGCATTACAGGCTACGCGACTCGCTTCTAGTCGCGATCCGTTAGAAATCCGGCGAGGGCAGATGCGGCGTTGTATTCCTCTTCGCGTGACGCATACAGCAGCGTGACGTTTCCCTTGCCAAGTCTCGCCTTAATTTCCTTGAGAATGCTTTCTTTGCCATTGATCTCCGCGCGGTATCGCCTCTTGAACTCGGCCCACTTTGCCGGATCATGGCTGAACCATTTCCGCAGTTCGGTGCTCGGAGCTATTTCCTTCAACCACAGGTCGATCGCCGCTCTGTCTTTCGAGATGCCACGGGGCCACAGCCTCTCCACGAAGATCCGAAATCCGTCGTCGTCCGAAACGGACTCATAGACCCGCTTGGTCCTAAGTCTCCCTTTAGTTTTTGCCAGCTTGCATCCACCTCCTTATTGCCGACATTCGTGCAAAGCTCATTACCGTTTCGATTTAGAAGATTACGATGCCTGAATGTCCTCCGTCGGCCGCCTCGTCTTTTCCAGCCTTTCCTCAGCTACCTCCGGCGGTATGATGCCGTCTTCGGCCAGCTTCTTGAGCCGGGCGGAAATTACCTGGCCCCTGCCGAGGTATCCGACAATTGTGTGGACATCGTCCCTCTTTACGACCGGCAGCCTTCCGATATCATGGTTCAGCATCCTGACGACGGCTTCATAAAGCGGCTCGGCCTGAAATGCGAGGACGAGTTCCTTGCTCCCCGCGTCCGACACCGTTTTGTCCTGAAGACCGGCCTGAACGGCTTTTCGAACGTCATTATGCGTGATGATTCCGACGAGCTTGTTTTCGGCGTTGACTATCGGGATGCCCTTGTGGCGATTCACGTCGGGGTCCCCACGTTGAATCTTCTCCGAGAGTTCCCGGATCGTCATGCCCATGCCGATTGTCGGAACGTCCGTGTCCATGACATCAGATACCGGAACCCGCTTAAAAATATCCGCCTCGTAATCCTGAGGGATCAGCAGCCCGCGACGCACGAGCTTCTCGGTAATTACCGAATTCCTGTAGAGTACATAGGCAACGCCCGATGCTATTACTCCGACGAGCATGAGAGGAAGGACTGAATTGAAGTTGCGCGTCATTTCAAGCGGGAAGATGATGAATGCAAACGTCGCCCTTACGGAGGCTCCGAACACTGCGCCCATCCCGACGAGCGCAAACGCACCGGGCGACAGGTTCGCCCCGGGGATCAGGTGGTTGACTACCATCGCAAAGAGTCCTCCGATCGCAGCACCAATCATGAAAACTGGTGCCAGCAGACCTCCCGAAGTTCTAGTCCCGAGAGAGAGTATCAACGCGATGAATTTGAAGGCAAGGATTACCAGAAGTGCCGACAACACAAATTGGTTTTCGAGAATGGCACCGATCGTGTCGTACCCAGGCCCGAAAATTCGAGGGACAAAATAGCCGAGGACTCCTACGCCAAGCGCCCCCACCGACGGGAGAACGTACGGACTCAGGTGAAGCTTCTCGAATTGATCTTCGGCCCAGTAAAGCGTCTTTATGAAGAATACAGCCGTCAACCCGCAAATGACTCCGAGGATGACGTAATACGGCAAGGCGTATGGAAGATTAAAATCCAACGACCCGATCGGGAACATCGCGCCCGATTGTATGAGCTGGAAACGGACGGCTGTCGCCAGGCTGCTCGCTATCACGAGTGGTATAAACGACCTCGTCCTGAACTCAAACAGCAATATTTCGATAGCCATGATGACGCCCGATATCGGTGTGCCGAAGGTGGCGGCTAGACCGGCAGCGGATCCGCACGCCAGAAGGATCCGCCGTTCGGATTCCGTGGTGTTCAGTATCTGCCCGATAAAGGAACCTACGGCCCCTCCGGTCTGGATGATCGGTCCCTCGGCTCCGAACGGGCCGCCAGTCCCGATCACGATAGCCGCTGAAAGAGGCTTCCAGATCGCCACTTTTCCGGGTATGCGGCTCTTGTTCGAGACCACCGCCTCAAGCGCTTCGGGCAACCCGTGACCCTGGATCTGGTTGGTCCCGTACTTGGACATCAACCCGACCAGGACACCACCTATGACGGGCATCAGAATCGCGAGGAGGCCGATTTGAGTGCCGACCTCGCTGACAAACAGGAACGAAACGCGGTGGTAAAAGACGAGATTTGTAATCAATGCTATAAGATGGTACAGGACATACATAATCAGACCTGTCCCGACTCCTATGATGGCGGCAAGGATCGATATGTATAGAAGTCTTGCTCCGCTTTCTTCCGTCGTGGCCTGAACGTCTCTCATCCGATATCGCTCCGTCCTACGACATCCTTGATCACCGTGCCAAGCTCGCGAAGGCTCCTGCTGCAATCGCCTGAGAAACTGGAGCCGTGCATGACTGCCAGCGTCTTCGGGTTGAGCGCCGCCAATCCATTCAAGGAGCCGCATTCATCGGCCTCGAAATGGCTGAACCCGATCCAGCGGACGCCTGCCGGGTCCAATATCTTTGCCACCGCGTCCCGAACGGTTTGAAACAGAAACTTATGTCCGGTATGCCACAGTAGCGGCTCGTCGTCCCTTACGAGGAATTGATTTATCTGCAAATTGCGCTCGGACATATACGTAGAAATGCGGTAGACGTCCTGCGCTATCTCTGTCACAATAGTCATTAGATGCCTTTATCGGTTTATCTGTAAACGAATCTCCTTCATTCGCTAAATACGGCGCGGGCTTCATGAGCTAATATGGCGTGCCCGCCGGTCGAATGTCCCGCCTCGATTTCCATTATCTCACTCGATGTAAATGAACCGCCTCGCCGCTTGCGGCGGGGAATGTACCCCTCAGCGATTCAAAGAGTCAGTCCATACGACCCCAGTACGCTCATTGTTCTATGATCATCAATATGAATAACGCTTCTTATCCCGAGGCTCTCTGCCACTCTTACGAACATTGCCCGGTCGTCGACGTATACCGATTCCTCCGGCTCGGCCTGGGCTACGTCGAGCGCGATTTTGTATATGTCCTTATCGGGTTTTCTGAAGTGGACGAAGCATGACGATACAAAGAAGTCCATGAAATCACCCAGCGCGAACTTCTTGATCCTGTATTCGGTCAATTCACGCCCTTCGTTGCTGATCGCGCCCACCTTAAGGCCGTGCTTCTTCTTCAGCTTCTTCACCAGATCGATCGTTTCCGGAAAGGATCTCGACCTGCCGAACATAAACTCCCGGAAGTCCTCGACGGAAAACGGTCTCTCCTCGTAGAACACCACTCGCTCCAGATATTCATTCAGGCTCAACTTTCCGGATTCGTAAGTATCGTATGTAAGGTGGTGCCGTTCGTTCATCTCCTCGTAGTCCAGATTGAATTGTCTCGCGGCTTCCTGACGGGACCTGTGATCCCATCCGTTGGTCAGCAACACGCCGCCGATGTCCAGGAACAATGTCGAGGGTATTCTATTATCCACTGTTCTTCTCCTCCTGTCAATGCCGATCGTTGTTATGGTTGTCTTAGAAGCCCATCCTTGTCACCCCGAATTTATTTCGGGGTCCAAAACCCGCTCGAATGAGATGCTGAACCGAGTTCAGCATGACGACATTCGTTGTTTTTGGACGACCACGCTTCAGTCGCTCACGGATTCTTTGACCGCACGATCGAGCCTCTCGAGCCCGCCGGCCAAGTCTTTTCCGAGATCAATTCGGATTACGCGTCTGCCGTGTTTTCTCAGGGCTTCGAGGTCACCGAGCGCCTGGGCCTTCTTGAACACGGAGAAGCCGAAAGGCTGACCCGGCAGCGGCGCATCCACTGTATCTTCCGATGTCAATTGCACGAACAGTCCGGTATTCGGACCGCCTTTGTGGTACTGACCGGTTGAATGAAGAAACCGCGGACCGTATCCGAAGGTCGTCGCGAGATGCAGTCCGTGCTGTATTGCGGCTCGCATCGAAGCGGCGTGGCTATCGACATCGCCCCCTTCCGGGACATAAGCCATGAAAGGGACATAGTCGCCCGGCTTTGAGGATGCAAAAAATGATTTGAGAACTTCAACCAGAGTCTTTCCGGTCGCATCTCCATATACCCTGATTGTGCCGTCCTGCAGAGAAGGCCTCTCTTCCGGCAGCTTGCCGGTCGATCTCACCCCGGCAAGGAACCTGTTCGTGTTGTCCTTGCTTTCCTGAACGTTCGGCTGATCAAAAGCGTTTATGCCGATCACGGCTCCCGCCGTCGCGGTCGCAATCTCCCATCTGAAGAACTCCTGCGCAATATCGAGAAGGTCGGTCATCTGAACGGTGATGACAGGATGGCCCGCTCCGCTCAACCCGCGTATGCGCTCCTCCGTCTCCGTATCCGAAGATCCTTTGAGCCTTATGTATGCGAAGAACCGGTCGCTGCCATAATCCTCCGGGCCAAGCAACGGCTCATCGCTGACCGGTAAAATTCCCTTCCCCTCTTTGCCCGTACTTTCCGCGACGAGCTGCTCGAGCCATAACCCGAGTGTGGATGCTTCCTTAGAGACCACGAATGTAAGCTTGTCTCTGCCTTTGAGCGCGAGTTCCCCAATGGCCGCTCCCAGCGAGAGGCCGGGATTTATGTCCGCAGCGACGCACGAGTCGCAGGCGCGCGCCATACGGAGGGCCCTGGCAAGGAGCTTCGGTACGTCTATTCCGAGGAGTGCTGCGGGCACAAGTCCGAAATAGGAGAGAGCCGAATATCGTCCGCCGATATCGGAGAAATTCAGGAAATTCTTCCTGAATTTCCGCTCCGCGGCCACGTCGAGCAGTTTGCTCCCGGGATCAGTGATAGCAACGAAATTCTCCCCCGCGCCGACGCCCTTCAATTTCCTTACCTTCTCGTAAAAGTAATCGCCGAAAGCATTCGGCTCGGCGGTGGTTCCCGATTTGCTGGCGACGATGAACAGAGTCTCGGACAGCGGCACTTCGTTTTCTATTTTCAGAATGGTTGCGGGGTCGGTCGTATCGAGCACGGTCAGCGGAATACCACCATCGGTCCGGCCGAAAGACTCGGCGAATACCAGAGGAGCGAGACTGCTCCCGCCCATTCCCATGTGTACGACGTGTCTGAATCCGGCTTTCCTGACGCCGGAAGCAAACCCGGTCAACTCATCGACCACTTCTTCGATCTTCTCGGGCACATGAAGCCATCCAAGTGAATTCTTAATTATCTTCTGACTCGCCGGGTCACTTTTCCAGATGGCTGGATCCTTCTCCCACAGCCTGACCACAATTTTGCTTCGATCGAGCGTGGCAATCCGACCTTTTACCGCTTCGCTGAAACTTCCCAGCAACATCGACTGTAAATCAACCGGTTCATGCATCGCCGCCTCCCGTTTGTCGCGCAAAGCCTTGAGCAGCGCTTCGTAAGCATCTACGAATTTCTTCACCCCGTCGTCCTCGAGCATCTGTGTCACCTTGTCGATGTCTATTCCCAAAGACGGGAGCGATTTAAGGACAGCCCGTGCGCTCTCGATATCCTCTTCCAGTCTCGCAGCGGGATTGCCGTGATCATGATAAGCGTGAATTGTCTCGAGCGGGAGAGTGTTGACGGTTTCCGGTCCAATCAGCGATTCAACATACTTGACATCGCTGTAGGAAGGGTCCTTCGTGCTTGTGCTTGCCCAGAGAAGCCTCTGCTTCCTGGCTCCCCGTGCCGCCAATTTTTTGAACCTGTCCGACGAAAAGATTTCCTTGTACATCTGATAGGCGATTCTTGCGCTCGCAATGGCCACTTGGCCTCTCGCACGGGCCGCCTGTTCGGCGTCGCCTTGTTTTCCCGATATAATTCCATCGAGAGCCTTATCTACCAGAACGTCGATTCTGCTCAGAAAGAAGCTCGCTACGGACGAGACGGAGTCTATGCTCTCTCCACTGGCTGCCCTTGCTTCGAGGCCCGCCACATATGCTTCCGCAACCTCGCGGTAGCGCGGCAGCGCGAACAGAAGTGTGACGTTCACGTTAATGCCCTGGCTGATCAGCTCACGAATGGCAACCAGGCCCTCGCGCGTGCCCGGAACCTTGATGTAGATGTCAGGACGTTGAACGGCTTTCCAGAGCTGCATCGCCTCGGCTATTGTCCCCTCCGCGTCGTGGGCCAGATTCGGCGAGACCTCGAGACTCACATAGCCGTCTCCTCCCTTCGTCTTCTCGTAAACCGGACGAAAGACATCCGCCGCCTTCTTTATATCGTCGACGGTCAGCTCCCTGTAAATTTCCTCGACCGATTTTCCCTCCAGGGCAAGCGCACGGACCGATTCGTCGTAGTCGTGACTCCCGGCGATTGCTTTCTCGAAAATCGATGGGTTCGACGTTACGCCGGATATCCCGTCCTCGCTTGTCATCGTTTGAAGTTCCCCTGAGATGATCGTTCCTCTGCGGATGAAATCCATCCATATACTCTGTCCGAGTTCTTCAAGTCTTAATAACGGATTAGTCCTCATATGTTCTTCTCCTTCTCTGTATTACAAAATCGGCCTCCGGTCTGCTACCGGAGGTCTTCCCATACGGCCGCCACTTTTGCCAAGCGGCGTACATGTCTCTCCGCACCGCTGAAAACAGAACTCAGAAATGTGTTGACTATAACCCATGCCAGTTCGACACCTATGACCCGTCCGCCGAGGCAAATGACATTCAAGTTGTCGTCTTCAACGCCCTGTCGGGCTGAAAAGCAGTCGTGGATAAGCGCCGCTCTAACGCGTCTTACTTTGTTAGCGGCCACCGACGCCCCAACGCCGCTCCCGCAGACCGCGATCCCGCGATCGACTGACCCGGACGCAATCGCCCGCGCGAGCGGTATGACATAATCGGGATAATCATCGTCCGGCTTCATCTCATCGGCACCGAAATCTACGACCTCGTATCCGGACATTTTAAGCCTGGCGGCAAGCTCCTCCTTCAAATTAAACCCACCGTGATCACAAGCGACGCCGATTCGCATGAGTATGCTCCTTTTTTAGTTAGCCGCCGGCTCGATTCCTGGCTCTAATTATGTAACATAAATCACCATGCATAACGTTTCATGTTGGTTGCCGCCCTGCCCGCATCCAGCCGGTTTCTCGAGAAGTTTGTCAATATGGAGCACGGTTTATGAAGACGGCTCGCCGGTGTCACACGGCACAGAACCGGAGAGAGCCGCGCGATTCGATGGATCAAACCGGGTGCGAATATTATTGACCGGCGCTCAGCTGCAATTACCCCTCATCTTCGAGGCCATGAACCTTTTTCACAATCGAGTAGGAGGCGGGATTATTCCCGCCGTCCTCTCACACCACCGTACGTACGGTTCCGTATACGGCGGTTCGTGAATGATTCTGGATTTTGAGCATTGTATCGAGGAGCGAGACGAGTCCCATCCGGTCGAAGTCCAGTTTGGTGTAGGCTGCATTCATGTGCGATGCACCGGCATTCCACCAGGCACCTCGTCCATTGGTTGCAGATTGCCATGCACGGGCTTCGTCCAGTCCTCGGTTCATCAGTTTACGCGCTCGCGTGTAAGGCCGTTTCCACTGCCGCCATAGGGTACACCTCAATTTTCGGCGTATCCATTGGTCGAGTTCTTCAAAGACAATTTTCACTTCACAGAGTCTGAAGTATTGAATCCATCCCCGAAGAATCAGGCTGAGTTCCTCAATAACCTTGACGATGTTACGACCTCGGCCTCTGCGGAACATATCCCGCAGTTTATCTTTAAGCCGCTTCACCGTCTGGGGTGCAACCCGAAGTCTCGGCTTGCTTTCTCCCGTCATCGAGTAACCAAGCGTCTTCAGTTTCCACGGTCGGTCTACGGCGCTCTTCTTCCTGTTCACCTTCAGTCGCAGCTTTCCCTCAAGGAACTTTGTAATCGACGTCATTACACACTTCCCTGCTTCCTCAGACCGAACATAAATGTTGCAGTCATCGGCATACCGACAGAATGTGTGCCCGCGTCTTTCCAGCTCCTTGTCCGGGTCGTCAAGCATGATGTTCGACAACAACGGGGATAGTGGGCTACCCTGTGGTGTGCCTTCTGTGCGGACTGTCTCCAGCCCATCTACCATTATGCCCGCCGCATATACGTCTGCATGTTCCGTAGCGCCTGCCGCGCCACGCGGTACAGGTATCGGACTTCGAAGATAGTTGCCTTTCCCGTCAAAATTATTTGTATGTCGGGACTGCGGCTTCCTTCAGATCCTATCTCACGATAGGCACCCTTACCGTCCAACTAACACTTCCCCCTATCGGGCGTGTAAAGAACTTACCTGCTCTCGCAGGTTCATCTCCAAGCAGATGCGCCCTGCCGGGCGCACAACAAAAAAGGCAGGATTGTCTTCCTGCCTTGAGAAGTTTCACATTCAAAAGACCTTCAGCTAAACAAACTCCCTATGCCCAGCACACTTATCAATTCCCATATTATCCATATCCCAAACACCCAAACAGCTGACTGAGCGGCCTTTTTTCCCGACAGGACTCCCAAACCTATCGCAATAACTGCCAGACTCCAGATTGTGAACAGGTCGACTTTCGATAGCAGCATGTAGACCTTGCTCTGCATGTTCATCTGCGTGAGGAGGCCGAGCTGCAGGCCGCCGTCCAACCGGGAAAGCGCAACGGACAGCACGGTTCCCACGATTACTCCCACTATCACGATCCATTCCGAGATACCCACGACTCCCATAGCTTGAGTATAGTTCATCTCCGCCTTCAGACCATATTTCCCGACGAGGAGCCATATACCGGCGATAATGAAGAAGAGGACAAACGCCCCGACGAAGGCTCCAAATATTCCGATCCACCTGAATCCTGCGGAGCCGCTTTCGAGGGCTTCCTTCCTCTGCTGCGCCTGGTCGGCCGTCAGCTTTCCGTTCGAAACCATCTTGTCGATTGCCTGTTCCTGCACCTGGAGCATTTGGAACCGAAGATCGGGCGAACTGAACCTGACATAAAGAGAAATCGAGGAGAAGATAGCAAGCAGAAGGACGGGGACAAGCCAGTCAGAAGACTTGACGCCCGACACTTTCAGCGAGTTAAAGACTCTGGAGGGCTCATAAAAAACGCCCGCGGCCCTATCCATGAAGGATAGTTCTTCTTGTCCGTCTGATTCTGCGGACGGAGGCTGTTGTCCACTAACGGGTTCTTCCATCGTGCCGACTCCTTTTTTTCAAAGATACGTTGAGAATGCAAAAAACTCAAAAGTGAAGGTGGTTTGTGCTATCTTTCCGCCCCGTTGGCTCCGGAAATATATATCCCGCGTCGGCAGTGTCTTGCGGAACACTTGCCCCCTCAGATTTCTCTCAAAGCTGAATAAGCTTCAATCCTGATTGAAGAATCTACTCACGATGAGGCTGCACATCCTAGGGACCGCATCCATAAGCGCGCGGGACAACCCCGGTTTGACGCTTTGAGGGATGGCATCTATCTGACAAACCACGACATGGACCTCAATACCCGCATCAACCAGATCTCTTGCCAGATTTGACGACGGTACCTGATGGAGGGAAAAGTCGTCCGTTTTTTCCGGTGGAAGATTCTCCACCGGCAATTCGAAAATTTCTCCTGGTCTCATTCCCCTGTCGACGGCGTCTACGATCACTATCTTTTGCGGAAGTGTCGGATCGAGGGCCAGTGTGAAAAGTAAATTCCTCACGCCCGTTCCGACATCCATGACGCACACATCCTCGGGAATTAAATAGTTGCCCTCAAGATATTCTATCACCGCAGGACCGAACCCGTCGTCCCCGAACAAGAGATTACCACACCCAAGAACCAGCGTGCGCTTGGCGCAGAATTGTGGAACTACACAGGCGCTTTCGTCAGCCATCAGTAATCGAGATCTTCATCGGTTTGCTCTGACACCGAATGTTTGTGCCGAAGAGAAAAATGGCGACCGAGTGACTCAATTCCGATCAGTTAGCCATCGAGTCAATAAGTCGACCGTCATGATTATATATGTCGATTCTCACCGCCAGCGTACCGTCAAACTTGTGCGTGGCGCAAGACAAGCATGGATCATACGCGCGGATTGCCATCTCGACACGGTTGAGTATGCCTTGATCATACCTGCCATCCTTTATGACGGCCTTTGCGGCTTGCTTGACCGACATGTTTATCGGGGCGTTGTTGTGAGTCGTCCCGACGATCAGGTTCACGTCTGTAAGAATTCCGTTTGCATCGGTGGTATAATCATGAATCAAAGTCCCACGGGGAGCCTCGACGCAGCCGATGCCGTGTGCGGCTCTCGGCTCGACCTTCCTGCGTGTCTCGAAGTTCGTGATCTTCGGATCGTCAAGAAGACGGATCGCATTCTCTGCGTTATACAGTAGCTCGATCAGCCTCGCCCAGTGGTAAAGGAGAGTGAGCTGCGCCGGGCGCCCGAAGTTATTCCTGAATTCTTCGAGTTCTGCCTGAGCGAGCGGAGTATCTATGAAATCGCATACGTTGATTCTCGCGAGAGTATTGGTTCGGTAAATACCGTTCGGGCTATCCAGCTCCATCGAAAACTTCCCCGCCCGTTTGTCATAAGGAAACTTCAAATAGCTCCACGGCTCGATGTGTTCGCTGATGTAGTCGGTGTATTTGTCATAAGGAAAATCGGCGAACGTTCCATCCTTCGACATCAGACGAAGTTTCCCATCGTACAGATCCAACGCACCGTCGTCCTTCACGGTGCCGAGAAATCCTGTCTCAATTACCCCGAGCGATTTGACCACATCGAGATATTGCGGGAAGATATTCTTCTTGGCGAAGTCGATGGCAAATTTTGCAAGCTCGAGACATTCATCAGCCATCTTTCTCAGCTGATCCCGTTCGGGGGCCAGGAGAGGTTTGCTGAACCCACCTGGCACTGAAGCATCGGGGTGGATCGCCTTTCCGGCAAGAACCTCCAGCATTTTAGCGCACATGTGCCTCACTTTGACGACTCTCGTGGCGACGTCCGGGTATTTTCCAATGATACCAATGATGTTGCGGGTTGCAGGATCGGCATCGGGACCCATGACGAAATCAGCTCCCGCAAGGATGAAGAAATGGAGGATATGTTCTTCCATGTAAGCGACGCTGTTGCAAAGTTCCCGGAGTTTCCTCCCTGTCGGGGGCGGCTCAACTCCAAACACAGCGTCACAAGCCTTACTTGAAGCAAGATGATGCGACCACGGACAGACACCGCAGATGCGGGTCACGATTCGCGGCATTTCCTCAACGGGTCGGCCGACGCAGAATTTCTCAAATCCGCGAAGCTCTATGACGTTCACGCGAGTGTCCTGGACGTTTCCCGCTTCATCGAGCTGGATAGTAACTTTCGCATGACCTTCGATGCGGCTCACAGGCTGGATAACAAGAGTTTTTGTCATGACGGCTTTCCTCCTTTCGTTGGGACGGGGCGCAATCTGCCCTGTGCACCTGCAAAACGGTTAAATGTGGCCGCCCGGTCGGGAATCTGCTTTGGATCGAGACCGATCGATGCAAGCGCTCCCATCATGTCGACCATAGGATTTGCGTTTTCAGCGAGGGGCCCAAAGCATCCGCGGCAGGGCATATATGCACGGATGCATCGTGGCGTGCCTTCGGCTCCTCCACATCCGGCTTTTGTCGCCGGTCCCAAGCACAGGAAGCCCTGTTCCATGATGCAGCGGACGGTGTTCATTGGCTCGCCAGGCGTGAAGGCAATTGGCTCCAGGGGTCGCTTGAGTGCGGAAACCGCTTTTTTCTCGCGAACAAACGGGCATTCGTCGCACACGCTCTTGCCGCCCAGGGCAAAAGGTTTCCCCTCCAACAGAGCTGTGACCGCATTGACAAAAAGTTCCGGTGTTGTCGGACAGCCGGGAAGTTTCACATCAACCGAAACCACCTCGTGGATGGCATAGACGCGGTCAGTCAGCGGTGGGACCTGCTCGTTCGGAATCCCGTTCGACTCAGTTGAGACAGATCCATGGTAGACTTTTTCGTACAATTCTTCCACCGTTGAGAGATTGGCAAGAGCCGGGATGCCGCCGTAGCATGCGCACGAACCCATTGCCACAAGCGTTTTACATTTCTTTCGCATCTCTTGAGCGAGTTGCTTGTGCTCCTCGCTACGGATGCCGCCCGTGATGATGCCTACATCTGCCTCCGGAATTTCCATTGCCGTCTTTTCGCCAGTTTGACCATAGATCTTATGGTCCATAATGACGGGCATGTGGACGATCTCGAGCTTCGGTAAAATGTCCAGCAGCGGCTCGCCAACGTCGAGGATGGTCACTTCGCATCCCCCGCAAATGGTAAACCACTCCTGGGCTAGTCGAGTTGCCATGATGATCCTCCTTTCATGATGAAAAGTTTATTTAATTAAGTCTGCACTGTAACCCGATATGGACTTGGTCCGACCTTCCTCACCTGCTCAACCAGCTCGGTTACCACTTGTGCATAGCGTGGTCCCTCGGATGCCGAGACCCACTCCAGGCGGAAGCGCTCCGGCTCCAGTCCAAAGTCCTGGAGCATCAGCTCAATTGCCTCTGCGCGAGCTTTGGCACGAAGGTTACCTTCAAGATAATGACAATCGCCTGGATGGCAGCCGCAGACCAGAACGCCGTCTGCCCCGCTCGTTAGAGCTTCAATCACCAGGTTGGGATGAATCATCCCAGTGCATTGAACACGAATAATACGGACGTTCGTCGGGTACTGAATTCGCGAGGTCCCCGCGAGATCGGCTCCGGTATAAGAGCACCAGTAACAGCAAAAATTGATGATCAACGGTTCGAAAGAATCAGTCTTTAAGTTCATATTGATCCTTCTCTCCAGTTAAGGCGCGCTTTCGAAGCCCTGAATCTTGAATCATCCTACTCCTCCCAATGCGGCTTTCAACTCGGCAGAAAGCATCTCAGGCCGGAAGTGCCAAACGTAAATTGCTTTCTTCGGGCACGTTGCCATGCAAGTCCCGCAACCTTTGCAGAGCGACTCGTTCACCTGCACGCGCTTTTTAATTTCACCATTCACGACGTATTCGACTAGTGTGATCGCTTTGAACGGGCACGGTTCAACGCAGTAGGCACATCCATCGCAGTTCTCCTCGACGACGTGTGAGATAGTCGGCTCAAGCTCGATGTGTTGCTTCGAGAGAATGGTCGCCGCACGAGCTGATGTGGCAAGAGCTTGAGAGATCGTCTCCTCGATTCCCAGCGGCGAGTGCGCATTGCCGCAGAGGAAAATACCGTCCGTTGCAAAATCGATGGGGCGAAGCTTCCTATGCGCTTCAAGGAAAAACCTTTCCTCGCTGAGCGGAACTTTCAGGATTTGCGCCAACTCCTTGTTGCTTTCAAGCGGAATGGTAGCCGTAGCAAGAACCACATTGTCCACCAACAGCTGCACTGTCTGATGGACCGTCTCCGCATGAACAATCACGGAAAGTTTTCCGTTATGACCTACCACTGTCGGCGGCTTATCATCAGCGAAGCGGATGAAGGTCACCCCGAGTTTCCGCGCTTTCGAGTAGTAGGCTTCGCGGAAACCGTAAGCCCGAAGCTCCCGGTAGAGCACATAAACCTGGACCTCGGGACGACGCTGCTTCAGTTGCAGTGCATGTTTAATTGTCTCGGAGCAGCAGGTGCGGCTACAGTACGGACGTTCCGCATTTCTTGATCCGACACATTGGATGAAAGCGACAGAATTCCCTTCAAAATTGCCGGCCGCCAACTGTCTCTCAAATTCATCGTGAAGCAGAACTCGCGGATCCTGCTGATATAAGTATTCGTCTGGCTTTAGAGAATCGGCACCGGTCGCGACGATCACAACGCCATGTTTTACCTCGACAATCGCTCCATTCCCAGCGATCGAAATCTTCGATGCAAAGTTCCCGAGGGAACCTCCCATCTCCACGAGTTTAGCATTCGTGTACACATGGATACTCCCATGCCCCTTGATGCGCGAAACGAGGTCGCGGAGTCTGGGCTGTGGATCATCGCCGTTCAGGAGGTAGCGGATTCGCCTCATGTAACCGCCAAGCTCAGGTTCCCTTTCAACGAGATGCACCGTGTAGCCCTGGTCAGCCAGTCCAAGCGCCGCGGTCATGCCTGCAAGACCGCCGCCAATGACGAGAGCCTCGTGGACAACTTCCAGAGGTTTCGAATAGAGCGATTCGTTGAGTCTCACCTTTGCAATTGCCATGCGTACAAGGTCTTTGGATTTTGCCGTTGCCTTTTCCGGTTCATGGATGTGTACCCAGGAACACTGGTCTCTGATGTTTGCCATCTCGAACAGATACGGATTAAGTCCGGCTTCACGTATCGTGCTTCTGAAGAGCGGCTCATGCGTTCTTGGCGTACAAGATGCCACCACAACACGATTCAGCTTGTGCTCTTTTATCTTTTCCCGAATTCGCTCCTGGGTATCGTTCGAGCACGTGTAGAGATTATTCTCTGCATAGACGATGTTGGGGAGTGTTCGCGCGTATTCAACAACTTCAGGAACATTCACCACACCTGCGATGTTCGTCCCGCAGTGGCAGACGAAAACCCCAACCCTCGGTTCCTGGCCGCTAACGTCGGTTTCCGGCGGATACTCTTTCGGGATGATCAAACTTCCTCTCACATCCTGCAAGAGTGCCAAGATCTTCGATGCAGCGGCTGAAGCGTCGATGACCGTTTCAGGTATATCTTTTGGCTCGACGAACGGACCGGCCACGTAGATTCCCTGGTGTGCGGTTTCGACCGGATTGAAAGTTGAAGTCTTGCAGAAACCAAATTGGTTCAATTCAAAGCCAAATAGTTCGGCAATCGATTTCGCATTCCGGGGAGGCTGCATCCCAACTGACAGAACGACGAGTTCATACTCACGCGATACCTTGCGGTCGTCTTCGTCAAGATACTTGATCCTCAGGTTCCTCGTTTCCGGTATCTCTTCAATACCCGGCACACGGCATCGAATGTAATTCACTCCCTGTTTCTTAGCGGATTCAAAGTACGTTTCAAAACCCTTGCTGAAGGCGCGAACGTCCATGAAAAATATGTCGCACGCCACGTCCGAACCGGCATGTTCCCTGGCGATAATCGCCTCCTTGGTCGCATACATGCAGCAGACGGACGAGCAGTAGTCTCTCTCATTGTCGCGGGACCCTACGCACTGGATGAAAGCAATTCTTTGTGGCCGTTTGCCGTCAGAGGGCCTGCGTACTTCGCCTGCGTACGGTCCGGATGGAGATAATATCCTTTCGAACTGCAGAGCTGTCACAACGTTCGGGAAGTGACCGTATCCCAATTCCTTCTTGGCGGTCGGGTCAAAAATTTCATACCCCGGTGACAAGAGTACGGCACCGACGTTAAGCTCGACGGTGCTGTCTTGTTGTCCGTAGTCTATCGCTTTTGCCTGACAAACCTCTTCACAGATGCCGCAGACGTCAGCACTCAGATGTAGACAGTGTTCCTTATCTATCACAGGTTTGTTTGGAACCGCCTGGGGATAAAGAATGCTCACCGCCGATCTCTCGTTCAGCCCAAGGTTGTAGGCATTCGGAATCGGAATCGGGGAATCGGGGGACGTCAGCATCCTCACTTTCTTTCCGACGGGACAGATGAAATCGCAGGCTCCGCATGTCCAGCACATTTCGTTGTACTTTCCGTAGGGCGGCTCGAGCTTCTTTTTCGGACCTCGTCCCGTAAATCCTATAGCATTTCTTCCCATTCTCTCTTCACACATCCGGACACAGAGCCCGCAGTAGACACAGTCGTCATTCTTGGGCTTTATCCTCGGCTCGCGGACTCCTTGCTCGCTGGCAATTCTCCGTATCACTTCCGAATCAGGGCACCGGGCAAGAAGAAGTTCAGCAACTATTTTTCTCGCTCTCCGAACTCTCTCGGTCTCGGTCTGCACGATCAGCCCCGTGAGCGCAGGGTAGGAGCACGAGGCCTGAAGCGTGGGCGGCCTGCCGGGGGTTTGAACCTCGACAACACAAAGTCTGCACGCGCCGTAAGGAGTCAATGCCTGATGATGACAGAGAGTCGGAACTTTCATGCCAAGCCTTTCGATTGCCGTGAGAAGACTTGTTCCCTCTGTGACTTCAAAATTCTGATTATTGATAGTCAGGCTAATCATCGGTCATCAATTATTCAGGCTTTCAAAATCGAAACAGACATCCGGGTGCGTCGCTTTCAAACACCGAACTGTTTCCTCTATGTTTCCAATGGGCTTTCTATCTATGTGGCTGAGGGTAAACTCCGCCGTGACTTTTGTCCCTTTCCCTTTCATGCTCTCAATCTCCAGCTTCCCGCCAGCTTCTTCAGCCGACTGCGCAAGAAACGACAATCCCAGTCCTATCTTTTTGCCTTCTCTTGTCGTAAAGAAAGGATTCAGGGATTGCTTCCTTGTCTCTTCGCTCATCCCTTCTCCATCATCTATTATCTCAAGGGTGAGTCTATCCTTTTTCTCATCCTGGATCAGTTTAATCTCTATATGTTTCGCGTTCGCCCGCAAAGAATTCTCAACGATGTCCAGAATATGCAGGGAAAGATCTTCCATCTCTATATCCTCACTTCTCTTCCCTCATCCCCGTGGAGACACCTTCTCAATTCATCGATGCTGATTCCGTTCATGAGAAAGGAAGTGTATCTCTTTCCGACATCTGCGAGGTTGTGCGCATCGGACGATGTGACAAAAGGAAGAGACTCATTCCGGGGAATGCCCCCTTTCTTTGAAGGATCAGTAATCTCCAGCGCATCCAGGGGTAAGCCGGGGGGAATGAAACCGAGTTGACCGATAATGCCGAAACCTTCTCTGTCGACATGAGAGGCAATTGCCAGCCCGTTGCGCTCGTGTATCAAATCGACGAGCCTCGTCAGAGTTATTTCCGACGCGCCGATCAAAAGCTTCCTGTTGAATCCGACAACCTCTTCATTTTCGTTTACGACGACCTGCTCGCCATAAAGTCGTTCGTCGTTCGTACCATTAAGCTGGTCGTACACAATTTCCTGAAGTGAGAATAGTTTGTCTTCCACGTCGAACAGTGCCAGGATGTGCACTTCCTCCTTCGACGTCACTTCCATACCTCCTATGACTCCTATCCCTTCCTTCCTCGCGTTCTTCTCCACCGCCGGGACATTCTCCGCCGAATTGTGATCGCAGATGCCGATAACCTCCAGACCTTTCCTCTTTGCCTCTCTCACAATATTCTGCGGTGACATCTCGAGATCGGCGCAGGGAGAAAGGCAGGTGTGAATATGCAGGTCGGCCCTGAATTCTTTCATGCTAGTTCACCCCCAGTTCGTGAAGCCTGCATACGACATTGTAGGCGGACATTTTGGTAACCAAGATGGGAATTCCCTCGTCCTCCGCCTTCTTCAATGTCTCCTGTTCCGGCACTCTGCCGTTCACAATGATGATCCCCGAGATTTCTTTTGAACTCGCGACGGCGATAATGTTCAAGTGGGTATGGAGTGTGATCCAAACGTTTCCTTTTTTTGCATTTGCCAGTACGTCGCTCAGCAAGTCCCCCACGTAACCTCCGGTGACATCTGCTTCCAGCGCGTTCTGGCCCGCCTTGATATCCAGATTCAGTCTTCCTGTTATGTCTTTCAGCTTCATTGTCTTGTGATTACCGTGAATTCGAGATTCGTTCCCTTTCCGGGTTCGGATTTGAGGTTCATCTCATCTGTACAATTCTTGATGTTCGGGAGACCCATGCCTGCGCCGAAGCCGAGTTCCCGTACCCAATCGGGGGCAGTGGAATATCCAGGTTGCATGGCAAGATTTATGTCCGGGATACCCGGTCCCTGGTCCACGGCGGTCACGGTCACCTTTTCGGGCTCAATGTGAGCGATCAACTCGCCGCCGGGCGTAAAGACCACGATATTCATCTCGGCTTCATAGGAGGCGATCGTGATGCGGCGTGCTTCCTCTGGGGGAACGCCTAGCCGAAAAAGGTTCTTCTTTAGCTTGCTGCTCTGCTCGCCGGCCTTCTGAAAATCCGAACCGGCTACCCTGTACCTCAACTCAAGGACAGACCGGTCGGAAACTATATCTTCGAACAGGTGGCCCGCTCTATATCTACTGATCTCCTCATCGCGATGACTCACCTCAAGTCTTGAAAGCAGACATCTTATGATATCTCCCTTGGTTATGATTCCGAGGAGCTTTTGGCTTTGCCTGTCGATCACCGGGAACCGCCCGAAGCCGTGCACGCCGAATCTATTTATCGCGCTCGTGAGCGGCTCGTCGGCGTAAACCGTCACAATATTCCTCGTCATTCTATCTTTGACCTTGTCGTTTATCTTCCCCTCACGGAGACATTTTAAGAGGTCCTCGATGCTGATTATTCCGACCAGATTGTCTCCCTCCAGCACGGGCAACCCCGATATTCGCTTGTCTCTCAGCAGATTCCTCACGTCCTCCATGGTCTGTTCCGGCGTGATCGTGAAAACATGTACTTTCATCGCCTCAACGACTCGCAGCTCATACACGAGTTCCTGGGTTTTCGTCAACTGCGGAATGCCAGGGATCTCACTTCTTTTCATTTGCCTGACAACCTCGGAGGCCAAGCTCATAAGCCTTTCCGCATGCTTCAAACATCGACAAATCTGTTCTCAGCACGACAATTCCTCTGCTTTCAGCAATTCTGACGGTATCATCGGAGGGTCTCTTTCCTCTTACAAAACAGACCACTTTAATATCAGCCAGCTCTGCGGTATAGATCACCTGGACTGTATTCAGACCGGTGAAAAGCATTGCGCCGGGCTTTGCGTACGACAGCACATCGCTCATCAAATCGCTCCCGCATCCCATTTCCACATCGATATCCTGTTTATCTCGCCCTCCCATCACTTCCGCTCCGAGAAGATTCACTATCTGATCAAGTTTCATGTTCTCTCTCAGTCAACTTGAATAGCCTCAGGGACATCAAGACTTTCTCTTCCCTCCTTCTGCCTTATTTTTTGCATTTCCCAGTCACATCTGAGACACCGCCTGGCTTCCTTCATAGCCGCCTGTTTGGTGTAGCCGAGGTCAACCTCGTGAAAATTGTTCATTCTTTCATCCGGGGGAAGCTTTGGCATAGTCGGTCTTGTAAATTCTGTTACCTCTTCGACCCCAATGGGTTCCACAACAACCGAGGGAATGATTGGTTGATATCGTCTGGTGAGAGGTTCACCACGCAAATACTTATGGATAAGATCTGCAACGATTTGAGCCTGAGCCATGGCCCTTGTAACATCCGTAGGAAGAGTAACAGCATCCCCGCACGCAAAAACCCCTTTGCGATTCGTCAGGTAAGTTTCCTTGTCGACTACAACAGCGTTTCCTCTGGAGACCGCTACACCGAATCCACCCGGGATTTCCGTATCTTGCGATACAGCCGGAAGGAGAGAGTCGAGTTCGACGACAAACTCCGAATCTTCAATTCGTATTGGGCGTTTTCTTCCGGAAGCGTCGGGCTGACCGAGTTTCGTGCGAACAAGTTCAACACCCTTTAACCTTCCATTTTCCGAGATAACTCTTGTTGGATTGACCAAGAATTCTATTTTCACTCCCTCCTCGATAGCGGCTTCTATCTCCTCTGGAATTGCCGGCATCTCTGCGCGTGTTCTTCTGTAAAATATCGTCACGCCCGTTGAACCCAATCGCAGTGCGGTTCGCGCGGTATCGACGGCTGTATTACCGCCACCAATTACTCCTACCCTGTCACCAAGCGGTGCCACGTGTTCCCTTATGTTCACGTTTCGGAGAAACGTAATGGGGTCGATTACACCTTCCACATCTTCTCCCGGTATTTCCAACTTGCGATTCTTGTGCGCACCCACTGCTATCAAGACAGCTTTGTAGCCATCGTCGAACAGAGCATCGATGTTTTCCACGGGTGAATTCGTCTTTATGGTGACTCCCGCCTGCTTGATCGCATCGATCTCCATCTGCAGCAATCTTTTCGGCAATCTATACTCAGGAATTGCCACCGCCAGCATGCCGCCAGCTATTGGAAACTTTTCAAATATGGTTACTGCATATCCTTTCCGAGCAAGATAATATCCCGCAGTTAGTCCCGCGGGTCCCGAGCCGATGATAGCAACCTTCTCGTCATACGTTCGAAGGAAAGGGGAAACTTCCGGCATCTCACCCGCGTTCAGCTCCAAATCTGTTAGAAATCTCTTCAGTTCTTTGATCGCTATCGGATCGCCAGTCTCCCTTGATCTGCACCTAAGCGCACAGTGCGCCATGCACACTCTTCCGCAAATCAATGGAAGAGGATTTGTTTTCCGAATTACATCCAGCGCTTCCTTGAACTCTCCCTTCGCAACGAGCGTGATATATGCCGGAACATCCGTATGCAACGGACACATGTACTGACACGGTGAAGATATTATTCCTCGACATACTACTGCCGGACATCTTCTGTATTTTATGTGCTCCTCGTATTCCTCTCTGAAGTATCGTATGGTGGAAAGAACCGGATTTGGGAGAGTTGTTCCCAGGCCGCACATGGACGCATCTTTAATTACCGAGCCGAGTTCTTCAAGAAACTCTATGTCTCCCTCCTGACCCTCTCCGTTTGTTATTCTTGTAAGAACCTCAAGTAATGCAGTGCTACCATCTCTGCAGGTAGTGCATTTGCCACAGGACTCGTCATTTGTGAATTGAATATAGAACTTAGCCACATCGACCATGCAGGTATCTTCGTCCATCACAATCATACCCCCTGAACCCATCATCGACCCTGCGCCAACGAGGCTTTCGTAATCGATTGGAATATCCATAAGACTTGCCGGGATGCAGCCCCCGGATGGTCCCCCAGTCTGCACAGCCTTGAATCTCTTATTTTCAGGAATGCCGTCACCGATTTCATAAATAATCTCACGGAGTGTCATGCCCATCGGAACTTCGATCAAGCCTGTATTATTGATCTTCCCTACCAGTGAGAATATTTTTGTTCCTTTACTTGTGTCAGTGCCGATCTTTGAAAACCAATCGGCCCCTCTATTTATGATTACTGGAACATTTGCCAGCGTCTCGACATTGTCTATAACCGTTGGACAGCCCCATATACCGACTTGAGCGGGATACGGCGGCTTCTGTCTGGGCTCGGGAGTTTTTCCTTCAATGGAACGAATGAGCGATGTCTCCTCCCCGCAAACAAACGCGCCGGAACCTTCTCTAATCTCTATGTCAAAATTGAATCCAGAACCAAGGATGTCCTCACCCAGCAAACCATAATCTCTTGCTTGCTGAAGAGCAGTTTGCATGCGTCTTATCGCTAAAGGATATTCCGTTCTCACATAAATATATCCCCAGGACGCGCCTATGGCATACGCTGCGATTGCTAGGCCCTCCACGACAGAATGCGGATCGGACTCGAACACGCTCCTATCCATATAAGCGCCGGGATCACCTTCATCACAATTGCAGATAATATATTTAGGGACTCGTTTCTCATTCCTGCAAATCCTCCACTTTGTTCCTGTGGGGAATCCAGCACCTCCTCTGCCCCTGAGTCCCGACTTAGTGATCTCTTCTATAACTCCTTCGGGGGACATTGACGTTAGCACCCTCTCCAATGCCGTGTAGCCATCCCTTGCTATGTAATCATCAATTTTTTCTGCATCTATCATTCCTTTGTTTCGCAACACAATGAGCAGTTGTTTCCTGAAGAACGGTATTTCCCACAGCAAGGGGATTGGTTCTTTCCGTTCTCTTGGAACGAACATCAGCTTCTTTACCGGTCTTCCTTTCAAGAAATGCTCTTGAACAAGGAATGGGATTTCTTCCGGTTTGAGCCACCCATAAAAGATATCTTCTGGTTTCACCACCAGAAGAGGCCCTTGCCCGCAAAAACCATTGCAGCCAGTTGGGACAACAGAAACCTCACGTTCAAGACCGTGGTCGGCGATTTCCCTTTCGAGTGTCTGTTTAATCCTGAACGCCCCTCCGGCAACGCATCCGGTTCCTGTACACAACATGACTTCCGTTCTTGCGACTGCCATCCGTTTATCCTCCCATCTCTGAACCGATTCCAAGGGCATACTCGATCACGACATTGCCTCCGAGAATGTGTTCCCTGAAGATCCTTCTAGTTTTATCGGGGGTGAGCTCCCCGTATTTTACCGGAGGTGCATCCACCATCTCGACGGTAGCCATCGGCTCCTTTGAACATAGCCCAGCGCAACCGGAAGTCGTCACCTGAATATCCTTCAATCCTCTTTTTTCCATCTCTTCGAGCAGCGTCGAAACGATTCCTCTTGCGCCAGATGCGATCCCACATGTTCCCATGTGGACGGTCACCTTCCCTCTGAACTCACCTTCCCTCAAGTAAATACTCTTGCGTGCCTCTTCTCTTTTCTTCCTGAGCTCGTCAATTGTGAGTTTAGGCATTTTTTTGTCCTGTTTGATACTTCTTGATGATTTCCGGAATCTGCTTGATCGATAGTTTCCCAAAAACCTCGTCACCGACCATGACCGCAGGTGCCAATCCGCAACAGCCGATGCACCTGACACTCTTCAACGTGAAGGTCATATCATGGGTGGTCTCGTCAGGTTTCAAATTCAGCACGTCGCTAAATTTTTCAATCAGGCGTTCACTACCCCTCACGTAACACGTTGTCCCCAAGCAGACGCTGATGATGAATTTTCCTCTGGGAACGATACTAAACGCGCTATAAAACGTTGCCACTCTCAGAATGTGGGTCATCGAGTAGCCAGTCTCCTGGGAAACGTAGCGGAGTGCATTTTCGGGGAGATAGTTGAAAGCGGCATTGATCTCCTGAAGAATCGGCATCAACGGACCGTCTCTCTTCCCATGCTTCTCAACAACTTCAGTTACTTTAGCCTTAAACTCGGGGGCAAGTTCCACTGTGCCGGGTTCCATAGGTTGGACGATGTTTCTCGTGGGACAGTTGACGACGCATGCCCCACAGCCGGTGCACTTGCTTTCGTCGACGTGTCTGGCTTTTCGCCTGAGCGTTACTTTAAAATTGCCCGGCTGGCCCTCGATCCTGTCAACCTCGGAAAGAGTGAGAAGCTCTATGTCTTTGTGCCTGCCGATAGAAACAAGTCGTGGAGCGATCGTGCACATAGCGCAATCGTTTGTCGGGAACGTTTTGTCAAGCTGAGACATTACTCCACCGATGGATGACTTCCTTTCCACCAGATACACTTTAATGCCGGACTCAGCAAGATCGAGGGCAGCTTGCATTCCTCCAATCCCGCCACCCACCACAAGTGCAGCGCCCACCATTTCATTGCGTAGACGTTCGTTCATACTGGCTGTGTTCCTTTGAGGATTAACTGCTCTGACGATTTCCTCTCGACCGGTATTTTCGCTTCCCCCAGTGCCCTCTCCTTCACGGCCTGCAGGTAAAGTGCGAAGGGGCGGAGCATGACATGAGACAGCTTGCCGAAAGGTAGTTCGACAAGAACAAGGGAGGTTGCAACACCGACGTGGACTGCATACGCATAGTGGCACGCCATTGAGAATTCAAGGTACCGGGAAACGTGAACCACGATGCCGCTGACCGCAGTAAGCAGAAGCATGACCGGAAGTGTAAGGTCGCTCAATTCTGAAAACTTGTGCATCGCTTGCCGTATCCGCGCCCGGCTGACTATTATTTCAGAAGGAAAGAAGATTAAAATTGCCGCGATGAGATAACCCACCCATCGCTGAGGATTCCAGAGAGGATAAATACTATCGGTTTGAAACCACTTCAAGAAAAAGATGACAATAAAGGACTTCGCCGCAAACGCTAACACCATTAACCAATGTTTCGCCCATCTCTTTTTCTGAATCGGCTCCACACATTCCCTCATCCTCTTCTGCGACATCAGGTGCAGCAGAAAGGTTTTTGCTTCAATGAGGTACAATCGAATCGGCGCTCTTGCCCCGGCATTTCGCATCGTGAGCCTCTGCATGCGGACCGCCTTCAAAATCAGGATGAGCACCGGGATGGCGAAGACTGCATACGTGAAGTAGATAATGATGTTGAACATGTGCTCCAGGCCCATAGGTGTGGAGATAAGGTCGCTCACGGAAAGCTCCACAAAATACAGATGGTAAAAGAACGCGAGACCAAAAACCAGCAGGCCAACGAAGACAAGCGAGGCGATCTCCCATATCTTCGAAGTGAGAATTTTCGACGATATGCGCGTGACATCATACGCGGCCGACAGATAACGCCGTAGAGTCATCATTGACTCGCGCGGCTCTGCCTGCCGCGGGCATGTGAGCGAACATTCGCCGCAATCATAGCAAAGCCAGGGCTCGAGTCCGGCCAGTAGCGGCTCCTTCAATCCCAGCAGCGCAAGCTGAAGCGGCCTTCGCGGGAACGATGCCTGGCCGTCTGAAAGGTTACACACAACCGTGCAACTCCCGCAGTTGAGACATGCATTGGCGTCGAATGTGCCGTACTTGCGCAACTCCACCACAAATCCTGGTACAGCTAAAGTATTCATCTCTCTAGCCCCATCATTGTGAATTACACGTCCCGACCATGCCTTCCTGGTATCCTTACTAGTGCAAGGCGAATTCCCTACAGTCGACGAGTCTGCCATCCACGGTCAACGCTCGCTTTCACGACTAGGAAGCAATTTGTTTCACTGCAACTGGCGTCGAGGATGCATCATTGCTTGCATCATGTCAGTGGAGATGGCAATGGACGGGGCGCAGGAGTTTTAGGGTGCGTAAAAGTGAAGTGCTATGCGTAAAGAGAACGGAGCTTCTGGATTCATGGGCGAAACCCGCATGCCATTTCCCGCCTCCGCGAAAATTTAATCCTCGCACGAGCGATTGTCAAGTATTCTTATCCACGAGTTTACCTACTTTTTAGCCAGAGATTAAGGGCCAAGACAAAGGCGGTGGCCATCTGTAATGCATCAAGGACTCTGTAGTAGACAAACTTTGCATCTGGGTCGAGTTCAGATTGCGTTCCGCATAAAATCGGGAAGAGGCGCTTTCTCTTGGCACAGATGTACTCAACAAACTGGACGAGGAAAGCGAATGCAAGCATGACGGACAGACACAACCGCTCGATCGCCTTCCAATGTCGAACTCTAATGTCTTCCAATTGTAGACGCTGTTTTAAGAACTGCAACTCTTCCTCTATAGCCCAGCGGTCGGAATACCGGCGCGCCATCTGACGCGTTATAGAATCACTGGCCAATGGAACGTTCGTGTAAAAGAACGACCTGTTCCCCTTATCACCGTATCCCTCAACAACAAGCAGCCATAGCTCTTGATGAACTTGCCGGTGGCGAGTCCCGTCCCACCACTCGGGTAAAACAATCCGGCATGAACCGTAACGAATTGTCACCGGTCTTCTCGTTTTTCCACGTCTCCCAACATACATCGATCCATTTAGTTCTAGTCCTCCAACCACTCCGTGCACTTCTTGTTCTACCCCATCTACCTTCAATCGACGTTCCCGAAATCCACACACCAGGAATCGCAAACCACGCTCTGCTAACTCATTGAATAACCATTTGTTATCAAAACCCCTATCCGCTACCCACACGCCATTGTTCCCTATCTCTTTTACCACCGTGTCCACTCCCCGAATAATCTCCTTGTTCTCGCTTTCGTATCCTGGCGCTGCCACACTGAACGGCGCCATGTATAACGGCATTTGTCGACCTTTCCCCAACACCGCCGTTATCGTCAGCAGATTGTATCCTAATGCCGTCTCTCCTGTGCTTCCGTCGTACACTCGCGACATGTACTCGAACTTCCTTCCTCTGTCTTTCCTGATGTCACTCGTATCCATTACCACACTCGTCTCTCGGCCTACCATCCTTCCTATCCCTCGCAAGTGATTCTCCCTCAGTGGCGTATTATCCCAGTCATCTCCCAATTGCCGACTCATCCGCTTGATCCGGCTCAGCAACCTTGTCCCTACTCCTCCTATCCATCGACCTATCTCACTTAATCTCACCGTCCCACTTTGCAATATCCCCCACACTATCTCTTCCATCACTCGCCTTTGTGCCTTGTGCATCCCCAACGTTACCCCTTTCATGAACACATCATACCTACTTCGGCTCCTCTCCGATATCAACTCTGACTTTGATACAAATATTCCCTCCATCCCAATCCTCCTGATTCCTTACGCCTGCCTCTCCTCTCCACAACTCGCACCTTCTAAATTTAACCCCTTTCCCCTGAAATTGGATAAACTCGTGTTCTTATCGGCCCGATGTTCCAACCGCCCGTACTTACTCGATGTCAACATCGACGATGGGCACGTCCCAGTGCGCCGCGAGAACCTCAAACCTTCTCTGCTCCTCTTTCTTGTGCGTCTCGATGTCCGGATAAAGCTGACGCACGAGAGCTTCTTCGCTGTAGCCGTCGTTCGTCGTCTGAATGTTTTTCCAGACTATCGTTACCCTGAAGTCCCAGCGCCCGTCCTCCGTACCGTGAAGCCGCGGCCTGGCCAAAGTAAGGCTCAGTATCCGCCCCATCTCCATTTGTTTCTTCAGGACCGGGTGATGATTCTTCTTATATAACTTCAGGAATTCGTCGGCGTATCCCCACTGCACCTTGTAATAGTATTCGACTGCATAAGGCTTATCTTGACCTGTCGGCATTTTGGCACCTGCTAACTTTTTTTAGTCTAGATTATGAATATCCCGCTCAACAGTCAACTATCATAAACCTGGGATTCACTTATCGCCAACCTGTCGCATGGTCTTCGTCATGAATCATCAACCCATCGTTCCACCGGTTTAATACTACTTGCCAGTCTCTCCCGCGGCTACAATATGCTGCTCATTCCGATACTCAGGAACGATGCGTGCGGCCTGCTCAGGCGATAAGTCCAGTCGATGCGAATCAGGCCGAGTATCTTGCCGATACCGATTCCAGCCTCGTAGTACCATCCGTTCGTCGTCGATTTCCCGTTGAGCCAGGACTGAGCCACCGATGCGTCCACGAGAAGCTCCAGGCCTTTCTTGTAAAGATACGGGATCCCCGCGAGGAGGAACGGAACGGTCCGGAAGTTCTGCTCAACGGATGCCATGAAGAACCGGTCACCGATGAACTGCAGCGGCTGAGCTGTCTTCAGCACTCCGAAAGGGGCAAGCCCGCCGGTCTGCGAGTCGAGCACGAACTCCCTCTGCACCGGAAGGTTGCCGGTCGAAATCCCGCCCGAGAGCATCACCTGTGTCTGCGGCGGAAAGAGATAGCTGCTCAGGAATGTGTCGAAATGGTATGATGCCTTCAGCTCGTACTTTCCGAAGTGAAAGTCGCTCCCCAGGAGCGACGGCGACGAGTATTCCGAAGTGAACTCAACCGTATTCACAGGCATTATCTGGAACATCGACGGATCGTCCCCGTAGCCGATCGATAATCCCAGACTGCGCATCGCACCGGCCGCTATCGGCGGATTTGATCGGTAAGTGTTTCCCAGAGAAAGTATGCTGAAGTTCGTGTGGTTCACGACGATTGTTTCGTTCTCAGACAGATAGACCAGCGTCATGTGGAATTCTCTGACAGGAATGACGGAGTAGTGGGCCTTCCATCCCGATGCCATGTAATAGTCGTAGCAGTCGCTGCGCCCGATTAAGGAAGTTATCATGGCCGTGAAGGATGAAAAGAAACTGTCCTCGGGATAATGCCTGATATCCCGAAAGACGTCGAAGCCTATTTCATGACGGATCGAGAATTCTTTCGAATCTGCGGCGCCGCCGAACGGGTATGCGGCACCGACCCGCCACTTGAATATCTTGTCCGATATTCCGTAACCCGCGGCCAGGTTGAGCCGCCAGGCATCATAGCCCCGCGAGATCACGGCACCCTCGTTTGAAAGCGTCAGGCTGGTCCTCCTCTTGCCTGGAGAGTAAGTGTATTTCCCTCCGAGGAACAGCCCTTCGACTCTGTCGAATCTCACATCGACATATTTGAGGCTCGAAAGGATGCCTCCTTCACTGACGAGGCTGGCTGTAGCTCCGGTCGGCTTGAATTGCTTCTCCAGGGTCTGCGTGCTGTCGAGTGTCCTATAAGCCTTCTGCTCAGTGAATGTCAGCGGAAGCACTTCGTGCGTCATCCAGAAGGTCGAGTCGAATTTCGCGGAACTCGAATCGACGACCAGCGCAGGCTTCCGGAAAATAGAATCGGGAACGGCGGCATTCAGCCTGTAGTCGTATATGTCTGAAATCTCGTTGATGCTGAGCCTCGGGAGCGACAATCCGGCGAACTCTATCTTCATTCCAAAGTCGGTTATGATGTCCGTGGGCATCCAGAACTTGTTTTCATACAACGAATAGCGCTGGCTGAATTTGACATCGAGGTCCGTTACGAAAGGTATTGTGAATGCCTGGTTCGGCTGCAGGCTCGCCCCCATTACCGCGTATGAGGAATCGGCAATCGAAATCTCTCCGGAAAAGAGTGGGACTATCCTGGATTCAGGTATAACTTCTATCTCGTACACATCGACATTGTCTTTCCTGAAAGTCCTGATGAGCCTGTACTTGTAATAATCGAAAGCGTTTTCTGCGATGGGACCGACAAATTTGTAGCCCGAGTATTCAATCACGTCGTCCGTAAAATTCACTATCTCACCTACCGAAGGTATCAATGCCGCTTCGGGGAGGTTTTTCGTCTCTCGCTTTTGGACAACCACCTCATGAATCGAGTCCCCCTGCTGCCAGTAGCCGTCTGTGTAAGACTCGGTTATGCCGGCAAGCGAGGTGTCGCGATAGATCGTCAACCTGGTAAAGGCCTTGAACTCATACGATCTAAGAAGCTTGGCCCATTCGTGCTTCCTGGCAATCGCCCTCCGTATGATTGCATATGCCGGGTCCTCGGCGATGGACAGAACCTCCGGGAGAATTATCTCTGCCGGCTCGAGATTCACATTTCGCCGGACATCGCCGCTCAGTCTGATCCGGACCGAATCCGATTGATAACCTATGTAGCTATAGATGAATGTGTAATCTCCGGGGGGAAGAGACATGAGGTAAGAACCGTCAAGATTGGTAATCGTGCCTCTCGAAGTACCCGCCACCCTGACGTTCGCCGCACCGAGAGCCTCCCCGTTCTTCGAGTCCGTAACCCGACCGGTTACCGTGAACGTCTGCTGTGCGGACGCGGTAACCACGAAGGTTAGAATGGCGGCACATACCCTGAATGCTGACATTAGAGAATTAGATAATAATACTGAATTGGAACAAGAAATGTTACGGATAAAACAAACTTTGGTGTGCGACAAATTTGTGAAACCACTGCCATTCATTAAAATGAACGGCTCAAAAGAGGCTCAAAACCCCGTTCGGGGTTTCGGGATCTTTCCCAGGCATCCATTTTCAATGGATGCCGATGCCACATTATATTTTTGTCGCAGACCCAACAAACTTTGGCAGCGACAACCATGGCAGTTTTCAAAGGTGGATGGAACCCGATGCTTCACGAGTTTTGTTCATCTATATGGTCTTACGTCAATCCGCGATAAATTGCGGAGAACCCGGAACGGTTTGAGAGGAGATACGCCTCTCAATGCTCAATCCGGACACAATCCCGGAAATTCAATGGTGGGAAGGAATATGAAAATAATCGTAGTAGGCGCAACTGGGTTGATAGGCAGGGAAATAGTGAAGGATTTGTCACCGCGTCACGAAGTAATAATTGCAGGCCATAAGAGCGGCGACGTCCGTGTCGACATCACTTCGGCCGATTCCATCGAGACCCTCTATAAAAGAGTCGGCCGTTTCGATGCCCTGGTCAGCGCAGCAGGACAGGCGAAGGGGGGAAACATGGAGAGCATGACGGAAGAGGATTATCTGATAGGGCTGCGAGACAAACTGATGGGTCAGGTGAACCTCGTCAGGCTTGGTATGAAATACATCAACGACAACGGTTCATTCACCCTGACCAGCGGTTCGCTCGCCAACGAACCGATGCTCGGGACTTCGTCGTTCAGCATGGTAAATGCCGCACTCAACGGCTTTGGAAAGGCCGTCGCTCTCGAGATGAAACGGGGAATTCGAATAAACGTCGTGAGCCCCCCATTCGCCACCGAGACTCTGAAGGTGCTCGGAATGGACGAAAGCATCGGGATACCCGCGGCGAAATTTGCGGCTGCATACAGAGAGAGCGTTGAAGGGAAGCACAACGGGGAAATATTCGACGTAAGGAAATACGTTTAAGTTTCGGAATTGAAATAATTCCGGCTCGAATGAACCACGTCGCCGCAAGCGGCGAGGTATCGTGTCATGCCCGAGTGCTTTTGTCGGGCATCCATAAATAGGTTCCCGCTGAAAACATGCGGGACCTGACGGGGACCGCTTCTTTTGAATTCGGCTGCAAAATTGATAAATTTTAATTCAAATTACCCGGTAAGAAGGACCCACAAGTTTAGAATATGAAAAAGCCTTTTCGGGAAAGACTGAAAGACGGTGTTATCGTCTGTGACGGCGCCATGGGCACGCTTCTCGAGCTATACGAGTACGACGAGCGGCCGCCGGAGATTCACAACATCAAGAACCCGGACATAGTGGAACGTGCTCACCGGGAGTACATTCAGGCGGGCGCCGAAATCATCGAGACAAACACTTTCTCCGCAAACCGGATGCGGCTCGATGCGTATCATCTCTCCGACAAGACCAGGGAGATAAACGAATCCGCGGTCAAAATCGCGCTGAGGGCTGCGGAGGATATGGTGTATGTGGCCGGAGCAGTCGGACCGACTGGCAGGCTCCTGGCACCGCTCGGCAGGACCAGACTTTCCGATGTGAAGGCCGTCTTTAAGGAACAGATTGAATTCCTGGTAAAAAGCGGCGTGGATCTTCTGATACTCGAGACATTCCTTGATTTGAACGAGCTCGACGCGGCAATCGAAGCGGCCAAGGAGATTTCTTCCGACATTCCGATAATCGCTCAAAAGACATTCTCCGAGGACGGAGCCATCCTGGCGACTGATTTTCCAATCGAGGTGGTAAACCACATAAAATCGAAGGGCGTCGACGTCGTGGGATCCAACTGCACGGTCGGTCCGCAGAGAATGTACGGCATAATCAAATCCGTCTCTTCGGAAGACCTTGTACTTTCAGCCCAGCCGGCTGCCGGAATCCCAACCCTTGTCGACGGCAGGTCAATCTATCACGCCACTCCGGACTATCTCGCCACCTATGCCAAACAGCTTGTGGAAGCGGGCGTCACCGTAGTAGGCGCCTGTTGCGGCTCGACTCCACTTCACATAAAGGCAATTGCAGAAGCGGTCCGCGGTGTAAAAATCGAGCGCAAGCCGGTTCTGGTACGACGGAAGACAACCGTGGAGGAGGAAGCGGCGGAGGCAAAGGTAGTCACCCGGTCGGAGTTGTCGGGGAAACTCGGCCATAAATTCATCACTACCGTCGAGCTCGACATCCCGCGGGGACTGGATATATCAAGCGTCATCGAAGGGGCAAAATTCTGCAAGGAGAACGGCTTCGACGCTGTCCATATCACTGACGGCGCCCGTGCCAGGATCAGGATGAGCTCGATTGCAATTTCACACGTCATCCAGAGAGACATCGGAATTGAAACGATAACTCACCTGACGACCCGGGACAGGAACATGATAGGACTGCAGGCTGAGCTTCTGGGCGCACACGAGCTGGGCCTCCGCAATGTGCTCGTCATAACCGGCGACCCCGCCAAAATCGGGGACCTGCCACAGGCAAAATCCGTTTTCGATGTCGACTCGGTCGGGCTCGTGAAAATTGTCAAAAATATGAACAACGGTCAGGACTCGGTGGGGAATCCGATAGGCGAACCGACTTCTTTCCTTATAGCTTGTGCTGCGAACCCATCTGCCGAGAGATTTGAATATGAGATAGAGAAGCTGGGACGCAAGATTGAAGCGGGCGCCGAGGTAGTTATTACCCAGCCGATGTTTCTAGTGAAGATTTTCGAGAGGTTCCTTAAAGCGGTCGAGCAATTCAATTTACCCGTCGTGGTCGGGATACTGCCGCTCAGGAGCCATAAGCACGCCGAGTTTCTACATCATGAGATTCCGGGAATCGACATTCCGTCCAAACTCAGGGAGCAGCTGTTCCGGGCGGGGAGCGACGCTGCACAGATGGGAGTCGACATTTCGGCCGAGTTTCTGCGTGAAGTAAGGAAAAGTGTAGCTGGCGCTTACTTTCTGCCGCCGTTCAAGAAATACGAGGTTGCCGTACAAGTCCTCGAAAAATCAGCATCTTAGGGGTTAAACCGATACTTCAGGTAGCACGTCTCTTTTGGAAACTTGCGGTGAAGCAGGCACGTTGATAATGCCGGAACTGAACCGATACATAGCAGGTGCTCGTGAGGTGCTTTTCTTGATTGGGAGCGCCGAATTGGTTAGATTAACTGATAGGATTTGCCTCAGATTCGGCCTGTTCTTTGAATTTTTTAGCGTATTTATGATATCTGAGGGCTCTTAGCTCAGTCGGTTCAGAGCGCTTGCTTCACACGCAAGAGGTCACTGGTTCGAGTCCAGTAGAGCCCACGCAGAGGTCATCCCGCTTGTGCGGGATAGAGCCCACGCAGAGGTCATCCCGCTTGTGCGGGATAGAGCCCACGCAGAGGTCATCCCGCTTGTGCGGGATAGAGCCCACGCAGAGGTCATCCCGCTTGTGCGGGATAGAGCCCACGCAGAGGTCATCCCGCTTGTGCGGGATAGAGCCCACGCAGAGGTCATCCCGCTTGTGCGGGATAGAGCCCACGCAGAGGTCATCCCGCTTGTG
>JAKAGT010000035.1:0-2365 GCA_021825585.1 Bacteroidota bacterium | reverse complement strand
AGAGGTCATCCCGCTTGTGCGGGATAGAGCCCACGCAGAGGTCATCCCGCTTGTGCGGGATAGAGCCCACGCAGAGGTCATCCCGCTTGTGCGGGATAGAGCCCACGCAGAGGTCATCCCGCTTGTGCGGGATAGAGCCCACTGCGCAAGAGGTCATCCCGCTTGTGCGGGATAGAGCCCACGCAGAGGTCATCCCGCTTGTGCGGGATAGAGCCCACGCAGAGGTCATCCCGCTTGTGCGGGATAGAGCCCACGCAGAGGTCATCCCGCTTGTGCGGGATAGAGCCCACTGCGCAAGAGGTCATCCCGCTTGTGCGGGATAGAGCCCACCAGTGTTAGATACGTGGATCTCTGCAAGCCCTTTTGGAAGGGCGGACTCGACTGGTTCAGAGCGTGGCGCGTTTCGCGCCAAGGTCACTGGTTCTGCGCCTTTGGCGCCTCCGGCGGAGAATCCGGTAGGGCCCCGGTCTGAAAAGCTGAAGTGCCACTTGCTAAATAAATATTGACGATTAGACTTGGTAATTTAATGATGGATCAAATTACGATATATCCGGAGGGGAAGATCAAAGGTTGATATCGTCTATTGAACATCTGTATCATTAAAGCATAGGCGAGGAAGAAATGGAAAAGATTAGCGGACTCCCTTCTGAGAAAAAGAGGGTGCAAAAGAAGCAGATCGAAAACCCGCTCAGTGATCTTCTAACCGACGACGTTTACGAAAAGCTAGTTGAAAACAGTCTGCTCGACTACAAGGCTGTCAGAGATTATCAGATCAAGCGGCGATTCAAGGACTTGCGAAATTACATGAGCGTAGGCGATGCGATCGAGAAAATACAGGACGAATACCCGTATTTGAGATTCGACACCATCCGGAAGATAGTCTATAACGCGAAAGCCGAGAAAGAATAATCCCAAATAACGGGGATCTTTTCGGGAAGAATCGTCCTTCGGCCATGGAAGCGAAGTTTCATTCCGTAACTAATTCAACGAAAGCTTTACGTCCCGCGTCCTTCTCAATTTTGTGAGGGATGCGGGAATTTTCTTTGTCCAGATTCAGTTTAAGAGGTAGAGGCCCCAAGGCATACCCAGTCGCCTTTCGGGCTGCGACAACTCTGGATTGAATACGAAATAAGGAGTACGGCCATGAAGCATTACGTTTCAAACGGCGACGAATCTGTCCGGATGTTTAAAAACGATTTCCTTGAGTTCTTCTCGCACGTTCACCCAACCGTTCCGGCAATTCTCTACCTGCCCGTCGTTGCCTACATGTTCTACAAATCTATTGTCACTGAAATTAGTCTTTACTATGTCACGGGATTGTTTGTAATCGGTGTACTGGTCTGGAGTCTGACCGAATATACACTCCACAGGTTCGTTTTCCACTTTGCCCCGAAGAGCGAGTGGGGAAAACAGATTCATTTCATGTTCCACGGCGTCCATCACGACTATCCCAACGACTCTACCCGCCTTGTCATGCCGCCGATAGTAAGCATCCCTCTCGCGATCGTTTTTTATTTCGTATTCAAAAATATTTTCGGCGCGTACTACCTCCCGCCATTCTTTGCCGGTTTCATACTCGGCTACCTTTCATACGACCTGACCCACTATGCGGTGCATCATTTCAACCTGCACGGTAAGATTTGGCTATACCTGAAACAGCACCATCTCCGCCATCACTACATGGACCCCGGCAATAATTATGGGGTTAGTTCACCACTATGGGATTTTGTGTTTGACACGTACATCAAGAAACAGCAACAAGAAACCGTTACTACTGCCGAAAGATAGGCTTACCCCAGGATAGGTACTTTCTCTCCCTTTCTTAAGGCTTCGGACGGAATCAACGCGTTCTCCTCAGGAGTGTCGAACCTGGAATAGACCGGAAGGTCAAGATTAAAAAGTTATCCCCGCACCGACTGAGCGATGCGACAAATCAATCGGCGCGCTGTTTTGCCTGTACTAGCCCTCCCTCTATGTTATGTGAATATTATTTGTCCACCCGCGGCAAGCTCGTAAAACTTGCCGACAGGGATTATGTCATCCACCTGTTCGCAGAAGTCCGACTTGTTAAGATGAAACATTTCCACGGTCGCCTTGCAGGCATAGAATTTTGCTCCGGAGTCGTGGATCATTTCGACAAACTCCCCGATTGGAGGAATGTCTAATTTCTCTATTTCCTTTTTCATTTTGCTTGTGGCAAATGCAGACATGCCGGGGAGCATGCCAATTAGGGTCGGGATGTGCATCGCGGGGTTTCCAACGGTCGCAACCTTCACCTTGCCCATCTTATTCTTGACGACTGCATCGAGCCCGAAAAACGTGAAGAATAAGTTGGCTTCCATTCCCTCCATACGGGCTCCGTTTG
>JAKAGT010000034.1 GCA_021825585.1 Bacteroidota bacterium | reverse complement strand
AGCTTATCAAGCCGCTGCTCCGTTGGCTTCATATCGGGTGTACGACTTTGCCCGATGACAAACGGGAAAAAGATCATACCGCAATATAAAAGGACCACCTAAAATGAGCAAACCCGATAAGCATGTTCATGAATAAGGATGATATCGTAGAGTTACTTGAGTGCATCGTCGTGCAGATTACAGATATATGAAACGCTTTGGGATATTCCGGATGTAATACCGGTTGGTAGTGCGGGTAGTGGAGCTGAAGGGGATCGAACCCTCGACCTCGTGAATGCCATTCACGCGCTCTCCCAGCTGAGCTACAGCCCCAATTTTCAAAGAATTCGCTTCGTTCGAACCGACATAATATAATAAATTTACGTCTATTATCCGCAAGGGACGAGCGCAGATAATGTGTCTCACTCGTCCAGCATTCGGTTTGTAACTGAAGGCGCCCGTTTTTAACTTGATAATCAGGAAGATACCCCTGAATAATGAGTGTTGATTTGAGAAATAGCGCTCTCATCATTTCCGAAGATTTGATGCGTCTCTTCGAAGGGATTGGAGACGGACTTATCGTTACAAATCGGTTCGGCGAGATCGTGGGGATGAATAAGGCATCCGAACTGATTTTTGGGGTCAGCAAGGAAGTCAATATTCACAAAAACTCGGCTGTGTTGTTGCGAGGACTTAGCGACGCGCGGACGAGGATGCCGCTCTCTTCTCCGAACCTTCCCTTCAATAAAGTGATTGAGACCGGACGGCCGATTGACTCGGTGGAGCTCTTGCTGAAGAAGCAGGACGGCAAAGAGTCATTTGTGGAGATTTCCGCCGCTCCCATCTTTGGTGATGAAAACCTCCTGGTAGGGACGCTTGGTATCGTGATCGATGTCACGAACCGCAGACAGCTGGAAGAGGCTCTAACACAGAGGAATCTTCAGCTGAGCGCCATCAACCGCATCGCTACCCTTCTGAACCGGACGATCGATTTCAGGGAAGTGCTTGAATATTCCGTCCGGCAGACGATGGACATATTTTCCGGCGATGCCGGCGCTATCTTCCTGCCCGACAAGAGCGGGCGAAAAATCTTCGTGGCGGCCAGCGCAAGTCTGGCAGAGGACTTCCTTTCTGAGGTTCATGGTTCGGAGACTGGCGCCACGGTCTTCGGCAGGGTTCTGCAGACCGGAAATGTCGAATCGATTGTCCGCGGCGAGAATTTCAATGGCGTGCCTCGTTCGTTAAAGAAGTCTCCGTTTGCCTCGGTGGTCGTTTTCCCGCTGAAGGCCAAAGGCAAGGCGGTCGGAGTCGGGGCGATGTTCAGCGACGCCGAAAGGGTTCTCGAGGATACACAGCGTGAAATCATAGAAGGCATCGGAACCGTCATCGGGGCGGCCATAGAGAACTCAAGGCTCCATGAGGAGACCATACAGAAAACGCGACTCCTCGAGAGCAAGAACCACGAACTGCAGCAATTTACCTACGCGATCACGCATGACCTGAAATCTCCCGTTTTAGTCATCGAGGGGTTTGCCCGCGAGCTTAGGCGAGGCGGACACCTCGAGACCGAGCAGGAAGTTCTGGTCGATGCGATACTTGCCTCGTCAAATCGGCTTCACTCGCTTGTAAACGACCTGCTTGATCTTGCCCGCGTGGGAAGCGTGGAGGCCGTTCTGGAAGAGGTCGACCTTGGCGAAGTGGTAAAGAGAGTGTTGGCGGAATTGTCGATCAGGCTTTCCGAGCGGCGCATCAAGGTTTCCCTTGAAGGCACGTTCCCGAGACTTTTTGTCGTGGCACGTTACCTGGAGAGAGTGTTCACCAATCTGATCGACAACGCGATCAAGTACATGGGCGATCAGGAGAACCCTCAGCTGGTCATCGGGGCGCAGGACAAGGACGATCACTTCCTGTTTTTCATCCGCGATAACGGGATAGGGATACCTAAAGAGTTTCATGAAAGGATCTTTGCGATTTTCCAGAGGGTCAAGACTTCCGATACGGAGAAAGTCGAAGGAAGCGGACTGGGCCTTGCGTTCGTGAAAAAGATTGTCGAGCTGAGCGGCGGAACCGTGTGGGTGGAGTCTGCCGGTAAAGGAAAAGGGACGACGTTTCTCTTTACCCTTCCCAGGCAATGAACAAACTGACCGGTTTCGTTTTTCTCCCGATTTTACGTTCAAAAAGTCGATATTATTTCAGCATAAGGTAAATGGCGAAATTCGGACGGAAAACGGCTTCTAAAATCGAGGCACATGAGGCTCAACTTGAGAAATTCAGGGGGAGTTTCCTTAAGACGCTTTCGGAAGTGATCTTCTCAGACGAACTTGAGCAGTCGAACTTCTACATCGCGTCCGGGGTAAGGCGTGCCTTTGATTCCGACGCTTTCGTTTTCAGGAGGAAAGAGAAGAAGGGAGAGCTGGTTGCGTATTCCAATGCGAATGTCGAGCGGCTGTCAACGCTTCTTCTTAAGGCAGGGCTCAAAATTGACATTTACAAGATAGGACTCTCAGGTGCTCGCGAGAAAATTTTCGACGCTGCATACGCCGAATTTGATAACCCATTCCCCCTGATTGGGGACCTGACTACTTCTGCCGCATGCAAGAAAATTCAGCGCGAACTCGGGTTCAGCAAGATTGCATTCTCGTCCGTCGAAACGGACGATGGCGCGTATGCAATCATGATCCTCCTGCCTGATAAGGTTCCTGACGTAAGGAAGGAACTGGCCCAATTTGCACTCCTCATCAAGTACGCCACTTATGTCGCAGCATTAAAGAAGAAGCTTCGGGGCCTCGAGGAACGTTTTGACGAGCAGGTTGTGCAATCGAGGCGCGAACTGGCGCAGAAGGAAGGCGCTCACCTCGTGTTGTTTGACGAGATGCCCATCGCCGCAGCGCTCCTGGATGAGCGCGGCGTTATAACCGAGGCTAACAGCGGAATGAGACTTCTGTTCGCAGATGAAGGGAAGACTATCGGACAGCCGCTCTCTTCAATAGTGCGGGAAGACGACAGACGGAGTTTTATCGAATTTCTCGTCAGCATCCCTCCGGGGGAAACGGCCGAAACCGCACTTCAGACGCTCGGGAAACACTTCAAGGCCCAGATCGTGTCGCTTAAGAACGACGCTGGGGAGCGTGCGGGCTTCGTCGTGTATCTTCTCGATCATACTTCGGAGATTAACCTGGAGCGGGAGCTCGGGCGCACCATAGATGCACTCCGCGCGGAGAATGGAGCTGCGGGAAAGCGGCTCGTCGAGGAAAAGAAGGTTACCGAAGGAATTATCAATAATGCCGGCGCAGCAATCGTGGCAGTCTCCCGCGGGACAATAGCGTTTGTGAGCGAAGATGCAAGGCGGATATTCGAATTGAGCCCTGGTCAGAGCTTCGATGACTTCACTGTACAGAACTCGCTTCCGGGCTTATCGGGAAAGGAATCCGATTCTGAGGTTACCACGCCTGACGGAAAGACACTTGCCGTTACTTCGTGGAGCTCCGGAGAGTATCGGTTCCATCTCTTCAGCGATGTTACTCCGTTAAGGCTGGCTGAAGAGCGGCTCGGTAAGTCGGACCTCCAATTGGATAAGGTGTTTAACAGCCTGCTCCCGACCGCGCTTGTCAGGGAGGGCAGGCTGACAAAGTGGAATGAAGCTTTCGGGGAGCTGTTCGCCGATTTTCTTTCCGCCGGCGGCGATGATTCGAAGAGGGAAAAGTCTCTCGACGGCTTCCTCCTTTATCTCGGTGAATCTCCGGAAGTATGCAAGTCGGAACTTGAGTACAATAACCTAATAAGAAGGACCTGCCGGACAGCGGACCGCAGGTCCCTGAACGTCAGCATTGTGAACGCACAGGAAGCCGCTTTCATCTTTGCCGAAGATTTTACGGAGCAGGAAAATGCGAAACAGCAGTTACGCAATGTGCAGAGTCTGCTGACGAGCGCACTTGAATCTTTCTCGGAAGAGCCGATCTTCATCGTCGAGAACAACTTCGTGTCGAGTGCAAATCTGGCGGCAAGGAACAAACTCGGCATCAAGCTGGACGAGGCGTTCATCTTCGAAGTCTTCATGAAGAAAATCGGATCCGCCGGCGAGGATCTGCCGTTCAAACTGAAAGAGCAGTTCTACAGGCTTGAAACCGCGTCACTCGGGAGCTTGAACGTCTATCGTCTCAGACTCGTGAACGAGATGATCGCACAGCAAGCAGAGATAAACCGGCTGAGGAGAAAGCAGGAAATCCTCAGGGGACTCTCGATATCGGAGCGCTACGAGGGGATACTGGATGTAATCAGCGAGATTATCAGGACGGACGGAATAGAGTCCGCCAGATTGGTGAGCGTGGGCATCATGCTCGGTTCGAAAGACACGGCGGAGGTTTACCTGTTCAATGTCGCCTCCGGGAAAATGGAGCCGTCATTATCTCTGAGTTTGTCCTCGGGTGATGTCCTGGCTGCCGAGAGGGGCGGTTTCTTCTCCAGGGATGCCATGTTGAACACGACTTTTTCGAATGTCATCTCTGCCGGGGAGCCGGCTCTTATCATGGAGAGCACAACATTGGGCGATACGCGCGGTTTTGCCGCCGTAGCGCTGCGCGACTCCGGCATCTCATCTCAGATCGTCGAGGAGTTGGCGAAAGTTTTGAAAGCTGCATCTTCTTCCGCCGTCGGGATACACGCAAGAATATCCGCTGAGCGTAAGTTCGAGGAGACGGGAAAAGTCATTCGCGCACTCGTCGGCCTGTCGGGAATAGGAGAAGGCGACTTCGAGGATGCATCGCATAAGGCGATCGACCTGATGAAGGCTACATTTGGGAGCGACACTGCAGGAATTTACTCGATCGAAGGCTCGAGCCTTAAATCGCTGGTGCTCAACGGGGAATTACCAGATACGGTCCCCCTTGCCGTGGTGAAGTATGATGTGTTTATTCCGGCTGCCCAGTTCGAATCTCATATGCAGACGAAGTCCGGAAAGGGCTCCTACCTCAGCGTGAAATCGGGGTCAGGAAAACTCGCTTTTATTACCAGGTTTGTCGGTGCCCTCCCGGCCACTTCGGAATTGAGGGCAATTTTGGCGGCGGCGCTGGAAATCCTCGAGACGAGGAGGCAATCCGGGAAAGACTCCGCGGCAGCTGCGAAGCTCAGCCACGATTCTCAGATTATCAACGAGTTTATGCAGAACCTGGCGAAATCAGCTGATTCCGGAGAAGTTACAAGGGTACTCGGAGATTCCCTGTCGCGCATGCAGAAGGATGCGGCAGTCACCGTATCGAGCGAACGCGACACCGTTGCACTACGGCAGCCGCCGGGAATAATTGAGAAGGAAGGCGGTTCGGGTTACGAAGCGAATCTCCTGAGTCTGGGCATCGGGATTGCGAAGGTAAAATGTTCGGCAGATGCCATCTCGCGATCTATGGTCGAACTCGCTGTTGACAGGTTGAAAAGCTTTCTCGCTGTGCGTGTGCCCGAGCTCCAGGACGAAGCGACCGATTTGCGCGCCAGGTTATTGGAAGCGAAGGACAATTTCTCCAGTCTGAGGGAATCGGTGGAGAAAATCCCATCCTCGCTCAGGAATGCCCGAATCGAACTGGACAACGCCCTTTCGCGCCTCTCTCTGGTCCAGGGGGACGAAAAGCTTGTACAGGAAATCCGGCTTCATCTCGCATCCGCCGCGAAAGAAATATCGGTCGATCTGGATCGTTCACTCAGAAATCAGGATGAACTCTTCCAGGTTGTCAGGGCTGCTGCGATGGAACAGGAAGGCGCGTCTTCCCGAATCAAGAATTTCGACGTCTCGATCCTTGCTGAATTCAGAGTTGATCCCGCGACATTTGATCTCATTAAGGACCTTTTCGTCAATTTCATCACGACGTCCGGTGTCCCGGATTGCGAAGTACTCATGAAAACGATGCAGCCGAGCTTCAGTGAGGCCGCCGAGGGAAAAGGGAAACACATCAGCATTACACTCGCCGGTAGGGGCGGGCGCTCCGTCGGTGATGATGGTGCCGGGGGAGCGGGTAGCACCCGGCCTCTTGTTGAGAAACTTGAGAAGCTGGGATACCTGGTTAGGCTGTCGGCGGGCGAGATTGAAAGGACGATGGATATTTGTGAAATGAAGCCGGTTGAAACGGTTGAGCGCCGGCATCTGGGCGCAATACTGGTCGAGGACGACAGGCATCTGGCGGAGGAAGAGACCCAGAGCCTGTTGCAGGTGTTTCCGCGCGTGAAAGTCGCCTCCGATGCCGTCGAAGCCACCGGCATCATCGAGTCGGAGACTTTTGGCCTCGCGCTTGTCGACCTGAGTCTGCCGTCAATTAACGGGAGAGAGCTCTGCCGGCAAATAAAGAAAGCGCAGCCGGAATGCGTCACCGTCCTCCTTACCAATCGTGAAGACGAGGATAAATCGGAAGGCGTCGATCACATTATGCTTCGGCCTATCAGCCAGGAGGCCGTCAGGAACTATATCACGGCGAAGTCCACCTGAAGGGGTGATCACTTTCAACCAAATCCGTCGGAGAGCATGAGACATCCCCGTATTTCTCTATGTATGATTGTGAAGAACGAAGAAGGGACTCTTGCGAACTGTCTTCGCAGCGTTAGCGGAGTAGCCGATGAAATTATCGTCGTAGACACTGGCTCGTCCGACTCGACTTCGGAGGTTGCGGGAACATTCGGCGCCAAAGTCGTTTCTCACGAGTGGCATGAAGATTTTTCGGACGCGAGGAATGTCTCGCTCGACCACGCCACCGGAGACTGGATACTCGTGCTCGATGCGGATGAAGAGCTTCCTGAGTCCACCGGGCGCAGGATTCCGGAGACTGTCGAGGCTGCGCAGGCGGACGGCCTCGAACTGACCGTAAGGAGCGAGCTGCCGGCAGGGGACGCAGCAAGTTATGACGATTCAAGGATAGTCCGGTTGTTCCGCAATAGAAAAGAATACCGGTACATTATGCCGATCCACGAGCAGATCAGGCCGTCGATTGAGAAGAACGGCGGGAAGATATTCAGTTCCGACCTGGTAATAATTCATCACGGGTACGCGAGCATGGTTGTTCAGGGAAAGGAGAACCGCGCCGACAGAAATCTTAAGATGCTGCATGAGGCAATCTTGAAATCGCCGGCGGAGCCGTATTTTCATTATCAGCTCGGCTCAGTCCTGATGAGCACCGGAAAGCGCAGCGAAGCCCTGGTCGAGTTGAAAAGCGTGCTCGATCTGGATTACCGGAAAATGGGCGGGGCGATACTCGACAAACTCTACATGAAGATATCCCAGCTCGCGCTCGAAAAGAACGATTTCGTCTCTGCCATACAAAATGCCGACAGCAGTCTGCGGATAAATCCGGAAAACTCGATATCCATGTACGTTGCGGCTGTCGGGTATCTCTCGATGAACCGGATAGCCGACGGGTATGAGTATCTTCTGAGGATACGTGCGATAGGAGGGGGAAGCCCGCGGATAGGCAGGCAACTCGAGGAGCTTATCGACGCATGCGAGAAGGTCCTAAAGGCCTGATACAAGTGAAAAAGGGGCGTATTTGAGACCCTTTTCAGGGGGGCTCCTGCGCTAAAGTTCAGAAATGCAATGCCGATACTATAGCTAAGGCACGATGGTGAGAGGAGCACCGTCGGAAGCCGGCTCTCGAGTCTCCTCTTGCGGCATGGACGCCGCGAAAAAAACAACACGGAGGTAACACACCATGGCGGATTATCAGTATGGGTTCCGCATCGCGACCAACATCGGCGCGATGAATGCTTACAATGCGCTGAACAACATCAACCAACAGCTCCAAACAACCCAGTTACAACTTGCCACCGGTAATCGTATCAACAGCGTGGGAGACGATCCTGCCGGATACACTATCGGCACGAAGCTCAACGCGCGTGCGGCAGGTCTAACGCAGGCTCTAACGAACGTTGGGGCTGCTCAGAGCGTTCTTTCCACGGCTGAAGGCGGTCTCCAGGCGATCAACAACATCCTCGTTAACATCAAGACGTTGGTAACGGAGGCGGGTAACGCCGGACTAGGCTCCGACGAACTCGGGGCGATTGTTACTCAGGTTAACGACTACCTGAATGAGGTTGGCCAAACGATCAGTGAGACCAAGTTCAATGGTCAGGCGTTACTGAATGCATCCTTCACAGGAAAGAGCTTCCAGGTAGGTGCCGACAGCGGAGATACTCTCTCGGTATCGCTTCAAACCGCCGTCGATTCGTCCTCTCTGGGTCTGACAGGGCTGAACACGACTAACATAGCGTCTGCGCTTTCGAGCGTAGATGGCGCTATCAACACTGTCTCTTCTGCGTTGCAGTATGTCGGTTCTCTTGAATCTCGTCTGAGCTTCAAGCAGCAGGTATTGCAGACTTCGATCACAAATACGCAGGCTGCATACAGCCAGATAATGAACGCTGACATTGCCCAGGCGCAGGTGACGGCAACCAAACTCCAGATTCTGGAGCAAACGGCCACTGTGCAGTTGGCACAGGCGAACGCCCAACCAAGCGGGATCCTGAAGCTATTCTCGTAAACCGTCTGAGGGAAGCACTCCCCCCAAAAAGGGGGGTGCTTCACCTCTCTGATTCTTGAGCGTCATCATTATTCAAGTCGTTACTTAGGGTGAATTCATGGAGACCATGACATACAGACCGAAAAATGCCTTTGCGGGATATAAGACAAACGAGATAATGGGTCTCACGCCTGTTCAATTGATTCTCAAGGTGTACGACTATGTTATCGTCAATAGCAAGAAGCATGATTACGAGAAGGTCAACGCAGGCCTGACCCAGCTTATTGCCTCACTGAATTTTGACTACAAAGAAGTCTCTCTCGGTTTTTTCCGCATATACAGATATTGTCAGGCTGAATCGAAGAAGGGGAACTACGAAGAGATCGAGAAACATATCGGCGAACTCCGGTCAGCGTGGGCTAAAGCATTCAAGTTGGCATAGGAGCGATTGAAGAATATGTCCTCATCTATTCCGTCACTGAGTACGAATTCGAATACCGCGAGCGCCGTCGACCAGCTCGTTGCAATGTACGTGCAATCGGTAAGCGGTCCGATTAACACGCTGCAGTCTCAGCAGTCGCAGATAAACTCACAGATCAGCCTTTATCAGAGCCTGAAGAAGAATTTCTCGACTCTTCAGACCCAGGCTCAGAGTCTGGGCTCTGTGGGCACGCTCACCCCCCTTGCAGCAAAGGCTGCAACTTCTTCCAATACGTCGGTTCTTACCGCAACCGCCCAGGCCACCGCGACGCCGGGGACGCATTCCATACTCGTGACCCAGCTCGCAAAGAACGACACGCTCATTTCGAATCAGCTTACGCAGAGCGGCACCGACATCTCAACCGCTACAGGGGCGGGTACCTTCACCTTCGGAGTGACTGTTAACGGCACCACCACAAATGTGAATGTGACCGTCAACGCGGGCGACACGAACTCGACCGTGTTTGCGAACATAGCTTCTGCCGTCAACGCAGCCGGAATCGGCGTGAACGCCTCGGTGGTTAACGATACCAGCACAACGGCAAGGCTGGTATTTCAGAGCACCAACACCGGATCAGCGAATGCTATAAGCGTTTCGGATGTGACCGGCACCCTGGCCTCAAGCGTGGGTTGGACCAGCAGTGTTATTAGTTCGAGGACGGCTGAGACTTCTACCACGGCCGGTTATGTCAACAGCGCAGTCAGTTCCCTCGATGCCAATTTTACTCTCGACGGAATTCAGATCGTAAGAAGCTCTAACACCGTCAGTGACGTTCTGACCGGCGTGACGCTCAGCCTTGCTGCCATACAGCAGCCCACTGACAACCCGGTTACTCTGACGATAGGCGCCGATACCAGTTCAATCCAATCGACAGTCAACAGCTTCATTAGCGCTTACAACTCTGCCATAAATGCCCTGAATCAGAATATCAATGACACGACGACCACCGCTTCGAACGGGAGTACTAGTGTCCAGCGCGCCCCCCTCGCCGGCGACGTATCGTTTATGAATCTCCAGCTGTCGCTCCAGAATATTGTGATGGGACAGGTTTCCTCGGCACAGAGCGGCAATCCGAATACCCTGAGCGCAATCGGCATAACTCTGGCCAATGACGGCACACTTTCGATAAGCGATCAGACTAAATTCACCGACGCGCTGAATAGTAATCCAAAAGCGGTGATCGATCTGTTCAACTCTTCCGACGGAGTTGCGGTTCAGCTTGATAATCTGTTGACCCAGTTTACCCAGCCTGGCGGAGTAATGGACCAGAAAATAAACGGCGCGCAGGACCAGGTGTCGGCGATGAGCAACCAGATCCAGTCCATGCAGGCTAACATCAATATTCAGGCGAACGCGATGAGGCTGCAGTATTCCGCCTACGAATCGATGCTTATACAACTAAACCAAACCCAGTCTAATCTGAACAGTATCTGGAGCGGAATGCAGTCCAGTGGAATGGTGGTTTGAAATTTCAAGTGAAAATGCCCTTATTGTATCGGTTGACAAATGAATGACAAGCATGTGGAAAAGCAGGTGATGGACATTCTCCGGAAATTATCCGCCAATGCCGGCAAAATTAAGGCGGGCATTGCAGCAAACAATCTCGGAGAGTCGGTCAAACTCACCGGTGAACGTGTCGCGCTGATAGAGGCCCTGAGGGAGATCGGGGAAGCTAAAGTTTCACTGGCAGGTTCCGATATAAAGGACGAGATGAATCTTGTAATGAAGAATATTGAAAACGACACATTTGAAGCAATAGGCGGAATTAGCGCCAGATTATCGTCGCTGTTGAGTGAACTGGCGAAGATAAGAGGTGCTAAGGAGATTGCCGCCTATGCCGCTACGCGGCATCCCGCATATCGTATTTCAGCGGTTGATGAGCGATAAGATACAAGGAGGGCGCTATGGCTATTAATCCAATTGATCCGATGCCCAATCTGGGTAATGCGAAGGAAGTCAAGAAAAAAGTGAACTCATCGGAAGAAAATACGGCTCAGAATGTCAGCGACAAGGTGGAGCTTTCACCCGAGGCGAAGAAGCTACATGAAGTCCAAATGCAGAACAGACTTTCCGACATACGTGGAAAGGTCGAGAGTGGGTTCTATAACTCCGATGAAGTTCTTAATTCGGTAGCCAATTCGCTCGTGAAGGTGATTCAGTCTAAGTAACTCCATCTTTTGGAGTTCACCTGACGAGCTAATCCTCAAGAGGAGGATGAAGTGAGTTTCAAGCCGGGACATCAACCCCGGCTTTTTTTTGTTTTGACGCCGGTCCCGTTCGTTCTTCCTGGCAATCAAGAAGTCCTTTCCTAAGCCCAGGCGTTCCAATGACACCCTCTAAGTCTGGGTTGTTCCGGGCAAAAGTGGCCTCCAGCCGCGTTGTTCATGACCCTTCAACTTCCAAATGGTCGAGGACAGGCGAGCTGCCGTGCTCGGTGATTCCTTACCTGCAGCATGGGCCGGCCTGCGCGGCTCTTTCATTCCCGGTCGATGTGTGATTATAATACGGTGCCTTACATCCGACCTGTAACCTTGATTTTCCGCGCCTTCGTTGATAAACTAAACCTGGAAGAGTAGAAGGAGATGAGGAGAACGACGCGCCACTTCTTGATGCTGGTCATATTGGGCTTATTTATTTCCGGATGTTCGCCGGATGCTCCGCACAGCAATCCTTTTGACCCGATGTCGCCGAATTATAGTCCGACGGGTGTCTTGACGGGCAAAGTGTTGTCGCTGAGCGCGCCATACATCGGAATTTCCCGGGTGCTGGTCACGATCGAGCAGACCGGCGACGCGCAGTACACTTCCTCCGATGGAAGCTTCAGCTTCTCAACCGCTCCGACCGGGAATGTGACCATCGTCGCGACCAAACCCTCATACCTGGCCGACACGCTCAACGTCAATCTGCAAGTCGGGAAGACATACAATGAAGAGATCCATATTGACGCCTTACCCCAGGTGAGCAGCGCGGAGGTTATCACGAGTAAGATAGATCAGTGGTGGCCGGGACCCGTATATTCCGCACTGGTCACCGCAAGCGCCATAGACCCGGATGGCATTGCAGATCTCGATTCCATTTATGTCCGGGTGGATTCGCTTACTTTTCCGATGAACTACTCGATTACCGATAAGAATTTTCAGGCTACCATCGACGCGGCCGAGCTTCCGAACCAGGACCTTCAATGGCTAATAGGAAGGGAGCTTGTTGTATCGGCAGTCGACAAAGCAGGCGGAGTAGGACAGAGTGCTGGGTTTTATGTCTCGAGAATAATCGAACCTGAGGCGAATCCGACATATCCGGCGAGTCTTGATACTACTACGGGAACTCCCACCTTCGATTGGAATCCGCCGAGCGTTTCATACAATTATACATATCAGCTGCAAGTGGTCAGCCTCGCCGGGGGTACTCAAACGGTTGTATGGTCTGTCTCCGGCTTGAGCTCGTCAGATGTTTCGTACTCATATCCCGGAGTTTTGCCCAGCGGCAGTTATTTCTGGACCGCGGCAGTGGTAGACGATTTCGGCAACAGTTCACGGTCAAAGGAGGCATCCTTCGTGGTGCCTTGAGAAGGAGAGTATGCCAGAACAAGCCAAAGACAATTTTAGTGTCCTTTATGAAATAGCGCAGAAGATCAATTCAATTCTTGACCGGCAGGAACTTCTGAACAGCATCATCGAGATTGCAATGTCTCATCTCGATGCGGAACGGGGATATATCGTCCTGCTTGACGATTCGGCCGAGAACAATTTCAGCGTCGTTGCCGCAAAGAATTTCAAAAGCGAGAAGGACGCCGAGGAATCAGCCGCTTCTTCCTCGGTGATAAACAAGGTCCTGACAACCGGCGAACCCGTATTGACTTTCGATGCCCTGAGCGATGAAAGGTTCGAAGCCTCACGGAGCATCGTTGCTCAGCAATTACTGTCTATAATTTGCGTACCGCTTCGCCTGCAGGATAGGACAACCGGAGCGATCTATCTGGACAGTACGAGGTCGCGCGGAAAGTTCAACGCCGAAACCACGAAGTTCCTGGCGGTCTTCGGCAACCTTGCGGCGGTCGCCGTTGAAAATGCCAAAAGGTATGATAACCTCAGAACGGAGAACGATCGCCTCAAGAACGAAGTCACAAGTGTCAACCTTTTTCCCGGGATTGTCGGAAAGAGTAAAGGATGGAAGGCCGTACTTGACCTCGTGCAGCGAGTCGTCGACACCGACGTCTCGGTGCTGATCACGGGTGAAAGCGGCACAGGAAAGGAGTTGATCGCCCGCGCAATACACAGCCAGGGAAGGCGCAGGGACAAGGCCTTCATGGCGATAAACTGCTCCGCAATACCAGAACAGCTTCTCGAAAGCGAATTGTTCGGATATAAGAGAGGCGCCTTCACGGGTGCCAATGCCGACAAGAAGGGACTGCTGGAGTACGCAGAAGGGGGGACACTCTTCCTTGACGAGGCAGGCGATTTGGCGATGGCGCTTCAGGCGAAGCTCCTGCGTGTCCTGCAGGAAAGGGAGATACGAAGGCTCGGTGACGTCGAAACGAGAAAGATCGACGTAAGGGTAATCTCTGCGACCAACAAGAACCTGCTAAATGAGATTAAGAGCGGAAATTTCCGGGAAGACTTGTATTTCAGGCTTAACATCGTGGAGATTCATATTCCGCCTCTGCGCGACAGACTTGAAGACATAACGCCCTTGATCAATCATTTCATGAAAAAAGCGTGCGAGGTTCACGGGAGAAAAGTGCGGGGGTTACAGCCTGCGGTGATGTCAAGGCTCCTCGAGCATCCGTGGTACGGAAACGTCCGCGAGCTTCAGAACGTGATAGAAAGGGCCGTGGTCCTCTCGAAGAATGAGGAACTTACGGAGGAGGACCTGAGGCTGCAACAATATTCCGAAGAGGAACTCCTGTGGAGCGGCCTCACGCTCGAGGAATTCGAGCGCAAACTCGTCGAAAAGACACTCGCGGAGACGGGAGGAAATCGAACGAGGACCGCTGAGAAACTAGGCGTCTCGCTCAGGTGGCTCCAATATCGACTGAAGGAATGGGGCATTGGCGGAAGATAGTTTTACGATACTGGAGCTCATTAGTCAGAGCCCTACCGCCAGCGTTTACAAGGCTCACCAGAATGTTCTGGACAGGACCGTGCTTCTTAAGATCCTTCACAAACACCTGCTCAAAGACCAGGAACTGGTGGCACGGTTTTCGAGGGAAGCCAAGGCGTGCGCAATTCTACATTCGGAGAACATTGTCCAGGTCTATGATCTGACGGAAGTCGACGGGGCGCTTGCAATTGTGATGGAATATGTCGAGGGTCAATCACTCGACGACGCTCTTCTCGATCATAATACACGTTGCGAAGAGATGCTTTTGAGAGTTGCCGTATCTGTTCTTAACGCGTTGGGTTATGCTCACGAGCGCGGCGTGATCCACAGGGATATCAAACCGGGGAACATACTTATTTCCAATACGGGATCGATAAAGGTGACAGATTTCGGACTGGCGGTGTTATCCGGGTCACCTTCGCTGACCATCGACGGAACACTTATCGGTACCCCGGCGTATATGTCGCCTGAGCAGTCTCGGGGCGAACCGGTCGACTCGCGGACAGATCTTTTTTCGCTCGGTGTGACATTGGTCGAGATAATCACCGGTGAAAGAATACTTGCCGGCAGGTCCTACGCCGAATGTATACACAAGATCCAGGCCTTCAACACATCCTCACTCGATGCGCTGAGCGTTTCTCCGCATGTGCTGGTGTTTCTGAAGCGTCTCCTCGCTCCCGACAGGAACGAAAGGTTCTCAACTGCGAACGAAGCGCTGCAGTTCTTGTCACCCGACCTTGTGTCCGGAATTGCGGGGAGTAATTCGGGACACCCCCTGCCACCCGAAAGAAGAGAAACCCTGTGGTCGAAAAAGAACAAGCTTCTGATTCTCGGAGCCGCGATCGTGTTCGTGCTTGTGCTGAGCCTGTCTTTCTTGTTGAGACATCCGGGCCAGGAGGCGGAGGGGAATCGACCGAACCCGGTCGCGGCAGACACCGCCTCCGGCGGAAACATAGACAGGTCGAAGATTCGCGTGATGACTCCGTCTAATACCGGAGGAACCGACGCACGTCCTGCCGGCAGGGAAGAAGTCGCGGGAGTTCCTCCCTCACAAGCCGGGAATGTCCCCCCGGTTAGCCATGAAACGAAAGACAGTGTCAACTTTTTGAGTTCACGAGTTACGGCAGACTCAGGTTTTATTTCCATAGCCTGCACTCCGTGGGCGAAGATATTCATCGACAATGAGTACGCCGGGATGACTCCTATCTTTGGATCTATAAAAGTGCCCGCAGGTACGCACACGGTTACCTTCAACAATCCGGACTTTGTACCTATCGTCAAGGAGGTTCGTGTGCGTTCCAGAGTGCTTGCCAATGTCGATGCTGACTTTCTTGGCGATGCAGGGTACATCTTCGTGCACGTCGATCCTTGGGGGCATGTCTATGTTGATGATCAATTGCGCGAAACAACTCCCTCAACCAAGCCGATTATCGTGTCCGCCGGTACCCGCCATCTTAGAATTGAGAATCCGGCATTTCATGATATCCTGCGGGATCTTAACGTGAAGCCCGGCGACACGCTGCGGCTCAACTTCAGCTTCCTGAAAGGAGATAAAAACTGACGGCACACCGGTTGCAGTATATCCATCGATCAGACTTGGTAATGCTTATGACTAAAAATCGACTGCTTGCTTTGTTAGCGTTGGCTTGTTCATGGGCTTTGCTGCAAAACGTCGCGTTTTCACAGGAATCGGACGTTCCTAACATGCCATTTCCCCGCGTTGGGATGTGCTCCGCCACGATCGGCGACACTCTGTACCTCATCGGCGGTGCGCAAAGTCTGCAGGTGGGAGGAAGCTTCTTAAGTATGAGAGGGACCTCGACCGTACAAGCTTTTGATCTCGGTACGAGGACCTGGATTACTAATATCGCGCCTTTGGGGACCCCAAGGGTTTTCGCATGTGCTGCCGCATTAAATGATTCCATCTATGTGATGGGAGGCGTAGATAGTCTGGGGAGAGTATTGAATTCGGTCGAAGTATATGATCCGGCTGCCAACAGATGGCACTACGCTTCGAGCATGAAATATGCCAGGAAGGGAGCGGCAGCCACAACATTCGGAGACAATGTGCTCGTGTTTGGAGGCGGAGATTCTATGAACAACCTCCTTAGCGAGGTGGAGGGTTACTCTCCCATGCAGGGCATCTGGAAAGTGCTGCCGCATCCGACCCTTTTTGCGCGAGCCTTTCACCACGTGACCAGAGTCGGCAATTCTATTTATATTTTCGGAGGACTGGGTAGCGGCGTCATGGTTGGGCCGTTGCAATTCATTGAAAGATATGTCCCATCCGTCGGTGTAACACAGGTTAACTTCACATGGCGGAATACAAGGGCGTTTTTCGGATCTGTCACGAGAAACGATTCCGTTTTCGTGATATCCGGATGGGGGCAATCCGGTATGCAAAACGGCTACTATAACGACGTGGATGTGCTCGATTTTAAGGACTCGGGTACGGCGGTGGAACGAAGTGCCGATGTTTCACTCGAAGAGCCGAGACGAGGATGTGTAGCGGCCGCCGGAAGAAACGGGCAAATATACGTTTTCGGTGGAATCACACCCGAAAGCGGACAGTACCCTGTAGCTTCAGTATCGACACTTTACAACGTAACCGCGGTTGAACAGACTCCGAACACGATTCCTGCGGGGTTCAAGTTAAGCCAGAACTATCCAAACCCTTTTAATCCAACTACGAGAATACAGTTCGATGTCCCATCGCCTGGAAGCAATGTCCGACTTGATGTTTTCAACATCCTCGGTGAGAAAGCCGTGACCCTCGTCGACGGGTTCCTTCGTGCCGGGAGTTATTCTGCAGTTTTCAATGGTGCGAATATGGCGACAGGGACGTATATTTACAGGTTACAGACCCCAAACGGGAGTATCTACAGGAAAATGGTCCTGATTAAATAACAGGTCAATAACGCTGGTCGATTAAATCACTCAAGTGAATCCTTTGTGGCTTGCAAACAAGCTTGAAATTTGTTCGGCGGCAATTACAATCAATCGGGTGAATGTCTCACCTCATGTACGTCTGTCAGGCTATCCAGAACGCCGGGGGGAGATTTTCAACGGGTTTGGAATTGAGCCGGCATCTCATCGTTTTTCGGGAAAGAGCGTCGTTAGGCTGTTACGACTCGCCCTTTTCTTCTCGCTGTCTCTTGGATTTGCATCAATAACCTATTCCCAGACCCTGACCAGAGCCGACTCCGCAATCAAGTCCATAAAATCGCTGTTCGACAATGGGTCTTACATCTCCGCCGAACTTGAAGCACGCCGAATGCTTGAGGACAGAACAGTAAATGATTCCACCAGGGTGCAATTGGAGAAATACCTCGCCTTTTCACTGGTTGCTGAGGGGAGGAATCAGCCGGCAATAGAGCATTTTCTAAAGGCGCTGATGATCGACTCGTCCATGACTCTTGATCCCGTGATGACTTCACCAAAAATTCTGCAGGTCTTCAATGCAGCGAAGGAGGAATTCCGCTCGAATCGGAAGGAAGAAACGTCTGCGCCGGAGAAGAAAGCGATCCCGCGAAACCCGAACAACTTGGCCGGATCGGGCGGTACTACTTTCAGGGCTATTCTCTTTCCGGGATGGGAACAGGTGTATGCCGGAAGAGAGACAAAGGGCTACATCCTGTTAGGCGCGGGTGCGGTGACGGCCGTGTCATCCATTGCTTTCGATTTCCTGCGTCGAGATGCGCGCACTAAATATCTCGATGCCTCCACCCCCGATTTGGCTGCAAGTACATACAAGACTTACAACGCATACTACAAGACCGAGTTTTATTCGATCTCAGCATTCGTGTTGATATACGTTTATTCGGAACTTGATTCTTTTTTGAAACTCCCCCCGCATTTCAGTATGAATTACTCTCCTGAGAAGATGTCGGCGAGTCTCGATTTTCGAATGAATTTCTAACACTCCTTCTTCATTTCCTCCCGCATGGGTTGCAGTTAAAGTGCAATCCTTGCATGTCGAAATTTCCAGATCATCCCACAATATCCCCTTTTTGTCTCCCTTTCCGGCCGATTTTTGCGGCACACCTGTTGCTTTTACTACTGTTAAAAAGTCGAGGAGTCAATGAACAAGAAAATTTACTCGTTTTCCCTTGGAGCCCTGGCGGTTATGCTTCTATGCTTCACGTCTGCTAACGCACAAATGATGGGAGGGAGATTTTCCCTCCATGCCGAATTGAGCAGCGGCGGGGTTGCCCTTTCGTGGGAACAGCCGGAAGAATTTACGGCTGCCTACTACCTCGTTTATCGCGCCCAAGTTGGCGTGAACAGTCTTGATTCAAATTTCAGCTTTAATTTTTCTCAAATCGATTCGACCACAGCGACGACTTACGTGGATACGGTCACGCCTCCGGTGGCAAATGTTTTTGTTTACATGGTTAAGGCAATCAACGATTCGGGCCAGGTTCGGCTGAGCTCAATGTCAAGAGTATACGCCGGTTTCCAGAATTTCGGCAGGGATAGAGTTACCATAACTTCGCAGCCGCCGCTTACCGCCACGGTCGATTCGCTATACCAGTATCAGGTGAAAGCAGTGTCCAGCGACTCAACTGCTGTGCTGACTTATCGACTCGACGATCATCCAATGTTGATGACGATCGATTCCACCGGCCTTGTCAATTGGATCCCGCAAACGCGCGGTTGGTACGAAGTTGAAGTAATCGTCAAGTCGAGCAGCGGCGGTCGTGCGGTGCAGGAGTATGCCATACGCGTCGCTGGCCTCCAGGGAACGATCGCTGGAACGGTGACCGATAGTAACAACGTTCCGATCCCCAACGTTATAGTCAGACTATACCAGCGGGATATGGACATGCATTTCGATTACAGCGCCAGGACCGATTCCAACGGTTATTACGCGATCCACGGCGTCGACGCAGGCAAGTACCTCGTCAGGGCTATTCCAACGAATTCAAATTACCTTCCTGAATGGTACGACAACGCTTTCAGCATGATGAATGCTACTCCGATTTCCGTTACCGATACCACGACTCAGGTCGCCAATTTCACTCTGCAGAACCGGTTCTTTGCGCTGCCGAAGTACACGGTTTCCGGTAGTGTTACCGACACTACAGGTGTGGCCATAAAGGGTGCTCTTGTCGTATTCGCGAGGGCGGAATTCACCTTCAACATGGCCAGAGACAATCAGGATCAGTGGGAGAACGGCGACAATTATCGTGATATGTTCCAGAATATGTACCAGGAGAGCAACGAGGATCACGACTTCAGACTCGACGGCAATTCTCCGTACGTATTCAAGACATACACGGACAGCGACGGTGTTTACAGCGATACGCTGCCGAAGGGTGCTTATATCGCCTTCGTGAAGGCTACAGGATATCACAGGGTGTTCTTCAACAACGAATCTGATTTTCTTTCTGCCGACATTCTCTCGCTCGTTTCCGATACGACCGGAGTAAACTTCACATTGACTCCGCTTCCCCAGGTAGTCCTTGGCCAGATTTCCGGATCGGTCTTCGATTCGACGACGAGTTCCGGTGTCGCGGCCAGGATAATCGCATTCAGAGACGTATGGAACTACCGTGACACACTGCATATGCACGTTGCCGGAGCGTATTTCGCCGATGCCGACAGCTCGGGTGCCTATACGCTGAACAACCTGCCTCCTGGATACTACAAGATCCTCGCGATACCGCTCGGTGCCTATGCGCCATCGTTCTACAGCACCACCGGCCCGACGGTAAGGTGGAGCCAGGCGACCGCCGTCCCGATAAGCGGCAACACCACGACGGGGATTGACATATATGTCATGCCTCTGCCGTCGGCAGCAGCAGGGTACACTTCCATCAACGGTAGTGTCTCGACCTCCTCTACAACGGGAGGCGGCATGACGGGAGTTAGCGGTGCCATTGTGTATGCGACCGACGCGAACGGTAACGTAGCCGGTTACGGAGTGAGCGGCAGCAACGGTGACTACACGATTGCAGGATTGGCGCCGGGTACCTATGATGTGTTCACGGAAGCTGTCGGTTTTACCTCCAGCTCCACGAGCACGAGTTCTCCGACCTACAGCACGACCGGAACTGCTCAGCCCTCTACATCGAATTTCACGGTATCTCCTGAGACTCCGACTGCTGTCCAGCAGAAACCGATCCAGCCGACGAATTACACGCTGGACCAGAACTATCCTAATCCGTTCAACCCGACGACTCAGATTGCCTTCAGTATTCCCCAGGAAGAGCATGTAACGATTGCAATCTACAACATCCTGGGCGAGAGGGTTGCCACGCTTCTGAGCGGAAACCTGAGCGCAGGCTCTCATCTGGTCACATGGAACGCGCGCAACTCGAGCGGTGAAATGCTGCCGACGGGCGTCTACTTCTACCAGTTGTCTACGCCGCACTTCACGGCCGTAAAGAAGATGCTTCTTTTGAAGTAAGGTCGTCCCTATCGACCTTCTACACGGAGGGCGGGCGGAGAGATTCGTCCGCCCTCTTTTTTTGTGCTTCCGGTACAAGGTGACCGGAGTTCTTCTGACAAATTCCGGCGTCCCGCATCTCACTTGTTTCGAAGACAAAACGCCTTTAAATTTTTCGGGAGCGGAAGGACGGTAAACATGATTTCAACACAATCTCGGAGATGTCTGTAATGTTTCTATCCGGTGGCAAGAGGATTGCCTCTATTCTCTACGTCTTTGTCGCGTTCATCCTGTGTGCTAATCCTGTGGTCGGGCAGATGAGAGGGGAGCTTCCGCTCCCGAAGCCGGATTCTGCCCTGGCCGGGGTCCGGTTGACCCTGCCGAGGGACACGCTGCTTAAAGGGATGGAGAATATCGAAGTATCGAGAAATGTTTCGGAAATAATGCAGGACACCTCGACCGCAGTGAGAGATACGTCGTCCAAAATGAGCGACACCCTCGCGGTAATGGGAGACACTTTGAGGATAGGGGCGGACACGCTTGTAATAAGGGACACATTGTCGAACAAGCTTGACACCCTGGTCCTGGATACTTCGGCGGTGAGGGCCGACTCGCTTGCGGCGAAGAGGGATACGCTGGATATAATTACAAGCGAAGCCGGCCTGAATACCCTGCCGGGTTTCCGGGTGCAGCTTATGTCCACCCAGAATCTCCTGGAGGCAATCAGCGCTAAGGCGAAGGCCGACTCGCTTCTGAAGGATTACAACGTCTACATCGTTTACGATTCTCCATACTACAAACTCCGCGTGGGGGATTTTCACGCGAGGTATGAGGCAAATCGTGCTGTCAACTACATCGTAGATCACGGTTTTCCCGATGCCTGGCCCGTTCCGGACAATATCTTCAGAAACCCGGCGAAGAAAAATAACAATTGACTCCCGCGGCTCTTACGGATCAGGTCGATGCTGCCGTCGTTATGCCCACAGGCCACCCTATCGAGACGACCTTGCCGCGGGGATTTGCTGATACCGGGGGAAGGCTCCGGCTTCTGAAATGTGCCACCTGACTCTCACAATTCTTACCCCCGAAGGGTAACATTTCGAGGAGAACAAATGAGAATCAAGTTTGTCTTGCTAGCTCTGCTGCTGGTTCCATGCGCTGCGCAGGCAAAGACGGATCCCAGACTCGAGAACGGCTATCGGGTCGACAGGGCCGGCTGGATCTTTGTTCACCTTCAGGGCACACCGAATGAGATAGGTTTCCAGGACGGGTATCTCCTCGCGCCGGAAATCGACAACGCGTTGCGTGCGTTGAAGTTCTATTTGCGGGTCGGGACGAAGGAAGACTGGAGCTGGTATCGTGAAAAGGCGAGTGAGATGTTCTGGCCTGAACTCACGAAGGAGTACCGTGACGAAATCGAGGGGATAGCGGAGGGACTGCGCGCACGCGGAAAGAAATACGACGCGATAGATGTCACGGCCCTGAACGGCTGGATGGAGCTCGCTCAGTATTATTTACCCGCATTGAGGTCGGGAAGAATTTCCGGCGCGGGCGACGACAAGGCTCCGGGGCACTGCAGTGCATTTATCGCCACCGGAACCTATACCGCCGACGGCAAAATCGTCATGGCACAGAATACCTGGGTGAACTATCTGGTCGGAGAAAGGTGGAACATCATCGAAGATATCGTCCCGGAAAAAGGGAATGAGATAATGATGGATGCCTTTCCGGGATTCATTGACAGCGGCGACGACTTTGCCGAGAACAGCGCAGGTATTCTAATCACGGAAACCACTATAGCGCAGTTCAGAGGGTTCAATCCGAACGGCGCTCCCGAGTTCATGCGGGCCAGGGAAGCGGCACAGTATGCGAACAGCATCGATGATTTCGTCAGAATCATGACCCGCGACAATAACGGCGCATATGCAAACGACTGGCTGATCGGCGATACGAAGACTAACGAGATCGCGCGTCTGGAACTTGGTCTGAAGCACTACCGGGTCTGGAAGACGAAGAACGGGTATTACTCCGGAGCTAATTTCCCGAGCGATCCTCAAATAATCAGGGAAGAGACTACATTCAAACCCGATTACCCTTACAGCTCGATGAACGCGCGGAAAAAAAGGTGGGAGGAGCTGCTGAACGAACATAAAGGGAAGATCGACGCAAGGCTGGCGGAGTCGTTTCTGGCAGATCACTATGACGTCATCAGGGGAAGGGATTTTCCGGGTTCGCGGTCAATTTGCGGCCACAACGACGAAGACCCGCTCGGCATTCCTCAATGGGGCTGGGCGCCCTACTTCCCCGGCGGATCGGTTCAGGCGAAAGTAACGACAACCGACCTCTCCAACAAGCTCGAATTCTGGGCGCACATGGGACATCCGTGCGGTGAGAATTTTATTGCATCAAGGTTCTTCGCGGCGCACCCGAGATATAAATGGATGTCAGGGTACCTGCATAATATGCTGGCATATCCCTGGACGCTTTTCTCGGCAAAGAAATAGTGAGAACAAGAAAGGAAGTCTCGATATGCTAAAACGATTTACTGCCTCGGTAGTTTTTGTCCTTATTCTCTTCAATACTCTCCTGGCGCAGTCGCCACAAAAATTCGCGCAGCTCGGCGACTTCAAACTCGAAAACGGGGAGGTGGTAAGGGACTGCGTGATAGGATACAGGACCTACGGCAAGTTGAACGCCGACAAATCCAACGCGATGTTGTTTCCGACCTGGTTCGGCGGCAACTCGGCAGGCCTCGCCGGACTCATCGGGCCGGGCAGGATGGCCGACAGCACTAAGTATTTCGTAATCGGCGTCGACGCGTTGGGTGACGGCGTGTCATCCTCGCCTTCGAACAGCAAGCTCCAGCCGGACGAACACTTCCCGCAATTCGATATCCGTGACATGGTAAACAGCCAGCACGAATTTGTCACGAAGTCACTCGGGCTGAAGCACCTGTTCTGTGTAATCGGCGGATCGATGGGCGGCATGCAGACTTTTCAATGGATCGTGTCGTACCCGGGTTTCATGGATAAGGCTGTCGCATGGGTCGGCTCCCCGAAGCTTACTTTCTACGACCTCCTGCTCTGGAACACGGAGCTGCAGATTATCGATACCGGACTGAAATGCCATGCTCCCGAAATGGACATAATGAAGGCGATAGCCGATATTACAGAGCTGAACATCCGTACTCCCGAATTCTATGCTACTAAGATGGAGCCTGAGAAGTTTTACGGCGATATAAAGGAGTATCAGGACAGTTTCTCGAGTGAATTCAATGTCTATGACTGGCGAAGCCAGCTCAAGGCGATGATAGCTCATAATGTCTCCGCGCCGTATAACGACGACATGAAAGCGGCGGCATCGAGAGTCAAGGCCGAAGTGCTTTCGATTGTCAACCTTCAGGATCACATGGTCAATCCGCTTCCCGCGATTGAATTTGCAAGGCTGATTCACGCGGAGACTTTCGAGTTGAATAACGACTGCGGTCACCTCGGCCCGGGCTGTGAAATAGACACGGTCGATCAGGTGATTAATAAATTTCTTGAAGAGAAATAAACCGAAACCTGAGCTGCCTTGCGAAGGTTCCCCCGCATTACCTTAGGTAGCTAACTCTTAGAAATTCGTGGAGAGCACCAGGGAATAGTTTCTTATCGGCGCCATGTTGCCGATCATCTCGACGTAGTAATCTTCGAGAGCATTGTTGACGATAAAGCTGAGTTGGATCGGATATCCGATTGAAGTCAGGTCGACACCGGCCCGGATGTCGGTTACGTATGCCGGGACGCGGTTGTTGCCGTTCTTCACGATTCCCAGTTCTACTAATTGCCTGTCGTAATTTTCGAAAGCGCTGATGTACCTGAAATCGACCGAAGCCGTGTAAATGTATTTCTGGAAGTCCGCGGAAATATAAAGTAGTTTCCTCGATCTGTACTTGAGAATCTCGTGGGTCGTAAGATCGAGCGGGTAAATATAGGTGTAGCTGGCTCTGAGGGTGAGGAAATCAGTGCCTGCGTTGGTCGAAGCGTCGATCTCGTATCCCTGTATCCGCGCGCGGGTCACGTTCTGAAACTCTATTTGCCCGGCCGGAGTGAATTCCGGCTCTATCATGTTCCAGAAGTCGTTCTGGAAGACTGCGGCATCTATCATTGCGAACGGCCAAATTGGCACCCTGGCGCCGATCTCCTCCGAAAGGCTCTTTTCGGGCAAAAGATTCGGGTTAGCGATTATCTCAACTCCCCCGGTCTGAGTGGTCGCGTAAGTCTCGGCCAGGCTCGGGGCCCTGAAACCGGTCCCGATAGAACCCCGCAGCGATGCTTCCCCGCCAAGGTCGTAAACCAGTCCCAGCTTCGGACTCAACTGCTCGAAGGCCGCTTTACCCTGAATATCCTCAATATCGTAGCGCGCTCCGAGGGTGGTATGAAGGCGGTCGAACCTTCTTTCGGCCTGCAGGTACGCCGCTCCGGAATTGCTCTGCCTTCTCGTGAACACGTTGGAGCTCATGAAGTCCGCCTGGCCGTCAATCCCGAACGTGAATACGGTGGCGGGGTCGTAATTCCATGTGCCCTGAAACTCAAGGTAACCGAGATTGGAGGTCGATGAGTCCCCGATTCCGGTTGGGGTCTGGCCGAAGTTGTCGTACCAGTGATTGAAATAGTAACTGCCGCGGACTATGTACAGGAAGTCGCTGCTCAGCACGTGCGTGTATATCCCGGCGATGTTGGCCCTGGTTGAATTGACCCACTGTCCAAGCGTCCCCGGGTCCGGCTGGAGTGCATTGTTGAGATCTTCCCAATAGAGAAAATTGCCGGAATGCTGGTCGAACACGTCCGCGAATACTTTCAGGTTTTGATTTTGTCCGACGCTCCCGGCGGTCTTCGCGAAGAAATTGAATCTCCGGAAGTAGTCGTTCTGGATGTACCCGTCGTCCTTCTTGAAGCTCAGGGAAGCTGTGACTCCGAAGTCACCGAGTCCGAGCGGCTGGGAATGAGTCACGGAGGCACCCTGGAAGAACCTTGTGCTGCCGGACCACCTCCACTGTGAATATCTCGGCTGTTCATAGAAGCCGCCGTACATCTTCACGGCCGTCGAGTTGACATCCACATTGTTTTTCGTTATCACATCGATCACTCCGCCGAGTGCATTGGAGCCGTAGAGTGCGGACCCCGCCTCCTTGAGAACCTCAACACGTTCGACGTCCGACATCGGAATCGATTCCCACACGGCCTCGCCCGTGTCGCCGGTGAGCATCGGTATCCCGTCGACGAGTAGGAGCACGCGGCTGCCGATTCCGCGGGCGTACCCGCTCGAGCCGCGTATGTTAACCTGGTCCTGAACGACGTTCACCCCCGGCACATAGCGGAGGGCATCGTCGAGAGAGATGATGTTCCTTCTCTCGATGGAAGCCGAACTGACGAGACTTACACTGAAAGGTACATCGGTTAGCAGCTGCCTCCGCTTGCTTGCGGTTACGACAACCTGTTGCGTTTGGAAGGGTGAAGGCTGCAGATAGATTTCTATTCGCCTCGCTTCATTCACCGCCAGTGAAATGGTCCCGCTGAACGGCCTGAACCCGATCATGGAAACGGAGACCAGGTAGTTTCCCCCGTCGAGATTCTTGATGGAAAAGTTTCCATTCTTTCCGGTCAGCGTACCGAGTTTCTGCGGCTTCTGTAAGTTCCGGGACTGCAGCAGGACGGTTGCGCCTGCAACCGCGCTGGAGTCCTCTGCAGACCGAACGACACCGTCCAGTCTTGCCTGGGCGACCCCTTCACTTTGAAGCAGTAGAAGCAGAAGTGCCGCCGGGAGTAGGAGGCGTGTTCTTGAAATCAACATCGATATCGATTCCGCTTATGAAACTGTTTGGCTTGACGGTGACCGACTTCGGCGAGCCGACCCCATGTGAATACCCGTAGGCGCCGACGACTTTCCAGTCGGAAAGCAGGTTCGGACCGTATTGCATCGCCACAACTACATACTGGAAGACTGCAGCCGAGTCGAGCGTGAAATTATAGGACAATGTGTCGACAAAGAAGGCTGGGGCGCTCGTGCCTATGGGAGGATAGACTTTAGCATTGCCGCCCAGTACATCGCCGATGATGTTCTGAGGAGGGTAATGGTAGAAGGCAACGACCCTGATGTCGTGGACGCTGTCAGGAGGAGGCCAGGCAGAAATAAACCGGACCGTGCCGCTGAATCCGGGCTGAACACTGATAGGCTCGAGGCCGTGGGTGCATCCGAGCAAGGAAACGGAGAGCACCACTAATAAAAGGACTTTCTGCATCGCCTAGGGAAAATAGTCTCCCGGGCTCCGAAATCCAAAACTTGCAGGGAAGGGCCTGCAATCATACCACAAGAGGTGCAAGATCCACAGAGAGGAAACTTTCCGTTATTCTACCGTTCCAACTTCACACCCTATCCGTCACTATCCTCCGTCCGAGCTTCTCGAATACCAGTACCATTGCAAAGATCATTAGTGTGATCTCTACAATCACGTGCGGAAAGGCGGGAAGCAACAGGGCGCCCGTCCACACGACAATGGCTGGGAGTAATATTCTCAGTACATAGATAACCAGCGGTTCCAACGACGCGAGCGCGGGACTGGTGCGGTGTGCGGAGCCGATGTCCATGAGTTTATCGTACAGTTCCGCAGGGATTCCGGCACTTCGTGCGTTTCTCAGCACTTCGTCGACCTTGCTCACCGACTCGAGATACAGGGTGCAGGAGAGACAGCCGTGCGCATGAGAACGAATATCCGCCGGAAGCCCGTCCTTCGCTATCGCCTGTCTCGCATCGATATGGTCGTTTATGGCCCTCTTGAACTCTTCGCAATTCATAGCTCGTCCTTTCTTTCTCTGAGCATTTCGGCCAGCCGCTGCCTTCCCCTGTGAAGGGCGGTGGATACAGTGCCGACAGGAAGTCTCAAGATGTCCGATATTTCCTCGTAGGATAATTCTTCGAAGTAAAACAGCGTCACGACCGCCGATTCGTTGGGAGGGAGGAGCGCTATGCAGGCGTCCAGAATTTTCCGCCTCTCGCTGGCATAGACCGATTTCTCTTGTCTCGAAGAATCCTCGACTCTTCCATCCGGGGGATCAATCCCGGAGTCATCCAGGCTGACCCCGGCAGGGTCCCTCTTCTTCCTGCGCGTAAGGCAGACGTTTGCCGTGATTCGCCATATCCATGTCGACAGACTGGAGTCGCCGCGGAAGTCCTTCAGAGATGAATACACTCTCATGAAAACGTCCTGGACGGCTTCCTCGGCGTCGTTCCGGTTTCCGAGCATCTTAAGGGCAAGGTTGAACACCCGCCCGGAATACAGGCCAACGATGTCCTTGAACGAGTCACCAGCTGCCGGTTTCGTGGTTCCCTTTCTGCTCAGATCTTACAATGCCGTTCGTACCGCATACAAAACATTAGACTTCATGCAAGGTAATTTTCTTTCAGTGAAAGAAAAAATCGCCGGCATCGGTCTAATAGGTTGAAGCAAGGAGAAGAAAATGAACTACGAAAGCAATGCAATTCAAATTGTCATCATGATTGTCCTGATCGCGGCGTGGGGATTCTGGGAATACCGTGAACGGGAAATCAGGCATAAGAAGGCTCTCATGGATTTGATAAACAATGTCGAGCCGAAACCGTTCAGACCTCAAAATTGGGGAAGAGTGACTACGACACTCACGATGGCGGGGCTTTTAATACTCGTGGCAGCAGGGGGAATCGTCTTTACCGCGAAGATAGGACTGCAATACGCCGGCCCGATCATTGTCCTGCTGGCTGAACTGATGTTGGTGGCAGTCCTCCTTCTTATGATGGGAGCGAGGGACATAAAGATATTGAAGAAAGGGTGAACCATGTTTACATCGATATTCATCGCGGCGGTGATCATATCGGCGTTTTTCGACCAGCAGGAGAGACGTCACGCGCTGGAACTGCAAATCGAGTACGAGAAACTGGGGAGGAAGATACCAGCGCCGCCGCCGAAGCTTCCGATGCTGGAGTCTGTAGCAAACATTGTCGTGGGACTGATACTGTTCGAGATCGGAGGGGCGAGCGTTTTGACGCTGCTGGTCACCATGGGGATTACGGGTAAGGAAGCCTGGAGCAGGATGGCTCCGCTGCAGACCGACTTTGCCGCCGCATTTCTGGCGGGTGGGGTAGCTTTGATTATTCTTGGCGCCAAAGGAGTGTCCATCAACCTGAGGTTCCGGAAGATCCGGGCCGCGGAAGCTTAGTCTGGCGACCTTGCGAATGCATCCAGGCTATTGACGGGGAACATTCGCAAGGTCTCTGTTCATCCCCCGCCCGCTTTCTTCAGCTTCTCCTGAATTTCTCTCAGCTGTTTCTGCATATGGTCCAGCTGCTCGTTCCTCGCCTGTATCTGTACCTCGATCTGCTTCAGTTGCTGTTCCTTCCTCGTGTACTCGTCCTGGGCCTGTCCCGCAAAGTAGCTGCTGAACAGCCAGTTGTGCCGCAGGGCCTCCATATTTCCGGCGAACTTCTGAAGACCGAGTTGAGCTTCCTTGACAGCTGATAGAGTGGTAGAGACGATCTGCAGGGTCGTGTCGTATACCGAACGGTCGTGCAGAAGCGACGCGACGAGACCATGACCGGTATCCACCTGGCTTACCATCAGTTTTATGTTCGATGCGGTAGTATCGAAGTTCTTCACCACGAGGTTCACATTCGACAGGACCGAATCTGTCTTGTCGGCGAGGCGGTTGAACGATATGCTGAGACCGGTGACGACGTTCGCCATGTCGGTAAACTTGTCTGAAACCTTCTTCAGGCTTGAATCGGCTTCGTAGGTGGCGCGCCTCAGCGCGAAGTAGACGCTCTCATCGGTCACAAGCTTCCCGATTGTGCCCTTTCCTTCGCGGACGTCCTTCAGGATTCCTGAAAACTGGTCCACCATGTTCTTCACGCTGGCGATAGTCTCGCGGGTTTCCAGGATGATTTGCGACAGCTGCGGCTCTTCAATCGAGCTCAGCGTGTCCAGCGGCTGGATCGACGGGGCGCCCTCCGTGCCCGGAGTAAGGATTACGAACTTGTTGCCGACCAGGCCCTCGGTTTCAAGCATGGCGCGCGAATTGTCCTTGATGAACTTCCTCGAATCGGAGAATATTCTTAATTCGACAAGAGCCACATTGTTCCAGATTCGGATACCCGATACAGTTCCCACATCGATTCCGAGCAGCCGCACAGCCGCCCCATTCCTCAGGCCCTCGACCGAATTGAACCTGGCATAGACGTCTATCGATTTGGTGAAGATACCCTGCTGTTCCCCGACCAGGAAGATTCCGAGGACAAGAATCACCACTCCGACAGTGATAAAAAGGCCGAGCAGCGCAACGTGAGTTTTTTTCAAGGTAAAATGTCCCTGTACATGATATTACCTTCAAATGCCTTGTAATTCAAAGCGGATTACGGAAGAAGCCTCTGACCTCTTCATCCTCAATTCCCGCCAGTTCATTCATCTTTCCCGTATATTTTAACAAGCCATCCTTCAAAACACCAGCCCTGTCGCTCACTATCCCGGCACAGAGAATATCGTGGGTCACGACTATTGCGGTCATCCCGAAGCGTTTGTGCATATCGCCGATCAGCTCACTGATTTCCGCCGAGGTTATCGGATCGAGCCCGGTCGTCGGTTCGTCGTAAAGGAGGATTTGAGGCTCGATGACGAGCGCGCGTGCGAGCGCCGCCCGTTTCCTCATTCCGCCGGATAGCTCGGAAGGCATTTTGTCGATCGCGCCCTTCAACCCGACCAGCGTCAGATAATGTTCGGCTTTTTCGTTTGCCTCGTTGTTCGTGACCTTGTGATGCCGCCTCAAGTTGAACGTGAGATTCTTCCGGACACTCATGGAATCGTAAAGTGCCCCGCCCTGGAAGAGGAATCCTGTCTTCTTCCTGATTTCAGAAAGCCCCCTGCGGTTGGAGATGTCTACCCGCGTCGAGTCCACCAGCACTTCTCCGGCATCCGGCTCGAGGAGTCCGACAATACACTTCAGGGTTACGCTCTTGCCTGTCCCGCTCTTCCCGAGTATTGAGAAGGTTTCACCTCTCGCAACTGAAAGACTCAGCCCGGAGAGGACCACGAGATCGCCGAACGACTTGTATAGGTTAGTTATCTCGATCATTTCTCAAAAGTGAGGTTCCTACTCGAACAACAGGATTCCGACCTTGACGAGTACGAAATCCATAATCAGGATGAGGAAGGAGGCGAAGACGACGGCAGACGTCGCCGCCTTGCCGACACCTTCTGTCCCGCCGGCCGCGTTGAAGCCGAAATATGAGCCGACTATTGAAATGACGTAACCGAAGAAGAAAGTTTTTCCAATTCCCGGTACGACATCAGAGATGGAAAGCGACGATATTGTCGAGGTCACAAAAAGCTGCCACCCCATCCCTCCTGAAACGAACATGAAGACGTATGCGCCAAGCACTGCGAGCAGATCCGCGTACGCCGTCAGAAGAGGCAAGGCGATGGTGCCGGCAAGCACGCGCGGAACAACGAGAAAACGGTACGGGTCTACGGATGACACCTCGAGTGCGTCGATCTGCTCGGTCACTCTCATCGACCCAATCTCGGCACCGATTCCGCTGGAGACTCTTCCCGCGACGACGAGCGCGGTTATCACGGGACCCAACTCGCGGATGACAGATATGGCAACCATAGCGGGGAGAAAGGACTCGGCACCGAATCTCTCGAGTGTCGGCTTCGTTTGAAGTGCAAGGATCAGTCCCATCAACAAGCCGATAACGCTCACAAGAGGAAACGAACGCGAGCCGAAATTCTGCAGGTGTTGTGCGAACTCCCCGAATTCGTAAGGAGGAAGAAGAGCCTCCTTGAAAAACCGGAGCGAGAAAGCCGTCAGATCATATACGCGTACAAAGAATCGCTTCATGGTGTACTAACAAAACAACAAGAGACACAGAGAAGAGTCCCTCTCTCATTTTCCCCGTGTCTCGTCGTCTCTCTGTTTGAATTCATTCCGCTGTTTCGGTATGACCTCTTCGACGAGAATTGGGCGGATCCCACCGACCGTCTAATCCCATTCAAGAACCTCCCGGATTCACCCATGATTTTAAACAATCGTCAGATAAATGTAAAGATGCACGTGGGAGGAGGGGTCTGCGACAAAAATATAAAACACATAGGCACATAGGGCACATTAACGAATAAATCTATGTTTTCTAATGTGCCTATGTGGTTAATCTATTGCTTTTTACAAATTTGTCGCACACCCTTTCCACACTGCCAGCTTGCAAGAGAAGTAATATCGTCTTAAATTTCACAGCGTTCTTTTAGACTTGGGGCTGTAGCTCAGTGGTAGAGCATCTGCCTTTTAAGCAGAGGGTCGTAGGTTCGATCCCTACCAGCCTCACATCAAGCAAAGAACATCCGGGGTGTGTAAGTATTGGGGAACATTGACATCCTTTCATCGGTGACTCAAATTTCAGTGGCTCCAACTGCAACGCCTTTCAAAGATGATTTTGGCAGCACGGACGGTTATAGATAATCCTCATTTCCTCTGACATCCGCCCGCTTGGAGTAACAGCGTGTTTTGGATCACTAACTTCCATGGAAGTATCTAAGGGAAGATTTGACCAATATCGCATGAGCGGACTTAGTAATTCAATCTTTTGTGGCTCATCGTGGTTATGAGTCCGATATCGTTTTTCGGACTATTGACTTCACGCTATTTCCGACTGTATATTCTTCAGTCCGGTGGTTGTTGAATGCGTGTGATGCGAAATGAATTTCCAATCTCGAGAGACGGATCAACTGGAGGTAGGCCAGCGAGTCCAAGAGTCATCGACCGGACGCGTAACTTTTGATGAGTACTGGAAGTTTTTGGGATGGCAGCTGTAAGGGATCGCTATAGTCACATCGTAGGAGAGTCCCAGCTCTTGCGTGACTAACGAGGAGCATGTGAATCTCCGGCGACCCGGTAGCGATAGATTGGCTGTTTTGCTTTCGCGAGCATCTGAGGGTTCATCTCAATGCCGACGAACGATTGGATGAGCGCGAAGAGCAATGTATCAGGTGGACGTTCGGTTGAGCGGAATATCGAAGTACCTTCCTATTTGAGAACCATCTTCTCGCCCACCGAGGGCGAAATGGCGATGCGGTTGCGGTGTCTGATCGTTTTGGCAACAGGGTGAACGATCAATCGGCACGGGGTCTCAGAACTTTCGGTAAATCAATGTGGCGGATTTCCGAAGACATCTGAGCGTTGCGTCGTTTGAAGACCTTGTCCGGGAATTCATTCCCCGGGGCTTTTGGGCCATGTCCCATACCGCCGGACGTGTTGTGGTTTTCGCAGGTGGATACCAGCTGGTGCCTGCAGGCTGTTTCTTCCAAGAAATCGTCAGGGAATGTCGTATGGAGAGCATTCAGGAGTTGAAGAATCGAACGACGAACGTTCTGATCGTCGACGCGTTTCCAGTTTGGCGGGAAGGGATAAAGTCTGTAATCTCTTCAAACGAGAATGTCGAGATTGTCCTCGAAACAGTCGACGTCGCGAGCATTCGATCCGCCGTCACGAATGGTCTGGTGAATTTCGCGATAATTGATCTGGAAGTCCCGAAGGGCGATGGCTTCGAGATGCTTCGCCTGCTTAGGAACCTGAATTCGCATCTGCCCGTACTAGTGATCAGCGCTCTTCCTGAGGGAATATACGGGTTGAGGGCGTTGAAAGAAGGGGCGGCGGGCTATCTCACTAAAGACTGTACTCCGGAAGAACTCACAAATGCGGTCGAGAAAATCCGGACCGGGAGAAAATATATCTCTGATCAACTTGCTCAGAAGCTTGCCAGCCATCTCGAAGGCGGAGCTAGATCTCTTCCCCATGAGCGGTTGACGACACGCGAGTTCGAAGTGATGCTGATGCTGGGACAAGGAATGAGCGTGAAGGAGGTCTCTGACAAATTGTCTCTGAGCTACACTACGATAACGACGCACAAGAACAAGATATTGAGTAAGATGGAGCTTTGCTCTCTTGCTCAGATCGTCAGGTATGTGGCAGTGGAGAAACTGGTTAAGTGAGATTCATGGCGCTATCGCAATTAGTACGATAGAGTTCATTTAAATTGTTCTAGCTCAAATTCGTCGAGATGATTATTGTGACATCAGCAGATGCGCAATATCTTGAACGCGTAAGATCGGCTAAGACAAACAGGGAGAAGGGCGGCTGTTTGAGGTGAGGCGGGAAATACAAAAATCAGGGAGTGTGGTGTCACGTTTTGACGCCGCGGTGATCGGTGGCACTTATCGAGAGCTGTGCCATAATAATAACGGGACAGCCTTGGATTACACCTTCCGTGAATGCTGGAAGGGGATTTGATGGTATGGACACAGGCTCGAACGGAAACGGCACTAGCGCGGGGAACAAAGGTTTCTACCGTCCCGTGAATCTTTTCTCCAACAACAGAGAACAGGAGATATCTCTGCAGGATGTACTGGAGAGAATATACAGGCGCAAAACGCTAGTGATCGTCTTTTTCGCTTTTGTTGTTGCCGTTACCCTGTTGTATACGTTCCTTCAGCGCCCTGTTTATGAAGCAACTACACAGGTTCTCATTCAGAAGAACAAAGCAGGAAGCGGCTCTATTCTTGAAGGAATGAGCAACATAATGCAGCCGTTCGAGTCCGACGAGAGAAGAATTACGAATGAGATGGATATTCTCCAGACAAACCTCCTCAGGACTCAGGTAGCCAGTAACCTTCTGGGTGAGCCGGTCATTGCCGTCGATGGAAAACAGGACACCATGGAGATAGTGCTGGCCTCCAAAAAGGAGATAAAGGAAGGGCGTCTCCCGTTCGCGACCCTCGATGAAATTGCGGCGCGTCTGAAGGGTGCGATTAAGTTCTCAAATGAGCGCAACTCCGACATAATTACGATGTCGGTGCGAAGTCATTCCCCAGAGGAAGCCTCGCATATAGCGAACGAATACGTCCGCGAGTATTACAACTTGAACCTGAGCTCCAGCCGTACCATGGCCACCAATGTAAGAGAATTTCTGCAGAAACAACTCGGCGAAACGAAGAAGGATCTGGAAAACGCGGAAAACAGCCTCCAGGATTACATGCAGACTCAGGGAATAGTATCGCTTGACGACGAGGCGAAGCAGCTTATTGAAGTCATCAGCAGTTTCCAGGCTCAGCGCGACGACGTCATCATACAGGAAAAGGCGCAACGCCAGATTCTGCAGGCGTACCAGGATCAACTCGCGAAGCTGGAACCCTCCATGTCGTCGAGTATTTCGGAGTCAGTAGACCCGTATATAACCCTTCTCCAGCAGCAGATCGCTTCTTTGCAGGTGGAAAGGGATCTTGTGATCGCCAACAAGCCGATGGTCGGGAGTAAGGACGTCTACCACCAGGCGATTGCGCAGAGAGACTCTGCGATTGCCGATTTGCAGAGAAAGCTAAGGGCCAAGACCGCCGAATTCCTCAATACACAGATCATGTCGACAGGAAGGCCTCAGGGCGCGTCGGGCAGTTCTTCGAACTATGATCCGACAGGTTACTACAAGGAATTGAAAGTGAAGGCGCTCGAGCAGGAAATGCAGTTGAGCGCAACGCAGGCCCAGGAGAAGGAATTGAACAAGGTGGTGGCACAGTATGATTCTCAGTTCTCCAGGATCCCCAAACAGTACATCGGTCTCGCGAAGCTGGACAGGACCGAAAAGAGCCGCGAGAAACTGTACCTGCTTATCCAGGACAATTTCCAGCAGGCACAGATCGCGGAGCAATCACAGTTCGGGTACGTCCAGATAATAGATCCCTCCGTTCCGCCCCGGAAGCCGGTGAGCCCCAAGATACCATTGAACCTGACCCTGGGTGTACTTCTCGGACTGGCGCTGGGTATAGGACTGGTCTTCGTACTGGATTATCTGGACCGGTCGATAAAGTCGCCCGAGGATATGGAGAAGAGAGGGCTTAATGTCCTCGCTTCAATCCCATTAATCGTTGGTACAAGCCCGGGCGGCAACGGACGCGAGGAAGAAAGGATGGTAATAAAAGATGGCCAGCCCGTTCCGATGCGTCTCATAACCTACTACAAACCAACAGATCCTATATCTGAAGCCTACCGCTCACTTAGGACCGCGATTCAATACTCAAAGATAGACAGTCCCTTGAAATCGCTGTTAGTCGTGAGTGCACTACCGAAGGAAGGCAAGTCTACTACCGTAGCTAATCTGGCAGTGACTTTCGCGACGGCCGGATTGAGAACTCTCCTGGTGGACGCTGATCTCCGCAGGCCAATAATGCATAAACTGTTCAGCTACAAGAGGAAACCTGGTCTCGTCGAGTACCTTAAAGGGGAAGTCGACCTGGATGGTGCGGTTCGAAAGACGTTTGTCCAAAACCTCTTTGTCCTTCCCACGGGGGCGCTTCCGCCGAATCCATCTGAGGTCCTCGGTTCGGACGCGATGAGGAACTCGATGGAGATCTTCAAGACGAGTTTCGACTTCATTATTATGGATTCCCCGCCGGTTGTCGCGGTGACGGATGCGGTCATCCTTTCCAGGCTTGCCGACGGAGTCTTATTTGTCACGCTCGCGAATAAAACCGAAGCGGACGTTCTCGAGAAGGCGTATGCTACGCTCAGGCAGGTAAAGGCGGGAGTGATAGGGTTCGTATTGAATGAATTCGATATTTCGAAGGCTTACGGCTCATACTACAGGTATTACAGATATTACCATTACTATGGCCACAAAGAAGAGGCGAAAGACAAGGCGTAGGACCTAAACCTTTTTAGGGAGGCAATAAGGTCGGGCGATGCGGGGAGTGTCAGGGAGGCACCGTTTGCCGTCGTCATTCCGGTCAGCCGGTCAGGAGGCCGGTATGAAGTGACCATACGATTCCGCAGATATGGCCACTCCCCGCATCAATTTACGGCGAAGGAAGAGCAGCTTCAGTCCACCGGGGCCGCGGCATGAATAGCTTTCCCGACGAGGGCGACGAAAAGAAATGGCATGTGATATACATGAAGACGCGGTACGAAAAGCGTGCGTATGATGATTTGAGCAGGCGGGGAATAGAGGTATTTCTGCCGCTCAAGAAAGAGTTGCATCAGTGGAGCGACAGGAAGAAATGGATCGATGTCCCGCTGTTCAGCTCGTACGTCTTCGTCAACATCGTGCCCCAGGAAAGGGGAAGAGTTTATTTTCTCGATGGATTCGTGAGATTCGTAACGATGAACGGAAAACCAAGCATTGTTCCAGGATGGCAGATCGAGTACGTGAGGAGAGTGGTCTCTTCTTACCCCGAGGCGGTCGATGCGCTGGGCAAGGGCTACGTCGGCAGGAAGGGAGTGATAACTGCTGGACCGCTTGCCGGGATGAAGGGAGAGATTGTCGAACTCTTGAATAATCATTGGTTTGTCATAAGAATAGACGGGCTCGAGAAAGTACTGGCGGTCAGGGTGCCGGTATCGATTGTTGAGGCTGTGGCTGATTTTCCATTCATTGCGGGTTCGGAAGATCCCACGATCCACACGTAAGACATAACGATCAGCGGGAGGTTCTTTTCCCTCTCGCCGGTTGAGTGAAGAATACGTTCCATCCTTTCGCGGGTGTAACGAGGCGGATTAGTCACCAAAATGCGGTGGGAGTGGCTCGGCGAAGCCATGCAAGGTCAGGGCAGGTAGGCGGTAGGCTAAAGGCAAAAGGGTAAAAATGGAAAAGGGAGAGTGGGAGACTGTGAGACCGGGAGAAACGGGGAAGAGAGCGTGAAGATTGCATTTGCACAAGCCGTGGTTAGCCGGTAATTTCATAGCAATGAGAAGGAGCTTTTCGATCAATGGATGTTCGTCTGGGATTATCGCCGGTTTTGCGCAAGGAAATTGTGGAAGTCATATTGAGGCATTGTGATCCTGACAAGATTGTGGTCTATGGCTCGAGGGCCCGCGGGGATTACAACAGGGAATCCGATATTGACATTGCAATCGATTGCGTGAGCCCAAGAGGGCGTTTGAAGGAAGCATTCAGGATGGGTCTTATAGACGATGAGGAGACCGTCTTAAGAATGCTGGAAGACAGAAACATGACGGCGTATACATAACATTTGGTTCCGCGCGTTTGGCATCTCGTATCCGTTATCCAGTGTCTTGCTTATGGTTTCTGAATCACTTTGGGGTCGTGAGTTATCCTGCCGGTTCCCGTTCTACGGAGTAAATTGAGCAGGAAGAGGACGAATTGTGAACCACGAAACAGTTGACGAAAAAAAAGAAGATGCTGGCCGCAAAAGAAGTGCTGCAGGCTGATCCGGCAATTGCGGCCGCCTATGTTTTTGGGTCGTTCGAGACGGAACGGTTCAGTGACGGGAGTGACATCGATATAGGGGTTCTTTATTCCGTGAATCCAGCAGACTTATTTGAACCGGGCTACTTCACCTTGAAAGCGAAGCTTGAAGACTCGCTCCGCCGCGAGGTCGACCTGGTCGTCTTAAATGCCGCATCCCCTTTGCTGTGTATGCAGGTGCTCAAGCACGGGCGAAAGATATTTGTAAGAAATTCCAGGGCGGCAGACGATTTCTTCGTGAACACTGTCGTGAGCTACATGAGTTTCTCACCATTGAAGGGACCGAGCCTGCGTCCGAGCCGTCTGGTAACCCCTCACTTATGGTTTCTCGCCAAGCCGCGAAGCTCGCAAGGCGAACCGCTCGTCAACATTTCTTTGCGTTCTTGGCGCCTTTGCGAGAGAAATAACCCTTTCAGTGAGGCATTACGCCGTCTGATCTCCGGCATCTTGCATCTCGTTTCCGTCTTCTTTAAACTTATCCATGACCATGTGGTCCATCGATGAGATAAAAGCCTATTCCACAAGAATAGCCGAAGAATTTAATCCTGAGCGTATCATACTCTTCGGCTCGTTTGCAAGAAAGCGTGCCACGGAAGATAGCGATGTGGATTTGCTCGTAATCATGGACTATGACGGTAGGGGAGTAGAGCAATCGTATCGAATGAGGCAAATTGTATCTCCTGCGTTTCCTTTAGACCTGGTAGTCAGAAGGCCTGAAGAAGTAAGTGAGAGAGTCAAAGAAGGGGATTACTTCTTGAGTGAAATTCTCCGCGAAGGCATTGTGCTGTATGAACGCACTAGTCAAAGAGTGGATGCAGAAGGCTGAAGCCGATTATCGGACGGCTAGCCGCGAAATCACTGTTGAAGTCGATCCTAATTGGGATGCGGTATGCTTTCATTGTGAACAGTCGACCGAGAAGTTTTTGAAGGGCCTCTTGCAAAGAACTGGGATTGAGTTTTCCAAGACCCATGATCTCGAAGTTCTGCTGCGATTAGCTCTGCAAGCTTATCCGGCTTTGGAGATGCTGATGAATGGATTGAAGTGGCTGACCGTATTTGCGGTCGCGATCAGATATCCGGGGGAATTTGCCACGAAGGAAGACGCGGAGAAAACTTACAAGATCATGAAGGAATGTCGGGCGGCCATACTGCCTCTGCTCGAAAGAGAATGACCTTTATCCCGCATCCCGTCACCTTAGAGATTACCGGCATGGAGTTGAGGAAAATACTATGACTACGGATGAAGTGAAGAACCTTGTTTCGGAGCCTGTCAAAGGGAAGCTCACGGAACTCCTTGGTGATCCGGATGCTGAGCGTGAATTGAAGGAAACCGTTTAAGGCTTCATTTGAAGCAAAGGGACGGGCAGAAGTAGGAACGCCCGCCGCCGAGTTTGCACGTAAGCTCGGCCTCAAGTGGTAAATTTGTAGCAGAGAACGCATCACAATTCACATGGTGGGACAACGTCGAGAGGTGTATAAGTAGTTTAGGGTTCGATCTTTATGAGGTTTTTATTGAGGAGTTTAAAAATGCCTAAGAAGCGCGAAACTGCAGACGACATCGAGACTAAGTTGAAGCGAATGAGAGCCCGGAAGGTGGGTGAAGCTGAATTCAGCACATCGCAAGAATACTCGGGTGTCTATCGCTTTGTGGTTGAATCTCTGGACAAAGGAAAGAAGACGAGCCACATAAACATTAGAGCAAAAAGTCGGGAGGGGAATATGCACGAGAAGACAGCGCTTGTTTGCGGCGCAGGCGGGTTTATCGGAAGCCATTTAGTGAAGAGACTTAAAGGCGAGGGCCTTTGAGTGAGAGGCGTTGATTTGAAGTATCCGGAGTTTTCGAAGACTGCAGCTGACGATTTTGTCATCGGAGATCTGAGAGACCCGGTGATTTGCCGAAACGTGACTGATCGGGCGTTTGATGAAGTGTACCAATTAGCAGCCGATATGGGGGGCAGGCTATGTCTTCACTGGAGAGAACGATGCCGACATCAAGCATAATTCTGCGATGATAAACCTGAACATGGCCGAGGCGTCCAACAGAGTCAAAGTAAAAAAGATATTCTATTCATCTTCAGCTTGCATGTACCCGGCCTACAATCAGGAGGATCCTGACAACCCGAAGTGCTCGGAAGATACAGCATGCAGGATTCAGGATGTAAGATGCAGGATAAGCGCGATGAGAGTTTTGCCTCAGTCTGTTAGTCTGAGCTTGGATCGTTCTACCTTAGACAAACCGAAGTGAGGGGAGCGTGATAATCCGAATTGATCCGCACACTCTTGAAAGAGCTGAAGAACGCGGCGCAAGTGAAAAGGAAATCGAAGAAGTCATCAAATCCGGATTTGCGATTGACGCGAAATATGGTCGTACCGGCAAAGCCAAGATATTTGATTTTCATGAATACCGTCACGGAAGATTCTATGAGGAAAAAAGAATTGAAGTTTTCTATATTATTGAGAAAGAGGCTTACATAACGGTCACGGTGTACGTATTTTATGGGAAATGGGAGGAAAAAGATGAAGATAAGTTATGATGCAAAAACAGATCTGCTGTATATTCGATTGGATGACAGGAAACAAGAATTGATCAATGAGCGGGTGTCGGATGAGATTGTGCTGGATATTGGCGAGAACAATCGGATTATAGGGATTGAGTTCTTAGATGCCTCGAAAAATCTGAACCTGGAAAAGATCTTGCCGGTTGAGTATGTGAGCCAATGAAAAGACATGAGTTGCGAGTCGGTACATGGATTATACGAATAACACAACTTGTCTCATATCAGCTTCCCAGCTTGTCGGCTTACTCTCTATCTGCCCTGAACCTCCCGCCCGGAGTTTACTCCGTTCTTAACGGGGCTCCATGCTCTATGCGCTCTGCTTCGAAACCCTGAACCTTGAACATTACACTAATTCCTAATGTCCAATTCCCAATTGCCATCAGCTATGAGCAATCAGCTATCGGCCATATGCCATGAGTTATCTTGTCTCTCACTTCGTGCGTCTTGCTTCTTCTTTCTGCTTACTTCTCGCTTCTGGCTGCTTGCTATCAGCTATGAGCTATCTTGCGTCTGACTTCTCACTTTTCACTCTTGACTCGCTTTTGATTCCCTGCTGTGAGCGATGAGCCTCTGCAGTTCGGAACTCGGAACTTTGAACTAATATTTCATTTCTTGCTTTTGACTCCTGGCTTCTGGTTGTTTACCATGAGCTATCAGCTATCAGGGGTCAGCTTCATCGCAAGCAGGATATTCGGCTGCAGTGAGCTACATTACCCTTGTCGTTACCAACTGACCATATAATTACAAGGCATGCCAGGCGACGGATGCGGTG
>JAKAGT010000009.1 GCA_021825585.1 Bacteroidota bacterium | reverse complement strand
TTTATTGCACAAAAGATGAGAGCGAACAATTCGCCGCCCCGACAGTCGATAAGCTGACCGAGCTACGTGCCGGAGCTTTCCGAAAGGCTCAATCAGAACGCGCATGACCAAACCCGATAAGCATGTTTTATAATTGAAGCAAAGATTGAAAGAAGGAGAGTATGTATGGCACAGTTGATCACAGAGATGGTGGGGAGAGAACCATATAAATATTACCCGCTCGGGAAGTATGTGGCGCGCGCACCTGGGGTATGTGGGGGGCGTCCTACTTTCAAATATACGCGGATTGAAATCACGGGAGCACTGGAACGATTAGCGGCAGGTGAAACTATAGATGAGATTGTATCGGGCTATCGCGGCAAGGTTTCACGAGAAGCCATTATCGAAGCCATCCAACTTATTGCTACCCAGTTCCTCCAAACCCTCCCTCAGTTAGAGCCAGCTTGGTGGTTGTTCTCGACGAACAACTGCTCGGTCGTAACATTGAAGAACAAGTTGCTCACTGGTATCAGGGAACAGTCTGTTTCATTACAGATTTGCGCCCCAATACGGTGATTAAAGACGATGTCATTCCCAAGTTGCTCCAGCAGGAGCATCAACCTACCTTTGTGACGATCAACGAACGAGACTTTTGGCGCGGGGTTACGCCTGATGGAGTGCTTGCGCCTGCGCGTTCAGGATATTGATTTCGCCCGCAACGAGATTACCGTTCGCGGCGGCAAAGGCTCGAAAGACCGGATAACGATGCTCCCTGAATCGCTTAGGAAACCGCTTCAAGACGACCTGAAGATGGTTAGGGCGATTCACGAAAAAGACCTTGCCGAAGGCTGGGGGCGCGTCCTGCTGCCCGACGCTTCGGATCGCAAGTATCCTAACGCGCCCGTAGAATGGCGATGGCAATGGGTTTTCCCGCAGGAGAACAGGTGGAAGAACACGAAAACCACCGAAGAAGGCCGGCATCACATGGATGAATCCATTATGCAACGAACTGTCAAAGAGGCTGTAACAGCATCCGGAATTACTAAAAGAGCAAGTTGTCACACCTTTCGCCACCCATCTTTTGGAATCAGGTTATGACATTAGGACTATTCAAGAATTGCTGGGACACAAGGATGTTAAAACTACTATGATTTACACGCATGTGCTAAATTACGGTCCAAAAGGAGTGCGAAGTCCAATTGATGAACTACCAGCGGAGTCTTATACTGATCAGTCTAAGACGCCTGTCCTTCAAACCGATTATGCGCAACATACAGGAGATAAATGAGATGAACGATTTTTGGTATCCAAAATACCGGCGTAATAGACTGACAGCCCAAGATGCCGGGGGCGCTTATACGGATCAGTCTAATTATTGTTAGGCGTTGTATTCGGCACACGATGGCATCGGAATTCACAGCGAAGCAGGGTCAATATTTGGCATTCATCTACTATTTCACGAAGATTCACGGCCACCCGCCGGCCGAGTCCGACATGCAGCGATACTTCAACGTGTCACCGCCTTCCGTGCACCAGATGATCGTAAATCTGGAAAAGCACAGGTTCATCGAAAGAATTCCGGGGCAAGCACGTTCTATTCGGCTTGCATTGACGAGAGATCAATTGCCAGATCTGGAGTGACGGTAGCATGATCATCTTCTCAGCGAACACAACGCCTAACCACACGCCCCACTCGGACGCGCGGGAAGCAGCGCGCCAAACGCAGACATCGCAGCCGCGCGCCGGTGGGCGTGAACGTTAGCTGTACAAACGAAAGCCCGAAAGGAGAGACTGAGATGAGTGAAGAAAGCAAGTGCCCGTACAACCACATCGCTGGCGTCGGACGGACGAACCGCGACTGGTGGCCGAACCAGCTACGGCTGGAACTGCTGCACCAGCATTCCTCGAAGTCCGACCCGATGGGCAGCGGCTTCGACTACGCGAAGGAATTCAAGACCCTTGACTACCAGGCGCTGAAGAGGGACCTGGTCAAGCTGATGACCGACTCGCAGGACTGGTGGCCGGCGGACTTCGGTCATTACGGGCCGCAATTCATCCGCATGGCCTGGCACGCCGCCGGAACCTACCGCATCCACGACGGCCGAGGCGGCGGCGGCCGCGGCCAGCAGCGCTTCGCCCCGCTCAACAGCTGGCCCGACAACGTCAACATCGACAAGTCGCGCCGCCTGCTGTGGCCGATCAAGCAGAAGTACGGTCGGAAGATCTCCTGGGCCGACCTGATCATCCTTGCCGGCAACGTCGCGCTGGAGTCGATGGGCTTCAGGACCTTCGGCTTCGGCGGCGGCCGTGCGGACGTGTGGGAGCCGGACGAGGACGTGAACTGGGGCGGCGAGATCGCCTGGCTGGGCGTCGACATGCGCTTCAGCGGCGACCGCGAGCTGGTTCCGCCGTTTGGCGCCACCCACATGGGCCTGATTTACGTCAACCCGGAAGGCCCGAACGCCAGCGGCGATTACCTCGCCGCCGCCAAGGACATCCGTGCCACCTTCGGCCGCATGGCGATGAACGACGAGGAGACCGTCGCCCTCATCGCCGGCGGCCATACCTTCGGTAAGGCCCATGGCGCCGCCCCGGAATCGCACAAGGGTCCCGAACCGGAAGCCGCGCCGCTGGAAGCGCAGGGCTTGGGCTGGATGAGCGACTACGGCACGGGGCACAGCGGCGACACGATTTCCAGCGGCATTGAAGTGACCTGGACCAAGACCCCGGCGCTGTGGAGCAACAACTTCTTCGAGAACCTGTTCAAGTACGAATGGGAGCTGACCAAGTCGCCAGCCGGCGCCAAGCAATGGGTGGCCAAGAACGCGCCGGAGATCATTCCCGACGCGCACGACCCGTCGAAGAAGCACAAGCCGACCATGCTGACCACCGACCTGACGCTGCGCTTCGACCCGGAATTCGGAAATATCTCGCGCAAGTTCCACGATGACCCGCAGGCCTTCGCCGAGGCTTTCGCGCGCGCCTGGTTCAAGCTGACGCACCGCGACATGGGCCCGCGCGCTCGCTACCTCGGCCCGGAGGTTCCTGCCGAAGAGCTCATCTGGCAAGACCCCATCCCCGCGGTCAATCACAAATTGATTGACGAGAAGGACATTGCCTCCCTTAAGGGCAAGATCCTGGCTTCCGGTCTGTCGGTTTCGCAACTAGTTTCGACCGCCTGGGCGTCGACATCCACGTTCCGTGGCTCCGACAAGCGCGGCGGTGCCAACGGCGCCCGCATTCGCCTCGCCCCGCAGAAGGATTGGGAAGTCAATCAGCCGGCCGAACTGGCGAAGGTCCTGCAGGCTCTGGAGGGCATCCAGAAGGAGTTCAACGCCTCGGCCTCCGGCGGCAAGAAGGTGTCGCTCGCCGACCTGATCGTTCTGGCCGGTTGTGCGGGCGTCGAGCAGGCCGCGAAGAAGGTCGGCGTCGAGGTGAAGGTTCCCTTCGCGCCCGGACGCATGGATGCGAGGCAGGACCAGACGGACGTCGAGTCTTTCGCGGTGCTCGAGCCGATCACCGACGGCTTCCGCAACTACCTGAAGGGCAAGTTCACGGTCGCCGCGGAGCAGCTGCTGATCGACAGGGCGCAACTCCTGACGCTCACGGCGCCCGAGATGACGGTCCTCGTCGGCGGCATGCGCATGCTGGGGACCAACGTCGGCGGCTCCAAGCACGGCGTCTTCACCTCCAAGCCCGAGGCGCTGAGCAACGACTTCTTCGTGAACCTGCTCGACATGGGCACGGAGTGGAAACCGGTCTCGAAAGATGCTGACGTGTTCGAAGGGCGCGACCGCAAGACGGGCAAGGTCAAGTGGACCGGCACGCGCGTTGATCTCGTCTTCGGTTCGAACTCGCAGTTGCGAGCCCTCGCCGAGGTCTATGCGAGCGAGGACGCGAAGAAAAAATTCGTGCAAGACTTCGTGGCGGTGTGGGACAAGGTGATGAACCTGGACCGCTTCGACCTCGCCTGATCCAAGATGATGGACAGCTAATTATTGTTGGGCAGACATAGGAGCGTGCGACGTAGGGGTGGTGCGGGAGGGGTGGATATGGGGTCATTACTGAACGCAGGTGACCGGCAGGTGCTGTTCGGGCGAGTGGCCTCGCTGAGCGAAGCGTCCACACCCCTCTGGGGCCGGATGACCGTAGTGGAGATGTTGTCTCACCTGTGCCAGTCGGCTGAGATGGCCCTCGGGGAACTCGCCGTTCGGTCGCATCACAAGCGAGCGTTCGAGTTCTTCCCGCTGAAGCATCTCATTCTCTACGTTCTGCCGTTTCCGAAAGGCGCCAGCACACCCCCGGAGCTGCTCTCGGGCGAGCGGCGTCCGGTGACCGTCGCGCAGGCCGTTCTGCAACAGCTCCTAGGCCGCATAGGCGAAGGGCCAGTAGTCGGCATGGGCCCCGTTCACCCGCTGCTCGGTCGACTGTCCCGGCGGGAGTGGGGCACGCTCATGTACAAGCACGTCGACCACCACCTCCGCCAGTTCGGCGTGTAGGCAGCGATGCCGCCCAACATGCGGCTGGAGCCGACCGCCCTCAGCGCGAGCATGCGTGGCGGGTCTCGCCAGCAATCGCTGTGGAACGTGTGAGGAATTTTGTTTCGCACCCCACAAGCCCGTCAGTCGGATGAGAGCTCAGTGGGGAATCAATCCTACCATGGATTCTCTCACACGTTCTATGGCGACTAGAGCGCGTGTTGCCATGACATCCGTACAGCGCAGGAACTTATGGGACGCTGTGATGTTAAAAGAACGGTGAACTTATGCAAAATTGAGGTTCGAGTATTATGCAGAAGCAAAAGCCCAAAGTGGGTTTGTCAAGAAACCATATGAACAATACCCATACAACAGAGAGCATCCCGTATTAATAGGAAATAATGTCTTTGTATCGCCGCATGCAACTCTATTGGGATGCACAATTGAACCATGCGTGTATATTGCCACAGGAGTGACGGTTTTGCATGGGGCTGTAATCCATTCTGGAGCAGTTGTAGCGGTTGGAGCTTTTGTTCATGCCAGGACGGTGGTTCCAAGTGAATTCTTTGTCCCTCCAAATACTATTGCAATCGGAGACCCTGTCAAACTTTTCAGCCCAGATCAAAAAGATGCCCTGGCTGATGCCATAAAAGCCAATAGGTTTGCCGAGACTGCATTTGGTATTGATGCCGGGTGGGAAGACCGCATCTTGCGATACACGCAAACTACGGAGGTTAGATCTAAAGAGTTTGGAAGCCATTTTGGTGATATTGTCAAGGAGGAAAAATAGATGTCGTCGAGAATTGAATACCCCAAGGCCGCTCCTGGGGCATACCGAGCGATGTTTGGCGTAGAAAAGTACATTATATCCGGTTCACATCCTCGCGGCATGCAAAGGTATTCCCCGGTTTCATCCGAACATGAAATAATCCTCGGCTTGTTGTAGGTCGGCATTCTCATCGCCTGAGCTTTGTAAAACTCCGGATTCCTGAACGCGGCTAAACGTTTTAATGCGTTCAATGCCCGTTGAGAAATTCCCTGTTTCAAGATATAGATCATGTTCGTCTTTACGAGGCGCATGGTCCCGGGAAAGTCTTCCTTCGTCAACGGAATGACCGGAGTTCTTTCCCATGGTTTACCGCTCTCTTCGTCATCTCTTCTCAATATTCCAAGATCATTTCCATTTGCGAACGCGGATAATTTTGTTGTCAGCGCACCGACTTTCTTTTCGGATAGCTTCGATATTGAACTCAAGAACTCCCACTGGTCGGGATACGGTTTAAGGTGCTCATCGATAAAGACGCTGTTCCCATTTTTCCTCGGTTGCGCCTGAAGTGGAAACGCGATCAGATTCCCGAAACCGCCTTTCGGCATGGTGTCCTGATCCGGAAAGAATCTGTCGTACGATTTGAACTTAATCTCATGTCTTCGGTTCATTGAATAAGTCAGTAAAGCCGTTCCTAATTTTCTTGCAGACGCTGCAGTTATCGGCTCGTCAAAGAAAAACCAAATAGCGTATTTCTTGTCATCAGGCATCTATATCATATTCCCGGTAACCTGAACTTCATCGTAACTTCGCCGGTCTCCCTATTCACAGTTATGCCACCGCCATTCGATATCAGCTCCTTGCCGGTAGCCATCTTGAATATGCCGTTTAAGAATTGCATCCCCTGGTTCAAAGTTGCTTCAATTTCCTGTCCGACTTCCCGACTTTTAGTTCTGACTTCAGTCGAGATCTCGACAAGGTCGGACGAGGTTTCGACTTTGGCGGGAGACTCTGTGATAGGTCGTCTGGCTGCATCGCTGTCTTTCACGGATTTCTCTTCTCTGGCAACCGTTTCGTACACGAGCTCCCCGGTTTCATCAACTTCCTCCGGAGCTTCGTCATTCGTCTCAACAACTATTGCTTCGTGCGAATCCAATGCAGCCTCGGCAGGTCTTATCATCTTTTCAACCTGATCGATAAATGTGGATCTTCCTTTGGAGGCGAAATCGACTTCCTCTGTCAGGCTGGCCTCCTTCAATACCGCATCGAACAATGCTTCCTTGACGACTATTCCGTTTGCGATATTCTGTTCTATACTGTTGACCGCAACCATGTTGATGGCAGTTAATTTATGAGCTGTCTGGCCAATACGATTTATCCGTCCGATCCTTTGGTTTTTCTTGGCCGGGTTCCATGGCAGATCAACATTGATTACGGTGTCGGCAAACTGGAGATTCAGTCCCGATCCGCCCGCCTCCGTCGAAAGGAACACAAGAACATCAGGATTGTTTGCGAATTCGTCGATCAGCAAATCTCTTTTCTTCACCTGAACGTCTCCAGAAAGCGTAACGAACTGAATTCCGTTTGCTTTCAGCATCTTCCCGATCAGATGAAGCATCGTCTTCCATTCGGAGAAGATTATCACTTTCCTCTTTCGGTTCTTGATGTTCAGCTTTTCGAGGAGTATCGTCTTCAGCTCCTCTAATTTCGGTGAATGATTTGTCTCCTTGTCGACAAGAAAAGTCGAGTCGCACACCATTCTCATATTCAGGAGAATCTGCTGGATTCGCTGCATATCATAAACAGTTTTATATTTCTTGTGCAGGATCGGGGCAAGTGATCTTGCCAGGCCCGCATGAATCTCTGCCTGCGCCGTGTGAAGCTCGACCGGCACCGTCACCTCCTGGACTGCGGGGAGTTGCCTCAAGACGTCAGCTTTCTCCCGCCTGATAACATGGTCGCCCAGTTTACTCTTAAGCTCCTGCAAATTGAAATAGCCCGTTATCTGGTTCTTCTTCTCCTTGTCGAAATAACAGTGGTTCATCGAGAATTCCCATTGAGGCGCCAGCACTTCCGGATCGACAAAGTTCATTATCGAATACAGGTCGAGCAGGTTGTTCTCGAGCGGCGTTCCGGTAATGACCAGCGAGTGTTTCTTCGGGATTGATTTCACCGCGTGTGACGTCTTCGTGTCGTAGTTTTTTATCTTCTGCGCCTCATCGAGTATGATCATGTCGGGTGGGTTCTGATGAATAATGGTAATGTCGCGCATGACTGCTTCATAGTTGGCTATCAGGAAAAATTCAGTCGCGTCTCTGTAGATCGCATGACGGTCGCTTCGCAGACCCTCAATGATGATCGCCTTCTCGCCGGTGAATCGTTCGATTTCCTTTTTCCATTGATACTTTAAGGAGGCCGGACAAACAACCAGAGTCTTTGTCAAGCCGTAGATTTCTTTTTTCAAGACTGCGACCGCAATCGCCTGGAGTGTCTTCCCCAAGCCCATCTCGTCGGCAATGATATTCCCCTTCTTGAACAGAGAAAATGTAATCCCCTCCTTCTGGTAGTCGAAGAGGCTGGTCTTTATTTTGGAAAAGTCAGGAGTCACCTTCCTGCTAAGTTGTCTCAACGACTGACTTTCAAAATACCTGTCGATTTTCTCATTTACCTCCGGCCGGATTAAAACTGATTTAAATGCAGATGCTTCATCAAGAAACTTCAGAAACCCGGAGTATTTTTCAGGCATGATATACTGGCTGCCGTTGAAGTGTTTATGAAGCAGCGCGTCGATTTCCGGCGGTAGTTTTCGTTCATAATAATAAGTGATATTGTAGTCATAATGAGGATCGCAATAAATCTCGATTACGGGATATTCCTGTTTCATCAGCGTCTTGGAGTTCCTGTATTTCTTTTTCAAATGGTTCACACCGAAAATCAGGTGCTTACACGTCCCGAGCTTGTTGGTTCTAAAGTCCGGGCATGAACAGTAGCCGTCGCCGGTTGCGAAATCTCTGATAGTCACTTCGTAAGTCTTTCCCCCTGCTGTGGTGATCTTGTGAAAGCCATGAATATTCTCAGCAAGTTCGATCTTGAATTTTTCCTTCGCCGCCTTTTCCTCCCTTTCCTTCAGCACGCGCTTTATCATTTCTTTTCTTGTATAGCGGCTGGATTGAGGAGACACCCGGTTCTTTTCCTCGTCATATTTGAGTCTGAGGAGAATGAGTGCAGCCGCAGAGTGGGGACAGCAATCGAGACGCGAACCGCAGCTGCAATGGGACGACAATCTCTTCCCTGTCACCGTGACGGTCACGTTGAAATCATCGAACCTGTCCTCGACAACGAAATTGAACTTGTCGTTTGATTCGCTGACCATGGTACACATTTCATTTTCTACAAGTCGCTGTGCCTGTCGTAGAACTGGTTCTGATTTCACGTAAGATCGTTTGATTTCAGTGAAGTCGGGAATGGAAGAATCTGGTTTCATGTCTGCGCCTCATGTTTTGGAATGTTGATGTGTCACTTAAATTTAAGCAATCAGGGAAAATGAATCGTTTCGGGAGTTGAGATGGGCAAGTCGTATTTATTTTTTGCGCCTGGAATGCAAATGATATATATATTGATGGGTATATATCAAGGAGTTGGTTATGGACACCGCAAAATTATTCGAAAATGGAAGAAGCCGGGCTGTTCGGCTGCCTAAAGCTTACAGAATGAAAGGCAAAGAAGTAAGTATAACAAAGGTCGGAGACGCCGTCATTCTTCTTCCCCGAAGGAGAAAATGGGATTCTCTGTTCGAAAGCTTGAGGGAATTCTCTGACGACTTCATGTCTGACCGCGCTCAGCCTCCCTTGGAAAAGAGAAGCGACCTGTTCAAATGAAATACTTGCTTGACACAAACATCTGCATTTACATCATCAAGAATAAGCCTCCAGTTGCGCAAGAGCGCTTTGGAAGAGAACGGCTAGGCGACATAGCAATATCCGCCGTGAGCATGACGGAATTGTATTATGGAGCACAGAAAAGTTCACAGATCGACAAGAACATAGTCTCAATCCAAAAATTCCTGCAGCCCTTGATCGCTCTGCAATTCAACTTAGTACGATTGAGAAAAAGAGCGGTCTAGTCTCAACTAGAGATTAAAATAGGAAAGCTCGATTCATCAGGTCATAGAAAGGATGATTTCAAATTGAAAGCGATTTGTTTTGAACAGGCAGGAGAACCGTCTCGGGTTCTGCTATTGAAGGAGATAGAGAAACCGGAACCGGGCGCCGGTGAAGTCAGGCTGAAAATTATAGGAAGTCCCATCAACCCGGCAGACGAGATGTTTATAAAAGGTCAGTACAGACTCAAGCCGGTATTTCCTGAGGTTGCCGGGCTAGAAGGAGCCGGAATAATAGATGCTGTCGGTGAGAACGTAGACTTGCATGTCGGCGTCAGGGCGTCTTTCTTCGCGAAGAGAGTGTGGGCGGAATATGTGGTGGTTCCGGCTTCCGACTTGTTCCTTCTGCCTCAAAATCTCCCGGATGAAAAGGCGGTCCAGTCCTTCCTGAACCCGGTAACATCGTGGGGATTACTCGAGGAAGTCGGAGTGAAAGAGAACGACTGGCTGTTGCTGACCGCCGGGAATTCGAGTGTATCGAGGATCGTGGCGCAGATCTCGGCAAAGCGTGGCGTCAAAGTCATCCTCGTGGTAAGGAATTCCGAAAACTCCGGTGAGCTGAAATCGCTCGGCGCCAGGGAAGTAATAGACAGTTCTACCGAAGAGATTTCGAAGCGGGTTCTGGAGATTACCGGAGGGAAAGGCGTTAACGGAATACTTGACAGCGTCGGCGGCAAAACCGGGACTGAGCTGTTTAGGTCGGTCGCCGTGGACGCAAGAATAGTCGTATACGGAATTCTCAGCCGGGAGACGGCGGAATTTCACAACTCGGTCTTCCTTTATAAAAATGTTACCATGAAAGGATTCGGGGTAAGAGGATGCTTGGAAAGCAGGACGAGTGAACAGAAGGATAGGATGTTAGCTTCTCTGGCAGAGGTAATCAGCAGGAGGGAATTCAGGCTCGATGTATCCGCGTGGTATTCGTTGGGGGAATATCGGGAAGCGCTTGAAGCGTACGATAAAGACGGCAGGCACGGTAAAATAGTTTTCAGACCCGAGCAGTAATTCGCTGGCGGCTCATCGAGTATTAGATCACGTTTTGATGATCCGGAAGAAACCCGGCAGAGGCATCGGCCTTGGCACGAAGTTAATGAAACTCTACATGGATATTCTTAAAGAATGCGGATACAAGGAATCGTACCTGTGGACCACTCATGAACTTACGGCGGCATTTATACGGGTGTGCCCGATTCAAATTGACGGAAGAGAAGGATTCGACTGGGTTTGGCAAACTGCTGAAGGAGCAGAGGTACGAAATGATCCCAACATGACTCGTGCCGTGTTCTTACAATTCTGGAACACAGACACGTAGTGGATTGTTCAGTAAGAGTTGATCTAATCGAGGAGGAACTGTGATCGATAAGCAGTATTTGTTGCAGATGTTTAAGAAAGAAACTGCGACCACCCTGAAGGTGATGCAAGCATTTCCCGAAGATAAGCTCGCCTTTAAGCCGCACGAGCGTTCATCGAATGCCAGGAAGGTCATGTCGACCTTTGTGTTCGAAATGTATCTGATAAGGTCTTATGTGTTTAAAGAAGACTTCGATAGATCCGTCTTTCAGACCTATGCTCCGGACAAGCTATCAACAATCATTTCAGACTTCGAGAAAGAAACCTCGAATGTGGCTCCAAAAATAGAGAAGCTCTCAGAGACTGACCTGATAAAGCCTGTCGAGTTTGCCGGAGCGAAGTCGACCGCGGGTGAATTCATGCTTATGATGGTCTTTGATATGATCCATCATCGCGGACAGCTTTCGGTCTATGTTCGCATGGCCGGAGGGAAGGTGCCGTCGATATACGGACCGAGCGCGGACGATCCTTCAACAAACCTCTAACCTTAGCACAACGGAAGCGGACGTTTTGTCGTAGCGAAGATCCAAATCCCAGCTCACAAGCTCCAAACAAAAACAAAACCTCAATTGATAAAGACAAAACGAGCACTATTGTTTCCCTGTTTGCCCTTTTGGAATTCGTCCCGTCAAAATTATTTATATGTCGGGATGGCGCCGAAGGCGCTCACCGGGATGCCGGAAAGCAGCATTTGGAGCTTGTCCGCGGGACACGTCGAGGATTTTGCGGTGTTTGGAACTTGTTTACGGACCATCTCAACGGCGACGAGGCGAGGTGCAAGGACTCCGAAGGCTTCTGGGACCGCGTGCTGCCAGGACCGAAGATGGTGTTGGAAAAGGATTAGAAGGCGGATTCCACGGACAAGAAGATCTTTTATGCAATCTCGACAGAATAGAGTCTCGCGATTGATTAGCTGATTGTTCTCCATCCGTGAGAATCCGTCGCATCCGTTTCATCAGCGTGCTATTTCCTGTTCGAGGTATTATCGCCGTAAAAATCGATAGCTTCATTGAGATACTCCGCCAGTCCGGCACGATACTTCTCGAAGTAAGCGCGGAACCGCGCGTCCTCGACGTACAATTTCCCAAGCCCGCGGTACATGTTCGGCTTTACCTCGTAGAAGTTGTTCAGGTAAGCGTGGTGGTGCGCGACGAGCGCCTGCACCTTTCGGTCTTCGACCGGAGTTCCCATCAGTGCCGCAAGTTGTCGCAGGATGTCGTCGAGCTCCTTGTTCACTTCGGCCCACTTTTGCCTTGACCATTTCTTCACGCGAGCGTTCGTCTCGTTTACAAGCTTCGGGTCCCAGCGTTGTCTCGCTTCTTCGGCGTAGGCATCTACCTGCTCCTTCGATAGGCCGCCGTACAATTCTTCATCAGACATTTCTATTTTCTCTCCTTTCAATTTCTTTATCGTTTTGTCGATCGTGGCAAGGAGCGAATCGAGGCGCTCGGCGCGGCGTTTCAATTCTTCCCTGTGGGCTTCGAGCGCGTCGACCGGATCGAAGCCCGGACTGTCGAGTATCCGCGCGATGTCCTCGAGACTGCAATCAAGCTCCTTGAAAAAAGGATTTGTTGCAGTCTGAGCAGCTCGGCTTCGCCGTAAAATCTGTATCTCGCGGCATTGCGCGAAGCAGGCTTCAGGAGTCCGATGTGATCATAGTGATGCAGCGTCCTGACTACACACGGTGCAATTTTGATTCGCGAAGCGATATTCGGGCACCTTTCACGACGAGCTCCCGCGGCATGCACTTTGAACAAGATGTAAAAGAGCGATTGAGTCCGATGCGCGACAAGTACTGAGATGGATCGCCGATGAGTCCGATAATCGAACGGTCCAAACACCTCAATGTAAAGCCGACGTAATACAGTGACCGCAACCTCGTGTGACGCAGCAGCCTTCTCTCGGGGAAGGAAAACGGATTGCAGAGTTGAGCTGGAGCCAACGAGCTGCGAAAGGCTTGAGCAACAAAAAGGATAGGTCCCAAATGGATGCAGTCTTGAAACCGCTGGTGAGGGAAGCGGGTCAATGGTTAGGCGTAAGGAAAGAAAATGTCTTCCGCCACTCGGGTGCCCGGACCGAAAGGACGACTGCTGCAGTGTAACAACCACTCTAAGAAAACGATGAGGTTGGAATGAACGCGCACAAAATCAAACACAGTACGGAAACGATAGCCTCTCCATCCCCATCGAGGAGGAGAATGCAATGAACGAGAGAACCAGGGAAATCTGGACCATGCCCGGCTCTTACTATGAAGAAGCTGAGACTATGCCGACAACGGCAGATGAGGTATTTGTCTGCGGAGCGGGACGAACTCGCTTTGAAATCATCTGCCACAGTCTTCCAGACTTTTGAGTGGCAGTATTTGTGGTGGAGACATTTCGGCATGAAAGAGGGGCGGGAATTGTACGTCGCGGTTTTCAGGACGGAGGACAGATTAGTCGGGATTGCACCCTTCCTTGTTCAAGCTTACGAGATACTTCATCTTAGAGTCTTCAGGCGGCTCATGCTATTGGGGTCCGGACTGAATAACGCTTACTCTCCTCTTCTGCCCTTGGAGAGGCAGGGACCTTCCGACTATCCGGATGCGATTGTCGAACCCGGGTTCGAAGAAAAGGTCACCATTTCTCTGCATTCGGTGCTCGTTCAGGATTCCGATCTCTGGGACGAGATCGAGCTACAAAACGTTCCGGAGAACGGTTTCCTGTACTCCCATCTCGTCCCTCTCTTTGAAAAGAGCCGCGTTCTTGTCACGAAGGCAATCGAGGATACCTGCCCGGTATTAATGCTCCCTCAGACATTGGACGATTTCCTTGCATCGGTCAGCGGAAACGAGAGGCGTAATCTGAGGCACGCCCTAAAGGGCTTTCTGCAGAATCCGGGGTGCGAGATCGAGGACAATACCGGCCCGAGAGACATAGACGGTGCATTGCGGACCCTGGAGGATATCCATCAGAAGCGATGGAATGAAATCGGATATCCCGGCATGTTTTCCGACCGCCGGTTCGGCTCCTTCATATTCGCGGTCTCAAAGGAACTTATGCAGAAAGAGAGGCTGTGGTTCAAGACCCTCCGCTGGAATGGAAGAATCGCGGCGAGCAATCTCTGCCTCAGATTCAACGGCCGACTGCATACATACGTCAGCGGGTTCGACCGGGAGGGGCTTTCTGCCGCGGGCCTCAGCGGGGCCGGGAAGGCGCTTACGTTTCTGCAGATAAGCGATGCGATCGACCGGGGCTACTCGATGGTTGACATGGGACGCGGCACCGAAGCATACAAGTTCTCACTGACATCAACGGTAATGCACAACTGGAGGATTGTGATTTCCACAGGTGCGGGCGACCGGAAATTTCCAAGGGTAAATGCCTTTCGGATGTATGTAGCATACAGGCAGCTCTCTTCCAGGATCAGTTGTGAGGCATACATTTGATTAACTCAACCAGCGCTGCGTCTTTTGCGTTCCAAGGGACATCATCTGTGAGTGGGGGACAGTTGAAACGACGCAGTCTCTGTAAGCGTCTCCGTCACCGTTTTCACACTTCATGCGCTTCTGATTGCACATGAGAGTCCGGAGTCTCCTTTAAACTCCTATCGTCAGTACTCTCGACAGAGCAGCCAGGATTTGACCGAGGGATGACTCCGATATTTTCCCGATCCGTTTCTCGAACCTACGTTCAGAGATGGAGCGGACCTGGAAGCAATCCGCGGCCGACGGTTTCAACAGATTGTTATCTTCCGATACTTCAACCTTGACGATCCATGATGCGGCCTTGTACTTGTCCTTCCAATCGGTTAGAGGGACCACCACTTTGAGCGGGAGCTTTCCAAGAGCGTCGTCGTTCACGATGACACCCGGCCTCGTCTTCTTCATTTCAGTCCCGACAGTCGGATCGAGGTCGATAAGCCAGATCTCACCTTGGTTCATAGAAGTCTTCCATGTCGAGGTCTGTGAAAGCGGTGAGCTCTTTGTCGCTATTGTAATCCTCTTGCAGTTCGCGTGCTGCCCGGCTCATCTGGCGGGAGTCCTCTTCCTGTCTCAGCGCCCGAACCGCTTTTTCAATGACGGAAATTCGCTCTGAGAGAGGGAGTTTCTCAATTTCTTTGATTATATCAGCAGCATTCATAGCTACAGCCTCCTTGCCGCTAATTTAAGAGGAGCCGTTAAAAGAAAAACTATTCGTGCGTCTTGAAATTCAGCCGGAAATCCGCGATTTCGGGGTCGGCCACGATCCTGAGTGGCGGCCCCCACGTTCCAACGCCCGAGGAGACATATATATGCGTCTTGCGTTTTACGAGGTAACCGTAGGCCAGCTCGTAAACCAAGTCTGTTATGTAGTTGAACGGCCACATCTGCCCGTAGTGTGTGTGACCGGAAAGCTGCAGGTCGACCCCGTTCTCCGCCGCCTCCTCGAGACGGAATGGCTGGTGGTCCATGAATATGACCGGATATTTCTTATCCACGTTTGCCATCAGTTCACTAAGCGATTTCCTCTTTCGGGCGGACCTGTCCTCCCGGCCGATGACATAGAAACTGTTGCCCACAAACACGGTCGAGTCCCTGAGCATCTTAACGCCGTGTTCGGTTATATACTTGCATGCTTTCTCGACACCTCCGATGTATTCGTGATTTCCCGTGATGGCGTAGACGCCGAGCGGAGCCTTGATTTGCCGGAGCGCCTCACCGAGGTTCTGGTGTATGACCGGGTTGAGGTCGCCGTCCAGGATGTCGCCCGGGAGAAGTACGATGTCGGGAGAGAGGGAGTTGATCTTTCTCACGATTGCGCCGATGCGGCCGTTGTTTATGATCGAGCTGAGGTGTATGTCTGATGCCATCACGATGTTGAGGCTCTTCCGGCCGCCTGCAGCCTTGTCCACATTTATGTCGAACGTCCGCACGCGTATGATGTGGGCGTTAATGAAGCCGTAAATCACAGCGGCCGCGACGAGCGAGATGACGCAGTAGGCGGCAACTCTTGCAGAATGAACCGGGTCACCGGTAATGAACGAAGGGAAGAAGTGCACAGAATGGTTGACCAGCCTGAGCAGATCGATTGCCGCGGCGGTCAGGAGGAAGTACACGAATGCTCCGAGCCAGAAAGATCCTATCCATGTCAGCGGTTTGCCTATCGAGATTATGTCCGCGCGTTCAAGGAGCATCGCCGCGATGAACGAAACGGCGAGGAATATAAACGCGATAATATAGGCGGTTCGCAAAGCGCCGACCGGGCGCAGGGCATGAAGTCCGCGGATAAAGATGTAGTAGTTCACTAAACCGTAGATTGAAAAGATTAAGAAGACGACGGCAGCGAAAACGATCGTGCGGATCACATTTTCACCATGATATCTGAGAATTCAATTTGAACAAATTAGACAAAAAACTGCTCTTATGCATTGTCTTTCCTCCCGCGGCGATCCGCGTGAATATCTTGCTTTCCCGCACGTCATGGATCATTCCGGGCTCATATTTACCTTCTTGCCGAAACCACTTGACATTCACTGTGGGGTGTGTTACAATCCTTCGTCGGGGTAGGGCTCGCAAACGGAATTGTCAGGAGGCGGTGTTCAACTTCAGCATAATGGACGTCCAGCCGGGGCTCACGGACTCACTGAAACTGCTCATTACAGACAAGTTTGGATACGGCTTCGATTTTCGCACGCTTCGATTCGGCACGGCGTTTTCCTGAGTTGCGACAGGGCTGGACGCGGCATATCCAAATCCGTCCAACCCCTCGACCACGATACGATATTCCCTGCAGAGCGGCGCTCGTGTAAGCTTGGCCATCTATGATGTTCTCGGGCGGCGGGTGCGCACCCTCGTGAACGGAGCGGCGGGTCCGGGCCGGCACAGTGTCGTGTGGAACGGAATGGACGACCGCGGGATATCGGCGGCGAGCGGCGTCTACTTCGTACGCATGGTTGTCGAGGACAAAGCCGGAGTGAAACTGTTCACCTCCAAAATTCTAATGCTGAAGTGAGGTGAGCCATGAACACAAGAATCACATTTTTGTTTCCGGCAATTTGTCTGATGATTCTGACATCGGTCTACACCGCGCAGGGACAGGTCGACATCAGAGACAGCGTATCGATTTCAACCATGATGGACACGACAAGCGGGATTGGCGCAAGGTCCCCGCTGAAATCAACCGGCGTGAAGGGGCCGCCCGGAGAGGCTGTGCGTGAGATAAGTTCAGTCAGGCCGGGTAAGAGCATCGATGCTTCAATTAGTTTGCCGGAAGGCGGTGGAATAACTGTCACCGTGGTAGACGGAAACGCAGGGGCCAGCTTGGACCTCGTCATTCGCTCTCCGTTCTACAAAGTCCTTGTCAGGAACGCCAACGCCCATCACGGTTTCACCTGGGACACGACAGGGTTTCCGGCGGGTACAAGTTTCGATATCGGCATGAACTGGTACTACTGGTGGCTGAGCGGGAGCAAACGCGGTTGTTACGAGAAGAACGCCCAAACTGTTCCACGTGGGGGCGTCTCAATTTCCCGAAGTCAGTTTCTCGATCGAGTAGTTTTGATCGTAAGGGTCTTTCACGACTTTGTATCCATCTTAGGGTCCCGCCCGCGTCGGGAAAATTCGAGAAGATTTGTCTGGTCGATGGGTTCACGAGGAGGATCGGGCCGTACATGTTCATGTCCCAGAGATCGGCATGCTGCGCTTCCGCGGCTTTTATTTCTTCGAAATAGCTTGCGTGGGCTTCTCCGGGTGTGGAAAACGTTTGTGATAATGAAACGATTGGGACGAAAAGGAGGATGCCAAGAACCGGCCAGAACCGACGGGTGTTCATCTGTAAGAAACTAAACGAGGGTGACCGAAAATTCAAATCTCTTGGCTCGCACGACTGAAGGGAAGGACTGAAACACACAGGGCGCATAATAAGAATTACCCGGTTTTCTGATTTACCGATGCGGTCTCGATAATTCCCGCCAGATGAAGGTTACGGCTCCGTATTCTTCTTTTCGAAGTCCAGGAGCCATTTCTTGCGCCAGAGTCCGCCGCCGTAGCCTGTCAGACTTCCATCTTTGCCGATTACGCGGTGACACGGAATTACAAGGGCGATTCGGTTGGCACCGTTTGCACTCGCGACGGCCCTGATTGCCTTGAGGTTGTTGATCGCGATCGCCTGTTCTTCATAAGACCTGGTCTTCCCGTAGGGTATGGTGGTGAGCTGCCGCCATACGGATTTTTGAAATTCGGAGCCCGGAGTCACAAGCGGAACCTCGAATGCCTTTCTTTTACCATCGAAGTATTCGTCCAGTTGCTTCTCGAGATTCAGGATGTGCTCGTTTGTGCCGTACAAGAAGTTGGCTTTCAGGAGCCGCCTCAGGTCTTTCAGCTCGAGCGGAAACATCCGTCTGTCTGTGAACTCCAGCAGGCATAACCCGTCATCTGTGGCGCAGGCGATCATCGGGCCGAGCGGAGTCGCGATGCGATGCATGTATATCACGTTGGCGAACTTCCCGTTCGCCGGAGTTGTGCCCATTATCTTCTTGAAGGCGTCCGAGAAACCGCTGAGCGAGTCGTAGCCGTTTTCGAAGGCTGCTTGCGTGACCTCCCCGCCATTCTTGATCTGGTGCAAGGCACCGTTGATCCTGAGCATTCTCTGATATCCCTGAAAGCTCAATCCATGATTTGTCTTGAACCAGCGGCGCACCTTGTTCGGCTCGATGTTCATCCCGACAAGATCGTAGTCGGTTATCTTCTTCGACGGATTGGCCGTAATTGTGTCGATCAGCTTTTGGATGTAGTCGGGAGTAGCGCCGAGCGGTTCGAGCGGTTTACAGACCCTACATGGCCGGTAGCCGTTGAGGAGCGCGTCTTTCGCAGAATGAAAAAACTCTATGTTTTCTCTTTTCGCTCGCCTCGCCGTGCAGGTCGGCCGGCAGAATATCCCGGTCGTTTTTACCGCCACGAAGAAAATGCCTTCATACGAGCTGTCGCGTCTCATGAAGGCGTCGTACATCGTGTCTTCCGACCAGAGCGTCGTTTCGTTGTCTGCTTTCATGTCCTAATCTAGTCGAGTTTCACATTCGCGCGCAACCGAAAAATTGACAGGGATATCTGACAGACGAGCCAGGTCGAAGATTGTTTCTTCGTGGACATCCGCATAAATTGAGCCGAAATCCGATGCTCATCCGGCTGGACCATTTCGATCTTTCCGCCGCGAGGGTTATGGTTATGTGCTTGGATCTGATCGGGCATAGACGGCTTTAGATTATCAACCATCATAAGGAGGTGGAACTGTGGCGAACATACTGTCGGTAGCAGGAGCAAAATCGAAGTACAAGCTCGAAGGTGCCAAGCCGGCTGGTTTCCTGGGAGGATTATGGCACGGCATGATCTCACCAATAACTTTCATCATCAGTTTATTCACACAGGACGTTCGTATTTACGAAGCCACAAACAATGGACGTTGGTACGACTTTGGTTTCTGCATCGGCGCCGGGATCATTTTTGGGAATGGCGCGCACCAGGGATTCATCCGCATCTTTTGACACGTGCCCATCACCGCCGGGACGGAATGGGGGAAATGGGCCGCTGAATTGTCATACGACGGGTGCATATTGGAAATCGGGAAAAGACAACCCAAAGCAATCGCACTTTACAGGAAGATGAGCTACAACGTGATTTGGAACTACGGCTGGTATGCCGGCACAAATAGCGGTGCATTCTTGGTAGAACGATCTCCTTCGGTGGTGCTCATTCTGGTTTCTGAAGTAGCTCCTCACCTCGGCCAGCTGATTCATCGGATTTCCTCCGCTGTGAATGATCGTGGCGCTATTTATCCGCCGCCGCTTCAGGAGCGTGCCGGAACTTCAGCCCTTGAGCAATGAATATCGCCATGACTACAGCGAACACGAGGAAGTTTCCTGCTGCGTCGGCGAGCAGAAGTCCGGAAGTACCGAACTGTGAATATCCGAATCCGTCGAGCCATGTCATGTATGCGAGTGGAATGCTTCCGGCTGCTGACAACGCGCTGTAAAGCGTGCTTACATCCTGCGCGTCAGGTCCGACGATCTCAACAATGAGTGCCGTGAATCTCGCCCAGCAAAGTCCTTGAGTGATGAGATAGAAAATCGTGCCGATGAGGTAACCCGTCGATCCGCTCACCGCCATGAGTACGATTCCCGCAATGCCGTTTGCGAGCCCGGCTGCCGCATAAACAATCCGCCTGTCCCAGTCACCGGGGACCAGCGCACCGATGAGCGAGCCGACCGCGAGCGCGATCCCACCACCGAGTCCGTTTATCCAGATGACTCCCGATGCACCGACTCCATAATGTGATGCGATCGCAGGCAGCAGAAGTTGAGCTGCGCCCGTGCCTGCGGGTGCCATGAGGAGAAGAGTGCTCCATCTTCGCACCGGGACCTTGAAGACCCCCCCGATCTCACGGCTGATTGCAGAGAGCCGTCCCTTAAACCAGTGCGATGCAGCCGGTACCTTCTCCGGAAGAGTGAGTGCGATCAGTCCGGGAAGACAAAGTACTAACGCCAGTATCATGCCTGTGAAGAAGACCGGGAGGCGGGTCACAAACCATAAAACAAGTGCGCCACCAAGTGCACCTCCGGCCAGGTAACCGGCCTGGTTCCAGGCCGCGGCTTTTGATTGCTCAACCGGAGATAGCGTTGTCACCATGAGTCCGCCGGATGAAGCCAGTACAAGCGAAATGGTCATACCGCCGATCAACAGAAGTGCCGTTAGCACATGCAGACTTGCCGAACCCACCAACGGCAGAGCTATCCACAAGAGTACCGCGGTTGTAACGGCGGAGATCACCAGCCACGTCCTGCGGCGGAGCCTGACGTCGACAAGAGGTGCCCAGAGGAAAACGAGAATGTTCGGGAGCTGGAGAAGTGAACCGATAGTTCCTATCTCATAGACCGAAACGCCGGCTTTGCTCAGGAGAAACGGAAGTGGCGTCGCGGTGAAGCCGACATAAACAGCGACCGGAAGAATAAGAATGCCGAACGCCCATGGTGCGGGCCATGAGTGTGGTTTGTTACTCACATGTGGTGCCCGCAAGAGCCGAATTGTCGTACTCGATGTTGATCATCCTGATAATTCGTTAACGGATTATCACGCGCAAAATGTTCCTTGCAGATCCCCCGTTCTCAGGATTTCCTTCGAGCCTGCCGGCTCGCCGCCTTCTATTTGATTACACCCCTGAGCCACTCGCAGTACTTAGATATGTTTGCCGCATCGATGATTCCGTGACCGCCTTCTTTGCTTGTGACGAATTCGGCTTTTGCCCCGGCTGCCTCCAGCTTTCCGACGAGTCGCTTGGCAAGCTCGTACGGACAATTCAGGTCGTTTTTGCTGTGGCAAATGAATGCCGGGACGCCGTTGAATGGCTTCAAGTATTTCTCGTAGAGAAAGTCGGGAAATCCTTCCCCGATCCACCTTGTTGCGAGGCTTGGATTCCCCGAAAAGACGGCGACTCCTTTGAATAACCGGGGATACTCGTAGAAAATTCTGTATGCACCGTACCCGCCCATAGAAAATCCGGCGATGACAATTCTGGCCGTATCGACGGCATAATTCCGAATCGCATCATCGATGGCTTCCCTGACATCGATTTCGGCGCCATCGGTTGTGAAGCAGTTTGAAGTGCCCCGGTCGTAGGGAGCAATTTCGACGAAGTCGCCTTCCGTCAGCTCCGTTCCGCCGAGCATGCCCGATCGTCGGACCCGCTGCCGTGGAGCATTACGAGCAGCGGATATTTCCTGGTGGAGATGTAGTTATCCGGAACTCTGACCGTATACGGCTGTAGCGTCGTATCGATTGCCGACGGAAACGCGCGCCGGTGCTCTCGACAAGAACGTGACCGTAGATGTCGGTTACTCGAAACGCGTAAGGCAGTTTCCTTGTGCCGCCCCATCTTGATATTCCAAAGGGGATCAACGACATTTGAGCCTTCACATCGAATCCTCCGGAATTTGTTTCATGACTGCGTCATTTCAATATTTCTCCCAGCTCGGCCGTCCATGCGCAGCCGGGGTAGTTCGCGCAACCGGCGAAAAATCCCCGCCGTCCTTTCTTTACGCGAATCTTGCCCGCGCAGACCGGGCAACTCTCGCCGTTCACCTCGAGCACCGCTTCGATAATCTTACCGTCCGCAGGCACTGTGACGCACTGGCTGTCTGCGCACTGCGCCACGATCATCCCCCGCATTTCCTTCAGCTCCATCTTGCCGCCGCAGACGGCGCAGTGGGCGTCGACTGCCTTGTTGCCGGTGCCCGTCAGCTTGGAACTCCTTCTCGGGAGTACGTAGTTGAACACCTTCGCAATCTCAGGTACGGCTAACCGCAGGCTGAAAAGCTTGTCGCGCCCGAGGATATCGAATACGTGGAGTATCTTCCCGTCGATCAGCCAGAAGAAAAGATCCGACTTGTCTGAGGTGATGAGATTCGTGTTCTTAAGCTTCTGCTGCAGGACGCTCATTTCGAGCGAGGCGAATTCTTTTGACGTCTCCACTTCCTTGTTGAGGACATATTTGAAAAATTGCAGTTTTGCCTTCACAGGCTGAACGAGTTTCAGCTCTTCGGACGATCCCTGTATGTCCCTCAGAAGAGGTATCGTGCTGTCCACGAACCCGTGATGTACTGAAAGCGCGGTCAGGTTCTTGCCGATATAGTACTTTCCGCTTTTGTCATCCATCTGAAGTGTCGATATCGATTTATCGCGCTGCAGCGACCTCAGAACGAACCTGAGCAGGGAATCCTCGCTCGATTTCGACAGGAGGTACTCGTGATTGCCGACGAAGAGAAGACGTTTCTTTGCCCGTGTCATTGCAACGTTCAGGAGACGCTCTCCTTCCGAGATATCATCGTGTTCTCTGTCGTAAGTCGACAGGAGCACCCCAAGCGGGAGGGGGTTGTCGTCCACGAAATCGAAAACGATTACGTCGCGCTCGTTTCCCTGAAATGTGTGCACAGTTGCGGCGGAGATGACGGCGCTGTCGAGGTTCATACTGTTCAGGACGCTGCGGAGGAATCGTGCCTGCGCTCTGTAGGGAGTGATTAAGCCCACCGTTTTCGCTCCGCGCTTGAGCGACTCGACTCCGAGATCGATTGCTGCGATCCCGGAAAGTATGTTGACTCTGCTGTTCGAAGTTGCCTCACGAAATGTGTGCGACCGAAGGGCCGACGTATCATAAAAGACGACAGGTTCTTGCTTTTGCTCTGACGCTTTTATCTGCTGACTTGCCTTCAGCCTTCCCGCATAAATTCTGTCGTTGACCAGCTCCATAATCGGAAGCTGCATGCGGTACTGGATTTCAAGGACGCTCATGCGCGGATGCGGTTTCGACATGTACTTGTGCATCTTTGTCTCACGGAAGATATCTTTCGCGAGCACGTTCAGCACCCGCGTCGAAGACTGTGTAATTGGCGGAATTTGCATGAAATCGCCGAAGATGGCCACGCGGTTTTTTGCAAGGGCGGCGGCATAGACGACGTACGGCAGGTATAACATACTCGCCTCGTCGATTAGAACTGCGTCGAATCTGCGAGAGAACACTTGTGATGAGATTGCCGCCTTGGCAGCTGTGCAGCCGACCAGGTTTGCCTGCTGGACTATCTTACTCTCCTTGCCGTAGGCCTCCTCACGCAACGAGTATAGCTGCTCGCGAAGGTTTCCGAGCTTCTCCTGGTTTGTTCCGCGCCGGGAACGCGGGTTTCTCATCCTGGTCATTACTGCCTGGATGTCGGTTTCGATTTTTCCGATCGTGGCGTACAGCCCCGGGTTTTTGTCACGTGCGACATATTGTGGCAGAGACCACGGGAAGTCCGCAAGCTCGGGGAGTCTGGGGATTCCGAACCTGACAAATTTTCCCTCGAAGTACTCGTTCTGTTCCTGCAGATACTCGAGCGTTTTTTCGAGCGCGATATCGACCGCAATGTTGGTGTTGGATATGATGAGCACTTTCTCGCCGCTCGCGACGAGGTTCGCCGCCGCGAACGCGAGAGTCTGAGTCTTGCCGGTGCCGGGAGGTCCCCATACGAAAGAAACGGGGCGTCTTAAGACGGAGCGTGCCGCATTGACCTGGAACTCGTTCAGCTGCTTCGGGTCGAGCGACAGATCCGCCTCGCCCTCCTGGTCGCCGTCATCGCCGAAAAGCGTTTCTACGATTCCGACATCTTTGTCCTCAAGTCCTTCGAGCCGTTCGATCAGCTGTTCGAGGAGGAAGAAAGGCGCCGTCCGGAGTATTGCCTGTTCGACAGAGTCGCCGATATGATTCTGCAGCAGGAACACGATCCGATCCCCCTCGATGGCAATGACGGTGCCGCGCGTCGTGTCGTCAGAGACTTCAATCTCGACAGGCGTGTCCTCGATGATTCTGGTTTCATCTTCAAGTCGGAACTCATAGAGAAACTCCGTCTCTGCATTGCCCAAGAATTTTCCCGTCGACAGGGAATAATTGCGCGAGGAGTAGTTCCGCAATGCCTCGATCTCATTCTGAAGTGCGGTAATGTATAAAGAAATTCTTTCCTGTAGTGCGGAATGCTCTTCTGTTAGATTCATCGTCGGCTTTTACTCCCTGAAGAATCCGATTGGATGTTTCGGCTTTTCCGGCGGGGGAGCCATCAGTTCCGCGATCGCCTGGAAGATTGCCTGTATCTCTTCGTCGTGTTTTTCAAGCTTCATTTCAAGCTGCTTCAATTCGGCAGCGAGTTCTTTGTGGGTCGAAATCATCTCCCTCAGTCTTACAAATGCCCGCATTATGGCGATATTTGCCTGAATAGCTCTTTCACTTCGCAGTACGCCGGACAGCATTGCGACCCCCTGCTCGGTGAATGCGTACGGGAGGTAGCGCCTGCCGCCGCGGCTTCTGTTGTTTGAGGTTTCAATTTGAAACCTCAAAACCTTCTCGACTTCTCCGCTTTCTGACGAATCCAGCCGGAACATGAAGTCTTCGGGGAAACGGCTCCGATTCCGTTTCACGGCCAGGTTCAGAGACTTTGTGGGTACACCGTACAATTCTGCAAGATGAAAATCCAACATAACGCGCCGTCCTCGGATCACGAATATTCTGTCCTCAATGACCTCACGAGAAATCATGCTCTCACTAGCCTTCATAACAGATCCTCCGGTTCGGGTGAGAGACTTCCGGAATGAGCCACAGAGTGTCGAGACTTCGCTTTCGCCATCTTCACCTCATCCGCTTCGCGATCACGATCGGCCTCTTGTATGTCATCAGATTATTTCCATCCGGTCCTGTTACTTCCACAAACATAATATACAAACCAAACCTGACAATCTTCCCGGAAGCGTCTCTTCCGTCCCAAACCAGCCTTCCCTTAGAAGGGAGAACCAGGTTGTCGAAAGGCGTCGCGATGAGCCTCCCGACCGAGTCGAATATTCGTACACGCGTCCTGACTGATGAAGTCTGAAAGGAATAATTAATGAATGTGAAATCGTCATGTCCATCTCCGTCAGGTGAAAACGGGTTTGGCTCGACGGTAATTCCTCCGGCGGCAGTTTCACCGGAAACAAACAGGCTGTTCCTGCTTCCGGGAGTGCCGCCTGTCTGTGAAACGGAAGTCGACCAGCTCGTCCTGTCGTTGGAGGGAAGTCGCGGATTGATTCTCTCCAGTGATCTGCCTGACGTCTTTGCTATGTCCGCGTTGTGCCATGATGGCAAATAGTAGACGCTGTCGACCTGATTTCCCGACGGATCCGAAATAACGACGCAGTCGCCTTCGTCACGCAGTTTAAGCGATCCTGACATAGTCACGCATCCGGTATCACTTATGAATTCCAGAATTGACGAGTCGCTGCCGATTGTGTAAAATCCGCCCGGGGTGATAGGCCTGGCACCCGCAGAAACCAGGAAACGTTTTGATTGGTTCGTATGCCAGGTCCACTCACGAAGATCGACGGTGCTTTCCGACGCGTTGAAAATCTCAAAGTACTCACCCATCGACCCGCTACTGTACATGATTTCGTTGATCACGAGTGCCGTCGGCTGATATCTCACGTTAATGAGTGCCGAGAGCGTATCGTTCCTTGAGCGGCTGTCGAGCCGCTGCGATGCCCTTGCAAGAACCAGATATGTACCTGGACGAGCCGGTACGAAAACAAACTCGACTCGAGCGGTGTCTTCAGGTGACAACGGCTGACTGATGCCGCGGGTTTCCGAGAAGGCGACGGACTCGTCGAGCGTACTTGAAATTTGCACGGACGCTGCCACCCCATCAATCTGATTCCTGCCCGCATTGTGTACGGTCACCGCGACGGTTCGGGCCTCAGAAACGCCGGGATCGGTCAACGGCGATTCTATTCTTTTCACTGCAACGTCGTACGAAAGGATCGCCACGCTGTTCTCGGCGCCGGGCGTAGCTCCAGTCGAGTCGTAGGTTTCGTGCCAATTTGTTGAATCGCCGACAGCGAGGTAATCCACCCGTTCCAGAGACTTTCCACCCGAGCCGCCGAAAGAGGGCCGGTAACTCATCGTGTCCAGCAGGTTGCCGAGGTTATCGCGCAATCCCGCGCCGTCGCCGTTGTTGCTCAGTGACGGAATCGGCTGGATAATGAGATTCCTGACAGGCTTGTGGGCCAGAGAGACCGATGAATCTCTGCAGAGGACGGCGAAATCGTGCGGACCCAGGAGTGACCCGTCCGAGATTGCGGAAGATCCGCCACGGGTGACGATTCTGAAATCCGAGAGATCCACGGTGGAACTCCCGGTGTTGTATAACTCTATCCATTCATACTCCGGCGGCTTCGGCGCATACATAATTTCATTTATGACGACCGACTCCGGAGGGAGGCCGACGTTGAGGAGAAGTGTGCGGACGTTATTATTTGGCCGTTGGTCCCCCGGGTATTTTGCAAGCGTACAGAGGTGGTAAGTCCCGTAATTCAAAGCCCCCGTGTGTAAGGTTACACCGGTGGAATCACCGGTGCCTAGTACGTCCACCCGCACCGAATCCAACAATTCATTCGGCTCGCATGAACCGTTGATGTTTAGATCATTGAACAATAGGACCGAGAAATCCTCCGCTGCATTCAGTCCCACATTTAGAACGTTGACCTGCACTTTGGCGCTGTTGCCGGATTGAATCGAAAGAGGGGAGACCGCGATATTTCCAATAGCAATATCGTTGTCGCGCGGCGTGACACTGTTTATGAAGCACGGAGTTGATCCGGAAGGATCGGTACATGTTTCGAAGTTTTGCGGATCGTCGGACCTGCCGCCGGGAAGGATTCTCTCGAGCGATTTTCCGCCGATGTTGCCGCCCCATGATGAGTAGTAGTAGACGCTGTCGATGACTCCGCCGGAGCAATCACGGATGACAGCTGCGTCCCCGGAATTGTTGAGTGATGGAATCTTCGCAACCAGAACCTTTCCGCTGAGCTGAGGATACAGACCGATGAAGGCAGAATCGTCGGCGACCACGACGAACTCACCCGGGGCCAGCATATAGCCGTTCCCGGATATTGCGGCTTTCGCGTTTGAATTGTCGCCAATAGTAAAGCCGCACAGGTCGACAGAATCACGCGACTGGTTAAGAAGTTCTACCCACTCAGGCATAGGATAGACCGGGGCATACATAATCTCATTTACGACGAGAGAATGATGCGGATACGAGATGTCCAGCTTTGTCCACATGATATTGTTCGTCATGTCTTCGTCGGAATCGTATTTCGCTTCGGCACAGGCATCCACTCTGCGGTGCGCTGTGAGAACCGACACCAGCACCAGTTCTGCCGAGTCTCCTGGTGAGAGTTCCGGAGGATTAATCAATGAAGCCGCGAGTTCGCCTGCCTGCGGGACATGGTCCGCGTTGTAGTCGACAAAAACGCGGACAGCATAATCGACCGCGTTGTTCTTCCCGGAATTCCCGACCGTCAGTTTGAATCTGCATTCCGACTCCTCCGCGCTGATGGCGGCGGAAAAAAGTTTTATCCCCAGGTCGTGCTGCTTCGCAGCGATGCTGTTCTTTTCTCCCGGAGTGCTGCCCGACGAGTCCCTGCACGTGCCCCAGTTTGTGCTCGTGAAAGGAGAATCACCCACAGAGATTCTCTCAAGCGACTTTCCGCCTGAGCCACCCCACGCTGGTTTGTAAAAAACCGAGTCGACCATAATTCCTGAGGAATCGGAAACGGAAATTGTGTCTCCGCTATTTGCCATGAAGGCAACCGGAAGCGAGGGGCAAATGAGAACGCGTGATGGAATCGCAGGATGAAACCTGAAAATCGTGTCGGACTTTGTTATCACAAGAAAATCTTTGGGCAGAATGTAGAAATCTGATTCCGTGAGCGTATATGGTTTATCGTTCTTGTTTTTGATACTCCAGTTCCTGACGTTCATGCTGTCGGATGAAGGGTTGAACAGTTCGACCCACTCCGGTGCACCTCCCGAAGGAGCATACAATATCTCGTTGATCTTGACCTGTGGATATGCAGATTCGGCTGATGCGGCAACTGCGAAAACGAGCGCACTTTTGGCGATATCCGTGAACACCATCTTACCCTCCGACGGTTTCCTGTCCTGACGCCATAAATTATGGACAATTCATAAGAAAGTCGAACTTCGGTAGCGACTCGTTTTCAATTTCTGTTGTCACCCCGAACTTGTTCCGGGTCCGAAAACCGGATGCTGAATCAAGTTCGGCAGAATGAATCGCGCAAACCGGGTTACACCCAAATTTCGCCGATGTAGGTTTCTGGTCGAAGGCCGAACGACGGTCGGTTGCTCAAGACGGAACGCGGCCCGGAACAAGACCGGACCGCGTCGGAAATTGGAGAAGCACGAAGGAGCTATTTTACCAGGCTCATCCTGACTGCCTTTTGATACGCACCAGCCGTAATTCTTGCAAAGTAGGTTCCACTGGCAACTCTTTGTCCGGCACCGTTTGTGCCATCCCAATTGGCAAGGTAATTCCCGGGAGAATACGCGGCGTGGTCGACAATCCTCTTCACGAGCCTTCCATGCACGTCATAGATCGAAAGAGTCACAATCTCTCGGGAGGGGACAGAAAACCGGATCTGTGTTGTGGGGTTGAACGGATTCGGATAATTCTGGGTCAAAGTATAACCGGCGGCGACCCCTTCTGTCGCGGACACACTTTGCTGAACATGAGGGTCACCATGGCACTGCGTGCATTCCATGTTGGAGACAACCGTTGCCATCGCTCCGGTGGCATGACAGGCTTTGCAGTCTGCTATGCTGCTCGGCGCGACGTAGAGGGGCGAAAATGACCCCTTAGCCATGTCGTTCAGAATCTTCACCGCATACGCTGCGACATCACCCGTCAGCCGGGCGCACCGGTCGAGACGCTCCGCAGATCCGCTCGTCATATCCGAGGTTTTGCACCATTCCGAAACCGAGATGTGACAGAGGGGCGAGCCGCTCATATTCTGCGGGAGTGCCGAGGTGACCTTGTTCACCGTATATTTCGACTCCTGTGCGTATTGGTTGCTGGTATCCGTTGGAAATTCTGTTTGAGTGTACCACCCAAGCAGCTCACCAACGAGCGTACTGGTGTTGGCCTTCGTGGAGACCAGCGAGATTGCCGCGCCTGAGCCGTTTATCGCCCCGCAGAGCGTTCCCCAACCGGCTGCACCGCCGGCCCCGAAGTACATCAATTCTGACGGAAGGGTTGTAAACGGATCTCCTACGGTGTCTCGAAGTGCTTGCATGATTGAATTAAACGCGCCGTAACAGCATCCTCCGGGTGTACCATAATAAGAGTCGTGACCGAGTATCCGCACTTTTTCGGGATCAATCTCCTGGTAAGGCCATGGCCATGTAGTGACAGCGCTCTTCGCGGCGCCGTTCTCCCGGAAGAGCAAATCCAGTCCCGCTCCTCCAACCGCGACACCGGCGGCGTATTGAGCGGACCTGGTCAGAAACTGTTTACGTGTTAGCCGGTTGCTCATAACTTACCTCCTGAACCTTTTTTTTGCCGGCATTCCTTGATCAAACGCCGACGGTATTTTCAACAGAGTACCATTGGATCCATCTTGCGAAATCCATCCTCATGCTGTCGGGCAAGTTCTTCAGGACGTCGAGTGCGAGTTCTCTCGATAGAGCTAGGAGCCTTTCTGCCATCCCTTTGCCGAGCTGAGTCAGGACGACTATCTCTTTTCGTCGGTCGACCTCATCAAGATTCCTACTTATGTACATCTTTCCCTGTAACGAAGAGAGGAGTTTGGAAGTCGATGCAAGAGATAGGTCGAGGATGCGGCTGAGTTCACCGATAGATCTTGGTTCTTCGGAGTACAGTACAAGGAGGCAGAGAATCTCATTGGTAGTCATGCCGGTTCCCCTCGCGAGGTTCCTCTGGAAACGTCTGCACGACAATGCCAGCCGGAGCATTCCCTGGCCAGCCTCGAAATCCGGATTCATCATTGTTAGCCTCCTGAATACCCAAAGAATTGCAACTATTGTTCCCCCGCAAAGATTGGAGAATGGAGGGAAATTTCGGGGTGACGATTGTGTGGAGCGATGAAATAAATTACAGGAGGGTTGAAACACTCAACGATTCGAGGTATGAAAGAGATCTGATCCGCTGCCGACAGTCGAAGCCTTGTCCGATACGCCGGTCAGCCCGGTTACGGCATCTCACGCGAAGGTCGGCTGGCCAGGGTCTCCACGAGGCAGGTGTAAACTGCCGATAGATTATAAGGTTTCATTATCATCTTGACGTTAAGATGATCCAGTACTCCACCGGCGTTGGGAGTCAGGTAGCCGGTTGCCAGTATGCATTTAACCTCGGGTCTCTTTGTCTTCATTCTTGCGAGCATCTCGTCTCCTGCGAGTTTAGGCAGCCCGAGGTCGGAGAGTACTAGCGAGATTTCCGGATTGGTCTCGAAGAAACGCAATCCTTCTTCCCCGTCTTTGGCCGTGATAACATTGAAATTCTTGTCTGAAAGAAACTCATAGAGAAGTTCACGAAGGCCGGTCTCATCTTCTACAACAAGTATGGTCGGCTTGCCGGTGACCTCACCAGTTCTAGTTCCTTCATTTCGCGGGGCCGTTTCTTCCAATGCGGGTCTGTCGTCTGTCGTTGGAAGGAACAGGTAGAAAGTCGTTCCGGCTCCCGGCTTGCTTTCCACTTCTACGAAGCCGGCATGCGCGGAAATAATTGTCTGAACGATGGAAAGTCCGAGACCGGTGCCTTTGCCGATATCTCTCGTCGTGAAGAACGGGTCATATATTTTGTCGATCTTGTCTGCATCGATTCCCTCGCCGGTATCCTGGACCTTCAACAGGACATACCTATTTGCCGCAGAGTTTCCAAGTCTCTTCTCGATTTGCTTCCGGCTGGCCGCGGTCAGGGATATCGTTAGCGTGCCGCCGCCCGGCATAGCGTCGCGCGCGTTATTTGCGAGATTGATCAGTACCTGCTGCATGTCTCCTGGGGATCCGTAAACGTTGGCGTCCCCGATCGGAAATTCAATATGGATTGCGATGTTTTCCTCGAACGTGTGTCTGAGAATTGAAGCCGTTTCTTCCACGATCTGTTTTAATGAGAATACTTCGAACCCGCGAGGCGAATAGCGAACGAACTGAAGGAGACGTTTCGAAATCTCGGAACCGCGGAATGCACTCGAAAGGGCTCGCTGGGTATTGTCACGCACGCTGGCCTGGTTGTCGATCTTTCTCAATATCATCTGGAGGCTCCCGATGATGATAGCAAGGACATTGTTGAAGTCGTGAGCTATGCCGCCGGCGAGTCTGCCCAGCAATTCCGTCCGTTGAAGCCTTTTGATCGTCTCCGCATTCCTCTCCCTCGTAGTCACGTCTCTGAAGATTGTGAGCCTTCCGATGTAGTTGTCGGCAGAGTCGTAGAGCGGCAGTGCGCTTCTCTCCACTATCACGCCGTTTTTGAACTCGTGTCTTTCATCCTCCACGACTCGCCGCTGTTCGACGTCCCTGGAAACGCGGCTGACGAATTCCTCAGGATAGTCCGTCATCCGGGCGGCGTCGGCGAGAACCTCGTCGGACTTTTTCCCGATAATCGATGCACTCTCTGCAATGCCCACTATCCGACAGAATTCCGCATTGGCAAATTCAATCGTCCCATTCCCTCCCTGGAAGAGTATGCCTTCGTTAAGGTTCTGTAGAAGCGTGTTGAGTCTCAGCTTTTCAAGTTCCTGCAGCGCCGCCTCGCGCTCCAGGTTTTCTTCGAGTGTTTTCCTGTCTTCGATAGAAACGAACGCGACCTGCACCGCGTCCTCACTTTCATAGACTACCGGTTGGGAAAGAACGAGGGCGTGGAAGGAGGAGCCGTCTCTTCTGATGAACCTCTCTTCATAGGGGGCCGCCGGAACGCGATCTTCCATTGCCTTCTTGACCATTTCCCTGACCATGGACAAATCGTCGGGGTGTACGAACTGTAATACATGTGCGCCGATCAGGTCGTCAGGCCTGTCGTAATTGAGCAGTTCGGCGGCTTCGTTATTCACCTTCACGGCCTTGAAGTTTTTATAAATCGCCAGTCCGATCGGGGCATGATTGAACAGATCCTCGTAAAGCTGCTTCTGCGCAGTCAACTCGCTAAGGTCGCGGACGATACCGATGGTTCTTATTTCCCCTTCATGTCTGACGTGTGTGACGCTGATCTCAACAGGAACCGCCCTGCCGTCTTTGGTCAGCGCCGTGAATGAGTACCTGGGTTCGAGGATTTTGCCGCGGTTCATCCTTTCAACTCGATCCTGCAATAAAGGCTTGCTCTCAGGTGCGACAAGCTGCATAAAGTCAATATTGGCCAGTTCTTCCAGCCTGTACCCTACCAACTCCTCGAACTTCTTGTTTGCAAAAACGAAATGGTCTTTGAATAAGATGTATATGCCATCATTTGACTTTTCCAACAGGACCTCATACTGCTCACGCACTTTAGCGACCTGCTCGAGATGCTCCGTCTTTTGCTGGTCTAACACCCGTTGTCGGTGCGCGTAGAATCCGAGGCTTAGAATTAGGACGAGGAGTATGATGATCGCAATCGTCAGGGCAGCTGACTCCCTGATGAATGAGTCGATCGACGCCGCTACCGGAGCCTTGTCCACGCTCACGACGACGTACCAGATGCTGTCCTGCAAGACTAAGCTGGAAGAAGTCACCTTCGCGGATGTCCACAGGAATTCTCCATTTGTAGGTCCGGGCGAATTCGGCTTGACGAACCCTGTCCCGAGTTGATACGACCCGCCTAATATAGTGGATATTTCTCCTTCTCGATGGCATGATTGACACGACTCTCTTCCGCCTGCCTGCAAATTGGATACACTTACAGTGTTCCAACTCGGAACATTAGACCACAAATGTATGAATGGATACCCTGATCGCGTGAAGAATCCGATTCCGATCTTCGATGTCGTATCGTGAACTCCCGGTAGTGTTCCAATTGGCGGAGGAATTACGCCGAACTGATCTATGAGAAGAGCTACTGCTCCCTCCAGCTTCATTTCACCTGCCGGAGTTTCCGACACGATGGGCAGTCCGACTATGATTAGATTCGTGGTATCGGCCCCGCCGGAGTACGGTTTAAAGGTCGGGAGGATATTCTCTCGGGAGGTTGCCGGTTTCAATTGCGTGACTTCGCCGACAGTTTCATTCTCAATGTAGTTCCAAAAGTGCGTCTTGGAATAATTCATACCCGCGAACTTCTTTGCCGTCGAGTACTTCACAATGCCTGAGGGCGAGAAGAGGAGCACCGCTGCCACATGCTGCTTGTTCATGAACCGCGAGAAGGAATCGATATCCTGAATCCTGTTAACGAGAGACTTATTCCCGTTCAATTCTCCCGAGAGTTGCCGGAGGTCTTCGGCTCTGCTTTCAAGATAGTCTTTGATATGAGACGCGGTGGAGTAGGCTGTGACCGCATTGGTCCTGAAGACGGTCGTTGTCAACCTCTGTTCGAGCTCTCTTGTTTCCAGGAAGGAACCTCCTACCATCACCGCGATGACCAGAATTGTTATCCCGATGATTGCGCGGTTGGGGTGAGCCGCGATCAGGTTCAGTGCACGACTTAGTAGCCGCGTGCTCGCGGCCTTGTGTTTCCGCTGAGAGTTTGAATTCGAACTTGGTTGGTAAGCGGCAGCTGGATCACTCATTGTTTATATTCAATTCCATAGAAAATGCCATGTTAACGGTTCAATATCAAATTATGAGGAGCAGATTGAGGCGGCCTCCCGGAATCTGCCGGCAGTCAATCTAAGTTGAATGCACGAGCGACGCCAGTGAACCGACCGGTCGCAAAAAGCTACTTCCCTTTTGAAGCCTTCTCAAAATTGTCGGTTGTGTGCTTATGACATCTCCAGGGATCAGGTGATTCGAAGCCTGTCAATAGGTGCCCACAAATAACGACCGCAGGTCCAGAGAGGGGACTTTCGCCTTGCTGGCAAGCGCAACGTATGTTGTGGCGAGGATGTCTTTGCCCGCACCGAGAACCGTACTCACGAGCCCGATCGCGTCTCCGAACTCGACAGGGGGAAGGTTTTTGATGATGAATTTCCACAGCGCCTCTTCGAGGACGTTGAATGCAGTTTGAACCTCCGACAGGTCGAAACCAGCTTCGAATCTTTCCCGTGCGATTTCCTCCGCGTGTGCCAGCATAGGGCCGAGGTTCTTTTCGGAAATGGCCCGCACCGTCAATGTGCAGAGGGCTTTCAGCTTCTGACGGTTATGTTCTTCACCTGCTTTTTCATAGTGAGTCAGCCGGGCGCCGCACAATGATTTCTCGGCATCGGCAAGGATTTCGTTCATCCGGTCGTGAAGAATCTGATCGAGTGCCATAGTTATGCTCGCAAAATGTATGACTGAATAGGGAGGCACAAGCTCAGTGCCGTATAGTAGACAAAAGCCGCGGAGGTGTGGGGCCACTTAATCCCGTCCCGACGCAGGGAGCCGCCAGCAATTCTAACACTGAGTCCAGCCTCTCGCCACGTAATATAACCACTGGCGATGGTCCATAAACAGGCGTCGTAAGTTTTTCCCCCCGGGCACTTGACAATATTCCCGGCATTCAGCAAATTTGTTGCGTTGGGCGAGCGTGCCATGATGGCGGGCGTGTTTACGACCGCTGCAGCAGCACCACACCGGGCAAATCCTCTCATCCTGAGTCCGTCAATTCGTAACAGACCCCTCCGCCTTCCTGGCGTTTTGGCATAAATCGGAGGGAAAAATGCGGGTGTTTACGGCTTCGTTTTACTTTCTATTCTTTTCATTGACCGCCTGGGGGCAAACAGGGGTGATCCACGACCCGAATTTCGGCAAGCCGAAGAGATGCGCGGTATGTATCCGGGATGTGCCTGAGACCGGATATTTCAGACTCGTTTCCGCGGCTGCCGTTCCTTCTTCGCTGCGGACTCCGGCTAACATCGCGCGATAGACGTTCTATAGATAATAAATATCAAGGTTAAAGATGGCGGCATGTTTGCGGACTCAAGTCGCGGTACGATGCCCGATGAATCGTCTTTATCTTGAGTAGCTCCTCCCGGCAAACGCAAACGTACCTCCGAACTTCTGTTAAAACATCGGAAGAAGGAGAAGGCCGTGAGGTATTTAATTGCAATGATTCTGGCAACGCTTGTCACAGCGGGTGCAAGGGGACAGACGACACTCGTCGCATGGGAGGTTACAGGACAGACTAACTATGGCATTGACGGCTTGACCGCTTCGGTTGTGGCGACGGGGATAACTAACAGCACGGGGCTAACACGAGGCAGCGGTGTCACTACGAGCGGCACAGCAGCCGCGAACGCCTGGGGCGGAACCCGATGGAATTATGCGACGGCGGCAGAGGCAGTGGCTGCTAACGTATATGTCACATTTGGACTGACCGTCAACACATCGTATTCCACTTCGCTGAGCAGGATCAATCTGAACTATAGACGGTCCGCAACGGGTCCACCGAATGGAGCTTGGGATTACCAACTCAACGGTGGTACCTGGACAAGCATCGGCGACTTTGCGAGCCAGTTCTCGTCGGTCTCTACCGACGGAAGCAGTATTACTCCTATCGATCTGTCTGGCCTGATGGATTTGCAGGATCTTCCGGCCGGCACCATTGTCAACTTCCGGATAATTCCGTATGGTGCGAGCGACCCCTCCACTGGAAAATGGTATGTTTATGGTCCTATAACTGGATATGACTTGACCGTCAGCGGGACGCTGGTCGACGTTTCTCTTGCAGTTGCGATGAGGAAAATGAGGGCCACGAGCGAGGGAGGGAGAGTTTATGTCGACTTCTCGACTGCAACTGAACTCGATCTCGCTGGCTTCAACGTCTCCCGTGCATGCGTGAAGGATGGACCGTTCGAGATTATTTCAAGCTACACGTCCAACGTATCCCTGAGAGCTGCGGGCGGAGCGCAGAACGGCGGATCGTATTCGTATGTCGACCACAGGGTTTCAAGCGGGAAGACTTACTACTATAAGGTGGATGCCGTCGATGGGTCCGGGAGGATTGAGCAGATGGGCGAGATACTCGCCGTGACTGTCACGGTTCCGAAGGAATTTGTTCTATATCAGAACTACCCCAATCCGTTCAATCCGGCCACCACAGTAAGGTATGATCTACAGGAACCGTCCCGTGTGATAATACGTGTATTTGACCCACTCGGAAGGGTTGTCAGAGATGTTATCCTGGAGCGCGATGCGGGCTCCTTCGAAACCGACATCGACATGACCGGCATGCCGAGCGGCGTTTATTATTACATGATGTCCGCCGTCGGGAGATCCGGGAGCAGTTACGTCGACACGAAGAAGATGGTCTTGATGAAATAGTTCTTAGTCTGCGGCTCGTCTTCGCATCGAGCCGCAGTTTTCCGGTTTCTTCTCGCCGGTTATATTTGAAGCAGAGTCGTGAAAAAGATTTTGTGGCGCCGCTGGGACGGCTGAACACAATCGAAATGTACATTAAAACACAATTGCGGGTCTGCGTCGACCGCGGTATTGGAGCAGCATAATGGGATTGGCAAAGAAACTATACGTTGCATTATTAGTCGAGTGTTTCCTGAGCGGTTTGCTCCTCGCGCAGGGGGCCAGGCATGTGGTGATTTCTCAGGTCGCCCCGATGGGCGGAAATTCCACACAGTTCAATACGGGCGAGTTCATCGAACTTTACAATCCACTCCCGGCGGATGTCACGTTCGGGCAAAACGTCCAGATTGTTTCGGGGAATACTTCCGGTACGAATGCCGCCGAATGGCAGCTCCCGTTGGGTGGAAAGACGATCAAGGAATTCGGTTTCTTCCTCATCGGGGATGGCGGGGTCGCGGTGGCATGCGACGCATCGTTCCCCGCTTCCAGGAACTTGTCGAACTCCAACGTCAGGTCGTGCGTGCAGCTCAGGGACGGTTCGACCGTTATCGACGCGTTCGGTTGGGATCCATCCGGTACCATCCTTTCACCGGAGGGCATTGCATATCTGCCATTGACTGTAACGGCTGACGGCAAATCCTTCCAGCGGAAGAGCGGCGAGGATGCCGCCTTCGACGACAACCTCGGGAACGCGTGGGATACGGGCGATAATTCGAAAGATTTCTTCGAACAGACGGCCCCCCGGAAGATCGCTCACAACTCGGCAAGCCCGGTTGAAGTAAACCCGTTCTCGACTCCGGGAAGCGGAATCGGCTCGGCTCAAATTTCTCCAACTATAGTATCCGCCGGCAGCACTCTGCCGTATACCATAAAGATCGAGAGTAAGGGTACGGACACCATAGCCGTCATCGTGGTAATCGTGCCGTCGTGTTTCACATGGCAAACGAACAGCTCGTCCGTATCGCTCGGCGGCAGGAGCCTGTCGGCTGCGACATGCACGGTCTCGCAGGATAGCGTGATTATCACGGGTGCCGCGGTTGCCTCCGCGGATACCGCCGTTATCGGGTTAAGCTCACTGACTGCGCCTGATTCAGTCACGCACGCCAGCTTCATACTCAAGACTGCCGTGGCGGGAGCGGAGCCTTCGGCAATCCAGGATAACCTCACCGTCTCTGTCACGAAGTACGCGCCGATAATCACCGTCCACGTCAACGATTCCAAAGGTGTGCCTGCTGAACCGTACCAGGTTGGTGCGCCGGTTAAAGTAAGCGGGATAATTACGGCGGACTTCGACCCCTCTCGTACCGATATATGCATTCAGGATGGGACTGCAGGAATTGAAGTCTACAAATCCATACGCTTCGCCGACTACGAAGTTGGGGACAGCGTCGCTGTATCGGGAAAAATATCTCAATACGCGGGACTCACGGAGATCGATCCGGATTCTGTGAGGATATTATCAAACGGCAATTTCGCGCCCGAACCGTTGACTCTGACCGCGGCGGAAGTGAACGCGTCTTTCGAGACGGATAACTTCAGCGAACCCAACGAAGGGCGGCTGGTCAGGGTCAACCATGTCAGCTTCGTGTCGTCCAGCGTGAACGGCGGCACGATTACAGACGCAACAGGTACCGCCATAGTCTACTCGAAGAGTGCTTATTCTTACCCAACGGGATCGTTCGACATTGTCGGTATAGTGAAGCAGCACAGGACTAGCGCTCCTTACACGAGCGGCTACGAGATCGATCCCCGTAGCCAGGCTGACATCATTGTCAGCTCCGGTCCGGCATTCGTCGTTCAGCCGTTTGAGGAAGATATCCTCCGGAATTCCGTTACGATCTATTTCACCACCGCTACTCCGTCGAAGGCGGTCGTAAGGTACGGTCGCACCTCCGATTACAGCGACTCGGTAATCGTATCCGTTGAAGACACGAGCCACATCGTTGTGCTCCCGGGCCTATGGCCGGCTACAGTCTATCACTACCGCGTCGGCGTGACCGACGGAACGGGGACCAACTATTCCGGCGACGGAATCTTCTCAACGGCCTCTCCTGAGGGCTCGACCGACAGCATGAATGCCTATTTCAACTATCCCACCGACAGCAGCGTCGCGGTCGGTGAAAGGGCGACATCCACCGACATCTCTCAGAAATTTATCGACAGGATAAATTCCGCGAAGTACTCCATAGACGTCGCGCTTTACAGCCTCAGCGGCACTGTCGGGTCAAGCATCGCCGACGCGCTCATCAACGCGAAGAGCCACGGAGTAAAAGTGCGGGTCATCGTCGAGAACGACAACTCCGGAACAAGCGCGATGAATATGTTGAGAAGCAATGTCTCCTTTATCACCGACGCGTTCGACCAGATCAACGCCGGAGCCGGACTGATGCACAACAAGTTTGCGGTATTTGATTTCCGTGACACTACTTCGGCCGCCGACGACTGGGTCTGGACAGGTTCGTGGAACGCGACCGACCCCGGTACAAACAGCGATGCGCAGAACGCCATTGAGATTCAGGACAAGGCTCTTGCAAACGCATACACAATGGAGTTCAACGAGATGTGGGGAAGCGGTTCGGACACTCCCGATGCTTCGGCGTCCCATTTCGGCGCACGGAAGACCGACAATACACCCCATCGTTTTATGATTGACGGCTCTCCGGTAGAACTTTACTTCAGCCCGTCTGACCGTACAACTACGCACATCGGCGCGGAGCTCAGCTCGGCCGTGCGGTCCATTTCCATTTCAATGCTTACTTTTACTCGCGACGATCTCGCACAAATTCTAATAAATAAGAAATCGTCTGGCAAGAAAGTGCGGGTCATTTTGGACAACAATACTGATATCGGGAATGAGTTCAAGAGCCTCGTGGACGCCGGGGTGGATGTGCACTTGAAGGGAGCCGCCATTACAGGGTACCTGCATCACAAGTACGCGATCATCGACGGCGAGATGCCGTCGGCAGATCAGGCCGTAATAACCGGATCGCACAACTGGACGAGCGCGGCGGAGACTTCCAACAACGAGAACACACTCATAATTCATAGCAACAGGATAGCGAACCTCTACATGCAGGAATTCAAGGCACGGTATGTCGAGGCGGGAGGCAGTGAAGATATCATACTCGGGATCGAGAGAGCCGGCAATGGGATTCCGGTGACATTGGGACTCGATCAGAATTATCCTAATCCGTTCAACCCGACAACTTCTATCGGGTTCAATGTTCGAAGTTCGGGGTTCGTCAGTTTGAGAGTGTATGATGTGCTCGGCAGAGAAGTGGCCACACTGGTCGACGGGTACGAGTCTGCAGGTGCTCACTGGGTGCAGTTCAATGGCAGCCGGTTTGCGAGCGGTGTGTACTTCTACCGTTTGACAGCACCTGGCGTGGTTCAGGTGAAGAAGATGATCCTGACGAAATGAGTGCCGAGCTAAACTGTTCCTTAACTATCTGGATGAGGAGGGAGAGGCGATCTCCCTGCAAGGTTCCGGATGGCGCCTTTGGCGCCATAGCGAGGGGTCGGTATGAGTTTGGAAACGGACTCATACTAAGCGACTCGACAACGTAGTCTGAAAGGACGCAACGCGAATGACCAGGTTGCAACGTGAGTGAACGCGAAGGTAGCCTCGTAAAGATGACAGAGATGGACGAGCCTCTATTTTATAGGCGAAGTCAGAACTGTGTTCCAAGTACAGAGGATGAGCGGTACACGGCGTCTCCGGGGTGTGAGCGGCGACATGGTCAGAAAGTGAGGAAGGGAACTCGGGAAGTCCTCGCCGGCCCCACCGAGAAGGTGAGAGAAGAGCTTCCGTATAAGGAAACGAAAGCGGAGGAAGCCGGCAGGTGCCGTTCACGGCATGCCGCATCATATAACAGATATAATGTTGGAGCGGCAATGGCGGATGAGACCGTAGTACTTAGGATGTTCTGTGAAAGCAGAGCGGAGGGAAGGGTCTCTACTGATACACAGCAACCAAAGGAACTCAGCCAGAAGCTGATGCGCCTATGGCGCAGAAGGAGAGTACATTGCGAGAGCTAACAAGTACCGGAAATCTCCAGGAGTTACAGAGGAAGCTGTATGAGAAGGCGAAAGCAGAGCCGAAGTTCAGATTCTACAGTCTGTACGACAAAACATATCGCACGGATGTGCTGGCAGAAGCCTACCGCTCGTCAGAGTCCGTAGACTCAGACGGAGTCTACGACAAGGTGAAAGCCAACGGTGGAACGAGCGGGATAGACGGAGAGACCTGCGCGATGATAGAGGAACGAGGTCTTGAGGAATATCTTGCCGGACTCCAGCTTGAGATGAAGCAACGGCGGTACAAACCGCAGCCAGTAAGGCGAGTATATATCCCGAAAGCCAATGGCAAGAAACGACCATTGGGGATTCCTATTGTTCGGGATCGCATAGTGCAGACTACATTCTTGTTAATACTCGAACCTATATTTGAGGCAGACTTTGCCGAAAGTAGTCACGGGTTCAGACCGAACGAGGGTGCGCACGATGCGGTACGGGAAATATATCCGCCTTTAGGCGAGACCTCGTCAGAGACGGGCAAGTACCTGAACTGGGGATGTGCTGAAGTTTATGATGTAGACCTTGAGAAGTACTTTGACACGGTCGAACACCATAAGCTGATGAAGCTGATAGCGCGGAGAATAGTGGATAAGCAGATACTCCACGTAATCAAGCTCTGGCTGAGCTCTGGATATATCGAAGATGGACAGCACAAGCAGAGCAAGCGAGGGACACCACAGGGAGGAGTAATAAGTCCATTATTGGCAAACATATACCTGAATCCTATCGACCAGATATTCAAGCGGAGCGGACTCGGAGCGATAAGCAAAGGGTCAATCCACTTGGTACGCTACGCGGACGATATGATACTACTTGCACAAAGAGAACTGGATACAGGGATAGCCCTACTTGAACACTACCTCGAACGCTTAGGGCTGACGCTGAACAAAGAGAAGACACGGAGGCTTCGTTTGGAAGAGGGAGCAAACGTGGAGTTTCTTGGCTTCCGGTTCTCGAATGTGAGGAGCAGGAAAACAGGGACGCGGTTGATACTTGTGTCGCCGAGTCCGAAAAGTCAGCAACGGTGCCGGGAGAGAATCCGTCAATTGGTACACCACGCGAGAGCAAAGCGAGTGAAAGACCAAGTGCAGGATGTCAATCGGTTTCTCCGTGGTTGGGTTGGATACTTCCGACTTGGGCACAGTAGTGACACACTGAAAGATGTCCGGAACTTTGTGAACAAGCGTGTGAGACGGGTGATCCAAAGGCATCGTGGGAGACGTGGATATGGCTGGGGAGGAAGAATCTCCTCGGATTATATCTATGGCACTCTCGGTTTATACTCTGACTATCGGACATGTCGGCTTTCGCCAGCATATGATGTGTATCAGGAAAGCCGTATGAGGGAAAACCTCTCCCGACTCCTGCCGGCAGGAGTCGGGATTGACGAGGGTTCAATAGGCTAACAGGATGATGACTTGTGCCGCTCAATTATTGATAATGGTATGCGGCATGGCGCAGGGCGCTCACTTGAGCGGGACACTTACCCGAAAGGAGAGAAACAGCAAGGGCTCACAGAGTCTGTACATCACTGCACTATTGTCCTACTCTACAGTGATCCCACAACGCAACTTTCATCGAGAAGGAAATATTTGAGGCCCGATTTCTGAGAAATCGGGCCTCTCATTAACCTATTTCCCTTTGTGTCTTTCCGGGCACACAGGATCACCCCAAAACGTGATGAAGACGAAGACAGCGTCCCAATTGGCCGTTCACAAATCATGTGGATGACTCGATAAGGTCAGATATCTTTTTCAAGGTCCCTGCAGAATGTTTCCCTGTTCCAGCCTCCAATCGATGAAGTGTTGTTTCGTCTACTCCTAGTTGGATCGCCAGATGCTTTCGCGTCATCCCGTGCAGGAGCCTATATCGTTTAATCTTCTGACGAGGTCTATGTCGCCCACATTGAGGCTTGATAGTTCTTTCACCCTCATGCCGGTTGCAAAAAGAAGCTCAATAATGATGAGATCCTGAAAAGCCACAAGATCTCCGTGTTCAACGCAGGATGATAGATCAATCTTTTCGCGAGTCGTAGATTTCCTCTTTTCAAGGTTCTGCTTCGCAAGGGTGATAAGCTCTGTCACATCCCTTATGTTCATGACTTCAGGCAATCTCCTCGGGATCTTGATCGAGAATTTCATTTTGTGGAAGGGACTTTCCTCAATGACTTGCTCAGCTTCGAGGAATGCGAAGAAACCCTTGAGGCAGGTAATCTTCCTTTTTACGCTTGACTCTCTGAGTGGAACGCCGAACAGGTGTTTCAAGTAAGCCTTGAGTGTCTCTTTGTCAACCTGATGGAAATCCGATCTTCCGCTTATGAAGAGGAGGAATTGCCTGAGATCAATCCCGTAGGCTTTAAGGCTTAAGGCACCAAGGTGTCTCTCGTAACCGCAATGCTGCAGATACGAGTCGAGAAGCTTCCAATCGCTGGTAACCATTTTTCTCCCAATTAGTTGGAATTTAAATTCAGTTAGGGAAAATCAAGTTACTTCCATAAAAGCATAAATTGAAAACCGGGAATCAACAGTTTTATTTGACCAATTTGACGATTATCTATTAGAAGGATTTGCCCCTTCGTGAAATGGTCAAAAGGGATCCGGCGGTCTTCTCATGTCTTAAAGGAAATGCTGGATCCCTTGTGATTCCTGCCGGTAAGAAGGGAGCGATAACCGGCATCATCGGAGTTTCTCGCTCAATTTTTGGGATTAATCAGCTGTTGCAGTAGATGGTCTTGCGGGCATATCCCTTCGCTTGGTGCGTAACTCACTTCCACAGCCTGATCGCCGGATTTTCCAGAAAACTGGAAAGTAAAAGCGAGCATTTTCCAACTTTCTGGAAAATTGGTTTCTAAAGCTCGCTTTCTATCTCAATTCGAAGGATTGTGTTTGGGCGCAAAACTTGCTCACCATTAGTGACAGTGCCATTCAGACAGTAAGAAACCGGAAACCGTAAAAAACGTTGACATTTTAAAAGTCCGATTGTATACTGTGGCACAGTACGATCCGGATGCAAACAACAAAACAAACGTAGCCGTATCATGGTGCGGAAAGTCGGGGCACAGGGGTGCATGTTCCCTGATTATGTGGTCGACCTTGTCAAACACGAAGAGCGGTGCACAAAGAGATGCTGATCGAAAGGGAAATTGGACTGGGAAAACGAGGCGTCTTCTCTCATGTTCTGTTGTTTCTAATATTGGGCTTAACCGTTTGTGGGGAATTTTCTCAAGCTGAGGCACTTCCGTGCCGGAGCCTAGCCAAGGTGATTATTATCCTATCCCCAACATGGACTCCTAATCCTTTACCCCCTAACGGAGAAGTATGGAGAGATATCTTGCTTCCTGCACTCCGTCATCCTCCTAAGTTGAACCCGGATCCTTCAGGGGGTGTCGTAGATGGGAATGGTCTCATTGGCCTTCACAATGTTGACGAAGTGACGGGGTATGGGTTCCTGGCAACAAACGTCAGCACGAATGACACAGTGATGAGGAGAGGCCCTCCACTGCAGGTCGCGGCGTCGTGCTCTGTTATCTCTCTCTTTGTTCCCTCCTTGTGCAACATGGTGGGCCAAAAATCCAGAAACAAGAATTGCTGCGGGCGAACCATGTTTCCGAACCCCTCCACATTTTCTCGTGGTGCCATGGGACCGACTCTTTTCCTTGTGACCGGGCTGCATAGTGCTCCCACAATTGCAAAGATATACATTTACCGGTTTGCGAGTTGTGAACTCAAGACCTTTTGCACTGGGTAAAGGTGATGATCAAAAGGATGCCACAATTACGTATGCGACGAAAGAGCCATCACCTTCGTTTGGAATGGTGTGAGGCGGGATAGTGTCGAGGAAAAACATAAGCATAATTCTTATCGATGAGAATGAAATAGTTGCGGAGGCAATAAGGGGATACTTGGTGGCAAACGGATATCGTGTAATAAAAGTTCTACGCTCTGTCAGCGACCTTAACAAAGACCGGAATGAAGTTGTTTTCCTGAATTTATCATACGACCGGAATTATCAGAGTATCGTGAACACCATCAATAGGATCCTCCCATACGATTTCGCTCAGCTCTTAGTCTTATCTGAATTGTGTCTTTATGGAGGCTGTCCTGAAGTTGACGACAAACGGGTAACTGTTCTCTGTAGAAGAGGACTTCGGATTAGCGGGCGACCAGAATCAATACCGAGACCGATATGGGCACTCTGCAACCAACGATGCGATGAATCTAAGACTGATGAAACGGGTAAGAATAGGCCATGGAATGATAAAATTCAGACTTTGTCAGCTAGAGAAAAGGAAATCCTTGGACTTATTGGCTTAGGATACTCAAGTAAAGAAATAGGTTTGCGACTTTATATCAGCAAGAGAACGGTTGACTGTCATCGAACAAACATAATAGAAAAAACGCACTTGAGCGGGCTGTCTGAACTGATAAGATTTGCGATTTATTTTCGTGACACTTTCACGGCTTGAAGTAGCCACGCAAAGGTTACGTACAAATACCTGTTGATTCGCTCCTTTCCGCGCTATAATCTCGTGTCATTGGCGGTGATCAAAAGGGATTATCCCGTTTTCCTCTGAACGGGTTGAACAAGCGAGAGACAGGAGATCATAGGTGTTTGGGAACAGTGATCGTTGCGCATCGATTGAGACCGTCCAAGCATTGATTGATCAGGGGATAGATTTCATCTATGACAATCAACTGCCATGGGGGGAAATTGCAAACTATTCTTTCGTCAGTAATTCCCAATTAATGAAAACTTACCGTAGCACAGTTTTTCCAACTGCTCTTGTCCTCCACTCAATTTCCTTCTTGGACGATTCCAACAGGTTGAACGGCATAAAGCAGAAAGCGATCGAGTTTATTATTCAGAACAAAGAAGAGAGCTATTGGAGGTACTTTGGAATCGGTTCAGAGCTGCCATTGGATCTGGATACAACGTCGTGTTGTCTTTCCGTGCTTTATGAGCTAGGGGTCATGAACGATCTCGCGGTCCCTGAAAAGCTACTTGGCCAGAGGGATGAAGTGACAAAACTATTCCGCACCTGGGTTGGTGGTTCACCAATCTCGGAGAATGATTTCGACGCGGCCGTCAATGCCAATATCCTTTGGCTGTTTAGTTTGATGCATAAATCTTTTCTGACAAAAGAAGTGATCGATTGGTTGAACAGAGAGTCTCACGATCTTCAAACGCAGAACTCGCAAAGATGGTACTTTTCACCTCAAATATTTTCGTGTTTTGTTTCCAGGGCATTCGCCGTCGATAGAGCGGATGAGCTTCAAGAGGCACGAGGCTCAATTGTTCGCTACTTAAGATTTGTCCAGGATGAAAACGGAGGGTGGGGGAATACCCTGGAGACAGCATTTGCACTTGTAGCATTAATGGACTGTGCCGCATTCGGCACATGTGTCGAAAGAGGGATAGAATATTTGATGGACCGTTGCGACAGAGACAGAGGATGTTGGCCCATGGAAATACTGTATCCCTTTGGAGGTGACGGTTCCGAGGAAATAACCACCGCAGTTTGTCTGGAAGCTCTGCAGAAGTACAAGAAGCATATTGCCACGGATCTGATATGATGATAAATCTTCGTGATGAAAATAAACTGGTTGGCGATCGGTACAGAATTGAAATGAACAGGCTAGCCTTTGACGGAGTTTTCGCAACCGCTTCAGGAAAACTCATATCCCTTAAACCGGATATAATAATCGATTTCCCCTATTGGGTCGCAGAGTCGTTTGCCAAACAAATAGACCTAAATATCCTAAGGGCACTTTCTCTCGGCAATTTATTTGGAGCCCTCTACATATTAGCGCAGGATAAGATCATAGACCAGCAAGAAAGCGATCCGACCAGAATTTCAGAAACTCTCCTCGTGTCAAACATCATCTATTATAAATGGATGAAAGAGTACCAGAGAGCTTTCCGCTCTAATGATTATTTCTGGGCTCTTTTCGAAAAATACTTGAACGAGTTTGTTGTCGCGACGTTGTGGGAAAAACGACTACACTTTGGGAAAGTAGCAAGGTTTGAAAACAGGGATCTAATTAATTGCGGGCATAAGTTTTCTTTATTGAAAATCTCTGCTGCAGGCGCATGTCTCGCGGGAGAAGAAGAAGGAAAAATTGAGGCCTTCTCTGAGTTGGTGGGTAATTACCATATTGGATACCAGCTGTATGACGATGTGGTGGACTGGAGAGAAGACTTTTCGAACAAAAACTATACATATTTCCTTTTTAAGATTTACGACCGGTTAGGTTTAGCTGATGATCAGGAGCAGATTGAAAACTACCTGAAGGCAAGCGACCTGATCGAACAGCACCTTTCCGAGAGCATCGAATATTACAGTAAGGCAGTGCTCATGGCAGAGGAGCTTAAGTGTTTTGCATTAAAGAATTTCATTCAAAAGAAAATCAAAGAGAATGAAAATTTCCTTGAAACAGATCGCAGGCAACCTTTGACAAGCTCCGTGTCAGCACAACTCTCTCCAATCGAAAAGACATTTGACCCGGGCTTAGTCCTTTCGCAAATACACATGTTTCAGAGGGGGGCTGAATTCTTTCTTTATCAAATCGACCACAAATTGGCGACTAGGATAGACCAGAGGATGTACGATTTTGTCCGATTTCTTGAAAGACATAGAGCCTTGGAAGATTCTCATATCATGGAGAGAGAGTTAGGATTGAGTGTTGATGAAATCACTGAAATGTTTAACGAATTGACAAGAATCGGGGTTTTGAAAGAAGTTCAGTCATCAGCGGGTAAATCGATGAACGAGATATCTGTAAGGGAAAAAGACAAGAACCGGGGAGAAGTACTGGTAAGCCTAGGGATTCTAATATCGAATAATAGAAACGGTAATGCAGATGTCATTCAGCTCGAGATAGCAAAGCAAGCGATTGATCTTTTGTTTATAAGGTCCGGTTACATAACTGATTTGTTTATCCATTTGTATTTGGGAGATGTTATAGACGAATCGATAATAGAGTTGTTGGTGAAGATCCGTGATTACATAAAAAAACTCTCAGGGAAGTTATTTAAGACCGTAAGTATCAGTATAAATATTGATGCAGCCTCGTTGTGTGCGGGGCTTACTTCAAAAGATGGAGATTATGGAAAACTCCTCAGATCAATTAGAAGCCATTTCGAGGGCGAAGATGAAAAACGTTTTGTCATCAACCTTCTTGTTCCACAGACAGAAAATCAGGCACTATTGAAAGACTTGGCACCAGCTTTTGGAGAGGCCCAATCTAATCATTTCCAAATATGTACTCAACCGTTTTGTTCAGAAGAGCCCTTCGGCAAAGAGTTGCTTCCGGCCGAATCACCCAGAAAGGACATTGGCATTGTTCGAGGAATTGAATGGAGGCTGATGGACCATAAACCGTACAATTATTTTTGCAATGCGGGTAAATCCTACGTCGTTATTTCTCCCGACGGCAAATACTATCCTTGTCACTTATTTGCAAAGGCGGGAATCAGCCCAATGGGAAGCAATGATGACGGGTTGCTGAAATCGCAAATTGAATATGTTGAGAACGATGTAAAGAGCAAACCACGGTGCGGTAATTGCTGGCTAATAAATCTCTGTGCAGGCGGGTGTCTTTTCATGGAAAGGGTCCTGGATAGCGGCAGAAGCACATTCGAAAGATCCTTTTGTGATCGTTACCGCACGCTTGCTGAGGAGGCAGTGGCAGGCCGGTTTGGGAAAATTGGTGTCGTAAACCAGGACGTAAGGCAGACCCCTTACATCCAGCCGTGTGACAATTTCTGAGAGACAATGAAGATTAAGATTCCCAATATCGAGATCGCGGGCTCAAGAGAAGTTAATGTTGGTATACTGACGGACTTTCCTGCAACGATTCGTTTCAGCCCTGCAATTAAAGAACTACTGGATCTAAGTGAAGGCGGGGCCTTGGATATAGATAGAGCAATCTCAACCCTCGAAGGCAGATTCAATATTGGCGAGTTGCACGATGCCATAGATGAACTCAAAGAGTTCCTCGGCGGGATCAATAAGAAAGACGAAATAAGATGGAAGCCTCTATTCGTCAGCGCGCTTTATGTGGATTTGCCTGAGAATGATTTAAGTGCAACTGCTCTTGTCAAAAAAGCAGTTGGTTTCTTTGAGCCGCAATTTGGCCGTGCGGTTCATCTGACTCTTAACCTAAGGAACCCGGCAATCCTTTCTTCAATGAACCGCCTCTGTGAAGAATTGATAGGAAGTAGAAAACATTCCTACCGGTTTTTGTTTCAAGTCCCGATCGAACTTGTTGACCGGCAATTGGCCGATTTTATTGTGTCGAACAACTACGAAGTGAAACTCTTGTTCAGGTACGGAGACGATCTGCGTGGTGCATTGGGAAGAATACCGGATGCTGTGCGACGATTAACCTCTAACCGTGTAGTTAGTGTCAGAATTGAAGATGTGGGGATGCAAAAGAATTTGGTAATGGAGACCATCAATATATTAAGACGGGTAGGGATAAGGCTCATCCAGTTTGGTTATGGGGAATGTAATTTATTTAACGAGATTTTGAATGACGGCCATTGTATCGGTTTAGGACTTAGTATTACTGAGATACTAAGTCATGCGGAAACATTGAACTCCTCCATTCCTAAGACTTTTACTTGCGGGGCAGGGAGATGGTACTGGGCTGTTTCTAAAGAGGGGGAAATATTCCCGTGTCACCGATTGATCAGGTCGTCCAGGCACCTGGCTGGGACAATTGAAAAATCAGACCATGACAAGCCGATTCAGAACCAATTTGCAAAAGCAGCGGTTTACGACAGAAAAGAATGCACGACTTGTTGGGCTATATCCATATGTGGTGGTGGGTGCATTCTTCAGTGGGAGGATGATCTTCACCGTCCGGCAAGCATTCCTGAGACAAGATGCGACAACATAAGAGGGAACATTAAAGCAGCAGCGCTGCTATCCGCGGATAGGGATGCTGCAATTAGGTCGCTTATGCAAAAGAACATAGATTTTCTGAAAAGACATAGCCCACAGTTTCAGTATGAAGGGGATACTCTCTCGAAAGATGCGGTTGTCTTGTCTACTGTTGGCAAGAGCATGTTTCCTTTGTTTATATCGAGCACAGAGTTGAAAATCGAGTTTTTGCATCCTAACCAGTTAAAAACTGGCGACATTTTTTCCTACATACGAAACAACAGGATCATAACTCACCGGCTGATCATAAGAATCAAGCTTCTGGGAAACAGTTTCATATACGAAAAGGGTGACAACGGCTTTTTCCAAGAGGTTATGCCAAGTGAAATAATTGGCAGGATAACACATTTTAAGAATCACAGCATGGTGAATTTCATCCCGACCAAAAGTCTTCCGGTAAAATCGGCCGCCAAGATTATCGCACTCTATACAATTTTGGCCTGGGGTTTGAGCTTTCTCATAAAATATGGATTCAGCTTTGTTCGGCAACTGGCCAGGCATCATTTTAGCTTCTCGGATGCGGTTAAGAATTTCGCTATGGCACAAAAGTTTGAACTAAATTCGCAACACTTCTTAATTGTTCTCAATTTTCCAGTCAGGGTAATCAATTATTTGCTCTTACTGACCTTAAAATTAAAGGAGGTATTGTGGATGAGCTAACTTGCCTGCCGGAGTTACACCTATTCAAGAAGAACGGGAAGAACCTGCTATTGGACGTGCAAACGTGTCGAGTATTTCGGGTCGATGAACTAGCCTTCCAAATCCTCGGCGCCAGTAACTTGAAAAAGAGGGAAGAAGTCTTGTCAGCGCTGAGAAATTCTTACCCTGCGGAAGATATCGAGGTCGCTTATACTGAACTGAAAGAATCACGGCTTATCGCAGAAAAGCCTTTTGAGTTTGAGGATCCCACCTTTGAGTATTCAGAATATGAAATAAGAAATATGGACCTGATCTTATCTCAAGATTGCAATATGCGATGCGTCTACTGTTTCGCGGATCAGGGTGCTTTCCGAGGGAAAAGAGGGTTTATGAGACCGGAAGTGGGGAGGAAAACCATTGATTTCTTGATTGAAAAATCAGGAAAGTCGAAAAGGGTTGGCGTGGTCTTCTTCGGCGGAGAGCCATTGTTAAACATGGTTGGTTTGAAGGCGTTGGTATTGTACGGAAATGAGAAAGCTAAAGCTGCAGATAAGGAGGTCCGCTATTCAGTTTCCACAAATGGAACCCTGCTTAACGAAGAACTAATTGAATACTTTAACCGTGAGAGAATAAATATACAAATCAGTATAGATGGAGACGCTGATACGCAAAATGTCAACAGACCCTTGAAGAACAAAAGGCCATCGTATCCGACTGTTGAGGGGAAAAGCATTCTGTTTCTCGGGAAGACAAAGCAGGATCAAACATCAGCGAGAACGACGATCACCTCGAATTCAGTTGAAAGGGCTTTTGATAATATCCTGCATATTCTCGCTATGGGTTTTTATTCTGTCCACACTGAAACTGCCGAAGGCACAACAGGTAGAGGGTTCCTATCCTCGGAGGATTATCGCGCCCTCGAAAATAGGATTGACTTGATCGCAGATGAGCTGATGAGGAAGATTTCCCGAAATGAGTTTTTTGGTTATAGTAACATCATCAAGTTCCTGAAGCATCTGAACGCGAATGGGAAGAATTTCTATTCCTGCGCAGCGGGAAGGGGCTATGTAGCGGTGGGAGCGAACGGTGACATTTTCCCCTGTCATCGCTTTGTCAATAGTACTTACAGGATGGGAAATGTTATGGCGGGAACCTTCGACCGACGGTGGGAAAAAGAAATACACGTGAATACAAACGTGTTTTCTCGGGTTCCTTGCAATTCGTGTTGGGCAAGGTTTCTTTGTGGCGGGGATTGCATCGCAGTGAGCGAAGATTATTACAAAGACGTGACTACTCCTAATCCCATGAGATGTGAATTGATTAAGCACGTTATTGAAACAGCAATCATGGTGTATTCAAGTATCGCTAAGTCAAGTAAACCGGAAATCGAAAACCTTTATCATTTTTACAAAAGGGGAAGAAAGGAAATACCAACTGAGCGCCAAATATGACAAATGAAAATTGTGTGAGAGGACGATTGAATAATGAAACACACCGACAAGATATCTCGAAAGGTCCGTGGCACTGAGTGTCGAGGGCCACGTGCAATTGCAGTAACCATTTATATCCGGCCCACGCTTGTGTTGGTGGTGACACCGTCAGGGATTCATGAAGTGTGCAGGTTTCGTTTTCGGTTTCCGTTTATTAATCATGTTGTAGATCCGCAGGGATGAACCACTATCCAAAAATGACCAACAAAAAAGTTGGGTTACGAAAGGAGGTGAAGGTATGAAACGCATTGAATTGTTAAATGATGACGTAAGTTATCTTGAGACATTCACAACGACACCGTGCTGCAACACTTGTAATAGTGATACTGGTGGTGGCGGCGGTTGCACATGCCAAACGTACGTCTGTGGAGCTGCTAACGTTTCCTGCAGCTGCGGTAACGTTGGCTTAGCATGCGACACATGCAACATATGCCAGGGATGCGAATGCGGCTATATCAATTTCGGATAAAGTAACGACATTCGAATCCAACCTTGCGGATCTGCTTATTCAAAAATGAACTTCAAAGGTGTATGCAGGATCTTACGGGTTCTACTGTGAAACGCGTAATACACGTGATCAACCCCTCAATATCTTATAAGACCACGGAGGAATACAGAATTCTCGGATTGCTCTTTTCATATCTCTTTAGCGGCGGAATGTTCGTCGTTTCCATTTTGTTTTTTCTGAATCCAGGGTTATGTAAAGGAGCAAGTCATGTTCTCAGTGGTAGAGTGATCGATGCCACGACAAATCAGAGTTTGGTCTATGCAACCGTTACAGTTCAGAATTTCAAGAAAGTGATTCAAACAAATGAGAGAGGTGAGTTTAGAATTTCCTTACCTGATGAAGAAGTTACACTGTTGGTCTCGTATATCGGCTACCGGACAGAAAGGCTCGACGTTCACAAAAACGATTCTACCGTAGTTGTTAAACTGACCCCTGTTGGGTTCTTGCTTCAGGAGGTAAGCGTTTATGCAGAGCAAGCAAACCCCAGAAGAATAAGCTCGGCTGAAATCAAAAACCAACAGATTAGAGATCTAGCAGGTTTGACGAAAGATCCTCTACGTGCAGTGCAGTTATTGCCCGGGGTAAGCGTTGACAACGAAGTAAGCAATAAGATAAATGTGCGCGGAGGGACATCCGACGAGAACCTGATTTTGATAAACGGAGTCGAGGTTTATAACCCGGATCATTTAAAAGAACTGGCAGGTGGGAGCATGTCGATTTTTAACATTGACATGGTTAAGAGTATCGATTTCAGTTCGGGAGGGTTCAGCGTCAAATACGGAGATGCTCTGAGCTCCATGATGAAGATTGATTACAAAGACGGTGACAGGAACAATTACCAAGGTAAGGTCGATCTGAGCTTAATAGATTTCTCGGTTTTGGTTGAGGGACCTGTTAGCCGCAACGGTTCGTTTATCATAGGTGTTAGGCAAAGTTACCTTGACTATCTGATGCGAATGTTAAGCGTCTCTTCTGCTATAAGTTTGGACTACTACGATGTTCAAGGACAGATGGACTACAATCTGAGCGACTTAAACAAGCTGAAGGTAGATGTGATTTTCTCAAGAGACAACGCTAACCAATCTCCTTCAAATAGCTATAGCCGGTTGGGGTACTACTGGAACTATTATGGACAGCAGACGCTCGTATCTCAGACCACCGTACACAATTCCAGCTTCCTTGCAAATTATACGAATTCTTTGGTGTCGATCAGGTCCAGCAATATGCTGTCGGACAAATTGCTTTCCCTGACTACGGCCTCATATTACAATGAAGTCGAACATGAGCACGCGATTCTGATGGATAGCACCAGCCTCACATACAGCGGATTCCCCCAATTTTGGTCATACCAATCAAATAATAGAAACTTGATCGATGACCTCTCGATAAAAACGATCTGTCTTGACCAGGACTTGAATTTCCAATCGTCACAATTTCTCGATTTCGACGGGGGATTCACCCTAAAGAAAATACTGTATGACGACGCGCCGAATATGCACGGAGTCCAGATACTGGCCACAAACGTGACGCTTTTCCCCGATACAACAACCATGCTTTATCCTCCCGATCCGACATATAACGACACCGTGATAACAAATGCTTCGACATACAGTTTAGCAGCGTACTTTCAACAAACGTCGCAGATAGGAAGCAATCTAATGTTTAATGCAGGAATAAGGTTAGATTACTTCGACATGGACAAAGAAACTAGGTTTGCGCCGCGAACAAGTTTGTCGTACGCCGGGCCATTCGGAGTTACAATCCGTGCTGCGTGGGGGATCTATTATGAACCTCCCACATACAAACAACTAAGGTCCTCAGTCGCCTCTGATACTAACACGGCCTTCGAAAAAGCAGTGCAGTACATCCTGGGATTTGAAAAGAAAATTGAAGGAGGTATGGATCTCAGATGCGAGTTCTACTATAAAGATTATTCGAGCATGATTCCAACGATCAGACTTTCGGACGGTGAATTGGCATACGGCACGAGGCAAAATGACGCCAAGGGATATGCGACAGGTATGGATCTAATGTACAACGAAACATTGGGCAACACAGATTTGTTGTTGAGCTACAGTTATTTGGTTGCGCGAGAAAAATTGCTCGACAGCAAAGAAGGTTATTATCCGCGGTACACAGATCAAACACACACTCTTTCCCTTGCCGTGATTTCTGATTTGGGAAACAAATGGTCTTTGGACGTTAGATTCTTCTATGGAAGCGGCTATGCATACACTCCCTATGTGAGCCATTATGATTCAACTGCAATGATGTACTTGTGGGTTGCGGGGAATAAAAATGCCAGCCATTACCCCCCGTATGAAAGAGTTGATTTAAAAATTGCAAAAGGCTATTCTCTGTTCCATAAGCCGCTACAAATCTATCTTGATGTGATGAACCTGTTCAACAGGCGCAACGTTCTGTCGTACACTTACACCTATGACGCCAACGGGAGGCCAATGAGAAGGGCTAACTTGCTTTACGGCCTAATTCCTACGCTAGGTGTGAGTTATTCCTTCTAGGAGTGGATAATGTTTTTTGAATATGTATTGGACGGTAAACAGCTGGGAAAAATCAGAAACTTCGTCAAATTTCTTAAGGACAGGAAAAGAGACTTTCTTCTGGCTGGTTTCTTTATGCTCTTTTCCCTATTGCTCACTCTTCCAATGCCATGGCTAAGCATGTTGGTTGTGGACAAAGCACTAGCCGCTAGAGATGCTAAGTTGTTCTTCGTTTTGATCGCTGCTTGGGCAGCAATTATCCTCCTTAAGACCTTCTCGAGCTTTATCCAGAATTTCTTCCTTAACAATTTCCAATTGTATTCAGTGCTATCCCTCCGCGCCAGAATGTTCAATCATTTGTTGCATGTTCCACTTAGTTACTACTCGGATAAGCAAACTGGGTACCTCATTTCTCGAGTTTCTCAAGACGTCGAAGACGCAGTTTCAATATTGGGGACTTCATCGTTGAACGTGGTACAGAGCTTATTGAGTTTGATTTTCGGGATAACTCTGATTTTCCTGATCAATGGAACGCTGGCCGCAATCGCTCTTGCAATCATTCCGTTCTACCTGGTCAGCCAGAAATTGTTTAACTACAAAATAAGGAAAGTGAATAATGCAAGGAAAGAGGAATGGTCAAAGGTAGGCGGATTCTTACAAGAAATGCTCAGCGGGGTTATGAGCATCAAGGCCTATCGAAAAGAGGACTACGAAATCACAAGATTCAATGATAAGTCAATTGCTGCGATTGAACTTACGAAGAAGAATTGGCTCCTATCCACTTATGCTGGTTCAGCCAACGGATTTGTTCAAAGCCTCGCACCGATAGCGATTCTTTCAATCGCGGGGTATTTCATAATCACGGGAAGGATGACAACCGGTCAATTGGTCGGATTCGTGGGATACTTAAGTCTGCTGTACAGCCCTTCGACTCAGCTCTTTGGATATCTGACTAATCTTCAGTCAGCCATCGTCTCGATTGATAGAATATATGACATACTGGATCAACAAGCTGAGGGCGACCCAGGCCATCTTCTGACTGTAGGCGCAACTGATAAGTTCAAAGGGGACGTACTCTTTCAGGATGTTAGTTTCTGCTATCGAGGAGAAGATGCCAACTTTCGAATAGCACATCTCAGCCTGCACATTGGGCCCGGCGACAGAATCGGGATAGTTGGCAGAACCGGGTCTGGCAAGACGACTTTGGGCTACCTGCTATTGAGGTTGTACGAGCCACAAGGCGGGAGGATCTGTCTTGATGGTAAAGATATACGGGAATATTCTCTCACTGATCTTAGGAGGTTAATAGGGATAGTGCCCCAGGAGACGTATGTTTTCAGTGGAACTATAGCTGAAAACATCAGGTATGCGAATCTTGAAGCCAGCGACGAAGAAATGCGCGAAGCTGCCAGAGCGTCATATGCAGACAATTTTATCCGCAACCTGCCCGATGGCTATAACACCATAGTGGGCGAGAGAGGCTTTCAACTGTCTGGCGGACAGAAACAAATGATTTCGATTGCGAGGGTTTTTTTGCTCGATCCGAAGATACTTGTACTGGATGAAGCTACATCATCAATTGATCTCCAGTCTGAAAGCCTGATCAGGGATGCCACAGAAAAAATCATGGAGAACAAAACCACAATAATTATCAGTCACCGACTATCGTCCATAACGAGTGTTGACAAGATGGTATTAATGGACAACGGAAAGATCATAGTTAGCGGAAAGCATGATGAATTGTATAACTTCAACAAACAATACACGGACCTTTATGAGGGAAGCTTATCTTGAATGGTTTGTGTGCTTCACAATCGATTAATCTATCAAGATGTTGGAGCCATACTCGGCTCAAGATAGGAAGATGAAATCATGGAAGAAGGAATTAGACATCACACCGTTCTGATCTTAGCTTGCCTGTTTCTTGGAGGTTGCAGCATTACCGTTGATAACAGCAGTCCGTCAGCAGAATACAGCGAAAGCTTCCAATACTCCCAATCCGATTCATCATTCAAGGATCCGTCAACAATCTTAATGGGACGGTCGAAATTGTCGGCGTTGACTCTTTGAACAGCATCCAGCTGACGGCGGTAAAGAAAATTAAAGATGTAACCACCGCCTAAGCAGAAGACCACATAGGCGACATCAGCATCGAAATTGATTCTACGGGAAACACTTTCTCGATAATCACGCGGCAACCGAACAACGCGGGGGATAGAAGCTACGAGGTAGACTACGAAATCCGAGTTCCCTGAGCGTAATGATCGCCATCGTGAACGGTGCAGCTACAGTGACAAACATCAGGAATGATGCCAATGTTTAGACGGTCAACGGTACGGTTAATGCGACAGGCATTGTAGGTGATCTCAAGGCAAACGTCCAAAACGGGGATATCAATGCCGGAATGGTTTTGGTCCGAGAAATAATCTCCCTCTCCCGATAAGATTGGGATTCACCCCGTCCATCTGCTGAAAGTTTCGTTGTACGCCTCTTTGTCTCAATGCGCCATGTTCCATGGCTACGCACAAACGAGGGGTTTTTCTCGGATTGCTCGAACGAGTCCCTTCGGGACTGCCAGCATCTTCGTTCGCAGAAAAAAGGACACCTTTCTTCGTCTCGGAAAGGGACACGCTGCAAGGGGTGAAAATTTTGAAGATAGCGGATAGACAAGTTAAGTACAGCTACAACAAGAAGGATACAATCTGGACGGTAGCCAGATAAACTAAAGCGTCGTGCGTCTCCTTCACCTGCTGTATGTAACCAACCAATCCTTAATCAAAAAGTGAAAGGAAAAGATCATGAAAATGATTCTAAGGTACCTTGCGGTTCCGATCATTCTGTTAACCGCTTCACTCGGTTTTGCACAAAACACCGTCTGGAGCGGCACGGTAACCCTTGACTCGAGTTACACGATTCCCGCTGGCGACACGCTTACAATAGACCCTGGTACGTGGGTTCAGCTCGCAAGCGGTGTTTCGATAACAGCAGACGGAGTCATGAAGGCCGTCGGCACGGCTTCCCAGAGGATCAGCTTCACGTCGACGGGCAGCTGGGGATCGATAGTCTTCAGCGATTCCGGCGCAGACAACTCCATCATGGATTACTGCAACGTTTATTACGGTACCGAGATCGAACTCAGTTACGCAAATAACGTCACGATCGAGAACTCCAGCATCATGAACAGCTCGAGCTACGGCATTTACGTGTACTTCTCCTCGGACTTCGTGGCACAAAGCGACTCGATAGCAAACTCGAATGTCTACCACGGCATAATCATAACCGGTGGTTCGAGCAACAACTGCTACTGGAATGTCACCTACAAGACGAACAAAAACCAGCAAGGGGCGGGAATACTCTATTCCGGTTCCAGCGGGACGGTGGGAGGAAATGACGTAGACTATTACAACTGGGGGATCGCCGCGATCTGGGGAGCCTCGCCAAATGCGGACGAGTACCCATCGACCAAGAACAACCGGGTCGATAGCTGCCAACTGGGTCTCAACGTTTACTACAATAGTTACTGTGATTTCGGAGTTGGCGGTGCTTCCGGGAACTACAGCTGAACAGCATAGCCGGAAACAAATCGTACAACGCTGCCGTGGGCTACTGTTACCCATCAGTTGCGAGCGGTCTTTACGCCTATTACAACTGGTGGGGAAGCTACCCGCCGGATTCGGCGCTATTCTACGTGAGCTCGGTGTGCTATGGGTATTTCGGTAGTCCTCTTTCGAGCGACCCTTGGAGCGGCACTCCACTACCATCGGCATCACGGTCCGTTGCCAAGAGCCCCGTAAATGTTACCTCGGCTGCTTCACGCTCGGGCGATCCTAGTTCCGGAATACCGGCTTCCCCTCGCGGGCTGGCTTCGCTCGATTCACCGCTAAGCGGCATACGGTTGAGGGAGGAGAACAACGTATCCGCGGCGAAGGACTTTTCCATGTCCTTCATACAAAACCACCCCGGCGACGCTGCCGGATATGTGGGGTTGTATAGTTGTGCCAACAAGTGGACTCTTCCTGACTTAATTAGATTCTTTAATGCCATTCCTCCGCAGGCCCCTTCGATGGCAAGGCTCCTTCTTGCAAACCTTTATCAGATCGACCGCGAGCCGGTTGTGGCGGAAAACGTGAACAATGGCATAATTGCGGCATATCCCAACACACCCCTTGAAGTGAAGGCGGAAATAAACAACATGTTGATCGATCTTTATGATAAGAACGACATCCGGGGCGCAGAAGCGCTCCTTGCCAATATCAAGGCTCAGGCCAGCCTGACAACCCCGATGGAGCTCTGGGATGCTGAGGAGGCGGTTGCCCTTCATGGGGGAGTGAGCCTGGATGGGGTTAGGGATGCAAACACAGGTTCGGGGATACCGAAGTCGTCATCTCTCTTGCAGAACTATCCTAACCCGTTCAATCCGACGACTGTCATCTCTTACCGTCTTAAAACGGCCGGCCATGTCATGCTGAGAGTCTATGACGTCCTTGGAAGGGAAGTCATGACGCTCGTTGATGCCCAACAGGCTGCGGGCCCACACAGCGCACAGTTCAACGGTCAGAACCTGACAAGCGGGGTATACCTCTATCGCTTAACCGCACCCGGCATAGATCAGGTCAAGAAGATGTTAATGATCAAATGATTCAGAATATGTGTTCATTAATCCCGCCTTCATCTGGCGGGAATTCTGATGAAGTAACATAGTCCGACTAACGTCAGAGAACCCAAATATTTTGCGGGAGGCAATGAACCTCCCGCTTTTTGTAAGCCTTGCTGCCGTGTCTGAAGTTGACTTTATTCGACGAGTTGGCTAAATATGCCTGAGGAAGATGGTCGTGCATTTGCCAGATACTTCGTATGTTCCCGCTGAGCACTGTTCCAGTTCTGAGACTCGCATCAGGCTCTCAGCGCCCATTCAGATGTGTCGTCACTTCTGCATCCGTCAACAAACTAACACAGGGAGGTAGCTATGGCTGCTAAGAAAATTCTTATGATTGTAGGCGACTTCGTCGAAGATTACGAAGCGATGGTCCCGTACCAGATCCTGACAATGGTCGGCCACGAGGTCGACGTGGTGTGTCCCGGAAAGAAAGCCGGGGATACAGTGAAGACGGCAGTGCACGACTTCGTCGGCGATCAGACTTATGTCGAGCTGCAGGGACACCGGTTCAAGATCACCGCAAATTTCGACAGCGTCAAACCGGCTAATTACGACGCGCTCGTCATACCCGGCGGGCGTGCCCCGGAGTATTTGAGACTGGACATGAAAGTTATAGAAATGGCCAAAGCCTTCGAGGGGAAGCCGATTGCGGCCATCTGTCATGGTCCGCAGATACTCGCCGCCGCAGGCATGCTGAAAGGGAAGCATATGATCTCTTACCCGGCAGTGGGACCGGAATGCGTAATCGCCGGAGCAAAATATGGCGAGGTCAGTCCGGGCGCGGATAATGCCGTTACCGACGGAAACCTGGTTACGGCGCCAGCGTGGCCCGCACATCCGGAGTGGATGAGACAGTTCCTTGAGGTCCTTGGCTCGAGAATCGAGGCGTGAGCGCAGTTAGTAATCAGGAGTGACCGTCACTGTCGGAGTGACGGCCACCCGTTGAGAGTCTTACTTTGCCTCTTTTGGCTTCAGGACATGGCGTGTTCCAAGCTCGTAAGCTCCGAACATCACCGCGCTGTAGATGATAGTGCTGAGGACCGTGTTGCCGAAGAAGGGTATTGCCATGACGTAGCATTCACCCAGCCCGGCGAGGGTGGTCGGATACATCGAGCCGGGCAGGGCCCATACCGCAAAATTCGTAATTATGAAGAAGACTGTCGCGCCGGCTAAAGAAAGGCCGAGTATTCTTCCCGCTGAAATCTTCTTCTCAAGCATCAGGCCCATCGCGACGATGAGTAGAGTCGTCCCGTAAACGGACACCATCCAGCCGAAGCCGTAGAAACCGATTATGGCGTCGCTAAGCAGCAGAGCGGCAACCGGAACCAGGAAAGCAAAGCGTTTCTTCAGATACGCTCCCGCGAAAAGCGCGATCGAAATCACAGGCGTGAAATTCGGCGCGTGCGGTACGAGCCTGGAAAACGCTGCAAAGAGAACCAGGACAAGCACGAATAGGATGTTCATTGTTACCTCCAACGTATTCTATAGTTTTAGTTAAATATGTAATCTTCTATATCAAAAATCCTGCGTCTCAGCCATCCAGACGGCAGCAGGAGGCTTACCGTTCAAACGCAATCGCACCGGGGTTTATGCCTGTAGTAAATGAGCGGTTCGTGAATTGTCCGTCGGGAGAATAAATGTACACTTCTCCGTCTGACTTGTAGTCCTTGGCGTCTGCGGCGTATATATCTCCAGTCGCCTCATCTACGGATATTGCGTAAAAACTCCCGCTGATGAAGTTTGCGTCCGATATCTGCTCGGTTTTCGTGTCTAACTTAATAACGGAGCTATCTGCAATCAAGTAAGCCGCATTTCTTTGCGGATCGATCGCAAGTGCTTCTCCGTTGAAAGAGGGAAGCGCGACGCCGGCGCTTATCGAGTCTGTCACCGCGTTCGTCGAAGCGCTGATTATGAAAATCTTGCCTATGTCACCGTAACTCCCCGGGCAGGAAACCCAGACATTTCCGTTTCCGTCCGGCTCTGCTTCGGTCGGGCCCGCACCGACGGTGATAGTCTTGACGACCTTCCTGGTGGCGGCATCGATAACCGTAACCGTATTTCCGGAACCGTAACCTGAATTAGTGACGAAGACTTCTCCGGAAGTGTAGGCAATCCCATAGGGGTTGGCGCCGACGGGTATCGTGTCGGCCGGGACAAGCGAGTTCGTGAGCAGGTCGACAACGGATACGGTATTAGTGTACAGGTCGGTTACAAAACCGGTGCTTTGGTCCGGGTAAACCGCAATCCTGTAAGGACTCGTTCCACTGTTGAAATAGATCGTCCCGACCGACTTTGCCGTGGAAGCATCCATCACTTCAATTTTGTCCGAGTTGTTGATGACCATGTATGCGTTGCCGTTATAGATCGTCATGTCGTTGCCGGTGTCTCCAAGGCCCCTGCCGTTGACCGCCTTGAATACGTCGGCAGCAACTATGTTGGAATCCGGGTAATAGGCAGTGAGCGAAGAGTTTCCCTGACCGTATATTCCCTGGTTGAGCACGTAAACGGTTGAGACGTTTTGTAATGCGGTGCTCGACGGCTGCAGCGGGCTCTTTGCGCAAGATGCCAGCATAACTGAGGCTGAAATTAGGAGTAGTAATTTTTTCATCGATTTCCTTATTGGTTGTATTTGATGCCGAGATTAAGGTAAAACGTCCGAAGCGGCATCGGGTATTGTGGCACTACCTGGTAATTTGTATTGAAGATGTTCTTCACCGAGAGCAAAGGCGAGATAACAAGATGGCCGACCGGAACCTTTACGCCTGCCGCCGCATCCACGGTAGTGAACTGGGGGAGGAACTCGTCGTTCTGCGGCGTCACAAACCTGAATCCGGTGTACTGGATCGTCATGGAGAATATCATTATCCCGGGGGAGGCAGCGGCGACGAGGGAAGCCTGCTCCTGCGGAAGGTAAATGAGCTGCTTATCGTATGACGACGACTTCGGATCGGAGACATCAAGAGATTTTCCGAATGAGTAATTTGCACTCAGCACCGCGAGGCTGTTGTAATTTGCCTGCAGGCTGAGTTCGACTCCCTGTGACAGGATCTTCTGGTAATTTTGTGGTCGCCAGATGCCGTCGTTCGAAGGCTGCCAGACGATTCCGTCGGTGATGTTTGTGGAATAGAAGTCGACATCTCCTTCGACCGCGAGCGGCGAAGGGATTCGAAAGACGAGGCCTGCGTCGTAACTTATTGATTGTTCGGGCTTAATGTCGGGGTTGCCTGCGCCGGCGTAATAGAGCTCGTTGAATGTCGGCGCCCTGAAGCTGGTCCCGACGCTACCGCGGATGTTAATCGGGAGTGACTTGACCGGCCTGATGTTCAGCCCGAGTTTCGGGTTAAAGGTCCCGCCGAAGTCGGAATACCAGTCGGCCCTGGCGCTCGGCGAGATGTGGACTTCGGATGCAAACGGGCCTCGTATGTTTATTACTCCGCTTGCGAAGACTCCCGTCCTGGTTCGATCCTTGATCCCGTTCATTTCCGAACTTGCACCGCGGTCGCCTTCCGCGTCGGCGCCAACGGCAGCTTCGAAAGCGGTAGAAGCATAATTGAGCTGTACGCTCGGCTGCACCGAGACCATTTTGTAATAGGAATCGATCCCGTAACCTCCGGCCACCAGCGGCGGATCGACGTATCGGAGATAACCATACGTAAAGCCGGCTGAAGCGGAGAGTGTCATTTCCCCGATCCGCCTCTTATGGTCGACCAATGCAAGTAAATCGTTGTCGTACTCGCGCTGCGTGCCGATGAAGTAGGGACCCGTCACCGCGCCTGGTGTTCCCCGGTCCGCGCTTACGTTGCTTACGATCACGGAAGTTGTGCTCTCTTTTCCCGGCATGGTGAGCTTGACGAGCTGGTTGTTGCAGACATAGTCGGCACCGCTGCGTTTCATCGGGAAAGAGATCGGACCATTGGTGTAATTGAAACGAAAGTTGTCGGCGGAGCGCGTCTGTTGAATGATGGCGTTCACAAACATGCCGCCGGTCTTACGGTTAACGTCAATCGAGCTCTGTTGGTAGCCGTACGAACCGGCACCGAGGGTCACTCCGATTGAGGGGTGGCTGTCGGTTATAGTCCTGAGGTTGACCACTCCTCCGACGGCATCTGCGCCGTAGAGCGAGGAAAAACCTCCTTCCGCAATCTCGATATGTCCGATTTGCGAGACAGGTATAAGGAAGAGGTCGACCAGACCATTTTGCACGTTGTTCAATCTGACCCCGTCAATCATGAAAAGTGTCTCTTCTGCCCCGGTGCCGCGGGTGCTGATGGTAGAGAGTTGAGAGGGGCCGTAGTTTTTTACGAATAGCCCTGACGTTGAAGAGAGAATGCCCGAAATGCTGGAGAATCCCAGATCGGCCATTTCTTTCACATTGATGTCGACAACCTTCGTCGGCGAATCCTGTGAATTAATACGCGTGCGGGTTGCCGAAACGACGACGTCGGGCGCAGTGAATATCTTCAGCGAATCGGCGCCCGGGTGCAGCAGCAATGTCAGAACTAAAGCAAGCATCCTACTCTCGATGGTGAAAAATAAAAAACCCCAACCTTTTCTGAGATTGGGGTAACGCAAGATAAACTCTTCCGCGCTTGCGGCGGAATTGATTTGACCTCTCCCTCGAAGGTTCTTTATTCAAAAAAAGACTGGCAGGTCTCCTGGCTCACGGCAGTTGTTGGTATTGCCTTCCCAATCCCATTTGCTGAGATCAGTGGCGAACCCATGCAGGTGCCGAATACAGTTGCGGGGCAGCTCCCGGATTCAGCCGAACGTTTTCACATCCTGTGAGTTCGGCTTCCCGAACGTCTTGTTCGGGGAACGGGATTCCCTTTTCACCCCGACGTTTCCGTCGGGACACCAGTGCTTCACTGTTATGAAAGAACGCAAATAAAATTTAGTCTGTTACTCTCGTCGATGCAAGTGAAAACATCGAACAATAGCAATGCCTCCGTTATGGGAGGGTGAAGAGGGGTTTCTAAATATAGTGGTACAGTTAAGCATAATAAATCTCCCCATTCCCCTCTTTTTCAAAGAGGGGGTGTTGGCAAAAGCGAAGCCTGACCCCTCCCCCTTTACAAAATGGGGAAAGAGGGGGATTTTCAAGCTTTCAAAGGACCTGAAAACCAGTGAGTTCCTTTGTGAGAACAGCCGGGCTGAAAGATGAATGAAAGGTATTTTTGCGAGCAATTCATCTGAGCGCAGAAGAAGCAGAGGGTCGAGAGCCAACCCTTTCAGTGAGCGATTACGAACAATAACCGGAGATGTCAAGAAAAATCCAACCCGGAATAATGAAACACGCAGCCGGCTCATCTCCAGGGCACACTAGGAGACCGATAGAAGTTGACACCCATCGCATCAAGTCTCATCCCGTCGTAACCGAGTCGGACCTTGTATTCATTCCAGTTTCTTCCTGCGGCTGGCGACCAGCCGATCTCGGCTACGCCGATAATGCGTGGGAAAGCCATGTATTCGATATCTGCGAGAGTGTGGAGCGTCTCGGACCAGAGCGGCGCCTCCACCCCGATGATATCGCTTTCTCCGACTCCCGGAACCTGGGTCGCGGGATCCCAATCGTATGAAGTCTCTACGCCGACATAGCCAGCCCAATTCAGCCCGAGCAGCGTCGATGAGTTGTACTTCTGATCGAGATACACCTTGTCGGCTGGCGACATGATGATCCTGTCACCCTGAGAAACCGCCGAGTCTACAAACCCCGGTTCCCGCCAGTCCCAATTCTGAGCCAGCGTACTCCGGGACAGTTTTGCCTCGCCGATATTCTGCGCCCAGCCGATCATCTTCTTTCCGTAATCATGGACGATGGACTGCACGCTGTCGATGACGGTGACGTAAGCCGGATCCGAAACGCCGTAGTACGTTGCTTCGTCGCCGCCGATGTGGATGTACGGGCCGGGAGTCATCGCCGAGAGTTCTTTGATTACACTGTCGACAATGTCGTAGAAAAGGGTGTCGGTCCAATATTGGGAAGTCGAATTAAGCTTCAGATAAGACGCCCGTGCGGCCCCAAAGTGGCCCGGAACGTCAATTTCGGGAATTATCGTCATGTAACGGCTTTGAGCGTACGCAACGAGCTGTGAATACTGCGCCTGAGTATAATACCCGGAGCTGTAGTACTTATAGAATCCCCTCCCTCCGATCAGGGCAAGGTTTGGCCAGGAGTTAATTTGTATCCGCCATCCCTCATCGTCTGAGAGGTGGAGATGAAACTGATTAATCTTGTAGTATGAAAGGAGATCGATATATTCCTCCACATCCTGCACCCCGAAGAAGTGCCTCGCGACGTCCAGCATCGCGCCCCGCCATGCGAATCGAGGGCGGTCAGCAATCCGTCCGGTCTCCATTGTCCACGGGATGGGCAGGAGGCTCGGGCTCTCAATTCCCGGCGGAAGAAGCTGTCTGATGGTTTGAATGCCGTGGAATATCCCGGCTGGCTGGTAGGCGACAAGCGCAACGGAGTCTGGCGTGATAGTGAGTATATATCCCTCGTCTCCCAGTGATGAATCGGATGCATCGGTCGAGAGATAAATGTTACCCGTACTGGGGATGCCCGTCGTGGCCGCGACCGGGATATCGTATCCGGTGGCGGGCTTCAACAGGTTGGAAAAATACCGGCCGATGTTCACGAGGTCTGCCGATCCTGGTTTGACGAATATCGTTGCGGACGGTCCGAGCACGAACGATCCGTTACTCATCTTCATGCTATCGGGCATGGGAATGACGATATCCCTCGGGGCACCCCGGAAATATACGGTCAGGGTTGTGTCCTGTCCGAGCGTCGGAACCTGTATGACCGTGTCGACAACCTGCGGATACGTCTGGAGCAGGCTGTAGAGCTTTATCGTATAGCCGCTGGACTGGATGCTGTTGGGCCAATTCGGGAACCCGGTCTCCTGAAATGCCGGAGCCTGCGATTGACCGTAGCTCCCTGGGCTCGAACTCACAAGCGTCAGTGCCGTGCTGCCGAATCCGCCGCCGTCGAGCTTCACCATCTTCTTCGTCTCGATGAAATTCCCCGCGATCACCCTGTAGAAGTATACGCCGCTTGCGACGCCTGCTTCCCATTCAAAATTGTAGATGCCCGGCCGAAGGCTTCCAGTGTAACTGGAGACCAATCTTCCGAGAACGTCGAAGATCTGCAAACTGACCTCGCCCGGTTGTCCGATCTGGACTCTTATCATGGTCGACGGGTTGAACGGGTTAGGGTAGTTTTGCGAAAGCTCGTATCCGGTCGGAAGTGGGGAGGGAGCAGAGTTGGTCGCGACGTTGTTGAATGCCAGCTGATTTCCGACCGCCATTTGCGAATCTATCGCGACCCCGTTGGAATCATAAAGGACCGCGGAGAAATTATTCGTCAGCCCTCCCGATAATAGAAATCCTTTGACAGTTATGGTTGCTGGGCCCGCCTGCGCTTTCCCGCCGCTGCTGCCCGGCCCGGCCGCGAAAACGGGATTCACGGTCGCGAAAGAAAGAACAAATAGGAGCGTGCAATAAAGAGGGTTTGGCATTAAAAAGAGTATGAATCGGGATGCAGTTAGATTTTGGCGGTATTCAAGGATCATTTATTGGCTTACTTTCCGGTTTTAGCGTTTGACATACTTTTTGAATTGAGCGCTGGTGAGAACATTGATTACCAGTATCTTCCGCCTTCTTGAGGTCGATTCCGGGACCGGTAAGTCAACTCAGAAATTTGCCGCTTAAATGATCTCACCCCAGCACACATGATCGCCCTAGAATGCATTAGTTTAACCGGCGTGATTCGGAAATGCAATATGGATTTGAGTACGAGGTGGGTTATCGACAGAGGTATTCCGGTCGTCCCGGCCGAGTCGTGTGAGACAACATGCACGACTGCGGGTAAGCACCGGCAGGGGCACTCTTTTTCGTTGCAGGATTCACATGCCCTGAATCGTGCAAGCGGAAAACAAGACTATCGTCCCGGATTCAGTGCGAGTACTTTCCCATCAGCTGTGCCTTGCCCACGATATGTCCCTCCATCGCTCTAACCAGGTCGGCCTTCGTGCTGCCTGCGGGAAGCTTCAGCATCGTGTCGAGACCATACAGGAGGAAGAAATAGCGGTGCGTTCCTCCGGGGGGGCACGGTCCGCCATACCCGATTTTCCTGAAGTCGTTCCGTCCCTGGACGGCGCCGTCTGGAAGCGTCTTCCCGGCTGAGACATGCTCGGGAAGTCCGGAAGTCCCCGGCGGAATGTTGAAGATAACCCAGTGTATCCAGGTGCCCATCGGTGCGTCAGGGTCTTCGACTATGAGTGCGAGACTCTTTGCCTCTGCGGGAACGCCGTGCCATTCCAAAGGCGGGGAAATGTCCGGGCCGTCGCAAGTGTACTTCTTCGGGATCATTTCGCCTTCTTTAAAGGCCGTGCTCGCCAGCGAGAACTTTGCTGCGGTTGCAGTCGACATTTCATCCTCCATGTTTTTGCCTGCGGAGAGATCTTGTTTCTGCGTACTGCCGCAATTCACAATCAGGAATACGTTTAGAAGGAAGATAGCGTGTTTTGCCGGATACATGTTCCTTAAACCTCCGCTTCTGTGTCGTAGCAATTTTAATCGGAAGAGGTAAGGGTTGCAAGACAGCAGAAGACGTCTCTGTTCAGTCAAAGCGGCTTGATGAAAACGCCGCTGAGGTTCCCTTATGGGGTCAGATTTCTTCTGGGGCCTGTATCTACGCTGGCCGCTGCTTGTAATGAGCCAGGAAATTGTCGAGCGAATCGAACGCCTTCTTAAGCGACGACACATCCGGCAGGAATACTATCCTGAAGTGGTCGGGATGGAACCAGTTGAACCCGGTCCCCTGGACCACCAGCACATTCTCTTCTTTCAGCAAATCGAGGACAAACCGCTCGTCATCCTCAATGTTGAACTTCTTAGTGTCTATCTTGGGAAAGAAATAGAAGGCTCCTCTCGGCTTTGTGCACGAAAGGCCGGGAATGTTCACGAGCCGTTCGTAACCGAGATCGCGTTGTTCCTTCAGCCTCCCGCCGGAAGCTGTGTGAGCCCTTATGGTGTTCTCTTGTCTTAACGCGACGTGCACCGCGTATTGAGCCGGAACGTTACTGCAAAGTCTCATTGATGCCAGCATGTTGACTCCCTCGATGTAGCCTCTCGCGGCCGCTAGGTTCCCGCTGAAAACCATCCAGCCGACGCGATAACCGGTGATCAGGTGAGACTTGGAAAGTCCGTTCAGGGTTACACAAGTCACGCCGTCCGTCAATGAAGCGATGGAGATGTGTTGTGCGCCGTCATACAGGATCCTGTCGTATATCTCGTCGCTGAATATGACGAGCCCGTGCCTCTCTGCTATCTCCACTATTCCGGTCAGTATTTCTTTCGGATATACCGCGCCCGTCGGGTTGTTTGGATTTATGACGACGATACCCCTGGTTCGGGAAGTGATTTTTCCAACCATATCGGAAAGGTCCGGGCACCAGTCGGAGCTCTCGTCGCAGACATAGTGGACAGGGGTCCCGCCGCTCAACACAACCGCCGCGGTCCAGAGCGGATAATCCGGAGCCGGTATGAGAATCTCATCTCCGCTATTCAGTAATCCCTGCATCGCCATGACGATGAGTTCGCTGACCCCGTTTCCGATGAATACGTTGTCTGTGCTCGCGCCGCGTATTCCGTTTCGGGTCGAGTAATCGACGACCGCATCTCTTGCCTGCACAAGCCCTTTCGAATCAATGTACCCTTCAGATTTCCTCAGGTTGGCAGCAACTTCCTGTACGACTTCGTCGGGCGCCTCGAATCCGAATGGCGCTGGGTTGCCGATATTGAGTTTGAGTATCTTCCGGCCGTTGTCTTCCATCCGTTTCGCTTCGTCGAGCACCGGGCCGCGGATATCGTAACAGACCTTGTCTAACTTCGATGATTTATTCAGGATATTCATTTGTTCTTTTTGTTTTGAAGATCGATTCAAACCGAGAAATAAACAAGAACGGAAGACTAATTTCTATGGCGTGGACAATCAGGATAGAATCAGGTCATGCCTATGGCCGGAGAAATATCTTCACCGGAAAAATGCGAGCCAGATTATGATGAGCGTCGGCACGAGCACCGGCAGTGCATAACGAAGGACGTACGACACGAACGACGGGCAGCGGACGCCCGACTGCTCGGCAATGCTCTTAACCATGAAGTTCGGCCCGTTGCCTATGTAAGTCATCGCGCCGAAGAAGACCGCACCGATCGATATCGCCTGAACTATGATTCCGTTATGAGCAAGGAGGTACGCAGTTGCAATTTGTCCGCCCGTCACGCTTCCCGACATGACTTCTGCAGGATGGTAATGAACCAACATTGCGATTGTGCTCCTCAGATCCGGAGAGTAGCTGCCGGGGACAAACGGAAGAGCAATACCATGTGTCTGGATCAGGTTATGAATCTGTTGTACTGCGCCGTAGTCGACAAATCGTCCGAGCGCGGCACTAAGGAAGTTGATGTAGGTCGGAGTGTTGTCCAGCACGGAAGAGAGCGCTCCCACACTCCAATAGAAGTCACCGGGCGCCTGAAGACCGAAGTGGGCGGCATTCTGCGCGACATACTCGAGCGCAGGAACCATAGTTATGAATATGCCGAGGAACAGGATGGTGACCTCCTTGATAGGGGTGAGGTCGAAATCGTTCTTCTCGTGAGTCTCGCTTTTCGTCGTGATGTAGGATGCTGCCGCGGCGAGGACCATCAGCAGCTCGCGCAAAAAGGCCGGATGGGTGATGAAGATCGCACCGAGTACGACAGCGAGAAAAATAATGTTGTGCAGTCCCGTGACTTCTCCGCTCTCGCTCAACTTCTCGGCAAGCGCTTGCTCCGTTCGCGGCAGAGTCAAGAAGTCCCTGCGGTCAAAGAAGTAGAAGACGATTAGAATTATTGCTACCGCGGGCAACCAGATATGCCAGAGGTTCTCAACCGGCCAGAAGAACGGGATCCCCTTCAAATAGCCGAGAAACAACGGCGGGTCGCCTATGGGGGTCAGGGCGCCTCCCACGTTGCTTACGATGAAGATGAAGAATACTATGTGGAACGGCTTGATCCGGTAACGATTCACGCGGATGTAGGGGCGTATAAGTATCATCGATGCGCCGGTGGTGCCGATAAAGTTTGCAAGCACCGCTCCGATGGCGAGGAGAATTACGTTTGCTATCGGGCGGGATTCGCCCCGCAGCCGTATGTGTATCCCCCCTGATATTATGTAAAGCGACCCGATCAGAGCAATGAAGCTTATGTAATCGTGGCCCGATTCGAGAAGCGGCGCGGATGCGTGCAGGAAAAACAGGTAATATGCGGCGGTAATGATCGCCATACCTATAGAGACTGCCGGGTAGTATTTCTGCCACCAGCGGTCATTCGCCAGCGGGCCGATTGCGATGGCCGCCAGCAACACAACGAATGGCAGCAAGGCCCAAATAGACGGCGAGGGGACAGCCACTATGCGTTCTCCATTTATCACAAGATAAAAACGTTTAGGCGTGATTTCATAAAGGAAATGATAAAAAATGGGAATTCCAGGTCACGACGAAAGAGATTGGCGATTGGCTGCACTGCTGTTTTTCGGAATATCGTTCCGTACCTGACAGCTTAATGATGAAAGGACGAGATATCTCTTGAATCCTGAAGATTGACAACATGCTTCCCTCACGTCAGGAGTGGTGCTGAGGTGGGAACATGTGACGAATAAGAATTATATTTATTACGAGAAGTGACGATGCGTTTGGACCGATTGACATGATCAGGATATTTGATTTCGAAGAACTAAGGCACTCCCACTCTTCCAAGTAAATCTGGTTTTGCACGTCTATAACATGTTGGACAATAACGACACTATAGCCGCTATCTCCACTCCGCCGGGTGAAGGGGGGATTAGCGTAATTAGAATTTCCGGAGCGAATGCGTTCGCAGTTGCAGACCACGTCTTTCTCGGGAGAACGAAGCTGTGCGAGGCACCTTCGCATACCGCTCATTTTGGGAAGATTGTCGATGAGCAAGGCGGCCTTGTCGATGAAGTTGTTGTCGTTACGTTCCGTGCACCCGGTAGCTATACCTGTGAGGACGTGGTCGAGATCAGCTGCCACGGGGGGTATCTTGTGACACAGAGGGTGCTTGAAAGGTCGCTTTCCGCCGGTGCACGCCTGGCCGAGCCGGGCGAATTTACAAAACGGGCCTTCTTGAACGGCAGGCTCGATTTGTCGCAGGCCGAAGCGGTGGCCGATCTGATACAATCACAGAGCGATGCGGCTTACCGAAGCTCCGTGAGACAATTGTCAGGCGAGCTTTCACGCAAGATAAAGGGTGTACGGGATGAGCTGCTGAATCTGGCATCGCTCCTCGAGTTGGAGTTGGACTTCTCCGAAGAGGATGTGGAATTTGCCAACAGGAAGGCGCTTCAAACCCGCCTTGAAGATGCAATTATGACAGTGGATGAGCTGCTGGCGAGTTATTCAGTGGGCAGGGTGTATCGTGAAGGGGTGCGCGTCACGATTGCGGGGAAGCCGAATGCCGGCAAGTCCAGCCTGCTGAATGCGATTTTGGGAGATAACCGGGCGATAGTCAGCGAGATCCCCGGCACTACCCGCGATACTATATCTGAGAGGGTTTCCATCAAAGGCGTCCTGTTCAGACTGACCGATACTGCGGGTTTGAGGGAGACGGTGGACAAGATAGAGCGAGAGGGTGTTGAGCGGGCGAAAAAGGAGGCAAAGGAAGCGGATATCCTCCTTTTGGTTATGGATCTGTCGGAGCATGATTATAACGGCACCGAGCCGCTGTATTCGGAGCTTGAAGATGTCTGCGCCAGAGAAGGTGTCAAGCTTGTCAGGGTTTGGAACAAGGTCGACCTGTATAGGACTGAGGCACCGAGGGTACCCCAGAACGGGTATATTTTTTATGTATCAGCACTTCATGGAGATGGAATTGATTCACTGAAGAATGGGTTATTTAATCTGGTGCTGGGTGAGAATCTGAACGAGAGTTCGGTGGTCGTGACAAACGCCCGGCATAGGGATGCACTTTCGAGGGCCAGGAAGAGCCTGGGTTATGCACTAGAGACTCTGGAAAGCGGGAAGTCCGGTGAATTTGTGGCCCTGGACCTGAGGAGTGGATTGAACGCCCTTGGCGAGATAACCGGGGAGATTACCACGGAAGACATCCTGAACAACATATTTTCGAGGTTTTGCATAGGTAAGTGATGGTTTCACGTGAAACGTTGACAGAAGGCGGGAGCGAAGCGCATAGAAGCGTGTTCCTTGGTGATGGTTCTCATCCCGGGATTCTCTTCCGGAGTTGAGATTTAATAGTTATGAATGAAGGAAAGTACGACATAATTGTGATAGGCGCCGGCCACGCCGGCATAGAGGCGGCACTGTCCGCCGCCCGTATGGACTGTCAGGTCCTTTTAATGACGATGGATATTGCCGCCATCGGCAGGATGTCCTGCAACCCTGCAATCGGCGGTACGGCAAAGGGGAACCTGGTCCGCGAGATAGACGCACTTGGCGGAGAGATGGCTAAGATCGCGGATGCCACGGGAATCCAGTTCAGGATGCTTAACAAGTCGAAGGGGCCTGCCGTATGGTCGCCCCGGGCGCAGAATGACCGGGAGGCGTACTCAGTGGAGGCCAGGCGACACGTAGAGAGTCAGGCTAACCTGCACATCATGCAGGATATGGTCGTTCAGCTGTTTACCGAAGGAGGAGAGGTTGCCGGTGTCGAAACTGCCGCCGGGATCAGGATACCTTGTAAGGCCGTGGTTATTTCATCCGGCACGTTCCTAAATGGAGTGATGCACACCGGCCTGAAGAGCCGGATAGGAGGGAGGTTCAACGAGCCCCCTGCGATAGGCCTGACCGCATCACTGGAGAAGTTGGGATTCGTCAGCGGCAGGCTCAAGACCGGGACGCCACCCCGTGTCGACCGGCGAAGCATAGACTTCAGCCAGCTTGAGGAGCAGCCGGGGGATCAGGATCCAGAGCCATTTTCTTTTCAGACCCTGGAGGTGACTAAGGATCAGGTGAGCTGTTTCCTCACTTACACGAACCAGCGTACGCACGACATGCTGAGAACCGGGTTTGACAAATCACCCATGTTCACGGGCCTGATCAAAGGGATAGGTCCAAGATACTGTCCCTCTATCGAAGATAAGATCGTTCGCTTTGCCGATAAGGGGCGTCACCAGATATTCCTTGAACCCGAGGGACGCGACACTAACGTCGTATATGTAAATGGATTTTCCACCAGCCTCCCGGCCGAGATCCAGTGTGAGGCGATGAAGACAGTACCTGGACTTGAGCATGTCGAAATGCTTCGGCCGGGTTATGCCGTCGAATATGATTTTTTCCCGCCGCACCAGGTGAAGCTCACGCTTGAGACGCATCTTGTCGGCGGACTCTTCTTCGCGGGGCAGATAAATGGTACATCAGGTTATGAGGAAGCCGCTGGACAGGGAATTGTCGCCGGGATCAATGCGGCCCTCCGAGTTAAAGGCGAAAATCCGTTTGTCCTAAGCAGAGCAGAAGCATATATCGGTGTGTTGATAGACGACCTTGTTAACAAGGGTACTGACGAACCATACAGGATGTTCACGTCGCGGGCGGAGTACCGGCTCATGCTCAGACAGGACAACGCCGACAGAAGGCTGATGAAATATGGGAGGAAGTACGGCTTGATTCCAAGCGACGTGTACGATTCACTGTTGGAGAAGGAACGTTATGTAGAGACGCTATCCAGCTACGTTGATGCTAAGAGTGTCCCACCTGCCGCTGTGAATTCCTATCTTGAACAAGTGGGGTCGGCTCCCATCACGGAGAACGAGAAGCTGTCACAGCTCGTGAAGCGTCAGGATGTCAGCCTGTCTGATCTCCTGAAGCTCGAGTACTTCCGCAGCGATTCGCTTCCCATGGAAGCTGCAGCTCGGGCGGACGTCGTCAGGCAGGTAGAGATTGAAACCAAATATGCCGGATACATGGCGAGGCAGTTTGAAGAGATTGAAAGGTTCGAAAAATTCGAATCGATGCAGATCCCGGATGGATTTGATTTCCGAAGAGTGAAATCGCTTTCCACCGAAGCGACGGAGAAGCTGAACAAGGTGAAGCCGAGTTCGATCGGGCAGGCGAGCAGGATATCAGGCGTCTCGCCGGCAGATATCTCCGTGCTGATGGTGTATTTGCATTGAGCTAGTTTCACGTGGAACAGAACGAACGAGGCATGAAGAAGGAAAACCGGAGACCGGCTGTGGGCGCGGTTATAAGGGATATTTAACAAAAATTCATGGAAATGTTGGAAGCGAGGAACGTTTAAATGACTGACAAAAGGGCACTTTTCGAGGAACTGAAGACTCTGACGACCGAGAAGCGCAATGCGGCCTCGATGGATATCGATGCCAGGAACTCAATCGAGATTGTGAAAATCATAAACGACGAAGACAAGAAAGTCGCGTTCGCGGTGGAGCAGGAACTTCCGTACATCGCGCAGGCCGTCGACATCGTTGTCGCCGCGTTCAAGAATGGTGGCCGGCTCTTCTACGCGGGTGCGGGAACAAGCGGACGGATCGGAGTGCAGGATGCGGCGGAGTGTCCGCCGACTTACGGGAGCGATCCTGAAATGATTAAGGGACTCATTGCGGGGGGGAGGCCGGCGGTTTTCAAGGCCCAGGAAGGAGCGGAAGACCTGGAAGAGAACGGCGCGGACGATATAGTGGCACACTCCGTTAACCACAAGGACGTAGTATGCGGGATTGCCGCGAGCCGGAGAACGCCTTATGTAGTAGGTGCCGTCAAGAAGGCGCGCGAGATTGGCGCAAAGACCATCTTCGTCACGACGAATCCTCGCTCGCAATTCAATATCGACGTAGATGTCGCGATCTGTCCTGAAGTCGGCCCGGAAGTGATAATGGGTTCGACCCGCATGAAATCCGGCACGGCGCAGAAACTCGTGCTCAACATGATAACCACTTCTGCCATGATAAAGCTCGGCAAAGTTTATGAGAATATGATGGTAGACCTTCAGATGACAAACAAGAAACTGGAGGAAAGATCGAAGCGAATCGTCATGACCATTACCGGCGTCGACTACGATGAAGCGGAGAGAGTGCTGCTCGATGCGGGAGGCCACGTGAAAACGGCGGTGGTCATGATACGGGCTTCGGTGGATGCATCCGAGGCCAGGGCAAGACTGCAGAAGGCGGACGGATTTGTGAGACGCGCAATCGAGGGAAATTTCTGAAAACATGAAAGCCGACCAGACGTCGTCGATAGTGGCCTTCAGCGGTGAGCTGGCCTCAGTCGCGACAATTCGAAAGACTATCGACAAGATCGAACACTCGAGGTCGATCGGTCTCCATTCGTTAAGCCCGACCTTTGTTGCATTTGTCCTGTCGGAGCTCGAGAAGAAGAGCGATTCGAACATACTCCTTGTCATCGACGACGTCGAAACGAGCGAGCGGATCCAGTCCGACTATACGGTATTCTCCGGTATGGTTCCCGTAGAGCTTGTAACTGAGGACGAGCCGTCCGGTTCAGCCGGTCCGAACCTGGCGGGGTTGTTCGAGTTCTATTCCGGGAAGAAGAATATGTACATCGTCGACTATGCGACGCTTTTCAGGAAGATGCCGGCCCAGGCTTCGCTTGAGGCGAGTGCCGTTATAATTCAGGCCCAAGCGGAGGTCGACCATGATGAGTTTGTCGCGAAACTCCTTAAGTACGGCTACCAGAAGAAGGATTATGTCGAAGAGGTTGGTGATTATGCAGTGCGGGGAAGCATCGTAGATGTCTTCCCGGAATCAGGAGAGAACCCGGTAAGAATCGACTTCTTCGGTGACACCGTCGATTCCATTAGAATCTTCGATTCGATAACTCAGAGGTCGATTTCGAATGTAGCCTCCTTTACCCTCCTTCCGTTTTCAAACTCCGGCGAACAATCCATTCCTTTTGCGGACCAGATCCCCGGGGATACGAGGGTGGTGTTTCATGAGCCTTCCGCAGTCACGGAAGAATTGAAAGGCTCTTTCTCCGAATTGACCCGACAGTTGACCGGGAAGTCGAGTCTGGTTTTCTGGAGGTCGGTCGAACGGCGGGAGGAAGATTTCAACGTGAATGCCGTTCCACAGCCGACATTCGGCGGAAAGCTCCAACTCGCGGCAAACAAGATTGCAGAGATGTTCAACGAAGGCTACAACATCGTTGTTGCCTCCAGCACAAAGCATCTCGAAGACAACTTCGCCGGGCTTCTGAACGAATATGACGAACTGAACGGTACGATGCTGAGGCGGGAGGTGAAGCTCATCCAGGCCTCGCTGGCCGGCGGGTTCATAATCCCATCCGACAAGTACGCCCTGTTGACGGAACACGAAATTTTCGGGAGGCGCTCTCCGCTTGTTTCGCGGAAGGAGAAGGCCAAGAAATTCGTCGGACTCCTCAGGCGCGACTTGAATTCCCTTCGAAAGGGTGATTTTGTCGTCCATGAAGAATATGGGATAGGCAGGTTCCTCGGGATGGAGAAATTGAAGATAATCGACAGTACGCAGGAATGCGTTAAAGTTGAGTACGCCGAAGGGGACATGCTTTATGTAAACGTGGATTACGTCGGGAAACTCCAGCGTTACGCTTCCGAGGACGGGTTCAGTCCGAAGCTGTCGAAGCTCGGTGGAGCGGAATGGCAGCAGATGAAGACCCGCGCGAAGGGAAAGCTGAAAGACATAGCCAAGGACCTCATCAAGCTTTACGCCGAGCGGAAAAAGTCTCAGGGGTTCACGTTCCAGAAGGACAGCATCTGGCAGCACGAGCTTGAGGCGTCATTTATATATGAAGACACCCCTGATCAGGTGCGCGCGACATCCGAAATCAAGCGCGACATGGAAACCGGAGTCCCGATGGACAGGCTGCTATGCGGCGATGTCGGCTTCGGCAAGACGGAGGTCGCCGTGCGGGCTGCCTTCAAGGCGGTGATGAGCGGCAAGCAGGTCGCCGTACTCGTCCCTACAACCATCCTGGCGGTCCAGCACTACAACACATTTCGCGACAGGCTCGCGGACTACGCGGTCAAGGTCGATGTCTTGTCGCGTTTCAGGACGAAGGCGGAACAGAAGAAGGTGCTGGAGAAGATCGAAGCCGGGGGGATAGACATAATAATCGGCACACACAGGCTCCTTTCGGGCGACATCAGATTCCGTGACCTCGGGCTCCTTGTCGTCGACGAGGAACACAGGTTCGGCGTCGAGGCGAAAGAGAAGATCCGGCAGTTGAGGGTCAATGTCGATACGCTGTACATGACAGCGACTCCGATACCGCGAACCCTGTACATGTCGCTCTCTTCGGCGATGGATATATCGATACTCCAGACGCCTCCGGCTAACCGGCTCCCGATAGACACATACATAGTCAACTTCGACGGAAAGGTCCTCCAATCTGTGATCGAGCGGGAGTTGAATCGCGGGGGGCAGGTGTACATCGTGAGTGACACAGTGAAGGATCTTGAGAAGCTTGCCGACTTCGTACACCGGAGGGTGCCGGCCGCGAAGGCGGGAATCATACACGGCAAGATGAAGCCGCTCCAGATCGAGCGGACGATGGTACACTTCCTGGAAAAGAAGCTGAACGTGTTGATCGCCACGAAGATCATCGAATCGGGAATAGACATACCTTCGGTGAATACGCTAATCGTGAACAACGCGGACCGGTTCGGACTGGCGGAGCTGTACCAGATCCGGGGGAGAATCGGCCGGTCGAACACTCAGGCATACGCCTACCTGATCGCGAAGCCCTTTTCGAACCTGACGAGAGAAGCTGCCCGGAGACTCGCGGCAATAGAGGAGTTTACGGAGCTGGGTTCCGGGTTCAACCTGGCGATGCGCGACCTGGAAATAAGGGGCGCGGGAAACGTCCTTGGAAAAGAGCAAAGCGGCTTCATAAACAACATGGGGTTCGAGATGTACAACCGCGTCCTCGAAGAGGCGGTTGCCGAGGCAAAATTCGAAGAACAGCTCACCGACCAGCTGGACACGCTAACGAGAAGGAAAATCGAGCCGCAGGTCACGGTCGATGTCGATGCTTTCATACCCGACGACTACATCTCTCTTGACGCCGAGCGGTTCGATTTTTACAAACGGCTGTCGAGAGCGGCGGGTGTCGCCGAAGTAGACGACATGCGGGCCGAGATAATCGACAGGTTCGGGAAGATACCAGAGGCGGCAGAAAATCTGCTGAGTCTGATCAAGATGAAAATAAAGCTCGAGCCGCTGAGAGTACCGAAGATCGAGATGCAAGGCGCCGCTGTGAAGATTTATCTCCCCTCCGACGACCAGGATTTCTACAAGGAATCGTTTCCGCTCATGATGAACGCGCTCGACCGGGTCGAAGACGTGAAACATCGCATCACCCAGGAGAACTCTCAGGCTCACGTGGAGATTACATTCACGTCGGAGCTTTCCCACACCGGCGGCGAGAAGATCGAGCGGCTCGAAAGACTGATCGATCTGATGAAAGTATAAATTAAAAACGGCCTCCTGCAATCCGGATAAGCGCTTCGAGACAGCAAGCGTGATTAAGATTTGGGTACCCGGGAAACTCTACCAGGATGCACAACACGGCACACTGTCGCTTAACGACAGGGTTGTCCTTACTGATTCCGACAAGGTCCCGGGAAGCGGAATTCTGCAGTTCATGAACGATGGTCTCAACCCGACTCTGCACGACCTTGCATGGCTTATAATCAACCTCAGCGACAACAGCGCCGCGAACATGCTTGTTGACTGGGTGGGCAGGCTAAAGAAAGTGGACGAATTTATTCACTCTGCCGGACTGACAAAGACCGAGATGATCTCAAAAATTTTCATGCCGCACACATCAATCGACACCGTTCTCGGAAAGAGATTCGGCATCGGGGTGACCACCCCGCGTGAAACGGCAATATATCTTAGAAAACTCTACGAGGGAGAGATCGTCGATTCAGCCAGTTCCATGGCGATGATCAAGCTAATGGAAGATCAAACTTACAATATCGACATCCCACGATTCCTTCCGACCTACAAGGACACGATAATAATCGCGCACAAGGCCGGTGAATTGAACGCGACGAGAAACGACTGCGGGATTGTTTGCACGCCCAGGGTTAACTATGTCATTGCTGTTTTCACGAACAAGAACGCCGACCAGCGTTGGATAACGGACAATTCTGCAGATATTCTCATTGCAAAAATTTCACGTCTTATATATAACAGCTTTGTCAAATGATTGCGGCTATGGTCGATGTGCCTGCTCTGATATTCGATATGCTGGGTGTCGGGGGTCACCAGCTCATCTTGAACGGGTAATACATGGCTTCTCTGCCAAACACCTTGGAAAGGGTCTGGGCTTGACGCTCGAGAATTTGAGCGGGTGACAACATCATGGAGCGCCACTTCAGCTTGCCGTGCCATCTCTTAGAGAAACATTTTGCGAGTGATTTCTTGCTTGCCGTTTTCAGGAGCCCTTCCTTTCGTTAAACTCCAGCACTTCGACGTACAGCAAGTGCTTGATTAAATTCAGCATGTCTATGTCCGCAATTCGCATCAGGCGAGTTCTCCGCTGGCGCCTTGGAACGCATCTTTGTAATCCAATCACGCCATCTTACAAAGATGTTGTCTTCGGGGTAAGTCTTAGAGTAGGCTTCGGCCAGATTATGGCTTATCAGCCTTCGGCGGTTCTGCCTTATGGATTTGCCTTTTCGGTTTCGTATCTCCACTTTATCGATTTGGCCGAGCTCCTGAATCAACCTTTCAAGGGCAAAAGTTTTGTCCTTCAGTTTCTTTATCGCTCTTCTTGCTGCGCCAATGTCGAGCACAAACGCTTCCTCTTCTTTCAACTCAATTCCGGTCAAATAGCACTTGAACATTTTCTTTCTCCTTCAGATCGTTATGAGCGGTTCCCATCTCTTGCGCCCACTTCAACCGCGTGAATATTTCCAAACAAAAAATGCACCATGGTACCCTTTGAATCGATGAGGAACTATTACGTCAGACCGGGGAGAAGACTAAACTTTGTTTTTCAGATGGTTCACAGGGAGGAACTCAGGGATATTTTCTTTGATGGTGCGGCCACCTACCCTGGGATTGCAGGTTATTCAGTTCTGGTCCGGGACGTTTCGCATGAGGTGGGCTCTGTCCACAACTTCACCCAATGGGTAATAACTAATCCGATGAATCCGTCCACCAAAAGAATTCTTAGCATTAATGTGAGAAGGATAGAGAAAGAAGAGATACTCGTTTCAACCACGGAGTACTGGTATCTTCGCTGGTGGGACTCGAAGGATAATTCTTACACTTACCCCTATAGAGAGACATGCAGGCAACAGTACGTATTGAGAAAGCATGACGGCATATGGAAAGTGTATGAGTTTATCAGACCTGCACCGAGAACTTCAGTGCCTCACAGAAGGAAATATGGCCGCTGAATGAACACGAGTAGGTTGGAAGCGGAGTATTCGTGAAGTAAATTAAAGAGGAGCCGAAGATGCGAGATTTATCTTTTTTGGCCGCCGCGATGGCGATTCAGGGCAAGGGGATTACCATTCTTGCTTCCGTACTCGGCAGGATGATTTCTTATATGTCATAGGAAACAGAAGAGTAGTGTGGAACAAACACGGACTCATTTGAACCATCTCTTCTGGGACGTCCGAATCGATTCGTTCGATCCCTCTAGGTACCCTGCATATACAATCAGCCGCATCCTGGAACTTGGTGACGAAAACGATGTCAACTGGATGAGACGGAACTTTTCGGATATCGATATCAAGAATGTGCTCACCACTAACCGCGGGCTGTCTCCGAGATCTGCAAGCTTCTGGGGAATCATCTACGGCGTGCCGCGAGATGAAATAGCTGCCCTGACAAAGGAGCGCACATCATGAATGAAAAAACGATCAGATGGCACGTTGAGCTTATTCCTCCGAACGCTCTGAATGTTCTGGACATGCTTACCGCGGCATCGGTTCTCAATGAATTCTACCTCGCCGGTGGAACGGGTCTTGCGCTTGCCTCGGGACACCGGCGCTCGAGGGATTTCATCGATCTCTATACCGTTGCCCAGGAGTTCGGATTAGCTGATCTTCTCAGGCTCTTTGACCGAAAGTATGCTGACACGCATTATAATCGTGTGCACATCCTCAAGTCACTTGTGTATTTCGACGACGCAGAATCCGAACCGATGCCCGATATGACAAACCAAGTTACATGGGAGATGGTGAAGGAATTTTTCCTCAGCGAAGTTCCAAAGCTGCTGTAACGAACTTATGGTGTCCCGTAGCGGTTTAGCAGGCTAAATCAATGGCCGTTTTGCAGGATGACTTCTTATAATGCATATTATAGGAAATAGTCCAGACTCAAAGACTTACAGAGATTGAATTTCCCGACCGGTTCACAACTCACATTGTTACAAGCAATTAACATCGGCAGCATATCTTTCGAAAATCAATTTTCGAAGAGCTGCTTCAACCCGTCTGCGAACGAGCTATAACTCTCGAGTCCTCCGCAGCTTACAACCACGACCGAATAAATACCGGCCGCTTTTATCGCAAGCGACTGCGAATGCAAGAATGTGTGTTGTGTATATCCGATCCGTCATTGGTTCCGCACCTCAAGAATGAGCCATCCGGTCGGTTTCCGCAGACCGACTTCGCAAGCGGGGAGCAACATTCACTCTTAAAACAATTTCGAACACAAACCCAAAGAAAGGTAGACTATGTTTAAGCAAAACGATTGTCAAAGAGTTATACATTCCAACCATTCACCGAGCATATTCTCTGCTCTTAGAAAAAGATGGAAGGCAACAAAAAGCGAGGTCACTCTCCGGTCGGCAATCAATATCTACCTCAACCATCTGCGGGCATCGGGCCTGTCCAGCAACACTATCTATTGCTACTCTCATGATCTTATCCGACTCCTGAACGAATTCTCAGATATGAATCTCAAGTCGATCAACCAAGAACTGCTGGATGGGCATATCATTCATGTTTCCGCCGAGCGAACGTATCGATCCGGGTCAAGAGCTTTTCAGCGCTCGATATGCACGGTCAATCGAATCAAGATTGTTTACAGGTCGTTCTTCAGATGGTGCGTTGCGAAAGGATTCATGGACAACGATCTGTCCTCTGACCTGCGTTTGTCAAAGTATCCTTCCAGTCTTACTGTACCAATAATGCCTGAGGAAATTACCCGTTTGCTAAAAGTCATATCGCAGTCAGCTGACGCTTTGGCTAACAGAGACAATGCGCTCTTTTCAGTTTACGCCTTTAGCGGGGTCAGAAAGTCAGAAGCGCTTGCCCTCAGGGTCTCTGACTACAATCCACAATCCAAAACCATATCGGTTAAAAGTTCAAAAGGTCGTACGAGGAAGTTCCAGCCAATACCGCCGATTCTTTCCGGCGTCCTGGATAATTATCTCAAGATGGGTTTTAAGAATACGGAGCCATCGTCTCCCTAAACATGATCTCTTAAATCTTAGCGGGTTGGTGGAAAGGGCTTTTTCAGGAGAAGAGTTTTGATGGGGCGCCAGCTCCTTGACCGCTGTAAAGAACCGTTGAACATATTACACTAGCAGCATCAGGCACCGCATCACGCAGGAGAGCTCTCAGGCAAGGGTAGAGATAACGTTCACGTCGCAACTTTCCCACACTGGCGGCGAGAAGATCGAGCGGCTCGAAAGACTTATCGATCTGATGAGGGTATAGATCTGTTTCGCCAACAGCGGGAAAGACTTTGTCGCCAGAAAAGGGAGTAGAGGTTCCAAGCCTCTGCGGGTGTGCGACAAATTTGTAAAAAGCAATAGATTAACCACATAGGCACATTAGAAAACATAGATTTATTCGTTAATGTGCCCTATGTGTTTTATATTTTTGTTGCAGACCCAGCCGTAACCCCTCACTTATGGTTTCTCGCCAAGCGAACCGCTCGTCAACATTTCTTTGCGTTCTTGGCGCCTTTGCGAGAGAAATAACCCTTTCAGTGAGGCATTACACCCAGCCTCTGCGTGCTTGTTGGAAACGGCATATCCATGAAGTAAATTCATGACAAGCCGGTATCTTCCGAGCCTCAGGTTTTCTATTAGAAAAATGAGTGCTTCTGCTTTTTTCCCACCAATCAATGTCACAGAAAGGCGAATAATAGAAGGAGAATTCCATGAAGTCAAAAGCTATCCAGACGCTTGTTGCACTCACGATTGCAATTATTGCACTACCATCAATGAGTTCAGCCCAGACCGAGCCGGTCAATGTTGCGCTGTTTGATCCGATCCAGATATTTCCGGAGAGCCATTCGATAGTCGGCCTTCGCATAAATCTCATATATGGCAAGAACGTATCGATGGTCGGCCTGGACTGGGGGCTCGTCAACGCAGTCGGCACCGGCGGCTTTACCGGGCTGCAATGGGGATTCGTGAACATCTGTGACGCGAATACTGTAGGCTTCCAAGGTGGGCTGGTAAACCTTACCAAGAATAACGTGGAGGGATTCCAATACGGCTGGTTTAATTCGGGTAATCATGTGAGCGGATTTCAGCTCGGGCTTGTGAACTACGCCGAGACCATGAAAGGTCTCCAGATAGGCATCGTGAATATTATCAAGACGGGCGGACAATTTCCGGTGTTTCCTATTGTCAATTGGTCCTTCTGACGCCAATTGTGGTTGCGCAATTGGCGACTCACCAACAACGCCTGCGGCTGTTAAGTGAGCTGCCCACGGATCGATTCCTGTTAACGATTTTGCAGCAAAGAGGAAGAAACTTTTCCGGAAGAACACGTAGAGTCTGTCCGTGGGATGGGTCCCGCGCACAATGTGCAACTAACTCATGGTTCCTGCACCCCGACAAGTGAATCGCATATAGAACCGCCCAAGTAGTCGCGCAGCACCTCGAAGAAATATTTGCATGCCAACAAAGGAGGTCGCGACATGAGGCTCTTCATTCTATCGATCCAGAGAGGCTCCTCTGGGTGCAAGCGGAACAGCTCACATTTCGCCAATAGTCATATTCTTGTCAAGCTGTTCGGGTCGGCGGCACTTGCCGTTTTATTCACCACTATATTCGGCTGTTCTTCATCGCAAAGCTTGCTGAGTCTGGCAAAGTCCCCCCCGGATTCTGTCCAGCAGCGCCAGGGCTTTCAATCATTGAACAAGTACCAGCAAGACCTGCTCTACTTTTCCAGCCAACTGCAACAGACGCATCCCGAACCATATCGGTATGTAAGCAAAGAGTGGCTGGATTCGGAAACGGACCGCCTGCTCAATGTCTTCGCGCATGAGACAAGCGATGTGAGTTTCCAAATCGGGCTGGAGAAGCTTGCCTCTCACGTACACGATTCGCACACCCAGGTCAGGGTAGGAGACTTTTCCGATAAACGAGTGTATCCCATCGGAATCCTCTGGCTTAAGGATTCTCTCTACGTAGCGGCGGTCGAAGAAGGGGGGGACTCCACGCTTGTCGGATCAACGGTCATCGCTTTGAATGGAGTGCCGCTCAGCAGCGTGTGCGGTAAACTTGCAAGCTATTTCTCGTACGACAATTTCGGCTGGGTGAGGTGGAAGCTCATTCAGCCGCTGAGAAGTCCGTGGTACCTGAAACACGAGGGGATCATCACCTCGGACACTTTGCTGCTGACACTCAACAGTCCGCGCTCCGGTCAAAGAGCGGTCTCATTACTACCCGTATTGTCTCCGAGTCTTAAGTACACTTACAAGTCGTCGGAAGTGACTGGAAGGAAAAAAGAGCTTTACTGGTACACGATAATCCCTGCCGACAGTCTTTGCTACATGCAATTCAACACGATGTTCGACAGGCACTTGTTAAGCGCATTTGGATTCTTCCAGCGCATACCGCTCTACTTCATTTTCGTCACGAAGGGAATAGGATATTTCGATAGCTACGTGGACAAGATGCTGGAAGAGATGCATAAGAGGGGGGTGAGGACTCTCGTCGTAGATTTGCGCGGCAACGGCGGCGGAAGCAGCATTCTTGGTGATCAGCTCCTGTACAAACTTGGCGTCGCCGACTCAATCCGAGGGTTCTCGACACTCGTGAAAATCTCGCCACTTCTGCGTGCAGTATACCCTGAAAGGGTGAAAGAATATGAACGGCGCTTCAGGGAGCGCACCGGCAGGATCTTCCTGCCCGATACACTGATCAACACCGATAGTCTGTATGTCGGCGACTCCACCGCTTCGGATTATTTCGCCGGGATAGAAGATAAACATTCCGACTATTACACCAAGCCTGCGAAGTACCCCTTCAAAGGGCAGGTGTATTTCATTACCGGAGAGGGAACATTTAGCTCGGCCAGCGTACTGGCCGCAACGGTGAAGGATAACAAGCTCTTCACAATCGTCGGACAGCCAACAGGGCAGGCATCACACTACGGAGAGGTCCTCATTCTGCGCTTGCCGAATACGGGCACGTACTGCACGATATCCTGCAAGAAGTTTCTTCGTCCCGACCGGTCCCTGGATAATGAGTGTGCCGTCCTACCTGACAAGGAGATCTGGCTTTCATTCGACGAATTTGAGAATGGCGTCGATCCGGTGTACAATTGGATACTTCGCCGCGTCGATAGGGGGAAGCGGAAGTGACTCCTGATGTCGCATTATTGTTTCGGTCACAGTCATGCAGGTTGCCGTTCCGAGCCGGCTCCGAACTAAAAATTACGCGGAATCGACAGATTTGAATAATAAACGCATGCTTGCCTCTTTGTGCTTTTTCCGGGCAAGTGGTACATTATTTCAGCCTTTGCGAGCATCAAGTCGTGTAGCACCTCCCGTATTTACTCATAACCCGGTGCGAAGGGTATCATACCGATAGGTTAGGCGAGCTTGCTTTGACCGGGCAAATTGCGGAGGAATATTTATGAATCGCAGGTTTGACTTTTGGGCGGCTGTTTTGCTGGCCACGGCGTTTCTTGCCGGCTGCAGCATCAACATCAACGACAGTAGCACCCAGTCCGAGTACAGCGAAGACTTCAGCTTTTACATTCCGGTAGCCAACTACGATGAACTTTCTGTCAGCGACATTAACGGGAGTATAACGATAATCGGTGTCGACGGACTTGACGAGGTCGAAGTAACCGGGCAGAAGATCGTACAGGACGAATCCTTTGAACAGGCGAGGAGGCACATAACCGACATTTCGGTTGACATTGTCTCTTCCGGATCTCTGCTCGGCGTCAGGACAACCCAGCCGAACACTTCCGGAAACAGAACCTACCAGGTTGACTATGAAATCCGGGTGCCGAGCGATTGGGCGGTGTCTGTGACGGACGTGAACGGGACCACCGAGGTAGATAACATCATCAACTCGGTAAACGCCACACTCACAAACGGCACTTTCAGCGCATACGATATCTTTGGAGACCTGAATGCCAATCTCACAAACGGGAATATCGATGCCGACGTTACGCTTCTTGCGGGCAACCGCTGTGAACTCACCACGACGAACGGGAACATAGCACTTTGGGTGCCTTCGTCGACTTCCGCTGCAATCTCAGCGTCGGTCGTGAACGGAAGCGTGACGGTATCGGGTCTCTCGATTGCTATCAGCTCCAGCTCGCGCACTTATCTCGAAGGGACGATGGGCAAAGGAGAAGGACAAATCTCACTCTCCACGGTGAACGGGAATATACAGTTGAATAGCTTGTGATGGCGTCAGCGGGGGTAGTCTGACGAGAGCGGCACCGATGGGAATGCTCTTACACTGACCACCCCCTCTGGGTTACTTTAGTAAACGAGCAAGGAGATGGAGTTCCCACCTCACATCACGGCGAGTGCTTGGGCTGCGGTGGTCAGCAATATCCCCTTTGAGACAAAGGCGTCTCTGAAACCTTCCGCTTCCCGGACAATTTGCATAGAATACTTGGGTTTAAGCCGGTCTGAGAAATACCGGAGCGAAGGGTCGATGTTTGATCCCTTTAGCTTCACTTCCACGAGTGCGAAAGGTTGGCGGTCCTGAGAGATCAGAAAATCTGTTTCACGCCGCTCTCGATCGCGAACATAATGGAGCTGGAAATCCCCCTGACCCGTTTCAGTCCAGTAATCGCAGAGTTTTCTCAGGTGCAATGCCGCCATAGTTTCGAACCTTGCGCCCACATCCTCTATCACGGAGTAATCAAAGAGGTAAAATTTTTCTTCTCTTCTTAAGGTTCTCACCAGCTTGCCAGCATAAGGGCGTATGCTAAATAGATAGAAAAGCCTCGAGAGAGCACCCAGCCAGTTCTGTATCGTCTCGAACCGGACTCCGACATCTTCACGAAGCGAGTTTATGGAAAGCGGCGAGCCTGTACGTTCAGGGAGGAGACTTACGAGTGTTTCGATCAAACCGAGTTCGCGAATTCGAGTGAGGTCTCTCAGCTCCTCTCGTATAATCAGCTGCTCATGTGAACGGCTCCATCGTCGGAGACGGGATTCGCTGCCTGCGAACAAAGGTTCCGGAAAACCCGTGAATTTTTCAAGATGTCGCAGGTTCTCATCAGCAGCCTTCGTTGGGGGATGACGGAGTATTTCTTCAAAGAAAGATTTGGGACTTGGATGGAACGGTTTGCCGTTCGAAAGACACTCCCCGAGGGTAAACGGATGGAGGTGGTACAACTGGTACCGCCCAAAGAGAGAATCGCCCCCCTTCTGGTAGACGTCGAGCTTACCGCTGCCGGTGACCATTATTCTAAGATTGCCTCCCTGCGAGTCGTAAAGGCCCTTCAGGAATCTCTTCCAGCGCGGAAACTTGTGTATTTCATCAAGCGCGAGTTTAACGGGTGTCTGAACAGTTGAATTTTTTCGCTTCCAGAAGTCATCAGGATATTTGAGGATTGACCGTCTGTCGGAGTCGATATCCCAATTGAAGTAGGCCTGCGGCAGGTCAGGCCGCTCGAGCCAGTGCTTTGCGAGGGTTGTCTTTCCCACCTGTCTCGGCCCGGCGATGAGGCACATCTTGTTTTCCTCGGCAAAGAGGCGGTCTATTTCTGAACTCAGGTATCTCAATTCCTATAAATATAGAAAATTGTCATGACAATTTTCTATGGATATAGAAAGAGATATCCTCGGCAAATGCGATTTCTATTCTACTCCGAATCTCTTAAACGCGTAATGCTTCGGAAAATCCATGAGAAGCGTGAAAATCACCGAGAACACGAGCACGGCGAGCACAGCGCTTAGGCTCAGTGCGGGAACGATGACTCCGTAGACTCCTAAGAGCGCTGCCGCTATTGTAGCACCGAGGGTGGAAGTCATCAGGGCTTTTCCTGGCAGCGATTTCCAGAAGTAATTTCTTTCCCTGACGATGAGCACCCTGAATTGGCTCGTGAATATGAGCATCAGCATCACGAAAGTCTGCAGCTGCACAAAGTCAAGGTGGAAATAATCATGTCCCCAAATTAAGGCGACAATTCCTTCGATGACTAACAAGGCACCCACGACAAGCGATGCGAGCGTTATGTCTTTAACGTTCCAGTTGTTAGGCGCGACCGTGTGCTTGACGTTGTCCGTAGCGAGCGACATGGTCACAAAATCGTTAGCGAACACCAGGAGCGACATGCCGAGCAGCGTCAGCACCATCTTATCCATTAGGAAGAATCCGATCGTCAATAAACCGACCACCTGTATCACCTTCGTGACTTTGTTTATGACCCAGGTGAGCATCCGCTGATAAGTTTCACGGCTTCTCTTGACCGCTTCGACGATCACACTAACTCCGGGTTCGGTGAGTACGACGCTGGCTGAAGCCTTGGCGACGTCTGTGGAGTTACTGACCGCAATTCCCATCTCTGCCTGTTTTAACGCGGGCGCGTCGTTGACGCCGTCTCCGGTCATGCCGACCATGTATCCTTTCGACTGCAGGAGTTTAACTATCCTGTACTTGTCTTCGGGGTATATTTCGGCGAAGCCGTCGCTCGAAGCCGCCTTCTCCGCCTGCTGGTCCTCTGTCATGTTTTGAATGTCGGAGAGGCGGATAATGTTTGTCCCTATGCCGACCTGACCGGCAATCTCGCGAGCTATGGCGAGACTGTCGCCGGTGAGCATCAGCGGCTTGACGCCTAATTCGCGAATTTCTTCTATCATCTTTTTCGAGTCGGGCCTCGGCGGATCCGCCAGCGGAATGAGACCGGTAAGTTTCAGGTTTTCTTGATCTCCGTTTATGGACTGTGCCACAGCGATAGTTCTGTAACCTTTTTGCGAGAATAAGGAGATGTTTTTGTTCACGTCCGCGAGAGTCTTATCATCTACGTTCTTGCACATCGAAAGAATGACTTGGGCTGCGCCCTTTACTACGCGATACTGATGCCCCTCAGCCTCCACGACCGCCTCCGTCCGCTTGATCGCCGGGTTGAAGGGAGTGTAGGAAATTTGTTTATGGGAGTTTAGGTCTATGCTGTTGGTCTTCGCGTAATTAATAATCGCAAGGTCAATCAGATCCATTCCTTCGGACCGCGATGCCATAACCGCGGACCGTAATACCTCATCTTTACTGAAACCCGAAAAGGGGATGCTATCTGTAACGGCAAGGTTGTTCTCCGTGATGGTTCCGGTCTTGTCGAGGCACAGGACGCTTATTGATGCCGCGTCTTCGATCGAGTCGAGCCTCGTTACCAGAACTCCTTCCTCGGCGAGTTTCATCCCGGTGGCGGCCTGAACGATCGTCATGACGGCCGGAAGCGCTACCGGCACAGCGCCCATTAGGAAAACAACAATGAATGTGAGAATCAGCAATACATTCATGTGCATCACGAAGGCGTAAACGCCGACTATGATCGAGGCGGCGATCCCGAGATACATCATATACTTCACGATAGCCATCATGATCTCTTCCTGATGCGACTTCGGCTTTGCTATCTTCACGAGTTCTGCCGTCTTGCCGAAGTAGGTGTTCGATCCTGTATTGACGACAATGCACTTCGCTTCGCCTCGTCTTACGACGGCGCCGGAATAGATGATGTCTGAGTTCTCCTTCTCCACGGGAAGAGATTCTCCCGTCAGCGCGGACTCGTCGACCGACAGGTCACCGCTGATTATTTTGGCGTCTGCGGGAATGATGTCTCCGAGCTTGACGAGCAGTACGTCGCCCGGCACTATTCCGCCCGCGTCTTCGGTCGTCCAGCTTCCGTTGCGCAGCATTTTGGCTTTTATTGCGAGCCTCTGTTTCAACAGCTCTACCGCCTTCTGTGACCCGCGCGAGTGCATGAATCCGATAATCGCGTTTACCGTCAGCAGGGCGAAAATGATTATTCCTTCGAGTTCGTGTTTCAGAAGCAACGCGAGTAACATGGCGAGTTCGAGGAGCCATGGCATCGGTCCCCAATAACGACCGAGGAACTCCACCAGGGGGTTTTTCTTCTGTTCGGTTATCTCGTTTCGCCCGAAGAACGAGAGTCTTTCTTTTATGGCCTGATCGGAAAGGCCGTCTGCAGATGCCTGGAGGTATTTGAGTGTTTCGTCAATAGTAAGTTCTTTGAATTGAGAGGTTGGTTTGATCTGGTAATCCATCTTTGGTTCTCTTCTGGTATTTTGTTTTGCATCACTGATTGGATGCCGTAACTTCGGATTGGTTCTTCTGAGGGTCAGAATGCGCTCTTTTTGGCCATTCGAGCCGTGGAATTTGCTAACATATATTCAATATTAAGATAAAATAGTGTTCTTTTAAAGGTTTAACATTTCTTGTACAGGTAAGAACAACTTCTCCTCACGTCCTGTTCCGTCCGGTTCATACTACGAGCGGTGGGAACCAGACCATGGAAGTGTGAGATTCCGCGGGGAGTGCCGTCTATGTTCTCTTGAATGCGGTATGCGTGGATGGAAACGATCTCAGATACCGGATAGTGTCTAGAGATAATTTCTATCGGGACAGACTCAATTCTCCCGAAGGGCCGAAGTCGTTTCAGGTCCGAGAAGTGCCGCTCGCCGCGGGAGGCTCAGTCGGCAGAATCGATTGCGTTCCTCACGGCGTTCAAGACCTCTTGTTTCATGTAGGGCTTCTGGATGAAGGCCTTCACACGAAGACCCTCCAGCTGGGCGCGCGCATCAGGTGCGATGTATCCGCTGGCAACGATCACTTTTGCCGACGGGTTTATTTTCTTTATCTTCCCGACGACTTCCTGACCGCTCAGCCTGGGAAGCCCCAGATCCGACATGACAACTGCTATCCGGTTGTTATTGATCCGGAATGTCTCAACGCCGCTCTCGCCGTCCCCGGCTGTAACCACATTGTATCCGTTCGAAGTCAGTATGGATTCCAACAGCTCTCTCAGCATTTCCTCGTCCTCGATAACCAGGACTGTTTCGTTTCCGCCCGAAACCGGCTCAGTTGATCTTTCATGAGATTCCGACAGGTCCATCGGTTGCTCTTCGACAGGGAAGTAGATGCTTATCGTAGTTCCCCTCATTAACTCGCTGTTGACTTCGATGAACCCGTGGTGGCTTTCGACGATGCCGTACACGACAGAAAGTCCCAGCCCTGTTCCCTTGCCAATATCCTTCGTTGAAAAGAACGGCTCGAATACTCTTGCTTTTGTGGCCTCGTCCATGCCGATCCCCGTGTCACTCATTTCCATCTTGACATACCGGCTCGCCGCAGCATCATGATGTCTGGCGCTGACCGTTTCACCGTCAACTACGCCGGTCGAGATCGACAGGGTGCCGCCTCCCGGCATGGCGTCTCTCGCATTGACGCAAATGTTCAGCAGGACCTGGTGAAGCTGGTTGGGATCTGCGGTGACATGAGGAAGGCCATGGAGAAGCTTCGTCGTAATCTGAATGGTCTTCGGAAAAGTTGCCTTTACAAGTCGCTCCGTCTCTCGGATAATGTCATTTACACGGACCGCCTTGAAGGTCGCTTCGGTCTTGCGTGCAAACATCAACAGTTGGCTGACGAGGGATTTGCCGCGCTGGGCAGAGTCGACTATAGATCTGAGCTTTCCATTGGGACCTGCAATTTCGGAATCGGAATCGCTCAATAGTTCCGCATATCCAAGGATGACGCCGAGGATATTGTTGAAATCGTGTGCAATTCCGGCGGCTATGTTGCCTAAGCCCTCAAGCTTCTGGGCCTGCATGAATTGAGACTGGAGTTTCTTGTTTTCAGTGATGTCCTGGAATATTTCAATCAAGGCTTTCCTGCCGTTATACATCAAGCCCGTGTGGTCGATCTGGAATGTTCTCCCTCGCAGAAGGCCGGAGACTTCGAAGTTGTCTGATGTCCCGATTGTGATTTCCCGCCGCAGCGGGCATTTATCGCATTGCGTCCTGTCATCCCGATAAACCTCCCAGCAGGTGCGGCCCAAAGGGTCGACATCCGAAAGCGCTTTCATCTTCTCACTTAAGAAGAGCACCTCTCCGTTCTCAGCGACTATTTCTATGCCGAACGGGAAAGTCTCTATCAGCATCTCGTTGAACGCGTTGAGCTGGCGTAAGTTTTCTTCGGCCAGTTTTCGCTCGGTGATATCCGTTCCTATACCGACAAGTCCGATTACCTCTCCGCTCTCATCCCTCATCGGAATTCTGGACACCGATTCCCAGTGGGGGCGCTTATCGGAATCAAACTGAAACTCCTCTCTATCCAGCACCGGCACGCCCTCCCCGATTATTCTCTGGTCGTTTTGGAAATACTGTTCTGCCAATTCCCTGGGATAGATATCGAAATCGGTCTTGCCGAGTATCCTCTCTTCAGTTATGAATTGGGGCTGGCTCGAATTGAGCCTTAAACGGCGCAAATAGGCCGGATTAACAAGAGTTCTCTGGTGTTCCCTGTTCTTTACGAAGATCGGGGTCGGCAGATTGTCGACCAATGTTCTTAGAAGAATCCGCTCTCGTTGCGATGCGTCTTCGGAACGCTTGCGGTCGATTGCACGTGCCACCTGCTCCGACACATATTCAAGCATCTTCAGGTCATGCTCGCCGTATGCGTTCGGATCCGTATAATGCTGGATGGCCATGACGCCGAAAGTCACGCCTTCGACCTTCAACGGGACACCGATCCAGACCGTGGATGGCGTACCGACAAGATCTATCTCCCCGAGCTCGCTGAGTTTCCGATCCGTGGCCTCGTCACACATAAGAGATTTTCCTGTCCGAATCACATATTCGGTCAGCCCCTTCCCGGACCGGTGGGGCTCAAAGCCGCTGTCTTCCTCGTCGACAAAGTACGGAAAGCTGACCATGTCCTCCTTATCATCGTAGAGGGCGATATAGAAGTTGCTGGCGGGCATCACCGTGCTGATGATCTCATGCACAGCCTTGTAAAGTTCCTCCAGGCTTGCCGACTTGTCCTGTGCCTGAGAAATTCTGTAAACAGCATTCTGGAGAAGTTCCGCACGTCTGCGCTCAGTAATATCGCGGATTGTTGTCAGCCTTACCTTGTGTCCGTCGACGTTTAGCGAACGGGATCTCGATTCGACGGGGAAAGTCCCGCCGTCCCTCTTCAAAGCCAGGTATTCCTGCGGCTCTTCGCCGTCGGATCTGGCGCGGCTCAGGCCCGGCTCCAAACCGCTGGGTTTCACAAATTCCCAAATATTCCTTCCCATCATATCATCCGGATATTGTCCGAACATCTTGAGCGCCTGGTCGTTGACGTCGATGACTCTCTCGCCCTCACTCACTATTATCCCTTCAAATGTAGCCTGCGAAAGCCTGGCAAATCGTTCTTCGCTTTGTCGCAGGGACATTTCCGTCCTCTTTTTTCCGGTCAGCTCACGGTCTGCACTATGCAACGCGCTCCTGAAGTTGCGTGATGCAACGTGCTGCAGGATAGCGAGTATCGTCGCATGGAATGCGTCTGCCACCCATATCAGGAAGTCCGACTGGCCGAAAGGAGCTTCCGGTAGAGTTACTATCCTGCCGAGATAGAGCAGGCCAAGCTCGGTCATCACGGAAATGAGTGCCATCAGGTAGCCGGCCTTCGCCCCCAGGAGCAGGCCTGAGGCAAGAACCAGTACGAGGTATCCGGTGACGATTGGAGCCCGGATACCTCCTGCAGTGATGGCGAAGGCAGTAATGAGAAGCCAGAACTCGGACAAAAGAAGATATCCGGCGAGTCGGGGCCTGCCATGGCGGATAATCGCAACGGAGCTGAAACCCACGATCCAGATATATCCCAGCAAGCCCAGCCAGCGGAGCACAAATTCGCCCGCTAAGAGTATCGCAATTGCCGCGAACAATGGCGCGATAAGCATGAAAGGGGTGATGAACTGAATTTGAAGGCGGGCAACAGCGCTCTTCTCTTGATCGGCGAACTCAGGCGGTGTGAGTAAATGTCTGAGGGCCTGCACAATCCTGCTGAACCATTTTTCAAGCAATTTTCTCATGGCCGTGTTATCCTCCAATCAAAGTCATACCATTCGTCCTTGAAGTTCGAAATCAATCGTCCGACATGACACGATGATTTTCGAATAGAGTCCTATGATTGCGGCGATATCGCTCATTGACAGCCTGACGTCTACGGCTGTGCAGGATTTAAGGAGGGATAGATGACCGATACAGGCAAGCCGCACCCCTGATGAAAAGCGTCTGCGTATCTCGGAGATTTCTTTCGGTCTGGAATATTCCTCGCGCCGCATCTTTCCCGCTAATTGTTCACCGCCTGCTTCAAACGGAGGTGTTGAAAGGCAGAGTACGGCACTCAATGTGACGCACGTCCGCACCTCTTGCAAACACCCCCCCGCTATTATATATCGGTCGAACAATTTATCAATATTACCCGCATCAAGGCAAGTTGTGACGCCTACACTCTATCCTGGTTGCATTTCTTGAATGATGCGGATAATTTAGCCGGGTCGACGGACAGCGCGCTAACGGTAGTCCTGTCCGTTCCAAATGATTCGCACTTACGTCAGGAGGGCTGTCGATGGAAAAGATTAAGATTGAGAACTCCAGCTTCGGAGTAATTTGGGTAATCGGGTGGCTGTTCACTTTAGGCTTCCTCAATTTGACCTTCTGGAAAGGAGTTCTCGCGATATTGATCTGGCCATATTACATGGGTTCGTTTCTCAGCGGGCTGATCAAGTAGAGTAATTCGAGGAGGCGGGTATTCTGCCCACCGATCTTCTTCCTCTTATCGTTAGTTCGTCGCTATAAGAGCCGCTCCGCAAGTCTCGAGAAGTAATTTAGTATCGTGAACTCCGGTCTGAATGCGGATCATCACCCCGAGGGGCAGTCGTCCGTTGAACGACGGTGTGAAATTGTCGATGACCAGAATGTGTGACTGAACTTGTCGGCCGCGACAATGTAAGTCTGATGGCCTCGGCATCCGGTTCGCTAGACAAGGCGTGATTCCTGCGACACCGGCGACAAATTTCCTCCATAGCTCAATTACATCTCACAAATCTATTTCTCAGATTGATCGGTTCGTATTCCAAACGAGGCAACGGTCCTGTGCTTTACCTGCCGAGGATTTACCCGGCCCTCCGTTACTGCACGTAAGCCCCGGGAATCTCTTGTTGAGAAAGCTGAGGAGCCGGGGTGCAACGCCCGACGTTTCCGGCATTGAATATCAAGTACGAGGTCGACATGAAGAACATGACGCGAAGACAGATGATCAAATCAGGCGGCACCGCCGCGGCCGCGCTGGCAATCGGTCCGAATATCGTTGCGAAGAGAATCATTTCTTCGGAAGGGAAAAGGGATCGCGACGCGAAAATTCCACTGATACACATCACCGACCTTTACCATCCCCCGCAGGATCCTGACGATCTTCTTGACTTCGCGACTGTCATGGCCCTCGATGAGTTTGATCTGAAGGGGGGCGCGCTCGACATAACCAGAAAGTTTCTTATCGCGGCGCCGGAAGGTTTCGATATCCCCCGCGATCCCGGGTTCGTGCCGGTGACTCAGCTCTCCTATCTCACCGGCCGAGCCGTTCCGGTGGCAATGGGGCCGATCGAGCCCCTGAAGAATCCGAAGGATCCAGCGACCGGACTTCCCAGCCAACAGGAGGCGGCGATTAGAATGGTGCTGGACATTCTTTCCGGGAGCAGTCAACCCGTTGTAATCTCTTCCGTCGGTTCCGCGCGAATAATCACTGCGTCATATAATCGGGAGCCGGATTTGCTTAAGGAAAAGGTGGCATACGTTGTATTGAACGCCGGTTCTACGGGCGGGCCGAAAACGGAGTGGAACGCGGAACTCGATGCGGAAGCTTACGTCGGACTCTGGAGATCCGGGCTGCCAATCCGCTGGTATCCGCCTTCCACTGAGAGCGGCGCGTTCGATCCCGCCAGCGACCGGGGGACATACTGGAAGGCATCTCACGCTGAGCTGTTCAAAAGCATTTCCGACCCGCTGCGCGCATGGATCACTTTCACGTTCACAGGCAACTGGCGGGGAGATATCATTCGGGCGCTTTCAGAGCTGGGGAATGGGTCGGTATGGCAGGACCTGCTGGCTGGAGAGCGAAACATGTGGTCGACGGCTTCTCTGGTCATGGCGGCGGGCCGGGTGCTTGCCCGCACTCCGGAAGGGTGGCGATTCGTTCCACAGTCCGGCGCCGGAGGTTATGAACTCTGGCCCTGGCGGCTGGACCGCATAGAGGCGAGCGTGAACGACAACGGACAGGTCAGCTGGAAGCAATCGGCGAATCACGGAAACACGATGTTGTTCGGCCGCCGCGGAGGCACCGGGTACGGCGTTGCGATGGCAGATGCATTCAATGCACTCTTGAGGGGGATGCACGTCTGATTACCTGGCAGTGCTTTGCATCTACGCCCCGAAGCCGCGATTGGCTATCCGGTTCCCTATCCTGACCGTTTCTCTTGCCAGGATCTCAAAATCTTCCTTCCGGCTGCGATGGTTCGTGTTGGCCACGCGAATCGCGTATTTCCCGCCGAGTATAGTCGATGATGGCGATGCGATACCCTGTTCCTGCAGAGACATCACGATCTCCTTGTTGAGCCCGTTTAATTCTGCGTCGGACAGGTTGTCCGCCTTGTACCTGTAACAAACGACATTCATGCTTACTGGTGCCAGAAGTTCGAGATGTTTTTCCTTTTCGACCAGCTTGCCGAGGTAGAAAGACTGAGCGATGTTCTGCCGGATCACCGAAGCGTATTTCTGAATTCCATGCTCTTTCAGGGACATCCACATCTTGAGCGCCTTGAAGCCGCGGGACAGCTCCAGGCCGTAGTTTCCCATCGGATCCGGTCCGGCGGCGAGGCCCCTTTCGTGGTTCATCAGGTAGTTCGTTTCCGAAGCGAAGGCGTTTCTGTGAGCGGCGGCATCTCTAATCAGCACACATCCGATCTCGAACGGCATGTACATCCACTTGTGAAGATCGAATGCCACGCTGTCGGCCCGTTCAATAGCTTTGAGTGACTCCGAATATTCCGGCACCATCTTGGCCAGGGCGCCGAACGCCCCATCTACGTGAAACCACAGGTTGTGCTCAGCTGAAATGCGGCGAAGATCGTCGAGCGGGTCAATAGCCCCGGTATTCACAGTTCCCGCGTTTCCGATTACACAAAACGGCGTGTCGCCCGCAGCGATATCGGATATGATAGCATGCTCCAGCTCGTCGGTTCTTATCCGGTAATTGTCGTCGGTGGAAATCTTTCTCAGCGAATTCGATCCGATTCCCATCACCTCGACCGCCTTCTCAATGCAGCTGTGTGTCTCTGTCGAACAGTAGAGAGTCATGTTCCCCTTCGCCGCGCGAATCCCTTCTTTGCGTATGTTCTTTCCCGTCTGATGATTTCTTGCTGCCACGAGTGCGGTGATATTCGCCATCGAGCCGCCGCTTACCAGGATGCCGGAGGAGCTCTGGGGATAGCTTATCATCTCCTTACACCAGTTCAGTACCTCCTGCTCAACGTACATCGCAGAATGTTCGCCGAGTGCGGTATTCGGATTCATCGCGGCGGCGAGCATCTCAGCGAGAGCTCCGAGCGGGGTGCCAGTTCCCTGTACCCACGCCCAGAAACGCGGATGTATGTTGCCGCTCGGATAGGGAAGAATGTGCCTTCGGAATTCTCCGTATATATCCTCGATATCCTCCGGCGTCCGGGGAATCCCCTTCTTCAGAAACCGTTTTGTCTCGTCGGGGATTTTTCTCCACGAAGGTTCGCTGCGAATATTATGCATGTGATCCATCATGTCATCGATCATTCGATGACCGAGGGCGCGGACCTCTTGCCAGTCCGCAGGATCGAGAGAAATTTCGTCAGATAGAATGTTATCGATGCTTTTCATGTAATTATTTCGTTGGAGGTTTTCGAGAGTTCTTCGAACAGTCCAAAATTCGCGACACTTGGCCCTCGCATCACGTAGAAAGGCGGAAACGAGCGGCTACTTGTGTCTTATTTTCAATACCAATATCGCCAGCGTCAAAATCAGCGTTACTCCGTTTGCCAGCATAATTGGAAAAGAGCGTAGTCGGAGGCCGTAGACCAGCCACAGGAAGACTCCGCTGCAAAGCATTAGGTACATCCTCATACTAATATCTTTCGTTGACCGCGTCTTCCACACCTTGAGGAACTGCGGAATAAATGCAGTAGTCGTCAGAATAGCTGCTACGAATCCGATTATCTCGGTCAAAGTCTGGTGCGCCACCCTTTAATCTACCCTCCTGATTTCCCGCATCTTCTTCGCGACCATCCCGGCATTGTAGTCTTCCAGCTTCTCGAGTTCTATGATAATATTATTGTAGTCCTCGAGATTTCTGTTCTGGCTCAATTTATGAGCGGCCTCGACTCTTTTAATGTCTATTTCAAATCCGACGATACCACCGATCTGCTTTTCAATTTCGCTCCGCAAAACCTCCTCCGTAAGTGGATGAGAGGAAATCTGTTCGTGGTAGTGCGTCATATTCTCCAGCGATTTCCTCAGTCGCTCACCTTCGACGATCCTGATCCTGCCGTACACATGCACGCTCATGTAGTTCCACGTCGGTACGTTAGGAGCTTTGTACCATGAAGACGAAATATAATGATGGACCGGCGATAGAAAAATTGCGAGGACGTCAGGCTGCGATTCAAACAGATGCCAGTGATGATTTGCCCGCGCAATGTGGCCGGATAGAATCGTTTCGCCATTTTCGTCCTCTTCCAATTCCAAAGGAATATGAGCCGCGATTGGATACTCTCCTCCTCTGCTCACAAGCGTCGCCAGCGGGTTGGCCTTCATGAATCGAGTTATCTCCGGCCAGTCTTTCATTTCAAAAAATTTTGGAACGTACATATCCCTGCTTCCTTTACCTTTTTCGTTTGTTTAACGGTGCCGCCATCGATAAATTAGCCACACCGGCCTCGCCTTCAAATGTCCGCTGACTGCGGCGGAACGATATGTCATTCATCGTCCTGTAATGCGCCGTTTGATTCGGACTTAGCCGCTTCCCATCCGATGATCGCCGCTTTCCGCGCATCGCCCCAATGGTATTCGCCGATTATACCCGTCGATCTGATTACCCTGTGACACGGTATGAGATACGCAACCGGGTTGCTTCCGATTGCTCTGCCCACAGCGCGTGAAGCCGTCGGATGACCGATCGTTTCAGCAACCTGATAATACGTAGTCAGCTGGGCGAACGGGATTTTCAGCAGCGTCTCCCAGACTTTAATCTGAAACGGAGTCCCTTTCAAGTGAAGCCTGATCTTCGGAAGGTCGCTCCAGTCGTCTTCGAAAATGCGAAGGGCATTGCTCTGGAATACGTCACGCTTTTTCATTAAGGAGGCATTAGCAAACCTGGCACGCAATCGCTGCAAAGCCTGATTTTCGTTGTCCGCGAATGCAAGATGACAAACCCCCCGTGGGGTCGACGCTGCGATTATATCCCCGAATGGCGTTTTGGAGAAGCTGTAGCCGATGACGAGGTTCTCGCCGCCGTTTTTGAATTCGCCTAGCGTCATTCCTTCTATACTAATGAAAAGGTCGTGGAGTCGTCCCGTTCCGGACAGGCCCGTCTCGAAGCTTGCCTCCGACAGGGAGGCGTTTTTCTTCAACAGCACTTTTGCATGTTCTATGCTGATGTATTCAAGGAACTTCTTCGGGCTAACACCGGCCCACTTCTTGAACAAGCGCTGGAAATGGAACGGACTCAAGTGTACCTGGTGCGCCACGCGCTCAAGGTCCGGCTGATTGCTATAGTTCTCGATTATGTAAGTAATTGCCCCGGCTATTATATCGTAGTCTGTCATGATTTCTCCTAAGTCTCCGACAAATTTACCAATCGGCGAGTTGAGGCAAAACCCGATTCTTGCTGGCAGTTGAAGGGCGCGGCGATGTCGAAAGTTTCCGACCGAACTGTTAGATTAGTCTATCCGACGCGGTGTTTCAGGATGCGCCAACGTCGAGTGTTGCTGTTGTCATGGCTTCGTGAACGGTAAAGACACCCGGAGGACGGCAGGCCGTACTCCATTTGTTTTGTCAGCGGTTCAAGAAAACAGGAGCAGCGGGCGTGGGCCTTTCGCGAAATATTCTATTGTGGGCTTCGGAAAATCAATACTTGTTGAGGCATGTCCCGAACTACCGATTTGTGCGTAAGGCCCTCAAGAGGTTCATGCCTGGTGAAGAGCTGGATGAGGCAATCGGCGCGGCGAGACTTTTTCAGGGTGAGTGACGGGATCCCGACCGTGTTTACGTATCTCGGCGAGAGTATTACGGATCTTACCGAGGCAGTCGCGGTCAGGGATCATTACCTCGCTCTCCTCGACAGAATATCATCGGAGAAGCTGGACATCGAAGTGTCTGTGAGACTCACCCAGCTCGTGCTCGATCTTTCCGCCGACCATGCCTACCGGAATTTAAAGGCTCTTGCTGCGAGAGCCAGGGAGCTGAACGATGTCGTTTGGATCGACATGGAGCGGAGCAATTATGTCGATTCGACGCTCGAGCTTTACAGGAAAGTGAAAAGAGAATATGCCAACACCGGCGTCGGCCTTCAGTCTTACCTGCGGCGTACCGGCAGGGACCTGGAGGATCTTCTTGATATCTCGCCGATGGTGCGCCTGGTCAAGGGCGCATACAACGAGCCTGCGGGAATCGCATTTCCGGACAAGACCGACGTCGACAGGAATTACTTCGAGCTTTCAATGATGCTGTTGAAAGGAATCGGTGATGACGGGGTCAGAGCCGCCTTCGGCACCCACGACACCGGTTTGCATGGAAAGATTATCAACGCTCCGGTCGGTTTGGAGTTCCTAGAGAGAAGGTCGAGATACAGATGTTGTACGGCATAAAGCCTGGCGAACAGAAACGTCTCGCCCGGGAGGGCTACAACATTCGCGTGCTGATAAGTTACGGCAAGGCGTGGTACAAGTGGTACGTGCGCCGCCTCGCCGAGAGACCGGCAAATGTAGGATTTGTGGTAAGGAATATCTTTTCTAAGTGGGTGGAATTTTGCTTATCGGCGAAGATTGGCTAAATACTAAATTCGAAACTCTAAATCCTAAACAAATTCTAAATCAGAAATTCGAAAGTATAAACCGCCCGCGTTTTGTATTTTGATTTTAGATTTTTGGGCATTGTTTAGTATTTCGAGCTTAGGACTTAGAGTTTGATATAATTTTTTAGATAATCCACACAAGGAGAAAATCAGAAATGCCAAATGCGAAATACGAAATCCCGCTGCCGCCGAACGAGCCGGTGAGAAGCTACCTTCCCGGTTCGCCAGAGCGGGCATCTCTGAAGGCAAAACTGGAAGAGATGCAGAATAAGCAAATTGAGATTCCCCTGATCATAGGCGGTGAAGAGATCAGGACGGGAAAAACGGCGAACTGCGTACTTCCGCACGACCACAAGACGGTCATCGCTGCATATCACCAAGCAGGTGAAAGGGAAGTCGAGATGGCGATAAAAGCCGCGCTCGCCGCTCGCACCGCCTGGGCGGCACTCGATTGGGAAGAGCGCCTTTCCATATTCATGAAAGCGGCGGCGCTTCTCTCGGGCCCTTGGCGCGACACGCTGAACGCGGCGACGATGCTCGGACAGAGCAAGAATGCCTTCCAGGCCGAGATCGACTCGGCGGCGGAGCTGACGGACTTCTTCAGATTAAATGCATACTACGCGATGCAGCTTTTCGAGCAGCAGCCGCCTCATTCGCCGATGGACGTAAGGAATAAGATGGAATACCGCCCGCTTGAAGGGTTCGTGTTCGCGGTTTCACCGTTTAATTTTACGTCCATAGCCGGTAATTTGCCGACCGCTCCGGCGATGGTCGGAAACGTCGTGCTCGACAAGCCGGCTTCGAGCGCGGTCTATTCAGCCTATCATATAATGAAGCTTCTCCAGGAAGCCGGTGTGCCGCCCGGCGTGATAAACTTCGTGCCAGGGCCGGGCGGAGCAGTGGGACGCCCCGCGATGACCTCCCCGTATCTTGCCGGCATACATTTCACCGGCAGCACCTCGGTGTTCCAGGATATGTGGAAGACCGTAGGAACCAACATCGCCAACTACAAATCCTACCCGCGCATCGTCGGGGAGACGGGCGGCAAGGACTTCATCTTCGCACATAAGAGTGCGGACATCGAGGAGCTCGGAGTCGCGATAATCCGCGGCGCGTTCGAATACCAGGGACAGAAATGTTCGGCGGCTTCCCGTTCTTACATTCCGAAATCGATGTGGGGCGATCTTAAGGATTACATGGTGAAAGAACTGAAGACCGTGAAGATGGGCGACCCGCGCGACTTCAGCAACTTCATGAACGCCGTCATTGATAAGGGCGCCTTCTCGACGATAACCGAGTACATAGAGTTCGCGAAGAAAGCCACCGATGCAGAGATTGTCTTTGGAGGCAATTACGACGACTCGAAGGGTTATTTCATAGAGCCGACGATTATCCTCGCAAAGACCCCGCACTTCCGAACGATGGAAGAGGAAATCTTCGGCCCCGTCATGACCGTCTACGTGTATGACGACAACAAGTACGAAGAGACGCTCCACCTTTGCGACGAAACTTCGCCCTACGCGCTGACAGGAGCGATCTTCGCCCACGATCGGTATGCGGTCGCCACGGCTAACAGGATTCTGGTGAACTCGTCGGGCAACTTCTACATCAACGACAAACCGACGGGAGCGGTTGTCGGGCAGCAGCCTTTCGGCGGCGCCCGGGCCAGCGGTACGAACGACAAGGCCGGCAGCTTTCTGAATATGGTGCGATGGATGTCGCCACGGAGCACGAAGGAGAACCTCTTGCCGCCGAAGAACTATCGCTATCCGTTTATGTCTGAGAAATAGAGAATGGACGTTGAGGGTTTCCTTTGCCGGGTGGATGAACTGAGGTAAGGAAACCTTCGTCTTTACAGGGAATGCTCACATGAGAGGAGGTACACAATGAAGACAATACTTTTTTTTGTGGCTGTCGCGATGGTCTTTTCGACGGTTGGATTTTCCCGTACAAAGGGCAAGGCGGGTTCGGCCATTAAAAAGGAGCCGTTCGGCAAGCTGTCTGACGGTCAGGAGGCATATCTCTACACGCTTAAGAATCCTTCGGGTATGATTGTGAAGGTCACGAACTACGGCGCGACAACCGTCGGGATCCTTGTCCCGGACCGCAACGGTAAATTGGCGGACGTTGCGCTCGGTTACGATAACGTCGCGGGTTACATTAACGGCAAGTCGTATTTCGGCGGAACGATAGGGAGATACGCCAACAGAATAGCGCATGGAACCTTCAAGCTGAACGGGAAAGTATATCACGTTCCTCTTAATGACGGCCCGAACAGTCTGCATGGAGGGACGATCGGATTCAATAAAGAAATCTGGACGGCCAAGCCGCTCGAGACTGTAAAAGGCCCCGCGGTCCGCTTCTCGTACGTAAGCAAGGCGGGCGAAGACGGGTATCCCGGGACTGTCAAGGTGACGGTCACGTACACACTCTTGAAAGACAATGCGCTGCAAATCGATTACAGGGGCACGACCGACAGGACGACAATTCTCAACATGACGAACCACACTTATTTCAATCTGAGCGGCGATCCGAACAAGACGATCCTCGATGAAGACCTGATGATCGACGCGAACAAGTACACGCCCGTGAACGAGAACCTGATACCTACGGGCGAAATCGCGAGCGTTGCCGGTACCCCGATGGATTTCCGAAAGACGACCATGATCGGCGCCCGTATAAACGAGGACAACGTCCAGCTGAAGCGGTGCGGCGGATACGACCTCAACTGGGTCCTTAATGATTACAACAAGAAAGTGAGGAAAGTCGCAGAGGTGTACGATCCGACGAGCGGAAGAATCCTCGCGGTTTATACGGATCAGCCGGGGATCCAGTTCTACACGGGAAACTTCCTGAACGGAACCGAAGTGGGAAAAGACGGAGTGCACTATCAACACAGGACTGCGCTCACACTCGAGACGCAGCTGTATCCAGACTCGCCCAACGAGCGGAAGTTTCCGTCCGCGACTCTCAGGCCCGGACAGACTTACAGACAGACTACCGTCTACAAATTTTCTGTAAAGAAGTAGACGTTGCTTCGATCAGCCGCAGAACGATTGTTTAAGGCTGCTGCCGGTGAGTCTTCTCCGGAGGTGATTGGATTGAACGCAATCAGGATGCGGCTTCTGGTCTTTGTCTTCCTTTTCCTGTCTCCTTCAATGTCCAACGCGCAAGTCTGGCAGGTCCAGGACTTCGGCGTAACGGATACCCTGATGAACGTGAAGGCGGTGAACTCCGCCGTCGTTTGGGCCTGCGGATCGGGAGGGTCCGTGCTTCGGACTGTTGACGGCGGCGCCCATTGGGAAAACTGCTTCATCCCGCTCAAAGGCTTCGACAACGTCTGCATCGAACCGCGCAGCTCATCGACGGCGTGGGTCGTTTCAATCGACGCAGCCACCGGTACCGACTTCAGGATTTTCAAGACGACGAACGGCGGGAGGATGTGGCGCGAGGTCTTCAGGAGAGAACATACATTCGGCGACGCGGTACGGTTCTTCGATTCGAAACACGGCATAGCGCTCGGCGATCCTTTCCCCGGCGATTATTTCAATGTGTACACGACTTCTGACGGCGGATCATCGTGGCACAGGGCAGGCAGGAAATACCTGCCGCCGGCCGACAGCGCAGAAAGCGAGTTCGGCGTTACAGCGTGTCTCGATCTTCACGGAAAGAACGCGTGGTTTGCCACCGCCTCACAGAAGCCGGGATTTCATCCGAGAGTCTATCATTCAACCGACATGGGAAGGATGTGGACCTCGTCCGCGCCGATCCCGGGGTTGAGTGGAATTGCGGTCTCCCTCGATTTCAAAGACGCCAAACACGGTGTGGTTGTCGATAACCTCGGCGGCAGGTGGGCGGAGACTATGGACGGCGGGAAGAAATGGACCGTTCACGATACGGGCGATTCACTCTGGCTGCGCGACATAAAATTTGTGCCTGGATCGAAATCGATGATAATAGCGGGCGGAGAAGTCGATTCGGGCTACGTCCTGAGGCTGGTACATGGATCGAATACCTGGAAGATAGTTACTCTGCCGGCAGGAACCGAGCGGATCAGGTCAGTCACATTTGCCTCGCCGACCGGCTGCTGGATCGTGGGTGGAGGCGGCGAGATTCTCAAGTGGACAGGCGGTAGCCTTGCCGGGGGGAAGCTGAACGGGAAGTAGTTCTTCACGATAGCCAAAAGCACAAACGATGGAGGCGTAGCACATGAGAAGAATTCCGGCTTCTTCACTTTCTACTGGGACAATCAAGAAGGAAATATCTGGCTCCAGATAGACAGACTCGATAGCGAGTTCCTCTTCGTCAACGAGCTTGCGCACGGCGTCGACTCGAACGATATCGGACTCGACCGCGGACAGATAGGAAACGAGAGAATCGTCGAGTTCGTCAGAAGCGGCCCGAAGATTCCCATGATCGAGCCGAACTACAATTTCAGGGCGACAAAAGGGGGGCGAAGCTGCCAGGAAGGCTATGAGAGGACGAGAGGAGACTTCAGCGGCAAGACGTGAGATGCACGAGAAGTCTCATCCCTGTGATGTGGGATGGCCCGTTTGACATGAGAGTTTGAATAGGAATTGCCCCAACACTGCGGAAATGCTTGGTGTTTATCGCGAAGGCATCTACCCCGGCGGATTGTTTCGTAGCGGCGGCCAAGTGATATTATTTGGTCATTTACTCAGGAGGTCGGGCATGGGCATAGGAGCGTTCACAGACAGAAGCAATAAGCCACGGGCAAGAGAGATGGAAAATTCTGTCGGTACTGCCAAATCAAACTGGGAAGAGCTGAACGACTTTCTCGCCACCACCCTTAAACTCAAGGGCGAGCTCAAGTTCTACGGTGTGAACTACGGCTGGACGATAAGGTATGCGAAATCAGGAAAGTCCGTGGTCGCGCTCTATCCTGACAGGGACAGTTTCACCGCGCAGATCATAATGAAACGACAGCTGCTGACGGCTGCATATGAGCATGGCGTCTCCGACACAACTAAAGAGGCTGTCAATCGTGCCACAGACTTCAAAGAGGGACGCTGGGTCTTCATTCATGTCGACGCGAAAAGCGGCATCGATGATGTCTTCACGCTTGTGAACGCCAGGCTCAGCGTCAGGTGATTTCTGCCGTTAGCTGTGCGGAATTGCGCCGGGAAACACTAAACCCTGAATGTATTCGAAATTTCCCGCCGCTCTTGCGCGCCGTTGATGATTGCAATTCTGTGTTATTCGGGATAGCTTTTCACTGTCGGAGGCTGAGGGATGAACGAATTCTCTGCGACTTTCTTTTCGTGTCAACAACCCGGCACCTTTCTGCACCTGCATTGTTACGATACGTCAAGACATCCGACAATTCCGAAAGGAGGTTTGTGAGATGGACAACCCGACTTACGTGGAATTGCAGAAACGTATGGCAAGACTCGAGGAAGAGAAAACACAGCTCCAGATTCAGGCTGTGTACCTGGAACGACTCTTCAACAGCGCGCCGGAAGCGATTATCTGGCATGACAACAACGACGTAATCGTCAACGTGAACGACGAGTTCACGCGAATGTTCGGTTATACAAGGGAAGAGGCTATCGGCAAACGTATAAACGACCTGGTAGCACCGAAGGAATACCGCGAACACGCGGACATGTTTTCCGGGATGGTTCTCCACGGCCAGAGGATAGAAGGGGATTCGAAGCGGAAGCGGAAAGACGGGACGGTCTTCGACGTCTCGATACTCGGGGCGCCGATTATTCACGATGGAAAGCAGATGGGAGTGTTCGCAATCTACCGCGACATTTCGGAGCGCAAGAAAGCAGAGGAGGAGATAATCCTTCAAAAGACATATTTGGAGAGGCTATTCAACAGCGCTCCCGAGGCGATCGTCTGGCACGACAACACGGATCGCATTGTCAACGTCAACGATGAGTTTACGAGAATGTTCGGGTATTCGCGCGATGAGGCGGTCGGCAGACCCATAAACGACCTGCTTGTACCCGACGGGCTCAAGGGAGAGGGGGTTGACTTTTCAAAGAGAGTGATCGGCGGCGAGAGAATAGAAGCCGACACCAAGAGGAGGCGGAAAGACGGAAGCCTGGTCGACGTTTGGGTGATAGGTTCCCCCATCTCGCGGGGCGGAAAACAGATTGGGGATTACGCCATTTACCGTGACATAACGGAACGGAAGAAGGCCGAAGAGGCGCGATTGCAGGCCGAGACTGAGGCGCGCACGGCGCGGAACATACAGATGAATTTTCTGCCCGGCTCGGATCCGGTTGTGCCCGGCTACGCAATCGCAGGGAAGAGTATACCGGCCTTGAACGTCGGCGGGGACTATTATGATTTCATCCGGCTTGACGAACACCGGATTGCGGTGGGGCTCGGTGATGTCAGCGGGCACGGGCTTTCTTCTGCGCTTGTCATGGCGAATTTGCAGGCAACTATAAGAAGCCAGGCCTCATTCGATCCCGACCCGGCCAGATGTCTGGAACGGGCGAATAAACTTCTTTACCACAGCACCGATTCGCACACGTTCGTCTCCCTATTCTACGGGATGCTCGACACCACGAGGCACACGCTCGCCTACGCCAACGCGGGTCAAAACTGGCCCATGATATTCTCACCGGCGGGTGCGCCGCGCAGACTTGCCCGTCACGGGCTTGTTCTCGGGGTCAGGGAAGATTCGGCGTACGAGGAGGAAGAGATCAACATCGAAGCGGGAGACGTTCTCATCCTGTTTTCCGACGGGGTCATCGAAGCGATGAACGTAAACAGGGAACAATTCGGCGATGAGAGGCTGATCGATACCGTCCGTCGTGCGGCAATTTCCTCCGCGAAAGGCGCGATCGACGCGATCATCTCTGCCGTAACCGCGCATGCCGGGAAGGCGTCTCAGGCAGACGATATGACGGTTGTTGTTCTCGAACGCAAATGAAATTTGACGGCCGATTGCCGGATATTTGACGGGGATTATATGCCAGCGTTTATTAAATTTCCATTTGCTGAACCAAACCGAACAAATTATTACGATGAAAAAAGTAACGATACACACCGACGGCGGGTGCCGCGGTAACCCCGGCCCGGGAGGATGGGCTGCAACGCTCGACCACGGCTCTCATCATCGCGAGATCAGCGGCGGCGAACCTGCAACGACAAACAATCGCATGGAGCTGCAGGCCGCCATAGAGGCGCTCGGTTCATTGAAGGAGCCGTGCGAAGTCGAGTTCTACACCGATTCGGAATATCTGAAGAACGGAATGTCCAGCTGGTTGGCAAATTGGAAGCGGAACGGCTGGAGGACGAAATCGAAGAAGCCCGTTAAGAACGAAGACCTCTGGCGCAGGCTTGACTCCCTGGCATCGAAACACGAGGTAAACTGGCACTGGCTCAAAGGGCATAATGGCCACGCCGGCAACGAACGTTGCGACATGCTCGCCAATATGGAAATGTCAAAGATAGAAAAACAGTTCACTCCCGCGGAGCTCAAGAAGAAACTCGAGGAGTTTACGGAGAACAATCTGTAATCCGGAACTGCCGGATCTCTGTTCGTAGTTTAATCGTTCAGGGAGATCGGGCTGCTGTTCATAACGGAATGTCTTCAGTAACGATTCACCTCAGGCCGGAGATATTATAACTATTACTGCGCGGGTGAGAAACTTCAGTTTGGTACCCACTCCGATTCCTGTCAACCTGACGGCTCAGATCCAATATTCAATACCGAAGCAGGAGTTAGTGACGATTACCATTTATGATGTACTTGGCCAGAGAGTCGAGACTCTCTATTCAGGCATGCAGACAACCGGAGGACATCAAGTCACATTCAACGGAGAGCGGTTCGCCAGCGGCGTCTACTTCTACCACCTGCAAACAGAGGCCTACTCTCTAACCAAGAAGATAATGCTTTTTAAATAAGGTCACGTTGTTGAGCGGGTTCATACAATCAAGAATGCCTGATTGACGGCGGAAGCAGAAAGACTGCCTTAGGCGGGAGGCACGGACAGGAGCCCGACCGGGAGACGCTTGCGACTATTCCGCCATCTTGGCCTTGATACTGGGACTGTTCGCATATAGCTTTCGGTTGTTGCAAAGAAGACGGCACCTGTCGTGTGCGCGCCCTTGAGTTGGCCCAGGCGGCAGGAACAAGTACAATTAAACCAACGTTGAATTGACGTATGAGATCATTAAGTGCATTCAGCCTGCTTTCCTTGGCTATCTTCTTATCCTCTTGTTCTCAAAACGCTGCTCCCACATCGTCTGTGCTTCCACAGGGAATCACGGGGGAGCCGTTCAATATGGTGGGATACGGCATTAATCTCGATTCCACGTATTATAAGGTGTGGTCCGACAGTTCGTGGGAAGAATACTACATGGATACGACGATAAGTGGGACAAAGTATACGGTACTCCTCGAAAACACGGGGTATGAGTACTTCTACGGGCCGACCGGATACGCCGGCTTCTGGCCTTACGGCGGTTCTCTAGTCATGTTCGATTCAGTGCTCGCCTCGATTCCCGATACTATGATCGGAGGGCAGACATACACTTTGCAAACAACTTTTTCGTATCAAGGTACGAGCTACATGCTGACGGACCTGGAAGCTCTGGTCGATACCACCACAGTAGGGGTTCCTTTCGGCACATTCGCCGATTCCAGGGTGCTTCAATCAACAGGTGCGATAAACGGAGTCACTCAGTACTCTACTACGTACTGGTTTGCGAAAGGTCCGGCCGACATTCTAAGGCAAGATTACACGGGCTACACAATTAATATGGCGTACGGTGTGGTGAACGATCAGGGATGGGGAGTCACCCTGAGCAAAGAAATGCCGGGTGCTCCGATTATAAATGACAACCTGATCGGTGGAAAGCAGAAAAAGCCCGCACCGGCGTCCAACCCGGTTCAGGGGATTCAGTCGATCGCACCGATGATTCTCAAAGGCATTTTGAGGTAATAGTAAATTCATAAGTAATGGATTAGCGACCCCGGCCTTGTGCAAACGGGACCTCTGAAAGTGGAAGCAGAAGGCCGGAGAGGGAGACAGACGTTCCGCCCGATGTGGTGGAAGGGTTACGGACTGGCCTTTTCTATGCGGCGGCCTCTGGATTCAGAGGCAAACTGAGATTCTGAAACGCCGACTCCGACGGGGGCAACCTAGATTGTGGAATTAAGTGAAGCGGTAGCCTTGCTGTTTCGGCAGGGAACGGGTGAGAAATTCTGAACGCATTAAACTGCAGACGATTGAGAATCGTCCTGAGATAAAACCTGTTCCCGTACAGCACGATAAGGATATCTCAATGCCGATGAATATGTTGAAGAAGATTTCTGATAGAAAAGCGCAGCTGATCACGGCTCTCGCGGCGACGGAGCTTATCCTTCTCATTCTGAGCATTCCCTTCTATAAAATGAACGGGGACGAAGCCTGGTGTGCGGAACAGGCTTACTTCATGAGCAAGAAAGGCTATTCAACCTCCAACCTCTTCACCGGTTTCGACCTTCAAAACGTCCGCATCGTGGTCCAGCATAAGCTGTTCATCTATCTTGGAGCCGCATTATTCAGGCTGTTTCATTTCGGCCTGTTTGTTTTCAGGCTTATACCGATTTGCTCCTTTGCCCTTCTTCTGTTTTTTTCCTCAAGTACCAGAAAACATTTCTTCCGGATTCCGGCAGGCTGCAATTTGTTCTGAGCATCGCCGTGCTATTGGCGATTCGCGTTTTTTTATTTGGCGAAGGTTGCCCGTCCGGAAATGCTCGTGACAGCGTTGGGGTTTCTCAGCTACTATTTCCTCGTGAAATATTCCGGTACCGAAGAATATTGGCTGGCAGGCGCTGCGGTTTTCTTTGCCGGGCTTGCGATGCTGGCACATCTCAACGGTTCCATTTTTATCGCAACCGGATTGACCGTCTTACTGATCAGGAAAAAACCGCTCTCATGTCTGCTGTTCTGTGCAATGGCTCTAATAGCCTTCCTGCCGTATCTCGTAGACATCTACTTTCATTATCAAATCTTCCTGATCCAGATTTCCAATCCGTACATCATTGCGAAAATGCACTTCACGTTTCTGAAGCCGTTCAAGAACTTGTTGCGCGAGCATGAGCGGCTGTTCCGAAGACCCGAGATCATCATTCCGTCGTCGCTGTTCTTCTTCAATCTCATAGTGAACAGAAAAAACTCTTTGCCGACGAAACCAAATCTCTCGCAGTCTATACGCTGCTGCTTATGGTCTTTCTCGGACTCATAGTGGTGGATGGCACGGATCGTCCGCGATCCGAACGCGCCAGGGATGGATTGGTGGGAGCCGGTTTATTTGTTCGAAGAGCTTGAAGGACAATGGAATGCCAGTCTGCGGTTGTGGACAGACTACATAAGTGAGAGGAGCGAAGACCAGATGTACGAAGAGAGGCGGTTTGTCGGGTTCGACGGCGGCGAGTGGACCGCGCAGTTGAAAGATATCGCCCTCCAGTTAAATTACCACTCGATACATCACCGCGCGCAGGGTCTCGAACCGGATTTTGTAGATTACATCGGAACTGTCTACAGGAAACTGGCCTGACTTAACCATCAATTAGTGGAGCATGAAATGGCATTGACGATTGTCAATCTCACCTTCATCGTCGGGAAATGGCAGGGAACCGGACTCGCCGAATATCCGACGATCTCCCCCGTCGACTACGATGAAGGGCTTGTCTTTGCAAGGAATGATAAAGACCCTGTGATCCACTACGAACAGCGCGCATGGATCAAGTCGTCGGACAAGAGGAACGGCGAACCGATCTTCTGGGAATCGGGGTTCATCATAGACAAGGGGAACGAACAGTTCGAGCTCGTGAGCGCACAGAGAAGCGGACGCGTTGAGATACTGAGGGGCGAAGCAAAGCCAACGGACGGAGGAGGAATAGGGATAGATTTCTTCAGCGTTTCCATCTCGAACGATGCGAGGATGATCAAGTCGGGCCGGCGGTATCGTTTTTCCGAGACCACCGTGGACTATGAGCTGCGGATGAGCACGACGGACAACCCGCTGTTTGACAGACATCTCAGGGCGCGGCTGAGAAGGCCCGGTATGTAATGCTCGCTTGCCATTTGCTTTTCGGGGAACAGGAAACTAATTTCAGTTGGAAGTAGTGATAAAGGATATGAGAAAGAGCGACTCTTTCACAGGTTGATTTACCGAGTAGCACGTCAGGGATAACGGGACGGACCAGTGATCGCGGCAACCAAGGTTGGCGATATTTCCATATAAAATGTCTTGTTTTCAACAAAACATTGGATGGAGGTCTGCGATGAAAATGCTATCGCTCGGTTTGTTGATCGTATTCGCTGTTTCGTCCGTGTTTGCCCAGGGACTGGTGCTGAAGGACAAATCCGTTCTTGAGCTCAACATGGGCATGTGGGGCGGATCGAGAGCCTCAAGCACAATCGGAATTAACGGAGTCGATGTGAGTGCAAACACCGGTTCGTTTGCGGGGAATATTGTCTATGCATACGGATTACGGGAAGACGTGGCGGTCACCTTGAGCGCCGGACTCTTGACTGCTGGCGCGAGTTCCAACTTTGGCACCCAGGGGATTGACCAGCGGTCAAGCTCGATAATCCCGATTCTCATCGGCATCCGCTACTATGTTCCGTCGCCGGAAGAGGGAGCAAAGGTTCGCCCGTTCCTGTCGCTGGGCATCGGGTCCTTTCTCGGTTTTGAAGCCGGTAATACTTTCGGCGAACTCATGGTGCAGCAGGCTCGAAGCGAAAACGCGTTTGGCGGACGTCTCGGGGCGGGAATCGATTTCTATCTCAGCAACCACTTCAAGCTCGTGGCTAATGCCGGGTACAATCTTATGACTGACTTTTCTTCGTCGATTGCGGGGAGAAGCAATTACAACGGCGGAGACTTTTCAATCGGCGCGGGGTTCGCATTCTAGAGAAGGCGGTATTGTTGCCGGCGGAAATACGGCTCGGGAAATTGTGAGATGGGCGACGAGCTGAGATGCAGGCTAATCGAGAGCTATATCGTGGCGTACAATCGTTTCGACGTTGCCGGGATGCTGTCGAATGCGAATCCCGAGATCATTGCTCCCGTAACGATAGAACTTCCTTCAGCGTGAAGATGAAGGCCGGGACGGCGATAATAATCATGAATAATCCGATCAATACGTAGCCTTCATCCATTGGGAGGTTCCGGTCGAGACCCAGTAGCGTTCCGATTCCGAAGATTGCGAAAAGCAAACCGCCGAAGAAGAGCGTCCTGCCGCCGGTTTGCGCCCCGATCTGTTTGACTTCCTGCTCGCTCAAAAGGTGCGTCCATCTCATCGAAGCGCCGAAGAGGTACCCTACTACTACAAGTGTAATCGCGGTTCCGACGCCAAAGGCGAGACCGGGCACGAAGCCCAGCCACGGGCTGCGCATGGCAGGCGCCGCGACCGTGTTCACGAAGAGAGAGAAACCGCCGAAGCCGAACCCCGCGATGAACCCGTGAACGATCGTCCACCTGGCCGGCAAGGGCTCGGACGCAGGGAGAGACGATTCTTTGTGGTGTTTGGAGAGCACCGACATCGACACGCCCATGTCGCGCGCCTTCTCGTGGTGGTGACCGAAGACATGAAGGTGGGGATAACGGTTGTTGCGAATAACAATTGCACCTGCGGCCGACATCGCAGCGCCTACTATCATGTAGACGATCCCATTTATGGTAGGCGAGAGGAGGAAAGGCGCCAGCGCGAGGTAAGCGATCTCCGCAAGGAGCATACGTTGCACGGTAAAGGCGGCGGAGAAGAAAAGGCCCGCTTTCATCCCTTCCCGACCGGTCGCACCCCCGATGGCATAGCTGAACGTGATAGGCCAGGTGTGCTCATCAGGCAAAATGCCGTGAAGCAATCCGAACAAGAGCGAATATATTACCGCTGTTAATGGTGTCATGTTAATGTCCTACAAGATAAAAAAGGGAGTACTAAGAACGTAAAGAAACGTGCTCCATGATGTTAAGGACGGATGTATGCCCATCCCTCCGCCTGTTTTCTCACGAGTTCTCCGACTCCGGCCGGAACAACTTCCATCTGATCCAGCAATGCGTCTTCTGTGAGTCCAAACTGGCGGAGCGAGTTAGCGCAGACGGCAAAGCGAACCCCTTTCGCGGCAAGCCGCTTCACCTTTGCTTCATGGAGAGCCGGAACCCTGAGAAAAGCAGTCACGCCTTCCGAGTTCGATACGAGCTCTACGTCCACGTTTTCTTCACCGAGATCCGTTATAAGGTTCTCTATGTTGTTCAGGGTCATGTCCACTCGGCCCTTGCCTCCCTCGTCGAGATGAAAGACCACTCTATATTTTTTCATTTCTCTTCCCAATAGGATTATCGGTTGACAGACTTAATCGAATTCATATTCCCGGCATCGACCTTCCGGGATCCGGATAGATTTTTGTGCTTGCGCGCGCCGCTCTTGCTAAACCCATTTTGACGGTGCCAGGAAACGTGATTTAATATGTGTACGTTACCTTCTCGAAGATTTGATGCGCCGGGGCGAGGACGGATTCATTTGTCCATCGCTCGCGATGCCCTGGGGAAGCGATGTGCCGGCATGACCTGCACAGGAATGTCGTAATGAGGGAAAGATCCCTCAGGCGCAACGATCGGGCGTCAGATCAGGCCATCTCGAGTATTCGTCCGAAGATAACGTCGAACGTGAAACTCTTGGCCTTGATCCGGGATTCGATGAAGTCAGACACTTTCTGCAGGCGCGAGGGAATCGACATAATTTTATCCTGCGCCTTCCTTCCAATCTCGTTCAACTGAGTAAGGAGGGCGATGTTCCATGATCCGATGAGCTGCTCCACGATTTTCTGGTAATCGCGCGGGCCGTAAATCCCCGACCGACGCACTACGTCTGCGTATTCGTTGAAATTCGCCATCGAAATGCCGGGCATGTCTATGCTCGGCATCACGTCGGCGGCCGATTCGAGTGCGGTGTTTGGATCGCGGTCCAGGATTTCTTTAAAGACATTCAAGTAAAATGCGTAATGTCTCGATTCGTCCTGGGCGATTTTCTGTGTGATGGAATAGAGAAGCGGCTCCTGTCCGGCTATGAGTTTACCGGTATTGAGGTGCGAAATGAACGTCGCCTTTTCCTGCGCGCTGGTGTAGACGAAGATTTTGTATGGGTCGCCGCTCCAGGCAGGGTGGAACCCGGACCTGATATAGTCGAACTGGAGTTTTTCCAGGATGGAGAAATTAAGCAGCCTCGCATCCCGGATATAATCACGCAGGACGTTACCATGACGGTCCTCTTCGGCCGTCCAAAGACCGTTCCATTCCCGCCAGGCTGTATCTTCACCCAGCGCATGAGCGATCAGCCGGTGAAAGTGAGGCAGTCCTTCCTCGGTAAGGACGTTTAGCGTCAGCGCAATTCTAGCGTTGTCGCTTATACCTTGTGCCCGGCTTCGAAGCTCGGAAATCTGCTTGTCGTCGCAAACCCTCTGGTCGGCCGGCAGAAAATCCGATGGGTACCAGAGTTCGCGCTTGGAGAGGTGGCGGGAAATCATCTCCCGCACCGGGCCCTCAAGGTCGTGTAATACGTCGCATTTTGATTCGAATAGTTTCTGCATCTTCTCTCTCTTTACATCACGAAAAAACTTAGCCTGTCTGCAACTAGTGCGTCATGAGGACCCAGCGCGTTGATATTATCATTCTCGGCTGCGATAAACAAGGAACGCAATTCGTGAGGTCACCGGGACCGGAGTCGGACAGGCTTGTCGGGCAGTCGAACGGCTTGAGTGGCGGTTGCGGGAACGAGGTGCTTGGCGAGTGATGACGACTGCTCACTTCAAGCTATGAGTCCGGTAGGTCAACGTCGATTGTGATTCCGGTGGGAGCGAAATCGAATCAGAATATTCCATGGCAGGATATTGCCGCAAAAAGATATCCCTATCCTCAAAAGGACAATCAACATACTCCGTTAGAATCTCTGAGTTCGCAATATCATTTAGCATTTGGTTTCGGGTTTTGCCCGACACTTATCGGAATTCACTGAAGGACAACCGATCTTGTATTTGCTCCATCGGAATTGTGAAAATTTCCCGATGTTGCCTTAACTTCATTCATGTTCAACGTAATCATACTCGGCCTGACCTCGTTCTTCACGGACATCGCGAGCGAGATGGTCTACCCGCTCATACCGTTCTTCCTTACCGTTACACTCGGAGCGAGTCCCGCCGTACTCGGTCTCATAGAGGGCGTAGCGGAAAGCACAGCCAGCCTGCTTAAGGTTTTCTCCGGCTATATTTCCGATAGATTACGCAAGAGAAAAGTTCTTGCGATCACCGGTTATTCTTCGTCGGCGTTTGGCAAACTCCTCCTGTATATTGCAAATAGCTGGGGATTCGTCTTTGCCGGCAGAATAGTCGACCGGCTCGGGAAGGGGATCCGCACGGCTCCGCGCGATGCTCTCATTGCAGAGAGCACCGATCCCGGGAAACATGGTACGGCATTCGGGCTCCATAGAGCGATGGACACCGGTGGTGCGGTGATCGGCGTCATGCTTGCATATTATTTCCTGACGCATTACTCGGGCGAGTACTCAGAGGTCTTCTTATGGTCGCTGGTTCCGGCGGTAATCGGGATCCTGCTTCTCTTTCTGGTCAGAGAAAAGAAAATGGAAACTTCTGCAAGGAAGCCGCCGTCTCTTAAATGGAAAATCCTTCCGAGAAAGCTGCAGCTCTTCCTTATCGTAGCGTTCATCTTCACGCTTGGTAACTCATCTAACACCTTTCTTCTCCTTCGGTCGAAGGACATAGGATTCACGCCGGCCACCGCCATACTTCTGTACCTTGTTTACAACATCATCTACGGTGCCGTGTCGTACCCTGCCGGAAGACTCTCCGACAGGATCGGACGCAAGAGGCTCCTCGTGGCCGGTTATCTCTTCTACGGGCTCGTTTACCTGGGATTCGCGTTCATTTCCGGTCCCGAGCATGCATGGCTCATGTGGACGCTGTTCGGCGTGTATGGGTTCTACAGTGCATTTACTGACGGTATCGAGAAAGCTCTTGTTGCTGACCTGGCCCCTGCAGATGTGCGCGCCACTGCGATCGGATTGCACGCGACGATACTCGGCATCGGTCTCTTTCCCGCTTCCTTCATTGCCGGCGAGCTCTGGCAGCATATCGGTCCTGCGGCAGCTTTCTATTTCGGCAGCGGAATGGGCATCCTGGCTGCTATCGGGCTCCTCCTCGTACTTTGAGCGTGCCCCTCTTTAATTCTCTGTGATGGCAGAAGGCCGCGGGAAGTCAGTTCGGATTTGAATGGGTTCAGGGCAAATGCTATGTTTCAGCAAATGTGAGGATGTATGAGTGTCTATACGATTCTTGGAGGCGGAGGAGTCGTTGCGAACGAGTTGGCAAAACTGCTTCTCGGCAGGAAGGAGGAGGTCAGGTTAATCTCCAGGAGCGGTCATTCAATTCAGGGCGCAATAACTCATAAGGCGGATGTAGCTAAGCTCGATCAGACTGTGGAGGCGGTTAAGGGCTCCTCGGTCGTGTTTCTCTGCGTCGGTTTGAAATACGACATAAGGGTCTGGAGCGAATTCTGGCCTGTAATCATGTCAAATACGCTGGAGGCATGCAAGCGGAGCGGCTCGAGGCTCGTGTTCTTCGATAACGTCTATTCTTACGGAAGGGTTACCGGCAAGATGACCGAATCCACATCATACAACCCGTCGAGCAAGAAGGGGGAGGTCCGGGCACAGATCGCGACGAAGTTGATGGACGAAGTGAAAGCCGGGAACCTCCACGCTGTCATCGCACGGGCGGCCGACTTCTACGGACCATATGCAGGCAAAGTCGCGGTCCCGAATATGCTCGTGTTCGAGCGGCTCGCGGAAGGGAACAAGCCGAACATTCTTGTCGATGCCGATAAGAAACATTCCTATACTTACACACTCGATATCGCTCAGGCTCTCTACACGATGGCCAATTCGGAAGGAGCCTACGACCAGGTATGGCATTTGCCAACCTCGCCCGACCCTCCAACGGCGAGCGAGTTTGTCGCACTTGCCGCCAGGGAATTTGGAGCCGGCCGGGGATTTACAGTCCTATCGAGGTGGATGCTGAGGGCGGCGGGGCTGTTCGACAGGAATGTATATGAAATTGTGGAGATGCTCTACCAAAACGAGTTCGACTATATTTTCGATTCGTCCAAGTTCACAAATGCATTCGGTAACACAGCAACTTCATACGCCGAGGGGGTCAGGGAGACCGCCGAGTTCTACAAGTCATTGCCGGACCGAAAGGAGTAGATGAAATGGGTGGTGAAAAAATCAAACCGTTCTTCATTGCGCTTCTTTTTTGTGCATCGGGTGCTGTTGTGATCGGTCTTCTCCTCTTTCAACAACGCATATTCCTCGCGGGGAGGGGGGTGTTTCAGTTTCTCTCATTCGGAATTATCGGCAGTGCGATCCTCTCAGGCTTCAGGTATCTGAACCGGTGGCTTGCAATCGTGATCGTTCTTATTCTCGTAATTCTCAACGAGATGCTCTTAATATCGGCGGGCCAGGCCATTTTGTGGCAGGACATTCTCTATTATGCGGGTTTGTGCGTGGCATTGATAGTCTCTGCAAAGTATTATTTTCCGAGACTCTCCCGGGCCGCGCTGGACCGTCTTCTCGTTGTGAGTTCGCTGCTAGCGGTGAGTTACGCCGTAGTGACGGTAATTATTTATCTCGCGTACCGGTCTATCCCGTCGGTGCCGCAAGTAAGTCTCTCACAAATGATATATTACGACATTGCGCAGGGTTTTCTTATCGGCATCGGAATCGGTGGGGGCCTGGAACTGGCAGAGGCCGTGATCAGGAGGCTGTCGGGCAAATCCGCGTGAAGCGAACTAAGTTGAGTGTTCATGGTTAATTCGGTCTGAAGGGACGCAATTGCGGAATTCCATGATGGGATATGCTTCGAATGATTACGATTGCATTGGCCGAGAACGCCAGTTTGGGCAACCCGTTGAAACAAGTAACGCGGCCAACCGTTATCTTCTGTGAGAATAATGGAATGAATCATCTCAGGGTGAATTCGGCATGATCGAAGACAAATCGGCAGGTAAAGGTTCTCGGAAAGGGGACCACGTTCTGAGGGAGACGATAGTCAACGATTTCAGGAAGGGCGAGATCGGCGAGTCGTTGAGGAGAGACTTCAAGGAACTGTACCGTTTCTACATAGACGCCGAAACGCAGCATCGCCTCGAATCGTACCCCCGCGTGAAGCGTTTTATTTATGTATCGTGGTACTTATTGAAAAGTCTCATCCTTAGACTTAATCCCGCCCGGCGCTTTCTCTTATTGCTCAGCATCATCTTCTTCTTCTGGGGAAGCACGTCGTGGAGCGCCGGTAGTTATAATGTAACGATAGACGCGAGTCCGCTAAGCTATCTCCTCCTGCTTCTGGTGCTTATGCTCGAGCTGAAGGACAAGCTCCTTGCGCATGACGAGCTTCGAATCGGCCGCACGGTGCAGAAGGCACTGCTTCCGGAAGACAACCCTACGATAGCCGGGTGGTCGGTATGGCTTTTCACGCGCCCGGCCAACGACGTCGGGGGAGACCTGGTCGACTACATAAATCTTGAGAACAACAGACTCGGACTTGCGCTCGGCGACGTTGCGGGAAAGGGGCTGGGCGCAGCGCTGCTGATGTCGAAACTTCAATCGACGCTCCGTGCAATCGCGCCCGAGTATGAATCGCTTTCCGATCTGGGCAACCGCATAAATGCAATTTTCTGCCGGGACAGCCTGCCAAGCAAGTTTGCCACGCTGGTTTACCTGGAACTGAAGGAAAATTCGGGGAAGGTCCGGCTGTTGAACGCCGGCCATTTGCCACCGCTGGTGCTTCGCAGCGGGAAGGTAGAGGAACTCCCTCGCGGGGCGCCCGCGCTCGGTTTGCTGAAGACTTCGAAGTTTGAGGAAGTGGAGATTGAATTAGGGCCGGGGGATCTGTTCGTCGCGTATTCTGACGGGGTTACTGAGGCGCGCAACGAGCAAGATGATTTCTACGGTGACCAGCGGCTGAAGGCCGTCATTGGAAAATCTGCGGGCATCTCGCCGGAAAACGCCGGAGAAAAGATACTCGCCGAAGTGGACGCCTTCGTCGGCGATGCTCCGCGCAGCGACGACCTCTCGCTTGTATTGGTCAAGAGGTGGGGCTAGGCAGTCAAATTCTAAACTGCAAGCTCGAAATCCTAAACAAATTCAAAACGCCAAATTCAAAAATGCTAATCTGAAGTGATCGTATTCTGTCCCGGGCAAGTATCGGGTTTGAACATTTACGTTTTGGATTTCCGGATTTGTTTAGAGTTTAGTGTTTCGAGTTTAGAATTTCCTCCAATTGGAGGGAACAACTGCTCGTCGCAATTGTTGCCCATCTTGAAAACCCCATACATGTCGTGCTCGAAGTGATAAATCTTGGCGACCTCCACTTCGAACTTCTTCAGCCAGCTGTAGCGGTGAATGCCCAATCCGATAAGCATCCCGATGAGAGGTCCGAGAAAGTAAATCCACCACCCGAACCATATTCCCGACACGACGGAAGGTCCGAAGCTCCGCGCGGGGTTTGTGCTCGTCCCGGATACCTGTGCTTCGAGATAGACCATGGCCGCATAGAGGAACGGAAAGAGGAGCGGCGTATAATTCCGCAGTCTCTTGTGGCCCAGAAACGTGAAGAGGCCGACGACAAGGCAAATTGTCGTCACGACTTCGCCGAGGAACGCCTCCCAGACGGTGAATCCCGGCCCCGGCGTCGTAACGCCATAACCCACACTGGTTCCCCGCTTTCCCCAGATCAGCAGCGGGATCGAGCCCAGCACTGCACCCGCAAACTGAGCTCCGATGTAGCCGGCTGCATTGCGCGCGGAGAGTTTACCCTTAATATGAAAAGCGAGCGTCACGACAGGATTGATGTGCGCTCCGCTGACCTTTCCGACCCGCGAATATGCGATCGCAGCACCTGTCGACCCGAACAGGAAACCCGTTATCAACCTGCGGAGTCCTGCATCGGGGATCGCGGTCACCACGAAGCTCCCCTTGCCGAAGTCGAGTATCACGAACGATAGCCCGAGAAGGAGCAGCAGTGCCGTGCCGATAAGCTCGGACAGATATAGACCCCACGGGGTTTCGTTCTTCATCGCTGACAATTTAAGAAGACAATGGGATCCCATCCACACGATAACTTCGGCCGAATGCATACTGAACACCGTCACACGGCATCTTTGGATTTGCCTTGGGATTCGGTTATAATTTCAGAGTCGCGCAAGGCACGGCATCTTTGGGCTTTTGAAGAACCTGGAGAGAGTAGAACAAAGCAAGGAAGTCAGAAGGAGAATGTTTATACCATGGGGAAAATGATACGCGTTTTGACATTCCTTATTTTGGGTGCTTCGGTTGCTGCGGCGCAGCCCAAGTCCCTTTTCTATATGACGGAGTCTTCGGCTTCGGTGAATTCCTTTCTCGAACATTACAACAAGATCGACATCATCGTGCCTACATGGTACCATGTCGACAAGGAAGGGATGCTATGGGGCGGACCTGATCCGCTCGTACTCGAGACTGCGAAGGAACATCACGTCGAGGTAATGCCGATTGTTACTGGAACGGGCTTCGGTCCGGAAACCTTCCACCAGTTTCTGACAAATTCCCCGGCACACCTCCCGTTTATTCAATCGCTCATCCGGGAATGCAAGCTTAACGGATATGCCGGGATCCAGATCGATTTCGAAAACATCAGCTGGACTGATCGAGATGCCCTCTCAAACCTTGTGAAAGAAACTGCAGACGCCTTTCACAAGGAGGGACTCAAACTGTCTATTGCTACGGTTCCTAACGCACCAGGCTACCCGGGACAAACGGGATTCAGTTATTGGATATTCAGGGACTGGCGGAACGTGTACGACCTCGCCGTGCTTGCGAAGTCTGTCGATATGATCTGCCTCATGACCTACGACCAGCACACCGGCCTTACTCCACCCGGACCGGTTGCGGGTTATCCGTGGACAATCGAAAACCTTGACTATGCTCTGAAGTACGTCCCGAGAGACAAACTCATGCTCGGAATCCCGTTATACGGCTATCACTGGTTCGCAGGAATGTCATACAACGGCGAGGGAAAACCGAAGATCGAGGCACAGTCCATCGGCGAACCAGATGCAGCGCGCCTCGCGGAGACTTACGGCGGAAAGATCGAATGGGATCCCGTCGACCGCACCGCATGGTTCTATTTCTATCGGGATGATACTCGGGAGTGGGTGTTTTATACGGACACGCGGACCTTCAAGGCGAGATACGACCTCGTTAGAGACAGAGGTCTCGAAGGATTTTGCTCCTGGGTTCTAGGGTCGGAAGATCCGGGAATATGGAAAGAACTGCCGTCGCACAAATAGAAACGTCTTATTTTATCGAAGGAATCAACCATGAACTACAGATTCAGAGATGCAGTCAAGCCGCTAATTCCACTTCTTCTCTTTGCCTTCGTCGTCTCGAGGGGCGTCTGCAAGCAGGGAATCAGGGGATCTGATCCGACCGCATACGTGAATCCTTTCATCGGGACTGCAGATCACGGTCATGCGTTCCCCGGTGCGACGGTTCCGTTCGGCATGGTCCAGCTGAGTCCGGACAACGGGACCGACGGTTGGGACTGGTGTTCGGGATACAATTACGCGGACACCGCTATTATCGGTTTCAGCCATACACATCTGAGCGGAACAGGCATCGGCGACTTGTGTGACATTCTATTCATGCCCGCCATTCTAACGCTTAACTCAGAAGCCGATACCACCAAGCTTCTGGACCTTCATTCCGTGATTTCCCACGAAGAAGAGAGTGCGGAGCCGGGATATTATTCGGTTTTGCTGAAGTCATTCGACATAAGAGTTCAATTGACGGCGACCGAGCGTGCCGGGTTCCAGAAATATATATTTCCGCAGAGTGACAACGCGGTAGTCGTGCTGAATCTCGGACACGCGATCAACTGGGACAGGACGACCGAGGGATACCTGAAAATCGTCAATGACAGCACAATCGTCGGCTACAGGTTCTCTACCGGATGGGCGAAAGACCAGAGGGTGTATTTTGCAGCCAGGTTCTCCAGACCGTTCGGGAGCTCGTTGTTTTACGTGGACAGCTCGTTAGTCAGAAGCAGGAAAGATGTGAGGGGACGTTATGTTATCGGTGCCTTCAAATTTAGAACGAATGCGGGCAAGACAATTTACGTGAAGACCGGTATTTCTTCCGCGAGCATTGAAGGCGCGATGAAGGACCTGGACACGGAAATTCCCGGCTGGAATTTTGACAAGGTGAGGGAAACCGCGCAGAAGATGTGGCGGAAGGAGCTGAGCAGGATAAAGGTTGAAACGCCGGACAGCAGCCTGAAAGCGACGTTTTATACGGCGTTGTACCACACCATGATGGCGCCCAACGTTTTCAGCGATGCCGACGGGTATTTCAAAGGCGCGGACGGCAAAGTGCACAGGGCGGTAGGGTACAAACAGTATACGGTGTTTTCGCTCTGGGATACCTTCAGGGCAGAGCATCCGCTCTTCACGATAGTCGAGAGAGACCGGGTCAACGACTTCATCCGTTCGATGCTTGCTCACTATGAAGAGACGGGGCTGCTTCCGGTCTGGGAGCTCGAAGGGAACGAGACAAATACCATGATCGGATATCCCGCCGTCCCGGTGGTCGCTGACGCTATCCTGAAAGGGTTCCGCGGGTTCAAGGTGGACGAGGCGTACACGGCGATGAAGAAGAGCGCGATGCAGGACAAGTTCGGCATCAATTACTACAAGAAGTACGGATACGTGCCCGCAGATAAAGAGAGCGAATCCGTCTCACGCACACTGGAATACGCATACGACGATTGGTGCATTGCACAGGTCGCAAGATTTCTCCACAGGAAGGCCGACTACGAGTATTTCATGAAGAGGTCGGAGAACTACAAGAATCTGTTCAACCCGTCGACGGGGTTCATGCAGGGAAGACTGTCCGACGGGAAATGGGTCGAGCCGTTCAATCCATTTGCCGTGACGCATGAGTATACCGAGTCGAACGCATGGCCTTATAGTTTCTTTGTCCCCCAGGATGCAAAGGGGTTGATAAAGCTTTACGGAGGCGACAAGAAGTTCGACGTGAAACTGGACTCGCTCTTCAGCGCTTCGAGTGCTCTCGCCGGCCGGTTCCAATCGGATATCACCGGGATGGTGGGCCAATATGCGCAGGGAGACGAACAAAGTCATCAGATCGCATATTTGTACGACTATGCCGGAGAACCGTGGCGGACGCAGGAAATGGTAAGGAAAGTGGCTTCGACGCTCTATACAGATTCCACGAACGGCCTGTGCGGCAACGACGATTGCGGGCAAATGTCAGCATGGTACGTCTTCAGCTCGATAGGCTTTTATCCGGTAAACCCAGCCAGCGGAGTCTATGCGATCGGGAGTCCGATGTTTGACAAAGTGAGGATCGATGTCGGAAATGGAAAAGACTTCGTGGTAATGGCTAAGGGCGTCTCAAACCGGAATTGCTATATTCAGTCTGCGAAGCTGAACGGCAAGTCTCTCAACCGGCCATACATTACACAGAAAGAATTAATGACAGGTAGTACGCTTGTTTTTCAAATGGGAAATAAGCCGAACAAGAATTGGGGAAGCAGTAAGTCCGATTCGCCGCCGGCCAGTTCTTACAGCCGGTAAGGGAATCTCATATTGTCCTGATTTCGCTGTCTTGTATCCAGCCGACTTTGCCGTCCTGGAGCTCTATCTCGATCCAGTGGCCGACGTTGTTCATCTCCCTCACTTTCAATCCTTCATGAATTATGAAGGCGTCATTGCTGGTCGAGTCGGGAGAGAGTTTTACCACCGCGGTCGGCTGGACCACGATGGCTTCCTTCGTATTGAGATCTCTGTTCAGGTTAATAACCCAGAGCGCACCGGTAATTACAAGAAAGACTGTGGAGACGAAGCCTATAAAGAACGAGTATCTCTGCAAGTTCGATCTCTTCGCGTAGAAGTAAAGCCCGATAGACACGAGAAGCAGGAGATAGAAAGCATAGGAAATCCTGGCCCATCCGTCTGTCGAAAAAAGGGCGAGCAGGCTTTCCCACCACTGGAACAGGAAGAACTTCGGGAGTGCGTCGATCTTGTCGACTGTCTTTGAATTTGCGATTCTCAAATTGTGAATGATATCCGGGTCGTTGGGCGAGAGCCTCAGCGCCTTCTCGTAATAGAGAATGGAGTACCCGATCTTCCCTTCGCGGTAGTATGCATCCCCCAGGTTGTAGTATACAGAAGTACCTTCGAATCCCAAAGCGATAGCCTTCTGGTAACTCTCTACCGCATTTTCGTATTGCCTGTCCTGGTAATATTGATTCCCCTGCTTCACCAGGTCTTCGGCCTGGACTCTTTCCGACACGCCGCCGGCGAATCCGAGCCCAGGAATGGTGAAAAGGACGATTGCCGAGAGGGGGATAAGGAATCTGGTTGACAAACGGATATGCACTCTTCTTCTATGCATGCTTTTTGACCGAAAGAGACCTTTCCAATTCGATGATCACACGCGAAAGCTCGTTGTACATACCGCTCATTGCCGAGGTCCCGTTGCCGGGCGGAGCGAATCGCGCGAACTCGCACTTCTCGATGGAATCCTTCAGGCTTGCTATCAGCCCGGGATCGACGTCTCTGGCTCTGAGATCCTCGACTGCTCTATCGAGGGAGATTTCCGATTTCGGGATATGGAGCTTGTCCTCTAGGTAGCCGAACAACGCCTGTGATGTCTCCGCGTAGAATCCGGTCTCGTTGCCCGCTTCCATGAGTACCTTCGCGTTCTTGAACCGTGAGCGGGCGATCTTCTCCGCCTGGCGGTAGCGCAGGAGCTGGATATTGCCGGCAAGTTTGTCGTGTCTTCGCTTGTACGATACGAGCCCTGTGAGCGCGATCAGCGGCAGAAACGTGGCTGTCCAGAAGCCTGCTCCGAAAACATCCGAAGTGCCCATCCGGTGCAGGTCGTTGGTGGAGGTCATTATGTATCGTATGTCCTCGCCCAGGACTTTTATTCCCTCTTTCGAATAGCCCGCCGTCTCGGTGCCGGTGCCGCCCGTTCCCGGCCGGATATCGACCGTGTATGACGGGGTTGAAAGAGTCACGTAAGAGTTTCTTGCCGGGCTAAAATAAGAAAACTCAATCGGTGGAATGACCTTTTTTCCAGAGACCCTCGGAACCACAAGATAGTCGAAAGTTTTCGAGCCGGAAATCGTGCCGTCTCTGTTGATCTGCTGAGATGTCTTCGGTTGATACTGGTCGAATCCCTGCGGAAGGTTGATCGTCGGCATATCCAGCAGCTGGATATTGCCTTCGCCGCTAAGCTTGATCTTCCAAGTCATCGGCTCGTTCGCCTGTGCACCCGTCGTGTCGAGCTGTGATGTGAGTGTATAATCACCCACGGCTCCGGCGAACGATTTGGGAACATTTTTGGCGGGAAGCGGGCGTACATGAAGCTTTATGGTGTTTGATGTCGCCTTGTAATCGATCGTCTGGTAACTGTTGAAGAACGGGTCATTGAAGAACTGGTTGAATACATCGCCGCCGGACCTCTTCTGTCGCACTTGGACCGGGATATCCAGGACCATGGGGGTGACGGAAAGCTCCCCAAGCTGAGAGGGGAAGAGTGCAACCCTCTTCAACACTCCGACGCGATACTCTTTTCCCTTATAGACTTCGGTCGTGAAAGTGATGAGGCCGGGAAGATTGATTTCTTCGGCCCAAAGACCTTCGTAGGAGGGAAGTTTCGAAACCTGCAGTTGCGAGGCAATAGGCAGCCTTGTATAGAGTTTATAAGTGACGATGACCTGCTGTCCCAGGTAAATATCGCTTTTGTCTGCAGTGGCAAGGATGAAGAGGTTGTCGCTGATGTCCTGAGTGGTGACCCCGGTGTTCCCCTGCCCGGCCGGGGCGGCCTTCTTCGGCGTTCCTTTAACCACCGTTATCGTCAGAGGGTCCGTGCTCATCGGCCTGCCGTTGTAGTCGATCGTCGCGCTCCCGATCGTGAACCTCCCGATGCTCTTGGGCTGGAGATAATATGTATAGGTCATCGAACCGGAGACCGATCCGTTGATGAACTGCATGCTGCTCGACTGGTTCGGTCCCGATACCACCGTGAATCCGTTGAAGTTGGGCTGGTTGAAGTCGCTTGCTCCGTTTACGTTCGGTCCCGAGAAGGTAAACGAGATCTGGAATTGCTCGTTAAGACCCACGGTGGTGTTATTGACGGAAGCCGTGAAAGTTTGCGAAAAGAGGGACGCCGGCATCATCAAGGTCAAGGTGAGCAGGAGCCTCATCTTCCGAACTAATCCGAATCTCGTTTCAGCGTTAAGTCTTTCCAAACTCATCGACGGCTCCGTTGGTCATGCCGCGAAGCATCCGGGCCTGTTTGGTAATGCGCAATCAGTATTCGGCTCAGGCTCATTACCAGTCTTTCGTGGTTTTCACGGGCTTACCGGCCATTTTCCTCAGCTGTTTTTGCAGGGCCTTCTCGTCATTGTTCAGAGCGGAGAATATGGCCTGCGCCTGCTGTCTCGATATTTTGTCCTGTTGGGGCCGGTTCTGTTGATTTTGCTGCTGGTTCTGCTTGTTGTTCTGGTTCTGATTCTGATTCTGCTGATTGTTCTTGTTGTTCTGTTGGTTGTTTTTCTTATTCTGCTGATTGTTGTTCTTGTTATTCTGGTTCTGCTTGTTCTTGTTGTTCTTATCGTTTTTCTTGTCGTCCTTATTTTGCTTGTTCTGATTCTTCAGCAGATCAAGGGCGTAAGAGAGGTTGTACTTCGTCGCCTGATCGTTCGGATTGAGTTTCAGCGCGTTCGTATAGGCCCCGATGCTTTCCTTGATCTTCTTGTCCTTCAGCAGGGCGTTGCCGATGTTGTGGTAAACCTGTGATTTCAGGACGTTGCTCCTGGCGTCAGGCAGTGCTGCCATGTAAGAGTCGAGCGCCTCCTGGTATTTTCCCTGTTTATAATAGGAATCGCCCAGATTGAAATGCGCATGGAAGTTCTTTGGCGATTTCTCCAGTCCTTTCTTGAATTCCACTTCCGAACCCACATACTTGCCGCTCTTATAGAGGTCCACACCTTTGTTGACGTAGGAGCGCACGCCCTGGGCCGACACGTCTCCGCATACGAGCAGAAGCCCAAAGGATATGATATAACCGAGCGAGAAGACTTTGTTCATTTTCTTATTGTACGGTTCCCAGTTTTTCGTTCAACTTGCCGAGTAAGCGCGACCTGCGCTCCGACATGAAGAATTCAAGGAGGAGAAGCATGATCGCCGGCGCCAGAAAATAATAAAACCTGTCCTCGTAGTCAGTGACCCTTTTCTCACCGAGTTCACTCTTCCTGATTTTGGAGAGGTCGCCGTAGATCAGTTCGAGCTCGTCTCTCCCGTTTGCCGCCCTGAAAAATTTTCCGCCGGTGCCCGACGCGATTTGTTGGAGTTCGGTGGCATGGAGTTTTGCCAGGACTATGTTGCCCTTGTCGTCTTTCTTGAATCCGATTTGCTGTCCCTGATCGTTGTAAATCGGGATGGGGGCGCCGTCCGGCGAGCCGAATCCTACGGTATAAATCTTCACGTGGTCTTTCTTTGCCCTGTCGATTGCCTCCTGAATGTGGCCTTCGTGGTCGCCGCCGTCGGAGAATATGACAATCACTTGTTCTGCCTTATCCGACGGGTCGTTCTTGGATGAGACTTCGAAGGAGTTCAGTGCGAGGTTTATTGCGGGAGCGATTGCGGTTCCCTGTTCCGGCACGGAGTTGACATTGGCTGCGGAAAGAAAGAGGTCAGCGGCGGAATAGTCGCTAGTCAGCGGGAACTGAACGAACGGCTCTCCGGCGAAGACGATCAGGCCGATCCGGTCGCCTCTCAGCCTCGGGAGAAGGTTCGACAGTTCAAGCTTCGCCTTGTCGAGTCTGCTCGGCTTGATGTCCTGTGCTTGCATGCTTAGGGAGACGTCGAGCAGGGCGTAGATGTCGATTCCCTTTTCTTTGACGTTTTCGATCTTCGTTCCGATTTGCGGGTCCGAAGCCGCGATCAGCAGGAGAATGACCGCCATGACGATAATCGCCGGCCTGAGAGCCGCCATCCCCTTGCTGAATGTCGGGAGCAGGACCGGTTGGAGCGTTTTCCCGGCGAATTGGTCGATCAGTCTGCTTCGCCTTCGGATAGAATACCAGAACGCTGCGATGAGCACCGGGACGAAATACAAACCGTAAAGATACTCGGGATGTGCGAATCTAAACATGCTTCAAAGTCAAAAGTAAAAAGTCAAAATTCAAAATTCAAATATGTACACGCATTTTTTCATTTAAGGAATTCTTCTCAAAATAGTCCTGGACAGGCCGAGTTCCAGGAGCAGCAAAATCAGGCCTGCGTCGAGCCAACCTGAAAAAAGCTCTGCGGCGCTGCGGTAAGAGGTAACCTTGATTTTCGATTTCTCCAGTTTGTCGATCTTGCGATAAATTTCGTCCAATGTCCTGTTGCCCGTGGCCCTGAAATACTCTCCACCCGTTATCGACGCAATTTGTTTCAGCAGGTTCTCGTCAATTTGAACGGGCAGCATCTGGTACTGTATTCCCAGCGGCGTTTGCACCGGATAAGGAGCCTGGCCTTGAGTACCTACGCCTATCGTGTAGACCCTGACGCCGTAAGTCTTCGCGATTTCAGCCGCGGTCAGAGGATCGATTTCTCCCGCGTTGTTGACGCCGTCCGTGAGGAGGATGATCACTCTGCTCTTGGCTTTCCCGTCCTTCAGTCTGGAAACCGCGTCCGCGATCCCGTTACCTATTGCCGTACCGTCAGGCACCATCCCCGGCTCGACTTTCTTCAGGAGGTTTATGAGAACGGTATGGTCGATGGTGACCGGGCATTGTGTGAAGGCTTCGCGCGCGAAGATCACGAGCCCGATCCTGTCGTTCGGCCTCGATTCGATGAACTTTTCCGCCACATCCTTTGCGGCCTCCACCCGGTTCGGGTGGAAGTCCTGCGATAGCATGCTCGAAGAAATATCGAGCGTGATCACGATGTCGATCCCTTCTGTCGTCACATTCTGGCCTGAAGAGAAACTCTGTGGTCTCGCGAGCGCAACGATCAGGAGGGCAACTGCAGCGGATCGGAGCATGATCGGAGCGTTGCGAAATTTTTCCTTCCAGGACGGTCTGATCCCGCTGAAGATTTTGAGGGAAGAGTAGGTTATCGACGGCTGTCTGGATTTCCCGACCTTCCAATGCCAGATGATCATCGCGGGGATGATTAGGAGGAAATAGAGCATCCACGGATATGCGAACGTCACATCATTGAACATCGGTCGTCGCTGCCTGCTTTTCTTCTTCCGAATTCGGCTTCTGCCGCGATTTGTTCACGATCTCGCAGGCCTGCTGCATCATTTCTTCGTTCACCGGTCCGAGCGGAGTATACTTTGCGAACTTCACCAGGTCTGCGTTCGACAGAAAGTCATACGTCGTCTCCACGACGGGTTCGCTTCCCCGCTGCTTTCTCAAGAGTTCGACGGCCTCCGAAGTGGGGAGCTCCATCGCCGGCATGCCGAACCTCCCTTCGAAGTACCTTCTTATGATCTCGGTAATGGCCGAGTGATACTCCTTTATCATCCCGTTCTGCCAGAGTTGCGCTTTTTCGAGCTCGCGGAGAGAATTTAGGGCGATTTCGTCCGGAGGAAGTGCGGGCGCGGCGGCCACCTGCTGCGGATTGCCGGCTCCCCGCTTGTATCTCCGGTAGAGGTAGTAAGCGGCGCCGAGGACAAGAAGAGCAACGACAACCCAGAGCGCAACCCACAGCCAGTTGAGCGGGATTTTAAGAGGCCCGTTTACGTCTTTGATGTTGCTCTGGAGATTTACCTTCAGCGTGCTGACCGTGAAACTCACCGGGTTCGTCACAACCGAGTCCAGCACCGCTTTGCCGGGAATTTGGTAAAAGACGGGAATCGGGGGTATCGTTACGCCCTCGGAATCGTATCCGGCAAGGATGAAATCATATGTGACAAGTACCGCATTGTTCTTCGCTGCCTCGACAGGCTTCTCGGTCTGCAATATCGAGACTGTCTTTACGCTGTCCGCTATAAGCGGCGGGTGGACTACCGTCCCCTTGTCATAGCCGATCTGAATGGAATAGTGAATGTAATCACCGACCTGATATTGAGTCTTATCGGTGAACGCTTTCGCGGTTATGCCCTGAGAGAGCGCGGTGGTGGCGAGCACGGAAACAAGGAGAACTGCGAGCGAGATTCTTCTTACCATCTTCCCTCTCTGAGTCTGAAAAACTTCACGATGGGTTTTATGTAGTCTTCCCCGGTCTGGATCTCGATGCTGTCCAGGCGACTGGATAGAAAGAGCGCCTTTCGATCTGCTTTGTTCTTCTCTCTCATCTGCTGGAATAAAAATCTCGTTTTTCTGTCCGCCGTGTCAATCCATCTTTCCATCCCGCTCTCGGCGTCGACGAATTTCACGAGCCCCATCGGAGGGATTTCGTCCTCGCGTTTGTCGTTGAGCACTATGCCGATAAGGTCGTGCCTTTTGCCGACTATTCGGAGGATCTTCTCATAACCGGAATCCATGAAGTCCGAGAGGAGGAACACGATACTCCGCTTTTTGACGGCATTGTTCAGGTACTCGAGGGCGGCTTTCATATCCGTCGATTTTCCCTCCGGCTCAAACGACAGCACCTCCCGAATGATTCTCAGGACGTGAGACCTTCCTTTTCGCGGAGGGACGAACTTCTCGATCTTGTCCGTGAAGAGTACGAGGCCTGCTTTGTCGTTGTTCTTTAAAGCAGAAAATGCGAGGATCGCGCTTATTTCGGCGGCGATCTGCTGTTTCGTTTTGTTGACGGAGCCGAATATCAGCGACCCGCTCATGTCGATCATGAGCATGACCGTCAATTCTCTTTCCTCCTCGAATACCTTGATGAAGGGATGTCCGAAACGCGCAGTCACGTTCCAGTCGATGTTCCGGATGTCGTCGCCGAACTGATATTCCCTGACTTCCGAGAATTCCATTCCTCTTCCCTTGAAGACGGAGTGGTACTCGCCGGAAAAGACCTGGTTGACCAGTCCCTTAGTGCGAATCTCTATTTGCCTGACTTGCTTTAGGAGTTCTTTTGTGAGCATGGGATAATAAGCGTACTGCGGTCAGCTGCCGGCGGATAGGATTCAGCCGCTGGGAGCCGGCTGCAGGCCGCTGAAAGCTGCTAGGGTACTTCTACCTTGTCTAGAATGTCGCGGACCACATTCTCGCTCGTGATTTCTTCCGCCTCTGCCTCGTAGGTCACCGCGATGCGGTGACGGAGGACATCGAAGCAGACGGCGCGCACATCTTCCGGGATGACATACCCTCTTCTCCTGATGAACGCCATGGCTTTCGCGCCGAGCGCCAGGTTGATCGAAGCCCTCGGGGATGCACCGTAACTGATGAGGTCGGTCAACCTGTCGAGACCGAAGTCTTTCGGGGAACGCGTCGCAAAGACTATGTCGAGGATGTACTTCTCGACCTTCTCATCTATATAAACTTCGTGCACCAGTTCTCTCGCCTTGAGAATGTCTTCGGGAGATATAACCTGTTGCACTTTGCCGTCGAGCATGTTTACGTTCTGCCGCATTATCCTCAGTTCTTCGTCTCGCGACGGATAAGATATTCTTACCTTCAGCATGAAGCGGTCCACCTGCGCCTCGGGAAGAGGATAGGTTCCCTCCTGCTCGATCGGGTTCTGGGTGGCCAGGACGAGAAAAGGCTCCGTAAGTTTGAACGTCTGCTCGCCGATCGTAACCTGTCTCTCCTGCATTGCCTCCAGCAGCGCACTCTGCACCTTCGCGGGGGCGCGGTTTATTTCGTCGGCAAGTATGAAGTTCGAGAAGATCGGTCCTTTCCGGATGAGGAAATTTCCTTCCTTCTGGTTGTATATCTGAGTTCCGACCAGGTCGGCGGGAAGAAGATCGGGAGTGAACTGAATCCTCTGGAACTTCGCCTTCATCGCGGACGACAGAGTCTTTATCGCAAGAGTCTTCGCAAGACCCGGAACGCCTTCAAGCAAAACGTGGCCGTTGCTGAGCAGACCGATGACGAGCCTTTCGACCATGGCTTTCTGGCCGACGATGACCTTCCCGATTTCGTTCATAAGAAGATCGACGAACGCGCTTTCCTGTTTGATCTTCTCGTTCAGTGCAGTGATATCCAAGTCACGAACCTCATTTCTTGTTTCCGTAAAATCAGTTGTCATTAGAAAGTAATTTCAAATTATTTCTTTTGAAAGGGAGAATATGTTCCTAAGACGATGACGCTGCCGGCAACAGGCTATGGTGGCAGCGGGGCAGCCGATATTCCGATAACGGAGAATATACCGACCTAACGACTGAAACGAATGTTAAGTTCAAAGGGAACGGTAGCCCGCCTTGTCGACTCACGGCGGGATGCTTGCGCTATCCCGTCGTCGTGCGGAATCACATGGGGAATTACTTTTGGAGAGCAGCTGCCGTGGTCAACGAAAGTGATTGAAACGCCCGATGGGGGAGGTCGCTTGCCTCAGAAGAAGAAGGATAGGGAGCAGCGGTAGTATCACTCAAAGCACGGGTGAGTGCGGTGCAAGCAGCTATGGAAGCCTGTTAATTGCAGCGGCGGCTGGAATCTCCAGGGCACTTGACAAACGTAGGTTTTGAGTTTAACTTGTACCAACAACCCAACAAGTCGGAGGCTGAAATGGGTAAGAGAGAGGCTAATTTCCGTCTTCGGGCATCTTTTGTCGGTTTTCTTCTATGTCTGACCGCCTTGAGTCAGGGCGTGACTCAGGAGCTGAGGATAGTATCCTTGGCACCCAATTGGACGAATGTAGTGGCGGCCCTTGGAGCGGCAGGCAACCTGGTCGGCGTCACCAGATACTGCATCTTCCCCGATTCCATCCCGCGGCTGGTCAAGGAAGGGAAGCTTGAGGTGGTCGGCGGCCTTACCGACATCGATGTCAGGAAAGTAGAGGCTCTCCACCCGGATGTTATCCTCACCTGCACCGGGCTTCAATCCTCATTACGCAAGAAATTCTCAGCCGAGGGATACAAGGTGGTCCACATGGATGAAGCGGGCCTGAAAGAAGTCTACACGAAGATATTGGATCTCGGGAAGGCAATTGGAAGGGAAAGGAACGCCGAGACGCTGGTAGACAGCATCAGGACCGGGCTAAAATCTGTCGTAGCGAAATACGCCGGTAAGCCGAAGGTGAAGGTCTACTACGAAATCAACTATGCATATAAGTGTGTACCGGGAAAGGACTCGTACATCACCGAGCTTATGAAGATGGTGGGAGCGGAGCCGGTTTTTTCCGACAGGGCAGGAATCGCACCGAGCGTATCATGGGAAGAGATCGTTGAGGCAAATCCGGACGTGATCCTGGTGCCGCTCTGGGAAAACGCGGGAGGGCCCTTACTTCTCCGGCGACTCGGTCGGCTACGGTACAACGACGCCTTATGAAATAGCACACAGGCCCGGCGCGGGAACCGTAAATGCGGTCAGGTATGGAAGGGTTCGTTACATAAACTCCGCCAAGACAAAGCAGGCGGAGCCGCTGATTCCGACAGCGGCAGACTTATTCGGGAAGACGATCCATGCACCGGGCGACACGACACTCATGGAATTGGACAGAGTGCCCTCCAATATGGAAACCACATTTTCGAATCTGCTTAGATTCCTGCCTCCCCTGCCCGCGGGCGGCGAACTGTTATTAAGCACGAATTATAAAGGCAACTAGAGATACAAGGAAAATAGTCATGGAAATCAACAGAGACAGCCTGATGCCGCTTTATTACCAGCTGGAAGAGATCATAAAAGAGGAGATCGACATCGGCAGGTATAAGCCGGGAGATCGTATTCCTTCCGAAAACGAATTCGTCGGCCTGGTGAAGGTGAGCCGGAACACGGCACGCCAGGCGCTATCCGATCTGGTCTCGGAGGGAATCTTGTACCGGGTTCAGGGGAAAGGGACGTTCGTCGCAAGCAAGAAGAAATTCGTCGGGCTTACGGAGGCGCTGAGCTTTTCTTCCGAATTCAAATCGAACGGGGGTCATCTCGTTACAAAGGTTATTCTGTCCGAAGAGGTGAAAGAATCTCCGGAGTCACTGGGATATCTGAAGCTGAAGGAGAGTACGGAGGTTTTCCGGATCCAGAGGCTGAGGCTGATGAGCGAGGTGCCGGTCGCACTGCAGACTTCATACGTCCCGAAATTCTTCTGTCCCGGCCTGCTGTCCTATGATCTCGAGAAGAACTCGTTGTACGAAATACTCCGGGAAAAATTCGGCGTGTCGATAGGCTACTCTGCCGAGAGCCTCTCGTGTCTGAAGGCTGAGCAGTATGAAGCCGATCTGCTAAATGTGAAGCGAGGCTCGCCGATATTCTTTCTGACGCGCAAGACATTCACAAAAAATGGTGAGATTGTCGAAGTTACACGCTCTTTCATGCCGGGTGATCGCTGCGAGTTCTCGTTTGGAAAGGACGAGAGGGTGAGCCTGGAATTAAACGAACTCGTACGGTGATTGGCTTGTCAAACGTTCCGATTCCCGAGGAAGAGCTTGACCTGTCGGCGGGGCGCTCGTTCTGGTCCCCGAAAAGGGTCGCGCGCATGGCGATATTTATATCGATGAGCGCCGTCGGAGCGATGGTCAAGGTTCCCAGTCCGACCGGGACCGTAGCCCTCGATGCGGCGTTCGGGTTCTTCTCCGCGATTACATTCGGCTGGCGCGAAGGGGCCATCGTAGCCGCGTTTGGGCACATGCTGACCGCGCTGACGACCGGTTTCCCGCTCAGCCTGCCGATGCACGTGTTCATCGCCGTCCAGATGGCGGCGTGGGTCACAGCGTTCCAACTCCTTGCCAAAAAAGTTCACGTGTGGTTCGGTGCCTTCGTAGCGGTACTCCTGAACGGACCTGGATCTTCACTACTAGTGGTTCCTATCGGGGGTCTGGGACTCGCAATAGCGCTCGTACTTCCGCTTACGATCGGGGCGGCCGTCAACGTGTCCGTCGCTATAGCCGCGTATACGATCATCAAAAGGAGCATGATGGTGTAAGATGTCTGCACCGGGAAACATAATGGACTTCTATCTGTCACTGAAAGATGGGAAGCGCGCAAATACTACTGTAAGCCGCCAGGTGCGGGACCTGACATTGACTCAACTCAGTGAGGATCTGTGGATGGTCGTAGCCTGCGATTCGGACGGGGGAATCGGGCCGAAGAAGTTCGACTCCGTCTATTCGCCGGCTTACGACCTTGGAAGGCTGGGTACGCGTGTTCCCCTGATGGAGATACTTGCGTGCGGAGCTGTTCCGATTGCGGTGGTTGATGCGCTCGCGGTGGAGATGGACCCGACCGGAAAAGAAATTATCCGCGGTGTTAAGGACGAGGTGTCAGAGGCAGGGCTGGACTTTGATGTCATGATCACGGGGAGTACGGAGGACAATGTCGTTACGGTATCGACCGGAATGGGGGTAGTGGTCATCGGACTTGTAAGCAGGTTCGACTTCAGGCCGGGGAGAAGTACGGACGGGGACGTCATTGTTTCCGTGGGTCTTCCGAAATCGGCTCCCGAGTATAAGATCACCTATCACGACCCTGAGATCGCCACGCCGGAAACCATCTCGGCGCTGACGAAGCTGGAATATGTGCACGAAATTCTTCCGGTCGGTTCGAAAGGAATCCGGTATGAGTTTGGTGAGCTGGCCCGGGTGGCGGGACTGGCCCCGGAGACTCACGGCACAGCCGGCGTCGACGTCGACAAGTCGGCGGGTCCTTCAACATGCTGCCTGGTTTCACTCTCCCGTGGCGGCGGCGAGGACCTGATAAGAAGAATTCCGAAACCTGTTTCCATAATCGGCGGGCTTCGCAAATGACTCACACCGGTGGCGAGATGGAGCGCGGTTCTATCGTCATAAAGCTTGCGAATTTCCGGTATCAGAAGGCAAGCGGAGACACTCTCCGGCAGATCGATCTGGAGATCAAGAAGGGGGATTTTGTCGGTGTAATGGGAAGGACAGGTGCCGGCAAGACCACGGTTCTAATGCTGTTGAACGGCCTGATCCCGCACTTTTTCGAGGGGAAATTCGACGGTACCGTGTTCTCGAATACGATGAACACTCGGAAATATAGGGTTCAAACACTTGCCAGATTCATTGGGCTGGTCATGCAGGACCCGGAGACCCAAATTTTCGGGCGAACCGTGGAGGAAGACGTGGCGTTCGGGCCCTCGAACTTCTCCTTTCCTCGGGAGAGGATCGATTTTCTCGTTCGCAAATCACTCGCGACCGTGGGACTGGAAGGGTTCGAAAAGAGACTGGCGTCGGAGCTGTCCGGCGGTGAAAAGCAGCGGCTGGCAATTGCGGGAGTGCTGGCTATGGAGCCGGAGATAATTGTCCTCGACGAGCCGACGTCTGAACTCGATCCGAGCGGGAGGGAGGAGATTTATCGCCTCCTTTCGAACTTGAGGGAGAAAGAGGGCACCACGTTAATAATCTCAGGGCACGACACCGAGGAAATGGCGAAGTATGTCGACCGGCTGGTGGTGCTGGATGGAGGTAAGGTCGCCTGCGACGATGTCCCTGCCAATATATTAACCGACCTGGACGTTATGAGCAGGTACGGCATACGCCCGCTCGAGACGGTCGAGATGTCGGATTTGATTTTTGCCGGGAACGATGCGCACGTAACGGCGACGGCAGCAGGTGAGGAAGAGTTCGTAAATAAGGTTTCAGATATTTATTCGATTTCGGCCAAAAAAGTTGAAGAGCGCGGCGATTTGTTCTCAGAGGGATATTCTACGCCGGTCATAGAAGTCCGCGACGTAAGTTTTTCTTACGGCGGAGAAATACTTGCGCTGGATCATCTCAACATCGGTATCGGCAGGGGGGAGTTTGTCGCGTTGATCGGGAAGAACGGCGCTGGCAAAACGACGTTCTCGAAATTGCTCAATGGGCTTATCCGTCCGAACGCAGGCGAGGTAAGGATCAACGGTAGAAACATCGAGAGACTCACCACGACGGAATTGAGCAGAGAAGTGGGTTACGTGTTTCAAAATCCCGACCACCAGATCTTCTCAGCAACGGTCCGGGATGAAGTCGCGTTCGGACTCGGTTAACTGCATCTGCCCGGGGCCGAAATAGAGAAGAGGGTACTTGCTGCGCTGCGGTTCGTGGGGCTCGACGGCGATTCCGAGCGTCATCCATTCACGCTTGGAAAAGGCGAAAGGCAAAAGCTCGCATTTGCTTCGATACTCGTGATGGAGCCGGGCATTCTCGTAATAGACGAACCGACGACAGGTCAGGACTGGGACGGCACGAAGAGGATGTTGCAAATGATCGAGGATCTGCATGCCCGGGGGCACACCATCCTCGCCATTACTCACAACATGAGGCTCGCAGTCGAGTATGCGGATCGCATTATCCTTTTTTCGAACGGCCGGTGCTTACTGGATGGTTCGCCGACTGATGTGTTCTCTCACCCGGACCTGCTCTCCGCCGCGGGCGTAGTACCACCGCTTAGCGCCAGAATAGGCTGCCGGCTTAAAGAAAAGGGCCTGGCAAACGCGCCTTTTACCATGAGAGGAATAGTGGAACGTATGCAGAATGTGCGGGTGAATTAACGTTATGTTCGTAGAATACAGGCCGTCCGACAGTTTCCTTCACAGACTCGATGTACGGACGAAGGTCGCCGGGTTTGTCGTGCTGACAGTTGTCTCGTTTGTATTTATCTCCCCGATGTTCGTGCTCGTCCCCCTTGTTGTGTCCGTACTTATGCTCATCGAAGCACGCGTGCCTGTCTCTGGCGTAACTCCGGTACTCAAACCTCTTCTGCCGATATTCTTGCTGATGGTCGTGATAACCGGGTTCACTTTTCCCCCACAGAATTTTCGCGATCCGGGAAATGCGGCGGTCATCTTTCGTCTGTCGTCCGGCGATGCGTTTGCCTTTTCGATGGGCGGGCTTTTTTACGGGACGACGCTTGCGATGAGGATATTGGTCATGGTGGTCGCGTCCACGGTCATGACCTACACTACCTCTGTAGCTGACATACTCCAGATGATGAAGAAGATGAAGATGCCATATCAGATTGCGTTCGTGATCGCGACCGGAATTCGATTCGTCCCCGTCATGCGGAGGAAGGCTGAATTGATTCAGCAGGCCCAGATGTCCAGGGGTGCCGCCTTCGGCAAGGGAGGGCCGATCGACAGCCTGAAGTCCTATATACCAGTTCTGGTACCGATGATAGTGGAATCTATCAGGATGTCGGACAACCTTGCGGTAGCGATGCTCAACCGCGGGTTCGGTGCCATGAAGACGACGACCAGCCTTCACGAGATAAGGATGGCCCCGGTCGATTACGCAGTGTGTGCGGGGGAAGTCGTTGTGCTGGCGGCGGCAATCCTGGCGAAAGTCAAGAACTTAGGAGTCCTGTAATGGTAAATATCGAATCGGTCGAAAAAGGAAAACGTTCGCAGGTGAAAGAAATTATTTACGAAAAAGCTCTCGGATCGCTGCTGGGTGTCGCATATGGCGATGCTATGGGGATGCCCAGTTCGCTTATGTCGCCGGAAACGATCAGGAAACAGTTTCCCGGCGGGATCAAGTCGCTTCTGCCCGCTCCGAGAGGTCACATCATCCATGACGGCCTGAAGGCCGGCCAGGTGACCGACGATACCCAGCAGACTCTGCTGCTCGTCGACCTGTTTCTCGAGGAAAAGAGATTCACCAGAGAGGGCGTGGCTCGCAAGCTGCTCGAGTGGGCGAAGAGCCTGAATGCTTACGAGTCCATGATTCTCGGGCCGAGCACACTGAAAGCGTTGAAGATGATCGAAGACGGGGCGGCGCTCGAGAGTTCAGGATCGATGGGAGATACCAACGGAGCCGCCATGAAAATCGCCCCGGTCGGAATCGTGCACCCGGGCAAATTCAACGAGGTGGTAGAAGACGTTGCGGAGGTCTGTCTTCCGACGCACAATACCGACATCGCGATATCCGGAGCGTCGGCAGTAGCGTGTGCCGTATCTGCAGCGATGGCGGGAGCAACTCTTGACGGCGTCGTCGGGGCGTTCTTCTATGGAATCGATAAGGGATCGAAATTCGGAAACAGGTGGTACGGCGCATCGATCGCCAAGCGCGCCGAGGAGGCGTTGAAAATAGTGAAGTCGAACGGCGACGAGCAGAAGATCTGGAGGGACTTGTACGACTATATCGGGACGGGAGTTGCCATGTCGGAATCTGTGCCGAGTGCTCTGGCGCTCGTTGTTTACTACGATGGGAATCCCGTGAAGGCTGCCATGGCTGCCGCCAACATCGGAGGAGACTGCGACACGGTCGTTCTTATCGTGACGAAGGGTCCCGAATGGAGCCTTGTCAAGAAAGTCTTCGCCGCAGGTGCAAATGAATTCGATGGCATAGAGTTCGACACATCGATTGTCAGAATGTACGACCTGCAAAATCTCGGCTGGTATCCGGGCGATATGCACCACCATAGTTTCTACAGCGACGGAGTGCAGCCGCCGTGGGAAGTTGCACGCGCGATGAAAGGAGTGGGACTTTCGTGGGGGATATTGACCGACCACAACACCATTGCCGGCGCACGTGAATGGCTCACGGCAAAAAGCAGAGTCTTCCTGCCGATTCTGGGCTGCGAAATCACAACAGAGGCATCGGACTCCTCTTTCGGACCTCTCGTACTCGTTGAGGCAAACGGCAGAATTCCGGGGGAGACGGCAAGAGTTGCCGGTGACGGGACGGTCGGAATTGAAATAAAAGTATTTGCGAACCGGCCGCTGCTTAAAAGCCGCCGTGCAATCAGGGTAATCGTAAACGGAGAAACTGCAAGGGAAATCCCTACCGATTCTACTTACGCTCTCGATGTCAAGCTGCATTTGACGACGAAGGAGGACGGATGGATGGTCGTCGAATGCTTCGGAGAGTGGCCGATGTATGCGATTACCGATCCGATTTACCTGGATTATCCCCCGTATTCCCACAATGCGAAGCAGGAGTGGAAGGATCCAAAACAAGCGGTCGAATGGAACAGGTTTCTCTCCCATCCGCAAATAAACATGCAGGACGGTCCGACAAGCTGGAAAAATACCGGAAACTCAACAAGGCATGCAAATAGAGGTATCGATCCCAATTGATATGAACTAAACAAAAAAAGGAGAACTCGTCATGAAACACAGGGGCGCTGTTGTATTTATGCTGACGATGCTTCTTTCATTCAGCGGGCTCGCTTACAGCCAGGAGAACACTGAGAAAGAAGTCGTGTCGGCTAAAGACCTCTCGGATAAAACGAACGCGGAGGATATGGCTGAGGCTTTAAAGTCCATTCCCGGAATTTACATCCGTGAGGGTCAAATCAATATCAGGGATGCTTCCTCCAACAAAGTCCTGATACTCATCGACGGCCAGCGGATGAACAGCGCGCAGAGCGGGGAATTCGATGCGACTTCGATTCCGATCGACGCCATCGAGAAAGTGGAAGTCCTGCGCGGCGGCAACTCCGCGCGCTACGGCGCCGATGCCGTCGGAGGTGTCGTGAATTTCATCACGAGGCGGGCCGGCGAGAAATCGAACATGGACCTCGGTCTGCGCGCGACTTACGGCTCGTTCAACTCGCAGTTCTACAACGTCTACACGTCAAATTCCGTCAAGCATTTCAACTATTACCTGTCTTATAAGAGAACCCAGACCGACGGGAATTTTACCTACAAAGAGACGAACGGAACCGAGGCAACCCGGACCAATAATTACAACAAGGCGAACGACTTCCTCGTGAAATTGGGTTACGACGAACTTCTGCCGCTCTCGAAACTCACCTTCTCCACGCAAGTTACCTCATCAGAAACCGGGACGCCGGGAAGCGTCGTGGGTCTTGTCAATTGGCCCATCATAACGCCGAATGCCTACATGCGGCTGGACAACATGATCTACAACCTCAACTACAGTCAGAGCAAGGTGTTCGGCGACGCCGATTTCGCTGCGAATACATATTATCACAACTTCCGGATTCGTTACGATGATCCCGACAGTTACCCGGCTCCCACTCACAGCGACCAGAAGAGCAGCGCTTATGGATTGGAGCTGACGCAGAACAACCCGGTTTCAAGTCTCATGACTCTTACTTACGGTTACGTTTACCGGCACGACCATGCGAACAGCAATTCGATCGGCATAAAAAACCGCGATACGCAAAGCGGCCACCTTGCCGTGAACTTCGGATTGAAGAACCTCGGCTTCTTCTTCGACAATGTCTCCGTCGTTCCGGCCGTTCGCTACGATGCGCCGTCCGACTTCGACAAGGTATTCAGTCCGAAGATCAGTGTCACGCTCGGCAATACCAGTGAATACGCATTCGGAATCGATGCAAATCTCAGCAAGTCTTACAGGGCGCCAACGTTCAACGACCTTTACTGGCCGGAAGACGCTTACACCGCCGGCAACCCGAATTTGAAACCGGAGAAGGGGACGACTTTTGAGCTAGGGTACGGCGTTACGATTCCGTTTCTCAGCAAGACCTTGGTGAAGATGAACTACTTCTACAGCAAGCTCACCGACCAGATCATCTGGGCGCCGAGAGCCGATTACAAGTGGGTGCCGACCAACGTCTCTCAGTCTCTCACGACGGGCCTGGAAACGTACGTTGGGGTGAAGCTCATGAACGACATGCTGAACCTGGAAATCAATCACACTTACATGGACGCACGCGATAAGAGCGGCGGCTCCAGCGACGGGAAGCTCCTTATATACCGGCCTTATCATAAACTTGATCTCAACGGCTCGCTCACGATGGGACTGGTAAACGTGAACCTGAACTATCAGTTCCTGAGCAAGAGATACGTCGACGTAGGTAACACCGCCGCTTTATCCGATGTAAGTCTGTGGAACGCGAACGTGGGAGTCACGCCGGCTTACCTTGGCCTGAAGTGGTCGGCGAGGTTTGATCTCAATAATATTCTCAACAAGAATTACCGTCTCAGCGACGGCTATCCGATGCCGGGCCGGGAAGTCCGCTTTACCGTTGGGATAAGTCTTCTGTAATTCTCATAGTGCGGGAGAGGAATGCGCCCGCTGCGATTGCGGGCACGTTCATTTTCTTAGAGGCATTCCCGGCCTGAAAGCCGCAGCAAAAGGAGGGAAATGAAATTGAAAGTTATTCTTTTCAGAACCGTTATTGCGTTCCTGATGCTCTTCGTGGCCCGGGAACTCCCCGCCCAGAGTACCTCGACGGTCAGCGGAGTGGTGAAGGATGGGAAGTCGGGCAAGGCGCTCGTCGGTGCGAGCGTCTATCTGAAAGGCACCCATACCGGCGGGATGACGGACGACGAGGGAAGATACACGATGACCTCCGTCCCGGCCGGCAAATGGATTCTGGTTTGCAGTATGCTGGGCTACAGAAGAATCGAGAAGGACATTACCATCGAGGGAGCCGCAGACGCCGTTTACAATTTCGATTTGGCGAATGACGAGCTTTCGTTTACAGAGGTAGTCGTCACGGCAACAAGAAACGAGGCGCTGGTCACATCGGTCCCCGCATCTACTGAAGTCCTGAGCACGAAGACGATCGAAGAGTCGAATGCGAAGAACGTGGGTGAGGCGTTGAGGACGGTCGGCGCATCTTTTGTGAAGAGTTACGGAGCCGCAGGCTCGCTGCAGACTATTTCTCTCAGGGGATCCACCGACGCGCAGGTCCTTGTCCTGATCGACGGACAAAGGGTTAACGACGCACAGTCCGGATCGGTGGACCTGAGCACGATTCCTCTTGATGCCGTGGAGAGGGTCGAAGTCGTAAAGGGCGGGAACACAGCCATGTACGGGAGCGACGCGGTCGGAGGGGTGATCAACATCATAACCAAGCCGATGACGCGAAAGCACACTCTGGATTTTTCCGCCCAAGGCCTGTACGGGACGTACAATACGAAGATATACGACCTGTCAGTCGGCCAGGGGATAAGCGACTTCAATTACTTCGCCTCTTACAATCAGACCCAGTCGGGCGGGAATTACGATTACACGAACAATGCAGGGGAGAAGGTCCCGTTTCTTAACTCCGACACAAAGTCTGACAATGCATTCTTCAAGGCGGGATATTTGTTCCCCGACCGGTCGCGCCTGGCGGCATTCTTCAAGTACAGATATTCCAACAACGGCTCGCCCGGATCAACCGATTTTCCGAACACGCTTGCTAGACAACGGACGAGAAGCAACCTTTACAGCATCACGTATGACGGGCTCTCGTTCGGAGCTTTTGCGTTCAGCCTGAATGTTTACCTCGCCGATCAGGAGTCCCGGTACTCTGACCCGCAATCGTACCTCGGTCTGGAGGAGAACAAATTCAATAACCGGGCGCTCGGTGTGTTGTTTCAGGTCTTTACCGATCTTGCACAATACGGGCTCTTTTCGTACGGTTACGAGTACCGGCAGGACAGGTTGGAGAGCCGCGATTTTGTGAATCGCGTCGAGGTCCCCTATTTGGGTGATCACCAGCGGGACATAAACAGCGTCTATTTCCAGGACGATTGGAAATATGACTTCGACCATGTGTGGAAGCTTTCGATCGTACCCGCCGCCCGACTCGATGCCTACCCGGAGAAATCGATCGGTTCGCAGTTTTCCCCGAAAGTCGGTATAAACCTTAGCCACGATCAGGGATGGCGGGGTTCCGTCCGCGCTAACGTTGGAAGGGTCTATAGGGCACCAACATATAATGATCTTTATTGGCCGGAGGACTCCTGGACGAAAGGGAACCCGAACCTGAAGCCGGAAAGAGGCACGACGTTCGATTTCGGATTCATATTTCAATTTGCAGGGCTGGGAAGCTGGAATATCGAAGAGACCTACTTCGGCAGCAGGATGAACGATCTCATCCTCTGGGCGCCGGCCGAAAAGTGGATGCCGGAAAACGTCGCAAGGGCAAAGACCGACGGTCTCGAGTCGAAACTCGGATGGATGGGTTTCAACAATGCGGTCGAAATACAGGCCGGGTATACCTATATGATTGCGAAGGATGACGGCAACGATCCGACGACCGCTGGAAAATATCTCATCTACAGGCCGAAGGACAAGTTCGATCTGAGCCTCAACCTGAATTACCTGATCGCTTCGGTGAACTTCTACTACAATTATGTGGGCAAGAGGTTTAATGATCCGCAAAACACAGTGGCCCTGGGAGGATACAGCCTGTTCGGCGCCAACGCGGGTATCACTCCAAATTGGGCGGGACTCGACTGGATGATTCGTATCGAAGGGAACAATCTTGCCAACAAGGAAATTCAGATCGTGGATGGCTCGCCCGTGCCGGGAAGGGAGGTAAGACTCTCAATCGGAATCAGTGGCTCCTTGTTGACGGGAAAAGAATGAGCGAGCGAAGGCAATGATATCTTAACCAAGGCATTTGGAGCTGAAGCATGTCCGAAGATTATCTTGTACGCGATATCGGGTTGGCGGAAGAAGGAGAACGCCAGATCGAGTGGGTTTCCAGACGAATGCCCGTGCTGAACGGCCTGCGTGAGAAGTTCGAGCGCACGGGTGAATTCAGGAATAAGCGGGTTGCACTCTGCATACATCTCGAAGCCAAGACAGCACACCTTGCACTCTCCATCAAGAAGCTGGGAGCCGACGTGTGGATCACCGGGAGCAACCCGCTCTCGACAAAGGATGAAGTCGCGGCCGCGCTGGCGAAACACGGCGTGCATGTTTACGCAAAGCATGCTGCGTCCCGCGAAGAGTATTTTTCCTTCATCCACTCGATTCTCAGGGACGGGATGGATGCTGCAGTAGACGACGGAGGCGACATCTGTGAGTACCTTCATGAGCATCCGGAATACGGTCAAAACATGCTCGGCATTTGCGAGGAAACCACGACAGGCGTAAACCGGCTGAGAGCGTTAGAGGCGACCGGCCGACTCAGGTATCCTGCCGTTGCGGTGAACGATGCCGGCTCGAAGCACCTTTTCGACAACAGGTACGGCACCGGACAGTCTACCTGGACAGCAATAACGCATCTGACCAACATGAACGTTGCGGGCAAGACGGTGGTTGTCGTCGGCTACGGCTGGGTCGGGAAAGGGGTCGCCGCGAGAGCCGCGGGCCTCGGTGCAGAGGTGATAGTGACCGAGATCGATCCGTGGAAAGCCCTGGAAGCCAGGATGGACGGATATCGTGTGATGCGGATGACCGACGCCGCACCGCTCGGCGATTTCTTCGTGACGACGACGGGTGCCGAAAGTGTAATCAGGTTCGACCATATGGAGAAAATGAAGGACGGAGCGTTCCTTGCAAATGCGGGTCACTTTGATTTTGAGATCGACATTCAGACGCTGAAGAAGAATTCCGTGTCCGCCGCCAGGGTACGCGATGAAATCGATGAATACATGCTGTGGAACCAAAAGAGGCTCTACCTGCTGGCGAGCGGAGGCATCGTTAATATTGCCGGCGGGCTGGGCCATCCGGCCGACATAATGGACATGTCTTTTTCCGTCCAGTTGTCCTGCCTTCATCACTTCCTGTCGTCTCCAAAACTCGAGCCGAAAATTTATCCGGTCCCGGTAGAGATCGACAGAATCGTTGTGGAGGAAAAGTTGAAAGCGGAAGGCATCTCAATCGATAAGTAGATTTCCTGAGGGTATAATGGATTTCTCCAAACTAACAGGCGTATTTGGCATTGCAGGACTTCTGTTTATCGCCTGGCTGCTGTCGGCAAACAGAAAGATGATCAGCTGGAGGATCGTTGTTTCCGGGCTGGTCATCATCCTGGTTTTTGACGTGTTTGTCTTCGTCCTGCCGATAGGTGCGGAGTTTTTTCTCCTCATAAATAACCTGATGAACGGCATACTGGACAGCGCGACCGCGGGGACGAGGTTCGTTTTCGGTCGTCTCGCGCTTGCGCCGGGGACCACTGACGAGATCGGCCAGACATCAATCGGCTTCATACTCGCGATTCAAAGCCTTTCCACGATGGTATTCTTTTCGGCGCTCGTCGGTATATTCTACTATACCGGGATCATGACGAGGGTGATAAGGGCTTTTTCGTTTATGTTCACGAAGCTCATGAAGATAAGCGGAGCAGAGTCGCTCTGTGGATCGGCAAACATCTTCGTCGGTGTCGAGGCGGCTTTGGTGATAAGGCCGTTCCTGGGAAAAATGACGCGTTCGGAATTGAATACGATCATGACGACCGGAATGGCGACGATTGCATCGAGCATGCTCGCGGCTTATATAACAATCCTCCGCGGACAATTCCCCAACATTGCCGGCCACCTTGTATCTGCGGCCGTCATGAACGTGACCGCAGCAATTGTCTTCTCGAAAATATTATATCCCGAGACAGAGGAACCTGAAACCATAGGGAAAAAGGTGACTCCGGAATATAAGAGAGAAAGCGGCTTGTTCGAGGCGATAATCAACAGCGCAAATGCGGGCGTCAAACTCGTCGTCGGAATTGTCGGGATGCTTCTGGCGGTGCTCGGACTCGTAGCACTCCTGGACAAGGTCATGGTGATTGCCGGCTCGCATGTCAACAGCCTGTTCTCGATCAATCTCGAGTGGACTTTGAGAGGTCTCCTGGGTTATGTGTTCTATCCGCTCACACTTCTCATCGGCGTGCCACTGCATGATGCCGGTTATATCGCGAAGATAATCGGAGAACGGCTGGTGCTGACGGAAGTGCCGGCATTTCAGGACCTGGCGAGACTCTATTCCAGCGGAGCAGGAATTTCCCCTCGCTCAGCCGTCATGGCCACGTATGCTCTGACCGGGTTCGCCCACATTGCGTCTGTGGCCATCTTCGTTGGAGGGTATGCGGCAATCGCCCCCGAGCGGACAAGAGACATTGCCAGGTTCGGTCTGCGTGCATTGGTCGGGGCTAATCTTGCATGCCTGATGACTGCTTGCATGTCGGGTCTCTTCTTCACGAGTTCAGCCATACTTGGTCTGTGAGGTGTCGATGGAAGCAAGATTTCTTCCGGAGGTCATTGGAACCATGCCGAAGGTCGAGCTGCACGTTCACCTGGAAGGAGCCTTCACGTATGAATTCCTGTTCGGCCTGATTCAGAAATACGGAGGTGAAGAAAGAATTTCGAGTGTGGATGAACTAAGTCGTCGGTTCGTGTTCAGAGACTTTGCGCACTTCATCGAGACGTGGTTCTGGAAAAACAGGTTCTTTCGGTCGCCCGCCGACTTTGAGGAGTCCGCGCGGCTGGTTCTGAAGAATCTCTCCGACCAGAACGTGATTTATGCCGAGGCGTTTTTTTCACCATGGGACTTCGTGTCAAACGGACTTCGCGTCGAGGAAATCACGGAGGCAACCATATCGGGGATGAAGAGTGCCGAGCGTGAGTTCCCGATAAGGTGCGGGCTGATCGCAGATATAGTTCGCGATTACGGAGCAGAAGCGGCGGAGGAAAGAGTCAGGCAAATGGCGCCTTACCTCGACAGAGGAGTAATCGGAATCGGTCTCGGTGGCAACGAACGGGATTTTCCCCCTGAGCTGTTTCAAACGGCTTTCCGTACGGCAAGACAGCTCGGCTTCAGGACGACCGTTCATGCGGGGGAGGCATCCGGTCCGGCGTCGGTGTGGAATGCGGTTACGGCACTTGAGGCGGAGCGAATCGGACACGGAGTCAGGGCAAGCGAGGACCATCGGCTGCTCGAGGTCCTTAAAGAGAGACAGATTCCACTTGAAGTGTGCATCACGAGCAATCTGAAGACGGGAGTCTATTCCTCCGTGGAGGAACATCCCTTCGACAAAATGTTCAAGGATGGCTTGATGCTGACAGTCAACTCCGATGATCCATCTATGTTCGGCTCGAGTATTACGGACGAGTTCGCACTCCTTGTGAACAAACTTGGCTACTCAGAAGAAGATCTGATTGAGTTGACACTAAATGCAGTCGGTTCGTCGTTTCTGCCGATAGACGACAAGAGAGCGCTGATCGGGAAGATATTTGGGTTTTGGCTCAATGGCTCAGGGGATTCCCCAGGCTAATCGCGCCCGACCGTTTGCATTGAATCAGAGTTAACTCACTCCAGCGTGCCGAGAACGCAGAAAGTGGCGGTTTTTGGGTGTATCCACTGAAGTGCCGTTATAAGATCGTGATGCTGGTTGTTCGGTTTCACGAATTCAGATGATTCTGCATCGGAGAGCGGCATCGAGCACACTTCGGGAACTTGACAATTCCATCCCTATGTTGTATATTTTCGACGCAATTACTGAAACAGTCGAACGGTCGCAAGGTCGAAAAAATGACAGAACAACTATCAACAGAAAAACAAGCGGTGATACTCGATGCCGCCAGGAAGCGATTTGCTTACTACGGATTCTCAAAGGTCACGATGGATGAGATAGCCGCCGATATAGGCATGGGGAAGGCATCGCTTTATTACTATTTCCCGACGAAGGAAAGCCTCTTTCAGGAAGTCATCAAGCAGGAGTCGAATCAGTTTCTCGATGACATACAGTCGATGATCAACGAGAAGATCCCCCCGTGCGACATGCTCCGGATGTACGCAGCAAAGAGAATTGAACACTTCAGGAACCTCGCCAACTTGAGGGCGCTCCAGTTTCAACAGACTGCCGAACTGAGATTGCCCTTTCTGGAACTCTTCAAAGACTTCCAGAAGCAGGAGGTAAGCCTGCTTCAGCAGATACTCGTGATCGGCAAGCAAGCTGGCGAGTTTTCTCTTACGAGTCCGGAGCAATCCGCTGAGATCATCATCATGATGCTTTACGGACCGCGCGCGTGGTACCTGCACAAGCGCGGAAACACCCTGGATGACGAGACCTACAGGGTGCTTGAACAGTCGTCGAAGGAAATTGTGGAGATAATTTTGAACGGAATCAGAAAAAGAAATTAAAGAGGAAAGAGATAAATGGAAACCAAGGATAAAATCGACAAGGACCTCGGGCAGGAAGCCGTTAAGGCATCGAGGTCCGCGGCAAACGGAGAGTCGGACGAGGATATAGAAGACGTCCCTCTCTTCCGTAAAAAGCGGGTTATAATCCCCATTCTTCTGGTGCTCGTGGCGATTGCCGTTGCCGGATACTACTGGTACATAAACATGCAGGATTTCGTGTCGACCGACGATGCCTATGTTGACGCCAACAGCGTGTCAATCAGCACCAAGATGCTGGGAAGAATAATATACCTCGGAACAGACGAGGGAGATACGGTGAAGACCGGTCAGGTTCTTGTCCGGCTTGACGACAGAGACCTTCGGGCCGAAGAAGCTTCTGCAAGAGCCGCCCTTCAACTTGCGGAGCAGAGCGTACCGCTGGCGGAGGTGCAGGTCAACCGGGCGTCGGACGATTTCAACCGGGCCGAAGTACAGTATAAAGGCGGCATCATCACGAAGGAACAGTACCAGCATGCACAACAGGCACTGCAGGCGGCCAAGGCAGAGCTGGCGATTGCACAGTCGAAGATACCTGCGGCTCGCGCTCAGGTCGGCGTCATCAAGGCGCAGCTCCTGAACACGGTCGTGACTTCTCCTGCAGATGGAGTAGTCGCAAAGAGGTGGGTGTTGACTGGCGACGTCGTGCAGCCCGGACAACCGGTGTTTACGATCTATGATTTGAAGAACATCTGGGTAACGGCCAACCTCGAGGAAACCAAGCTCGGTTACATTCACATCGGAGACCCGGTGGACATAAACGTCGACACGTACCCCGGCATAAAGTTTTTCGGAAAAGTCTTCGAGATGGGAAGCTATACGGCATCAGAATTCTCGCTCATCCCGCCTGATAACGCGTCGGGCAACTTCACCAAGGTGACACAGCGCGTACCGATCAAGATTACGATAGACGATCCGAAGATGCCGACCGGGGGAAAGCCCGTTCTGCGGCCCGGTATGTCTGTTGAAGTTTCAGTCAGAGTGAAGTAGGAATAAGAGAATGTCGCTCGCATTGGCCGTTTTCATATAGAAAGGAACTTAATGAAGAGCAAAGGAAAGTCTCCAAATAGATCGAACGGATCCGGTCTCTCCGGCAGCATGGGTGTCCCCCATCACGAGCATCCCTCGTATAAATGGTGGGTGCTTGTAAATGTAATGATGGGTACGTTCATGGTGGTCCTCGATTCCACTATCGTTGATGTCTCACTGGCAAAGGTGATGGCGACGTTCGGAGTCGGTATCGACACGGTGAAATGGATTGCGACGGCTTATCTGCTCGTGTTCGCCATCTTTCTTCCCACGTCCGGCTGGATCGCGGATCATTTCGGGTTCAGAAAGACATACAGTCTCGGACTGGCTCTCTTTACGCTCGGTTCTCTGCTTTGCTCGATTTCGTGGAACATGACGGCCCTGATAATGTTCCGGGTTATTCAGGGGGCGGGCGGCGGATTACTCATGCCCGTCGGCATGGCGATAGTCGTTCGCGAGTTTCCGCCGGACAAACGCGGCATGGCTCTGGGTTTCTGGGCAATTGCCGCCGCCGCTTCTGTTTCTCTCGGTCCGACGCTGGGCGGGTATCTCATCGACAACTTCGCCTGGCACTCGATCTTTGACATTAATGTGCCGGTAGGCATCCTGGGAGTTTTTGCAACACTGGTCATTCAACGCGAGTACAAGACTGAAACCCGGCGGGCCTTCGATATCATAGGGTTCCTTTCCATCGTATTGTTCCTTGCACCTCTGCTCGTAGCCCTCTCGGACGGAAACGCAAGCTGGAACACGGGAGGATGGACCTCGGGCTTTACGCTGGGCTGTTTCGCCCTTTCTCTGATCGGATTGGTGACATTTCTTGTCGTCGAGTTCAACGTTCGCCATCCATTGATCGAGTTGAGGCTCTTGAAGAACTTCAATTTCGGCATGTCCAACCTCGTCCTCTTCATCTTCGGAATGGGAATGTTCGGCAGCACTTTTCTCCTGCCGCTGTACCTGCAGAACGGGCTTGGATTTACCGCCTTTCAGGCAGGATCCCTTTTCCTGCCCCTCGGTCTCATAATGGCGGTCATGGGCCCGATAGCCGGCATCCTCTCCGACAAGCTGAACCCAAAGATCATTTCTTCGATTGGGATTGCGCTTTTGGCGCTTAGCCTTTTCGTCAACCGCTATCTCTCGCTTTTCTCGATGACATCGGACATCATGGTCTCGCTTTACCTCCGTGGGTTGGGAATGGCTCTGATTTTCACACCCCTTAATACGCTATCGCTCGCGGAGATTCCGAAAGAGCGGCTTGCTCAGGCATCGGGCCTTTTCAATGTAATCCGGCAAGTAGGAGGGAGCTTTGGCGTGGCCATAATGGGGACTCTTCTGACGGACCGGACCGTCTTCCATACTACGATATACGGCCAGGTCGTCAGCAAAGCCTCTCCGGTTACGCAGAGCGTGCTCTACGGACTTCAGAGTTTTGCCCAGAATGCGCTCGGCAGCTCGGTGTCGCTTGCAGCTATGCGTGCGAACGCGCTTCTGGCGTACAGCATCAGCCAGCAGGCTTTTGTCTCGGCCGTCGATGACGACTTCCTTGTTGCATCGATGATAACAATTCTCTGCGTAGTCCCAATTCTCTTCCTGCGATACAAGAAACCGCAAGGCGAGAGGGTGAAAGTCGTGGCAATGGATTAACCAGCACTCAGCAGTCAGCGTTTGGCTGATCGCTGAAGGCCGATAGCTCTATTGGAGTAATTAAAGCACCAAAAAAATGAATAACGATAATCACCGTTCAAATCACAATTCAATCGGGAACGAAAGGTCCCTGTCATCCGCAATAGGAATTCCGCATCACGAGCATCCGTCATATAAATGGTGGGTGCTGTTCAACGTCATGTTCGGGACATTTATGGTGGTGCTCGATTCAAGCATCGTCGATGTCTCGATGCCGACAATAATGGCGACTTTTGGAGTCACCGTAGATACCGCGAAATGGGTCGCAACGGCGTACTTGCTGGCCATGGCGGTAATGCTGCCGACTTCGGGGTGGATCGCCGACAGGTTCGGTTACAAGAAGACTTATGCTACGGCACTCACTCTTTTTACCGCGGGATCTCTGCTCTGTTCATTGTCATGGAGCATCACGGCGCTGGTAGCGTTTCGCGTGATTCAGGGTATCGGCGGTGGACTCCTGATGCCTGTCGGCATGGCCATCGTCATGAGAGAGTTTCCTCCGGAAAAGCGCGGGACTGCCATCGGGTTCTGGTCAGTCGCCTCTGCCGCGTCGGTCTCCCTTGGACCCACACTCGGCGGCTATCTCATTGATAATTACGCCTGGCACTCGATATACGATATAAATGTACCGATAGGGATCGTCGCTATCTTCGCCACATTCGTTATACAGCGCGAATACCAGTCGCAGAAAACGCGTTCCTTCGACCTGGCGGGCTTCATCTCCATGGCGCTCTTTCTTACCAGTCTTCTTCTTGCGTTATCGGATGGAGACGCATCGTGGAACACAGGCGGGTGGACATCGCCGTTCATACTGACATGTTTCGCGCTGTCGCTCATCGGATTCGTCGCTTTCATTGCCGTGGAGCTGAACACCCGTGAACCGCTGGTAGACCTGAGTCTGATGAAGAACTTCAACTTCGCGATGGCCAACCTGGTCCTCTTCATCTTCGGAATGGGGATGTTCGGAAGCACTTTCCTATTGCCTTTGTACCTTCAGAACGGGCTGGGATACTCTGCATTCCAGGCTGGCTCGCTTTTCCTCCCGCTCGGTTTCCTTCAGGGGACGATGGGACCGCTCGCGGGATACTTGTCCGACAAGCTCAATCCGAAATACCTGGCCCTTTACGGCGTCATCGTCCTGGCTTTGAGCCTTTTCAGCAATCATTTCCTGTCGCTCTTTTCCGAAACTCACACCGTTATGATATCGATTTATCTGCGCGGACTCGGTATGGGATTCATATTTGCGCCGCTCAGTTCGCTCTCTCTCTCCAAGGTGCCGAAGGAGAGGATGGCGCGCGCTTCTGGACTCTATAACGTGTTAAGACAGGTGGGCGGAAGTTTCGGAGTTGCGATTATGGGAACGCTGCTTACCGACCGAACCGCTTTTCACGAAACCGTTTACGGCCAGGCTGTGAACAAATATTCGCCGGCTGTGCGGAATGCTCTGTTCGGGCTCAAGTCGTTTGCCCAGCAGGCAGTGGGAGGCAATGCGGCAATATCGACCGCGCGGGCAAACGCGCTTCTGGTTTACAACGTCAGCCAGCAGGCGTTCGTCTCTGCAGTGGACGACGATTTCTTCATCGCCGCGGCAATAACGTTCCTCTGCGTTATACCTGTCTTATTCCTGCGAAGCAAAAAGAAAAAGCAACATGGCGAGCACCTGATGGCAATGGAATGATGTACTCCCCGATCTAAGGGATGTCGGAATTACCAGTCACTGGTCCCACGAAAAGGACGAGAGGTCAGGACGAATACAAATTGACATACAACATTTGGCTGAAAGCCGACAGCGGACAGCCGAAAGCTAGATAAAAATAATGGTGGAAATAATGAAATCCAGATTCATTCTGTTAATATCGGTTTTTCTTTTATCAGGCACTTCTGCAGTATTCTCGCAGACAAGCTTGCCGGACTCGTTGACACTCGACCAGGCGATTCACATGGCACTCTCCAGAAATCCTGCGGTCCAGCAGGCAGTTCATGCCATAGAGGCATCCGAAGCGGGGGTTCAGGTCAGCAAGAGTTCACTTTACCCGAACGCGGACGTATCTTTGAACTACACGCTCATCGGCCCGGCATCTTCTTTCAGCTTTCCGGGGTTCGGAACATTCCAGCTTTTCCCGACGAGCAACTTCGACGAGCATGTCGGAGCGAGCACAACCCTTTATGATTTCGGCAAGCGGAAGAAGAGCATCGATCTTGCCAGGACCGAGGTGCAGAGATCAAAAGACGGTCTCGCTCTCGTCAGGCTGGACCTGGCGTATCGCACGATTCAGACCTTCTACGGTATATTATTTCTTGAGAAAGCCATCACGGTTCAGAATGATGAAATAAGGACACTCGACCAGCATCTTCTCATAACAAAGAAGAAGGTGGAAGCAGGAACGGCAACCGACTTTGACGTTCTGACCACTCAAGTGAGAGTGGCGGCGGCGCAGGACCAGAAAATCAGCCTCGAGAATTCTCTTGCGAACACCAGGATAGCACTTCGACACCTTCTCGGACTTCCTGCCGGTTCCCCCATAAACGTGTCGGGCCAATTTATGGAGACCCCGGTGACTCTGAATGTGGATTCGCTCGTCGATGTCGCACTGAAGAATCGTGTCGAGATGAAAGCCGCGGATGACCGCATTCTGACGGCACAAGCGGCCTATAACGTCGCATCGGCAGTATATAACCCTACATTGAACGTTGCGGCTGCATACGGCTTCAAGAACGGATATGAGCCCGACATCAATGCGTGGAGAGGTAACTACATGATCGGGGCCCAGGTGGAAATTCCGATATCCAGCGTCGTTCCGTATTTCGGCGGCTACAGGAAACAGAATATGGAACAGCAGGCTTCCGCAAACATACAACAGGCGCAGTCTTACAGAAGTGAAGTTGCCCAGCAAGTGTCTGCCGATGTTCAGAAAGGAATCTCTGACCTTCACTCCAGCACGGACAAACTGCGGACCACAGAAGTCGCGGTGCAGCAGGCTGAAACAGCGCTTAGTCTTGCCAGGATCCGCTACGAAGCCGGTACTGTCACGAACCTCGATCTTCTCGATGCGGAGACGGCACTTGCCCAGACAAGGCTGGAACGACTGCAGGCCCTTTACAATTATGTGAATGGAAGATACGAACTTGAACAGGCTATCGGTGAGAAGGCCTGGTAAAGGAAAAACACTAAATCCTAAATGCAAACTCTAAACAAATTCAAATTTTCAGGAATCAGATTCGTTAAAAAGTTAGTATGGCTTACTTTTTAGAATTTTGGAGTTTTGGTTTTGTTCAGGAATTCGGGCTTAGAGTTTAGGATTTATTCCAAACGAGGACAGGCTGAAACTTGAAGATCCTTCAATCTTGTGGTTCACGGTCCTGGGGTGGTCTGGAGATGCAGGCCCTCCTGATTTCTCGCGAGCTGAGGAACCGCGGTCATGACGTCAGTCTGCTCTGCGCGCCGCGTTCGGCGATTCTCAAAGAGGCGGGTGCGGTCGGAGTACCGGCTTTCGGACTGCTCGGCGACGACAAGCAGGCTTTCGGGACTATCAAGGATCTGAGCAAGTTCCTCAAGAGCTATGATTTTGACGTCGTGCACACCCATCTTTCGCACGACCTCTGGTGGCTCGTCCCTGCACTCAAGCTCTCGTCGTCTCATTCGAAACTTTTCCTGACGAAGCACATGGCAAGCGGCGTAAAGAAAACCGATCCGCTCCACCGCTTCCTCTATGGAAGGGTTCAGGACACGTTCGCGATTTCAAACTATATCAGAGGCAGCGTGCTTAACACCTGTCCGGTCCCCGAGAAAAGTGTTCATGTCCTCCATCCGGGCATCTCGCTCGAGACATTCAATCCTGCTCTTTACAGCGGGGCTGAGGTCCGAAACGAACTCAGCATTCCCGGGAATGCACTATTGATAGGGATGACAGGCAGAATTACCCCGGGGAAGGGGCATGAGGAGTTTCTCAGAGCAGCCAGGAAACTGACGGATTCGTCTGAATTGGACCTGATGTTCGTGATCATCGGCGGGGCAAGTCACGGCGAGGAATCGTTTGAGACGCGAATGGAAGAACTGGTCGATGATCTCGCTCTGACCGATGTTGTGCGGTTCACCGGATTCCGAGAGGATGTTCCGCGCCTCTTATCCGCGCTGGATATTTTTGCCTTCCCATCACACGAGGAATCCTTCGGTCTCGCGTTGGTCGAAGCGATGGCGATGAGAGTCCCGGCAGTGGCAAGCTCGAGCGCCGGGGTTCTGGACATAGTCCTCGACCGGCAAACCGGGATCCTCGTTTCTCCGAAGGACTATAATGCTCTCGCAGATGGAATCGGGCGACTTGCATCAGATCCCGACAGCCGCATCAGATATGCAGCCGCCGGACGCGAGCGAGTGGAAAGATATTTCAGTATACAGTATCTCACGCAAAACCTCGAGGACTATTACGCGCAGTGAGAAAAATAGGGCAAACGGTTGATGAGTAAGACGATTTTAGACGTAAGAAACCTGACAAAGAAATTCGGCAGCTTCACGGCGGTCGACTCTATTACATTCTGCGTGGAGTCCGGCGCATGATAGGTTATGTTCCCCAGCTCCTCTCTGCCGACGGGAGCCTCAGCGGCTATGAAAATCTTCTCGTTTTTGCAAAGCTGTACGACATACCGGCAAAGGGACGCGAGAACCTGATCCGGGATTCGCTGCACTTTATGGGACTCTCGGAATCTTCTGACAGGCTTGTGAGAAGTTATTCGGGTGGCATGATCAGGCGATTGGAGATTGCCCAGGGGTTCTGCACAGGCCACACATTTTGTGTCTGGACGAGCCGACCATCGGGCTGCTGGACCCTGTCGCAAGGGAAACCGTTTGGAAGTACGTGGGCGATCTTGCGAAAGAAGGTAAGAAGCAGGTCAAAAAGCAAAAGTAAAAGACGACAAGCTGCGGGGCATTTACTGCCGGCGGCATTTGTGTCTTTTGAATTGTAGATGTCATCAGAGGAGGGTTTAGCACTATGTCAAAGGAGAAGAATTACGTCGACCTGACAGTATCTGACAGGACAACGATGGCGGCTTACGTTGCGAGGCCGAAGGACACAGGCATGCATCCCGGAATAATCGTGCTTCAGGAAGCGTTTGGAGTTAATGCCTATATTAGAGACGTGGCAGATAGATTTGCGAAAGAAGGATTCACCGCAATCGCACCTGAGCTCTTTCACAGGACAGCCCCCGGTTTTGAAGGAAGTTACGCGGACTTTCCAGCGGTTCAGCCGCATACATCCAAACTGACGCACGACGGCCTGGAAGCCGACATCAGAGCAACGTACGACTGGCTCACAAAGGATGACAGGACAGTCGCCGGGAAGATTTTTTCCGTCGGGTTCTGCATGGGGGGCAGGGTTTCGTACCTGGCAAATTCGGTTGTGCCCTTGGCGGCAGCGGTTTCTTTTTACGGCGGCGGCATTGCACCGGGACTTCTCGATCGCGCCGGGAATCTTCACGGCCCGATGCTCTTTTTCTGGGGCGGACTCGACAAACACATCCTGCCGGAGCACACGCGGGCAGTCGAGGATGCTCTCCGCGGCGCCGGCAAAGAATTCGGCAACGTGACTTTTTCTTACGCCGATCATGGCTTCTTCTGCGACCAGAGGCCCGCGTATAACGAGAAGGCTGCGAAGCAGGCGTGGCCGATGACTTTGGAATTTCTAAAGTACCATCTTAAATAAATCTGTCTCTATCATTGGTTTATTGAAACGAAAGTTCCAATTTACAAGCTCCGAACAAGTCCCAAAATCATGACATGAAATTAAACTCGTTGAAGCAGGTTCTGATATTCTTCGATGTTGGAAGCTGGAGTTTGTTTGGAATATCGCACTTGGAACCCGGTATTTGCAGTTCACAAAATGGAGGTTTGTCAATCTATGAAACTTATTCCCGTTGTTATCCTGTTTGCTGTCATCGTGTCCGGCTGCGCTTCTTCCGTCGTGGTGAAGGAAGCAAACGTACGGCATTCGCCGGCAGAATTACTCCGGAAGGAACTTGCATCCAGGTTCCATGACCCGGAGTTCTTCAACGCGTTCTGGGGAGTGAAGATTCAGTCGCTGAAAACAGGCCAGATAATTTACCAGCAAAATGCGAACAAGAGCTTTATGCCCGCTTCAAATTTGAAATTATACACGACGTCTGCAGCTCTTACCATGCTTACGCCTGAATTCAGGTATGTGACAAAGCTCGAGACGAACGGTAGTACGGCGGGAGGTATTCTGACCGGAGACGTGTATTTGAAAGGGAGCGGCGATCCCACCATTTGCGGGCGCTACAACGGCGGCAACGTCATACTTACGTTCCAGCAGTGGGCGGACAGCCTGAAGGCGGCAGGAATTCGTGAGATTAAGGGTAATATCGTCGGCGACAACAGCGCATTCGACGGCAGCGCTTACGGCGCGGGATGGGCGGCCGACTACGAGACGGACTGGTATGCCGCCCAGATGGGGGGAATAGTCTTTAATGACAATTGCGTCGACATGACGGTCACGGCAGGTGACTCGGTCGGCGCTCCCGCCAGGATTTCATGGAACCCGAATACGAAATACATCAGCGTCGTCAACGAAACGGTCACAACTCCGCCCGATTCAAATCCCCCGGGTTACTATATTTCGTTTCACCGTGCATGGAGCTCGAACGTGGTGCATGTGTCCGGTGATTTTCCGATCAACAAGCCCGCGTGGCACGAATCGATTTCGGTTGACAATCCTGCACGCTATGCGGCGACTGTCCTGAAGGAAGTCCTCGAGCGGGAGGGAATCACAGTCGACGGCGAAGCCGAGGATATTCATGAAGCAAGGATCAAGCCGGATTACGAGTCTGCGACGACCCTTGCGACTTACACGTCTCCCGAACTCTCGGTCATCGTCGAGACGATAAACAAGCGAAGCCAGAATCTGTATGCGGAGCAGCTGTTCAGAACGATGGGCATGGTCTTCTTCGGGCACGGGAATATGAGAACCGGCCGCTATGTAGCGTACCCGCTCTATTCCCGCTGGGGAATCGACACGACGCGAATCCAGATGCACGACGGCTGCGGCCTCTCCCCCGACGACATGGTTTCTCCGACAACCACCGTGTCTGTGTTGACGGCGATGTATCACGGCAAATACTTCAAGCCTTTTTACGAGTCGCTTCCTATTGCCGGAGTTGACGGATCGCTGAGGTATCGTATGAAAGGGACTGCGGCCGAAAACAACGTTCACGCGAAGACCGGAACCATTGAGCATGTCTCGAGCCTATCCGGTTATGTCACCGACAAGGACGGAGAGGTCTTTGTGTTCTCAATGATGGTTAACCATTTCACAGTCCCGACTTCGCTGGCGGAGAAAGCGGAAGACGGGGTGTGTGAACGGCTTGCGAGCTTTTCGATGAATGAAGGTATGGAAAGTCAAAATAACCGATCAGGAAAATGAGCAAACTGCTGTCATCACTCAAGATCAGAGAATTACAGTTCAGAAACAGGATTTTCGTATCACCTATGTGCCAGTACTCTGCTAAGGATGGAGTACCTAACGACTGGCACCTGGTCCATCTTGGAAGCAGGGCGATCGGCGGAGCCGGACTCGTGATAACCGAAGCGACGGCCGTATCTCCGGAAGGAAGAATCTCGCCCGCCGATTTGGGAATCTGGAATGATGAGCAGAGAGACGCGTTCAAGCGGATCACGGATTTCATCAAGTCCCAGGACTCGGTTCCGGGAATTCAACTCGCCCACGCCGGTAGAAAGGCGTCGACTAAAGTACCCTGGGCGGGCGAGGGGATGGTGCCGGAATCGGAAGGCGGGTGGAAGGTTATAGGCCCCAGTCCTTACAAATTTTCAGACAGCTATCCGCAGCCGAAAGAAATGACTCCGGCGGACATAAAGAGCGTCGTTCAGCAATGGAGAGACGCGGCTCGCAGGAGCCTCGAGGCGGGCTTCCAGGTTGCCGAGATCCACATGGCTCACGGCTATCTGCTTCACCAGTTCCTGTCGCCCCTTTCAAACAAGAGGACCGACGAATATGGCGGCAGCCTGGAGAACAGGATGCGGTTCCCGCTCGAAGTTGCACAAGCTGTAAGGGATGTCTGGCCGAACAATCTTCCTGTTTTCGTCCGCATTTCCGCCACCGATTGGACTGAAGGTGGCTGGGACCTGCCGCAGTCGATTGAGCTCGCGAAGGAATTGAAGAAACTCGGGATTGACCTCATCGATTCATCCACCGGCGGACTCGTGCCGAACGCGAAGATTCCGATTGCGCCCGGATACCAGGTGAAATTCGCCGAGGAGGTAAGGAGGCAGGCCGGGATTATGACGGGAGCCATTGGCCTTATCACCGACGCAGCGCAGGCGGAAAACGTTCTGGTCACCGAGCAGGCAGACGCTGTACTGATGGCGCGTGAATTACTTCGCGATCCCTACTTTCCGCTTCATGCCGCGAAAGCGTTGGGCGACGATCCGCAATACCCGAACCAGTATTTGAGAGCTAAACCAAAATGAAAGCTCCAAACACCAAAATCCAAGTTCCAAATGCCGCTTTGCGGCATCCCGACACACAGATGATTTAACGGGACAAGCTCCAACAACTAAGGAAAACATGAATTATAAAACGTACATTTAGTTTCTTGCCGTTTGGAAGTTTGTTTTTACTTGGAGCTTGGCGTTTGGAATTTGGACCTTAATCCGAAAAGGAGATGCAAAATATGAAGACAAGGTTTCTCGGTAACAGCGGTGTGAGGGTGTCGGAGCTGTGCTTCGGCGCAATGACATTCGGCGGGAAAGGATACTGGACCGGCATCGGCCAGGTCCAGCAGAAGGAAGCCGATGACATTGTGGCGATGGCAATCGACGGCGGGGTGAATTTCTTCGATACCGCGGACGTCTATTCGGAGGGAAGATCGGAAGAAATTCTCGGGAAGGCGCTCGGCGACAGGCGGAAAGATATCATACTGGCGACGAAGGTCCGAGGCAGGACGGGATCGGGCCCGAACGACGTCGGTCTCTCGCGGAAACATGTCCTCGACTCGTGCAACGGCAGCCTGAAGAGACTCGGCACCGACTACATCGACCTGTACTAGGTTCACAGTTTCGATCCCCGCACGCCGCTCGAAGAGACCTTAAGAGCTCTTGATGACCTGGTGAGAGACGGTAAGGTGAGATACATCGGAGTATCGAACTTCACCGGCTGGCAGCTCATGAAGGCGCTCGCCATTTCAGACAAATATAAGTTCGAGAGGTTCGTAACCCTGCAGGCGTTGTATTCCCTTATCGCCCGCGATCTCGAAAACGAGCTTGTCCCGCTTTCCCTGGACCAGAAGCTGGGCATACTCCCGTGGAGCCCGTTGGGCGGCGGTTTCCTGACGGGGAAGTACAGGCGCGGCAAACCCCGTCCCGAAGGTGCCCGCAGGACCGATCCGACAAACCAGTTCCTCCAGTATGACGAAGAAAAGGGTTTCGATATCGTCGATGAGCTGGAGAAAACTGCAAGGGAGCATGGCGCCACAATCACGCAGGCCGCTTTGAACTATCTCCTCAGAAAACCGGGCGTAACGTCCGTGATAATCGGTGCGAAGACAAAGGAGCAGCTTGGCGACAACCTGAAGACCACCGATTGGGAGATGACGCCGGAAGAGGTCGCGCGGCTCGACGAGCTCAGCAAACCGCCGAGAGCGTATCCTTACTGGATGCTTGAAAGAACGGTTCAGGACAGATGAACGTTAAACTCTAAATCCGAAATCCTAAACTCTAAACAAATCCTAAGCCACAAAAATGGAAATTCACAATCGGTTGCGTTTCGGAGCCGGGCGACTTTGGTTTTGAACGTTGTTTAGGATTTAGAGTTTAGTTGTCATGTTTCATAACATCGTTTACACTTTTTAGGACTCTTAGCTGTGTCACAACATCGTTTACACTTTAGGGAACTTTCTTGGGGGTATTGAATCAGCTACCTGCTCGCGGAG
>JAKAGT010000008.1 GCA_021825585.1 Bacteroidota bacterium | reverse complement strand
CGGCGGCATCAGCAGCAACTGATCCATGTTGTATTCTCTGAACTTTCTCATCTCACTCTCTCTCCTTCACCTATCTTCCTGCAATATTTATGCCGCCCATCCCTCGGTTCCCCGACAGACTCCTAGCGATTATTTTTGCGTTTCAGGTTGTAAGGCTACCAGCACAGAGTGCCCTCATTCATCGCCGTTTCACGCCTGTGGAGAAAGAAGATTGATTGTATACTAATACAGAACAAGGAGAATCTTATGTCGACAAGAATCTGCGACAAGTGCGGCAAACCCAAAGAAGTTTCTGGGGGCAAGACCTGTGAAAAGGGCCACTTCATCTGCAAGTCTTGCGTCTCAGAAACAATCGGCGTGTTCTCAGGTGCAAGAGAAATCTGTCCCCTCTGCCATAAAAAGTTGAGGTAGTGGGAACTGCGCTTAACAACCAAAAAGAAGACGCTCCACATTTGTATATATAGTGGTCGCTTCATCGCCGCCGTCCGCAATCTGGTCGCTTCGCGGCTTTTATAGCAGGCGTCGGCGACGACTTCTTTTTGGTGGACGTTAGGCGCAAGCAAAGTTCATCTTGGAGGAGCGTTTCGCGGCACTTCTGCCCAAACCGGTATAGAAAGTCCCGGATTCTGGAAAATGTACAAGGCCGAAATTTTGTCACGCCCGGTATTCTTCGTAACTACGAAAGGTAGCAGATACAGTGGTCCAACAAACAATACTCATCTTGCTCTCGTTGCTCATCGTATCTCCTGTTCTGTTCCTTTGCATTAAGCAAAAGAGCCGAGATTCATACCACACAATGATCGTTTTCGTTCTGTTTGTCATTATTCATGACTTGTTGCTATTTTCGTACACCGTATTCATTGGTGTGTTTCATCTGTTCAATCAAAACTGGAATTGGTCCGGCAAAACGCTGGCTATTCTCTGCTCTATCGTGTTTCTGGCCTTCTACAAGAAGTACCCTCTCAGTACATATGGCATAACAACACGCCAGAGGCCTAACTCCATTCGTTTGTCTCTTGTCGTTCTAGCTGTATTCGTTCTGGCCAACCTATTGTTAAGTTTCTTTCCCCCTACTAAAGGCCGTTTCAGTTTGGAGACTCTGGCGTTTGAGCTAACAATGCCTGGGATCGACGAAGAATTAGCGTTCAGGGGAATAATGATAGGACTGCTCAGCCAGGTGCTGGTCGAGAATATTACACTCGGAAGGTTAAAGCTTGGCAATCCAAGCATTCTGATAACTTCGGTTCTCTTTGGTCTCCTACACGCGCTCAATTTGAATAAAGAGTTTGCGTTCTCTTTTAATACCATGTATTTCCTACAGACGTTTGCCTTTGGCTACATCGTAGGCTGGGTGTTTGTAAGAAGCAGGAGCGTCCTCTTCCCCGCGATAATTCATAATGCAGCAGACTTCGTTGGCGTCTTAGTGCCAATGCTTCTGTGACGAGAGAGAAAATGAGGAGTACCATAAATTGACGAGCAGCATCTCCACTTACGTTTCCCCGCCGCGAAACGTGATTTTCAAAGGACTTTGCCTGCGCCTAACAGCGCGAACCACAACTCTCAACATTGTATATGCAAGGTGTTCGCTTCATCGCGCGCACATAGGGAACCCCATTATCGGAGCGCGCGACGACGTGGTTCGCGCGGACGTTAGGCGCCATTGCCGATCAAAGTAACAAAAGCTCAGGAGGTAGATGTATGCCGGAAGAACCACCAAAGTTGCCAGAACAGATTCCGCCACCGACAAAACAGGCAGAAATAACCCTTCCAGACCTGATAAAGCTCGCGGAGCCGCTGCTTACAATTTGGACACAAAACGATAATGAGAAGCACCGGCGTGAGTTGGAGTATGAGACGGCAGTTTTACATGCTATAAGCCGACAGAATAAACTGACCACGATCGGCGTGTTCTGTTTGGCAGGCTTGCTACTTGCTATCTGCGGCGTTCTTCTCTTCTTGGGCCGGGACTCCACAGCACTTGACTTGATCCAGTTGGTGGTCGGGCTCGGTGGCGCCCTTTTGGGTGGCTATGGATTCGCCATGAGAAGGAAGCAAATGGAAGACAATCGGGAGTAGCCATGTCGTACCGTTACCTTGAATTGACTAAAGCACTTGTTCCACAGCGGCAGATTCTCCTGGATCTTCTCCCCGGCTGGGATGTCTCACGGCTGGAGAGCGCTCTTCAGACTCTCAATGAGGATGACTTGGTCGATGTGCAGGCCACTGGTGCCATGGAGCGGATCATCTCCCTCCGACTTCTCACTCGCACCGAGAAGGAATCTGTTCTGGGCAAAATGAATCTAGAAGTGGCCACACTCTACAGGGTCCTGGATGGCTTCATTGGAAAGTGAAAGCGAGCATCGGCAACGGCGCCTAACACGCCGGACAAAGACGCTCGTCATTTGTATATATGGTACTCGCTTCATGGCGCGCACATCAGATAAACAAGGAGCGCGCCACGACTTTGTCCGGCGAGACGTTAGGCGAAATGCGCCGCAACAGTCAAAGGAGATGGTCGAGATTTCGAGAAGCATGAACAACGCGGTGCACCTCGATCGTGTGACCGCGAATAATGTAAAAAACCAAGTATGACTCAACGACCAAGACTCGGTAACCATACTCTCGGAGCCTCTCATGTCGAGGTATCCGTCCCAACAAAGGGTTGTCCTCCAGTAACCCGACAAGCTTATCCAGCTTCTCAACAAATCCAAGAGCCCGATTTGGACTATCTTCAGCTATGTGGTCAAAGATGGAAATAAGATCATCCTGTGCAACAGGAAGATATCTGAGTTTATATCTATTTGGCATTCACTCGGCGTCGGAGCTTGGTTATCATCTGTTTGTGGGTGATACCTTTCTTACCCTGCGCCGATTGTGCCTGTGCAACTCCAAGTTTTTCAAAAAGATCAGCCTGAGCCTTAAGACGCTCATAATGATCTATGCTCATCACGACCAGATCCCCTTCGCCGTTCGTGGTAAGATACACCGGCTCATCTTGGTCGTGACATATGTCGGCGATCTCCCGCGTACGGTTTCTGAGGCTCGAAATCGATTTTATTATTGGCATATTTCACCTCGCGTTGTTCATGCGTAAATTCATTCATAATTATGACATAATCAAGTGTTGATATGCGGCGCACTTCGCATAACATGCCGGACAAAGACGCTTCCCGATCAGGAACATATCGGGACAGGCTATTTAAGGATCGCTTCACGGCGCGTACATAAGGTACCCCGTTGAAGGAACGCGCCGCGACTTTGTCTCGCAGGACGTTAGGCGTCATTGCGGTGCGCGTATATTGAAAGACACGAGTGTTGTGGGGAGGAAATGTACCAGTATCACCGGAGTCGGCGGCGAAACTCCCGCTCAGGTGCCGTGCTTATTCGTAGTGTGTCCACAGGCTTATCACTTTGACGACGTGACTTTCTTCAAAGACTTGATAGACCAGGCGATGTTGAATATTGATGCGACGAGAGTAAGCCCCTGCCAGGTCGCCGACGAGTTTCTCAAACCGTGGTGGAGTTTGAAAAGGGTTTACTTCAAGAATCTTAAGGATTTCTTCCGCTTTGGGCTTGAGGCCGGCTGCTTTGAGCTTCTTGGCGTCTCTATCAGCTTGCTTCGTATAGACAAGCGCCCATTTCACCAAGTAAGCTCCGTAGAGCACTTCTCGACTGGAGTCTTCAATCCACGAACAATTTTCTCACGCATCTTGGGAACTGAGAGCAGGTACAATGTTTCTTGGATGGCTTCCCAGTCATCTATGGAAACAAGAACACCAGCATTCTTCTTTCCAACGATCTGGATCGGCTCGTGTGACTTCTCAGACTCGGTGAGCAGTGTGGAGATCCTCGCTTTTCTCGCTTCTACGGTCTTCATGATTTTTACTGTTGTTTTAGCTGGTTACAACATAATCAATTCCTGGCTGAGGTTCAACGGCGTTTCGCCGTCGACCGCTATCAAATCGAAAGCAGAATATTGACGCACCGCAACGGACGCCTAACAGTACCCATATTGAAAGTGGAGAGTAGAGAAGAAGTGGAATAGATGATAGACAGGAAAACCTCCTTCGCGATTGAGAACATATCGGGACAGGCTCAGCAAATTATGATTGGAAACGAAGTTTCCAGAGTAATTAACGGGCTCGAAGGCCAGAACTGCACTATGGCAGTAACAACGCGATTCCCGCTTGTGAGAGCGGGATCTTCGACAAGGAGGTCTTCCATGGGAAAGGTAGAGTTTGGATTTGCAAAAGGCAAGTCGATCTATGTGGGGATCGACGTGCATAAGAAGGATTGGGTAGTAACGGTGCTATGCCAGGGAGAAGAGGTCTATCATGCTACGATGGGCACAGAACCAGGAGTGCTGATAAAGCTCCTGAACCGGTTCGAGGCATCGGAGGTACACACAGTGTACGAAGCCGGACCGACGGGATACTGGCTGCATGACGCACTGGAAGCGTCTGGAATTAACAGCAGCTAGGCCTGACAGATAAGTACAGAGAACGAGTAGGAATACTGACACAGATACCCGGCATAGGGACGTTCACGGCTATGGCGATCCTGATAGAACTACAGAACATAGAGAGGTTCAGAAGAGCCGACCAGCTCGCTAGTTATCTTGGACTAACGCCTAGCCAGCACTCGAGCGGAGAGAGCATCCGAATGGGACACATTACGAGGTGTGGAAATGCTGAAGTGAGGACACGGCTCGTCGAGAGCAGCTGGACGCTGATCCGCTATGACGCTCAGGCGAAGATGACGTACGAGAGAATCAAGCATCAGACAGGAAGTGGGAGGAAAGCCATTACTGCAATAGCTAGGAGAGTTGCATTACGAGTACGAAGAGTACTCCTAGATAAGGAGCCGTACCGTCTCGTAGGCGGAGGGCACTTGGCTACAGGAAAAGACAAGCGACGAGAAGTAAAGAGATATATACTGAAGAGAGCTTAAAGTTGATGCCGAACATAATTAGCTAGACCATGTTTTTGCGCAGATGATCCGGTAAAACAGAATCATGGTAACAGTATATGGCTAGCACTTTTTGATTGTCGCATGGAGTTAGGGTTGGTCTCGTTGTATGAGAGCCACGAATAGGAGCTTGGTCATCAAAGATTTGAAAACAAGGCGTGACGAGTGAGGGATTATCGAGAACTTGACTTTCAATATAGGAGGACGCGCAAAAAAGACGCTTCCCGACCAAGAACATGTCGGGACAGGCTCAAGAGGAAGCTCGCTTCATGGCGCGAAGCGCGCCACGAACTTTTTTGCGCAAGACGTTATCTGCCACCCGTGACTAGAATTTGTTATATTATACAAAAAGGATGCTCACATGACCTTAAAGACGTTCTCCGCGGTGCTTCATAGAGAGGAAGACATGTATGTAGCCGAATGCCCGGAGGTGGGTACCGTCAGCCAAGGGGTCACGGTAGAGGAAGCCTTAGCCAATCTGAAGGAAGCAACTGAATTATATCTGGAAGAATTCCCGCTCAAGGAGGTTGAGAAGCCACTTCTGACAACCTTTGAAGTGGCGATCAATGCCTGAACTACGCAGTGTTTCAGGCGAAGAGGCAATCAAGGCCCTTGAGCGTCTCGGCTTTAGAAGGGTTCGGCAAAGAGGGAGCCATGTTATCCTGAAGAAGTCGACTCCCGCGGGCGATGTGGGATGTGTAGTTCCGTTACACAGGCAACTCAAAGTGGGAACGTTGCATGGGATCCTCAAGCTTGCGAAGGTAGAAGTGGAAGACTTTCTGAGGAATCTTTAACGTACAGGAAGTCACGGGCGTCAGATAACAACGAGAAAAAAGACGCTTCCCGACCAAGAACATGTCGGGACAGGCTCAAGAGGAAGCTCGCTTTCATCGCGCTTTGCCTCACCCGTCGAGCTTCGCGCATTAATAGCGGCAAATCGCGACGACTTTTTTCTGGCAGGACGTTATGTGAAAATGCGCCGCGCGATCGTCGGGCGAATTGATTTCTACACTTGGTTTGACTAAAATGTTCGAGAGTCAACGAGGTAAGGATCTCTTCTGATGCAGAAAATACAACAATTCACGGCGGTGATCGAGCGCGAGGATGACATGTATGTCGCCCTCTGCCCTGAGCTAGACATTGCAAGTCAAGGTGAATCCGTAGAGAAGGCTCGAGAAAACCTCAAAGAGGCGATTGAGCTCTTCTTTCAGACCGCTTCGCAACAGGAGATTCGAGGGCGGTTGCACGATGAGGTCTTCGTCACTCGTGTAGAGATCGCCGTTGGGTAAACTGCGGATCCTCTCAGGGAAAGAGGTTTGCCGCATTCTCTCGCAACATGGTTTTCAGGAGGTTAGACAACGCGGGAGTCATATTATAATGCAAAAGAAGCTCGGGAATTCGACCATAACAGTTCCTGTGCCCGACTACAAGGAAACCAAGTTGGGTACTCTCAAATCAATCATCAGGCAATCTCAGCTCCCTTCCAAAGAATTCGAATCCTGAAGCGACAGCTGCGAGGAAAGTTACCTGCGCGACGCACTTCACCTATCAGGACCCATATTGAAAGGGAGAGTAGAGAAGAAGTGGAGTAAATGATAGAAAGGAAAACCTCCTTCCCGATTGAGAACATATCGGGACAGGCTCAGCAAATTATAATTGGGAACTATGTTCCCAGGATAATTAACGGGCTCGAAGCCCAGAACTGCACTATGGCAGTAACAACGCGATTCCCGCTTGTGAGAGCGGGATCTTCGACAGGGAGGTCTTCCATGAGTAAAGTAGATGTTTGGATTTGCAAAAGGCAAGCCGATTTATGTCGGGATCGACGTGCATAAGAAGGATTGGGCGGAGACGGTGATATGCCAGGGAGAAGAAGTGTACCACGCGGTAATAAGATCTAATTCTGAAGTCCTGATTAAGCTTCTGCAACGATTTGAAGCATCAGAGGTACACACGGTATACGAGGCAGGACCGACTGGTTACATGATGCACTGGAGGGAGCAGGATTTGACTCGATGGTGACGCCGCCGTCAATGGTGTCTCAAGTAGGAGGGAGAGTAAAGACGGACCGGCGCGACAGCAGGAAGCTAGCGACGATGCTAGTGCCATTCCAACTAATTTTACCAAACAACGTGCAGGTAAAATTATTGTTGGAATGAGCATCCCGCCCGCTTTTGGCGGGACCAAGTTAGTAAATGATAGTTGGATCGGCACTAGCTGGAGGATTCTTAAGGAGAGTGCATGTACTGACGCCAGAAGAACGAGCGCATAGGCAGCTCTTAAGGACAAGGAACCAGATAGAGCATCACCGGCGTCAGGTACAGAATCAAATAAAGTCGATGCTACTATTCCACGGGAAGCGACCAGCAGAGGAGCAGAAGGAGCGCTGGAGCGAAGGACATGTGGAATGGATAGAGAATATCGAATGGGAATACGCGGTACTCAAGACAGCGATGGAGTCAATGTTAAAGATGTACAGAGAGCTGACTGAAGAATACAAACATCTCACGAGTGAGATTGAGCAGCTTGGAATGACGGAGAAATACCGAGAGAGAGTAGTACTCTTGACACAGATACCTGGAATAGGAACGTTCACGGCGATGGCGATCCTGGTGGAAATACAGAATATCGAGCGGTTCAGAAGAGGAGAGCAGTTTGCAAGTTACCTTGGGTTAACACCGAGCCAGCACTCTAGCGGAGAGAAGATCGGGATGGGACACATTACCAGGTGTGGTAATTACGAAGTGAGAACCCGATTAGTGGAGAGCAGCTGGACGCTTATTCGTTACGATGCACAGGCAAAGGCGACGTACGAGAGAATAAAGCATCAGACAGGAAGCGGAAGAAAGGCAATCACTGCCATAGCGAGAAGACTTGGATTGCGAGTGAGAAGGGTTCTGATTTATAAAGAACCGTATCGACTCATGGCCGGTGGCCGCTTAGCTACAGGCAGAGATAAGAGACGAGAAGTAAATCGGTATTTGCTCAAGAGAGTTTAGAACGATGCCGAACGTAAATAGCCAGCCCATGGTTTTCGGTTATGATCTCAGATATGAGAATCGTGATAACAGGCGATGGCTGGCACTTTCTGAATGTCGCACGGAGTAAAGGTTGGTCTCGAAGTATGAGAGCCACGAATAGGAGCTTGGTCATCAAAGATTTGAAAACAAGGCGTGACGAGTGAGGGATTATCGAGAACTTGACTTTCAATATAGGAACGGCAATCACGCCGCTTCCCGACCAGAAGCATGTCGGGACAGGCTATTATTGATCGCTTCATGCCGCGCATATAGTAGGCTGCAAGGAGCGCGGCACGGCGTGATTGCCGCAAACGTTATGCGCAACGGGCGCGCGATGAGGAGACTATTTGAAATGGGACTCGATGTTTGAACGGATTCTATATCGAATGCGAGACAAAGTCCGCACCCGCGACTACATCATGCGCGTTCATGCTGATGAAGAAAGGGAGGCTGACAGCCTGACCGTTCTGGATGTGGAACATTGCATTCTATCCGGAGAGATTACGGAACGCCAGCGGGACAAGACCTCCAAAGAGCTAAAATACCGAATCGCCGGCACGACAATGTCAGGGCGTGCGATCGAGGTCATTGGGAAAATTGGGCCGACTGGCAAATTGGTGATAATTACAGTATACTTATTCTAGTAGTAATAAAGAAAATACCGCTATGAAATGTGATAATTGTGGTAAAGAGGGTGCGAAGGTCAGGAAGGTAGCTCGCATTTACGGGAAAGGGGAACATCTGCTTGTAATAGAGGATGTGCCAGTCGTGTCGTGTCACAATTGTGGCGAAAGTTACTTAACCGCCGAGACTCTCCACGAGGTGGAGAGACTGAAAGCGCACCAGAAGAGTTTGGCAAAGGAACGGCGGGTGCGGACTTTGGAGTATGCGTAATAGGCGCGCCCGCTGCGTCTAACAAGCCGAACAAAGACACTTCCCGATCAGGAACATATCGGGACAGGCTATTTAAGGATCGCTTCATGGCACGCACATTATATGAAAAAGGAGCGTGCCACGACTTTGTCCGGCGAGACGCTATGTGCCATGCCGCGCAGAAATGTGAACGAGAAATAGCAACAGCCGGAGAATAGGATGAATCAGTTCACTAATTCCGAGATAGCGGACCAGCAGTGGAATAGTATCTACATCATCGGTGCCGTGGCTGCTCTGGTTATGGTAGTCATTGTTCCAATCGAGAGTTTCGTCTTTATTCTCTCGCCACCTCCAAACACCGCACTCGGCTATTTCACTCTATTCCAGAAAAACCCGTTTCTTGGACTCCTCAGCCTTGATCTGCTATTAGCCGTAAATAGTGTTCTTCTGATCCTCATCTATCTGGCGTTGTACGGTACTCTCAGAAGCACCAATCAGCCTTTGATGACACTCGGTTTTATCCTCAGCCTGGTAGGTATAGCAGCATATTTCTCGTCGAACCCGTCATTCGAGATGCTTTCGCTCAGCAACCAGTATTCCCTCGCCACAACCGAGGCTGAGAAATCATCTCTTCTGGCCATGGGACGAGCGATGCTTGCCATCTATACGGGTACTGCATACAATGTGTACTACTTTCTCAACGCCGTAGCACTATTGATATTCTCATTCGTTCTATTGCGAAGCAGTATCTTCAGCAGCGCAACAGCTTATTCGGTCGTGCTTGCAGGTGCACTAATGCTGGTCCCACCTACTGTGGGCACGATAGGCATTTACATTTCGTTACTGTCTCTCTTGCCTTGGACGGTATGGCTGATCTTGTTTGCCCGAAGGTTGTTTCAATTAGCAAGAATACAAGATGGACGGCACGGCACATAACACGCCCAACAACGACGCTCCATCATTTGATAGAGAACAGTTGTTGTCGCTCCATTGTGCCGCTTCGCGTGTTGGTAAGAAAAATCATTTATAGCTATAGCTCGTGGCACCGCAGCGTTGTTGGGCGAAACGTTAGGCGCCATGGACGCGCGCGGTTTGCACCAGTAACTTCTGAAGGATTTTTTGAGAATTGAGAAGACAGCGATACGGCAGACTGCCGCCGCGATACTCGTTCGTCCTCAACCCGTTCGGGGATGAGCGATTCAGCCGTTGCTCTAAGTGTGACGGGAGAATGAACTACCGAAAGTTTCCACTGCTGATTTACGTAAAGGACGCAGGGGCTGGAATTCTGGGCAAGACCTGTCGGTACTGCCCACGTTGCGAAATCATCCTTGTTCACCAAGATGAACTTGAGGCAGAACTTGAGCATCTGTTTTCGTCTCGGGACCCTGATGCTATTGGTAAGCAGTACATGGTGGTTGGGACAGTAAACCGAGGTATCTGGCGTCAAGGCTTGCAGTTGCCGGTTATGCTCGAAGAAGTTCGAGAACACACATCGGACTTCAAACGATACCTGGAAATACACATGGAGCCAAATGGCCCACTTTCAAATGAGTGAATGTCTTCAACCGAGGTGCGCGCGTCCACGGGCGCCTAACAACGGCAATCACGACGCTCCATTATTGTATATCATGGATCTCGCTTCATCGCGCGCTCATCATATTACCCCAAGAAAGGACGCGCGCGACGACGTGATTGCCGCAAACTAGGCGAAATTGCCCCTAAACGGGCCGCAGAGTTCGGTTAGTTTGCAGGCTCTGTATCGATTTAACGGCACGTAAATTTGCCATGACATTTACAGTTGAATTTAGCTCTTGAAAGGAGCACGGTCACGAATACTTCCGTACCTAAGAAGTCACCTCTGAAATTCTTTATATTGGCATTCGCTCTCGCTATTCCGTTTTGGGTTCTTGGTACCGTCACCGGGATACAGTTAATGCCTGGCTTACCAATAGCTGCGGTCGCATTCGTTTGCCCGATGATTGCGGCAACAATTCTTGTTTACCGGGAGAACGGAATGGCAGGCGTGACCGCGCTATTGAAGAGATCGTTCGACTTCAAACGGGTCAAAGTGAAAGCATGGTATGTACCCGCCTTTCTGCTAATGCCAGTAGTGATGGGGTTATCATTTATTGTGATCAAACTAACCGGTAGTGATGTACCATCTCCACATATTGCGCTGCTACCAACATTATTCCTATGCATCGTATTCTTTATCGCTGCCTTAGGAGAGGAACTCGGCTGGTCCGGATACGTCATAGGTCCCATGCAAGATCGTTGGGGTGCTCTGAAAGCCAGCATTGTATTGGGGTCAATTTGGGCTGTCTACCATTACGTTGCATTGGTACAGGCTCACAGGTCGGTGGAATGGATCGCTTGGTGGTCGCTCGGCACTCTATCTGTCCGCGTGATTATTGTCTGGCTGTACAATAACACTGGCAAGAGTGTATTCATCGCAGCACTCTTCCATATGATGATTAACGTTAGCTGGCAGCTATTTCCGACCAACGGTTCGTACTACGACCCGCGCAGTACTGGATTGATCTTAGCAGCCGTGGCTGCCGTTGTCGTGGTCGGATGGGGACCGAGGACATTAGTTCGATATGGTCACTGAGCAGGCGATGACACATACTGTGCGACAGCCCAACCGTCGCAACACAGATTGGAATTACCATGGAGGGAAGGTTTGAGTTGCCCCGAGGTATTATCTTGCGCCAAGAGGTGAGGCACGAAAGCGCTGCAACTTCGCCTAACATTATCAGCAATGACGTCCACTTATGACATATTTAACGAAGTAGTTCACTCAATGCCGCGCTCATTTTATATTATCGTAGTCGCGCGGCGCTGCATTGTTGCCGCACATTATGCAAAATTGCACTTGCACGAAATAAGCCAGGAAGGAATAATACCATGTTGAAGATTCTTCTACTTGGAATGGTAATTCTCTCAAGTTCCGGGCCAGTCTCTGCTCAGCAGCCCTCTTTTGCAGACACTATAGCGACATATTTCAACGAGGTCAAGGCTGCCACAGCGGAGAACAAGAATCTATGGAACTATGATACTTATGCTCCGATTCTATTAGTACAGCCAGATACGCGGAAAGTCTATGCCAACTTTCCTGATAGTGCTGGTGTGCTGAAGAAAGAGGGGACAATTTTCTCGGGAACCTTACCGGAGACAATGATTATCGGGAATACGTCGTTGCATTGGAATGGAGTGGATTGGGCGATGGTGATGCTTCCACTCCCCGAGGATATCCATGCCAGACTTAACCTTCTCACACACGAGCTATTTCACAGGGCGCAACCCCACTTAGGTTTCACAGCTTACAATCCTGAGAACAATCATCTTGATCAGAGGGAAGGAAGAATTTATCTGAGGTTAGAATTGCAAGCTCTCAAAGCCGCCCTTCTCTCAGACTTGCGTGGCGAGATGCTAAAGCACATAGCTGACGCCCTTACCTTTCGGATGTACCGCTATGCAATTTATCCCCATGCGGACTCAACTGAAAATCTCCTGGAGCTAAATGAAGGACTCGCCGAATACACTGGTGTTATGATGAGCGAAAGAGATCAACAACAAATGCGCACTCACTTTGTGAAAAGCATGGATGAGTTTTTGAAGAATCCGACTTTTGTCAGATCGTTTGCTTACCAGACCATCCCATTGTATGGTTACTTGCTCCATAAAATAGATCCGGATTGGAACAAGGACATTACGGATAAGACAAACCTGACGGCATATTTTCTACGCGCCTTCAACGTTCATCTGCCAAATGATTTGAAGAGTGCGGTTGCAAGGATAAGGGATCAGTATGGCGCTAAGGAAATTATTGCAGAAGAAGCTGAGCGTCAGCAAAAAGTTGATAAACTCATTTCCGAATACAAAAGAGAATTTGTAGAACAGCCTCATTTGGAGATCCCACTGCGTCATATGAGCGTCCAATTTGACCCGCGTGATATCGTGCCCCTTGAAGACGACGGAAGTGTTTATCCGAACCTTCGTGTCGTAGATGATTGGGGAGTATTGACAGTAACAAAGGGAGCACTTATGAGTCCAACTTGGAGGAAAGTAACAGTCACTGCTCCAATTCAAATTGAGAAAGAAAGAGCAGTCGGCAATGGCTGGACATTGGAGTTGAAGGACGACTATGTTGTACAGAAGGACACGGCGACTGATAACTACATCTTGAAGAAAAAGTAAAAGGCCATTTGTGCGGCCAATGCAAGCGCAACTTCGCCTAACATGCCGCATCACGACGCTTCCCGACCAGAAGCATGTCGGGACAGGCTATTATTGATCGCTCCATGCCGCCGTCATTTTATATATCATGGAACGGCGGCACGGCGTTAGCTGCCATTGCCAATTCAAGAATGACCAAAGGAATTTGAATGCGCGAAATTTTCAATGCCATGCTCGTTCATCCTCTCAGACAACGCCTTTATTAATATCAAAGGGACAACGCCGATGCTTTATGATATACCATCCTCACTTCTTGTTGGCATTCTTTTTGTCGGGATATTGCTCTTCTATTTGCTCGGTCTTCGGACCCGGCAGTTTAGAATGAAGAAGGATCCTTCATACTCACCGGACGGCGTAGGTCCGCTTGAAGGAGCAGTCCTTGGCTTGCTCTCCTTGCTGCTTGCATTTACATTTAATCAATCGGCATCACATTACGATGTACGAAGAGAGCTAATTATTGAAGAAGGGAACGATATCGGAACCGCTTTGTTCCGTTCCGCTCTCTATCCCGACTCTCTCAAACTCGCATTCAGGAACGACTTCAAAGATTACATCATGGCTCGCATTGCGTACTATGAAGCTGGTACCGACGAGGATACAATCCTTGCTGCATTGCACCAGGCGAACGAGATTTCCACGAGAATATGGCAGCGTGCATCACACATCTCTCGACTGCCTGGCGATGCAACCCGATCGATGCAAATGATACCGGCCATCAACAACATGATCGACGCCATGAGCAAGCGTGAAGAAGCAAGAAAGAAGCATGTTCCGGAATCCATCCTTTGGCTCTTATTCTTGCTTTGTCTTACCGGCAGTTTTATTGTCGGCTATGCAAGCAAATCGGGAAAGATAGACTATGTGATTCTGTGCACGTACTCCCTGATGACTATCCTGACCATCTATTTTATCCTTGATCTTGATCGTCCACGACGCGGCATCATTACCACAAGTTCGGCGCACGAGAACATACGCGGTCTTTTGAACTATTTTCAGGACAACTCAGGCACGACGAAATAACATCACGATAGTTCTCTTATCTCCGGAACAAGGGATGTTTTCAAGATTTGACACATTCTTGCATTCACCATTTCTGATATGAAAACGATTGGTCAAATTTTGAAATGAATTGGCAACTGCGCCTAACGCCCAATAACGGCGCTCCATCTTTTGAAATGGACTATAGCTGTCGCTCCATTGCTTTTGGCGCGAGAGAATTGATTGTTTATAGCGCCAAAAGCAACGGCGTGGTTGGGCGGGTCTATGAAAAGGCAGGAGTCAAGAAGAAAATAGCCGATCACGTCGTTTTTTGTCACGACTTTTTGGCTTTAGTACTTAATGGTACAGTAGTTCTTTCAGATAACCTGCGACTGAATGATAACTGAGTCTCCCCCACGGGGTGACTACCAATCTATTCAACCTGATCCGGCATCGGCGGATCGGTTAATGTAGAACATTCAGTCAGCCTGAGGCGCATACTAAACGTTTCAACCTGGCAGAAGAGAGGAGGCTCTCATTCTCCGGTTACCCGCGGAGATGATGCTGCCTCAGGCCTTGTCGGTTTAGCCAACCGTTTAATTGTCAGCGGCTGGCTCGGTTTGAGAACGTACTGCGGTTGAATGCGCCTTATACGATACGGTGTAGAGTTCTTTAACATCCAGTAGACAGAACGAGCAAGCTTACGGGCTGTGGCACAGATAGCGCAACCATGCCCCTTGTGTGCACGAAGATATTCGTAGAAAGCTCTAAGACCGGGATCGTATCGGATGACGAGGTAAGCCGCTTCGACAAAAGTCGCGCGCAGGTATTTGTCTGACTGCCGGGAGAGGTGGCCATGAGTGGTCTTATCGGCGGATGCGCGAGTGTTGACAGATAATCCTGCAAGACAGAAGTGGAAGAAAGGCAATCACTGCCATAGCGAGAAGACTTGGATTGCGAGTGAGAAGGGTTCTGATTTATAAAGAACCGTATCGACTCATGGCCGGTGGCCGCTTAGCTACAGGCAGAGATAAGAGACGAGAAGTAAATCGGTATTTGCTCAAGAGAGTTTAGAACGATGCCGAACGTAAATAGCCAGCCCATGGTTTTCGGTTATGATCTCAGATATGAGAATCGTGATAACAGGCGATGGCTGGCACTTTCTGAATGTCGCACGGAGTAAAGGTTGGTCTCGAAGTATGAGAGCCACGAATAGGAGCTTGGTCATCAAAGATTTGAAAACAAGGCGTGACGAGTGAGGTTTTATCGAAGACTTGACTTTCAATATGGGAGGAGCCGGAAGAAGACGCTCCTCATTTTCATATTTCGTGGTCGCTTCATCCCGATTCGTCGCGAGCGTTGGATCTTCGCACTTCTGTAGCGCCGAATCGGAACGACTTCTTTCGGCGATACGTTATGCGTCATGTCCGCGCGCCCGGGAATGTGAGCCGACTTTCTTAGAAAGGGTTGTGTGACGTGAGATGACGGATTATCTTTCGAGCAAACAGGAAGGGGAAAGGACATGGGCGCGCGTCCACGAACGCATAACAGCTGGTATCACGCCGCTCGATTATCATATACAATCGAGTTCGCTCATCCGATTGCCGCAGGACTACTTATTCAAAGTCAGACGACATACCAAGCCGTCAGGGCAATAAAGAAAGAAGGATTAGAATGTTTGACCGAATATCAGATAATATGAAAAAGAGGATGGCCTATCTTGAGGAGATAGATAGAAAAGATAGGGAAGACGGAACTCCCAGGTTGCAAAGGCTTAGACAAATTCCACCGGAAACAGGAAAATTTTTAGCACTTATTGCTTCAAATTGCCCCCAAGGTGAATTTATAGAAATTGGAACGAGCGCTGGTTATTCTACACTATGGATTTCCTTGGCTTGTATGGAGAGAAATATAAAAATAAAAACATTTGAAATCTTATCAGAAAAAGTGAAACTAGCGGAAGAGACATTCAAACAGGCGCAGGTAAATGAATACATAGAGTTAACTGAAGGGGATGCATTAGAAAATTTAAATTCAATAGAAAATATAGCTTTTGGCTTTTTAGATGCAGAGAAGGAAGTATATGAGAAATGTTATGATTTTGTAATTCCACGGTTGGTTAAGGGTGGAGTATTAATTGCAGATAATGCTATCAATCATTATGAGAAATTAAAACCAATGATAGAAAAAGCATTGAATGATGAACGAGTGGATTCATTGGTTGTTCCAATTGGTAAAGGAGAATTAGTTTGTCGTAAGAAATAAGGAGCGGCCTGGTACATCGTCTAACAAGGCATCTGGCGCAAGGGCACGGTAAGAATTTTCATGAAGCCAATTTTGAAAGTAATTTCATGCAGATGGCAGACATTATGCGAAATTGCGGGGAAGCCATCGATTCTTCGCAGTGTTTCTATGACAAAAAGAGTCGTTCCAGCAGAGCTTACATTACTTGAAATCCCGTTATGAGACCGTTAGAGATTCTACTGACCATTGCAAATGTGCTGTCCTTTTGTGCAGTATTAATTCCCAGGCTTGCGCGGATACGCCGTGTTCACTATGCAGTTTTCCTGGCATTGGTCATAGCCGCCATACAAGTCTTAGTCGAAGGCTCCCGATGGCAGATGGTTCCCGCGTACATCCTGGCAATATCGTTGAGCACGGCCTCGGCCTTACGAATAATATTGCCGGCAAAGAAGCAGATAAGTCAAAACTTTGCTAAACGTTTGGTAACAGCCGGATGTATCTCCGTAGGAATTCCTTTATGCATGGTTTCCCTGGTCCTACCAATTCTTCTGCCTGTGTACCACTTGAGGACTCCATCAGGCCCCTATCAGATTGGAACAGTAACTTATCATTGGACTGATTCAAGCCGTCGGGAAATCTTCAGCAAAAATCCGGCAGACCGAAGACAATTACTAGCTCAGGTTTGGTATCCGGTAAAAGGTGACCTGTCACCCGCCCGAGCGCCTTATGTCGACGACGCAGCGGCAATGTCTGCCGGACTAACACATGCGCTGTCATCGAGCGGGCTGCTAAAACTACCCTCCTTCTTCTTCGATTACTTTAAATACGTACGGACACACGCCATCCCGTATGCTCCCGTCGCTACCGACAAGGTCTCATTCCCGGTCCTAATATATGTCACAGGATTGGACGGATTCCGTCAGGCAAGCATGTTTCAGGTGGAAAGTCTTGTTTCGCATGGATATATCGTCGTAGGACTCGACCAGCCATACACTGCCGCTGCTGTTGCGTTTCCTAACGGGCAGGTTATTGAAGGGCTATCCAGGGCGCAGGTTCAGCCGCTTATCGACCAAAGTATCAGCCCAGCAGCAGACGCGCCTGGACTCAACGGTCAACCACTCAAGAGCGGTATCGTGCCCTACCTTGCTCAGGATGTCATCTTCACGCTCAACAAGCTTGTTGTCCTGAATTCATCGGATCCAAAGGGCATATTGACCGGCCATCTCGACTTGGCGCGTGTCGGTGTCTTTGGTGTTTCCCTTGGGGCAATGGTTGCTGCCGAAGCATGCCACGAGGACTTGCGCTTAAGTGCCTGTCTCATGATGGATGCTGCCATGCCCGCTGATGTCGTAAAAGCAGGATTGAAGCAGCCAGGCATGTGGCTCACGCGCCCCGCTAGCGATATGCGGTTAGAAAGAGCGCGATCCGGTGGCTGGTCTGAAAAAGCCATCCGGCAAACCCTGTCAACCATGCAGACAGTCTATGCTGAAGCAAAACCAGGCACTAGTTATTATGTAAGCGTTTCGGGTATGTTCCACGTCAACTTTACTGATGCGCCTTATTGGTTTCCGTTTGGTTCGCAGCTTGGCCTTACAGGACCCATCGACGGTCAGCGTGGGTTTGATATCGTGAACGCATATAGCCTGGCATTTTTTGACAGATTCCTCAAGGACAAGAAATCTCCGCTGCTCGCCGGATTATCGGAGAAGTACCCTGAGGTTAATATTAGTACGCACTAGGTGTGAATTGCTTCCGCAATTGAAATAGCGATTTAACGAAATGAATCTTTGAATTATTACGGGTCGATTGGTGGACACTTTTGTAAGTAAAATGAAAAGAGCGCCCTTCGCCACCCCGCAACTGCAAGTAACAAGCCGCATCACGAAGCTTTCCGACAAAGAGCATGTCCCGTCAAAATATTTAAATGCCGGTCACCGCGAAGCGGGACACCGCATACTTTTATAAGACAACTGAACAGGAGATGGCGCAAGGCGCTCATCTGGACAGGCTATTATGGATCGCTCCATGCCGCCGTGATTTTATATTTCGCGCCAGAGGCACATCAGCCTATGGCTGAATAGAACCGCGGCACGAACGTGATGCGACGATACGTTCTACGACATATCATGCAACGCCGCGCCCTCCATGTACCACCGTCCGAAGCTTCGGGTTGTAAATTCAAACTAAACTGAGTAACCTGAGGGCGAGATGCATGTGGCGCCAGCGGGACACATTCACCTGTAGACAGAAACGTCATATCATATTGACCTATCCCGCCTCAGACAGAAGCAGAATCAATACAGGAGTACTTGCATGCCCCGATGCAGAAATAAATCCAGTCGAGGAGTAAGCGCGTTACTCAGTTTTCTTCTCAACCTCGTTGTCATGCCTATCGCCGCGGCATTGCCGGTTGTGGTAGTATCATCTTCATCCCTTTCGGCACAGAGTATTACGGTGTCCGCATCTCCCGACAGGGTGAGTGCCGGCGACACGGTAACCATAAAGATTGAGACCTCCGGCGCCGAAAAGCCTGATGCAGTGGTTCTTGTGCCCGACGAGGGTGTCCGTAAGATGAGTGTGACCGCTGAAGGTTCGGGCGTCTATCTCTCGATGTACATCCTCAAGAAAGGCGATCCGGAAGGACTTTATGCAGTCCAGGCAACCGTTAACGGAACCGGCGGGCAGCCTGCAATAGGGAAGGCGACCTTCCTGTACAAGAAGATTATCGGTGACTTCTGCATCATAGGTGTCTTTAATCCGAAGGACCCCGAAGAGGACATGAACAATTACATCAAGCAGATAAAGGGGTTCGGTGCCAACTTCATGATAATCCACCCCGTCATCACGGCGAAAAAAGTGTATTACAAGTCGAAGATATGCAACACTGACAGCTCGTCCGAAGTCGACCAGAGCTATCTCGGGACTATGTTGAACCTTGCCGATAAGACCGGCATGACCGTCATGATTTCCACGAGCTGGGACATGACACGCAACGTTCCTCCCCCCGACAGGATGAAGAGCACGCAGCAGATAATTAAGGAGCTTTACTCGCTTTACGGCAGCCATCCTTCCGTCGTCGGGTTCTACCTGTGGCAGGAAGGAAGCGGGATTTTCTACGCCCCGTTTGTCAGGGAGTTCTGCGGCATTGTGAAGGGAGTTAACCCGGGACTCCTCACGGCGTGCGCTCCATACATGGACAACCCCCTGCTGGCGAGTTACCTGAGTGCTATCAGGAACCTGGACGTCTTGATTTACCAGGGGATGGTGATGGGGAGTTACAGGATCGACAGCCGGCTGAAATTCCCCTTCAGGAGAGTGCATGATTTCGGCACGCTCGGCTCGGGAGCATGCGAACTTCAACATAAGATTGTCCTGACACATATGGAGACATTCGGGTACGAAGAGAACTCTCTCCATCATCTGTATATAACGGGTTATAACAACATATATCAGCAGATCCTCAGCGCGGCGACTGTGCCAGCTAATAACGGCTTGGTGATGTTCACTTACAGCGCCGTGAATTACAATCTCACGAGGCAGCACCCGGAATACGCGTCCGAGTTTGACAGTAGCCGCCAGGCTGTTTTCGACGGGATGAAGGCGTTCAGACTCATCGGCAAGGCGTCGAAATACCACAACAGGATCGCGGTCTATTTGCCTTATACCGATTTTCATGTGTTCAGGTGGTACCTCTACTACTACAGTGCGTTCGATGCATTCAGGGTCATGGGAATTCCGGTCGATATACTTTCTTATGCTCCGACCAGGACCGATGCGTATCCTCCGTGCTTCCCGTCTCAGGAAAACCCGAAGGTGCTCGCGAGACTGCTGAAGGAAAAGGAAGTGCTGGTTCTGCCGAGCATATCGGGAGTGAACCTGCCCGACAGCCGCCTGATAAAACACTTCGTCGAAGACGGCGGTACACTCGTGGCGTTCGGGACGAAGATACCGGGCGGGACGACATACAAGCGCTCCGCGCTTTTCGGTATTGAGAAGGCTGGCACGCGCGGTACGCACAGAGAACTGATTATCAACGGGACGCTCGAAGGGAGATTTCAAAGGGACAGGAAGTGGGCCATAGGCCAGGTAAATCTCCCTGTCTGGAAAGCCGTTGGAGGAGAGGTCGTAGCGAAGTTTGATGACGGTTCCCCGGCAGTAGTTGTGAATTCATATGGAAAGGGGAAGGCGGTTTCCATTATGACCGATGCAATGACCGCGGCAGAACGGTTTCCCGATCTTGTGCGTGGACTACTCGATAATCTGGGCGTGAAGCGCTACGTGGACATTCTGGGGACTGACGTGAATTCGGACGTTGCAGTTTCGAAGACGAGGGATGGTTTCACTGCTGCTGTCGTCAACCATGGGAACACAAAGCTAGAAATAAAACTGAGACCGCTTCAGGGAGAGTCAAACGGTGTGTCGCATAAGTGGATCGATCTGGTATCCGGCAGGGAGATAGCCAAAACAAAAGGCAATGCTCTCTTAAAAGTTACAATAATGCCGAGGAGCTACAGGTTGATACAGATGAGTGAGGTAAACGGCGATTGAAGGACCGTCACGTTAAATCTTTTTGAGGCGTTGGAGTCTCTTTCTTATTTGCGAAACGCTGTAACCGGCCCGTTGCTTCACATCAAACACAACAGTCTCCCGCGAGGCGCGCGAAAGCTGGAGTTCGAACTGGACGAAGAAGACTTGAGGAGATCGAGAATGACTGTCGCCGATTATTCCTTGGCTTCGATAAAGTCATCGCTGCTTGAGACGGTGGGCCTGTACATGACGCTGCGGAATGTGTTATCGCACTCTTCCGGTTCTGTCGGAATGCGGAGAGCCGTGGGAGATCAACAGGCACGGCGGATAAGATAGTTCGTCGCATAATCAAATGTTCACATGCGGTACGGGACGCGGTTCCGGATCTGGGAGAGACATGAATGCTTGACACATGTCAAAGGAGACGGCCGTGGCCGGGTGGGGGTACAAGAAGACAGGGGGTACAGATATTACTTGGAACTCCGCCGTCTTTTTTATTAGATTGAGCGTATCGAGTCGATGCCTACGCGAAATAGGGAATTTGTGACACGTGATTTTCGCTCCTCATACCAACAACCCAGTGTGACCGGAGAGGGGGACGCACGGTTGCGTGTATCCTTCTTCCATCTTTACCATCTTATGAAAATCAGGAGGACAATGTGCTTACTCGACGATTCACTATACCGTTCAGTCTGCTTTCAGCGCTATTAATCACGCTATCGTGGACCGAGGCGGATTCCCAATGGACGAGGATGAACGGTCCGTACGGTTGGGATGTCAACCTGCTTGCAGCGAACGGGACCAAGGTAATTGCGGCGAGCACGACATGGGGTCTGTATCGTTCCACGAATAGCGGCCTGAGTTGGGCCGAGGCCACCAACGGGATGTGGAATGTCTATACCACTGCTCTCGGGGTTTACAATCAAACTTTCCTGGCAGGTGCATCCGACGGAACAAACGTGCTTTTGTTTATATCGCAGGATGACGGTGCAAGCTGGGAACAGGTAAACACGATCAGCCCCACCCAGTCGATCATGTGTTTCACTGTGAAGGATACGATTATCTTTGCGGGTACTTATGGAGACGGTGTATATGTGTCGAAAGACGGCGGGTTTCGCTGGGGCAAGCCTGCCAACGCCGGACTGGAGCATCAGGTGGTGAGTCTCCTGACTGTCGGTTCAAATATTTTCGCGGGTACCTGGGGAGGCGGCATTTATGAATCGGCGGACAACGGCGCGAGCTGGAGTCATCTTGCCGTTCCAAACTACAACACAGATGTCACCTCACTCTTCATGCACGACAACAAGTTGTTCATGGCATCGGGAAGGAACCTGTTCAGCTCGACAGACTCCGGATCGACCTGGAGCCAGGTGTCCGGAAGTGTCCCGACCATATATAATAGCACGATAGTTGCAGCCGGGTCCGTACTGTACCTGGCATCCGACCAGGGAGTATTCGAATCGTCGGATGACGGCGCAAGCTGGAATAGTCTCGGTCTCTCAGATCCTTATATCGAATCCATCTGTGTTTCCGGGAACAACCTGATCGCGGGTACGAGGAACGTCGGGATTTTTACCTCCCAGGACAACGGGGCGAGTTGGCTCCAGACGGGCGTCGTGAATAATATGATGGTCCAGGCGATCACCGCGATCGATTCAACGCTGATAGTGGGCGATGGCGCGCAGGAGGGTGTATTCATTTCGAGAGATTGCGGGAATTCCTACAAAGAGTACACCAATCTCAGCCACAGTAACGTCTTGTGTCTCAAGACGAATGGGAAGGACGTCTACGCGGGTACCGAGCAGGCGGATACTAGCGGCGGCGGGGTCTTCAAGTCGTCCGACTACGGCAGAAGCTGGCAGCGTGTTGGCCTCAAGAACGAAATCGTGGCGGACGTAGAGTTCGCGGGCGCATACCTGTTTGCCGCTTCGCCCGGCGGTATATTCAGGACCTCAAACGGAGGGGCAACATGGAGTCAGTCCGGAACCTCGTTGCCTAATTCATCCAGCACGAGACTCGCGGAGTTCAATTCATCGCTCTTCGCCGCCACGACCGGAGGGATATTCACAACGCCGGATAACGGAGCGACCTGGCATTCATTCGGTCTGGGTGATACGGCGGTTCTGTCAATTGTCAATACGGGCTCGGCTTTACTGGCCGGGACGCAGTACGGGATTTTCAGGAGCGTTCCTCCCGATTCAAACTGGATCCAGGTTGGTTTTCCGGATACGACAATTTCGTTTCTCGTGGCAAACGATTCGATGATATTTGTCGGTACCGGCTACGGACTATTCCTTTCGAAAAGCAACTGGACCAAGTGGGCATCAATCTGGGATGGGATAGACAAGGTGTCGATTTCGTCTTTCGCTATTGGCAAAGATTTTCTTTTCGCCGGGTCATGGACCGAGGGAGTGTGGAGGCGACCGATGTCGGATATGCTGGCGGGCGTAACCCGGACCGAAGAGAATTTTCCGGTGCGATTCACACTCGAGCAGAATTATCCGAATCCATTCAACCCAACAACAGCAATTAGCTATCAGCTATCAGCGGTCAGCAACGTTACCCTGAAGGTTTACGATGTGCTTGGCAGAGGGGTCACGACCCTTGTAAACAAAAGGCAAAATCCAGGAACCTACAACGTCACTTTCAATGCCACAGACCTGCCGAGTGGAGTCTACTTCTATCGCCTTGATGCAAGAGGCTGCTCTGAGGTAAAGAAGATGCTAGTCCTCAAATAACGAAAGCGTATGCGCCGCCCCGGTTCCAGGTAGCCGAGCTGGGGCAGTAACATGATTGTCGCCACCCATGCATTGACTAAAATTCGGCTTCAAAGCCGATGGTTGACTCGTCGGCAATTTGGGGTAATGGTGGCGAGGAAAACGGAACTTCAATCTCTGGCATTAGATGGTACAGAGAAGTTATGTGGTCCCAGCGTAATTGTGAGAAAGCCTAGAGCCGCATGCCGGCGAGAGCACCTAGTGCGTTTCCAAATCGCGCGGCTGATTTGTGGGTGCGTGGCCTCACTCTGCGACGTTGACTCTGTGAGGCCATTGATTTTACACCCGGGGAATTCAGGCAATTGGTTTCAGCGCAACCTCGATGATGTTCTCATCGCTCCCCATCTCGTTCAGCACTTCCTTCGAAGGCGCATGGTCGAGGAGAAGCGTACAGCAGGCAGCCTTTGAGGCCTCGAAAATGATATTGGTCATCTCTTCGACGTTGATTCCGCTGCTTCGGAGTTTGCCGAGTATGCCGGCAAGGACGCCGACCCGGTTGAAGTGCCGCACCACCAGCGATTGAGTCGCCGAGGACCGGGCACGTATGTTCACAGTGTTCAGCGGAACGCCGGTTTCCTGGAACGTCTTTACTATTCTGACCACTTCGTCGGAAATCGCCTCCGAGGCCTGGTCAGTCGAAGCGCCGATATGCGGCGTCGCGGTGACCAGGGCCGCAAGCTCCTTGTCCGTAAACTCGGCTTCGCCTCCGGCGGGTTCGTCTTCAAACACGTCGAGGCCCACGCGAAGCTTCTTCTCCCGAATAGCGGCTTTCAGAGCGGTCGTGTCTACCACCTCACCCCTCGATGTGTTTATGAGAATAGCTCCGTTCTTCATCGCGTCGAGGACAGCTTTGTTAATGAGGTGGTGCGTTTCCGGCTTATAGGCGACGTGTATGCTGAATGCGTCGCACTGACCGGCGAGGGAAGTGAGTTCCGGTGCGTAGCCCACGCCATATCCGGCGGCAACCTCTTCGGTGAGACTCCTCGACCAGGCCAGGACTCTCATCCCGAGGCTCTGTGCCCGCACCGCCACGGATTTGCCTATCTCGCCGAATCCGAGTATGCCGAGGGTTCGTCCCTTCAGTCCGCGGGCCTTGCCATATTCCTTCTTTTTCCATGCACCGCCTCGCATGTCGGAGGTTGCATTGACCACTTGCCTGTCGGCAGCGATCAGGAGTCCTATTGCGAGCTCGGCGACCGCCTCGGTATTCTTCCCTGGACAATTGGAGACGTATATGCCGCGAGTGTTTGCCGACGCCAGGTCGATTGTGTTCACTCCCGCGCCTGCCCGGATGATAAGTGAGAGGTTCTTTGCCGCTGAAATAGTCCTTGCGTTCACCTTGGTGGAACGTACTACAAGTATATCTGAATCATCTATTGCGTCAGGTAAGTTGTCCGCAGTAAGATCGGCGTTCACAGTGGCCTCCATTCCAAGGGCCTTCAATGCCGATACTGTTTTGTCCGACAGCTTGTCTGCAATAAGGATTTTCATTCTATTTTCCTTTCGTGTTAGTAGGACCGTTCGAGAATTTCGGGCGTTTCCGTCAGGGGATTGTCGGTATTGTAAATGGAACCGGTTGCAGTCAGAATGCGAGGGAAATTTAGGCGAACAGGGAATTAATTACAATGAGAAGGCCGCCCATATCGGTGGTAGGGGACTGTTTGAGATTTGGGATGATTTTGCTAATCTGACAGCGATGCCAAATAATACGGAAGGACCGAAAGAGTGACGCAAAGTTCAATTGCTGCAGTCCCGTTTATCGAGGCGGGGATTCCGCCATTGATTTTAATTCTCTTGCTGGTTGTAGTAATAATCCCATTTATCTTGCCACCCGTAAGAAGCTGGAGGCTGGCTTCGCCGCAGGAGAAAGTCTCGGTCGTGATGTATGGAATAGCCGTACTGTTTCTGGTCCTCTATTTCGTACTGTTTTTCGGATAGGAAACTGAAACAGGCAGATCGTTGATACGGCATGTATGAAAACTGTGCGGGCATCATTCATATCTGAGTGATTCCACCGGGTCTACTGCCGCTGCTCTTCTGGCAGGGAAGACTCCGGCAAATAATCCGATAAGCGTCAGCACGGTTACTGTAAAAAGCATTATGCCTATAGAAAGTATCGGCCTTCCCAGGAACTGCATCGCGCCGCTGCTCGTGTCAATCAGACCCATCGCGGCAACGATTCCCCATGAAAGCAGCAGGCCCAGCGTTCCACCGAGCAATGAGAGAAAGAGGGCCTCGAAGACGAACTGGGAGAGTATGTAGGCCCGCTTTGCGCCGACTGCCATCTTGATGCCGATCTCTCGCGTTCGCTCCTTGACGACGACATACATTACATTTGCGACACCAACTCCTGCTATCATGAGTGTGAAGAAACCCACCACTCCGAGGAAAATGTTTATCCCGAGGCTTATCTTCTGAATCATTTCGTCAATCATCATGGTGTCGAACACTCCGACAGCCCGCTCGTCGGCCGGATCAAACCTGTACTTCTTGCCGAACACCTGCCGGATTTGACTGATCATCTGGGCCTGCGCCGCGGGATTGGTCCCCTGTACCAGTATGGTGTTGATGTGGCGGTATCCGTAAATCATTCTGAACGTCGAATACGGAATCACCGTGCGCCTGGAATCAGGCCCGTTGTTCATCGACGTCTGCAGCTTCTTCTCCATAATGCCGACCACAGTGAACGGCACGTTGTCGAGCATCACGGTTTTGCCGATGGGATTTGCTCCCTGAAATAGATCGCTTGCAATTTCATATCCGAGGAAGAGGCTCCGTTTCTGGTACCTGACGTCATTTGCATCGATGAACCGTCCGCCTGCTTCGGGATACATGGCGCGCATTACTTCGAAATCAGAACCTGCTCCCTCGCATTCGGTAGTAAGTCTCGTTTTCCCATAGAAGAGTTCGGCGTTCTTTCTGTATTGAGGGCTCGCCATTAGTATGTTCGGGACAGCGGCTTTCAGGAGCGCCACGTCGCTCTCCTCGAGATTAATCCCGCGACCTTTAGGGAGTCCCTGGTATACCTTGCCCGTTTCTCCGCCATATACGATGAGAACTCTGTTCCATGCATTGCGCATCCCATTTCGAAAGGCCGTTCCGAAACCGGAGCCGAAGGCCAGCAGGAGCACCACCGACATTGTTCCCCACGTGATTGCGATCAACGTGAGGCTGCTCCGCATCCTGTGATTGTTCAGATCACGGAAAAATTCTCTGATAAGCTCGGCTCCCATGCGTTCAATCTCCGGATGAATTCATCAGTCTTTGAGACATTCAACTACGTCGAGGTTGGCTGCTCGACGGGCAGGCATCATGCCTGCCGATAGTCCTATGACGCCCAGAATAGATATCGTGGAAATGACCACCGGCAGAGAAATCTCGGGTTGGCCGACGTACTGCTTCACGGGCACCAGCTGCATCACGGCGACTATTCCCCAGCCAATCAGGAAACCAACCGCCGCGCCCAAACCTACGATCATGAACGTCTCGGCAAAAAACTGGAGGAGGATAGTCGATCTTCTGGCACCTACTGCTCTCTTGACACCGATCTCCTTGGTCCGCTCACGGACGACAATGAACATTATATTTGCCACTCCGAGTCCCGCAATGCCGAGAGTAAAGCTGCCGATAATTCCAAGGAACAGAGTGAATCCGATGGTTATGTATTGTAGGATCCTCTCGAAATCGGCGGTGTTCCAGATGAATAATGCATCCTTATCCGACGGGTCGAACCTGTATTTCTCGCCGAGTGCAGTACGCACTTCCTCTTCTACCTGAGCCGTCCGCGATGGGGCGCTCGCTTTGTAAATGATGTCGGTAATGTATGGTGAACCGAATATTGCAGTAAATGTCGGTGCGGGGATGAAAACCCTGTCCTGGTCACGCGTGTAGTATGATGAACTCTGCGTCTTCGGCTGCATTACTCCAATGACCAGGAACGGTGTTTCCCCGATGAATACTGTTTTGCCAATTGCGTTTTTGTCGCCGAATAGAAAATTTTTGACCTGGTCGCCCAGTACAACGACGCGTTTCCGCGCCGCGACATCAAGGGTGTCGACGAATCGCCCCCCAAGTTCCGGGATGATGTGCCTCATCCCCTCGTAAACGGGATAGACTCCCGTGATGCCGGGGTTTGTGATGTTGTTACCGTATCTTACCGGGATCCCCATGTTTATATACTCGGGGCTGATCGCTTCGATGTCACGGACCTTTGACCTGACTATAGCTGCAGCCTCTTCGGTGAGATTTATACCCCGTCCAATCCCGAATCCCTGGTAAGGCTTCGTTGTCCTGTTCGGAAACAGGATTGATATGTTCTCTCCCATCCCATGCATGTTGATCATCGATTGCTTTTTAAATCCAAGTCCGAACGATACCAGGACGATGACCGTAACTGTTCCCCAAATTATCCCAAACAGGGTAAGAAACGAGCGCATTTTTTGTGCTCGAAGATCGGTGAAAAACTCGGAGAAGAAACTTATAAATGCCGTCATACAGGGGCGTTAGTTGATTTTCACAACAGGTTTCTCTAGGACTTTGTCGCCTTCCTTAAGGCCGGAGAGTACTTCGATGTTTATAGCATCGCTCAGTCCCGTCTTGATAGCCCGCTCTTCAGACTTGTTCTCTGCAAGCGCGATCTTCACGATCGAGGAATCGTTTCTGAATGTCACGACCCGCTCCGGGATATAAAGGGCGTTTGTTTTCTTCTGGACTATTACGTCGGCATTGGCGGAATATCCGGCCCTGAGCGTCACGTTTTTGACATTCGAGATGGAAATTTCTATCGGGAAGACGGAAGCGTTCTCTTTCTTCTCCGCCTCCAGCCAGATCTTCGAGAGTCTTCCAGGTATGGTGTCGCCCGGAAGGGCACCGACTCTTATTTCAGCCGGCATGCCTTCGTGCAGTTTACCCACATCAATTTCATCTACCGTGCCCTTGAAGACGAGGCTCGACATGTTAGCCATCTTCATCAAGACAGTTCCTTCCTGATAAGATGTAAGTGGAGTGACGGGATCTCCAACTTCAACTGAACGTGTCAGCACGTAACCGTCTATTGGCGCGTAAATTATGGACTCTATCTTTGTGTTATCTATCGTTACTCTTCCGCTCTGAAGGAGTTCCAGTTTCTCCTGCGCAATCTTGACCCGCAATTCAGATTCCATATACTGTTTCTGGGTATTGTCGAATTCTTGGTCGGAAATAAGTGTGCGCTTGTGGAGTTGAGATTGTCGCTCTCTCTCTTTCTTCATATTGTCAAAATCCACTTGCGCCAACTCAAGCTGCCGCTTGGCATCTGCAAGCTCAACAGGAGTCGGATCAGGCTTCACTTCCAGGAGAGGCTCCCCGGCATGGACATATGACCCAACATCGACGAAGATTTTCCTGACAACGCCACTCACCCTTGATTTTATCGAAATCTCATTTTCGGGTTCAATTGTCCCGACAGCCAAGGCCTTTTCCTGGATAGTTCCCCTCACGACCTTGACGCTTGCCGGCCCACCGGATGAACTGTCGTTATTTGATCTTGCGACGACGAAGGCTCCAATCGCAAAGATGACTACGATACTTCCGATTATGATCCATCGCTTCCTTTTACTCTTGTGTTTCGCTGCCATATTGGTGCCCTTTGCCTTTTGTATTCCTATTCAATTACGGATTGTGTCACGATTGGTTTCGCCCCGACAAATGCGGGGTACAATTCGAGACTTGGAATTACAGGTGCCAGCATGGTGGTTGACGGAGGATTCTGTGTTCTGTAAAGAAACCGTGAACGATGCCGGGAGTTGATAACTTACTCTGGAATCATAGGTCGGCAGGGCAGCGCAAATCTCTTTCTGAATGGGAGATAGTTCTATGATAATGAGATTGGCTACGGTACTTCGTTTGGTTGCAGGAGCTTCACCGAAGGGATCCCACGTGAACCTTTCCGATTCATGAGGGAGAACGCCCGGTAGTTGCTGTGGAACTCGGAAGATATACCCGTTGTGCGCCTGGAGGGACTTGAACCCCCAACCCACAGATCCGAAGTCTGTTGCTCTATCCAATTGAGCTACAGGCGCAACGGTTCAATTTATGAGCCTGTTGCTGCATTTCCAAATTGAAAGCTTACGCGAATCATTTAACAAAAATTTGCAATTATTGGCATAATATGTTATAATCTCGTCAGATGAAGGATTTCGAGTTCAAGAAACTTTATTACTCCATCTCAGAAGTGAGCCGAATAACCGGCCTTGAACAGCATGTATTGCGCTACTGGGAATCTCAATTTCCCGAGCTTAATCCCGCGAAAAACAGGGCAGGTAACAGGATTTACACGAACAAGGATATCAATTTGATCTTTGAGATCAAGCGGCTCGTTCGTGAAGAAGGTTTTACGATTGAGGGGGCGAAGAAAGTCCTTAGTGCCAAGTCCAACGGTAGTGCGGTTGCAGTGGCTGAGACCGAAGAATCGAAGGACTCGGCGGATGAACTTAAGCAGACTCTGCTTGATGCACGCGCTTTCCTGGACGATCTTGTACAGAAATTGACCGACAAGGTCTAGGCAACAAGCCCTTCAGTAAATTCTTCAGTGGTCTTGCATTGTTTGGCTTATCGAGAAGAGCTATCTTACACTCAACGGAACGTAGCGCAGCCTGGTAGCGCACTACCTTGGGGTGGTAGGGGTCGCGGGTTCGAATCCCGCCGTTCCGACAAACTTTCGTGTTGCGATCCTGCAGCACGGAACTCCACTCTTCGTGAATATCCCGGGGTTTCACAAGACGACATGAGATTATACGATTATATGCGCATAAGTAAGAAGAAGACGTGGTGCAGTTCGGGATTGAACTCCGTTAGGGTAACAGGGACCGCGGTTTGTCGGGAAGCGATCCCTTCGGGAGAATCCCGCCGTTCCAAAGACAATCTTCAGGACGACTTATAAAGAGCACGAAGTTTCAAATGGAATTGAGATGCGACAAAGCTGTATGTCAACGGTGAGTAATTGAGCGATCTAGAACGTCTCGAGTCAATCTTCAAATCTCTTCACGAGGGAAACTCCCTGAAGGACTTCTACCTCTCCGATCCCATTTGGTTTCCCAAGCGATTCAGGAAGAGGAACGATATCGAGACAGCCGCGTTCATCGCCGCGATGTTTGCGGTGGGACCGCGCTACGCCATCATAAGATCACTGGAAAAAATCTTTGCAGCACTCGGTGAATCGCCTTACGAGGCCGTGGCAGATCTCGACCAATCCGGAATGCTCAGGAAAATGGACGGGCACGTCCAATTCGCTTACAAGAATATCACCGGCAAGGATGTGATACAGATACTTCATGCGATCAGGCAGCTCATATCTTCGCACGGGACAATTCAGCACGCACTCAAGCTGAACGCCCGTCCGGACGAGGATTCTACTTATCACATGTTGAGCGGAGTTCTGGATGAAATGAAGAGAGGCAGAGTCCCGGCTTCTCTCGGGGAAGAGCTGACTCCCCGCGCGCGGGCCCTCCTGGCGAGCCCCGCTCAGGGAAGCGCTTGCAAGAGAATGAATATGTTTTTAAGATGGATGACAAGGAGTGACGAAATAGATCTTGGTCTTTATGATTGGCTGGGAACGGAAAAACTCGTGATACCACTCGACGTCAATGTCTCGCGTGCCGCAAGGCAATTGAAGCTGACGCGCAGAAAAACGGACAATTGGAAAACGGCCGTTGAAATTACTCAAAGACTCAAAGATCTCGACCCTTCCGATCCGGTCAAGTACGATGTCCCTTTGTTCCTGTACGGGATCGAGCTCAGGAAGAAAAGACGTGCGACTTAAAGCTGCAATTTTCGTCCTTCTGATTTCATGGGCCCCATTATTTGCCCAGCCGAAGGTTGTCGCTTTGAAGAACGGTTCTTCGACGGCGTACATCGGCGGGTTCGTGGATCTCAACCATGTCTACGTATCTGTTGACGACATCGCCCAGGGGCTGGGACTGCAGACTTTTGTGCTGCAATCAACCGGCAAGCTCAGCGTCTATTCGAGATACGGGAGCCTGCTCTTCACCCCGAACAACAACTTCATCATGGTCTCTGTGGGGACAGAGACAAAAATGTACCAGCTGCCGCTGCCGGTGCTCTCTGCCGACGGCAAGCTATACATGCCTGCTGAGTACGCGGGTCTATATTTTTCGCGTATCCTGAGGGAGGTTCTGACTTACGACGAGAAGAAGACGGAGTTTAGTATATCACAAATAGACACATCGTCGCCCGAGATTGTGGACGTCCGGGGGACCGAGAAGGCAAACGGGGCAGTCATCGAAATCAGCATGCAGTCGCTGCCGAGAGCCTATGCCGCAACGATCGCCCAGGGAAACATGCTCTATCTTACACTGATGCCCGCGGTAGCGAATATCCGGCGGATGAATTCGCTTCCGCCTACTGGCGTTTATTCAAATATTATAGCGATCCAGAACCCGAACTCGGTGCAGCTGAGTTTCAAGCTGAAGCAGAACTACATATCGAGCCAGGTGATGATGGACAGTACTTCAAATAGCGTCATCGTCTCGCTCTATTCGCAGGTTGACGTGAAGAAGATTCTCTCAGATGAAATAAAAAAGAAGCTTGAAAAGGAAAAGAACAACTGGAAATTGGGGGTGATCGTAATCGACCCGGGGCATGGCGGGAAGGATCCGGGTGCGATAGGAGTCTTGGGCACAGAGGAGAAGAATGTGACGCTCGCGATAGCAAAGGATTTGAAAAAGGATTTGAACAGGATACTCCCCGATGTGAAGGTGGTGCTGACCCGCGATAAGGATGTGTTTGTGCCTCTCGATGAAAGAGGGGAAATCGCGAACAAAGTCGGCGGAAAGCTGTTCATAAGCATTCATTGTAACTCGATGCCGACCAAACCCAATCCTTCCCACGGCGTCGAAACTTATTTTCTGCGTCCCGGCAAGACAAACGAGGCGATTCGGATTGCCGCCCAGGAAAATGCCGCAATCAAATATGAAAACGATTATGAGAAGAAGTACAAGTCGTACGATGCGGACAACATGATACTGACAACTATGGCGCACAGCGCCTACGTCAAGTACTCCGAACAGTTGGCTGAATTGATAGAGAAGGATGTCTCCCGGGTGGCAAATCTTGCGGATAACGGCGTAAGCCAGGCCGGCTTCTACGTGCTAATCGGCGCATCCATGCCAGCGGTTCTTGTTGAAACCGGTTACCTTTCAAACATCCGTGAAGAGCGATTTCTGAGGAGCAGAATAGGGCAGCAGGAGATTGCCAGAGGTCTTACGGATGCAATAGTCCAATACAGGGCGGAATATGAAAAGAACTTCGCGGAAAACTAAGCCCGGCAATAGAGTCGGAGACATCAGGGACGAAATACGAAATTTCCTCAAGCGCAACCCTGCGGTTACGTTTAAGAAACGGCAGCTTGCCAAACTCCTGGGATACTCGTCCGAACACGAATATGCGAGATTCAAGCAGGCTCTTCGGCAGCTTGAGCAGGACGGAGGCGTTCAACAGAGCGGCAGGAGGAAATTCGGCGGACTGCAGAGGACCGACACATTTACCGGAACTCTTGCGTTCGATCGGGACGGGAACCTGGCATTCAATCCGGAGAAATCGGAATTTGAAGGCGATGTGAAGCTGAGGTTCTACGTCGCCCAGGGCGGTGCAGGCGAGGCGAGCCCCGGAGACAAGGTACGCGTGAAAGTGGTCGGAGGCTCGGGGAAGTCGCTCGTCGTCAAGGTGGACGAAATACTTGCGCATGAAGAGAAAGCGGTCGTGGGCACCGTGGAAAGAGTCGGCGGGTCGTACAAGATTCTCCTTCGAAGCAAAGACCTTCCGACATCGATTGACGTATCAAGAAAGAGATTAGGTGGAGCAAAGGAGGGTGAGAAAGTCGCGGCCCGGCTTCTGGTCGACCCTTACGGCGGATTTTCCGCGGAGGTAGTCTCAGTATTGGGGAAGGCGGGGGATCCGAACGTCGAGATAGCCAGTATCGCCGCACAATTCGGACTCCGGAAAGATTTCCCGCGCGAGGTTGCCGACGAGGCGCATGTTATCCTCGACAGGATCCCGAAAGAGGAAATCGCGCACAGGCTGGACATGCGAAAGGAGAATGTCTTCACGATAGATCCTGAGGATGCCCGTGATTTCGATGACGCGGTTTCGCTGAAAAAAATCTCCGATGAATTGTTCGAGCTTGGAGTCCACATTGCAGATGTCAGTCATTATGTCACGCCCGGGAGCCAGCTCGACAGCGAAGCATACAAGCGCGGGACGAGTGTCTATCTCACAAGCGGCGTCATCCCAATGCTTCCGCACAAACTGTCGAACGAAATCTGCAGCCTCAATCCCGATGCCGACAGGCTCGCGTATTCCGTAATAATGCAGATCAGGCCGACGGGAGGAGTTGTCGATTATAAGTTTGCCAAATCGGTTATTCGCAGCAAGCGAAGATTCACCTATGAGCAGGTGCAGAAGATAATCGAGACCGGGAAAGGGGACTTCGCCGAGACCGTTCTTGAAATGCACAAGCTTGCAGGAACGCTGACGAAGATACGGAACCGGGCTGGAAGCATAGACTTCGACCTGCCGGAGGCGAAGTTTGTGTTCGACGAGCTCGGGAGGCCGGTGGAAATCATAAAGAAGATGCGGTTGGACAGCCATCGCCTGGTAGAGGAGTTCATGCTTCTCGCAAACAAGACGGTGGCTATGCACATCGGACGGCACGGCGTCAAATCGAAACCGTTCTTATACCGCGTTCATGATGTCCCCGATCCGGACAGGATCCAAGAGCTCGCGGTGTTTGTGTCGCATTTCGGATACGATCTGAACTATGATGGGACTGTCAGCCAGAAGCAGCTCCAGCGGCTGCTCGAGTCCGTCGAGGGAAAACCGGAAGAGTACCTCATTAACGACATAATGCTCCGTTCGATGGCCAAGGCCGTCTACTCGGAAAAGAACATCGGACACTACGGACTTGCCTTCAAATATTACACCCATTTCACTTCCCCAATCAGGCGGTATCCCGACCTCGTCGTACACCGGTTGCTGAACGCTTATGAAACCGGGACAGATACGGCCAACCCGAGGGACCTTAGGAAATCGCTCGCCGGGATTGCCGCGGCTTCCAGCGAAGCGGAGAGGCGCGCTGTGGAGGCGGAGCGGGAATCCGTCAAGGTAAAACAGACGCAGTATATGTTGGAACACGTGGGAGACGAGTATGATGGAACCGTTGCCGGGATCACGAGCTTCGGCATGTTTGTCGAAGTCGACGATGTTCTGGTAGAAGGGCTCGTTCACGTAAGGGAGATGGATGATTATTACGAGTTCATCCAGGGCAAGTTCCAGCTGAAGGGGCGGAGAAGCGGGAGAGTATTCCAGCTCGGGGACAGGGTGCGCGTGAAAGTCCTGAGGGTCAACATGGAGAGGCACGAGATCGATTTTGTTCTGGTGTGAAAGTCGATCATTTGAAGAACGAAGCATAAGAAGGTATATTTTTGTAAGGAGTTTTCAATGAATGATTTTGGAAATATGCAGAAAATGCTTTCCGAGTTTCAGAAGAATCTCGAGAAAGCTATGGGCGAGCTCGAGAATATGAGCGTCGTCGGAGAATCGGGCGGAGGAATGGTGAAGGTGACCGCCAACGGCAAGAGGGAAATCCTGAAGATTGTTATTGAGCCGGAGATCTTTAATTCCCATGACAAGGAAATGATGGAGGACCTCATCGGAGCAGCGGTCAACAACGCATTGCAGAAGGCGGAGAAGATGGCGACAGATCATTTGGGCGCAAGTGCCGGAGGATTGATGTCGATGCTGCCGGGGTTCAAATTTGGAGGGATTTCCTGAGTGATTTACACTTCTCAGGCTCTTGAGATCCTCATCGGCGAGCTGAGCAAACTTCCGGGAATAGGCCGGAAGACCGCACAGAGACTTGCGCTCCACCTTCTGAAGGAGGGAAACGAGGACGCCGACCGACTGGCGAATGCGATCCTAGAAGTCAAACGCAGAATCCGTTACTGCTCGGTCTGCTGGAATATTACTGAGAAGGACCCGTGCGGCATATGCACCGATCCGTCCCGGGATCACACGGCAATCTGCGTTGTAGAGGACCCCAGCGATGTGCTGGCTCTCGAGAAGACGAACGAGTTTCACGGTGTTTACCACGTCCTGGGAGGAGCGTTAAGCCCGCTGGAGGGAATCGGTCCCGAACAGTTGAAGGTGAAGGAGCTTTTGAGCCGGCTGAAAAGCGGAGTTAAAGAGGTGATTCTGGCGATGAACCCCGATGTGGAGGGTGAAGCGACGACGATCTATCTCGGAAATCTGCTCAAGCCGCTCGGCATCAGGACGACGAGAATAGCCCGCGGCGTACCGGTCGGCGGAGACCTTGAATTTGCAGATGAGGCAACGCTCGTCCGTGCTTTGGAGGGACGGATCATTGTCGAATGATACGGCGACTTGTCTTCCTTTTCTGCTTCGTGATGCTGGCTTCCGGTTGTGGAATCTTTGAGACGAGGCAGCCGCAGGCGCCACAGCAGGGCCGGACTGACTTTCAGCCGCCTACTTCGCCGGACATCGTGGTCCAGAATTTTGTGAACTCAATCGCCGACAGGAACGTCGACAATTATCTCTCATGTCTGTCCGACACGAGCTTCGGCGGCAGACCGTTCGTTTTCATGCCGACAGCGGATGTATACAGGCAGTATCAGTACATATTTGCGAGCTGGGACAAGAACTCTGAGAGGGCATACTTCAACAACCTTGCCGTCCAGTCATCGAGCTCAGCAAGCTCGGCACTTATACTCTCGTCCGAGAATCTCACGCTCCAGGGCGATTCCGCACTCTTCAATGCGGACTATACGCTGATATGGCCGAACAAAGTCTCCAGTTATCCGCAGCAGGTGGAAGGGAACCTTCAGTTTTCCATCGGCATAGACAGGAATCAGAATTGGTCCATCTACCGATGGATCGATTCGAGAGTCGGCGACAGCCTGACCTGGAGCGACATGAAAGCGAGGTTCAGTCAGTGATTATGCCCGGTCCGAGGATAACCGTTACCGGCGTAGAAATCAATCGAAGATAGACACGAACTTGCACTGAAGCGAAGCAAAGCGGATGAAGTGGATTCCGATCATATTGATGCTTCTTCTTGTCGGATGTGAAAATCCGTTCGCACCGAAGCTGGCGATCGAGCAGATCGCACCCGCCAGTTTCCTGGCCGATCAGACGACTATCGATGGAGTTTTTCAGAATTTCATCTACGCTTACACTTTTAAGGATACGAGTGTTTACTCGCGACTCATCGGGCCGACTTTCACATTCATTTATCGCGACTATGACAGAGGTGTTGATGTGGCATGGGGAAGAGACGTCGAGATGAGGTCCACAGATATGATGTTCCAACTCGTGAATCGATTGGTATTAAACTGGAACAACATATATTCTCTCACACAGGATTCTCTTCACGCGACAGTGACACGCGGTTTCACGCTTACGGTCGCATTCAATCCGGCCGACATTGAAGAGGTAGACGGCAGAGCTTATTTTGAACTCGACAGGGCATCGTCTTCGGCGCCCTGGCAAATTTCACTTTGGAGGGATGAGTCTAATTTCTAATAATATGAAAAAACTTCTTGTAGCGTTTCAGGGAGAAAAAGGAGCATACAGCGAAAGCGCCGCAAAGCATTTCTTTTCTTCCAAGAACATCGAACCCGTTCCATGCAAGACTTTCTATGATGTGTTCAAGGCCGTGACGAGCGGGAAGGCGGACGGCGCCATGGTCCCGGTCGAAAATACTCTGAACGGCGGAATCCGTGAGGTCTTTAATCTTCTGGACCAGATGTCGGTGTGTGCGGTCGGGGAGATCAAGCTGAAGATATCCCATTCGCTCCTGGCTCTGCCGGGAACCAAGCTGTCGGAAATAAAGCGGGTATATTCTCATCCTCAGGCGCTCCTGCAATGCAGGAAATTTATCCACGACCAGAAGCTTGTCAAGATAGAGTTCTACGATACGGCCGGCGCCGCGAAATATGTATCGGAGTGCGAGGATCGGAGCATTGCTGCCATTGCAAGCGAGGGGGCCGCAGACGACTACGGGCTCGCCGTTTTGAAGCGTCACCTGGAAACCGACGGGAACAATTTCACGAGATTTCTCGCCCTGACCGACGAATATTCGGTGCAAAAGGATGCCGACAAGACGACGGTGGTCTTCAGCCTGAAAAATCAACCCGGGGCGCTCCATAAAATCTTGAGTGTCTTTGCCATCCGGGACATTGATCTTCTTTCCATCGATTCGATTCCGATAATCGGTAAGCCGTGGGAGTACAAGTTCTTTGTGGATTTTCAAGGGAGTATCTCGGAAGAAAAGCAGTCGAACGCCATAAATCATCTCCGGGAAATCTGCCCGCACGTGAAAGTCATCGGTAGTTACAAATCCGGAAGGACGATAATTTGAACAAGGCGTGGTTCATAATAGGCGAAGCTTTCAGCGGCCTGCGGCACGCAAGGTTGAGCGCGTCATTCTCAATATTGATGGTCGCTCTCTCGTTTACACTGTTAGGAACCTTTTACATCACTTCGATGGAGGCCCGGAGATTTCTCGATTACCTGAGAAACAAGGTCGAGATCGAAGTCTTCCTCTCCGATTCACTCTCTTCCCAGCAGATGGGACAAATCAAGGAAGAAATCCTGGGCACGAACGGGGTGAGCGGCGTTCAGTTTATCAGTAAAGACGATGCGGCAAACATTTTCAAGAAGGAATTCGGGCAGGACATAGAATCGGTGCTCGGTTTCAATCCCCTTCCGGCCTCCTACAGGGTTTTCCTGAAGAACGATTACAAAAACACGCGCGGCGTCTCTGAGATTGCAGCCTCTATCGGGAAGATGCCGGGAGTTGAATCGGTCAAGTACAGGAAATTTCTATTAACTCTTATCGACAGGCGAGTGAGAATGTTGTATGAGATAATGAGCGCCTTCGGCGGGGCGCTCGTCCTACTTTCAATATTCCTCGTCTACAATTCGATGAGGATAGCTATTTCGTACAAGAAGCAAATCATCGACACGATGAAACTCGTCGGAGCTTCGAAGACCTTTGTGAGGATGCCGTTTCTTGTTGGCGGAATGATACAGGGGCTTGCCGGCGGAATAGCGGCAGCCGCGGTCATTTATGGAGTCGTGAACGCCGTCGTCGTTTACGCGAGGGAAGATATCCTGGCCAGGGCACTCCCGCAGCCTGCGTTCTACGCTGCCATAATGGGGATAGCGACTTTGCTCGGACTGCTGTCGACACTGTTTGCCACCCGGCGTTATATAAAGGAAAGCCTATCGTGAACGGGAATATCAATTCCGCAAGAATCGGAAGACAGGGAGGCGATCCAATCAATAACATAGCAGGGTGTCATGTATAAATTCGTAATTAAAGGCGGGAAAAAACTTTCCGGCAACGTAGTGGTGAGCGGCGCAAAGAATGCGTCGCTTGCACTTATGCCCGCCAGTCTGTTATCGCCCGGTACGTTCAGGATCGACAATACGCCGGATCTACGGGACGTCACGACGATGTCACAGCTGATGGAATCGCTGGGGGCGAAGGTATCTTTGAAGGGAAAGCTCCAGGTTATCGATACGACAGGCGTGGAAAAATTCGAAGCGCCGTATGAGCTCGTGAAAAAGATGCGGGCGTCCATATACGTTCTCGGACCGCTCCTGGGCCGGTACGGTTATGCCAAGGTTTCCATGCCGGGAGGGTGTGCCTGGGGACCGAGGCCGGTGAACCTTCACATAGAAGGGATGGAGAAGCTCGGCGCTGAGGTGACGCTCGATTCAGGATATATAATCGCCCGGGCGAAGAAGCTGAGGGGAGCGCGGATCAATTTCGACGTATCCAGCGTCGGCGCGACAGGCAACATCATGATGGCTGCAGTCCTGGCAAAGGGTACAACAGTCATAAGCAATGCGGCGCTTGAACCTGAGATCGTGGCTCTCGGGGAATTCCTGGAGAAGATGGGGGCTCACATCGAAGGACTCGGCACGCCTACGGTGACTATCGAGGGAGTCGAGGATCTGTCTCCGGCAGACTTCGAAAACATACCCGACAGGATTGAAGCAGGGACATTCCTTGTAGCCGGCGCAATGGCGGGAGGAAGGGTTAAAGTCTCAAATTGCAAACCTGCCGATCTGACTTCGCTTCTCGTGAAGCTGGAGGGGGCCGGCGCAAAATTAGAGACGGGGAAAGATACGATTACCATCGAGGCGCCCGGCCAGATCAAACCCGTGGACGTCTCGACAGCTCCGTATCCGGGTTTTCCAACGGACATGCAGGCCCAGTGGATCGCGTTCATGGCGCTGGCTACAGGCTCCTCGATTCTCACCGAGACAATATACTTCGACCGTTTCAAACACGTTCCCGAGCTTGTAAGGCTGGGAGCCGACATAGAAGTGAAGGAGAATATTGCGATCGTCAAAGGGGTAAAGTCTCTTAAAGGCGCGAAGGTGATGTCGACGGATCTCAGGGCGAGTGCATCACTTATTCTTGCGGGACTGGTTGCAGAAGGCACAACGGAGGTTTTGCGCATCTACCACATGGATAGAGGTTATGAACGCATGGAAGAGAAGTTGAGAGGACTCGGTGCCGATATCGAACGCGTTCAAAGCGACGAGTTTTAGTTTGTCGCTGGCGCTCGGTCTGATCCTGGAGGGATGCGGAGCCAGCGGCCAAACCGAGAACTATTCTTATCAGTGCTTCTATGACTATGCCATGTCGAAATCGAGCCTGCCGGAATTTGAGGCCGCTCTTTTTTACTCGCCCGATACTTCCGGACAGCGTCTCGTCGTATACGTAAGCGTGAAGGAATCGAGACTGAGGTTTGAAAGAGAAAGAGGGACCTATCGTGCTTCCTATTCTGCCGTCGTCCGTCTTGTGCGAAACGGCGGGCAGCCGATGGTGAAAGAGACTGCACGCACCATCGTGCGGAGCTCTTATCTCGAAAGCAACGAAAATTTGTACGATGCCTTTTTCCTTCCATTCGACGTGGAAGGCGGGGAATACACGGTCGTAATAAGCATTACCGACGAGGCAAGCAAACAAAAAGCGACTCATACTTATCGGAAAACTATCCCCGCTCCTCCGTCCGGTGCCATTGCACTGAGTGACATCCTTCTTCTGGCAAGACATGACAGGTCGGATCAGTCGATGAAGATAACCCCCTTTATTCTTGCAAACGCCGGGCTCTTGCCGGACACAATGAGTCTGTTTACCGCAGCGATGACAAGGACTGCTTCCACCGATTCAATTTTTTTCTCGCTTTACAGATTGCGCGGCAACTCGGATCGTTTACCGAATGCAGACTTGCAATTCCGTTCGAGCCGGCAGTTCCCGTTCGATCCCTGTGGCGAGGCGAAGGATACGGCTTCAGTCTACAGTTATTGGATCACCGCTGATCTGGACCACGGGTATTCTTATGCCTTCGGCAGGGTCCCGAGACCTGCCGCAGGGAATTACCTGCTTCGGGTACTGGCAAAAGATGATAGAGGCGATTCTGCGGTCTCATTTCTGAGGTTCAGTGTTTACAATCGTGATTTTCCTGAAGTCTCGGATGATATTCATGAAATGGTGAATTCACTCAACTATATCGCGTCCAGCCGAGAGCTGAAAGAGATTGTCAGAGTGAGGGCGGATTCGGCGGTCAAAGCCAATCTCCTTAATTTCTGGAAGGGGCACGGCGGGTACTCCAAGATGGTTCAGTATTATCAAAGAGTCAGCCAGGCAAACCGTTATTTCACGAACTGCGTCGCGGGTTGGAGAACGCCGATGGGGTTGTTCTATATAGTCTGCGGTCCGCCGGATAATGTGCAATGCCGCGCATGGAACGAGTGGTGGACATATACGGTCTCCTCCCAGCAGGGTTCGATGGCCGTCACGTTCAAACTGGTGACCGATTCCCCGGATCCCGAGAGAAGAGTTTACGAACTCGAGGCAGTTCAGTCGAATGCGGATCTGTGGAGTTATTATGTCAATAAATGGCGGACCCCGTTTTGAGAATCCTCGTGAGCAGGCTGAGATTCATCGGTGACATTATCCTGACGACGCCGGTTCTGGAATCATTACGGTCCAAATTTCCAGGGGCTGAAATAGATTACCTGGGCGATTCCGGGGGCGTCACGCTGCTCGAAAACAATCCGTATCTTAACGAGATCATACCTTACGACTTCAAGTCTTTTGAAGTAAAAGAACAAATCAGAGTGGGATACAAGCTGCGCAGGAAGAAATATGACGTGGCGATAGATCTGTTCGGCAATCCCAGGAGCGCCATCGTGATACGTCTTTCAGGTGCAGGAATGAGAATCGGCGGCAATTTCGGTTGGAGAAGAAAGACCTACACTCATCCTATCCGGATAGGAGAAAGGCTGACTTCCGTTGCGTTCCACTTGAAGTATCTTGAGCCGCTCGGCATACATGAAAGCTACAGACAGCCTAGAATCTTTCTCACTGAAACTGAAATCAAAGACGCGAGGGAAGTGCTGAAGTCACGGGGGGTGGATTTTTCAAAACCGGTGGTCGGTCTGCATATCGGCGCAACATGGCCGGCGAAAGTGTGGTTCGCCTCGAGCTTTGCCAGGCTGGCAGAATTCGTGCATGAGCGCCTGGGCGCACAAGTGGTCGTCACTTACGGTCCGAACGATACGGAATACTTCGAACTATTTGCCCCTGCAGCCGGTGTGAAATGCGTGACGCTTCCTCCCGGGAGTCTGCGTTTCCTCGCTTCGGCAATCTCGTGTTGCGATGCCTACGTTTCGAACGATGCATCACCAATGCACATTTCTGCCGCCGTCGGAACTCCGGCCATAGGAATCTTCGGACCCGGCGAACCGGACATCTGGTTTCCCTACGACAGGAAACTCGGGCACGTTGCCCTGAAGAAAGAAGTAGACTGCTGCCACAGTGATTTCTGTAAACTTGAGGGAGAAGATTATATGAGATGCATGAAAGCGGTCAAACCGGAGGAAGTCTGTGAAACAATCGAGCAGGTATTAAAAGAGAGGAAAAGAGTAAAGCAATGACGAAAATAGAAGAAAATGCCCTGCAGGAATTTGTCGACATTGTGAGGCGACTGAGGCGGGAATGTCCCTGGGATAAGGTCCAGACCAACCGATCGATCCGCCATTATACGATTGAGGAGGTTTATGAACTGGCCGAAGCAATCGACCAGGAGCAGTGGGACGAAGTCAAGGGTGAGCTCGGCGACATCCTGTTGAATGTCCTGCTTCACGCCCAGATCGCGGAAGACGAGGGAAAGTTCACGCTGGTCGACATGATAAAGGCGGAGACGAGGAAGATGATCCTCAGGCATCCTCACGTCTTCGGAAATGTCGATGCGGATACCCCCGAGCAGGTGAAGGTGAACTGGGAGAGAATAAAAACCGAGCAGGGGAGGGAGTCGATATTCGACGGCATACCCGTGGCATTTCCGGCGCTCGCCCGTGCATTTAAGATACAGGACAGGGCGGCCAGAGTCGGGTTCGACTGGGAGAGCGCCGAGGAAGTCTGGCCGAAAGTTGAAGAGGAAATAACCGAGTTGAGGGAGGTTGTGGCTGGCGAGGATGCTGTCAAGACAGAGGAAGAATATGGCGACCTCATTTTCTCTCTCGTCAACTACGCCAGACATATCGGGGTGAATCCAGAAAGCGCACTGCGTATCTCGACGGAGAAATTTCAGAAGAGATTCTTATTCATAGAGCAAGAGCTTGAAAAACGGAAGGTATCGCTTCACGACGCAACGCTCGACGAGATGAACGAGCTGTGGGAGAAGAGCAAGAAGGAAGGGTAGGCTCTAGAAGGGCAGTTCCATGAATCCGCGGGCCGGATTCTCGTCCAGGATGAAATCACACACGGTTTCGATGGCCCTCTTCTGACCCGGCCACACGAGGAGCGAGATAGCGTCTTCCTTCTTCAGCCAACGGAATCCCTTGTGTTCCGCCGACAGTCGCACTTCAGCGTCCGGTTCTATCTCAGCCGCAAAGACCGGACTTACGTTTACAGAATCGTTCGTGTAGAAGTAAAACGTGTTGGTAAGCGGGGTGTTGAAGATCCGTCTGGGCTTCATGCCGATTTCTTCCTCGATTTCCCTCAGAGCCGCTTCATAGGCCTTTTCACCCTGTTCGATGCCGCCGCTCACAATTTGCCACAAGCCCGGGTATATCTGATCATGGTCGGAGCGATGGAGGACCAGGAATTCGGGCGGACTGCTCCTTCTGAACACGACGGCTTCGACTATCTTAAAACTAATTTCAGGCATTATCTGAATATCGCTTCGACTTCTTCATCGCACAATTTTCTCCAGCCTCCCTCCGGCAGGTCGAGATCCAGTCTGCCGATAGCAGATCTGTGAAGGGCCAACACCGATTTTCCCAGCGTGTCGAACATCCTCCTGATTTGCCTGTTCTTGCCTTCATGGATTATTATCCTGAGTCGTGTCCGTGAAATTTCAGACTCGATGATGTCGCATTTGTCTGCCTTTGCAATGATCCCGTCGCGAATCTCGATTCCTCTCAGAAGCTTCTCGACGTGGTCAGGAGTCACTTTGCCGTTGACCGTGACGACGTAAGTCTTCGTGATTTCTCTTTCAGGCGAAGTGATTCTATCCTGGAGCTCGCCGCTGTTGGTGAAAAGGAGCAGGCCGGTTGTATCCATATCGAGCCTTCCGACGGCAAAGAGGTGGAGGTCGCCGGGGACGAGTTCGTAGACAGTTTTCCTCGAGAGATCGTCGCTGGAGGTCGTCACGAAACCCGCAGGTTTGTGCAGCATGATCATTACGGTAGTCGGTTTTACGAGACGTCTTTCGTCCACATCAATCGCGTCCTTGCTCGTATCGATACGCCAGGCCGGTACCTTAATGACTTTCCCATTCACGGTCACCCTTCCGCTCTTCACATACAACGCGGCACGCGAACGCGAACAATACCCTAGTTTGGAAAGGGCTCTCGCCAGTGAAATAGTTTCATCCGACATTCGTTAAGCTGACTTTCTGTTCCTCAACCGTTTGAGATGCCTGTAAACAAAATATGCAATGCCTAATATCAAAGCCACAACAACTATGATGTCCATTGTCTGGCTGTAGTGTCTGATTTCCTCCCAGTGGCTCTTCAGCTTGAATCCCGCGTATGCGAGGAACGAATTCCACAAGCCTGCACCAAGCGCGGTGTAAAGAATGAATTTTCCGACTCTCATCTCACCGGCGCCGGCAGGAATCGAAATAAGGTGTCTGACTACCGGAATGAATCTGCTGAAGAAAATAGTCTTTTCGCCGTACTTGCTGAAGAAATGTTCTGTGATTTCGAGATCCTGAACGTCAAGCAGAAAATATTTTCCGAAGCGCGTCACGAACGGCCTTCCGCCGTATAAACCCGCATAGTACGATAACACGGAGCCCACGATGCTTCCGAGAACGCTGAATGCGATAACTCCATGGAAGGAGAAAGTTCCCTCAAATATCAGAAAACCGGCGAAGGGCATTACGGCTTCACTCGGCAGTGGAGCAACCATACTCTCCAGAGCCATCAGCACAACCACGCCCGCATAGCCCGAAGTCCCGATCCATGCAACAACTTGGTCAACTAGAATTTCTGTCATCAGAACCCATTGAATTTAGCTCAAAAACAGCCGATTTAGCAAATCATAAATCAGTCCACTGAACCGAATCGCGACACGCGTCATCACACAATTGAACGTGACGCGATGTTGCAATTGGCATCGGGCTCACTTAAAATTGGAAGTCAACGATTTGAAAACCAGGTATCGGGGGTTGTCATGGATGCTCCACGAACACTCTGTGAGTTGCTGGGAAAATCGGTTGAAACCCACCACAATCCAAGAATGCTGACCTCAAAGAAAGGGGGGAGATGGGAATCGTTCTCGTCCGATGAGGTGTACGATTCGGTAAGGAGAGTTGCACTCGGGCTTTACTCGGTCGGCGTCCGGCCCGGCGATCATGTCGCGCTGTATGCGGATAGCAACGCATACTGGACCATCGCGGATCTCGGCATCATTCACTGCGGTGCCGTCAACATTCCGATTTATGTCACACAGGCTATTCCACAGATTGAATTCATCCTGAAAGACTCCGAAGCAAAGGGGATACTGATCGGTTCCCGCGCACTTTACGACCGTGCGAAGGACGCGCTGGCTCATTCTAATTGCACGTTCATCGTGAGTATCACCGGGGAGAAATTCAGTCCGGAGACAATCACCTGGAGCGAGCTTCTGGAAATGGGAGGGGATGCCGGTGCCAGGAATCCGGGGAAGTTCGAGGAGCTGAAGGGGGGCATTAAGGAAGAAGACCTTGCCACCGTGATTTACACGAGCGGAACGACGGGAGAGCCGAAGGGAGTCATGCTTTCACACGGGAACCTTGTCTCGAATGCTGTGGACTGTGCCTCTCTCTTCGTATTCCACAGCGCCCAGGACGTTGCCCTTACTTATCTCCCTCCATCGCACGTCTTCGAACGTATGATACTGTATTTGTATGTTCTCACCGGCGTTCAGATTCATTACGCGGAATCGATCGAGTCATTGCCTCAAAACCTGCTGGAGGTCCGGCCAAATATTATGACAACCGTCCCCCGGATGCTTGAGAAGGCCTTCGAGAAGGCACAGAGCCACGTCGAGAAGCTCCCGTGGCACAAGCGGGGCGTGTTCAAATGGGCTATAGCACTTGCATTACAGTTCGATACGGAGAAAAAAATGCCGCTCAGCTACAGGATCAAGATGGCGATTGCCAGCGAGCTGGTTTACAAAAACCTGAGGAAGGCTTTTGGCGGGAGGATAAGGTTCATCATAAGCGGAGGAGCAGCACTTCGTCCGGACCTCGCGAGAATTTTTTGTGCAGCCGGAATTACGGTCCTGCAGGGATACGGTCTGACGGAAACCTCCCCGGTTATCTCGGTAAACAGGCTCGACAGGAACAGGATCGGATCGGTAGGTCCGCTTATACCCAATGTCTCGGTGAAGATTGCCGGCGACGGCGAGATCCTGGTCGACGGTCCGAACGTGATGCTGGGATATTACAAGAACCAGGATGCCACTTCTGCATCGTACTATACCTGCTGGCTGAGGACCGGAGACATAGGATATGTGGATAAGGACGGATTCCTGTATGTGACCGACAGAAAGAAAGACCTGCTCAAGACGAGCGGCGGGAAGTTCATCGCCCCGCAGGAAATAGAAATGATTTTGTCCAGGAGTCTGTATATTGACAAAGCGATTGTCATAGGAGATAAGCGGAAGTTCGCTTCGGCGCTGATCTTTCCCAATTGGGATGCATTGAAAAGTTATGCGGAGAAGAATCAGATTGGTTTCGATTCGAGCGGTGAACTCCTGGAGAACCCACTGGTGAAGGATCTGTACAAGAAAATCATTGACGAGACAAATGCGAACCTGTCCCACTGGGAGACAATAAAGAAATTTGCGGTGTTGGACGGCGAGCTCACAATCGAAGCAGACTATCTGACTCCGACGCTCAAGATGAAAAGACGCAACGTGGAGAACCGCTACAGGGAGTTGATAGAGGACTTTTACAAAGAGTGAAAAATCCGGAGAAAGTAATGAATCAGATCAAAAAGGCAGCAGTGCTCGGTGCCGGTGTGATGGGGGCGCAGATAGCAGCACATCTCGCGAATGCGGGGATAAGATCCTATCTACTGGACATTGTTCCCAAGGATGTTGACGATGCCGAGCGAAAAAGGGGTCTCACAATCAATGACAGGCAAGTGCGTAACCGCTATGCAACTGCCGGACTGAAACGAGCCCTCGAACTTAAACCCGCACCTCTTTTCACACCGGAGAAAGCTTCGTACATCACCGTCGGTAACTTTGATGACGACCTTAGCAGGATATCGGACGCGGACTGGATCATAGAGGTGATAGTTGAAAGCCTCGCGCCAAAAAGGGATCTGATGAAAAGGGTAGATGCCCTGAGGAAACCCGGCACTATTGTGAGCTCCAATACCAGCGGCATTCCAATCTCCCAAATCTCCGAGGGACTTTCGGATGACTTCAGGAAGCACTTCCTGGGCACGCACTTTTTCAATCCGCCGCGCTATCTGTATCTGCTCGAGCTTATTCCAACTGCGGAGACATCGCCCGATGTGATTTCATTTATGCGCGCGTTTGTCGAAGAGGCGCTCGGAAAGGGGACCGTATTTTGCAAGGATACGCCAAACTTCATCGGAAACCGTATCGGCGTGGCCGCAATGATGTACGTGATTCACAAGATGGTTGAAAAAGATTATACGATTGAAGAAGTAGACACTATCACCGGACCCGCTTCGGGACGGCCAAAGAGCGCCACTTTTCGCACCGGAGACATCGTGGGTCTCGACACGCTCATCCACGTCGCAGATAACCTGTACGAGGCGGCGCCGGATGATGAGATGCGCGATTACTTCAGGGTCCCCGAGTTCATGATGGAAATGCAAAAGAAGAACTGGCTCGGGGAGAAAACGAGGAGCGGCTTCTACAAGCGGGTGAAGAACGAGAAAGGTGAGACTGAAATCCTCACACTAGACTATAGAGCCATGGAGCACCGGCAGAGACGGAAGGCTGCTTTTCCATCCATCGATATGGGAAAGAACATCGATGATGTCGCTGAAAGAGTAAAGAATCTCGCATATGCCAGGGACAGAGCGGGAGAATTTTTCTGGGATACGACCGCGGCAGTGTTGATATACAGTGCCAACAGGATTCCCGAAATAGCAGAAGACGTAATGAGTATCGATAACGCCATGAAGTGGGGGTTTGGCTGGGAGCTGGGACCGTTCGAGACCTGGGATGCAATAGGACTGGAGAAATCAGTCGACAAAATGAAATCGGAGGGGCGACAGATACCTCAGAAACTTCTGGAGATGATCGCCTCAGGAGCGAAGTCTTTCTACAAGGAAGAAAACGGCACTCACCTGTTCTATGATTTTAAGACAAGGAGCTACAAGGAAGTTCCGGTGCCGAAGAAACTCGTGAACCTGAAGACGGAGGTCAAGAAGGGGAAGGTAATCAAGGCAAACGCAGGAGCATCCCTGATCGATCTCGGTGATTCCGTCGTATGCGTCGAGTTTCATTCCAAGATGAATGCAATCGGTGAAGACATTTTACAAGTGGTCGATTTCGGGTTGAAGAAGCTTGAAACCGATTATGATGCTCTTGTCATCGCCAACCAGGGGAGGCTTTTCTCCGCTGGCGCGAATCTCATGCTCATTCTGATGCTGGCGCAAGAGGGAGATTTCGACGAACTCAACCGCGCGGTGAGAACATTCCAGGCGATCGACATGAGAATCAAATACGCGCCGAAGCCTGTCGTGGCGGCGCCTTTTAACATGACTCTTGGAGGAGGTTGTGAAATGACTCTCCATGCGCCGAGAGTCAGGGCTTCCGCCGAGACTTACATCGGACTCGTAGAGGTCGGAGTTGGAGTGATTCCGGCCGGGGGCGGCACGAAGGAAATGCTCATCCGGAGTCTGTCGCGTGCGCCCAAAGTTCCTGACATCGATCTGATGCCGTACGTGCGGGAGGTGCTGGAAACCATCGGTACTGCCAAGGTAGCCACCAGTGCGGACGAAGCGAAGAAGTTCGGGTACCTGCGCGCTTCAGATGACGTGTCCATGAACGAGAAGTTCCTGATTTACGATGCGAAGGCTACGGCGCTCGCGATGGTCCAGGAAGGATACCGCCCAACCGAGAAGCAGAAAATCATTGCGTTAGGTCAGCCCGTGCTGTCGGCACTTACGCTGGGGCTCTATCTCTGGAAAGAGGGGAAGCAGATTACCGATTACGAATTCCACATCGGGAAAAAGCTGGCTTACGTGCTCACAGGCGGCGATTTCACATCGCAGCAGGAGGTAGACGAAGAGTACATCCTCGACCTCGAGCGTGAAGCCTTCCTGAGCCTCTGCGGCGAAAGGAAGACCCAGGAGAGGATCCAGTATATGCTGAAGAATAACAAGGCGCTGAGAAATTGAGAATCCAGGAGGTTAATGAAAATGCACGACGCAGTAATTGTAACATCTTTGAGGACGGCAGTAGGGAAGGCGAAGAGAGGGGCGCTTCGCGACGTACGCCCCGACGAAATGGCGGCTGAGGTGATAAAAGCTGCAGTGAAGCGAACGCCTGGCCTGGAGCCTGAGGCGGTGGACGACATACTTATCGGCTGTGCCATGCCTGAGGCGGAGCAGGGGATGAATGTCGCAAGGATCGCAGCGATTCGAGCCGGCATGCCGGTATCGGTGCCGGCGGCGACTATCAACAGGTTCTGCTCGTCGGGCCTTCAGACAATTGCGATGGCATCTGAGAGGATCATGGCGGGGTTCGCCGATGTGATAATCGCCGGCGGTACGGAGACCATGAGCCTCGTACCTATGGGTGGATTCAAGATCGTGCCGAATCCCGCTCTCGTCGATTCCAATCCGGAGGCATACCTCAACATGGGAATCACCGCCGAACGAGTTGCGGTGCAATACAAGGTCTCGCGACCGGAACAGGACGCGTTTTCGTTTCGGAGCCACCAGAAAGCCGTTGCGGCAATCAAGGGAGGAAAATTCAGCGACGAAGTAGTTCCGTTGACTGTCACGCGGAAAGTCCGCAAAGGGAGCAAGAATGCGGTCGAGGAAAGTGTCTTCAGCGTCGACGAAGGTCCCCGTGAGGACACGGACATCGAGAAGCTGTCGCTGCTCAAGCCGGTATTCATGCAGGGCGGTACGGTGACGGCTGGCAACTCGTCACAGATGAGCGACGGTGCCGCGGCTTCTGTTGTCATGAGTGCGGAGCGGGCCAGGGAACTCGGGCTCAAGCCGATGGCAAAGTTTGTCTCCTTTGCAGTTGCCGGAGTGCCCCCCGAAATCATGGGGATCGGTCCGATCAAGGCTGTTCCGAAGGCTCTCCGGTATGCGGGGCTTAAGCTGGAAGACATTGACGTCATTGAACTCAACGAGGCTTTCGCCTCTCAGGCAGTAGCAGTAATCCGTGAACTCGGCATGGACGAGAACAAAGTAAATGTCAACGGCGGAGCGGTTGCGCTCGGACACCCGTTGGGGTGCACAGGAGCCAAACTGACGGCGACGCTGCTTCACGAGATGAAGCGGCGCAACGCCCGTTATGGGATGGTGACGATGTGCATCGGCGGCGGGATGGGAGCCGCGGGAATTTTCGAAAATTTAATGTGAGGAGATCGACATGGAAACGGTCCAGAAACAGACACTGAATTACAAAAAGGGCGGAAGCTTTCTTATCGAAGACTCTAAGCCGGAAGAGATCTTTACCCCTGAGGATTTCAGTGAACAGCACAAGATGATAGCCGACACGACGAGAGATTTCGTCGACCACGAGGTCATGCCAAATGTCGATAAGCTCGAAGAGTTGAAATACGAACTCTCCGTGAAACTCCTCAGGAAAGCGGGCGAGATAGGGCTACTTTCCGTTGATATCCCGGAAGAATACGGCGGCCTCGGGCTCGATAAGACAAGCTCGATGCTTGTTGCTGAAAATCTCGGGAAGGCAGGCGCGTTCGCGGTTAGCCATGGCGCGCACACCGGCATAGGCACACTTCCGATAGTGTATTTCGGGACGGAAGAGCAGAAGAAGAAGTACCTTCCGAAATTTGCCACGGCAGAACTGATCTCCTCATATTCCCTGTCAGAACCCGGTTCGGGAAGCGACGCACTCTCTGCAAAAACCGTAGCCATGCCTTCTCCTGATGGGGAACATTACACCCTTAACGGTACGAAGATGTGGCTTTCCAACGCCGGGTTCGCAGATGTGTACATAACATTCGCACAGGTCGGCGGTGACAAGTTCACTTCGTTCATCCTGGAAAAGGATTTCAAGGGGATTTCGCTCGGCAAGGAAGAAAAGAAGATGGGGATCAAGGGCTCTTCCACCCGCGCACTGAACCTTGACAACGTGGAGGTGCCTGCCGGAAACGTGATAGGAGAAATAGGCAAGGGACACAGGGTAGCGCTGAATATTCTCAATGTCGGAAGATTCAAACTGGGAGCGAGTGTAATCGGCGGGGCGAAGGCAGTGATCACGGAATCGGTGAAATATGCCAAGACACGAAAGCAGTTTCAGGTCCCTATCATCTCATTCGGAATGATAAAGCACAAACTCGGCGAAATGGCTATCAGAGCGTTTGTCGGCGAGACAATGGTTTACAGGACTGCTGGTCTCATTGATTCGATACTGCAGAACGTCGATAAGAAGAGTCCCGGGTCTTCCGTACTCACTTTGAAGGGAATAGAGGAGTATGCCGTTGAATGCAGCATAATAAAAGTCTACGCCTCCGAGATTCTGGACTACGTGGTAGATGAAGGGGTGCAGATTTTCGGCGGGTACGGTTTCACCGAAGAATATCCCGTCGCGAGGCCATATCGCGACTCCCGCATAAACAGAATTTTCGAAGGCACGAACGAAATCAACCGGCTACTCATCCCGTCGATGCTGATCCGCCGGGCGATGAAGGGAGAGCTTCCGCTCATGGCCGCCGCCCAGAAGCTTATGGATGAGGTAATCTCATTCTCTGCCGGCGAATCGGCGTTCGAAGGTCTCCTTTCGGACGAGATGAACCTCGCGGCAAATGCGAAGAAGATCGGTCTCCTTGTTTCCGGCGCTGCTTTTCAGAAGTATATGGACAAGCTGGAGCACGAACAGGAGGTAATATGGCACATAAGCGACATCGCGATGGAGGCATACGCGATGGAGAGCGTGCTTCTGCGCGTCAGGAAGATGGAACAGGGCGGAGCCGCGAACACCGCATTTTTCGCTGACCTTGCACGGGCATTTGTGTACGAGGCGATCGAACGCGTCGAAAGTCATGCAAAGGCCGCACTGACTGTGATAGCGGAGGGCGATACTCTCCGAACGTACCTGACCGCCGTGCGGCGCCTCCTCAAATACACGCCGATTAACTCGGCATATATCAGGAGGGCCATCGCCGATAAACTGGCGGAAGATGATAAGTATGCCCTGTGAGTGAACTGCTCCCCGGATGCGGAAGGTTGAGCCCTGATTCAGCAGGAGGACTACTTTCCAAGATAAGGCGAGAGGACATCCTTCAAACTCTGGAAGTCGCCCTGTGTCATTCCGTAGATGTTGTGATCCCAATAACGGTCCCTGATCCGTTCGTTTTCTCTGAGGACGCCTTCCCATTTGAAGCCGACCTTCTTTATGACCCTGTTGCTTGCAGCGTTTTCCGTGGCTGCCTGAATGAACACCCTGTGGAGCTTCAGGTCCTCGAAAAGGTAATCGAGAAGGACTGCTGTTGCTTCAGTGGCGAAGTTCTTCCTGATACTCGACCGTTCGACCCAGTAACCGACGCTTGTCCTTTGATTAATCCAGTCGATTTGGTGCGTGCTGATGAATCCGACCAGATTGTCTCCGACTGTGATGCACAAATGTATCGCGCTCCTCATCTGCATATCGTAGATCCATTGTTCAACAATGTGACGCTCATCTTCCAGCGAGTGAACGAAGTCTATCCATGGCAACCACTTCTGCAAGTGCTCGCGCGAATTTTCGATCATGGAGAACAGTCTGCCTGTATCGTCGAGGTCGACCGAGCGAAGGACGGTTGTTGCCCCGAACAATCTGAGAGAATTGAAGCTTTCGATCATCACGATAAGATAGATTCTCAGATAACTTCACACAAGCCGAGTTTTGATTGGCGATTGCAGATACGTCGGCGGGTTGTTATCTGCCTCCGCGGAATCCCGTGTATGGGAAATGCTGCCGGTGCCTCGTGACAGATAGATCGGGGAACAGCATTGCGGAACGTTTATGGGGTATATATATTTATTCAAAGTCGGCTAGCGAAGATCATTTTGAGATTCCGGGATTCCGGTGCGTTCGTGCAGAGGTGTGTTCAGGAGGCTTCGCGCAATTCGACGGAAATCGCACGTTTGCATTTAAAAGCGGAATCCATTTTCTCGATCTTTTTGTACAGGAGGCCGTGGGATGCTATACGAATATGTCTCTATCGGTTACGCAGCTGCGAACCTACTCCTCGCCCTGATTATCTACTTCAAGGCGCCCAGGAGCGTCGTGGTGAAGTTTTATCTCTTCTTAGTCGCCTGCCTTATTTTATTCGGGGCGACCGGTCTATTAGCGGCGGTAGTCGCGTCCCGGACAGGTGCTGCCGTATTGAGCTCCGTCGGGGCGTTTCTCTTCGCGGTATTTCCGTTTTTCTTCCTTCATTTTATGATCATCATGGTCCGGCGCGAGGAGCTGCTGCACCCTCCTCTCGCGATCTTTGCGATCTACTTTGCCGGTCTTTTCAGTTACACTCTTGAACTCCTCGGGCTTATCCCCAAGCCGGTAATCGGCGGGGCTGGATTCTCCGTCAACGGTTCTCTCTTTCTTGTAATATGGATGTCGGTTGCGTTCAGCATAGGTATCGCTTTGCTTTTTACACTCCTGAAGGGTTTTACCGATAAGGGGATGAAGGGGAACCTGATCGTAGCCGGGTTTGCGATGCTGCTCCTCCTGCTCCCCGGCCCGTTCACCGAGTCGATATTCTCTGCATTCTTTCCAGGCAGCAACGAACCGTACATATTCACTTCCCTGATATCTTTGGTGGCCTCGTTGTACTTCGTCTTCAGGCACAGGATAATCGTGAATACAGCGCTCGATGCCATGAAGTCGGCATTGACGTTCATGAGCGATGTTCTTCTCCGGATGGATGATAATCTGAACATTCAGCTTGTTCGCGGCGGTTCCGCCGCCACACTCGGATATGAGAGTGGAGATTTGGCGGGCAAGAACCTGATGGAAATCACCGATCAGAAGGAAATCATAAGTTCTTACAGAGACCTTGCGCTCATCGGGAAGGAAGACGAAACGGTCATCGATGTAGACGTGTTTTCTAAAAACGGCAAGAAGGTACCAATGAACCTGTCGATGACCGTCGTTGCAGAGGCCGGACAGGTTGTCGGATTCGTCGGGGTTGCAAGAGACATGACAGAAAGGCGGCGCTCTGAAGCGCTTCAAGGCGTTCTGTATAGGCTCTCCGAAGTCACGCGCGCCTCTGAGAACCTTACGGACCTCTGCGGAGCGATCCGGGATGTGATGAGCGAACTAGTGCCATCGAGAAATTTCTACGTCGTCCTTCGCGATGCTTTGACCGGCTCGTTCGTTTGTCCGTATTATGTCAATGAGTCCTACGATCTGCCGGAGGACCAACCCGGGTTCAATGCGTTCAACGAACAGGTCATGATGAACAGCGGACCTTCGGCTTTGACTGTCCATGAAATGCTTCGGCGAGTAGATAAGGGGAAATCCGAAAGGAATCAGATGATGCCCCTCGATTGGGTAGCTGTTCCGTTGAAGACGGCCTCCGGAACGGTAGGGGTGCTTGGCATCCAGAATTTTTCACAAGATGTCAGGTTTGGTGATTCGGAAAAAGAACTCCTGTCTCTGTTATCGGGACAAATTGCCGCTGCAATCGAGCACAAGCAGTCAGAAGAAAAAATCAGGGAACAGGCGGCATTGCTCAACAGATCGCAGGATGCGATTATTCTGGAAACGGTTGACGGGCTTGTGACATACTGGAATGAAGGAGCTTCCCGCATGTTCGGATGGAGCTCCGAAGAGACTCTCGGCAGGAAACTGGGAGACATTCTGAAGGATGTCGAGCCGCGCCAGATCCTCGAGATTGCCGGGACGGTGAGAGAAGATGGCGAGTGGGCGGGCGAGACGAAGGCGCGTGACCGAAGGGGTGTCGAAATAATCCTGGATTGCCGGTGCAAGCTGCTGACAGACAGCATTGGAATATCAAAGTCCATCATGATGGTTTGCACCGACGTGACTGAGAAGAAGAAACTGGAGGCCCAGTTCATACGAGCCCAGCGGCTCGAGAGCATCGGCGCCCTCGCCGGTGGGATTGCTCACGACCTCAACAATGTGCTCTCACCAATCATGATGTCTATCAGGACATTGAAGCTGGGATCGGGGGATCCGCAAAGTCTCGAAATACTCCAGACGATGGAGTCCAGCGCCCAGCGCGGATCGGACATGATACGTCAGATATTGATGTTCGGCCGGGGAGCTGGAGGGGAGAGGATAGTCCTCCAACCCCGACACATACTGGGGGAAGTGGTCAACATTGCAGGCGCCACCTTTCCAAAGTCAATTCGCTTTGAACAGTCTATCTCCAGAAATTTATGGACCGTTATGGGAGACGCGACCCATATCCACCAGATCATTCTGAACCTCTGCTTGAATGCGAGAGATGCCATGCCGGAAGGGGGGACCTTAACGATCGGGGCAGAGAACCAAACGCTTGGCGAGAATTGCAATCAGGTAAGTATCGATGCGAAACCCGGAAAGTATGTAGTCATATCCGTTACGGACACGGGTACAGGGATCCCGCCGGGGCTGCTCGACAAAATATTCGAGCCGTTTTTCACGACAAAAGCACTCGGTCAAGGAACTGGACTGGGCCTATCTACGGCAGTTGCACTCGTCAAAGGAAACGGCGGATTTATAACCGTATCGAGTGAGGTAAATTTTGGCAGCACATTCAAAGTGTATCTTCCTGCTTCGGAGAAGGTTGAAACGGTTTCCCCGCTCGAGTCGAGTGCTGACCAATATGTCGGCCACGGGGAAATGATTCTGGTTGTAGATGACGAGTCTTCCATTCGCGAAATCGCCAGGGCAACTCTGGAAGCCTACGGATATCAGGTCATTGTCGCCGGGGATGGGGCGGAGGCAATCGCGGCTTTTGTCAAAAATATGGGCAATGTGCGGGCAATTATCATCGACAACATGATGCCTGTCATGGATGGCAAAGCGGCAATCCCCGCATTGAAACGAATCAGGGCGGAAGTGAAGATAATTGCGACAAGCGGTTTGCAGGAAGAGATCACCGGGCCATTCTTCGAGCTCGCAGATTCATTCATGAGCAAACCGTTCACCGGAGAGAAGCTTCTGAGTACAGTCCATGAGGTAATCGGCTAGGCAACACTGGCAGACAGGTCATGCGCGGGTGCCGTTCTGCTTAATCCCTGCAACAGAGCGGTGCACTGATGAAGTCTGGAAGCCTTAACTGAGCTTCCAATGGCGCTATGACATTTCCACCCCGTTGATCCATGCAGCACTCCGGAGAGATCGGGCGATTTGGCGCCATATTCTGGCGTTCGTGTTGCAGAATGCAATTGCTCTTAACTCGCGACAGCCGTAAATTACAGAAAAATGGAGATTTCTGTTGAGTGGTTTCAAGCCTGAGAGATTGAAGTCTCTCTTCGATAATTTCAGTGGTAAAAGAGTCGTGGTTCTCGGCGACTTGATGCTTGACAAATACGTGTGGGGGAGCGTCTCTCGCATTTCCCCGGAGGCACCCGTTCCAGTACTGCAGGTAGACAGCGAGTCTGCCCGCCTCGGCGGAGCGGCGAACGTCGCAAACAATATAAAGTCGCTCGGTGCGGAACCGGTTTTGTTCGGCATCGTCGGCCAGGATGAGGCCGGCGAAAAGATCAGGCACATCCTGGACGAGATGGGGCTGTCCAAAGAGGGCATTATCACGGACCAGGACAGGCCGACGACTGTTAAGACGAGGGTGATCGCCCACAGTCAGCATGTTGTAAGGATGGACTATGAAGTGAGCAGGGGAATTGACGGGAAGATACGGCGCCGCGTAATGGAGATTTTGAATTCGATGTCGGGTGAGATTGATGCGGTGCTCCTGGAAGACTACAACAAAGGGATGCTGACGAAGGATCTGCTTTCTGATGTGATCGGCATGGCCCGAAGCAAAGATAAAGTGATAAGTGTCGATCCAAAGCAAGCCAACTTTTTCGAGTATAAACAGGTCACACTCTTCAAGCCGAACAGAAAGGAGGCTGAGGGTGCACTTGGTCTCCCTGCGGGATCGGATGAAGATGCCGTGAAGGCCGCAAGGGAGCTGTTGAATCGGCTGCAATGTGAGAACGTTCTCCTCACCCGCGGCGAGAAGGGTATGACGCTTGTCGAGGGTGACGGGAGCCCGACTCACTTTCCCACGAAGGCAAGAAAGGTCGCCGACGTGTCGGGTGCAGGCGACACGGTAATTTCCGCGCTTACAGTTGCCCTGGTGTCGGGTGCCAGCGTTAAGGAAGCGGCTGCCATAGCCAATCACGCGGGCGGCATTGTTTGCGGCGAGGTTGGCATCGCACCGGTCGACAAAGACCGGCTGTTTACGGAAGTACTCAACGACTCGAAATCACTGCTCTAGCAGGTTTACCCAGGAGTAATCTGATGTCTAATATTCTGAAGCGCGAAGAGCTGGCGACGATACTGCGGAAACTTCAAAAAGGCGGAAAGAAAATTGTATTTACAAACGGGGTCTTCGATATAGTTCATATCGGCCATGTCGACTACCTCCGGCGGGCCAGGGAACTTGGAGACGTTCTGGTCGTGGCGATAAACGGGGACGAAAGCGTGCACAGGATAAAGGGTCCGAAGCGGCCGATAATCGGTGAAACGGACCGCTCCTTTGTCGTCGCCAACCTCAAGAGCGTGGATTATGTCTGCATCTTTAATGAAGACACCCCATATGAAACCATAAAGCTCCTGCAGCCGGACGTGTTGGTCAAGGGTGCCGATTGGAAAGCGGAAGATGTGGTGGGCAGGGATATTGTCGAGGCGCGGGGCGGCAAGGTGGTCACCATGAAATACCTGGATGGTAAATCAACCACGAACATCATCAAAAGGATCGTCGAGGTCATGCACTCCGGCTGAGGCGGAACCTGATAATGCCCAAGAAGTTTTTTTTCCCGATATTCGTATTCCTGATCTCCTTTCCGGTGTTGATCTATCTGGTTTCGTATACCCGGTTCTTCAACGACGAGTTACGGGACATCCTTACATCAGTTGTTAACGATCAAACCAATGCCCGCCTTTATCTTGGAGAGATTCATGGAAGTGTCCTTGGCTCATTTACTATAGACGGTGCAGCTCTCTATTATCAGAGGGACCGCATCATCTCTGTCGACACTATCGAGATTTCCCACTTTCCACTCTCCCTGATTACGAAGACCATCGATCTCACGAACGTCAGGCTGGTGAATCCCCATTTCTATCTGACAAGGTACAAGGACGGTACCTACAACATTGATCGTATTTCAAAAGCCGTTTCGAAATCTCAGGGGAAATTCGACTGGACAATACTCTTGAAGTCGGTGGGAATCAGGGGGGGGGAATTCTCTCTCTTCGATTCCACGAACCTCGGTGGGCGAGCGGCGCCTGAAGTCTTACGGGACTCAGTCCGCCAGCGGCCTTTTGATCCTTCCGATTTCAGGGTGGAAAACTTAGACGTGAGCGGATCTGCGATCCTTTCCGGGAGCAGCCTTACAGCTAATATTCGGAACGTCTCCTTGTCTTTGCTGCGTCCCGGTTTCAGAGTCGATTCGTTGAGATTCAACCTGTACACATCTCAGGATGGCACAGAACTGTCGGGCTTCAGGCTGATTTCGGATTCGACTTCTGTCCACGCCGACGTCGCATTGATCGGACAGAACCTGCTGGATTCGCTTAATGTCGGACACATCAGGCAAAGGCATTTCACGGTGAACCTTCACGCAAGGAACGTCGGTCTCGTAGACGTGGAGAAATTTATCGACCTGCCCCTCGATCCGGTATCGAAGTGCGACGTTTCGCTCTTTGCAAGCGGAAGCCTCGACACTCTGCACCTCAAACAATTTCTTCTGAAGACTGACAGTTCCTATGTGCCCGCCACCGCGACATTCTACAATGTATCCGAGCCGTCGATCGGCCTGAGAGTCAATGTGGACAACAGCGGGGTTAATATGGCTGAAGTGTCTGCCTTGTTGAATGGCCTCGGAGTCCCCGACTTGAGTGGGCTCAATTCGATGCAGGTTGACGGCAAGGTGGAGGGAGTTCCAAGAGACCTGAAAGTCGCGGTGCATCTGAAAAACGCAGAGACCCAGGTGTCAGGGGATGCACGCATCCACTCGGGTGCTTATGACGGAACATTGGACTTCCATGGGGTGGATCTTGCAAGAATTCTGCCCCGGTCCAACCTGAAAACTCAGCTGACCGGGAAGGCGACCTTTTCCTTTCAATCGAACAACCTGACATTACCCGACGGAAAGATCGAGCTCGCCGTTGATTCGTCAAGCTATGACCATACTACTATCCGGAAAATTGCCCTGGAAGCTGCATCATTGCGGGATAGCCTGAGAGTGCGGTTGGATATGCTTACGTCGAAAGGCAATATGAATGGGGAAGGGGGTGTCAATTTCGCCAGCGGGACTTATTCCGGTGAAATAGGACTCGCGGAGTTTGATCCCGCTCCTTTCATTCACCTGCCGACGCTTGAAGGAAACCTGACGGGGAACCTGATGTTGGTCGGCAATGGTTTCAATCCCGACTCACTCAGTACGCAGATTTCCTTTCTCACGGAACGTGCCTCGCTCGGTGATTTTCCTCTGAACAACTCTCTGATAACAGCGGAGCTGAATACACAAAGGGAAAACAAGAAGCTGCAGATTAATTCCCCGTTTCTGGACGCTCAGGCGAGCGGAGACTTTGTGCCTCACGAGTTTCCGATTCAGCTGTCGAAGATCTTGTTGGTTCTGGCCGACAGAATAAGTTCGCGGGTCACGGGGAAGAGCGACAGTGTTTATCAAGATGTTGCCGGGATTCCGAATTTGAATGCCGACATGACCGTGAAGGTAAAGGATGCACGGCTTCTGGGCAAACTTATCGGAAACATCGAGCTGAACGGCGATCCGGAAGCACACCTGAAGGTGAAGTCTGAGAACGGACGATTTACCATGAGAGGCTCAGTGGCGGCAGACACGATCGCTGTCGTTCAGGATTCGCTCCATCTGGATGCTTCGCACATCAGCGCACAGTTCGATATAAAATCGGACAACAGGCTTTCAGTCTGGGATTCTGGCGTGTGGTCCGCGAACGCCAGTTTCGAAGATCTCGACGTAAATCAGACGAAACTGAATGCTAAGATTCTGAGAGTGGATTATTCTTCCGGGGATTCTTCCGGGCAGAATTCTCTTTCGATCTCAGCATTAGGCAGGGTGGATACGTCAATTGAGTTCTACGTTGAGGCGCTCGCAAGGGTCGATGCAGACTCGTTCGATATTACGGCCAGTACAGTGTTGGGAAAACTCTATGGATTGTCCCTGAACAGCCTTGCTCCCGTTCACCTTGTATATTACCCGGAGGTATTCAAAATATCTCCGGCAGATTTCTCCGCAGGTATGAAAGATGAAGGCAATTACTCCGACTCAAATGTTAAGGTGGAAGGGAGCTATTCGCTGCAGACGGGGGCAAATCTGCATTTCAACTTCAAGGATTTCGGGCTTGCTTCACTCCAGCGGCTCGCAAGGCTTGACACGAACACACTGAAGGTAAAGGGTAGAGTAAGCGGAGATGCCGAGGTGACCGACTCGCTAGGCGGCACGGTAGTGTCCGTCGGTTTCAGCGGGAGCAACGTGGAGTATAACGGTGAAAAGTCAAAACTAGTGAGCGGGAGGGTAAATCTCGACGGATCTTTCATGGCACTCTCTGTCCAATTGTCGAAGGAGCTTGATTCCGCCAGATACGCTCTTATGCTGCACGGTACAATACCCCTCTCCGCCAACTCGACGAAAGATCTCAATTTAGATCTTACGGCAGATTCTCTGGACATTTCTTTCCTCACACCATTCCTGGCAGGGGTAGAGGATTTCGGCGCAACCATATCAGGAAACATGGTACTTGGCGGCAGGTATTCGTCGCCAGATCTCACGGGGAAAGTCTCGGTCAGCGACGGGCGAATACGCCTTACCGCAAACGAGATCAATTACAGGTTCAACGGAACTATAGCGGGGCACGGGAACAACCTGATGCTTTCTCCCTTGTACATCTGGAATGCACGAAGGGGGGGCACGATGGAAGCGGACGGGTCCCTTGTTATCGGGAACAACACTATCGAGCAGTTTGATATCGGCTTTCGTGGCTCATTGTTGGTGTTGAACTCTACCATAATGCGGAGTATACAGGGCATTTACGGAACCGCGGTAGTGGAAGCCGGACCGGAAGGACTGAAACTCAAGGGCAGCCTCTCGAGACCCTTGTTCGAGGGTACTATTATTCCGAGTGGCAATTTGACGCTGATGCCGATGTCAAGCAGTGAAAATATCGCCTCGCAGGGAATAATTTACCATTTTCCCGTAGACACTTCCGCAAGGTCGGCGGAAGAAAACCATGTGACCAGCCCGACGGTCGCCCAACAATCAGCTTCTTCAGGAAGCATCCTTGACAGCCTCAAATACAACGTGAAGGTCGAAACGAAGGATAACGTGAATCTCAGGATGATATTCGACCAGGCAACCAGTGAGGAGCTGGATGCGGTCCTGGGTGGGCGGTTGGCCCTCTCAAACCTCTCCGGGGCGATGGAGCTCACCGGAGATGTAAGCATCATGGATAATTCTTACTATGACTTCTACGGCAGGCAGTTTTCCGCCTCAGGCAAACTCCATTTCACCGGCGTCCCGTTGAATCCCATTCTCGATATAACGGCGCAGTATCAGGGATATCACTATGCCGACACCTCCAGCACGCGACCGCAGGTTGTCGTAGTTCAATTGAAAATGACCGGTACTTTCAATCAGCCAAGCGTCGACATTTCGATGACAGTCGACAACAGTCCGTTCCACCGCGACCCGCAGACGAATGCAATTTCGTTCATCCTGTTCAATGAATTCGAAGACCAGTTGACCTCTTCTCAGAAACAGAACGCCGCGGACAACCTGGTTGCACAGGCGGGTGCAGGGCTTGGTTCATCCCTGTTATCGGGAGCTCTGACAAGTCTCCTGAGCAGGGAATTCTCATTTATTCGGAGTGTGGAGGCGCGCTACAATCCGTCATCGGTTCTCTCTCCCGATGTGAACATCACTACGCAATTCGGAAATGCCGTCATCAAAGTGGGGGGACAAGTCTTCAGCGATATAAATAATACTGATGTTAGCGTGGACTATCCTCTTGCAAGCATACTTGGAAATCGCCTCTACCTGCAATTATCGAGGCGCGTCTCACTGAACAACCGCTATTATTATCAGCGGGAGACGATAAACATGCTGAGGCTCTTCTATCAGTTGAGTTTCTGAAAACTCAGTCTAACGGGATATTGTATGGGTATATGCCGGCCGCTCTAGAGATCGCGACTGCCGGCATTGATTAAAGCAAGCACCTTGAGGCGGGCGGCGCTTGAAGCTATCAGACGGAATGGATTTACTTGGCGCTGACGGAGATTTCTCTCGTTTCGCTTATCGCTCTCTCATACAGCCTTTCATAAAGCGGTATGATCTGCTCAACATTGAATTTGTCCTCGGCGCGCTTTCTCGAATTCTGGCTGAACAACTGCCACTTTCTTTCGTCGCTCAGCAGGTCAATCGCGTATTTTGCCATCCTGTTGACGTCGCCTATTTCAGCAATGAACCCGGTTTCGCCGTGAAGAACCAGCTCGGGCAGGCCGCCTGTGCTTGAGGATACAACCGGTACGCTGCACGACATGGCTTCGAGGGCCGAAAGGCCGAAGCTTTCAGACTGGCTGGGCATCAGCATTAAGTCTGATGCCGATAGTATTTCCGGCAGGAGAGTCTGCTTGCCGAGAAATTTCACATCTTCAGAAATGCCGAGTTCCCGGGTGAGCCTTTCCGATTCAGATCTGTCGGGGCCGTCTCCGACAAGCACAAGCTTGCTGGGGACTGACTTTCTTACGATGTCGAAGATGCGAATGGTGTCGGGGACTCTTTTGACGGGCCTGAAGTTGGACACGTGAACCATTATCTTCTCCCCGTTCGGCGCGATGCGCTCCCTGAACTGGCAATCCTTCCGGCGGATGAACTTCTGTGTGTCCACGAAATTCGGAATGACTTCAATCTCCTTGTCGATGTTGTACATGGTGTACGTTTTCATCTGAAGGAATCTGGAAACAGACGTAACATAGTCGCTCTGTTCTATCGAGAATTTGACGAGGGGCAGGAAGCTCGGTTCGAGCCCGACGAGCGTAACGTCGGTGCCGTGAAGGGTCGTGATTACTTTGATGTCCTTCGTAGGAGCGAGTATCTGCTTCGCCACGAATGCGCTTGTTGCATGCGGAATTGCGTAGTGAACGTGCAGGACGTCAAGGTCATGATACTTCGCCACGTCGACCATTTTGCTGGCGAGCGAGTCGGTGTACAGCGGAAAATCGAACAGCGGGTACTGTGACATCTCGACTTCGTGATAAAAGACGTCTCCGGCAAAGTTGTCCAGTCTTGCCGGCAGCGAATAGCTGATGAAGTGAATCTGATGGCCCCGCAAAGCAAGTGCCTTGCCCAATTCGGTCGCGACAACGCCGCTTCCACCGTATGTGGGATAACATGTGATTCCTATTTTCACGAAAATTTCTCCTTGGAAAAAAATAGTCCTCTTTACCCAACTAAACAATGGGTGAGATGGAATCATTCCAGGTCATCTCGAAGAAGGGGCTTGGTCGCTTCGTTGGAAGTGTTCTTTGCTCGCGCGCAGTAGAGCCGAGAGACGGACGGACGTCTTCACCATGTCTTGCAGGGCTTTTAAACGGTCTTTATGTTAAATTCATGGGAAAGGCCATGAAAATACTAATCGTCGAAGATGAGTCTAAAGCGGCAGCGTACCTGAAAAAGGGACTGTCGGAGAGCGGTTTCGTCGTCGACACTGTCTCTGATGGGGGCGGCGGACTGGCTCTCATGGAGAAGAACGAGTATTCACTGGTGATTCTGGATGTAATGCTTCCGGGGCGGGACGGATGGGATGTATTGGCCGAGGTAAGGCGTCGCGGAATGGCCACGCCGGTTCTCTTTTTGACGGCGAAGGATTCCGTCCAGGACCGGGTAAAAGGGCTGGAGCTGGGTGCGGATGATTACCTCGTGAAGCCCTTCGCTTTCTCGGAGTTGCTTGCCCGCGTCAGGACGGTTCTGCGCCGGGGACCAGTCCGACAGCCCGACACTCTGAGCGTGGCCGATCTGGAGATTGACCTACTCGGGCATCGGGCGGCAAGACAGGGGACGAAACTCGATCTGACTCCGAAGGAATTTTCATTGCTCGCATTGCTTGCGCGAAGGTGCGGCGAGGTCGTCTCCCGCGCGATCATCGCGGACCAGGTGTGGGGGATGAATTTTGACAGCGACACGAATGTGGTCGACGTGGCCGTCAGGCGGCTCCGAACGAAGGTCGATGATCCGTTCGAGAAAAAACTAATTCAAACGGTCCGCGGTGTCGGATACATGATAGAGCATGATTGACAGCTCTGCCGTACGTGAGAAGTCGAGTGCCTGGTCAATCAAACGAAAGTTGACAATTCTATACGTCGTCTCTGCGTTCGGCATCCTCCTCATCTCAACCGTGTTTCTCTATTGGGTACTCACGACCCGGCTTGCCAAAGAGGACGGTCAATTTCTTGCTGCCAAGATAAATCTTCTCAGAGAGATCCTTGCCGAGGCGCCGGATAACAAAGAGGTCCTTCAGGAGGAGGTAAAGTGGGAAACTGCGCCTTTCAGGCTGGCTAAATACTACGCCAGGATTCTCGACTCGAAAGGCAGGGTGATCATTGAAACGGACAGGATGGACACCATCGCTCCATCGTACATATTTCCCGTGCCCGCCGGGCTGGGAGCAACGCCCTCCCAGGCTGTGATGAGGAAATCGCCGAACGGACACAATCTCCTTTTGATGACTGCTCTCGCGAGGGTCGGGAACTCGAGCGGACCACCCAGGATACTCCAGCTTGCCCTCGACATATCGCACGAGGATGAGCTTATATCGGACTACAGGAGCCGGCTCCTGCTTGTACTTTTCGCCGGTATACTGCTGTCCGCCGCTGTGGGAGTCTTCATAGCAGGAAGAGGATTGAAGCCCATCGAGAAAATCACCCGTACGGTGCAGCACATATCTGCCCATCAGCTCCACAGGCGACTCGGCCAATCGGACTGGCCCATGGAACTCAATGAGCTCGCGGGGGCGTTCGACGGAATGCTCGACCGGCTCGAAGATTCATTCAACAGGCTGTCCCAGTTCTCTGCAGACCTCGCGCATGAGCTCAGGACTCCCATCAACAACCTCATCGGCGAGACCGAAGTCGCGTTGTCGCGTGAAAGAGCCGCACAGGATTACCGCGAGGTTCTGGAATCCAGTCTGGAGGAATATTCAAGGTTGTCTCACGTCATCGAAAGCCTCCTCTTCCTCGCCCGCGCCGAAAGCCCGGAGGCCCACATCGACAGGAAAGAATTCGACCCGTTCGCGGAAATTGAGGAAGTGATAGAATTCTACGAAGCCATGGCGGAAGAGAAAGGCGTTACCGTGAAGTCTGCGGATGGAACTTCGCGCGACAAGAGTATTATCGTGAAAGCCGACTCAGCGTTGTTCAGACAGGCTCTAAGCAACCTGATCTCCAACTCGATACAACACACCACTAAGGGAGGAAAAATAGTCATCGAAGTAAAGCGCGGTCCAGCCATGAGCGTAGACGTATCTGTGGCTGACAGCGGTGAAGGGGTCGATCAGAAACACCTGTCGAGAATTTTCGACAGGTTTTATCGCGCGGATTCGTCGAGATCGGAGAAGAGACCGGGGACAGGGCTCGGCCTGGCGATAGTTAAATCAATAATGCAGCTTCACAAGGGCAATGTGTCCGTGACAAGTGAACCGGGGAAAGGAACAACAGTCACACTGAGTTTTCCGGCGTGATTGGTTCTTCGCAGCATCCTTTATTATCCTCGACTGGGTTGAAATCGGCGGTCAATGCAAATTGGGGATCATGATCCTCAAATCCGGAGCGCCGTTTCTGTCCTGCAGGGGAAAGTATACCTTATGAGTGACCCGGTCGACGCTAACAGTATGAGCGTATGCCCACAACTTTCCATGGCACAGTTCGGAGAGTCCGTGCTTCGTTATTCTGAACATGGAGACCACGCCGCTCTCCGAGGAGAGGTACAACAGGTGTAATTCCGAATCAATGGCGAGGACATCCGGTTCCTTACCGACCGAGAATCTCTGCGTGACCCTGCTGTTTGCAAGATCGACCACCACAAGCGAGGCATTATCCTCACCGGTTACATAAGCTTCGTGCGGTTCCTTGCCTATCATAAAGCCGTGAGCGCCTTCGCAGCCGGGCAACTTGATTCGCAATGTTATTGCCATTGTGGAAGGATTAATCTCGACCAGCTCGTTTGCTGATTCGTCGGTGGTAAAGATCTGACGGCTTACAGGATCATAGTGCGTGTTCCCGACTACTCCGCCGATTTCGATCTTGCGAACAAGTCTCAGCGCGGAGACGTCGATGACTGACACCGTCTTTCCGAACTCGTCAGATACAAATATCCGGTTCGTGCCGGGGTCATATCCAATTCCGTCGGGGAAAAGTCCGGCCTCCACCTTTCCGTCCACCTTCAACGATTTCTCATCTACGACGTAGATCTTATCCACACCTGTGGCAGACACGAATACTCTTCCCGCCTCCGGCACCGCAAGGATTCCGTGCGGACTTGGGATGCCGGTGATGTCCTTTATTACCTTCTGTGATTTCAAGTCGAAAACGGTAACGGCATTGTCGCCAAGATGAGCTATGAAGAGAAGCCTGCGCTGCTCGTCAATTGACTGGTAGTCATATCTCGTAGTGCGTCCGGGAAGCCGGATGTCGGCCGTGGCTTTAAGGCAGGAAAGTGAGCCGTGCTTTTGCGCACTGGCGGGTGCTGAACCGCACAGAATGCGTGCGATTACAACAAAGAGCAAAATATTCATGAATCGATCTCCTCATTCCCGGTAAACTTTCCATTTCTCAGCGCCAGCGTCGGCAGGACGAGGAGATTCAATGCGGTCGAGGTGACAAGACCCCCGAGAATAACTATTGCCATTGGCCCTTCGATCTCTCTTCCGGCGGTCCCGCTTGCGAGCGCGAGAGGGAGCAGTCCGAATGCGGTCACCGTTGCAGTCATCAAGATCGGGACGAGCCTCTCGGATGCGCCGCGTATTGCTGTCTCGGGCGACCAGCTCATGCCTTCAGCTGCAACCAGGTGTTCGTAGTGTGAGATCAGCATAATTGAATTTCTTAATGTAATTCCAAAGAGCGTTACAAATCCAACGAGGGAACCCACCGACATGTCGCCGCCGGTGATGAACACCGCGAAAATACCTCCCACCAGGGCAAATGGTAGGTTTGACAGAACCAGCGAAAGGTTTCTGTAATTTCTCATTACTATTGAAAGCAGCAGGATGATTCCGATGGCTGCGAGCACGGAATGAATCAGCAGGTCATGTTTTGACCGCGCCTGCGCCTCTGCCGTCCCGCTGAATGTCACGTACGTTCCTGGGGGGAGATGAACAGCCGACGCTATGCGCTTCCTCGCCTCATTCACGAATGAGTTCACGCCCCGTCCTTTCACGTTGCAGGTAATTGTCTGAACACGCCGGGCACCTTCATGTAGGATTATGTAGCGCCCGGAGCTCTCGTGAATGTCCGCCAGCTGGTCGAGACGCACGTAGACACCGTTCGAGTTCCGTATAAGAAGATTCGCGACATCTGTCGGGTCGTGTCTCTCTTTTGCATCCAGGATTACCGATACGCCGAAAACTTCGTTGCCGTCGTAGACCTGTCCGACGATGTCGCCCTGATAAGCGGTTTGCACGGCGTTCATGACGTCGACGGGTTCTACTCCCCAGTATTCCAGCCGGGAGCGGAGGAGGCGAATCACCAACTGAGGAGTTCCGGGGGGCGACTGAAGCTGTATGTCTGTACCCCCGCGAATCTTGCCGAGCAGGGTGACAATTTCCTGCGCCTTATCGTCTAGCGTATCGAGATTGTTCCCGAACACGTTGACGACCACGGCAGACGTGTAGCCTGAAAGCGTCTCATTGATCCTCTCTGTCAGGAAGGAGTTCATCGAGAAAGTTGCGCCGGTAAAATTTGAAAGGGCCTTTCTTATGACGTTCTCTGCGTTTCGTGCCTGCACATCGGTCATAGGTTTGAGCGTGACCAGTATCTCACTCTGGTGTGTGCCATGTGTATCGTCACTCAGTTGCGCGCGCCCGGCGTCTTGAGAAACCGATGCGACAAACGGAATCTTCAGGAGCCGGCGAGTGACTCGTTCCCCCAGCGACAGTGTCTGTGTAAGTGAGGTACCGGGAACTTCAACCATGTGAATTATGTAGTTCCCCTCTCTGAATTGGGGGAGGAAGGAGCCGGTGAAGGTGGGTATCAAGAGGATCCCGACGAGGATGAATATCACAACCCCTGAAATCACAATACGAAAATGTCGCTCGACAGCGGATAGCAGACTCCCGTATCTTCTTTTCAGCCATGACGTGAAACGCGGTTCCGTGTCCACCGCACGCAAGCGGCCAATGAGCACGAGACACATCGCAGGAGTGATTGTGAGGGCGAAAAGCAGCGACGCGAGAATGGAAAAAATGTAAGCGAGACCGAGCGGCGAAAACAACCTTCCTGCCAGACCGGTCATCGTGAGAACCGGGACGAAGACGAGGATTACTGCGAATGTCGCATAGACAACCGCGCTTCTCACTTCGATTGACGCATCGAGCACGACCCGAAACGCAGGTCTGGGAGTGGCTGACGACTTATTCTCGCGAAGGCGCCTCACAATATTTTCGACGTCTATGATCGCGTCGTCGACCACCTCACCGATAGCAATTGCCAATCCGCCGAGCGTCATCGTGTTCAGGCTATAACCGAGGCTCTGCAATATGATTACCGCCGTAAGGAGGGAAAGAGGAATGACCGTGAGCGAAATTGCAGCCGTCCTCAGATTGAGAAGAAAAAGGAGGAGAACCAGAACGACGAGAATTGCACCCAAAAGCAGGGAGGTCCGGATATGGCGGACTGCCGTCTCGATGAAATCCGCCGCACGGAATACGTTTTCATGGATTATCACACCTTCAGAACTCAAGCCTGGCGACAGTTCCTTGAGTGCCTTGTCGACCTTCCTGGTTACCTCGAGTGTGTTTGCACCGTACTGTGCGGAGATTATGAGCAGAATGCCCGGCTTTCCCATAACCTGCGCCGCGCCGATCGGTGGCGCAGGCGCATCTACCACGTTCGCGACATCTTTGAGCAAAACATCGGCACCATCCCTCTGGAGCACTACTGCGTCCCCGAGTTCCTCAGGCGTGAGCGATTGTCCCTCGGTCTGAATAGTGAGGCGCTGGTTGTGCGTATCAATGAAGCCGGCTCCTTCTACGCCGGTTGCCCGGCGCGCCGCGTCGATTACGTCGTTGACGGATAAACCGTATTTGTAGAGGAGATCAGGCTTGACTTGAACCTGAAGCTGTTTGACCTCGCCGCCGAAGACGACCACTTTAGCAACTCCGGCAACCGCAAGGAGGGCAGGTTTTATCGTCCAATCCGCAACAGTTCGCAATCCCATCAATGAGAGAGAATCGGATGTGAGTCCGACGTCCATGACGACGCTTGTCGACGAGGTTAGAGGTGTGATGACCGGTGCCTGCACGCCCGCTGGAAGCTGACCGGCGATCTCTGAAAGACGCTCAGCTACCAGTTGCCTGTCCAGGTAGATGTCCGTTCTTGATTTGAACGTAATTTTGACGACGGAAATGCCCTGAATGGAACCTGACCTCATTGAACTTATCCCGACGGTGCCGTTGATTGCGTTTTCAATCGGCTGCGTTACGAGGAGTTCTACCTGTTCGGGCGAAAGACCGGGCGCTTCAGTCTGTATGACGACCTGGGCAGGCGCGAATTCGGGGAAGACATCATACTTGGCATTCTCAAGGCTGTACAGCCCGTAGCCGAGCAGGACGCATGCCAAGGCGATGACTATTCCTTTGAACTTGAGAGAGAAACGAACGGTTGAAGTCAGCATTGTTTACGGCAGTCAGTTTGTGATGGGAGTTCAGTTGAACGGACAGTAATCATGCAGGACTAATCGTCGTTTCCCTGGGCCTGTGCTTTGAACTCCTGCGAGAGCAGAAGCTGAGACCCGTCGACTACCACTTCGTCGCCGGGTTTGACGCCGCGAATTACAAACCATCCGTTTCCTGTCGGTTCGGCGAGGGATATTTCCTTTTGAACGAAGTCAGTCTCCTCCGTTCTTAGAAATACCCATGCACTTCCTTTTTGCCACACAACGGCCGAAGAGGGAACCATCACTCCGACCGCTTGCGCTCCGACAGGCAAATGAGCGATGACATTCATGCCAACAGGGAGATAAGGATCGGTGGGCACCTGATAGAAATAACTTACCCCTTGTATGGCCGCATTTGAAACTGGTGAGATGGATATGAGTGTCGCTGTGAGTGGCTTTCCACCTGTTCCTTCTATCTCCGCAGTGAGCGGCGGTTGGCTTACACTTTCACCTGCCGGCAATGTGATAAGAACTATGGAGAGCCGGTGCTCAACTAGTCTCTTTGCAACGGGAGAATTGTGAACTATCCATTTTGCGATGACGCTCCCCCATGCCTGAACAATTTCTCCCTCAAGTCCCGACAAATTCTGGAAGGCGGCTTCGCTGTCGGCTATGTCCGAATTGTAAGCGGCCTCGGCACCTTGCAGCTTCTCCAATGAAAGGTACTTAGTCGAACTGAAAAGCATCTTCGCCCGCATGTATTCATCCCGGGAAATGCCAAGCTGGAGCACCGACTTGCGGGCCTGGGCCCTTGCGGCGGTATAACTGTTCATGAGTTCAATGAGGTTCCTGACATCCACGACTTCGCCATACGCCGTTGCGCTGGCCGAGTGTGAGACCGCCGCGAGTCTTCTCGTGACGATACCGGAAGCCCTTTGGCTCTGGCTGCTAACTTCCAGGACACCACCTTCTACTTGAGGTGATGGGCCGTCAGCGGCCGTGGCTGACACGACATGATCCCCGGCTGTATTGGTTTCGATTCCCATCAAGTGAGAAACGGTTCCCGGAGATCGCATGGCGTACACTCCGAATGAAAAAATGACCGCAAGAATTCCGGCAATAACGATTGTCTTCCATCTGTTCATGATTCATATCCTTAATGTGCTACAAAAATTTAAACAGGGAAGACTTACCGGAATCTTACGGCAAGATTACAGATTTGTCATGTTCACCATGGCTTGTTTCCCTTGATCCGATGGTGATAAGATCCCGCCCGACTTCAGTTACCGACGTGGCGCTTCTTGACAGTCCGATGGTCAGAAGGATGGAATGATGTCCGCCATCGATTCGCCTCAGCTTGATTTCTCTGTTGGGGGAGTCTAAATTCTGTCTGCGATTGAGTCGATCCGGCTGTCCTTCAACACGAGTATTTTACCAATCTGAAAGGGAACAAGGAACGTGATTGCTCACACCATTGATCTTAACTTCTTTACCCCCGAAACAATAGCATCCTACCTGATTGAAACAGATTCCGAGCTTGCTCTTATCGAGTCCGGTCCGGATTCAGTGTACGGTAATTTGATCGAGGGAATCAAGAAACTGGGATTTGATACGAGAGATGTGAGGAAAGTCTTTGTCACGCATGTCCACCTTGACCACGCAGGTGCGGCATGGCATTTTGCCGATAATGGCGCGACTATTTACGTGCATCCTAATGGTGCTAGGCATCTCAACGACCCGAGCAAGCTTGTTAATTCCGCAAGCCGGATTTACAAGGAAAGAATGGGCGAGCTGTGGGGCAGAGTAAATCCGATTTCACAAGACAGGCTGCATCAGATGTTGGACGGCGAAGAAGTTGCTGTCGGAGATACTGTAGTTAGGGCTGTTGACACTCAAGGACATGCATCCCACCATAACACCTATTTCGTGGAAGGCAATGCCTTCACCGGCGACGTAGGAGGAATCAGAATAAAGAATGGACCGGTGTTCCCTCCGACTCCCGCCCCGGATATAAACGTCGAGATCTGGCTGTCTTCGATCGAGAAGATAAGAAGGTTGAAACCTGCCGCGATATACCCGACACATTTCGGAAAGTCGACGGACGTTGTTTCGTACCTTGACGAGTTGAGGGCGAGACTTCTCGATTGGACCGGCTGGGTCGGGGACAGATTGAGAGAAGGTAAAGACGAGGCCGGGATAATCTCCGAATTCGACTCTTATGTGACCGGCAGTATGAGAAATTCCGGTCTGGATCAGGAAATGATAGACCGATACAGGAACGCCGACCCGTTCTGGATGAATGTTCCCGGTCTGATTCGATACTGGAACAAGTATCGGCTGAATCCCGATAACTAACCTGGTTTCGGCAGTTAACTGAGACGCATTCATATAAAATAAATCAAGGAGAGGTTATCATGAAAGCCGAGATTGAAAAGTTCCTTAAGGCACGCGATTTCCTTCAGACGAGGCGCGAAGACTACGAGTCGGCATACTACGGATTCAGGTGGCCGGACATTGAGGATTTCAACTGGGCAATCGATTACTTTGATCGCTACGCTGAGGGCAACAATCGGACGGCGCTCTGGATTGTAGATGAAAAGGGTGAGGAGTCGAAGTATTCGTTTGCGGAACTATCCGAGAGATCGAGCAGGGTAGCGAATTTCTTCAAGCGCCTGGGAATTAACCGCGGAAGCAGGGTGCTGCTAATGCTGGACAACCAGCCGGAGCTGTGGGAGGTGATGCTGGCATCAATTAAACTCGGCGCGGTTCTTATACCATCTTCACTACTCCTGACAAGAAACGACATACAAGATCGGATCAAAAGAGGTAGAGTCAAGCTTGTTGTCACACTTCAGGAGAACGCCGAAAAGTTTCATGGTATTGAGGGTGACTTCGCAAAGGTAGTAATCGGCGGTAAACAAGACGGTTGGATTTCGTACGAAGAGGCATATAATTCATTAGTTGCATACAAGCCGGAAGTGCAGACAAAAATTACTGACTCTCTCTTTCTCTATTTCACCTCTGGCACAACCGCACAGCCAAAGATGGTGTTGCATACAAACGGCTCATATCCAATAGGACACCTCTCCACGATGTATTGGATCGGACTTCGTGAGGGTGACTTGCATCTCAATATAAGTTCACCGGGTTGGGCAAAACACGCATGGAGCTCGTTCTTTGCACCGTGGAACGCGGGCGCTGGGATCTTCCTCTACAAGTATTCCAGGTTTTTCCCGAAGGCGCTCCTTGAGGTTCTAAGAAAATACGATGTAAACACGCTCTGTGCCCCGCCTACGGTCTGGAGAATGCTGGTGCTCGAGGATATCAAACCAAAGCCTGCCGCGCTCCGCGAATTGGTGAGTGCAGGCGAGCCCCTGAACCCGGAAGTGATATCCAAGGTAAATTCGGAGTGGGGAATCACAATCAGAGACGGATACGGCCAGACTGAGACGACTCTGCAAGTGGGGAACATGCCGGGTGCCATAGTGAAGCTCGGTGCTATGGGAAGGCCGGCGCCGGGATACCGCATAGAACTCCTCGACGGCGACGGCATGGAGTCGGACGAGGGCGAAGTCGTAATTAAGTTGGACCCACGTCCGATGGGCCTGATGATAAACTATGCCGATGATGTCGCAAAGACGAGAACTGTGATGTCGGGAGGATACTACAGAACGGGTGACGTGGCCACCCGTGACCAGGAGGGATATTTCTGGTTCGTGGGGAGAGCGGACGACGTATTCAAGAGCTCTGACTATCGAATCAGCCCCTTCGAGATTGAAAGTGCGCTGGTCGAGTCCCCGGCGGTCGCCGAAGCCGCCGTGATTCCTTCTCCCGATCCGATTCGGGGGTTCGTGCCGAAGGCATATGTGATTCTCGCCCCGGGCTTCGAGCCGTCTCAGAAGACCGCGAGAGAAATATTCGCCTTCGTCAAGGACAAGGTTGCTGCTTTCAAGCGTGTGAGGAAGATGGAATTCGTGCAGGATCTGCCCAAAACTATCTCCGGAAAGATAAGGCGGGTACAGCTTCGTTCTCAGGAGGTGAACAAGGAGATAAAGGGCAACTTCGAGTTCTACGAAGAGGACTTCAAATAGGAACTTACAAGGATTGCGGACACCCAATCCCGGGGACCTGACTCCCACTTTCCCGGGCCGGGTGTCTGGCCGGTTTTGTCAAATGGGGACGGGAAATTCTGGTTCATTGTTAATATCCAAACACAAAACTATTTTCGATTCGTGATTAAGTATTATCTCTGTCTGGTAATCATAGTTGTTGCGTCCGTTGTTCGATCCGCATCGGCTCAAAGCGCCGACGAATTGAACAAGTTCAGAATCGCGGAAGCTCTCGAACAGGCAGGCGAATACGAGAAGGCGCTGGGATTCTATGAGCAGCTTCATGAAATGGTCCCCGGCAACTTTGTATACTTTGACGGCCTGAAGCGTATCTACATGTATCTGAAAAAATACCCTGAGGCCGAACGACTCATTGAAGCCAGGCTGAAAACTGATCCGAACAACGTCGTCCTCATGTGCCAGCTTGGCGATGCCTTTTATAAAGGGGGAGAATCCGACTCGGCGATGATTGTGTGGGAAGAAGCCATCAAAGTAAATCCGAAGGACCCAAACGTCTATCGGGCTGTCGCCGGCGTCATGGTAAATAACCGCCTGTTTGAGAAGGCGATTGAAGTGTTTAAGAAAGGAAAGAGTCTTACAGACTCGAAGGCGATTTTCATCAGGGAGATAGCCAGGCTGTATTTTCTCAATATGAACTACTCTCAGTCACTTAGAGAGATATTGGAGCTGTTTCGGTACGAGAACAAACCTTCAGCTATGGCGTACATACAATCAGAGCTGGGTGCTTTCGCATCAAGCAAGGATGCACTCGCACAGTTTACCGGCGAGATGGAGAAGGAAATAAAGAAGAATTCCGACAACCTGGACTACCGGCAGATCCTTGCTTTCCTGTACATGGTTCAGAAGAATTATTCTGCCGCATACGATACTTATAAGTGGCTGGATAAGCGTGCCGGTTCGCACGGCGACGAGCTCCTCGCATTTGCGGATCAGGCCTACGCAAACGGAGGATACCAGCCAGCCGCAGATGCATATCGGGATATCGTGAACACTGCTGACAAGAGCCCGCTCGTTCCGCAGGCTCTTGTCGGATATGCGCGGTCGTTGCGTGCGCTCGGGGAACAAGTCTACTCCGAAGACGACCACCCGTGTGCGACGAGCGACACTCTCAGGGACCTGAATGCTTCACTTGCCGCCTATGGCAGAATCATCGATGAATACCCGAAGACTCAGTACATGACAGAAGCCGTGTTGAGCTCGGTTGAGATAGACATGAATTACTTTCATGATTTCAACAGCGCGGAGAGACTGCTGTCGCAATATGCCGGGATCCTGTCGGCGAACCCGTACGAGGTAATTCTCACTCGCGTGGAATTATCTATCATGGAAGGGAAATTCGCGGACGCGGTGAAAGATGTACAGCAGGCTATCCAGGTGAGCAACGAACAGAATGACCGTTACTACGACAGGCTCGAGTATCAGGCAGGCCGTGCACTTTATTTTTTGGGACTTTATGACAGCTCGAAGTATTATCTCAATCGGGTAACTTCGAATCCTATGTCCGACGCCGCGAATGAGTCCATCCAGCTTTCCAATCTCATTGCCGACAATGCAGGTAATCCGCCTGCGCTCAAAAGCTACGCAGCCGCCGATGCGATGAGCGTTTCCAACCGCATTCCCGAAGCAGCCGCGCAATGGGAAGCGATCCTGCAGGAGTATCCGTCCGTTCCGCTCGCCGAGAACGCTCGATTCGATCTGGCCGGGGCGTACTGCAAGATGGGTCAAGTCGATAAGGCGCTTAAGTATTATTCTGAACTCTCACAGGACAGCACGGGGATTTTTGCGGACCGGGCACAATTCAGGATTTGCAGGATCTATCAGGAGACTCTGCATGAAAAGCAAAAGGCAATCGATGAATACGAGAGTTTCCTGGCACGTTTCCCGAACTCGATTCTTCAGGACCGGGTACGCTCGATAATCAGAGACTTGCTCGGCAATAATTCATAGGGAGATACGATGAAGAAGATATTATTCGTGATGCTGGTTTTGTTTGCCGCGACGGCCTTCGCACAGAGCAAACTGTTCATATACATGGACCTTAAGCAAACCAACGACATCAAGGCTTATGGTGTAGCCTACTACGCCCTCGAACATAAGATCGACGTCGACTGGCTGTTGAATTACCGCGGCGGATCTTTCATGATGGATTATAACGATGATCTCGCGAACATGTGCAGGATACGCGGAGTAGCTTTCGACGAATTGTCGGCGGCTCAAGCCGCGGAAATATACGCCGTGGTGCAGAATGCCGATAATAACATGGATGTAGTGCGATTGGAGAAGGCGCCGAAGATCGCTGTTTACATACCGCCCAATTACAAACCGTGGGACGATGCGGTGACGCTTGCGCTTAACTATGCACAGATACCCTACACTCAGGTCTGGGACCAGGATGTCTTGGACGGAAAGATCAACAAGTTCGACTGGCTGCACCTGCACCACGAGGACTTCACCGGCCAGTACGGTAAGTTCTACGGGACATATGCCAACGCTCCATGGTATCAGGAGGAAGTGGCTACTTATGAGAAGGAGGCGCACCGCCTGGGGTTCAAGAAAGTCTCAGACGAAAAGAAGGCGGTCGCCGAGGCGATAAAACAGTATGTTGGACGCGGCGGCTTCCTTTTTGCGATGTGTTCTGCCACCGAGACGCTGGACATTGCGCTGGCCGCGCAGCATGTGGACATATGCGACGCCGTGTTTGACGGCGATCCGCCTGATCCGAATGCTCAGGAAAAGCTCGATTATGCCAATTGTCTCGCTTTCCAGAATTTCAAAATTATCGAGAACCCGTATGTCTATGGCTTCTCGAACATCAACGATCCTCCCAACGACATGGTGCAGTTCAGGGATCCGTCAACGGATTACTTCACGCTTTTCAAGTTCTCTGCGAAGTACGACCCCGTGCCGACGATGTTGACGCAGGACCAGGTGAACGTCATCCACAACTTCATGGGACAGACCACATCGTTCCGGAAAGATCTAATCAAACCCGACGTCATCATCATGGGCCAGAAAGAGGGGACGCAGGAAGTGAAATATATTCATGGCGACTTCGGGAAAGGGACCTGGACATTTCTTGGCGGGCACGACCCGGCGGCGTACGAACATCTTGTCGGCGATCCGCCGACCGATCTTTCGCTTCACAAGAATTCCCCAGGCTACAGGTTAATTCTAAACAACATCCTGTTCCCGGCCGCGCAAAGGAAGCCGCAAAAGACCTGAATGGCGGGTCGAAAACCACTTTTTGGGAGTTTAGAACCTCATGGAACTTTGAGCAGGGAGGAGCGGCCGGTCATTCGAAACCAATTTCTTCTTCTCCCGGGCTAAAACGCCGGGGCAAATTCAGACTACCTGATCAGCCTTCGGTGCTCGACCATTATGCAGCGGTTCATCACGACCTGCAGGCCGTTTTCTGCCGCATAATGCGCCGCCTCCTCATTTTCTATCCCAAGCTGTATCCAGAGGACGCGCACTTTCGCAGATACGGCATCTTTTGCCACTTCCTCCAAGAATTCGCTCCTGCGAAACACATCGACTATATCGATCTGTCTGCCTATGCTCGCGACGCTGGGGTAACATTTCCTGTCAAGCACTTCCTCATATTTTGGATTTACAGGGAAGACCTCGTAGCCTTTGTTGATGAGGTAGTGCGCTATCATGTTGCTGTCGCGATACGGATCGGTTGAGGCGCCGACAACTGCGATAGTCCGCGCATCCTTCAGGATGTCGGAGATCGCGTCGTCTTCTTCGATGATGTAGTCGTTCATTCCTTGAAGCAGATATTGACGTTCCGCGCGGCAAGTGCATCGTCGAGGCGGCGAACAGGAGTGGTCGTCGGAGCGGACTTAACGGTATCAGGCGACGTTTTGGTCTCTTCATCTATCGAGAGGAGGGCTTTGGCGAACTCGTCGAGAGTCTCTTTTGTCTCCGTCTCGGTTGGCTCGATCATGAGGGCTTCGTGTACTATCAGGGGAAAATAAATAGTCGGGGCGTGGTATCCGTAGTCGAGGAGCCTCTTTGCGATATCCAGTGTTTTTACACCCCGCTCTTTCTGAGTGTCAGCCGAAAGAACGAACTCATGCATCGGTCTCGCCTTATACGGCAGCAGGAACGAGCCTCGAAGCTTACTGAGAAGGTAGTTGGCGTTGATGACTGCGTTGATGCTGTTGCCCCTCAACCCTTCGGGTCCATGAGAGAGGATATATGTGTAAGCACGAACGTGCATCCCGAAGTTTCCGAAGAACGAATGTACTTTACCGATGCTGTTCGGTTTGTTGAAATTCAGGCTGAATTTTCCCGCATTCTTCTCTATCACCGGAACGGGGAGGAAATCCCTGAGCTTGTCGTTGACCGCAACGGGGCCCGATCCCGGACCGCCGCCGCCGTGCGGAGTCGAGAATGTCTTGTGCAGGTTGATATGAACGACATCGAAACCCATATCGCCCGGCCGAACGAGTCCAACGATGGCATTCAGGTTTGCGCCGTCCATGTACATCAGCCCGCCGACGTCATGCACCATCTTACTGATTTTGACTATGTCCTTCTCGAAAATGCCCAGAGTATTCGGGTTTGTCAGCATCATGCCGGCGACCTCGTCGTCGATATGCTGCCTGAGATCGTCCAGGTCTACGGTGCCGTTCTGATTTGACTTGATGCTGACGGCCTTGTATCCGCTTATTGCCACACTTGCAGGATTGGTGCCGTGAGCAGAATCGGGCACGAGGATTTTGCTCCTGACCTTACCTTTGGATTCGTGGTATTTTCTTATGAGCATTATCCCTGTCAACTCACCCTGAGCTCCGGCAGCCGGTTGAAGCGACACGGCCGACATCCCGGCGATTTCCCGGAGCATATCACCGAGATTGTACATCAGCTCCAGCGCCCCTTGCACGGCTTCCTGGGGTCCGAGCGGGTGAATGTCGGCATTGCCGGACATCGCCGACGCCTTTTCGTTCACCTTCGGATTGTACTTCATGGTGCATGAGCCGAGCGGGTAGAAGCCCTTATCGATGTGGTAATTCATGTTCGACAGGCGGACGAAATGACGGACGACCTCGTTTTCACTGACTTCCGGAAGTTCTGCCGGCGTAGCCCTTAGGTACTTTCCAGGCGTGGACGACCTGAATGAATCGACCGGCACATCCATCTTGGGGAGCGTGTAACCTTTTCTGCCTTCACGGGATATTTCAAAGATGAGTCTTTCAGGCATTGCGTTTTCTCTTTGTTTTTCGTCAAGTTAGAGGAAGGCCGCAAAATAAACAAGGTGGATCGTGGCGTGCCGGAGCAATCTTGAGTTTGAACCACCCCTTGTCTAAATTAATGCGAACAAAAGGAGTTGACTATGTCGCGAGGAGCGATTATTGCTTTGTCCATACTGGGCGCGATCATCCTGATTGCCCTCGGTATCGTCGGTTGGGGATTTGGAGTTTACAATAATCTTGTATCCTACGATCAAAACGTAAAGCAGTCCTGGGCGGAGGTAGAGAACCAGTACCAGCGCAGGTATGATCTGATACCGAACCTCGTTGCCACGGTAAAGGGATACGCGAAGCACGAAGCAGACGTTTTTGAGAAGGTGGCAGAGGCCCGTTCAAGTGTGGGCAAGCTGACTATCACACCGCAAGTTCTCGACAACCCGCAGGCTTTCCGCAGATTCCAGCAGGCGCAGGACGGCCTGAGCAATGCTCTTTCGAGATTATTGGCGGTCTCAGAGAATTATCCGGACCTTAAAGCGAATCAGAACTTCCTTGCTCTTCAATCGCAGCTTGAGGGAACCGAGAACCGGATCGCCGTAGAACGCATGCGTTTCAACCAGGCGGTACAGAGTTACAATACTCTGGTGCAAAGGATGCCTTCGGCAATAATTGCCTCGCTATCGGGTTTTCATGTGAGGGCTTATTTTGAAGCCGTAGAGGGGGCAAGCGTCGCCCCGAAGGTGCAGTTCTAAATGCGCCGCATAAACAGTTCTAGATTGCTCCTGCTGGTCGTCCTGGCTGCCGTCGGGATGTCGCAAATTGCTTTCGGACAATCATCGTCTGATACTTCAAGCAGCGTACCTGCCCTGACGCAATTCGTGACCGACCAGGCTGGAGTTCTTACTTCAGATCAGATTGCCACACTCAATGCGCGGCTGAGAACGTACCAGGATACGACTTCAACTCAGATCGTCGTTCTCATCGTCAATTCGGTCCCCGGCGGGGATCTCTTCGATTACTCGATGTCGGTCGCCGAAAAGAACAAGATCGGGCAGAAGGGCAAGGACAACGGTTTGCTTTTTGCCGTAGATGTCGGCGACCACAAAGCGCGCATTCAGGTCGGGTATGGACTCGAAGGCGTTGTTACCGATGCTTACTCGAGTTATATCCTGAACGAAATAGTTATCCCCGAATTCAAGCAGAACGACTACTACGACGGGATTAACAAAGGCGTCACTGCTCTTGCGGCACTCATAGGCGGGACCTTCCATGCGAACCTGAAGAAGGAACATGGAGGCGGAGGAAATCCAATTCCGTTCTTGGTTATATTTGCCGTCATGTTCCTTATTCCGATGTTATTCAGCAACAGGCGCTATTCGGCTTCATCCCGCGGCGCAAGCAGCGGCTGGTGGTTCTTTCCGCCATTCGGAGGATTCGGCGGCGGGGGATTTGGCGGTGGTGGATTCGGCGGCTTCGGTGGGGGCGGCGGAGGCGGTTTCGGCGGCTTTAGCGGCGGTGGCGGTGGTTTCGGCGGCGGCGGTGCAGGCGGCAGTTGGTGAAAACTCGCTAAAAGGTTTATATGCTCATCATATTGGACAAGAACGCGACGGACGAACAGATCGAGATTGTCGAGCAGAAGATTTACTCGATGGGATGGACGCCGCACGAGATACCCGGTTCTCTGCGAATCGCGATCGGCATCACCGGAAACAAAGGGGCTGTCGATCAGTCGTTGTTCGCCAATCTTCCCGGAGTCGTCGAATGCATCCCGGTAAGCAAACCCTACAAACTTGTGAGCCGCGATGTTAAGCCGGAAAAGACCGTCGTCCAGCTTAATAACGTGCGCATTGGGGGGAGAGAATTGGCAATAATGGCGGGGCCATGTTCAATTGAGAGCAGGGCTCAAATCATGGAGATCGCGGAATTCGTGAAGTCGCAGGGCGCCCAGATTCTCCGGGGCGGTGCGTACAAGCCACGGACTTCGCCTTATGCATTTCAGGGACTGAAGGAAGAGGGACTTAAGTATCTCCGCGAGGCAGCAGAAAAATACGGCATGAGTGTCGTCACCGAAGTCAAAGATACGGAGACGATCGCTCTCGTGAGCGAGTATTCGGATATGCTGCAGATCGGAGCCAGAAACATGCATAATTTCTCTCTCCTGGAAGCCGTGGGGAGAACGCGAAAGCCTGTCCTCCTTAAGCGCGGTCTGGCGGCGACGATCGAAGAATGGCTCATGGCAGCGGAGTATATCGCATCACAGGGCAACTACAATATAGTCCTCTGCGAAAGAGGCATCAGAACGTTCGAAACTTACACGAGAAATACGCTTGACCTCAACGCAGTCCCGCTAGTCAAGGGACTGTCCCATCTTCCGATAGTAGTCGACCCGAGTCATGGCACAGGAAACTGGGAGCTGGTTTCGCCGATGGCATTGGCGGCAGTCGCTGCCGGCGCCGACGGCTTGATGATCGAAGTCCACCCGCATCCTGAAAAGGCGCTTTCCGACGGAAAGCAGTCGCTCCGGCCCGAGACGTTTGCACAACTCGTGGAAAACCTCAGAAAAATGTTGCCCGCAATAGAGAAGAGTCTGAACTAATGATACAACACAGAATTCTTAGTAAACAGGAGCTTCACCAGCTCAGCAGCCAGATCAGTGAAATAGAGAAGAAGACCTCTGCCGAGATTCGCGTGGTGGTGCGTCACAGAAAGCATTGGAGCGAGCGGAAACTTACTCCCCGTCAGGTTGCCCACCGCGAGTTTGTGTCGCTGGGGATGGCCAAGACTGAAGGGGGGATGGGCATTCTGGTGTTCATACTGGTTAGCGAAAGACAATTCGAACTCCTGGCGGATAGTGGAATTCTTAAGGTCCTCCCGAACGAATACTGGGCAGGTATTGCCGGAAAATTGTCGGAACATTTTTCAAAGCAGAATTTTTATCACGGCTTAAGAATGTCGTTACAGGAGATAGGGGAAATCCTTGAACAGAAGTTGCCGCAAACAGGCAAAAATCCGGACGAGCTTCCCAACGATATCATAGAGGAATAAGATCTTGGAAAAATTCACTCTGGCGGTAGGGCAGACAAAACCCCGGCTCGGTGATCTGAAATGGAATCTGAACAACCATCTTGAGATAGCTGAAAAGGCTCTCGAGAAGGGCGCGAACATTATCCTTTTTCCGGAGCTAAGCCTGACGGGTTATTCGGTCAGAGATCTGAATTCAGAAGTTGCACTAAAGGCCGGCGACAAGTTCTTCGATCCGTTGAAAACACTGAGCAAAAGAATCTCTGTCGCGTCGGGTGCGGTAATCAGAGACGAATCGGGTGGCATCAGAAACAGCCTTGTCTATTTTGAAGACGGTGTCGTTAAGCACGTTCATTACAAGGTGTATTTGCCCACTTATGGGATATTTGAGGAACAGAGATATTTCCTCCCGGGTAAGAGTGTGCAGGCGATCGACACAAAGTTCGGCAGGCTCGGAATGCTGATTTGCGAGGACTTGTGGCACGTATCGTTGCCTTACCTTCTGGCAATTCAAGGCGCAAGAATCATATTGGCGTCCGCCGCGAGTCCGACTCGACTGTCGGGCAACGCAAGCGAGCATCCGGGTCACCAGGTAAATTCGGAACAGCACAGGAGTTTCGCGCGGCTCCTGAGTGTCTACATTGCTTACGCAGGGCGCGTGGGGTTTGAAGACGGCGTAAATTTTTGGGGAGGTTCGGAAATTGTTTCTCCTCACGGCGAGGTCACTGCGTCGGCGAAGATATTCGATGAGGATATCATTTACTCTCAAATCGATTTGGAGGAGGTCGACCGCGCCCGCCTGTTCGCTCGCCATTTCCTGGATGAAAATCCGGAGCTCCTCGCGGCCCACCTAAAGGCTCTCGGCTATTAGGGCCGTGGATCCGCTGTCTTCTTTCGGAAAACATGGTAGTCTTCCCGTACTGCTGATTAACTATCCCCCTAAAAAACAGACGTTAAGGTTTAGGCAATTTCCATAATTAACTTTCCCAGGGTGGCTTAAGCCGGTTTCACTGCCTTGCAAGTCGAAAATTGGCTTGATAAATTAGTCCACTAAAGGAGGATTTGTAACTATGAAGAATACTCTGAAAACGGTGTTCTTTATGACATTGATGATGGTTCTTTTCCTTTTTATTGGAAATTTGATTGGTGGAAGAACTGGTCTCACCTATGCATTCTTTTTCAGCCTGGTAATGAACTTCTTTGCCTACTGGTTCTCAGACAAAATGGTGCTGAGAAGCTACCATGCCAAAGAGGTGACTGAGGCTGAAGCGCCCAAACTTTACGCCATAGTTCATCGCCTTGCAGCCAGCGCAGACATACCGATGCCTAAGCTGTATATTGTCCCGACGCAAACTCCCAATGCTTTTGCCACAGGAAGAAGTCCTCAGCACGCGGCAGTCGCGGTGACAGAAGGCATACTTCCGATGCTAAGTGACGACGAGTTGGAAGCAGTTATCGGACACGAGCTCTCACACGTAATTCACCGGGACATTCTGGTGTCGACGATCGTCGCCACTTTTGCGACCGCTATTGCATACACCGCACAGATGCTGAGCTGGTCGATGTTGTTCTTCGGCGGCGGCAGGGGAAGGGATGACGATTCCTCTTCTCTCTTGGGCGAGCTTCTTGTCATAATCGTCGCTCCGATAGCGGCAATGTTGATTCAAATGGCCGTCTCACGATCACGCGAATACAAGGCGGACGAAGGCGGGGCTCAGCTCTCGAGGAAGCCGCTCTCATTGGCGAGTGCGCTGCGAAAATTACAGGCAGGTGCCGAGCGGCTGCCGATGCAGGCGAGTCCCTCGACAGCGCATCTTTTCATAGTAAACCCGTTGAACGCACAAAGATTTGCAAGACTCTTCAGCACGCATCCTCCAACAGAGGAGCGTATTGCCAGGCTTGAAGCTTTTGCTGCTGGCAGGGACCTCTACTAACATTCAGGAGATCTATGGACACTGTCGTTTATAAGGAGCCGGCTCCTATAGCGGACAAGGAGAATCCGTTCGAGTCGATGATGCAGCGGTTCGATATCGCCGCTGAGATGTTGGAACTCGAACGCGGGGTCTACGAATACTTGAAGACCCCGGTAAAGCAGGTGACGGTTTCCATCCCGATTCAGATGGACAACGGGGAAATCGAGGTGTTCGAGGGATACCGCGTGATTCATAATGATGCTCTTGGACCCTCCAAAGGCGGCATCCGTTATGCCCCCGATATTACGCTGGACGAGATCAAGGCGCTCGCAGCGTGGATGACATGGAAGTGCTCCATTGCGAACATCCCGTTCGGAGGTGCGAAGGGGGGAGTGAAGTGTGACCCGGCTAGGCTAACGCAGGTCGAGCTTGAGAAAATTACACGCCGGTTTACGGCAAACATGCTTGATGTCTTCGGTCCCGACAAGGACATCCCCGCGCCGGATATGAACACGAATGAGCAAATAATGGCGTGGATAATGGACACCTATAGCATGCACACCCGCCGAACCGAGAACGCCGTCGTAACCGGAAAGCCGCTCATCATCGGGGGCTCTCTGGGAAGGCGTGAGGCAACAGGACGCGGCGTGACTGTCTCGACCTTGGCCGCACTCGCGAAACGCGGAATGAATGCAAAACAATCGAGTTGTGCTGTCCAGGGATTCGGTAACGTGGGATCCGTTTCTGCGAAGCTGTTGGGAGAACAGGGCATAAAGGTCGTGGCGGTCAGTGATGTCAGCGGAGGATATTACAACAAGAAAGGAATTGATGTAACCCGGGCAATGGAATGGGTACAAAAACACCGGACCCTCGAAGGAAGTGAGATCGGTGATTCGCTGACGAACGACGAGCTGCTCGAGCTGGATGTCGACGTTCTAGTGCCGGCCGCAAAAGAAGACCAGATCACGGCAAAGAATGCGTCCAGGTTAAAGGCAAAGATAATCGTCGAAGGTGCAAACGGACCGACTACCGCTAAGGCTGATCCCATTCTGGACAGCAAGGGAGTACTCGTCGTGCCGGATATACTTGCTAATTCGGGAGGCGTCACTGTCAGCTACTTCGAATGGGTGCAGGATCGGCAGGGTTACTTCTGGTCACTTGAAAGGGTCAATCGCCGTCTTGAGAGAATGATGCACGAGGCATTTACAAACGTGTTCCGCACGGCGGAGAAGTACAACGTCTCCATGAGACTTGGTGCTTACATTCTCGCCATCGACAAGGTCGCGAAAACCCTCAAGGTACGCGGAATTTATGCGTAATGAGGTATCCTACTTGTTCAGGAACCTTCGCAATTGTCATTTTACTTCTGGCAAACAACGTTTCGCAGTCCAGGGAGCTGACTAATTACGAGGTGTTTTGCGCGCAAGTCGATACGCTGTCGCTGTCTGCAATGAAGGTGCTTGCAAGCCAGGATGTTAAACTAGTTTATCTAAAATCCGGTTCACGGGACGTCGATGTCCTCGTCCACCTGAAGATTACTGAGGCATTGCTGAAGAATAGTTTTCATGTCGTTACGACCGATTCGTCCGCGGTCCCCTTGCTTCGGGTCACAGTCCCGCTTATCGGCGTCTCCTACTCCGCGCCGGTAACTTCGCACATTTTCGGAGCTTCGGATGTCATACGCACCATCAGGTCCGCCTACGATGTGGAAATCGCGGACCGCGGACAGGTGAGGTTTGCGAAGTCTTACTCGTATGTCTATTCGGACACGGTCAAGGAAAGTCAGATTTCTGCTCTGGAGTCCGGCTCGTATAACTTTCTCCGAGGCAAGGTTCTGACCGGAAGTTTCATAGATACGATGCTGCAGCCTTTGCTGTTTGTGGCGTCGGCCGCAATAGTCGTTTATCTCTTTTTCACATTAAGAGGTCCTTGAATGAAATTAAGATTGCTGTTAATTGTCGTAAGTCTGGCTGGTCTTTCATTGTTTATTGAGTCATGTTCTTCAACTCAGGAGCTTGTCATTCAGGGAGCCGCCGAGACCTTTCACCGCGGTATGGCGCTGCTGGATAAAAAAGACTACATCGACGCGAAGAACACGTTCGACATCGTCGTCAAGCAGTATCCGGCGAGTGCGTACGCGGACAGCGCACAGTTCTACCTTGCACAGTCATACTATAACTTAGGCGAATACATCACTGCGGCCTTCGAATTCGGCAATTTGTACCACAATTATCCGTCTTCAAAATTGACGCCGGAGGCCCGGTTCAAGATCGCCCAATGTTATGCCGCCCAGTCTCCACGTGTCCAATTGGATCAGGATAACACGACGAAGGCGATAAACGCATTTCAGAGTTTCATCGACTACTATCCGGAGAGTTCGCTGGTGACGAAGGCAGGTGACGAGATTACGAAACTGAGGAATAAGCTCGCCCAAAAGGATTATGAAATTGCGCAACTCTACGTTGCTATGGGATATTACAGGGCTGCGACGGTGTATTACGACGTAGTTTTGGAAAAGTACCATGATTCGGATGTAGCGGACAAGGCTGCCCTTGGGAAGGTGAAGGTCCTGATCAAGCGCCACAAGGAGAAGGAGGCGCGGGAGGCGCTTCAGAAATTCTATGCCGCGTATCCGAAATCGTCGGAGACTTCCGAGGCTAACAAACTTGCCGAGAAGCTCGATGTGCATCCGGGCGGCGGGTCGGCGGTAAACTAGAGATCACTTGCGGGAAAGACGGGAATAGAAGAAGGCACGGCTTTGAATAGTGAAGAGGTAAAAGGGGACGGCAGACCGGTACAGCAATCTCACGTTGAGATGGTTGAGCTCGTCCTCCCCAACGATACAAACCAGCTCGGTAACCTGCTCGGCGGGAGGCTGATGCACTGGATAGACATAGCGGCAGCCATGGCGGCGACGCGGCATTCAAACCACGTTTGCGTAACGGCAGCCGTAGATGAGATCAGTTTCCTGCACCCTATAAAACTCGGTGAGCTCGTAATTCTTCGCGCGAGCGTAAACAGAGTGTTTAACACGTCGATGGAAGTAGGGGTCAAAGTGTTTTCTGAAAATTCGCTGACTGGGGAAAGGAAGCATTCTAATTCGGCTTATCTAACCTTCGTGAGTATAGATACGACGGGTAAGCCGGTGACGGCGAGACATGTGCTTCCCGAATCTCAGGACGAAGTAAGACGATTTGAACAGGCATTGTTCAGGCGAGAACAGCGTCTGAGGCATCGTGAGGAAACCAGAAGGATATGGTCGGAGGCAACCAGCAGACAGGAATGACCCTTTAAGTGGATGACGGTTGTTCCAGTTTTGAGCCAACTCAATTGTTTAGACGGTCGGTAATTCAACTGATATTCTTCATGAACCTGGCTCGCATCAGCCAGGCGCAGGTTTATGACCCGATTTTCAAGTCCGTCGAAATGCAGGCGACGATAGCCCCGCTGGGAGAAATGGTCGTCGGGAATTTTTTCGGGAAAACCGGCATTGCGGCAATAGCAGAGTCGGAAAAAGCCATTTACTTCTTCGAGCCGGACTCTTCGGAAAATCTCATCCTTACCGACGTGGTCAATCTGCCGGACACCGCAATCGCGATTTCCGCCGGCAAGGAAGTGTTTATCGGGAAAAGCACGGTTGCCGATCCATGGTCGAAACTCGCCGTACTCATGAAGTCTCACTATGTTGAACTGATATCTTTCGGTAGTAATGGTCAGCCGATCATATCTAAGGTGGTGAAGACAGACCAGTACAGCACGAAGATCAGAACCGCCGATCTCGAGGCTTCGGGCCGCCTTGATATGGTTACATTCGGCAGATTTTCACTCGGGGTCTCCATCGCCGATAATCTGGGCAACGGGCAGTTCGTCGAGACTCATCAGCTCAAAGGACCCCTGGGTAACATACCGTTCAGCGATGTTGTTCTTACCGATTTTAATGGGGACCTCGTCCCCGATATCGCAGCGCTCGACTGGGTGAATCACAGGCTCATGATATTTTATGGCAGAGGCGACGGATCATTTGCGCCGCCTGTTTCGTTCAAGCTCACCGCCGAGCCTTCGACCCTGGCTGTTGCCGATCTGAACGGGAACGGCTACGTCGATATAGTTCTGGGATACAAGCGTTTGAACAGAATCGATATATACACCGGCGACGGCTCAGGAAGGTTCTACCTGCGTCAGACGCTGAAGACCATGGGCCCTATTTCAAAATTCGCAATCGCGGATTTCAAGGGGGACGGAACAGCTGACATAGCGGCACTAAGCGAGCTCACAAAAGACATTACCGTGTTTTCGTTTGATACTTTGACCAGGTCCTTTCACTACGCAGGCGCAGTCGGAGTTGGCGATGACTACGATGACATAGTCCCGTTCCATTTCCCGCATCGGAAGAGTGCCGACCTCGTTGCATCGAGTCCTACAGAGAAGTACATAAAGGTCTTGAAGAGCAGGGTCCTGTTCAACAAGGCGCCTGACTTCCTGGTCCCGGTCAGCTCTCACCCTGAGTTCATGTCGGTTTGCGGGACGGATACTTCCAGTTACCTGGTAGTCGGCAGCGCCTCCGGCAGGATAAATGCGAGATTTTTCAGGGGATCCTTCAGCTCCGGCGCAAATTCGGCTGTCGATTGGCAGTCCGAAGGAACTCCGAATCTGACAGAATTGATTTCACCACCGCGTGTGCCGCCCCGCCTATTGGTAACGTATAATAACGCCGATATGATAAGCCTGTACTCTGTGACCAGGTCAGCCAGGGGTGTCGGGATTTCAACGGCACAGACCGCATTCTTGCCGTTTGCAACTACCGGCGTGTCATTCAGTGATTCGTCCGTTATCGCCGCAGCGTACCGGATACATCCCGACAGCACAATCGGCATATCAGTTTTCAGCTCACTGAAAGGGAAGAATGAGTTCATCGAGAATGACTATTCGGTCGATGAGAAACGCAGCTATCTCGCGTCTGCTATTACGATCCAACCGACACTTTCCTTCCTGCGGGTATGGAGGGTGACCGCCGACACTCTGAGCCTCTCATGCTCCAGCTTTCCTGACGACAAGACGTTCACCTTGCCTGTGCGCGCATCGGATGCGAAGTTCGTAAGAAATTCGATCGGTGGACTGCCTATTTTTGCTTCGAAATGCCTCGACACTCTCAATTTGTTCGAGCTGTCTTTAACCGGTCCGGGACGAGTCGTCCTGGATACGATTAGCCAGATACCATTCAGCAACTCCGGACTTGCCACACTCGGAATAACATCTTACGATTCGACATACTATGTGACTTATTTCAACAATGCCGACAGTTCCGTTTTGCTTTACACTGTTAAAGGAGACCACTCTCATTTTGTGAAATCATGGCGTGTAGCCGCTCAACCGGAAGATACTTCTGTGTCTCCTCTCCTGAACAGCGTGTTTCTTCTGAACAGGCGCGAATCATATGTGTCGATACATTACTTTTGAGGCATTATCCGTCCTCCTGCTTGTCTCCTCGTCGGCAACATTTGCCGCCACTTCCGGCCGCAGAGAAGTGGTGAACAAGCTGTTCGAGAGTTACAATACGAAGGGGTACAACAAATGCGGCTTCCACATAATTGCGCACTACCTGAGCCTGCCCCACGCCGATTTGAGTGTGAAAGCTGCTCTCCAATACAGGCCGACAAACGATACGAGCATAGTTAGCCTTTCAGGCAAGTTCAGGATACACTTCGACACTTCGGGAGTGAATCAACCGTTTCTTTATTCCTCCACGGGCCAGGAGATACAGAACAGCACGTTTGCGTATGCCGATACCGTCGCGGCCATTTGCGATCACGTCTATTTTGTTGAAGTTGATTCGCTCGGATTTCCGCCCCCTGCTTCCGACAGCGGGGCAGGCGGCGGCAACGAGTATGATATATACATAGAAGATCTGCCTGCCGGTGAGTACGGCTACACAGACTGGGACAACTCTCACCCCATCATCAACCGCGCCAATCCCACATACGCGACCTGGACAGTAATAAGAAACGAATACCAGTCGACATACACGACGGGCATACCCGCAATCGAGGTGACCATTGCGCATGAATTCAACCATGGGATACAAATCGGGAATTACGGCCTTTGGCAGGACGAACTATATTTCTACGAGCTTACGGCGACCTGGATGGAGCAAGTGGTCTACCCTCAGGTGAAGGACTATTACCAATATCTGACAAATTTCTTCGATAATGTCAACGAGCCTTTCAATTCCTATAATCCCGAAACGTATGCAGGATACGAAAGGTGCGTGTTCGGAATCTTCGTCCAGAATCAGTACAGCATCCAGCTCATGAAATCGATTTGGCAGAACATGGCACACGAACCGGTGCTTCCTTCAATTGAGGATGCCTTCAAGCATATCGGCGTCAATCCTTCATTTGCTTTTCAGCTCTTTGCTCAATGGAACTACCTGACAGGATACAGGTCAGCGCTGGCGGGAGAATATGGTTTATCGACTTACCCTGAGTCGGAGAATTATCCGCTGGTGAAGATAAGCGGCATCGGCGACCTCTCGGGGAGCGGTGTCGACTTCTCCGATAACGCGCTGAGTCTTTCCGAACATTTTTACCAGGTTAATGATGGACCGGACACGGTTGGGATTGGAGTTGCGAACACGAACTTCGCGGCTGCAGCCGAAAGCGACACTGCCAGTCATCCGTTCTCGGTGGGAATTTCCAGCGGCGGGACAAATTGTGTAAGGGAGCTGAAGGGCGGATACTGCCTCTTTTTCAACGTGTCGAACTACTCTAACTGGGGCCTTGTCCCGTTCATCTTGAGCCAGGCGCTGGCGGCAGGAGGGGACGTGGTGTTTCCCCAACCGTTCAATCCTGCTTTTCAGGCGGTCAAGATTCCTTATCCCTTTCAGGATACAAAGGCTCCAAGTCTCTATGTCTACAGCGTTTCGGGCGAACTGCTTAACACTTTAAGTGGTGATTCGTATTTGGCCTACTACCTTCGAGGAAGGTATTTCCTGTGGGATGGGCGCGAGAGTAACGGAAAAACTGTCGCGAGCGGTATTTATATTTATGTGTTGACAGATGGTTCAAAAAGCATAATGGGCAAGATTGCCGTAGTGAGGAATTGATGATTCTGACCGCAAGGCAGCTGAAGAAAGTCTTCAACCGGCGCATTGTATTCCAGAATATTTCCTTTGAAGTGAAATCCGGCGAAGTTCTCTCCATCACGGGTCCGAATGGGTCCGGAAAATCCACCGCCTCCAAAATGATTTGCGGGATTCTGACGCCGACGTCCGGTGAGATCATACTTTCAAACGGTACCGGCAGGATCGAGCGGGATGAAGTGCACCGGCATATTGGGTTTGTGTCTCCGTATCTTGAACTCTACGGGGAGTTTACCGCTTATGAAAACCTGCAGATAGAATTGCGGGCTCGAAATCTGTCGAAAATCAATGAGCAGAAGGTACTGGAAACACTTAAGCTCGTGGGATTGTTTAATAGAAAGGACGATGCATTGAAAGGGTTCTCTTCCGGCATGAAGCAGCGGTTGAAATACGCGGCGGCATTGATTCATGACCCGGGTGTCCTCGTCCTCGACGAGCCGACAGCAAATCTGGATCAGGCGGGGGTGGACATGGTACTCTCCGTAATCGAGAGTTACAGGAAGGACAAGATAGTTATACTCGCTACGAACGACAGCCATGAAGCCGCACTCGGTGATGTCAAGGTCGTGCTGAAGAAGGACTTAGGTTCCGGAAATGGTAAATAACTCCGACATTAGTGAAGACACTGGAAAGAACAGAATCAAGCTGACTCTCCCCGTGCAGGGAATGACCTGTGCGAGCTGTGTCCTGCGGGTGGAGAATGCGCTGAAGAAGGTTGAGGGGGTAAATCAGGCGGTCGTAAACCTGGCGACTGAGTCTGCCACTGTCGAGCTTCAAACCGAATCGGTCACGTTAGACGCGCTCAAAGAGGCTGTAGAGAAAGCGGGATACAAGATCATCGACACGGCAGACGAAATAGACGCCCTCAAAGTCGAATCGGAAGCCCGCGAACGGGAATACAAATCGCTCTGGCGGAAATTCGTCGTTGGCGCAGTGCTCACCGTTCCCATAGTCGTGGGAAGCATGGGATCGGCATTTCCATTCATATCTGAGCTTCCGACCGGCACGCTGAATTTTGTGATGATGCTCCTTACAATTCCAATCCTATTTTATGTGGGGAACAAGTTCTTCGTCGGATTCTGGAATTCATTGAAGCACGGCACCGCAGACATGAATACGCTGGTCGCTGTCGGTTCTGCTTCGGCATTCATTTACAGCGCAGCCGTTACTTTCTGGCCGCGCATGTTTGTCGCTGTCGGCAAGTCGACGGATGTCTATTTCGATACGACCGCCGTGATTATTACGCTTATCCTTCTGGGAAAGATTCTCGAGGCGAAGGCAAAGTGGAAATCATCGGAGGCGGTCAGAAAACTGATGGCGTTGCAGCCGACGTCTGCCCACCTTCTGCTGGACGGGGGGGAAGTCGACGTTCCCTTGAGTGCTGTACACCCGGGAGGTCTATTGCGAGTCAAACCGGGCGAGAGGATCCCGGTTGACGGCAAGGTGATCGAAGGCTTCTCGATGATAGACGAATCGATGTTGACAGGCGAGAGCATCCCCGTCGAGCGTACTGTCGGCGGACAGGTGTTCGGTGGAACCATTTCGTTGGACGGCGTAATGACCGTCCGGGCCGAGAAAGTCGGTAAGGAGAGTTTCGTCACCCGGATTGCGAATCTGGTCGAGGAAGCTCAAACCTCAAAGCCACCTGTCCAGCGGCTGGCGGACAAGGTCGCTTCCATATTCGTACCGACGGTGATAATTATTGCGCTGATATCAGCGGGTGCCTGGGCGCTGTTTGGACCCGCTCCCGTCCTCATCCATTCATTGATGACGTTTGTAGCGGTCCTCATCGTTGCCTGTCCGTGTGCCCTCGGCCTGGCGACTCCTACGGCCATCATGGTCGGGACGGGGCGGGGTGCGGAAATGGGTATACTCATAAGAAACAGCGAGTCGCTCGAGCAGGCCAGGAAAATAACAAGCGTGGTTTTCGATAAGACTGGTACGCTGACCGCCGGTGAGATGAGAGTCGTGGAAACAAACCCGCTGGGAGGCGTCAGTGAGAATGATCTGCTCAAACTCGTAGCCTCCGCTGAAGCAAATTCAGAACATCCGATTGCAAAGGCGGTCGTGGAGGAGGCGAGACATAGAAATTTACCTCTCGACGCCGGAAGCGTTTCGGGATTCAAGAATTTCGCGGGAAAGGGCGTTGAAGTAACAACAAAAGGCCCCTCCGGAGAAAGTGTCCTTCGTATCGGCAAATTTGATTTTGCATCCGGCTCCAGCTCCGATCGAGAAATCGGCCGGTTTCAGGAACTTGTCGCAGCGAGGATGAAAGACCTTGCCGCGACGGTGCTGTTTGTGTCCGTGGATGAGAAGATGATGGGAGCCATTCTTATCAGCGACTACATCAGAGAAGGCGCTCCTGAGACTGTGAAGGCGATTAAAAAGCTCGGGTTGAAGGCTTTCCTTCTGACAGGGGACAGTGAGGACTCTGCCAGGCGTATTGCCGGACAGGTCGGTATCGACAAGCATTTTGCGAATGTGCTGCCGGACGGCAAGTTCGATGTGATCAAAAAGCTGCAGGAATCGGGCGAGGTTGTCGCTTTTGTGGGAGACGGAATCAACGATGCGCCGGCATTGACACAGGCGGATCTTGGCATCGCCATGGCAACAGGAACAGACATTGCAGTCGAGGCCGCTAACATAACGCTCGTCAGAAATGATCTGAAACTTGTCCCGATCTCGATAAGTCTTTCCAAAGGTACGCTTAAGGTGATTAAGCAGAACCTGTTCTGGGCGTTCTTCTACAATATTGTCCTGATTCCACTTGCAGCAGGTGCCTTCTTTCCATTCACGGGACTTCAACTGAATCCGATGGTTGCTTCAGTCGCGATGGCCCTAAGCTCCGTCAGCGTCGTGAGCAATTCACTTCGGCTGAAAAGAACGAAATTCAGCTTTTAAGGAAAAAAATAACAGAGGCGATTATGTTTAACCTGGGAACGAAGAAAAAGATCGTGCAAGTCGACGGCATGACATGCCACCATTGCGAGATGACGGTAGAGAAGGCTCTGCTCGAAGTCTCCGGCGTCAAGACGGCAAAGGCGAATCATGAGAAGAAAAGCGTCGAGATCCAGTACAAGGACGAACTCGATCTTGACGAGGTCAGGAAGAAAATCGAAGAAGTCGGATATAAATTCGTCTCGGCGAACTGACCGCATCACCGGATCGAGAATAGGAATGGGTGTGAAAAAGCCCCGGCAGGCCGGGGCTTTTTGGTGATTCGCCGCTAACTATTTACCGGGTGTGGCTGTTCTTTAAGAAGTTCCGCACGCCGCCTTCTCCACGTTACTATAAAACCGACGACCATCACAAAAACACCGCCCCATACGAGATTTATGAACGGCTTTATGGTGGCCTCGATCACGAGAGCCTGCTTCGGGTCCTGCGTCTGTCGGGCTGCCTGCTTCAGTAGGGAGAAATCCGGAGAGTTGGCGGGAGGCATATATCCTAATGTGATTGCCGCCTCCTTAGTCTTGTCGTTCACCTGAACATCAAGGACGGTGAATTTGTCCCCGGACTCCGCCGTGACGGTACGCATTTTAGTGCTGCCGTTCGGTTCTATCTCGTCCGTCGGGACTATCGTCTGAGTCTTCCCGGCGGCGTTCGTAATTGTGATGATCGAGCCGAGATGGAATGGGCGGCCGTCCATCATGGCTTCACGCTCGGATTCCGGCACCTCAAAACCCGTGAAAGTGAAGGTGTACCTGCCTGCCTTGACCGGCTCGTGAATCTTAAGCGGGACGGAGATGCCGTATTGGGTCGCCTGAAACTCGCTCGAACCGAGCGGCTCAAGTCCTTGAGGCGATAGATAAAGGTCGCGTGTCAGCATGTTCCTGCCGATGAAAGCCATGAGCGCCGGATGGCTGAATATATCGTAATTGATCAGGCTGAAGATGTACGGATGCCGCATCATCGCTCCGCCGTTGTACTGGCTTGCATACATCACGAGAGGGGCGTTGAATTTGCTTTTGCCGCTCCGAACGACAACGTTGTATGCTGTCCGTCCATGTGCCAGCTGCGTCGTGCCCGTATAAGTCAAATCGTATCCGAATGCAGTCTGAGTTTCATTCGGTGCAAGAGAAATGGTCACGTGTTTGTCATAATGAGTCGACGCGATTATCCCGATGAAGAGGAGGGCGATCCCTAAATGTGCAATCGATGCGCCCATGAATGCCGGCCTCCCCTTTGCGATCTTGTAAGCTATTTGCAGGTTCACGAAAAGGGCGAATGAGCTGGCAAGAAAGAAGAGTATCATGGATACACTGTGCATTCCGGCGACAATGACTATCGACGTCAGGGCCGCGGCTGCAATCAGGGGGAATCTCATCGTTTTGAACAGAGTCTGCGAGTTCGATTTTTTCCACCAGAAAAGTTGTCCCAATCCAATCATCGTCGCTATAACTATGGCAAGCGGCAAATTAGTCTTAACATAATAACTGGTACTGATCGCACTCGGCTTGCCTTCCAGGATACCGGTGATGAGTGGCGCACTAGTGCCGATCAATGTGAACGCCGCCACGATGACCAGTGAGGCGGCTCCGAGGAACAACGCGAATTCACGTGACGTGAGTGTATAGTTGATCTTTTCCTTGGGAATATCCCGAACGCGGAATAAATAGAGGCCAAAACCTACTACAGCAAAGAACGCAATCAGCGCGACAAGGTAGATATATATCCATTTTCCCGGTGTCTCGAAACTGTGTACCGATGTATCGCCCAGGACGCCGCTTCTTGTGAGAAATGTACTGTAAAGAACCAGGAGGAAGGGAAGCATCCCCATTAGGAAATTTGCCCTCTTGAAACCGCCGGTTCGGCGCTGGACAAGGAGAGTGTGCACGGATGCGACGGCGACCAGCCAGGGAATGAAGGACGAGTTCTCAACTGGGTCCCAACCCCAGAAACCTCCCCATCCCAGTGTCTCGTACGCCCAGAACCCTCCAAGCGTGATTCCGAATCCCAACACTGCTGACGTGAAAAGTGTCCAGGGTACTGCAACTCTAGTCCAGTTCTTGTAGTCCTTCCTGACCAGTCCGGAGATTGCATGCGCGAAGGGGACGGCAGTGGAGGCAAATCCGAGGAACAAAATTGGCGGATGTATTACAATCCAGAAATTTTCGAGGAGGGGATTCAATCCTCTGCCATTGCCGGGCATGAAGCCCGGTTTTACACTGGCCGGCCATGTCTGCCAGACATGCTCGAAAGGATTCTTTATCAGGAAGATCAACACCAGGAAGGTCGTGATGGCTGAATAAACACCCATTATGGACGACTCATAGTTATGTTTTCTCGAGTAAACCATGAGTATGAGCCCGATTATCGAAGTGTACAGCGTCCATAACATGAAGCTTCCTTCCTGCCCCACGTAGAAAGTCGATATGAGGAGAGGAGGATGGAGTTCGTAAGAACTGTAGCTCCAGACGTAAGTGTATTGGAACTGGTGGGTGAGGAGCAGGTTCATCATGTACCCGGCAGTAAGAATTACGGAGATGGTGCCGACATGATAAGCTGCTCTTGCGACTTTAACGGTATTGGCGTCTTCTTTGAGGAAACTGTATATATATGCAAACGCGGCGGTCAGCATTCCACCGAACGCCGCGTATATTAGAATACGGCCTAACATGATTATGTGTGCCTCCGACTAATTTAAACTGCTGGAGGATGACTGATTAGAGGCTTGAGGTCCTGTCTTGGATTGATATTTCGATGGGCACTTGGTCAGCACTTCGCTTGCCTGAAAGGCGCCGTCTTCATACCGACCTTTGGCAACGATGTCGTTGGCAATTTCAAAATTGTTCGGTTTCGCCCCCGCAAGCACGACAGGGAGAATCGTTTTGTTGTCGTCCATCATATAAAAATGGAATGTGTTTGTATTTGGGTCGTAATAGCTTTGCATGCTTTTCACCCAGGATCCCTTCACCTGAACTGTCCGGTTCGTTTTTTCGGCGGTCTTTGCGGACACATAAGCTATGTTATTTTGCATAAATGAAACCGCGCCGAACACGACAAAAGCAGCAATTACGACGCCTGCCACAATATATTTAGTCTTCATTTGACATTCTCCTTTTCGCGTTCACTCTTTTCATACAATCTGGTGACCTTCTTATCTAAACGAAATAAATAGGCAAAGATTCCCACCCAAATGACCAAAACGACCAGCAACACCACATAAAGCGAATTCGTGTTAAGAAACGTATATAAAGAGCTCATTTATTCATTCTCCAAGAGACTATTGTAGTTCAACAATCCAATTTTCGCCCTAATTTGAAACAGCCAGAGATAAAGGCCGGTAAACCCTATGAGTGAGGCATAGAACACGTAACGCATGCTCGCCTCCATATACATTTTCCCGCTGGAATTCAATATTGGAGCGGGAGAACCGCCGCCTCCCGGATGAAGGCTGAACATAATTCTCGGCATAATAAAGACGAAGAAGGGAACAGTCACGAACGCGACTACTGAATAGACCGCAGAAAGGGAAGCGCGCCTCTCCTCTATTTCCAAAGCGCTCCTGAGTGCGAAGTATGCACCGTAAATCAGAAGGAGGACGAAGATTGAAGTCTCCCTCGGGTCCCAGTTCCAGAAACTCCCCCAGCTGAATTTTGCCCAGATCGAGCCTGTTATTGTCGCCAGAATACTGAAGACGAAACCTAACTCTGCAGCTGTGGCAGATTTTATATCATACTTCATGTCTTTCTTCCGAAGATAGCCGATACCGTACCACATTGACATGAAGAAGGCAAGTACCGACAACCATGACATCGGAACATGGAAATATATTATTCGTGCCTTTGCTCCCAAACCCGGGATATATCCTATCGGCATTGCCAATCCAATCGCGATGACTGCTGTTATCCAGATGCCTATTACTATTTTCATCCACGTCTTCATCTAATCCCTCCATACAAAGTCAAACAACACGATTGCCACTGTGGTCACTACCACACTGTATGAGAACATTATCTTAAAATCCCCCATGGCTTCCGCTAACGATCCACCCTCGACCGACAGCCTCGTCGCATCTATCACACTCACCAGGAGAGGAAGCAGTATCGGGAATGACAGAACCGGGTAAAGCGTCCCTTTAGAATTAGCCTTGGAAATGATTGCTGCGATAAAAGTCGATGCCGACGCAAGCCCGAAGCTTCCTATCAGGATTGTCAGAATGAACACAAGGGGAGCTTTCACGACGAATGAAGGCATTGTCACCAGGTAGGCCGCTATTATCATCGCGTTCAGGACGTATATGAGAAGGGAGTTGAACGCGAGTTTTCCAAGCAGTACTGAAGAGGGTTTCACCCACAGCTGGAGTGTCATTGCGGTGCCACGTTCTTCCTCGCTGACGAAACAACGTGATAGCCCGCTCATCGCGGCAAAAAAGATTATGATCCAGAGTATCCCGGCCGAAAGGCTCGGAGATACCGCCTCGCCCGCTGTGGAGAAGAGGATTATCGAGAGAGTAACGACTACGAACATTATCAGTGAATTCAAGGCATACCGAGTTCGTAATTCGCTGTAAAAGTCCTTCGACAATATTGCCGCGGCAGCTTTCATGAACATCAAGATAGGCTCAGGCGGATTTATCTTCAAGCCAGGGGATCAAAACGAAGGGGGAATCTGGAGCAAATTTTCACGGTTTTTCTTGTAGACGTAAGTCCAAAGTATTAAATTTACACGCTTGCTTCATGCTGTACACACCCGTCATGAAAGTTGTCTGTGTCTCCCACGGGGTATGAATTGGCAAGTCCTGGAGAGGTGCCGGAGCGGTCGAACGGGGCGGTCTCGAAAACCGTTGTCCCGCATCGCGGGACCGAGAGTTCGAATCTCTCCCTCTCCGCTGGATTATCTGGCAGTGAGAACCTGCCGGGTATCCTGTAAGTCATTGTTGGAGAGGTGCAAGAGTGGTTTAATTGGCACGCCTGGAGAGCGTGTGTGCAGGAAACTGTACCGTGGGTTCGAATCCCACCCTCTCCGCAGCTTTCCTCAGAAGTCTACGGGGAAAGGTGCGAGAACGGATTACTCAGCGGATCCGAAGAGAAGAGAACTCTCCGCTGGGATATGCTCCAACTGAAACGACCTGTCGCTTTTTCCCCCATTATGTTGACATTTCTCATATAGACCACCAGGTATGAAAAATGTAGCCCAACCGTCTTCTTGATTTTTAGTTTTGACGAGAATATCTTGAACCACGCTCAGGAATCCATATGAATAGTGACGATTTTGATTTCACGCTAGATGACGATGAATACGACGAGTTCGAAAAGCGCAATATCAGTGAGGAAATAAGGCGCCTTCGCAAGGAAGAGCCGACTTTTTCAAGCATTGCGGCCCTGGAAGAGATAATCGACTATTTCACCAGCCAGGACAAGTACGAAGATGCCTTGTTCTTCGCAAACAAGCTGCTTTCCGTCATGCCCGTCAGTGCTGAGAATTGGTATAAACGGGGAGAAATTAACGAAACTCTGGGTAAGTTTGAGGAAGCCCTGGAAGATTACACGAGAGCGCTCGAGTTCAATCCCATCGAAGTCGATGCCCTGATTGGCAGGTCAAGCTGTCTGCAGATGCTCGATAAGTATGAGGAGGCACTCGAGAGTATCGAGAGAGCTCTCGATATCGATCCCGGCTCCTACGAAGCGTTGATGAACAAGGGCGTGATCCTGGAGAAGCTTACACGCTTCGACGAAGCTTCAAAAGTATTCAGATACCTGAGTGAGCTTGATTCAACGGACAAGGACGCTTGGTTTGAGCTCGCATATTGTTATGATTATCTCGACCAGCCCGACAAATCGCTCAAGTGTTATGACCGGGTTATCGAACTTGACCCATACAATTACAGGGCGTGGTACAATAGGGGCATTTCCCTGAACGCTCTCGGCAAGTACCAAACCGCCGTTGAGAGTTATGACATGGCAATAGCGATCGAAGAGAAGTTCAGTGCTGCATGGTATAATAGAAGCAATGCGCTTCTCAGCATGGGTAAGCTTCGTGAGGCCATAGAGAGTTACAAGACGACTCTTAAGTACGAACCTAAGGACGTAGCGTCCTGGCATAATATGGCAACGGCGTACGAAGAGCTGGGGGATTACAAGGACGCAATCAGGTGCTACAGCGAGGCCCTGAAGAATGATCCTGACCATGTCGAGTCTCTTTTTGGCAGGGCGGTATGTCACGATGCCATGAGCATGTACAGGAAGGCACTAAGTGATTTTACCAAAGCTACCGGGTTGAGCGCCTCGGACCCCGACATATGGCATGCCCGCGGCGATGTCGAATTCACGCTGGAGATGTTCCCGGCGGCAGTCGACAGTTACCGGCGTGTCACACGGCTCCAGCCTGAAAACGTCGACGGCTGGCTCGACCTGGGAGACGCACTAGTCGAGTGTGAGAAATATGAAGAGGCGTTGGACGTTTATAATGAGGTCACGCGTATCTCGCCGGAGTGGGGGGAAGCTTACTATCAGAAATGTAAGTGCTGCCTTCAGATCGGTCAGTTTGTCGAAGCGATAGACAGCGCGAAGAAGGCGCTTGAGCTTGAGCCTCATAAAATAAATACATTCTTTCAGGACTTTGGTCAGATTCAGCATTCAAATCCGGAAATTCTCATTAAGTTCGTATTCCCTGTATATGAATGGTTGGTAAATGAAAAGAAGTATAAAGAGTCACGGTAAGCTCGTCGGCTTAATCGGTCATCCGATTTCGCACAGTTGGTCTCCTATGATTCATGAGACCGCGTTCAAAATTACAAACCAGGACTATCACTACGCCACGTTCGATGTCCATCCGAAGAATCTGCGGGAGGCGCTGAAAGGACTAATGGCACTCGGGATTGTGGGATGTAACGTGACGATTCCGCACAAAGAAGCTGTGATGGAGTTCATCGATGAGCTTTCTGCGGATGCGAGACTGGTGGGCGCAGTAAACACAATCCATATAGAAAACGACTCTCTCGTGGGATACAACACCGACATCGACGGTGTCGTCGAAGCACTGAAGCCTTATCGCGAGCAGATTGCCGATCAGTCTGTTACCGTGTTCGGTGCGGGCGGAGGCGCGCGCGCCGCTGTATACTCGCTTATCTCGTATTACCATCCCGCCCAGATATTCGTGATCAACCGGGACGTTTCGCGGGCCGAGCTGATGAAGAAATTCTTCTCGGATTCACAGAACTACAACAACCTCAAAGTTGTCGAGCTGCACAACCTTGATGAAGGAAATGTCATAGAATCAAGCAGGCTGGTCATAAACGCCACGTCTGTGGGCATGTCGCCATCGCCGGACGAGAATGTAATGACGGCAGATCCCAAAGATCTTGAGGGTAAGATATTTTTCGACCTCGTTTATAATCCTGTCGAGACGCGGTTTCTGAGGGACGCCAGGAAGAAGAATGCGACAACTGTCAGCGGGATCGACATGCTTTATAACCAGGCCGCAAAATCGTTCGAGATTTGGACCGGAATGTCAATGCCTCTGGACAAGGTCCGCGCAAAGCTGGATCCGAGATTCATAGCAGCGCGTGTGACTGCAAGGCGCAAGACTGTGGTCCACTGAAATAGCCGTGACCGTGGCGCCGGTCCTGTTGAGGCTGAATAAGGGTTGAAAGGGGAAGGGAATTTCGCCTGTTCTATTCTCGTAAGTCCAGCAATGCCCGGACTATTACGAGGGCATCACTTATCGGCTCAGCCGAGACAGGTGAACTCGTCGCGTCGGCGACACTTGTCGACAATCTCCTGGCGGCGGCTCGTACGTCTGCAGGAAGTTCTTCCATCTTAGAAATCAACTTCAGGCTCTCGTTTGAACTGATTGCCTTTATGATACCCCCGGAGTACCGCGACTGAGCGAAGGCTTTACCGACGGCTCTTCGCCCGCAGACACGCGCTTTCCCGGCATTACCGTCGTCGAGGGCCTTTCGGGCCTCAGACAGTTCTCTTGCTATTTCTTCCGGAAGTTCCGCTTGTTCCATTCTTGAAGCATTTGGCCAGATAGTGGGCAGTGTAGGATTTTGCGTTTTTTATCACCTTCTCCGGAGGCCCCTCAGCGACGATATATCCGCCTGCCTCACCTCCTTCGGGCCCGAGGTCGATTATCCAGTCGGCACACTTTATCACATCGAGATTGTGTTCCACGACTATCACAGTGTTTCCCTTGTCCACGAGCCTGTGCAGCAAGCCAAGCAGAATTCGAATATCTTCAAAATGCAGTCCCGTCGTCGGTTCATCCAGGATATACATCGTCTTTCCGGTTGCGACCTTTGAAAGCTCGGTCGCCAGTTTGACGCGCTGTGCCTCTCCGCCCGAGAGGGTTGTCGAAGATTGACCGAGCCGGAGGTATCCGAGCCCCACCTCATTCATCGTCTGCAACTTCCGTTTTACCGCCGGTATCTCTTCAAAGAGTGCGTGCGCGTCCTCGACCGTCATTTCCAGCACGTCGGCTATTGTCTTCCCTTTATATCTGACATCGAGCGTAGCCGCGCCATAGCGCTTTCCGTTGCAGACCTCGCATTTTACGTAAACGTCCGGGAGAAAACTCATCTCGATCTTCCGCATCCCGTCGCCTTCGCAGGCCGGGCAGCGCCCCTCCTGTACGTTGAACGAGAACCGTCCAGGCTTATACCCGCGGATTTTGGATTCCGGAAGCTGCGCGAAGAGATCGCGGATTGCCGTGAACACTCCGACATACGTTGCCGGATTTGAGCGGGGCGTCCTCCCAATTGGCGATTGGTCCACGTCCACAACCTTGTCGACGTGATCAATTCCTGATATTGACCGGTAGGGAAGCGGCTGCTCTGCAAGCCGGTAGAAATGTTTTCCGAGAATCCTGTAAAGCGTGTCGTTGATCAGGCTCGATTTTCCCGATCCGCTCACCCCGGTTATACATATGAAAAGCCCGAGCGGAAATTTCGCGTTGATTTGCTTCAGATTGTTTCCTGACGCTCCTTCGAGGGTAACGAACGAACCGTTTGGCTTTCTGAGCTGCTCTTTGCTCCTGACCGGAATTTCCTTCTCGTCCCGAAGGTAAGCTGCGGTGAGCGAGTCCTTCCTTTCCTTCAAGATGTCACTGAGCGAACCTGCAACCACGACTGAGCCGCCGTGTTCGCCGGCTCCGGGCCCTAAATCGACGATGTAATCGGCATTTTCCATGGTTTCTCTGTCGTGCTCGACTACAAGGACCGTATTTCCCATGTCGCGCAGGGATTTCAACGAGTCTATCAATCTTATATTATCACGCTGGTGTAGCCCTATCGACGGCTCGTCGATAACGTACAACACGCCCGTCAGCTGAGATCCGATTTGCGTCGCAAGCCTGATTCGCTGCGATTCACCGCCGGACAATGTCCCGGACGGTCGATTCAGGTTCAGATAGTCCAGTCCAACATTCAGCAGGAACTTCAGCCGGGTCCTTATCTCATGTAGGATCGGCTGTGCGATCTTCAAATTGCGTTTGGATAGTTTCAGCTCGTCGAAATAGGAGCTTACTTTGTCTATGGACTTTTTAACCGCGAAGTTGATGGTCAGCTCGTTTCCGTCGGCATCCAGCACACGTACGAACCTGCTTTCCGGACGTAGTCTTGTGCCTTCGCAGTCGCTGCATTCGGCAAATGGCAAATGCGCTTCGATGTTTCTGTATTCGCTTCCGAAATAGACTTCGAAATCGAGATTCTGCAGCATCGGTATCAGGCCTTCGAACTTGGCATTCAAGTTCGATATGGACACGCCCGCGAACTTGATTCCCTTCTTGTTCTTTTTCTGGTTCTTTCCGAAGAAGATGAGATCCTTTATCGTCGGATCGAACTCGATGAACGGGGTGTTGGCATTAACACCATGGGGTTCGAGGACACCGTTCAGAAGGCTCATCAGGAAGAAATCGTCGCGCTTCGGAAACAGGAGGGCACCTTCAGTTATGGAAAGCTTCGGATCGACTACAAGGGCTTCCGGCGTTATATCCCTGCTGAGACCCGTTCCGTTGCAGGTCCTGCACATCCCGAATTTTGAATTGAAGGAGAATGAATTCGGGGCGAGGTCCGGATAACTCGTGCCGCACTTCGGGCAAGACCTCAGTCTGCTGAAGAAATGGTCCTTCTTCAAATCGTGATCAAACAGTATAATTGTTCCTGCTCCTCTTTCGAGGGCGAGTTTGAGCGAATCGCGCATCCTGCCGAGCGACCGCTTCTGAATTTTCAGCTTGTCGATCACCAACTCGATAGTGTGTGTTCCGTAGCGGGAAAGCTGCATTCCATCCTGCAAATCCCGGAGGGACCCGTCAACCCGTACCTGGACGAAACCTTCGGCCATCAATTCCCTGAAGAGCTCCCGGTAATGTCCTTTTCTTCCGACTATTAGCGGTGCCAGGAGAATTACGTTCTTGTTGTTGAAATCGGCGAGGATAGACTGAAGTATCTGGTCTGGAGCCTGCTGCTGGACAGGTATGTTGCATTTTACGCAGAACTGAGTGCCGACTTTCGCGAATAGAAGCCTTATGTAGTCGTAAATCTCGGTAACGGTCCCGACCGTAGAATGCGGATTCGAGCTTATGGTCTTCTGTTCGATTGCGACTGAAGGACTGAGGCCTTCAATCAAGTCGACATCCGGTCTTTCCAGCACCTGCAGGAACTGTCGCGCGTAGGACATCATTGTTTCCAGGTAGCGCCGTTGTCCTTCGGCATAAATCGTATCGAACGCGAGAGATGATTTTCCACTTCCGCTCAAGCCGGTAATGACGATGAACCTGTCACGGGGAAGTTCAAGATCAATGGATTTCAGGTTGTGCTGTCGCGCGCCCCTGATTACGATCTTCGATGTGTCGGGTGTCTTTTCCATCTGAGTCTGGAATTTAGTTTCAGGCCGCGCCAGTTTCAATGCGGTAGGCGGTCGCCGATTTCGTCCCGCCCTTTGAATAGAGAGGATCCCTCCATCAGACGTCTGCCTCGCAGTGTCGGTCAAATTTAAGCTTACTTTTCGGCCATTCAATTCAGAAGAAAGCTTCTTAAATTACTCGAAATGAAAACGATAGACTGTGCGATATTCTATGAATGGGAATACGACGCCGATTTCATCTCCGTCCTTTCGAACAAATTCAGCTCGAAAAACATTTCATATCAGGTCATTTATGTAACCGAATTTGAAAAGACGCTCGAGGAAGTGCGGCACAGAGCGATCTCATTCAGGTCGGTCGTCGATAGGGCGTCTGATGTGGACGAAGCCTGTGAGGCGATTATACACCTGCTGAAGCACAGGGACATACCAATTCTCAACGATCCTTTGAAGATCACGCACGCATCCGATAAGGCATCGATGCATCTGGAATTCATCACTGCCGGTATTCACGTTCCTTATACCATTATCATATCGCCGTACAACTCGCAGCGGGAAGTGAAGCTAAGCCTCAGCGAGCTGGCTCAGCTCGGGCGTCCGTTCATCATCAAGCCGGCAAATACTACGGGAGGCGGAATCGGCGTCGTGACAGGGGCGGAGGGCCTGCGTGAGGTAGTGGATACCAGACAGCACAATAAGGACGACAAGTATTTGCTGCAGCAGAGGATAGAGCCTGTGGTCTTCGACGGTCGGCGCGCGTGGTTCAGACCCTTCTATGTTTACGGCGAGGTATTTGTCTGCTGGTGGGACGATTTAACCCACTTATACGTTGAGGCATCTGAGGCGGATATGAACAGGTATAGCCTCCATGAGATCAAAAATATTGTCAGAATGATTTATTCCGTTTGCGGCCTGGATTTCTTCTCCACCGAGATAGCCCTGACCGCGGAAAGGAAGTTCGTTGTGATAGACTATGTGAACGAGATATGTGACATGCGTCTAAAATCGAAGCATTACGACGGAGTTCCGGATAACATGGTGGAGGCAATCGCGGATCAAATTGCCGCCGGAATAGCTCGTACTATTGAGATGCATTGATGTTCGAAGGCGATTCGAATTCCGGAGAGAGCTTTCATGATGCCATATTTTCGGTTGTGGATGTTGAAACTACCGGTTCGGCGGCCGCCGGCGAGCGGATAATAGAGTTTGCAGCGTACAAAGTCCGCAGGGGAAAGATCATCGATGAATTCTCTTCGCTCGTCAATCCGGGGAGGCACATACCGAATTTCATCCAGAACATGACGGGAATCACGAATGAAATGGTTTACGGGGCGCCCTCCTTTGACGAGATATCATCAAGAGTCTCTGAGTTTCTTGAAGGGACCGTGTTTACCGCCCACAACTCTCAGTTCGACTACGGGTTTGTCCGGAGTGAGCTTGCCAGGTCGGGTTTGGATTTTGAGATGCCACAGCTCTGCACCCGCAAGCTGAGCTCTCGGATTTTCCCGCATCTGCAGAGGAAGGCGCTGGACCACGTGTGCAGGCACCTCGGAATCAGAATCGGCGACAGACATCGCGCATACGGCGACGCACGCGCAACCGCACACCTATTGATAGAGCTACTGGAGATTATTCGCGAGCGGCATGAAGTCGTCGATCTCGAAGAGCTCCTTCGGTTTCAGAACGTGCCCTACGGAATCGACAAACATAAGAATCAGAACGTGTTCAAGCAGGCGATGATGTCGGCGCCGAACGAACCGGGTGTTTATAAGGTGTTCAATTCAGATGACGAGATAATTTACATCGGCAAGGCCAAGAATCTTAAGATGAGAATTGCCTCGTATCTGACGGAGAATGCCAAGGATGCGGACAAAGTACGAAGAATGCTCAAGGAAGCCGCCAGGCTGGAACTCGAAACCACTTCCTCGGAGCTGCACGCGCTTCTCCAGGAACTTCGACTCATAAGGCAGTTTCAGCCGCGCTTCAATTCACAGATGGTCAACTCCCGTCGTTTTCCCTTCATTAGACTGACCAGCGACAGGAAATTTGACCGGCTCGACCTGGTGTACGAGCTGGATGAGGAAGGAAGATATTACGGGCCGTTTGAGAGTTCGTTCATCGCGGAGCAGATCCTATTTGCTGCCGACAAATATTTCAAGCTGGTGAAATGCGAGAAGGAATTCTCCAAACCCTTCGATCCGTGTCTTTACTTCTACATGGAGAGATGTGCTGCGCCCTGCAGAGGAGCGGTTGGAATAGAAGACTACAGCAGGGAAGTGGAGGCAGTAGAGGAGTTCCTGAGCGGTTCTCTCGAGAAGCTCACTTCGGAACTGCGCATCAGGCTTGACGAACTCGCTAAGAAATTGGAGTTTGAGGAGGCGGCTGCGGCAAGAGACCTCATCGAGACTCTCGAGAAAGCGTCTTCCCGCCAGAAGCTGTTGAACGGGCCGATCGGCAGGGCAAACTTCATTTGCGGATGGTTGGAGACAAATCGTTATCATCTCTACAAAGTGCGAACGGGAATTGTAAGCGGGCCGGTCGTCTCAGCGGATCAGGAGCTCGAACCCGGATTGGCATTCCTTCTCAAGAATTCTGATGCAATCGCCGGAGACTTTGTCCCATTGAGAATACTTCTGAACTATGCTTTGAAGAACCCATCCGGTTTTTTCAGAATCGATACAAACGGGCAAACAGACGAGCGGAACCTTGCGGAAAAAATTAGAGCCGCTGGCGCCTTCAAAGGCGGCAACGGCTCCTGATTAGAAACGCTTCCCGCGCGTCAAAGCTGCTTTAAGTATTCCCTCGCCCGCGCGGCAAATTGCGATTTCGGATCCCTGGCTATCAATCTATTCCAGGTGTCCCTTGCGCTTTCCTTGTTGCCCAGCCTCAGATAGGACATTCCAAGCATCACGTATGCAGCGCCCTCTTTGTAGCTCTTGGGATATGAAAGTGTCTTTTGAAATTCATGGATGGCATCGTTATATCTTTGCAGGGCGTAATAGCACTCACCGAGCCAATAGTGCGTGTTGCTCATCAATGGGGTATTCACGCGACTCGCTGCCAGCCCGTTGAAAACCGATATAGCACTTTTGTAATTCCTTGCCCGGAAGGATCGCAGCCCTTCGTTATATTGCCTCTCGAACTCAGCACTGGTCGTAACAGTGCCCGCCCCGCCGGTTATCATCTGCCTCTCCATATCGGCATTCTTGGCACTCAGGTCACGGTTGATTTGCCGCTGTATTGTGAGCTCGGAATCCAAACTGTTCACCCGGCTCTGCAAGTCTTCCAGATCCTGCCATTGCTGACTGCTCTGCCCAAGCTTTGAAGTGAGGTCCGCAACTTTCGCGTTCAATGCCCGCTTATCCTGCTCAAGTTGTGAGACCGTGGTTCGAAGCTGGGAGTTTTCGGACTGCAACCTGTCTGTCCTGGATTGAAGCGAGGAAACTGTCGCTGAGTCAGCAGCACCGTGATCCTGCGCCGTCTGGACACTCGTTCCACATCCACTCAAGAAAAGACCCGTAACGAACAGGAGACCGCCGACTAGATATGATGCCCCATGCAGCAAGTGTTTCATTGAATTTCCCTCCTCGGGGTTTTGTTCACAAATTCGAATGAAATTAGACAAGCATGCAGTAAAAGTCAAGAAAATTAGTCCCTTTGGTGCCTCGCCGGATTGTGGAACAGTCCCAGGTTTAAGGCGGATTCTGCACAGAAGTCTGGACGAAACACGAAGCTCTGCTTGGTGGGAATAAGGCCTGATAGATGAGTTCAGTTCGAGGTTAGCATTTTAAGGCGTGGTTAAATAGATTCAGGCGATGCCGAACAAAGGGGAACGTATAGAATTGCAGACTGAATCGCACTTACCGACATACGAATTCCATATCTCCCGCAAGGCCAGGGATATCTACAATTTCGACGAAGTGTTCTTTTCTCTGACCGGAGACGTCGTTTTCATGAATTTCCGGGCTGCGCAGCTTTTCGCGGGCCGGATCAACGAAGGGCGATCAAAACGGCTCGAATCTTTGCCGGAAATCTCCCGGGAGAGTATGAAGCAAGTCTCTCCGAGTGAGATTAATGCCCTGGGAATTTTCCATGAGGTCCTTCATTTCGTAATTGATTCCTACGTAGATGAGATCAATCCGGATGCGTTTTCTAAATTGAACATTGCCCTGGCAAGTGACTTGGGGCAACCCAACGTAGAACAGTGTTTTGAACAGTTTGTCGAGTCATTCCCGCCCAATTCCATTTACCGGAACGAGGAGTCACCGACGGAGTTCTTGAGAGGCGAGGTAAGCGGAGACTCAAGACGACATGTTATAATGAAGGAGCTCATTTTGCTATGGCTCGAGAACAGGAACCCTTCCTTCAATTCCATCTATGAACTTGTCGACGATTCACATCTGAAGGATGGTTCATCATACGAGACTATCATGTCCGACGTTGAGGCATTCTTTGAGGCACAGCCGGGATATGGTCCGACCAACGCTCCGCTCATAAAAATGCTACTTGCTCCAGTTGAGGCACATCCTGACTCCATTGCCGACCAGCTTCAGTTTATCGTAAGACATTGGGGATCGATACTTTCGAAATCCCCTCATATGCGAAGGCTGCTCGGGGCAGTTGATTTTATAAACGAGGAGGGGAAGTACTTCCTGATGCTTGCGCAGGCCCAGGCGGAGAAATCGAGGATACCGGGCGTAGTTCAGGCTGATTTTTTCGGATTTGGTGAGAAAGAACCTGTTCCGATTCCGGGTTTCAGAGGCATCGAGCACGAACGCGAAAATTTCAGTGTCGACCTGAATTGGATGCCAAATCTCGTTTTGATTGCCAAGAACATTTTTGTCTGGCTGGATCAGCTCAGCAGGAAATACAGTCGTTCGATAACGCGTCTCGATCAGATTCCGGATGACGAACTCGCCGGATTGTCCAAACGCGGGTTCAGCGGCCTCTGGCTGATAGGGATCTGGGTACGCAGCAACGCTTCCAGAAAAATCAAGCACCTGAACGGGAACACGGACGCCATAGCGTCGGCGTATTCCCTGGACGCGTACGAAATTGCTCCGGAACTTGGCGGAGAGGAAGGTCACAGGAACCTGCGTGAAAGGGCGATCAAATTCGGCCTTCGGCTCGCCAGCGATATGGTGCCGAACCATATGGGTATCGACTCTTCATGGGTTATCGAGCATCCGGACTGGTTTCTCCAGTCAGAGTATCCGCCGTTCCCGAACTACTCTTACACCGGACCTGATTTGAGCGGCGACGACCGTGTCGGGGTCTTCATCGAGGATGGCTATTGGACCAAACGAGACGCCGCGGTTGTTTTTAAACGCCATGACAGATGGACAGGCGATGCCCGTTACATCTATCATGGTAACGACGGGACCCACATGCCCTGGAACGACACCGCGCAGCTCGATTTCACGAAGCCGGAGGTGCGCGAGGCCGTGATTCAGACGATACTACACGTGGCCCGGATGTTCCCGATAATTCGCTTCGATGCGGCAATGGTGCTCAGCAAGAAACACTACCAGCGTCTCTGGTTTCCCGAGCCGGGAACCGGCGGAGCCATCCCGTCGCGCTCAAACTTCTCAATGACGAGGGAACAATTTGACGCCGTTATGCCGAACGAATTCTGGCGGGAGGTGGTCGACCGTGTACAGAAAGAAGCGCCCGACACGCTGCTTCTGGCAGAGGCATTCTGGCTGATGGAAGGATACTTCGTGCGGACGCTCGGAATGCACAGGGTGTACAACAGCGCTTTCATGAACATGCTGAAAAAAGAGGAAAACGCCAATTATCGTCAGGTGATGAAGAACGTCCTCGAATACAATCCTCAGATTTTGAAGCGGTTCGTGAACTTCCTGAACAATCCGGACGAGGAGACAGCCATCGCCCAGTTCGGAAAAGACGACAAGTATTTCGGTGTCTGTGCCATGATGGCCACGATGCCGGGGACACCGATGTTCGGGCACGGACAAATTGAGGGTTTTACAGAGAAATATGGTATGGAATTCAAGCGGGCCTACCGCGATGAGGTTCCGGACGGATGGCTCGTCGCGCGCCACGAAAGAGAGATATTTCCTCTTCTGAACCGAAGGTACCTCTTCAGCGAAATGGATAACTTCAGGCTCTACGACTTCAACGCATCCGGTGGAGTCGTCAATGAAGATGTCTTCGCATATAGCAACGGTGCCGGAACCGAACGGGTGCTGTTCGTCTACAATAATCGTTATTCTCACGCCTCGGGCTGGATAAAAATGTCGGTCGGCTTCCGCGACGAGGGCGGGAACCTGTTAAGGGATTCGCTTGCGGACGGACTCGGCATCGACGGAGGAAGGGAGGACTATTATACATTCAGGGACTTAATAAGCAACCTCGAATTTATCAGGCCTGCCGGCGGCTTGAAGAAAGATGGGCTGTACATCGAACTCGGTGCTTACAAGTACAGCGTCTTTGCGGATTTCAGGAAAGTACATTCGACGCATGAATGGCCCTGGGGCGAGTTGTGCAAGAAGCTCGATGGGAGAGGTGTCAGCTCGGTCCAGGAGGAAGTGGTAAACTGGAAGCTCCGGGAAGTTCATGCCGCTCTGTACGAGGCCTTCAATGCAGGAAGCCTGAAGTACCTCATTGAGGGCAGCACCAAGGGAAGGCTGAAGCCCGGCAGGGCAAAGGCATTTCAGGAGAAGGCCAGGAAGTTCGCCCTCGCACTCGAAGACTATGCGCATGTGACGCTGGACGTTTCATCCTACGTCAGGAAGGCTTCATCCGACTACGAGGGTCTGCTCTCACTGAGAGAGCGCGCGGGAACGAAATTGACAGTCGAATACGTCTCCAGATTTGTTTCCGACAAAGAACTTCCAACGTTCGACGGCTGGAGAGTGATATTCATATGGACATTTCTCCACGGAATCATGAAGTCGGCGGAGTGGGGACAGCTGCCCGCGCAGAAGCTGTTTGACGATTGGCGAATTGCCGTTCAAATTCGCTTATGCTATCAGGAGCTGGGGATCGGCGACCAGATTCCGGGCTATGAAAGTCGAATTGTCAGTATCCTGTTGACCTTCGCCGCGATCAGGGATGAGTATGGCAAAGACTTCGAGGCGTCTTTCAAGCGGATGATGATTAGCGATTCCGCAAAAGACTTCTTCGGCGTTCATAAATATGATGGGGTGACGTGGTTCAACAAGGAGCGATTCGAAGTCGTCCTTGGCTTTGCCGCCCTGGCGGAAATGGTCGAGCGCTCCAGTTCAGGTGCAAGTGATACGAAGGGCGGGAGAGGAACCCGAATTTCGGATGATGTGGTTGCCGCTGCCATTACGTTGGAGAAAAAAGCGGAAGAAGTGAACTACCGGCTGGATGATTTTCTGAGCGCCTGAACCGATTCCCTCTCACGACACACGGTCGGCCGGTTTTTCCATTCAGCACTCGACCCTCGGATTAGTGAAGGAAGTTGTGGACCAAACTGATCCCCCGGGCACCTCGAGGGTCTGCGACAAAAATATAAAACACATAGGCACATAGGGCACATTAACGAATAAATCTATGTTTTCTAATGTGCCTATGTGGTTAATCTATTGCTTTTTACAAATTTGTCGCACACCCGCACCTCGACCTTTTCTTGTTTTTTCTGCCGAAAAGTGAAATATTATCTTCAACTTGTTTTATCAAAGGTTTTCACGATTTGAAATTTGATGTGCTTTGCATTGTTCAGGACGAAATGCTAGTGCCGATCCAACTATCATTTACTAACTTGGTCTCGCCAAAAGCGGGCGGGATGCTCATTCCAACAATAATTTTACCTGCACGTTGTTTGGTAAAATTAGTTGGAATGGCACTAGTAGATTCTGGCAGAGAATAAATCAAGCATGCGAAACGGAGAAATTCTCACTCTTCCCACTAATTTTCCGGATCTAATCTGTTGCGGTCATTGGAATAAACGGCGCAGCGTAGACATATATGTTCTCAATTCAAAAGCAAAAGTTAAGGGAAAGGAGCTATAGTGCAATCGGACACTGCTGGATCTTCTTCGAATAATTATTGGGTATCTATCAGCATAATAGGGCTTCTGTTTTTCATCTTTGGGTTTGTTACCTGGCTGAACGGTTCATTGATCCCATTTCTGAAGATTGCGTGCGAGCTTAATCAAGCCGAAGCGTATCTTGTTTCGATGGCGTTTTACATTTCATACACTTTGATGGCGTTGCCGATGTCTGCAGTGTTGTTGAAGACGGGCTACAAGAACGGGATGGTTCTGGGTCTGGTCGGCATGGCAATCGGCGCGCTCATATTCATACCTGCGGCACACACGAGAGTTTATGCGGTCTTCCTGCTCGGGCTTTTCGTGATGGGTGCCGGTCTGACCATTCTTCAGACGGCATCTAACCCGTACGTTGTCGTCATCGGGCCGCGCAAGAGTGCGGCGGCGAGAATAGGATTCATGGGCATAGCAAACAAAGCGGCAGGTATCCTCAGCCCGCTGATCTTCACGGCATTGATGCTGCATGGAATTGAAAAATACAGCGATGCAAATCTGAGTGCAATGACTCCTGCGGCCCGCACGATGGCCTTTAATCAGCTGGCTGACAGGCTTGTCGTTCCATATATAGTAATGGCGGTAATTCTGGTCTTACTTGCAGCAATGATCCGGTTCTCCCCACTGCCCGAATTGGATACGGACGCAGAGGATGAGGGAAGCGAGAGTCCAAGCAGCGACAAGACAAGCATTTTCCAGTTTCCTCAATTGATTCTCGGCGCAATAGCGCTGTTCTTTTATGTAGGCGTCGAGGTCATGGCTGCAGACACGATTGGGCTTTACGGAAGAAGTCTCGGTATCTCTTTCTTCGGGAAGCTTACTGCGTACACGATGGCGTTTATGGTGATCGGATATGTAGTCGGAATAGCAACGATTCCGAGAGTAATCAAGCAGGAGACTGCGCTGATAATTTCGGCGGTACTCGGTCTGATCTTCAGTTTCCTGGTAATGTTTTCCTCGACGGCGAGTACCGGCTTGTCCAGCATCCTTTTCGGCTGGCTTGGTGTGTCCCCGATACCGAATTCCGTTCTCTTCGTCTCACTGCTGGGATTCGCAAACGCCATGGTATGGCCGACGATTTGGCCGCTCGCCCTTGAAGGTCTGGGGAGATTTACTAAGATCGGGTCAGCAATCCTGATCATGGCAATTGCCGGCGGAGCGACCATTCCGCCTTTGTACGGAGTGTTATCAGATTCATATTCGCCTCAGGGATCCTACTGGATTCTGCTCCCGTGCTATCTCGCGATTTTTCTCTACGCGTTGAAGGGACACAAAATGAGAGAGTGGAAATCTGTGTCGGTTCCCGTCGGCAAGTGACGCTGCCCCAAATGAACGGTTTTGGAGACGAAAAGGGTGAGAGAGACGCCGACCCTGTCGGCGCAGGAAAAGCACCCGGCTCTCTTTCTCCCTTTTCTGTTTTGTTCGCCAGGCCAGGTGCATGGTCCGGGCAATTTGTCTCTCCAGACTGAAACCTGCGATGCACGCCATTTCGAGGTCGAGGGAATTCTCCTGATACCTTCTCCGTTTGGAGCCTTGAAAAGGGACAAGAAATTCTAAGACAAACAACACCGGTGATCATTCAAAAACACATAGAGGAACTGCGAAGGGACTACTCGGGCGAACCGCTTGATGAATCAATCGTGGAACGTGACCCTCTTCTCCAGTTCGGCAAATGGATGGAAGATGCCGTGAGAGCCGAGGTGCCGGAGCCTCACGCCATGGCACTCGCCACGGTATCATCGGACGGGAACCCTTCGGTGAGAATGGTCCTCTTGCGCGGGTTTGACCAAAGCGGCTTCGTCTTCTACACAAATTACAATAGCCGTAAGGGGAAGGAACTCATCGACAAACCGGTCGCCGGCGGCTCCTTGTTCTGGCATGAGTTGGACAGGCAGGTGAGGATCGAAGGAAAGGTAGAGAAGACGAGCTCGGAAGAATCAGACGCCTATTTTGCCAGAAGGCCGAGGAAGAGCAAGATTGCGGCCTGGGCGTCGAATCAGAGCAACGAAATCAAAGGTCGTGCAGAGTTGGACAGACTTTTCAAGGAGTTCGAGGAACGGTTTCCCGGCGAGGAAGTACCGCGACCCGGGAATTGGGGAGGATTCAGGATAAAGCCGACAATTTATGAGTTCTGGCAAGGGAGGCCGAACCGGTTACACGACAGGATTCTCTACACGTCAGGAAACAGCAGCAAGTGGGAGATTAGCCGCCTTGCTCCATGACGTGTTCCTGACCGCTGACTGATGAGAAGCGCGTGGCGGCTGCTTTTCAGCGCGGAAGCAAGCTCCCGCGCATTCGGTGTGATAGTATTTTTTCCTTCGAAGTCGTGGATATTTCCTTTTTTTTCCACAATTTAATTGAACAGTGGCAACGAAGATCCTGATCTTAATCGTCTTACTTGTATTCGCTTTTGCGCTCTCAGCGGCAGAAGTTGCCCTTTATTCTATTACCGGATCCGGTGAACGGATAAAGGGAAGAATATCTTCGCGAATATACGGATCGCCGCAGCGATTGCTGTCGACGATACTCGTATCTAATTCAATCGCCGTCTTCCTGTTTACCCTGATCGGCGCATCCCTTGCCGTGGACCTGTCCGCCAGGTTCTCGTTCGACAGAACACTTGCCATTGGATTGGAGGTAGTGGTCGTTTCCGGGCTGCTTATCCTCTTCGCCGATTCCGTCCCGAAGATTGTCGCCGCGCGAAATCCGAGATTGATTGCAGCGGTTTGCCTCCCGCTGATGGCGGTGCTCCTTGTCGTTACCAGTCCGATTGTCTATCCTTTCAATTCTTTCCTGTCCGGAATAACCGCGAGAAGAAGAAAACCGGTGCTGACAATTGATAGCCAGGGATTGAAGACGCTGTCGAACATCGCGGGAAGCGTCGGCGTAATCGACAAGAACGAAGCGGACCTTCTCGGTAAGATTTCTTTTCTCGGCGAGAAGAATGTCAGGGATACTATGACGCCGAGAACGGAGATGGTGAGTGTCCAGGATACGAACAGGTTCGAAGATGTCGTGGAGATTTTCAGAAAGAGCGGTCATTCGAGGCTCCCTGTTTACTCCGGATCTCCGGACAATATCGTGGGAATGCTCTATGCGAGGGATGTCCTGCCGGTCTTGAGGAAAAAGACGGCCATGAAGAAATTCAGTGTGAAAGCCCTGATGCGCAAGCCGGTGTTCGTGCCGGAGACGCAATCGTTGGAAGGTTTGCTGGAGACTTACAGGGCCAACAAACTTCATATTGCTGTAGTAGTGGACGAATTCGGGGGATTGGCGGGTATCGTCACACTTTCCGATGTGGTCCGAGAGATATTCGGCTCCAGCGCAGCGATGCCGCGTAAAGGGACCCTCGTCAATAAAATGACGGATGGAAGTCTTGCTGTGAAGGGTAATGCAAGATTGGAAGAGATATCTTCGGACGTCGGCGGATTCGATTTCGATTTCGAGCCCGGAGATACTATCTCCTCATTGTTGATAAGGCGGCACGAGTCTGTGCCAAGAGTCGGAAGCAGATTGAAGATAGGAAATTTTGAATTTGATGTCGAACAGGCCACTCCAAAAACAGTTTTGCAAGTTAGACTTCGACAGTTATATTCAGGCTCGGTGAGAGAAATTGAATGAATCGCAACAACTAGTGTTTCTTGCGGGATTCATGGGAAGCGGTAAGAGCACAATCGGCCCACTGCTGGCCCGCGAGATTCACTTCGGTTTTATCGACGCTGACAGCTTCATCGAAGAAAAAGAGAATATCTCCATCCGGGACATTTTTAAGACGCGCGGCGAAAAGTATTTTCGCAGCCTGGAAGAAAATGTACTGAAGGAAATAGTGCTGGAGAAAGGGAATAACGTCGTTGCGCTCGGCGGAGGGGCCCTTGCCAGCGAACTGAATCGCATCCTGGTCAAAAAGAGCGGAATTCTCGTGTATTTGAAGTCGGATGCGGCCAATATTCTCGAGCGGGTCCGCGCCCGGAGCAACCGTCCAATGCTTCTTTCGACCGATGGACAGCCCCTTACGGAGGATGAACTATCCGTTAGAGTAGCGTCGCTCCTCAGGGAAAGAGAGAAGTATTATCTTGAAGCCAGCATTGTGGTCGATACATCGAAATTGAGTATATCAGAAAGCGTCAAGGAGATCGTGCTAAAATTGCGGGACAAAATCATATGAAGACTTTGAGTTACCGGGTTAACTCTTCCAGGGTTCCTATTCACATCGACGATTCCGACTCGGCACTGCTGTCGCTTCTACGCTCTGCCGGAAAACCCGCAGTAGTGGTAGATTCGCGAGTCGCCGACCTGTATAAGGGGCTCATCAAAGACATCGGGAATATCGACGGGGCAGTTGTAGCGACCTTTTCTGCAGCCGAAGAGAACAAGGATATCGAGCATGCAGAAGAGCTGCTGACTTACTTTCTTGAGAGAGACATCAGGCGGGACTCCGTCCTCTATGCTATCGGAGGAGGAATTACGGGAGATCTTTCCGGTTTCGTCGCCGCTATTTTCCAGCGGGGGATACAATATGTCCATGTCCCGACCACTCTCCTTGCCATGGTCGACAGCTCGGTTGGCGGAAAAGTGGGAGTCAATCATGACCTCGGGAAAAATATGATAGGCGCGTTTCACCAGCCCATTTCCATCGTCATGAATACGAACTTTCTGGAGACCCTCCCCAAGGCGGAACTCATCTGCGGCCTCGGTGAAATAGCTAAGTACGCCGTCCTGAGAGGAGAACCGTTTTTTGAATTCATCGATAAGAACACCGCGAGGCTCCTGAACAAGGAGAAGAAGACGCTGGAGAAGACGATCAGAATCTCCGTCGATACGAAGAAGCGTTACGTCGAGAAAGACCTGAGGGAAGCCGGAATAAGGGCGCACCTCAACCTCGGGCACACGATTGGACACGCAATAGAGTCGGCTACCGGTTACGGGACTTTTAAGCATGGCGAAGCCGTACTCATAGGTCTGGTAGCGGAATCGCACATAGCCATGCACATGAAGCTCCTGCGTCCTTCAAGCTTCGAGCGGATACTGAAGATGGTGAGGCAGATTGCCAGGCAATCCGCTGCCGGAGTCGATATGGAGCAGGTATTGAACCGACTCACCTTCGACAAGAAGATGAAAGCAGGGAAGGTGCGGTTTGTTCTTCCCGCGGGAATCGGCAGAGTGGTGATGAGGGATGATGTCTCCACTAAGAATGTGGTAGGCGCGATGAAGTTCGTGGCTGCAGACGGATTGTTATCATTGAAATGAACTAAACAGACACAGGCAGGATGACTACATATAAACAGAGTGGCGTCAATATCGATGAGGCAGAAAGGCTTGTACAGAAGATAAAGCCGCTGGCAAAACGGACTTTCAACAGGAATGTGTTGTCCGAAATCGGGTTTTTCGGCGGATTCTATAACGGCAAATTCCCGGGCTACCGCAATCCGATTCTTGTATCGAGCGTCGACGGAGTCGGAACCAAGGTAAAAATAGCAATTGAAATGGGGAAGCACGATACTATCGGCCAGGATCTTGTGAACCATTGTGTCAACGACATAGGAGTCGGCGGTGCCGTACCTCTGTTCTTCCTGGATTATTATGCATGCGGAAGATTGAACGCGGACATAGCCGGCGAGGTAGTGAAGGGACTGTCTACTGCCTGCAAGGAGAATGGTCTGGCCCTGATCGGAGGGGAGACTGCCGAAATGCCGGGCGTCTATTCGGAAGACGACTACGATCTCGCAGGTACCATTGTGGGAGTGGTCGACAAGACCAAGGTCATAGATGGAAAGAAGTTGAAGAAGGGAGACGTACTCATCGGTGTAGCTTCGACCGGTTTGCACACCAACGGCTATTCGCTGGCAAGAAGGGTCCTTCTTTCGGAATACAAGCTCGACAATTACGTAGATGAGCTCGGGGAGACGGTTGGAGAGGCGTTGCTCAGGACACACCGGTCATACCTGAATGTTATGCGGACAGTGACGAAGAGATTCACGGTTCATGGCATGTCTCACATTACCGGCGGCGGAATAGAAGGAAACACAATAAGGGTGATCCGCGAGCCGCGGAAGTTCAAGGTGTTCTGGGAAAACTGGAACACCCCGCCGATTTTCAGGATGATACAGAATCTGGGGCGGGTGCCCGATGACGAGGCGAGAAGGGCGTTGAACATGGGGATAGGCCTGATAATAATTGTCCCGTCTGTTGAAGCGGATAAACTAGTGTCAACTCTGGCGAAGATGGGTGAGGAATCGTTTGTCGTAGGGGAAGTCGTAAAGTAAGAGCGGCACAGGTAAGAAGCTGGCATCGAGGGGGAGGAAGCGTGAGATGAAAGACGGGCGGATCCCCGGCAGGGTATTTTAACTCCCCGACTCAAGATCCCGCAGAATCTTTCTTAACCTTAAGTCCGCAAGGATTCCAGAGGATTAGACAAGCGTTCCGGCGGAGCAGACATGAATTTAATGAAAGTATCCAAACGTTCGTGGATATCCGGCAGGTATTCTTGTGGGGCTGCCGAACTCTGACCTGTGGTTTCCGAACGGTCACACGAAGCTTCTGATCGCTCACTTGATGCTGCCAACCGTCCGTTGGGTGCTGCCAAACGTTCGTTGGATATTGCCAGACGGTAGAACAGATATTCCATCTGCTTGAGGGAAGATCCGGAACTTTTTTTACCATCGGGTCGCCCCTTTTTGACGATTTTGCGGCATTTCTACAGGATCCGGAAGTTTTTTGAAGGATATATTTGATTTCAACCCGGGATTAGTCAAATTCACTATGGACAGGCTTAATCCAGGGATTCCCCAGTTCTAAATTCCTTACCAATTAGTTCCCGATGCGATGCTTACTGAGATCGGCACACGGCTTACCGTGATGGAAGCTATTTTCCCGTTTCTGCCTTCCCGGCAGACGGGAAGGCAAATAAACGAACAAGCAACCTAAAAACAGCCGCGACAAAACCCGGACTTTGTCGGGGAAAAGGAGACAGATTATGCCGGTAAAAGTCGATGAAGTAGTTGAGGATGGCAAGGGGCTTGATCAAGCCATGGGTAATCACAAGGATGTGATCCTCGCAAAAGGCGAGGGGCAGAAGAAGCGGGATAAGCTCGAAGCCGCCGTGAACGATCTCGTCAGGAAAAATACTGCACAGGTCAACGCGCAGAATGCGTTGGAGCAGAGGACGAAAGATCAGGATGAAGTCATGCGCGCTGCACTTGAAAACATTTCGCAGGTACAGAATGCGGCGAAGTCCGCGTTCGAGGGAGACAAGATAAAGCAGAAGGAATTCAAGATCGGGACATCCAAGCCGACCGCAGTAAAAGGTATGATTACGCTTCTCGATTACTTCACGGGCATCGTCCAGAAGTATAGCGATATCCTTCTGGCCAACGGGATGACGCAGAGCGACATCGATGAAGTTTCCGCCGTTTACGCAAAACTCGTGACTGCCGATGCGATACAGGAGAATGCAAAGAAGCTTCGGAATGCCGCGACAAAGACGAGAGATGCCGCACTTGCCTCTTTAAAGAGGACGATAGGTGCCACTCGTAGCTATGCAAAGGTCGTGTTTAAAAACGACAAGGCTGCTCTTGAGGAGTTCAAGTCCATTTCAAGAGCACGGGGCAGATCAAGGACAAAGCCGCCTGGGTCCTCGACGGGTCAACCGCAGGGATAAGGACCGGGAGAAGATAATATGGCGGAAGCCGTGAGGTTTCCGCCGGTATCCCTTTTCATTCCCGAATGATTCTACTGGGAATCGATGTGACGGTTGTAATTGAATTGGCGGACTGGATTCCCGCTAAGAGCGTGCGGGAATGACAAAGTGAGAGAGGAGGACTCGATGGCGTTTGTCCAGCCCTGCGAGACGGAATGACAAAGTGCAGTGGTGTTTTGTCATTCCCGAATGATTCTATCGGGAATCCATGTAACGGTTGTGATCGAATAATGTGGATAAACCAGGCGCGTTCTTTGAATGGCGGACTGGATTCCCGCTGAGAGCGTGCGGGAATGACAAAGTGAGAGAGGAGGACTCGATGGCGTTTGTCCAGCCCTGCGAGACGGAATGACAAAGTGCAGTGGTGTTTTGTCATTCCCGAATGATTCTACTGGGAATCGATGTGGCGGTTGTAATTGAATTGGCGGACTGGATTCCCGCTAAGAGCGTGCGGGAATGACAAAGTGAGAGAGGAGGACTCGATGGCGTTTGTCCAGCCCTGCGAGACGGAATGACAGAGTGCAGTGGTGTTTTGTCATTCCCGAATGATTCTATCGGGAATCCATGTAACGGTTGTGATCGAATAATGTGGATAAACCAGGCGCGTTCTTTGAATGGCGGACTGGATTCCCGCTAAGAGCGTGCGGGAATGACAAAGTGAGAGAGGAGGACTCGAGGGCGTTTATCCCGCCGTGAAGGATGGGGATGACATAATTATGTGATCTTAAGGATGTTTGTTGAATTATGACACACGACAAGAATTACTACGTTTACATACTCGCCAGCAAACGTAATGGTACGCTGTATACGGGTGTGACAAACAATCTTATCAGAAGAGTCGGTGAACACAAAGCGGGAACAAACGAGGGATTCACGAAGCGGTATACTGTAGACAAACTCGTTTATTTCGAATCGACGAACGATATCAGGCATGCGATAAAGAGGGAGAAGCAGATCAAGAAGTGGCTGCGAAAGTGGAAGATTGAGCTTATTGAATCGAAGAATCCTGAATGGAAGGATCTGTACGATGAGTTGTTTCCGGGGAAATAGTGCACTTCTTACTCTTGTTGTTCGTGGGTCCGCCCTGACGGGAGTGGGAAGCGGAAATCCACACTTGTGGATTAATACGCACAGGTCACTGCGACCGTGTATCGTGAAGCCCGATGCTTCTGGATTCCCGCTTTCGCGGGAATGACAGAGTTGAGTGTTGTTTTGTCATTCCCGAATGGTTCTACTGGGAATCGATGTGACGGTTGTAATTGAATGTTGTGGATAAACCAAGCGCGTTGTTTAGACGATGGACTGGATTCCCGCTAAGAGCGTGCGGGAATGACAAAGTGTCAGAGGGGGTCCGTGTGATTGCTGAAGGAGAATTCCGAAAGTGGGAAGGCAAGAAACAGGAAGACCCTGCGCAAGCGGAGCCCGCGCAGGGTCTTGTTTAGTCTACCAGATCTTTGCTCTTACATCTTCCGCTCTATACATGGGATCGCCCGGCTTGACGCCGAATGCCTCGTAGAAGGCGGGGAAGTCGGAGAGCGGTCCGTTGCAGCGATACTCGTTCGGAGAGTGAGGATCTACGATGAGCCGCTGTCTCAATGCCTGGGGCGTGTCGTTCTCCCGCCACATCTGGGCCCACGCCATGAAAAACCTCTGCTCCGGCGTGAAGCCGTCAATCTTTGCCGGACGGGGCTTGCCTTTGAGCGTTTTCTCGAAGGCGTCGAACGCTATCGAGACTCCACCAAGGTCCGCTATGTTCTCACCTTCAGTTAGTTTTCCATTAATGTGAAGTGAGTCGAGAACCGTGTAACCATCGAATTGCTGGACAAGTATGTCCGCCTTCTTCTTGAAGTTTGCGGCATCTTGCTTTGTCCACCAGTCCTTTAGATTCCCCCGGGCATCGAACTGGCTTCCCTGGTCGTCGAAGCCGTGCGTCATCTCATGTCCGATAACTGCGCCCATTCCACCGTAGTTCACTGCGTCATCTGCAGTCGGATTGAAGAAAGGCGGCTGCAATATGCCCGCAGGGAAGACGATCTCGTTCATTGACGGATCGTAGTACGCATTAACAGTCGGCGGGGTCATTCCCCACTCAGTTCGGTCGACCGGCTTGCCAACCTTGTTTATTTCGAAGCTGAGCTCGAATTCATTCGCCCGGATGACGTTAAGGACGTACGCGCCCCTGTCGATATTCAATCCTGTGTAGCTCTTCCACTTGTCCGGGTATCCGATCTTGTTTACGATTGCCTTAAGCTTGATGAGTGCTTGTTTCTTTGTTGTCTCGCTCATCCAGTCCACCTTCTTGATTCTCTGTGCGAAGGCCGCTTCCAGGTTGTGTACCATCTCTTCGGCCCGGGCCTTAGCTTCCGGCGAGAAATGTTTCTCGACATAAAGCTTTCCCAATGCAAACCCAATCTCCTGGTCTACGGTCCCGAGCACCCGTTTCCATCTTGGCTGGAGTTCCTTCGCGCCGCTCAAGGTCTTCCCGTAGAAGCTGAAGCGCTCCTCGACGAACTTATCGCTAAGATACGGCGCCATGGCATTTAGCAGATGCCATTTCAGATAAATTTTCCAGTCGTTGAGACTGATATTCTCCAGCATCTTGCCGACCTCGGCGATGAATTTCGGCTGGCCAACGTTCACCTTCTTGACTCCCTCAAGATGGAAATACCGGAGATATTCATTCCAGGAGAAGCCAGGCGTAAGGGAGTCGATCTTCGCGACTGTCAACATGTTGTATGTCGCCTTTGGGTTCCGCCGCTCTACGCGGGTCATGGATGCTTCAGCAAGCCTCTTCTCGATTCTCATGATTACTTTCGAGTTATCAGAGGCTTCCTGCTTCTTCTCGCCAATTAGCGAGAACATTGACTCGACATAGCTGCTGTAGGCGCTCAAGATCTCCTTGGACTGCTTATCAGACTTTGTGTAGTAGTCCCGGTCCGGCAGGCTCAAGCCTGACTGGTGAACGCTGGCAATCATCATATCGCTGTTCTTGAAATCCTGTTCTGATGTGAAGTAGAACAGAATATTCACGCCCATCTTCTGTAATTTTGCAACGACGGTTTCGAGGCCCTTTTTCGACTTGATTGCGTCGATTTCCTCGAAATAGGGCTCCAGCGGGGTTATTCCACCCTTCTGGATCGCAGCGGAGTCCATGCCGCTGTAGAAGAAGTCGCCGACAAGCTGTTTGTCGCTTCCCTTCTTTGCCTCCGCTGTTTCGGCGGCATTCGAGGCGATCTTGTGAAGAGTGTTCATGTTGCGGTCAAAAAGCTCCGAAAAGCTGCCCCACCTGCTGTATTCGGGGGGGATGGGGTTCTTCTTGAGCCACTCTCCGTTAGCGTAAAGATAAAAATTTTGGGATGGTTTCACGCTCGGATCGATGTTGCTTGGATCGAGCGCCGGTATTGATTGCATTGTAAGTTTCTCCTGTGCCATTGCGTTAGAAGCCTGTGTCACGACGGCAAAAAGAAACCCAAGCAGAACAAGCCTCGGAAGAGTACCTTTCAGCTTCATTGGCGTTCCTTTTCTTTTTGTTTGTTCGGGTGATTGAATATGGATACAAAGGGTATTTGGTCGAAATGTATCTAGAAACGGTAAATATGAATCGGGATACCTTTGCTTTGCTCGGTTTCCAGCTCTTCCGTGACCCAGGCGTGCCTACGTCCGCGAGGTGCACTGCAATCGCATGTTTAGATAGAAAGGGATGATGTTTGGAACGTTGGCCCTTTGTTTGCCAAACATGCTGGTTGTGTGCTTCGGAAAATAGGCTAATCAAAATTCGGAATTATTACTAATCTGCTGTTGAGATGTTTTTCGGATTCACTAAACAGTAACCTGACAACGGCCGTTTGGTCATCCTTCGTGTAATCTTTAGCAATTTTGCGGAATAATGTAGCTCATTTGTTTCTCTAAACAAAGCGATACAAAGCGACTGGGTGTGCGACAAATTTCTAAAAAGGCAATAGTTTAACCACATAGGCACATTAGAACACATAAATTCATTCCTTACGCGCCCTATGTGTTTCACGCAATTACGTTTTTGTCGCAGACCCGGGCGGCGCTGATTGCTTTTTACCGCTTATGAAAATAACTTCTCACATGATGAGTTTATCCGGGAAGGTCGCGCTTGTAACCGGCGGCTCTGTGGGGAAGGAGCTTGCAAGAGCCTTCCTTGAAGCTGGAAGCAAGGTAGCTTTCATCTATAGGAACGCGGGGAGAGAAGCGGGACTGAGGGATTCTTTCGGGAAATATGCGGAATCCGCCGATCTGATCCGGGCGGATCTCTCGAACTTCGATGAGGCTAAGGATGCGGTCCGCTCCGCAGCAAGCCGATTCGGCGGCATTGATTTCCTGCTAAACTCGCTCGGCGGATGGATCGGCGGAAAGAAACTCCACGAGCACACCCCTTCTGAGCTCAGTCAGATGCTCTCGATTGATGTTTTGCCGACGTTCAACATTATGTCGGCTGTGATGCCGGTCATGATCAAACGGAGGTTCGGCAGGATTGTGAATTTCGTTTCGATGCAGGTCTACGGCACAGGTGCCGGAAGCTCAGTTTATTCTGCCTCGAAGTCAGCAATTCTCGCACTGACGAGGGCGGCTGCCGAAGAGTACAAGGATTATGGAGTGTCGGTTTATGGGATTGCCCCATCTGTCATCGATACTCCAGGCAATAGAAAATCAATGCCGAATGCCGACACGGGCAAGTGGGTTAAGATCCAGGAAATAGTGGATTCCATCCTTTTCTTGTGCGGCACAGGCGAATCACTAAACGGAACGATCTTGAAGTTTCCAGGGAAATTACAATGACATTAAAAGATACCCTCAACGATCATATCAAGACGGCAATGCTGAAGAAGGATTCCCGTCGCCTCGAGACACTGAGGATGGTGAAGGCGAAGCTTATGGAGAAGGAAGTCGAAAAACGCACGACCCCCGAGGGGATGACGGAAGAGGATGAGATGCAGGTACTGCTCAGTTCGGCGAAGATGAGGAAAGAGTCGATCGAGGAATTCGACAAGGCCGGGCGCAAGGATCTTGCCGACAAGGAGCGGGAAGAGCTCGAGATAATACAGGAATACCTTCCGAAGCAAATGAGCCGCGAAGACATTGTCAAATTTGTCGATGAGCTGGCAATCAAGCTTGGCGTGCACGACCAGAAAGATTTCGGCAAGCTAATGGGAGCGGTGATGAAGGAGCTGCGCGGGAAGACCGACGGAAAGGTCGTGCAAGAGATTGTCAAGGCGAAGCTGAGTTGATAAGCGCACTCGACATTATTCTCATCGTCGTCCTGATTGCCTTCGCAATGCATGGATTTTCAAAGGGCTTCTTCAGCAAGGTCTTCTCGCTTCTTGCGTTGCTGGCGGGAATCTACATCGCGGCAAAGGAGTCCAAGCCAATCGCTTCCTTCGTGGGAAACATGCTGGGCACCGGCGAAATGGTCAGCATAATAATCGGGCTCATCGTCGTGTTCGCGGCACTCTTCATGGTGGCCGCATTGCTGGCGAAAGGTTTCAGAAAGGTCCCGATACTCCAGATCTGGGACAAATTGGGCGGCGCCATTTTCGGCGTGCTGGAAGGAGCGATGTTTCTGAGTCTGCTTTTTCTCTTCCTTTCATTGTTTGATATCCCCGCCAACGGCCCGTCTTTGAAGAAGTCTTTCCTGTATCAGCCTCTGAAGGGTTTCGCCGGCCTTGTTTACAAGACATTTACCACGAGAACGTCGGCTGAGAAATACATGGACAAGTTTTTCGATCCAGGCTCGAAACGTGCCTCAAAGGGAAAGAAATGATCGAACGCGATCCAGAGCTGTCGCGGTCTTTGGAGAAGCTTGAGTTCCCCAGACTAATTTCCTACCTGAAATCACTTTGCCAGACCGAGCTGGGTGAAAAGTATCTGGACGAGATCCCGATTGTTTTCGACAAGAGCGCTCTTTCCAGAGAATACCTTCTCGTAGGCCAGGCGCACTGTCTCGTTGCCAGGAATATATATCCCGATCTGACAGGCGCGAAGGATGTGCGCGCTTCCATCGGACGCGCCGCAAAACCGGGGAGTTTTCTTCCCGGTAAAGAACTCCACGACATTTCGGTCCTCCTGCATATCGCCGATTCCACGAGGAAGAGTCTGCTGAAACAAAAAACCGAGCTGCGGGAGATCTCTGAAATCGGATTCAGGCTGTATCCCGATTCCATACTCGAATACAACATCAACCGGGCGGTCGACGAAGATGGAAATGTAAAGGATGATGCCAGCAAAGAGCTCCGCCAGGTTAGAACCAGCCTCTTCAGAACGCGCACGGCCGTTCGCAAGAAAATAATATCCTTAGCCCGTTCTCTTTCCGAGCAGGAATACTCGGAAGACGACATCTTCACGCAGCGGGATGGCAGATTGGTGCTTCCGGTGAAGGCTGAATTCAAGAGGCAAATTCAAGGGCTGATTCACGGCTCGAGTGCCAGCGGTCAGACGGTATTCATCGAGCCATCCGGCACGGTCGATCTCAACAACGAGGTAATCTCGCTTCAGTTCGAAGAGCAGCGGGAAGTTGAGAGGATTCTCCGCGAGCTGACCGACTCTGTACGGGAAGTGGTTCCTCAACTCAGCCAGAACCTGGACGTCATTGCGTTCCTGGACAGTCTCTACTCACGGGCGACTTATGCAGTCCGGCTGACCGCCGTGGTGCCGGCCGTTGGTGCCGTGCCGGTCCCCAGGCTCGTGAAGGCGCGGCATCCGCTGCTTGTCATCAAGCTGGGACGCGATAAGGTGAGTCCGATAGACATGTTTCTGGATGATTCGACGCGCGTCGTAGTCATAAGCGGCCCTAATTCGGGCGGGAAGACAGTTACTCTGAAGACGGTAGGCATATTTGCACTTTGCACCCTCGCCGCAATCCCATTGACCGCCGATCCCGGCACCGAGCTGCCGGTCTACGAATCGGTGTTCACAGACATCGGAGACGAACAATCCATAGAGAATGACCTCAGCACTTTCACATCGAGAATAAAGCATTTTGTCGAAGTGCTTGAAAAATCTGACGAGAGGTCGCTGGTTCTTGTCGACGAGTTCGGAGAAGAGACCGAGCCGGCAGAGGGAGCAGCTCTCGCGTCGGCAATCCTCGAGGACCTGCGGGACAAGGGGACGACCTCCTTCGTGACGACTCACAACTCCGGATTGAAAGTGTTCGCCAGCGAGGCCGACCGTATGCTGAATGCGGCGATGGAATTCGACCAGAAAACGCTCACGCCGACGTACAAGCTGATCCTAGGCAGGCCGGGGTCGAGTTATGCGTTCGAGATCGCCCAGCGTACCGGAATAGGGGAATCCACGGTCGACAGGGCGCGGAAGTATGTCGGTGAAGGAAGAGATAAACTCGAAGGACTGCTTCTGAGAGTGGAACAACTCGAAAACGAGCTGCGCGACAGGGTTGTCGAGATAAAAAAGGAGCAAGAGCTCGCGGAGACCATGCGTCAGGAGTACGAGAAGAGACTTCACTCGGCAAAGAAGGAAGCAGCGGAAATAAAGAACAAGGCGGCGGACGAATCCGAGAGAATTGTCCGCGATTTGAACAGGCAGATTGAGAACTTGATTCGGGAAATTCGCGAGACCAATGCAGGGAAGGACACCATAAAGCGGGCACGCACCCAGGTTGACGAGATGAAGCAGCGCGTCTCCAGGATAAAAGAGGAAGACAGGGCGCTGCAACCCGTGAGCTTTGAGCCAGGCGACCAGGTCCTTCTCAAAGGGACACTCCTCTCCGGCGAGGTGGTCGAGAAGTCGAACGACAAGGGTGAGCTTATAGTAGAGGTTAACGGTTTGAGGATGCGGGTGCATGAAAGCGAACTTCAAAGGGGGAATCGAAGCAAGCAAAGAAGAAGCGAAGTGACGATCGAAGTAAGATCCGGTACCTCGACCAAGATGGATATCCGCGGGATGAGGCCATATGAAATTCAGACCTCGGTTGAAAAGTTTCTTGACGAAGCCTACCTCAGCGGAATCAAACAGGTTGAAGTCGTGCACGGTACAGGAACCGGCTCGCTGCGCAGGGCCGTTGAACAGCTGTTGAAGGTGCATCCATTTGTCGCTTCGTTCAGGTCGGGAGAAATGGGCGAGGGCGGTCAGGGTGTCACCATAGTTTCAATGAAAGCCGAATAGGATTCACCGGTTGTCCGAATGACGCCGGGAAATCCAAAATGCGGACCTTGATGAAATGAGAAAACAAATTGGAAAAATCCTGGTGGCCAATCGAGGCGAGATCGCACTCCGGATTATGCGAACAATCAGGGAGATGGGGAAGAGCTCCGTTGCGGTTTATTCGGATGTCGATGTAAGGATGCCGTTCGTCAGGTATGCCGACGAGGCTTATCCGCTGAACGGAAAAGAAGCCCGCGAAACCTATCTCGACATCGGAAAAATTATCTCGATTGCCAGGAAGTCTGGTGCAGATGCGATTCACCCGGGCTACGGATTCTTATCGGAAAACTCGGAATTTGCGGCAGAAGTAGAAAATGCCGGTTTGGTGTTCATCGGGCCGAAGGCAGATACCATCAAAGCAATGGGCGACAAAACGGAGGCAAGGGAGACCGTTGGCAAGCAGGGAGTTCCGATCGTTCCCGGGGTCTCAAAGCCCGTCGAAACACTCACTGAAGCGATGGAGATTGCAAAGAGGGTCGGTTATCCAATTTTAATCAAGGCAGCCGCCGGCGGCGGTGGAAAAGGTATGCGGCTGGTCCGGGAAGAAAGCGAGCTTGAAGCCGGTCTCCGTGGCGCTCATTCCGAAGCGCTTTCTGCCTTCGCCGACGACCGGGTATTCATTGAGAAGTATATTATTAATCCGCGACACATAGAATTCCAGGTTCTCGCGGACAATTACGGAAACACCGTTCACCTGTTTGAGCGTGAGTGCTCGATCCAGCGCCGCCATCAGAAGGTTGTAGAGGAGACGCCTTCGGTTGCTCTCACGCCGGAGCTACGCGAGAAGATGGGCAGGTCTGCGGTCAGTGCGGCGAAATCGTGCGGTTACCGGAATGCCGGCACGGTTGAGTTTGTCCTTGGGGAGGATGGCAGCTATTATTTCCTTGAAATGAATACGCGACTGCAGGTTGAGCATCCGATTACCGAGTTAACTACCGGGCTCGACATTGTGCGGGAACAAATAAACATAGCTGAAGAAAGAAAACTGGAGATCACGCAGGATCATCTGGCGAGACGCGGGCATTCGATCGAGTGCCGTATTTACGCGGAGGATGTGGTTAACAACTTTCTCCCGGATACGGGCCGACTGGAACTCATTCGTGAACCGGTTGGGAATAATGTGCGGGTCGACTCCGGTGTCGAGACCGGCAACGAGATTTCGGTTTATTATGATCCTATGATAGCCAAGCTGAGCGTATGGGAAACGACCAGGGATTTGGCAATACAGAAGATGGTTCGGGCGCTCGACGATTACGTCATTTCAGGAGTAAAGACCACCATACCGTTCTGCAGGTATGTCCTTGAGAGCGATGACTTCAGAAAAGGGAAATATTCGACCAGTTTTGTGGAGAAGAACTGGGTCAACAACGGGTCCGCATCTTCTGCTCTTTCCAGGCGAGGGATGGAAGACGCTCTCATTCTCGCCTCGTATAAGCTCACAAGCGGGTCAGTTGCGGGGAAGAACGGACATGTCGCGGTGATGAAGACCTCGGAGTGGCTGAAGGGGAGGTTTGAAAGCTGATGCCGGCGATCGAGATTGGAAGGGAGCTTATCAGATTCAACGTTCAGAACGGGGGCTTGTCCTATGATGGCGGCGAACTGAATTTTGAAATCCTGGAGGCAGGCAGCGGACGGCTGTTGGTCAGAGTGGGAAGCGAGATGAGGGAGATCGTTTATTCCGATACACCCGACGGAATAATGATCTCCGCGGCCGGCGGCAAGACGACCGTGAGGGTGCTCAGCAACCGGGATTTACTCTTAAGAGGATTCCAATCCGAACAGTCCGCTCACCGCAGTCATTCTGAAATAAAGGCACCGATGCCCGGTCTGGTGGTGAAAGTCCTTGTCAATAAGGGAGATACGGTGAAGCGAGGATCGACTCTCGCGATACTAGAAGCCATGAAAATGGAAAACGAGATTAGGACGACGCAGGATGCTGAAATCGGTGACATCCTGGTGAGAAGCGGGGACGTCGTCGAGAAGGACCAGACACTCGTGGTTCTGCGCTAGGAAAGAAAAAAAATCTCCTCTCTGGGGAACTTTTTATCCCGTTAAGTATTTAATAGTTCGTAGGTCTTTGATCTGTCTTTTCGGTCGATAAAGAGGACGATGGTTGAAGAGTAACGCAACACTATTTCAATCTGAACAAAAGCATACTTAAGTAGTTTTCTATCCAAGCTCGCTGATTCGTTGTTTGGCGTGATGCCCGCAAAGGACAACGGCGTTTGGTAGTAATAGAATATCCTAACATATCTGGAGCAGCTTTTGATTTTCTTGGTTCGGTCTGTTGCTTCGCGAAGCCACATTTTATTCTGCGAGGTACTTTTCCACTCTTCAAGTTCGAAAACACTTTCCGTAAGTGAGGCGAAATGAACAGAACCCTTCTGGAATACACGCTTCGGGTTCGCCTTCCAATTCTTATCTTCGTCGCGCTGGCATCCATTACAGTTACTTATTTTGTTACCAGGCCAGCCAGAGAAGGAATCGGATATGCCCCGGAGCAACCAATCCCGTTTTCACATAAGCTACATGCTGGCACAATGAAGATCGATTGTGCCTATTGCCATATAGGCGTGTACAGGTCGAGATATGCAGTCATACCCCCGGCAAGCACCTGCATGAACTGCCACAAGTACGCGATGAAAACTTCTCCTTTCATTATTAAGCTCACCAGGTATTACGATGAGAACAAACCGATACCGTGGAAACGTGTCCACAGACTTCCGGATTACGTTTACTTCAGTCACAGCTTTCACGTCAATGCAGGAATCAAGTGTCAGAGCTGCCACGGAGACGTTCAGGATATGTCGGTGGTGAAGCAGGTGTCGTCCTTCACGATGTCGGCCTGCCTCGATTGTCACAAGAACGCGCGGACGCGTCTCTCGTATATTCCGAACATTAAGCCGGGGCCGACTTATTGTGTGGCCTGCCACAGGTAAGAATCTTGAATCATTTGAGCAGTGGAGCGATAGCAGCATGAAGAAGGAAGAGATCAGGAGTCAGAAGCGGAAGCCCGGAAATCAGGGCGTGGAAACCCCGGTTTCGACCTCCGGCGCAGAGAGGAGAAAAGTCCTTGGGTGGATGGGAATAGGTATCGTCGGAGCCATTGCAGTGAGTGCGATGCCTTTTAAGTCTATATCGAAACGACTTGTGAGAAAACAGAAGGGCAGATCTGGGAAGGCGCAGGTGATCATTAATAGTATGGCAGTCAAACGCACAAGGAAGGTGAGCAGAAATGGCTGACTCCGACAAGGAACATCTCCATAAAGAATTACCCGTTATCCAGCCGACGGAGATGAAGGGGCAACACTACTGGAAGAGCCTCAGGCAATTTTACAACGACCCGTCCGCGATCGAGGCAAAAGCCCACGAGTTTATGGAGGGAGTCGTCGACGATTTCAAGCTCTCAAATCTCACCGACATGTCGCGGAGGAAATTTCTTGCGCTTCTTGCGGCGTCCGCATCATTTGCCGCTTCTGGCTGCTCGCTTTATCAGAGCAAGGGAGAGGTGATTCCGTACAACAAAGAGCCCGTCGGCGTGATCCCCGGAATTCCCGATTACTACGCGTCCACCTGCTCGGGGTGCAAGCACGCATGCGGAATTCTTGTGAAGACGAGAGAAGGACGGCCCATCAAGATCAACGGTAACGATGAACATCCCGTCAGTAAAGGCAAGGCTTGCGCCCGTGGACAGGGTTCGATTCTCAACCTCTACGATCCTGAGAGACTCCGCGAACCGATGAAGAAAGATGGATCGGGATTTAGCAGCGTCTCATGGCAGGCTGCCGACACTGCAATCATCGAGGAGCTTAACAAGGCTGCGTCCGCAGGCAAAGAGATCGCAGTAGTGATGAATACACTGAATTCTCCGACTGCGAAAAGAGTCCTGGACGACCTCGCCGCGAAATATCAGACTGTGAAACTCTACTCATACGAGTTGTTTGATGACCTGACCAGGCAGTCCGCCTGGACAAAATCCTACGGTGCCGGCAGTTATCCGTTGATAGACTGGGACAAGGCGAAGTTGATATTATCGCTCGAATCAGATTTCCTCGGCAATGAGGGGAACACTATCGAGAATGCACGGCTGTACACTGCGACGCGGAATAACGCAGATCTGAAGAATTTCAGCAGGCTTGTCGTTTTTGAATCGGGCATGTCGTTGACAGGAATGAACGCCGATTTACGGCTCAGACTGAGACCAGAATTGCAGTATGACCTTGTCATGTCGTTATTGAATGAGTTTGTGGTGAAACGCCAGACGTCGCGTTATGCGCTCGACAAGGGAATAATAGATGCGCTCCAGGGATATTCAATCGAAAAGTTCGCCGCCGAAAGCGAAATTGACCCGAAGTCGATGGACAGCATCATCTCATACATGGCCAAGTACAAAAATGCCTCGATCTTATATGCCGGTGACAGACTCCCCGAACAGGTGCATGTTGCTGTGAATCTTTTGAATGATGTTCTGGGCAGTACAGCGCTTTACAGGAAGGACCAGTCCGAGGCAGTGATTCTGCCGTATTCCTCCCTGGAAGAATGGAAGACACTCGTGGCAGGCATGAATTCCGGCAATGTCGCCGTGGTAGTCCACTTAGGTACGAATCCGGTGTACCATCTTCCCAAGAGCGTCGGCTACGCTGATGCCCTGGCGAAAGTGCCGACGGTTGTGACACTCTCGCAGACGGAGAGCGAGACGAGTGCGGCAAGCGATTGGGTGTTGCCCACGAACCATGATCTCGAATCATGGAACGATTTCAAGACGCGGACGGGATTTTACAGCCTTCAGCAGCCTGTCATATACCCGTTATATGTTAACAGGCAGAAGGAAGCCGTTCTTCTCACATGGGCGGCAGGCTCAGAAAGTGCCTATCATGACACCTTGTATCACGACTACATGATGGCCCGGTGGGAAAAGGAAGTGTACCCGCCATTAAGACTCGCAGTCGGATTCAAGGAGTTCTGGTTCAGCGGACTGGATGTCGGCGTCGTGAGCTTCAATGAGCAGGCGGAAGGATTCGATTCATTCAATGTCGCGGCTTTCACTTCATCCGTTGCACCGTCTGCGGCCAAGGGTTTTACGGTCACGCTCGCCGAGAGTTATTTCCTCGGTGATGGCCGGTTTGCAAACAACGGGTGGCTTCAGGAACTGCCCCATCCCGTCACCAAAGTGGTTTGGGACAACTATGCTGCGCTGGCCCCCGCCACTGCAAAAGAGTTGAATGTGGATTACAACGACCTTGTCGAAGTGACGGTGGAAGGGAACAATCTGAAGCTTCCCGTCTGGATCCAGCCGGGCATGGCCGAGAAAGTGGTGGCGGTCGAGCTCGGTTACGGAAGGACGCATGCCGGCACGGTAGGATCTGATGTGGGCTTCAACGCGAACATCCTGCAGACTTCGGGCGGTGCGTTCAGTCAGTGGATCAATTCGAGTGCCTCTGTCTCCAGGGCGGATGGGACTTTCGAGATCATCACGACCATGGAACACCATTCGCTGGACAACAAGCTCGTCGAGAACATGCAGTTCAACCGCGGGATAATCCGCGAAGGAACCGTAGAGGAATACGGAAAGGAGCCGAACTTCATCCAGCAGGAGAGGAAAGAAGACGAGCCGACCACCATATATAAGAATTACGAATATAACGGTATCAAATGGGGTATGGCCATCGACCTCAACAAATGCACAGGTTGCAGCGCCTGCGTTATCTCGTGCAACGTAGAGAACAATATCCCCGTCGTAGGGAAGGATCAGGTGAAGGTCAGCCGCGAGATGCAGTGGATACGAATTGACCGTTACTACTCCGGCCCGCCCGTCGAACCGAGGATCAGTCTTCAACCGATGCTCTGCCAGCAATGTGATGACGCGCCATGCGAAAACGTCTGTCCGGTGGCGGCGACCACCCACAGCCCGGACGGCCTGAACATGATGGTCTATAACCGATGCATCGGCACGCGCTACTGTTCCAACAACTGTCCGTACAAAGTCAGAAGATTCAATTTCTTCAACTACAGGCACCATTTCGACGGCGAGTATTACCTGAAACAACCCGCGCCGATGGTCAGCAATCCTGAAGTTACCGTCCGGACGCGCGGTGTGATGGAAAAGTGCACGTTCTGCGTACAGCGGCTTGTGCAGGCGAAGCAGGATGCTTTGCAGGAAGGGAAGGAATTCACCGGAAGCGGCGTGGTTGTTGCCTGCCAGGAAGCATGCCCGACAAGGGCTATCACATTCGGGAATGTGAACGACAAAGAGTCGGAAGTGGCGAAGCTGCGAGAGCACCCGCTCGGTTATTATGTGCTCGAGCAGCTTGATACGAAGCCGAACGTTACTTATCTCGCAAAGCTCAGAAACGTATAAACCAATAGGAGGAGAACCTTGTCCGAGGGATCATACGGGGAAGTAATCGATTACACGAAGGCTCCACCCCTTTTGGAAGGGAACCCGACGCTGTCGAAGATCGACGAATCGATCGCCGCTCCAATGGAGAAGTTCCCCTCCAAGAAATATTTCATGGCGCTGAGCGTTACGCTGACAATGCTGCTCATCGGGGCCGTTGCCCTGGGGTACACGTTGTACTATGGCATCGGGATGTGGGGAAACAACATCCCGGTCGGTTGGGCCTTTGACATAACGAACTTCGTCTTCTGGATCGGAATAGGACATGCAGGGACACTGATTTCCGCAGTTCTCTTTCTGTTCAGGCAGAGATGGAGAACGGCAATTGCCAGGTTCGCTGAGGCGATGACGATATTTGCCGTCATGTGCGCGGGGCTTTTCCCGCTTATTCATCTCGGCAGGCCGTGGTACGCTGCATTTGTCTTTCCGATTCCTACGCAGCACGGAGTGTGGATCAACTGGAACTCGCCTCTGATCTGGGATGTGTTCGCGGTCTCCACTTACTTCACCGTGTCGCTGATGTTCTGGTATATCGGGCTTATCCCGGATCTTGCGACGATGCGCGACAGAACCACAAACTGGTTCAAGAAAAAGGTATACTCGATACTGAGTATGGGCTGGAGATTTTCCAACAGGCACTGGCAGCAATACGAAAAAGTCTACGTGATACTCGCAGGTCTGGCGACGCCTCTTGTTCTTTCAGTGCACAGCATCGTGAGCTTCGACTTCGCCGTATCAATACTGCCCGGATGGCACACCACAATATTTCCTCCTTACTTCGTCGCGGGAGCGATATTCTCCGGTTTCGGGATGGTGATGACAGGCCTGATCATTGTAAGGAAGGTATTTAATCTGGAATACATTATTACAACGGACCATCTGGAGAAGATGGCAAAGGTCACTCTGCTGGTGAGCATGATGGTCGCGTACGCGTACCTTATGGAGCCGTTCATTGCATGGTACAGCGGCGATCCTGTGGATTGGTACCTGGTATTGATGCGGGCGACCGGACATTATGCGGTTGGGTTCTGGATAATGGTCACCTGCAACGTGTTCATACCGCAGCTTTTCTGGTTCAAGAAGATCAGGCGAAATGTCGCAGTGTTGTTCGTGATCTCGCTGCTTATTAATGTCGGCATGTGGCTCGAGAGATACATCATTATCGTTACTTCACTCTACAGAGATTTCCTGCCGTCGTCGTGGCACATCTACGTTCCAACGATCTACGACTTCGGTGTCCTTATCGGAAGTTTTGGGCTGTTTTTCACTCTCGTCCTGCTGTTTGCACGTTCACTCCCGGTTATTTCAATGTCTGAAGTTAAAGGCGTGGCCGAAAGCGCACATCCCACACATATCGGTGTAGAACATGAGTGAAAAGGAAAATATGTCGTCCGGCATTAGACGGCTCTATGGAATAACGGCTTTATTCGACAACCCGGAGAAGCTCTTGAATGCTGCTCGAGCGGTTGTGAAAGAAGGGTATAAGGATTACGACTCGTACAGTCCTTATCCGATTCACGGGCTTGACGCCGCGATGAAATTGAAGCGGTCTTATATAGGCGTGGTGACATTGGTTGCGGGCCTGACCGGTGCGACCCTTCTTGTCATCTTCGCCTGGTGGACAAATTCAGTCGACTACCCTCTCGTGATCGGAGGAAAGCCTCTGTTTGCCTGGCCGTCCTACGTCCCGCTCACTTTCGAAATGACGGTGTTGTTCGGCGCGGTCTCAACAGTAACGGCTTTGCTGGCAGTCTGGCTCGGACTTCCGAGGAACAGCCATCCTCTTCACGAAACTGAATTCATGAAGAAAGTTGCCGATGATGGGTTCGGGATTGCGATCGAATCGAAGGATAAGAAATTCGATGAGAAACAGACGAAGGAGTTTCTCGAGAATCTTGGCGCGGAAAAGGTAGAGCTTGTCTATTATGAAGCCAGAGAGTTGACTCTCGGAGAGACTGTGCTCGACCCGAAGTTCATCACAGCAATTGTAGTCGTGGCTTTGTTATCATCGGCCGCGACATATCTTGGACTCAACCAGATGCTGCTGATTCGTCCATGGAGCTCTCTTAACGTACAGGCGAAAGTTCTCCCTGAGACCAAGAGCGCATTTTATCCTGACGGGTTTGCGATGAGACCGCCGGTGAAGGGCACTGTCGCACGCGGGCAGATGCCGTACCGGTATGCGAACGACTTGGCCGGCGCTGAAAAGTACATGCAGAACCCTCTCTTACCCACGAAGCATGTGATGGAAGTCGGTAAGCGCGACTTCAATACATATTGCAGTCCGTGTCACGGTTATTTTGCCGATGCCGACAGCAGGCTGCAGGGCCAGTTTCCGGTTCCGCCGAGCCTGCACATAGATTCGCTGGTGACGGCACCTGACGGACTTTACTATGAAGTCATAACCAATGGATACCAGGGGGTTATGCCTTCTTATGCTCGCCAAATACCGCGCGACGAACGGTGGGCCATCATTTGGTACATACGCGCTCTCCAACAAGCTCAGAATCCAGGGGAGGTAGCAGAAGCAAAATGAGCACACAGCAGGTTTCTCTCGACAAACTTAGAAAGCTCCCCGGATCGTACGCCAGACTTGGATGGACGCTTCTTGTCGTCGGAGCTGTTCTGACGATCCTTTCCTTTGCCCTTAATCCGAAGCATGCCTCGTTCGGACTCATAATGACGCTGACATTCGTCGCGACTGTCGGAATAGGAGGACTGTTCTGGGTTGGCGTTGAGTACGTGAGTTCGGCCGTCTGGAGCACGGCCCTTAGGAGACCGTTTGAGTTCATTGCCGGAGTGATTCCATTTCTCGTAATCCTGGCGCTCCCTCTTCTTTTCAGAATGCGAACGGTATTTGAGTGGACTCATGCGAGTTATTTCAAAGATGATCCGTCCATGCTGGTGAAGGCACCTTACCTGAACATCCCCTTCTTCATCATACGTACGATCGCTGTGCTTTTGATCTGGTGGCTGTACTATCACATTATTATCCGGAATTCCAATCTTCAGGACACGAGCAAAGATCAGGGGTTGACGCGGAAGAACATAAGGACATCGGCTGGATTTCTTGTCGTGTTTGCGCTTACCCTCACCATTTTCTCGGTCGACTGGCTCATGAGCCTCACGCCAAGCTGGTTTTCGACGATATTCGCCGTTTACGTGTTCGCCGGAGCAGTTCTCTCTTCAATGGCGTTAGGCACGCTCATCATTGTCTTGTTGAATGAGAAGGACCGATTCCCGGTCAAGCTGACCCCCGATCACTACTACAATCTCGGCGCATTCCTGTTTGCCTTTGTGATTTTCTGGGCCTATATCGGGTTCAGCCAATTCTTGCTGCAGTGGTACGGCAACCTGAGGGAAGAGACGGCGTATTGGATTCCGAGAATTCACGGCAGCTGGGCTGTTCTCTCGATCATACTTGCGCTGGGAGAGTTTCTTATCCCTTTCTTTTTGCTGGTAACGAAGCCGGCCAAGATGGACCCCAAGCGGCTGGTGTTTGTTTCTATCTGGCTGCTTGTCGCACACGCGCTCGACATATACTGGATGGTAATGCCGGTTTACAATTCAGCGAATGCCGTGTTCGGCATCACCGAGATTGCTTTCATGGCTCTGTCTATCGGGATTATTCTTACTGTATTTGCCTACAAGGCCAGGGGAAGCAACATGGTTCCCATCGGCGATCCAAAGTTGCAGCGTGGACTGGAGTTTCATCTATGAGCGGCAGAGCCCGAAGCGCAAAGAGCATGGAGCGAACGACAAATGAGTATTGACAACCAAAAGCAAAGTTCCGGTCAGGAGAAGCAATCGTTTTTTGTCAGAAACGTCTGGCTGTCGCCTGTCTTCTATTTGTATTTCCTGAGTGTGCTCATTGCACTCGGGATGCTTTACATCCACAGGGAAAACATGGTCAACAGGAATTCCATCCCACCGGATATCAAAATCGATTCCAGTTATTACGCGCCAATAAGGGAAGCGCCTCCGGTTCAAGCGCCCGCTCAGAAAATCACCGTTGCCAGTCTGCTCACGCCGACAAAGGCCGAGCTCGCGCACGGGGAGAGTATCTTCAAAATGGACTGTGCTCCCTGTCACGGACTCGACGGCAAAGGGGACGGCCCCGCGGCCGCAAGCCTGAATCCCAAGCCAAGAGACTATCATGCCACTACCGGGTGGGTCAACGGCCGGCTCCTGTCGGACATGTTCAAGACTGTCTCGCAAGGAATTACCGGAAGCGCGATGGTTTCGTTTGCCGGGGCACTCTCTGTGAATGACAGGCTTGACGTCATCGACTACATCAGGTCAAATTTCGGGAATTTTCCGAAGGATACACCTGAGCAGCTTGAAGCGCTTAATCAGAAATACCATCTCGAAGAAGTCGGAGAAAAATCATCGGCGCCGACGCAGTTACCCCTGAGCGTAGCGATAAAGCAAATCGAAGAAGGTGCCATCCCACGGGCGAAAACGGTTGAACAAGCGATGTCTTATCTGTCAGGCCATATGAATGATGAAGGCGCTCAGCTGTTCGACAGCGTTACTCTGAACGAACGGAGAGCTCTGACGATGCTTGCGTCATCGGAATTCTGGAGCAAGAACGAACAGAATTTTGTCACAATAGTAACGGTCGGCGCCGCTCAGGACGGCTTCGATCCTAAGGTCGCACAACTGAGCCAGCAGGACTGGCAGACCTTATACAGCTATTTGAAGAACGTGTTTTCGACGAGTATGTCAAGCTGACAATTCAGATGATTAAAAAGACAACTCATTCAATATTACCAATCCTCACTTTGTCTCTCGCCTTTGTGGCGGGATCGGCGTACGCGGACAATAGGCCGGCCGGGCAGGTCAGGGTCGGAATTGAAGAGAGACTCGGCCACATGGTCCCGCTAGACCTGGTTTTCAAGGACTCCAAAGGCAGGAATGTCACGCTTCGCCAGATCGCGGACGGGAAACCGCTGATAATCGACATGGCATATTACGAGTGCCCGGGAATCTGCGATGTGGTAGTGGGAGGTCTTGCGAGAGTTGTAACGGAAGTTCCTCAGGTTCTGGGAAGGGATTTCAACGTTGCGACAATCAGTTTCAATCCGGCAGACAAACCTTCCGACGCGATGAAGAAGAAGCAACAATTCTGGGGATCTTTGAAAGACCGGGTGTCTTCAAGCGCCTGGAGGTTTCTAACCGGCGATAGTGCCGGCATACATGAGCTCACCGACTCACTGGGTTTCCATTTCGTCAGAGACAAGTACGGCATGTTTACCCATCCGACCGCACTCATCTTCCTGAGCGGCGACGGAAGAATCGTAAGGTATGTTCAAGGGACCACATTCGCGGAGGCAGACGTCAGAATGGCGTTGACCGAGGCAAAGGCAAATTCGCCCGCCTATATAATCACTTCGACGCCGAAAGTCTGCTTCAGCCACAATCCCGAGGGCAATAAAATCGCCGACATCATCCTGCAGCTGGGGGGAGCCGGTACGCTGGTTTTTGTCGCGGGCTTCCTCCTTTTCATGAAATCGAAGAAGAAACTCGGGAGGAACGACGGTCAAAAGGAAATCAGTTGATCTCGGACGAGGTAAGATTGAGTACAGAAGTTGGAAAATGGATCTAGATATGTCCGAACGGAATAAGCCAGTTGTTGACAGAGGGATGTATCGTCGAATGATACTTAGCCTGATCCTTATGATTGCATCGGCGTTATTTGAAGGGACAGTGGCGCCGAACGCACGCGCCGATGAAAGCAGCATGCGCATGAAGGGCGTGGCAATCGACCAGAAGCTCGGGAATCGTATCCCGATGAATTTGACCTTCAAAGACGAAAATGGGAATAGCATTACGCTGAAGCAAGTTGCCGACGGCAAACCGCTGATAATTGACATGGCTTATTTCGAATGTCCGGGGATATGCGATGTTGTCCTGCAGGGGCTTACAAACGTCCTTGACAAGGTCTCGGCCACACCCGGCAAGGATTTCAATGTCGCAACAATAAGCTTCAATCCTGACGATAATCCCGCGATTGCAGCGAAGAAGAAAGAGCAGTTCTGGGGACAGGTTACGCGTCCTTTCCCGGCCGATGCATGGAGGTTCCTGACAGGGGATAGCGCTAACATCTACACTCTGACTGACTCGCTCGGTTTCTATTTCAGGAGAGAGAAGAACGGCATGTTCACTCATCCGACGGCGCTGATCGTAGTCGACAAGAACGGGAAGATCATCAGATACATCGAAGGGACGTCTTACGTGCCTGTTGACATGAAAATGGCAATAATGGAGGCACAGGAAGGAACGCCGGAGAAGATCGTTACTGCACTTTTGTGCGTGTGTTTCAGCCACACTCCTTCCGGCGACCATCTTGTGTTCAATGTCCTCAGCGTGGTCGGTATAGGGACGGTAGTGTTCGCAGCCGGACTGGTAGTGTTTCTAAGGTCGACAAAGAAGTTTGTGAAGAATCAAAAGGAGTTGAGTTGATGGCGGATGTAACAATAGCTGCCGGTAAATCGCCGCATAGTCATTCACCGGATGGTGAGTATCACAGTTATCTGGAAAACACCGGCAAACACAGGGGAATCCTTGCCTGGATTCTCTCCACTGATCACAAGAGAATCGGGATACTCTACCTGATCTCGATTTTCACATTTTTCGCCGTCGGCGTTGTCTTGGGTTTTCTGATGCGGCTGGAGATGCTCGTGCCGGGTCCGGCGGGCAAGATATTTAACGCACAGGAATACAACGCGCTGTTTACCCTGCACGGCGTGATAATGGTATTTCTCTTCGTGATTCCCGGCATTCCAGCAACTCTCGGCAATTTCTTCCTACCGATTCAGATCGGTGCCAAGGATGTTGCGTTTCCGAGATTGAATCTTCTATCATGGTATCTTTACATAACGGGCGCAATTGTAATCATGATGTCCATGTTCTGGCACGGGCTTCCGGATACCGGCTGGACGTTCTATGTGCCTTACAGCATTAGAACGGGTACCGATGTGACCATGGCGGTGTTCGGAGTTTTCATACTGGGCTTCTCGTCCATTTTGACCGGGCTGAATTTTCTTACTACGATTCATCGTCTGAGAGCGCCAGGCATGAGTTTTTTCAGAATGCCGCTGTTTGTATGGGCCCTCTACGCAACCGCGTGGATACAGGTTATAGCGACCCCGGTCCTCGCCATTACGCTGTTACTCATCGTCATCGAGAGGGTTTTCAGCGTGGGGATATTCAACCCGACTCTGGGCGGCGATCCGGTACTGTACCAACACCTGTTCTGGATCTACTCTCATCCCGCCGTGTACATAATGATTCTCCCCCCGATGGGCGTGGTCTCGGAAATAGTAACGACGTTTTCTCACCGGTCGGTTTTCGGATACAAAATGATCGCGATGTCGAGCCTTGCAATCGCATTCATCGGCTATCTGGTGTGGGGTCATCACATGTTTGTCGCAGGCGAGACCCAGACTGCTCAGTTCGTATTCTCACTCTTGACTTTTCTCGTTGCCATTCCGAGCGGCATCAAAGTCTTCAACTGGGTCGCCACGATGTATAAGGGTTCTATCGACCCGCAGCCTCCGTTTCTGTTCCTGATGGCATTCATAATCCTCTTTGCGATCGGCGGCCTGACGGGACTGGTGCTCGGTTCTCTTGCTACCGACGTACACCTTACCGGAACATATTTCGTGGTTGGTCACTTCCACTACATAATTTTTGGCGGTGCCGTGTTTATTTTCTTCGGTGCCCTTCATTACTGGCTTCCGAAGATGTTCGGAAGAATGTACGGCAAAAAGACTGCTAACTGGGCGCTTGGTATCCTTTTCGTCGGGTTCAACATGCTCTACTTTCCCATGCTTCTGCTGGGATATGAAGGAATGCCAAGACGATATTTTGCATATCTGCCGAAATACGAGACTCTGCAACACATCTCAATGGTCGGTTCTTGGGTGCTGGTGATCGGCCTCATTATCATGTTTGTGAACCTGATTCACGGCATTTTCAGAGGTGAGAAGTGCGGCCCGAATCCGTGGGGCGGAACAACCCTGGAATGGACAATACCCTCGCCGCCGCCGCTCGAGAATTTCGAAGAGATACCGATCGTCACCAACGAGCCATATTATCACCCGGAGGCGGAACCCATCAAGGCAGAACCAATTCCTGTGGCCAAGTGAGCAGAAGGGAAAATAGAACGATGGAAGCAGGGAACACCGGTATGTCGAAAAAATGGATTGATGGAGTATTTAGTGCCGGGTCAAAAAATCTGGAGAAGGAACATTGAGCGAAATCACCGAATCAAATGCTGAAGTACTGGGTCACGCCCACGAGGAACACGCCCACAGGGATGACGTGGGTGCCAAGATGGGCATGTGGATCTTTCTCCTGACCGAGTTACTGCTGTTTACCGGGTTATTCCTTGTCTACGCGGTATACAGGTATTACTACACCAAGGAATTTCACGAAGCGGGGATGCAGACCCACATCCTGTTTGGGACGGTCAATACGATGGTGCTTCTCACGAGCAGCCTGACGATGGTGCTTTCAATTGCAGCGATCCAACGCGGCAAGAAATGGCTGAGTGCGACGTTCCTTTCCTCCACGATCTTGCTGGGACTGGCATTTCTTATTATCAAGTATGTCGAGTGGTCCGAAGAGATTGCGAAGGGGATATACCCAGGCTCCCCCACTCTTCTGGCAAAAAGCAACGGTGAAGTGCTCTTCTTCGGACTCTACTACACCATGACGGGTCTGCACGCCATTCACGTCATCGCGGGGATGACGATTCTGATTTTTATGCTTGTTTTCATTCTTCGAAACAAGATTACCAAAGACAATTACACCAAACTGGAAAACGCCGGCCTGTATTGGCATCTGGTCGACATTATCTGGATATTCTTGTTCCCGCTCTTCTACTTGATCAACTGAGGAAACCATTATGAAATCGCCGGAACCGGACCGGGGAATGCCCGGCCAGGAATCGAAAACTCACGAGGAGCCGATCAGCTACGGTCTCTACCTTCTGATATGGCTGAGCCTGATTGCACTCACGGCTACGACGGTGGCGGTCGCCGGGATCAACCTGGCCGCGTTTGCACTGGTCGTTGCTCTTCTTATTGCCGTGACGAAAGCGTCACTGGTCGTGAACTATTTTATGCATATAAAATTTGAAGACCGCATCTTCAAAGTCTTCATAGGAATTGCAGGATTCACAATCTTTGTAATCTATGCACTGACTTTTTCGGATGTTTATTTCAGGAGATGAAACTAAGATGTTCTTCCTAGGTGCACTTTTACCGGGCGTACGGCATCATGCGACGGCAGTCGATGATATCGCGCGATTCATAATCGGTGCGGATATCATCCTGTTTCTTATAGTAGTTGTAACGATGTTCGTCTTCGTTTACAAGTACAACAAGAAGCGGCATCCTCACGCCGTGAGCATTCACGGAAATGTTGCCCTTGAGACGCTCTGGACTGCAATACCCGTCGTGCTGGTGCTCTTCATGTTCTACCTCGGATGGACCGGATACATTCAGACGCGTGTCGTCCCGAAGACTGCTATGGATGTCAAGGTGTTGGCGAGGCAGTGGAGCTGGAGTTTCCAGTACGCGAACGGGAAGCAATCTGACACGCTCTTCGTGCCGCAGGGAAGACCTATTAAATGCCTGCTATCATCAGTTGACGTGATCCACGGGTTTTATGTCCCGGCCTTCCGGGAAAAACAGGATGTTATCCCCGGCAGGGTAAGATATCTGATGCTTTACCCCGAGAATCTCGGAAATTATGAAATCACCTGCAGCCAGTACTGCGGGCTGGACCACGCTTTAATGATGACGCGCCTGATCGTTCTTCCGAAGGACAAGTTCGACAAATGGCTTAAGGGCGGCCTTTCAAAGGAAGAGATAAGCGAAGCATCGATGGGAACCAGATAGAGAGTTTGATGAATTCAATTACTCGAACTTCCAGGAGGGAAGAAGTCACAGAGTTCGAAGTGAACGTGTCCCGGTCGTCGGTCGCCGAGCTCGAAGGCAGAAGGCAGCGCCGTCAGGTGGCTGACCTGGTCCATGCCATCCCCGAGCTCATGAAGATACGAATTACTTTCTTTGTCGGGATGTCGGCGGCGTTCGGCTATATCATAGCAAGCGGCGGGTTGAGAATTGGAATGATTCTCCCGGTAACAGGAATTTTCGTTATGGCGTGCGCTTCTGCAGCCACGAACCATTACCAGGAAATCGATACCGATGCCATGATGCATCGGACGAACAAGAGGCCTTTGCCAGCGGGCATGGTCACGCCGGCCTTTGTTATGGCCCTGATTGTGTCTCTAGCTGTCACCGGATCGCTTCTCGTATTGTTGACAGGGAACGGGGCAGCCCTGGTTTTGTCATGGCTGGCTTTCTTTTCGTACAATTTGATTTACACGCCGCTGAAGAAGGCAACACCATTTGCTGTCATCCCTGGGTCATTCGTAGGCTCTTTTCCCGTGATGGCGGGGTGGGCGGCCTCGGGAGGCAACCTGTTCGATCCGCGCCTGATGGCTATTGCGGCGTTCTTCTTCATCTGGCAGATACCTCATTTCTGGTTATTGATGGACCTATACAGTGCAGACTACGAGCGCGCGAAATTCCCCACTCTGCGCATGAGCTTCAGCGAAAAGGCCGTTGCGATAATGATTTTTGCGTGGATGGTGATACTTGCCGCGTCTTCGTTCTTCTTTGTGACGACAGGCGTCGTCGGGAGCACGGTCGCTCAGGCTGCTGTTGCTGCCCTCGGTTTCTGGCTTGTAACCGGGACATTTTCCATCATAGTGCACAGCGGAGAGAAGCACGCCAGCAAATCGGCATTTATGAAAATAAACATCTATGTCCTTGCGGTTACGCTTGTCGTGATGATTGACAAAGTGATCGGCAGGATATGAACTGCACTAACTTACCGGGAGGATCCTACTAATATGAATTTTCTCGACAGGCTGGCAATTCCCGAATCTGGTGAACACCTGGAATTGCTGAGATACCTTCTTGTCATTGTCACGCTGATATTTATTGTTTACACCGGCATTGTCGTCGTTGCGTCGACTGCGTCAGCGGTTTTCGATTGGCGCGGCAGGAAAACGGGGAACAAGACCTACTCGATGTTTGCAAAGGATCTTGCAGATCTCGCAGTGACGAGCCGCGGCGTGCTGCTTGCCATCGGCGTCCTCCCTTTGATTACCACAATCCTCATTTACGTGCAGCTGCTTTACGGGATGAAGCTTGAAGTATCGACCTACATGACGGTCGCTGCCTTATTCTTCTTCGTCGGTTATTATTTTCTGTATTCGTACAAGAAGTCATTTCATCTGGATTCTATCTACAGCACATTTCAGAATTTGGCCTCCTCGTCAAATGCCAATGTCCGGTCCGACGTGGCTACCGACGTCAACTCCTTCGAGCGATCCGCGGTGGCCAGCAGGATCAAGAACGGAAGACGAAGCGCTTTGCTCTTCTGGATCGGGACATGGATATTTCTCGGCACGACGAGGCTTGCGTTCACGCCGAGCAGGTGGGCCCATCCGACATTGGCCAGCGTCCTCTTTTCCGGCGAGACAATCTGGAGCCTGATCGACTTCGCCATAGTAGCCCTAGTAATTACCAGCGCTGCAATATTGTTTTTCTTTTTCAAGTTCGAACATGGCATTGCGATCAATGCGGACGATAGTTACAGGAAATACGTCCGAAGCCTGGTACTTCCGGTTGGTATCGCGGCGGCCGCCCTCGAGCCGATTGTACTTTTCTTCGAGATCCAGAATCTCCCGCTGACAGGCGTCTCCAACGAGACATTTGCGGTTGCAGGTGTCGCGATGTTCGTAGCACTGATACTTGTGATCATGTTCTACCTGATGCTGAAGGACTCGAGCATAAACCTCGGTAGTTACGCATTTGTCGGCGTGGTATTGATGGTGTTGGCCTGGACCGCTAAGGATGAAGTAGCGTTCCACTACGCCACCCGTGCCCAGGATCAGCGCCTGGATGAAAGGTATGCTGCAATGGTCGCATCGTTGGGCCCGAACGTAGCTCAGCCCGCCCGAAGCGGCGAAGAAATCTACAATACGGTTTGCAGCGCGTGTCACCGGTTCAACATTAAGCTCGTCGGTCCTCCTTACTTCATGACGCTGCCCCACTTCGTCGGCAAGATGGATTCTCTCGAGAATTTCATAAGCAATCCCTATCAAGCCGTACCGGGATACCCGCCTATGCCCAAGCAACCCCTGAAACCGCAGGAAGTGAAGAATGTGGCGGAGTACATCATGGGTCAATACTTAGCCGCGAAAAAGGCGGGCAAGGCACAGTACACGCAATAATTCTCACATTCGCAATCAGTGTGACCGAAGGAGTGGGAGTACAAATGTGAGCGGGAATCCGGCTTCCGTGATACTGCACGAAAGACATCGGTACAATTAAGCCGAGCTAAATCAGGGCGATGAATTCGGTCAGGAGCCGCGAGAATTTGTCGTCAACCCTGGCGCCTATTTGAGTTACTTCCTCGTGGGTCAATACCTTTGATGTGAGTCCGGTGCAATAGTTTGTGAGGCAGCTAATGCCGGCGACATTCATCCCGACTGACTGAGCGAATATGGCCTCCTGCACGGTTGACATTCCGACCGCGTCGCCCCCGAGTAGACGAAACATCTTCACCTCAGCGGCTGTCTCATATGAAGGGCCTGTCAAACCGAGATAGACGCCTGCCTTCAAGTTTACGCTCGCTTTCTCGGCTCCGGCGAACATCTTGGCAGCGAACTTCCCGCTGTAAATAGGTCCCGGTTTTGCCGTCAGCGAGCCCAGATCTTTTAGAACATTTCGAAATGTCAGGTTGATCTGGTCCTTTATCAGCATCAGGTCGCCCGGATCGAATGACTCGTTCAGAATTCCGGCGGCGTTGGTAAGAACGATGTTCTCTATTCCGAGCTGATGTGAAACGATGCCCGTCAGTGCACTATTGACGGTCGAGGCAGATTCGTAATAGTGTACGCGCCCGCTGAATACCAGCACCCTCTTGTCGTTCAGCTCCGCACTGACAATCTCTCCGCTGTGGCCAACGACTGTAGATTGGGGATAGGATGGTATTTCAGCCGTCTTAAGGACCTTCTTATCGGACAGGTGGGCTGTGAAGCCACCCAGTCCGCTTCCGAGAACTACGGCAATGTCGTGATGCGCAGCGCCGAAATATTTCCTGATGTAATCGGCAGATTCCTTGAACGGGAGATGCCTGGTCTGTCTCACTTTTCCTTCTCGTATGGAATTCCGTCGGCCCCGGGAGCGACGGCCTTTCCGATAAATCCGGCCAGCGCTATGATCGTGGCGACGTAAGGTATCATCTGGATAAACTGCGTCGGCAATCCGCCCCCCTGCAGTTGTATTTGCAGACTCTCGGCAAACCCGAACAGAAGGCAGGCGGCCGCTGCGCCGAGTGGGTTCCATTTTCCGACGATCATAGCGGCGAGCGCGATATATCCGCGGCCGGCGGACATCCCGTCCGTGAAGGAATGCTGGTCGAACGCGAGCCACGCGCCGGCAAGTCCTGCCAGCGCGCCGCTTATCAGCACGCCGTAATACCTGTAAAGCGTAACTCCTATCCCTACGGTGTCGGCAGCTTCAGGATTCTCGCCGACCGACCGGAGCCGCAGTCCGAAACGCGTTTTAAATATTATGAAATGACTTGCGATCACGATGAATATCGTGGCTAGTACCAGAGGATTTCCGAGGAGGTTCGCTACGTCCGGCTGGTTCTCTATGAAACCAAGGTGGATGTGCGGGAGTCCGGCAATCCTCGGGGAATTGCTGGAGCTCTGGAAGAGTATCTCAAGCACAAACTTCGTTATGCCCACAGCAAACAGATTGATCGCGATGCCCGATATTATCTGGTCGGCTTTTATATGTATCGAGATAACGGCATGAATCAACGCGGTGAGGAGTCCGCCGGCTATGCCGCATGCGACCCCGAACAGCGCGCTTCCTGTGTAATACGTTCCGACGGTTGCGCAGAAAGCTCCGTTGAGGATAATACCCTCGAGGGCTATGTTTACCACTCCGCCCCTTTCGCTGTATACGCCGCCTAACGAAGCCAGCGAGTAGGGGACCGTTATCCTGATCGTCTGTGCCAGGAATGCGAGAGAGAAAATCTGGCTAATCATTTATGCTTAATGTCCTCTTCTTCAGGAAGTTTACCAGTATCTTTCTGAAGATCTTGTTAGACGATATCACGAAGATGATGACGATAGCCTGGAGAATACTGACGAGCTCCTTAGGCACCATCGTGTTGATGACGAGTCCGCCGTATTCGAGCATCCCGAACAACAGTGCCGCGAGTATGACTCCGAAAGGATTGTTGTTTCCGAGCAATGCGACCGCAATCCCCATGAAACCCGTACCGGTGGAGAAGCCCTCTTCAAAATAGTACTTGTATCCCATTACGTAGTTTGTCCCGACAAGTCCTGCAATCGCGCCTCCGATAACCATACTCACTATTATGTTCTTCGAGACGCTGATGCCGCCGTACTCCGCCGCCTTCGAATTCAGGCCGACGACTCTCAGCTCGTAGCCATACCTGGTCCTGTCGATGTAGTACCATACAAATAGTGCCGCCAGGAGGGCGATGACAATCGAAAAGTTGACGGGGGAGCCCTGGAATCCGGAAAACACGGCGTCAAACCGCGGGATTCTCCCTGTCGGTGCTATGGACGGAGTGTGCACTGTGGCGGGAACGTTGAAAACATTCGTCACGAAGAAGCTGACCAGAGCAGCCGCGACAAAGTTCAGCATAATCGTATTGATGACCTCATGTGCTCCTGTCTTGGCCTTGAGATAACCCGGGATGAATCCCCAGATTCCTCCGCCGACCATCCCGGCCAGGACGAGAAGGGGGATCTCGATGAAAGCGGGAACGCCGACCGTGTACATGCCGACAAGCGCAGTCATGAATGCGCCTATCTGCAGCTGGCCTTCCGCTCCGATGTTGAAGAGACCCGCCTTGAAGCAAAGAGCGACGGAAAGGCCCGTGAAAATCAGCGGCGTCGTCTTAAACAACAACTGGCCGACGCCGTAGGAGTTGCCTAGCGTCTGCGAGAACAGTACCGAATACACCTGAAATGGATCCTGACCCACGATGAGTATGAATATTGCGCCCACCGCAAACGAAAGGACAACCGCGAAGATCGGAATCAGGAAATTTTGTGTTGCAGGGTGTTCCAACCAGTGTCTTTTTTCCGTCATATCTTCAGCTGCCCACGGCTTTCATTTGAGAGTCTCCCTTCGATCCGGTCATGTAAAGTCCAAGCTCGCTTTCTTCTACCTTACTGTTCGGGAATACCTTCACTATTCTTCCATCGTACATGACCGCTATACGGTCGGACAGGCTCAGGATCTCGTTGAGGTCGGCCGAGACCAGGAGAACGGCTTTGCCCGCGTCTCTCGCCTCGACAAGAGTGCGGTGAATGAATTCGATTCCGCCGATGTCCACGCCGCGGGTCGGCTGGCTCGCTATGATGACCTGCGCGTTCCGTGAAAGTTCCCGGGCAATTATAACCTTCTGCTGATTTCCGCCCGATAGCCCGCGTGCATGAATATCAGGATCTACGGGACGGATATCGTATTTCGTTATTAAAAACCTGGCGTTGTCCATAATTGACTTCCTGTTAACAGCCAGGCGCGAACTGAATTGCGGTTGATTATGCAGACCGAGTATCAGGTTCTCTTTGACATCCATTTCCACAACGAGTCCGCGCTTGATTCTGTCTTCCGGAACATGTGCCAATCCGCGTGCAAAGACATCTCTCGGTGTAAGTCCGGAGATACTGATGCCGTCGAGTGTAATCGAACCTGATGACGGCTTCATAAGCCCGGCGATGCATTCGACAAGCTGCGACTGACCGTTGCCCTCCACTCCTGCAATCCCGAGAATCTCACCCGAACCGACTTCGAGTGAAACTTTCTTCAACAAGCTGATGCCGCGTCTGTCGACGTAGCTCAAATCGTTGATTGCCAATACCGGCTCACCCGCCTTTTTCTCGGCCTTCTCGACCCGGAGCAGTACCGGTCTGCCAACCATCATCTGTGCCAGTTCCTGGGGATTCGTCTTTGCTGTCTCGACCTCACCCGCGATCTTTCCTTTACGCATGACCGAGACGCGGTCGCTGATCGCCATCACTTCATTGAGCTTGTGGGTGATCAGGACTATCGTCTTGCCTTCCTCTTTCAATTCTGATAGAATCTTAAAGAGCTGAACCGCTTCCTGCGGTGTCAGCACTGCGGTGGGTTCGTCGAGAACGAGTATGTCCGCTTTTCTATAGATCGCCTTGAGGATTTCAACCCGCTGTTGGATACCGACGCCGATGTTTTCCACCTTCTCGTCCAGCGGCACTGACAGTGAAAATCTCCCGGCAAGCTCCGATATCTCGGCTGTCGTTTTCTTCAGGTCGAGAAGAGAATACCTTGTTGTCTCAGCGCCGAGGACGATGTTTTCAAGAACAGTGAGCGGCGGCACCAGCATGAAGTGCTGGTGGACCATGCCGATCCCGAGACGAATGGAATCGTGCGGGGATCTGATTGAGACTTCTTTCCCGTGTATCCTTATGCGGCCCGAATCGGGCTGATAAAGGCCGTAGAGTGTCTCCATGAGAGTTGTCTTGCCGGCACCGTTTTCACCGACAAGAGCATGAATCGAGCCGGACTCCACTTTCAGCGTTATGTCGTCGTTCGCTGTGGTCCGTGCAAAGCGCTTGGTGATATTAAGAAGTTCTATAGCGTATGGCATTGGCTACCGGGATTACTGCGTAGGAACTTTTATTTTTCCGTCAATTATATCCTTGCGCAGCTGTTCAACTCGCTGATAAACTTTTTCCGGAATCAGTGGCTTATTGTTGTTGTCGTAAACGAAGTCTACGCCATTGTCCCTGAGTCCGAATACTCTGGGCGTGCCGCCGTCGAACTTTCCTTCCTTCCACTCCTTGATGATGTCGTAAACCGCCACGTCACCCTTCTTGACCATGCTTGTCAAAACACGGCCGGGAGCTTCGTTCCACTGGTCCATATCCACGCCGATGGCATACTTCTTCATCTCCCTTGCCGCCTCAAAGACGCCAAGCCCTGTAACTCCTGCTGCATGATAAATAATATCGGCCCCCTGAGAGTACTGACTGAGTGCTAATTCCTTCCCCTTCGCCGGGTTCTTGAAAGCTTCTCCGGTTACTCCGGCATACGCGACGAGTACTTTACACTTCGGGTTGACATACTTCACTCCCGCCTCGTAACCAGCCTGGAACTTCCTGATAAGGGGAGATTCCATCCCACCGACAAATCCGACTTTGTCGGTCTTTGTCATTAGTCCTGCTATCGCCCCAACGAGGAAAGAACCCTCATTTTCTCGGAATTCAATCGGAATCAGGTTCTTAGGCACCGCTTTCGTCGAATCGTAGGTGTAATCGATGCAGGCAAATTTCTTGTCGGGGAAGGCTTTTGCTACGTCGGTGATGTCGTCCGTGAATATGAAGCCGACACCGAATATGAGGCCAATGCTTTTTCTGCTGGCGAGCTGCCGCAACGCAGACTCGCGATCTGATCCGCCGCCCGGCTCGATATACTGGTACTTTATTCCCAGGCTGTCCTTGGCCATCTGCAGCCCGCGATAAGCCTGGTCGTTGAATGATTTATCGCCTCGACCCCCGACGTCGAAGACGAGCCCGACTTCACTGTTTGGGGGAGCGGAAGGCTGACTCTTTCCGCAAGATTCGAAAAGTAAAGCCGTACCGGTCATGAGAACCACGGTAAGAGCGACTAAGATACCATTCTTCATTTCTGGCTCCTGTTAAGAAAAGGTAAGACTGTGCGTAATGAAATGGGTATCGGGGAATACCATCTCACTCAGCTGGCGGGACAAAGCATTTTCTGCATCGGGCCTCATAGATGTCCTTCGCCCCGACAAGGACGCGATCTCCTTGATGTATTTTGCGCTGGGTCCTGTCTGCAGGATTTCCGCAAACCATGCAGATTGCGAGTGTCTTGGTAATGTACTCCGCAATCGAAAGCAATTGCGGCATCGGCTCGAACGGCTTACCGCGATAGTCCTGGTCGAGACCGGCGACAATGACTCTCTTCCCCTCATTGGCGAGCGATTCACAAACATCGACTAATTCCATTCCGAAGAATTGTCCCTCATCGATCCCGACGACATGGGCGTCTTTGCAGAGCGGCGGAATCTCGAGTGCGGAGTCAACTACGACTGACTTCAGCCGGTCGTCACTATGTGAGACTATGTGGTCGTCGCTGTATCTCTTGTCTATGCGCGGTTTGAAAATTGACACACTTTGTCGGGCAATCTCCGCTCGTCTCAGGCGGCGAATTAACTCCTCAGTCTTTCCACTGAACATGCAACCGCAGATCACTTCAATCCAACCGGTCTCCCGGGGGGCGTAATGTAAGCTAATCTCTTCCATTCAACAGGGTTTTTGATGTGAAAGCATCGGGGAGGAGGGAGGTCAACCTTTCTGTCTTCAGGTCGCCTTTAGAGTTAGTCATATAAACTTCTATGTCGCCTGCCAGCTCGAAAAGCACTTGCCTGCAAGCGCCGCAGGGAGTACAAAAATCTTCCGCATCCGACACAATTGCGATTCTCGTGAATTCAGATTCTCCTGCTGTAATTGCCGTCCACACCGCTATCCTCTCCGCACACATCGACAGGCCGTAGCTGCTCGATTCCACATTGAATGCAGAGTAAGTTTTCCCGCTGCGTGTTTCGAGCGCGGCTCCGACACGAAAATGTGAAAACTTTGCTTTCGATTTGTCCCTTGCTTCGCTTGCGGCAGTGATGAGCGCAGACTCTGACGCGGTGGTTTTTATCAGCATTGTGAAAAATATACCAGCGACTGTGCAGAAAATCAAGGATTTTGCGGCCTTGGTGGCACGCTGAGTGTCGGTTATGCCTTCTGTGGAGAGATGCGGGGAGAGAGGACTATTTCCGCATTGCCGCAGGACTCGGTGAAACGTATTCGTAGATTGTCGGAAGATTTAATCCTCTTGCGAAATCTGAAGAGAAATACAGACGATTACGCAGTAGGGTGATATCTGTAACGTTTCCGTGTACGGAGAGGAGTCTCCTTGGTGCGACGCCATTCTTGGAGAGCCAAATACTCGTTGAATCTCCTTCCTCACGTGTCAGATAAAGATCATCTGAATTCATGCGTGCCAGCGATATGCGGAACGGGGGGGACGAGGTCTTCAGTGAACCATCGGCAACGTTATAGTTGGCAACAGCTTGCGAACCGCCGAGCGAGTCTATGACAAATGTGATTTCATTATCATTGCCTGAGTTAAACGCAGCCTGGACAACCTTGAAAGGCATGAAATCCAAAGTGTCCGAAACGGAAATCCCGCCTGACTGGAGACTGACAATATATAGTCTGCCGTTTCTCAGGAACGAGCCCCAATCTCCATCGGCGCTGATGGAAGCCGAACTTCCGGAAAAGTAAGCGCGGGCATTCTCAGTCCTGAAATAGCATATATTTTCCGCGCCGTCGACCAACCCGATGGCGTAGCTCTCACCGTTTTGGTCGGAAACGTACGCATAACAATGGTACGACTTGTCGTCCGGTACATGGACTTCGTGAGGCACAAAGTGCACCGAGCCGGAGTCGAAAGTGATGTAAGTCAACTCCCCTTCGTTCAGTCCGGGACTATAGGCTGGCACGCTAAGTTCCGTACCCGTCAGCACGGGCGTGACCGGAGAGGGGAAATGATGCACCGGGGTGCGGTCCCCGAAATAGAGAGTTGCGGAAACAGCTGCGATCACGACGGCTGTGGTTACGGCGCGTGTGGCCCAGAAGTGTTTGGGAACAAGGTGAAGCTGGAAGAAGAAGTAATAGACGTAAAGGACAACCAGCAGGAAGAAACGTTCGTACAAAAGAAACGGCGATGTGACTCCCATGTATGTTTTCAACGCAGCATAAATCGGTATGCACAACAGGGCGTAGAGTAGAAGGACGAATCTGGCTGATTTCATCCGATCCGTCTCGATCGCAATCTCAGCGAGACTTACGATTGCTGGCGCGAGCAAAATCATCTGGGATGTAGTCCCGGTAGGCGACAGGAAGACTATGGGAAACGACGCCGCGATGAGAGATTCCCTCAAATCGTTCTTCTCTATGCCTTTGTAAAAGAAATAACAGGGAGGAACGATTATGCTTGCCTTGAATATTGATGCGGCCAGAATGTATGCGCTTTCGGAGGTAAGCAGAGGATGTGCATTAAGCGTGGCATCGTAGACGAAAAGCGTTCTGAAAAACGACCAGGCAGTCTGGCAGGAAATTGAAAAGGGGTTCTGGACCCTTCCGTTAAGGTAGAAAGGAAAAATTCGCTGCAGGTAGAAAGAGACGACAGACTGGCCGACGATCAAATAGGTTACGCCGAAGAGCACAATTGAAGTGGCGGCGAAGTAGAAAAACACCTTCCATTTCTTGGACACGAGGAAGAGTATCGCCGGAACGGCCGCAAAGACTTTGAACGGGAAAATAATTCCCAGCGCGGCTCCGGCTATCCCGTCTGCTCGGTAAGAAGAGGCGTAGAAGGCCAATACCAGCAGGAGCGCGAGAATAATGTACGGCTGGCTCTGACCGAAGTTTGCGGCAAGTGCAAAAGAAGACGCCAGGAAAATAGAGTATGTCCTGCTGACCGATGCCTTCGCCACTATTGCAGTGGCATGGACAAGGAGCACCAGCGCTGCCACATTGATCGCGGCGAGAATCAGTCTCGATATAACTGGAGGAGGGATAGACAGGAGCGAGTCGACAGGAATGAATGCAGGCGACGACGTAGAGAAGAACAGAACCCTGCTTGACAGGCCGCTTGCATCGATCAGCTTTTGAAAATCCGGGAAACGGTAAAAGAGCGTCGGATCGACTCCCGCCAGAAAATTCCTGCCGACCACGTATGAGACAATGAAGTTTCCCTCCGAGTGAAAAAGGCCCGGCAGGATGCCGTAAAGGATCACCAGTAATGCGGAGACAAAGACGAATATTCTGGCTATTAACCTCATCTCAGGACTTTTTTTCCAGTGTAAAGACAGTTATCTCTGGCGGACAGTTCAGCCGAACGGGGAGGCCGACAGTTCCGACTCCACGGCTCACATACATAATCGAGTCGCCGCGGTAGTACTTACCGGAAACATACGGAGACACGAGGGTGGCAGGGGTCAGCTTAAATCCGGGCAGATTGGCGAGGACAATCTGTCCGCCGTGCGTATGTCCGCTGAGCATTGCATCGAACCCTCCGGCGACCGCCGTATCAAAATAATACGGTTTGTGACAAAGTAGTATATGGGTTGTGTCTAGAGAATTGGCCTCGTATGCCACCTTCTTGAATCTCGCATGTTCTCCGTCATCTACGCCCGAGAGCATGAGCCTGGCGTTTCTTATCTCAAGTTCCTGAGTTTCGTTTCTCAACACGCTTATTCCGTTTTCGCGAAGCTTCTCCGTAATGATGTTGGGGTTGGCAAAGAAGTCGTGATTCCCGAGGCAGGCGAAGGTTCCGAATTTTGACCTGAGTCCCGAGAACGATTTTACGAACGGTATGATTTCTTCCGTCTTTGTTGTGACGAAATCGCCCGGGATGAAGATAAGGTCGGGGTTCAGCTTATTTACTTCCTCGTTATACCTGCTCATGTCCTCCTCCGTCATGTACAATCCGGAATGCACGTCGCTGATCATTACGATCCTGAGACCCTCGAGCTCGCGGGGGAGGTTCTTCAGCCTGAGAGAGACATCCTCGATTCTGTAGTCGTCGCGGCTATATATGCTGTACATCGCGCCGAGAAAAGTGTACGCACCGACTCCTATCGCCGCTTTCTTCAGGAATAGACGCCGCGACGCGGGAGTTGACTCATGGTGCTGGGCGGATACTCTCTTCCTTCTCCATGCGAAGAACGGCCTCAAGAGCAGCTTTAATAAGAATGACAGGAGGGCCGCGAAGAGTATCGCGACGCTCAGCGTTTCATAGGCGTAATACGGCATCATAATCAGGTGACGCGGCGATCCTGCCATGAACATCCGAGGGTCCATCCGGATGAGTACTAACGGGATATTGATGACCACAAAAATCATCGGGAGGAAACGCGTCGAAAATACTGTGCTTGCTCCTATCTCGACCAGGTACTTCGCTACGATTCTGTAGACGACGACCTGCGCAATTAACGGCACAACGATGAGCATTATGCCGATGAGATGATAAGGGACGTATGGCATCTATATTAAGCTGGAACTCCTTTCGTGAATATGATTAAAATACGAGTTTTATTCCTTTATTACAGATGAAAAAGGGGGCACTCTTGCGTCCATACGGCCTGTCGATGGAAGCCGGGCACAGGGGAATTTTGGAGGGGGAAAGACATTTTCATTATATTGGCTCTCGTGAAACTTCCGGTCGTCGCATGGAGGCATGCGTTAAGTGGAATTGTCTCCGCCATTCGGTTCGAGATAGAATTCATAAATGCCATAACAAACTAAAGCAGAGGAAGGTTTATGAGCAGCGACTCACGAATCAGGAAATTCTTCGCAGGCTTCCATCGGTCTTTCTGGGTAGCGAACGCACTCGAGCTGTTCGAGCGCCTGGCATACTACGCACAGGCGGCGGTAATGAGCATCTTCTTGAGAAATCATCTGAAGTTCAGCGAGGTAGATGCCGGTACGCTATCGTCGATCTTTGGGGGGTTCGTTTATCTTCTGCCGATTTTTGCCGGGACCTTCGCCGATAAGTATGGATTTCGCAAGGCGTTCTCGTTCGCTTTCCTTGTTATGGCCATCGGGTACTTCGCGATCTTCGCGGTGGGCTCGCCGCTGTACGCCTCCTTCTCTCATGCACTTCCTCTCTTCTGGGTGCTCATCATCGTCCTCATATTCACGGCCGTCGGCGAATCGTTTATCAAGCCGTCCGTCCTCGGGACAATTGCGGTCTCCTCCCGGACGGAGACAAGGTCCCTCGGCTATGCGATTTATTATATGCTTGTTAATGTAGGTGGGGCGACCGGTCCCGTGATTGCATATTTTTTCAGGGACAGGATCGGAATAGATTCGGTTTACATAGTTTCCGCCTCCACATGTGCGCTGATGTTCCTGGGTACGCTAATATTTTACCGCGAGCCGGAATCGGTACGCGATTTCCGGCAGCCGTCTCTGGGGCAGAAGCTCAAGGATATGCTTCGTGTAATGAGCAACGGACGTTTCATGGTTTTCCTTCTTATTTTCTCCCTGTACTGGATTATGTTTTGGCAGGTATTCGTGATTATCCCATTCTACCTGACGGACTTCATTTCCAAGAATGCCCCCTTCGAGATCATCGAGTCGGTCGATGCCTGGGCAATAATTTTCCTGCAGGTCATCGTGAACAGGATGACGAAAAAAATGCCGCCGGTGACGGCAATTGTCGTAGGGTTTGCAGTATCCACGTTAAGCTGGCTCGTGATAGCCATTCAGCCCAACATATGGACCATCATTGCGGCGATGGTTGTATGGTCGTTCGGTGAGATGACGCAGGCGCCTCGTTATTACGAATACATCGCCGACCACGCCCCGAAGGGGCAGGAGGCCCTATTCCAGGGATATGCGTTCCTGCCCATAGCTATAGCATGGTTCGTCGGCGGCACGTTCGGGGGCTGGCTTTATTCCACGATGACACAATCTATTCTGGTTAAGACCGGAGACGTTGTGAGAGTGCTTGGCCAGCCCACCGGTATCTGGCTTTCGCTCACCGGAATCGGGATAGCCGCAACGCTGCTCATGATCATATACAATGCTTACATCACCACGAAAGACAGGGAACTGCCCCGGGCCTAGGCGCTGAAAGTCTGCGGCAATTCGCACAGGAAACACGAGGAAGTCAGGACACGCTCTCGGATGATCAAGCAGTGTCCTTGGACCTCATGCCAAAATTTTGTGCGCAGCTCTCCAGTTGCGTTATCATAATTCCGCAGTTCCGCGATTACATCCGCGCTGACAGCCGGCAGACTTCAAGATTCTTCTTGAAATGAAGGATAGATTAATTTAAAATTGTAATGTCAGGCGTGGTTCTTCGATCATTTCAACTGGAGCCGGACGCAGCGGTCGGGAACCGGAACATGAGTTGGCTGTATTCTCCGAAGAGATATTCGAAAACGAACCTTGCTGTTGTCGTTCATGATTCAGGCAGGATCATACTTCCTTACCGGTAAAAAGAAAATGGAGGAATGATGTCCAACGAATCTCTTGGACCGGATGTAAGGGAAATTTTCGAGGCGATTTCGGCAGGAGTGACGGAACTTGCCAGGAGCACGCTGGGAGGCGCCTTGATAGAAGCGAAATATGACGTCAAGAATTTCCTTGAGCTGATCAAGGATGATCTTGTCAACTGGACAGGGGATCTTGCATCGGGTAAAGTATCGCCGGGAGACTTCTCCAAACTGGTGAAGACAAAGCAGTCGCAGGCGGAAATGAAACTGCTGGTGGAAGCGGGGATGCCTTCGGCTCGGATAGAGCATTTCAAGGACGGCGTCGTCGATTTGATCTGCAGGACCGTCGAATCAAGACTAACGCGGGAATAGCAGAAGGACATTTTCTTACCAACGTATTGTGAGATCCGAGTCTCTCTTGCTTTCAGAAGCCGGAGGGGATTATCTTAGTTGGCACAATGACGATCGTATAGGCAGAAAGAGAGAAATGAGAGATACAGTAGTTCAAATGCGGGGAGTTTCCTGGCTGCGGGAGAAATCCTATATCCTATCCGGAATTGACTGGAATGTGGAAGCCGGCGAGCATTGGGCCATTGTCGGCCTGAACGGTTCCGGAAAGACCACGCTGTTGAATATGGTTACCGGCTACATATTCCCTTCCGAGGGTGAAGTCACCGTACTCGGGAAGAAATTCGGGACCTACGATCTGCGAGAATTGAGAAAGTCGATCGGATGGGTGAGTTCGTCTCTAATGGAGAGACTCATGACGAACGAGAAGGTAGAAGATATAATCTTGAGCGGCAAGTTTGGAAGCATTGGGCTGTACGAGCATCCGAGCGGAACACTGCGGCAGCGCGCGGCCGACTTGATGGAACAGTTCGGGTGCATGAACCTGGCAAGCCGCGTCTACTCCACATTATCCCAGGGTGAGAAGCAGAAGGTCCTCATCGCCCGGGCGTTGATGAGCTCCCCGAGAATACTGATTCTCGATGAGCCGTGCACTGGCCTCGACATTCTCGCGCGGGAGAGCCTTCTTACCCTGATCGAAGAAATAGGAACGGCGAAGAATGCTCCGACGCTCCTGTACGTCTCTCATCACGTCGAAGAAATACTTCCCGTCTTTACACGGACGGTTCTACTGCGAAAAGGAAGGATTCACTCGTCAGGAAATTCGGACGGAGTCCTGAGCAGATCGAACCTGACTGATTTTTTCGAGAGGCCGGTCGAAATAGCCTGGCGGAAAAGCAGGCCATGGATTCATCTACTGGACTAACCGGTGATTACCCTGAGCAAACCCGTCAGCCAAACCGTTCAGCGCGCAAAAATCCCGAGAAGTGAAAATATGACGATCAAGCCGAATGCGATCCCCATCACCCATGCAAGCCGCTTGTTTTCGTCGTGGTCTACCCAATAACAGAGGATTACGGAAAAGAGCAGCGCTTGGAGAACTACTTCCGGGAGGCCGATCAATTGGGCTCCGATCGGAATGGTCGTGTAAATCATTCCCTCTACGGAGCCCGGGGCCGGGCCGAATGTCGATAGTACTCCGATTATCACGAGCGTAAGCCACATGAATGCCCAGCCGTTCTTACGCCCGAAAAAAGCATCCCGAAGCGGATAAAACGCCATGGCGAAGAGAATTCCTCTGACTATTTGAAATAATGGTCCCGCAGCGACCAACGGGTCTGTAGTCTGGCGCATAAATCCGCTCAGGCCGGGTTGCGCAAATCTATTTGCGTAATCGAGGAGCAGGAAAGCCGGCAACCCCATTGCAAAGTAAGTCACCGTTTGAACTGCTATTGCTTTTATCGAAAGTCTTGCAAATGTAACCCGCATATTACTCATCACACGACTCCATTCGGAAATAGTATCAAGAAAACAGGCTCATGGAGAACAAGTATTCATATATCCCTGACATATTGTTATCTCATGCCCTTCTGACTTAACCGGCAATATTCTACAAATCTGATGGGACATAATCAAGGAAAATTGCGGGGCTGAAGTAGCAGCGGAGCCCAACAGACGCGGCAGGGTAACCCCTCACTTATGGTTTCTCGCCAAGCCGCTCGCAAAGCGAACCGCTCGTCAACATTTCTTTGCGTTCTTGGCGCCTTTGCGAGAGAAATAACCCTTTCAGTGAGGCATCACGCGGCAGGAATCTTCAACACTTGAAGCTTTCAATCAAAATCAATAAAATCATCAGTTCGAAATGATATTACAGATCGGATTGAACTTCAAATGTCCCTCGAGCAAAAGTCAGCAGAATTGCGTAATACTGAACAGAGCTACAGGCCTCTGTTTGAGAATGCTCCGGTTCCATTATGGGAAGAGGACTTATCGGAAATCAAATCGAGGCTCGACCGGCTAAGGGATGAGGGTATAAAAGATCTCAAGAATTACTTGCGGACTCATCCGGAAGAGTTGTTGCTTCTGGTCCATTCAGGAAAGTTATTGTGTGCCAACAAAGCTACGGTCGATCTGTTTCTCACTGGTTGCGAGAGAGAAGTGTATGGAACGCTTGAAGATATATTAATTCGCAGGAATCTCATCGCAAGTGCAGAGACTTTGCAGAGTATCTGGGAGGGGAAAAGCTCATTCGAAGTTGAGACACTCTACAGTACATCGGAAGGAGAACAGAAGCAGGTCATCCTCAAATGGAGTCTTGTCCCGGGTTATGAAAGTGACTACGGGAGGATCCTTGCATCTGTCGGTGGAATTGGGTTGGACATCACCAAGAGAAAAGAAGCCGAAGTGCGTGCCGTTGAGCCAAGTGAACAACTCAGAGCCTTTGCTTCAAGACTTCAAACGGCAAGAGAAGAGGAGCGTGCTTCCATAGCCCGCGAGATCCATGATGAACTGGGACAGAAAATGACCAGACTGAAAATAGGCCTGTCCATCGTAAGAGACAATCTCATGAAACAGGGACCTCAGAAGCGCCTCTCGAAGGATATCGATGAATTGGAACGTTCATTGGCTCTTGTTGATGGATTGATGCGTGACGTCCGTCGAATTGCCACAGAATTGAGACCTGAGGAACTTGATGAGCTGGGCCTTACCGATGCAATGAAGCGATTGGTGGACCAATATACAAACCAGGCAGGGCTCAAGTGTCGATTCCATATGGGCAAGCGAGTCATTGCATTGGACAGGATTAGGTCATCCGCATTGTTCAGGATATTTCAAGAGGCAATGACCAACGTCATAACGCATGCAGGAGCCACTGAAGTCAACATTCGACTGAGCAAATATAGAGGTAAAGTGAAGCTTGAAGTAGCAGACAACGGGTGTGGATTTGATGAAATTGTGTATAAAGAGAAGAAAGGACTCGGAATTCTCGGTATGAGGGAGAGAGCTTTGAGTGTCGGAGGATTATTCTCCATAAGCAAGATCAAATCGGGCGGAACCTTAGTGCATGTTGAAATCAATGCCTGATCAGGCTTCGCGATAGTCGGATAAGTCTTTGTCCCTTCAGCTACAGCCAATTGCAACCCTGCAGGACGCCTTATGTAGTTGAGATTATTACAATAAGGTCATCCATACAAGGACGTCACATTCACAATCCCTTCTAGGTACTCTCATATGGGGAAACTCAGACAAATGAGACAAGTTTTATTGCAAATTGCAAGCTCAGCAGTCCCCTTTGCGAAAATGGAGTCCCGTCCCCCTTCCACAGATGCTTTCAAGTTATCTGAAGAGGCGATTTTTGGAGTCTCCTCTGTAATGTGCGAACCACCGTATATTAAAATCGCCTCTCGTACAGGGGGACGGGACGGTTCCGATTCACCTTTGGCGAAGCGGAACCATTTTCGCAGGGCGCCCTTTCCTTTTCGTCCATTTTCCTTTGGGCGAGCAAAGGAAAATGGACAGGCATCATCAAACAATAACTCTCAAAGATTTGGTGGGGACCCCCACAAGGGAGGAGCGTTCTTTCTCTTGTCTTGACACAAGAGAAAGAACCAAAGAGAAAGTCAAGGCTGGAGAAAAAATGGCTGAAAATTTCTCC
>JAKAGT010000058.1 GCA_021825585.1 Bacteroidota bacterium | reverse complement strand
GAAGAAGTGAACGCGTCGGAGAGCATGGTCGATGATTACACGGAAGGGATGACGCTGAAGCTGAAGTTCGATATAAAGAACGTGCTCATCACCATCCAAAACCTGCGTGCCAGGTTAAGTGCGGAGGAAGTCCATCTCGGCGTCGCGAAGAAGGCGCATGAGATCGCGAAGGTGAGTTACGAGAACGGGATCATCACTCCGGTCGAGCTGAACGATGCGGAGGTACAGGTGGCCGCGATACAGACTTCCATACTGAATTACGAAAAGGACATACTCTTAGCTTATGCTCAACTCGCCTATCTGGGAAGCAGAGGCAACGATAGATGATGAGCAATAGAATCAGCACACAGATAACGCGTAAAGAAACGGATTGCCACAGATTGATATGTACTTCTTCTATCCGTGAGCATCTGTCTCATCAGTGTCATCTGTGTGCCACCAACAAATCCGAGATGAAGGAGAAATAACATGGCCGACAATACAATTGACCAGATGCTCGCGAAAATGTCCGAAGAATTCGGAGGCGAGCCCGAGATAATGAAGCTCCTGTCCAGGCTGAAGCCTGAAGGAGTCTTCGAGCATGCCAAGAACAAAGCCTTCGCGATGGGATCCAATTCGATTCCGCCGAAGTTTCAACTTCTGATGGCAATCGCAGTCAGCGCAGCAATCGGATCAGAGGGATGTACTCTGACATACGCCAAGGTGGCGGCGAACAAGGGATTCACGAACGAAGAGATAATGGATTCTATAATGTTGGCTCGGTTTATTTCAGCAACTGCCGTGGTAAACACTGCCGGGGAAACAATGAGGCACCTGCTTGGCAGGAACACCGAGAGGATAGAGCATTAAGTAAGCAGCTACCTGAACCTGTCCAAGACTATTCAGGTATCCTGAAACCCGTTCTCGCTCTCGATGAGAGTAATCAGCTCTGCCAGGGCTGTTTCAGGCGACAGGATCTCATGTCCGTTATCGCAACAAACGCTCTTCAAGCAAGGTTTGCATATCTCGCCGTCCATCCAAAATGCAGTGCACTGTGACAGCTATCTGCTCGATGCTAAACATGATCCTGTAGGGCTTTAACCTGATTTCCCGGAACTGAGATACGCCGACGTCCCGCAGCTCTGGAGGGATATTCCCCCGCAGCGGCGAGGTACGAAGCGAGAGACACGACCGCTTCAGAGAATCAAATAGTTGGTCGGCCTGCCCAATGGAATCGGTCAGCGCTAAATATCGGTAGTTTTCGAAAAGGTCACTTTCAGCATCAATGTCGAGTTGGAAATTATACTTTCTCATTCTTGAAGGCTTGGATTCGTTTATCAAGCGATGAGAAAGCGGCATCGAGAGCCTTAACTTTACCTCTCCTTCCGTTCTGCTGGCTTCGGGTTAGTATCTTGAGCAATGCGAGAGTCTCCTGCGTCTTCTCAAAGGTGTGGATGTCTTGAAGGATAGCTTTGGCCTGTCCGTTATGTGTAACGACGAGAGTTCCCTGATGTGTGGACAGCTCCCTGATAAGTCGAGAGGCGTGCGCCTTTAGATAGCTGATGGGCTTCACTGATGTGCTGAGTTTCATAATTTCTCCTTCTGTGACCGACTATAATATAGACCGAATTCGGGTCCGAGATCAGTTTGATAACAACGTCACTCTTCCCAAAGCGGATCGATGCCTGGACGGAGTAGCTTTGGGTGAAGCTCAATTCTATACTCAAGGCTCCCGTGAAGTCTCACTTCCCATCCCACTGCCTTGGCAACAAGCGGCAATCATCGACTTCGGTTATGTGGTGCGAAGTGGCATTTCACAAGCCGGGTGAACGAAGCATGGCAAAGCCCATTCTCATCTCAATTCCCTCAATCCCATCGTGGCACAGCAATTGAACTTAAGGTGGTTGTGAGACAAGAAACAGAACATAGCCAACAAAACAAAGACCTGAAAGGAGGTTTTTAATATGTGGCAGGCATGGACGAACGCAATTCTTGGTTTATGGTTCGTAGTTGCGGCTTTCTTAGGCCTCAGCCCATCGGCTAACCTGTGGGACAACCTGATAGTCGGTCTAGTCGTGGCGGCAACCTCGCTGACGATACTGAAAGACAAGCCGTGGCAGGCATGGCTCGCAGTAATATTCGGAGTATGGATGATCGTGGCAGCTTTCGTCCCGTCACTGGTTGACGGTTCGGGATACGTTTACAACGATCTCATTTCCGGAATCATCATAGCGATTGCGGGATTCGCATCATTCGGCGCTTCACACCAAGAGAAGCTAGCGTGACTACATCAACCGTGGAGACCGCCCGTGGATTGTCCCGGCGGTCTTCCACTTGTACAAGACTTGTAAATGAAATTTATTTTGAAAGGAGATAATAAAATGAACGCGGTAACAATTATCTGGACAACAGCACTGACGCTCGGCGTGATATTACTCGGATGGCTCGGCTCTGCGATGGATGGCGGTGAGCATAGGAAGACGAACAATCGCGTCCATCATGCTTAAGTCAGCGTTAAGCGGGAGGGACAGTCAAATGTACCAGAATTTCAAAGAGAAAAGCCCGCTGAGTTCGGCGCGGGAAGGCAACCGTGGAATCCGGAAGCACAATGAGATCTTTGCTGGTCCATTTACTCTGGCTTTAGGCGGAGGAGGCGCGCGCGGACTGGCTCATATCGGCGTACTCAGAGCGCTCGAAAGCGAGGGAATATTTCCCTCTTTGATAGCAGGGTCCAGCATGGGCGCGATCATAGGCGCCATGTACAGTCAGCTGCGCGACTCCTCCCGTGTTGAGGAGCTGATAGAAGGATTGCTTCACAGGGATTGTTTTTCCGACCTGCGACTGGATCTGATGCCTGAAAACTCACAGCCCGAGAGTCACAGGTCGAGAAAGCACCTGGTGGACTATCTTAGACGCGGCATATACTTCTCCCGCGTCGCCAGGCGGGCGGGTGCAATTGACAATTCCATTCTTGTGCATTTTCTTTCACGTCTGTTGAAGGATGAAGATATCCGGGAGACAAGTATTCCGTTCGCGGCAGTTGCCGTCAGCCTGGCGACCGGCGAAGAAGTGGTTCTCGATCAAGGTCCCATCATCCGGGCAGCAGCGGCGAGCTCGGCCATACCGGGCGTGATTACTCCTGTTGAGATCAGCGGTGAGCAACTCATCGATGGAAGTGTCCTGCAGGTGGTTCCGGTGGCCGCAGCGAAGAGTTTATCAAAGTATCCGGTGCTCGCGGTTGACGTATCAAAAGATATCGCGCGTGAGGCACCACCAAAGACCGGTTTGGATGTGCTGATACGAGCAGACCTGATAGCGAATCGCCGACTGAATCAGCGAGCTCTGACGGCGGCAGATGTTGTGCTAAACCCGGAAGTCGGTTTGGCCGACTGGTCGGATTTCCGCTTCATAGACATGCTCATTGCTGCAGGCAGAGATGCCGCCAGGTCTTTTCTACGACAGTCCATGTTGAAACCCAGGCTTCTCCAGGTGGAGGAAAAATCGGTGAGAAAGCAGGTGGAACGTCGTTTTCAAAATCTCCAAGCAGCCGACCGCCATCACACTGGATGCGATACCGCTTATGCCTTACGAACTCCTTTTGGAACGTAGTCAAAGAATCTCTCAGTTATCCCGTCAGAAGTCCATTCACCACGAAGCGTGGTTTTTCTGTCGATGCTTCTGAGTGCCGACAAAAGCAAACGATTGAGCTCTCGAGCGCTCTGCCCTTCCAATGCCGTTTTGATCCTGAATCCTTCATCTGTCCTAAGTATTGCGTCGACTCCGACTAGCTCGATCAATTTTGTCTGAATTTTGTCCGGGATCTCGCAATTGATTGTCGCGACAAGCACGAATTTCTTTTTCATAATAATCCCGTAATGCCCTCTACTAAATAAGATTAGATAGGTTCGAAGAGAATTGCAACTCTGGGAATTTCGTGCGATAAGCATATCCCGCCTTCGTTAAATTACAAAGGCGGGATTTGGTTTCAGGCATCCCCGCACGACCGCCGATTAAAAGGCAATAATCCTTACAACGATGTACGGAGTCTGGTGGATGATGACACCGGCCTTTTTTGCCAGGCTCAGTTGTTCCTCGAGATGCTTGATTTTCTGGAGCTCTTCGGTATCGTATTCACGCTGCGGACGGTAGGAAACGTAGACGTCGGCTGTGACATCGTTGGCGACGAAACGGCCGGAGGTGGTATGTGCAACACCGGTCAGGTAATCAAAGGCATCATCCTTAATCTGCTGCTCTTCCTGTTCCAGAAGGTTTTTCTGATGCTTAATTTCGATCATCCGTTCAAAGGCTCTCTGAAGCCTCGTCTCGGTGACCGGTTCCTGTGTGATTGTTTCCACTTCCATGATGATATCTCCTTATGATTACGGGGTGCGTGAATGGGATTCAACGTACCCCGGTTTCGATTTCTGTTTGCCTTCATGCGGTCCGGTGGATGAAGAGTGTCAGGGCCAGCTTTAGAATGTCCTGTGTTGAGAACCGTACGGATTCAAGCTGCTCTGTGATGTGGACAGCATCCTTGAGGCACCTCAGGAGCTCTTCCCGATCGCTCTCACCGTGACCGGAGTCCGCGTCTGGCGCTTGCTTCCGCGGAGGATCCTTCGGAGAAGGTGGATCATTTGACGGGTCCGGTCTGTCCGCCTTGCTCCCGCTCTTCGGGGTCTCCGGTGCCACAGAAGCTTTCGGCGCATCGGTGGCAGACTTAGCGGAGCCGTTTGCCGGACTGACTTTGGAGACCTCGTTGATGAAGTTCTTCGAGGACTTGAACTCAATCAGGTCCCCTTCACGGAGGGTCGGTATGCTGGACATGAACTTGCTGAAGTTGAACCACTCTCCGTTGACTTTGATGCCCTTCTCATTCACTCTCTCGATTGTTCCACTTACCGGAACCTTCGATGTCTTTTTCTCGATTTGCTGTAACATGACAGCCTCCATTGTTTTTGTTGATACCTATCCTGGACAGGTCAACAACCTGTCCCCATTTAACTATGCAGAAAATCAGAGCAGATGTTTTCCTGCCTTCGACTGAAGCGAAGCACGGACTTTCTCGAATGTCTTCGAAGATATTTTAAGCCCCTTGCAAATCTCCCTCACAGAGTAACCGGCCGTCAGTTCTGACAGTATCTGTCGCTCGCGGTTGTTCAGGGAACAGACGAATTCCTGAGATACGTAATCGTCGAAAGGATCGACTGAATCCGATGTGATTATGCCCTCAAGCGTAGTATCATCCGCGATAGGGTCAGACAAATAGCATTTTTCTTTGTTGAACGCGTCGAGCTGGCTTCTCCCTGCCTCATCGAGCGCAAGAATGCTCCTGTCATGTATGCTTTTCGCACATAAGCGCATGTAGTTGATCAGCAATGCGAGAGTGCATTTCGAACCGAGGCGGACGCCTTCCTGGTATGCCAGCAGAAGGAGTTCGTCAGAATCATCTTCCGTATGAACGAAAAATCGTGCATAGCTTTTCAGCGTCACATATTCCTGAGTAGTCATCTTTACTTCCCCCCTTCAAGGTCCATCAACCGGAGAGCTACTTTTCTGTCTTTCGTCACGAAATATGCTGCGGATGACCAACTGCCTCCGGGGAAGTCCTTGCACCAGTGATAGAGGTAAATGAAGAATTTGTGTACCAGAAGATTCTCCGTGACCCTGATCTGAATTCGTCCGTACTCTTTCTTCTCGGCCGCGGCGAATTTGCTGAATTCTTCTTCAGAATCGAATCTGATATCCATTTGAGACCTCCTTCGTTTTCCCTCGGGTCGTGCGCGCGAGCAAAAAAAAGATGAATGCCCGAACGTAATTGTAATTCTAAGCGCCGGAGCGCAGCTGCGAAGGCGACGGTACTATCCTCGAAGAAGAGTGATATCAGTGAAAGGAATTTTTACTGCAGGCGTGCGACTCCGTATAGCCTTGACAGAATCCGCCAAAGGCGGATGGCCCGCCGAAGGGCGGGCTGTCAAGGCTCGCACGCTGCTGAGTGCTTTCAATTACAACAAGTGCCTTCACAGCAAGCGGAGGCGCTTATCTTGTTCACGTTCGCGCATTCAGTCGGCAGTGGAACGCGGAAGCGTTCCTCCCGGGAGGTGTTGCTCAGGAGGAGTTCCGGTGGATGGGTGGTGTGCGGGTTGCGGGCGGCACGTCTGCCTACGCGGAGGCGGCTTGAGGCTGACAGGCGCGAGGGCATGACGATTGTTTGCCTTTGCTGAATTGACGAGACAAGGGCACCAGAGCGTTCGTGCGTGTGGCGAGTTTCACGAGCCTCTCGCACGCGACTACAATCGGCGTGACCGAGCTACTCCCGCAGTGGGGCTTCGCTCTGCTGCGATGTGCCGACCGCGTGTTGGGGTGGGTGGGTCGGGGATATAAATAGGGGCTGGCCCGATTTTCTGGCGCGATGCCTGATTGAAACTGCCTCTTCCCGACACGGTGAAACCGCGGCGGGATGTGGCAGTATCGCTGCGTTTCGTTCTTTTCCCGCGTAGCGGGATATGAACGGCAGCGACCTCAGGCAGCGTGACAGAAATATAGAACGGGACAGCCCTTCCTTTTGAAGTTCTTTCCTGGGTGAGATGCCCGCAGCGCGAAGGCACGACGATTGATCCCGAGCTCCGTTCACGACACGAAAGTGCCGTGATGCCTGTAAGGCAGCGCAGCTGTCTTTCTGGCAAGGAGCGAGTGATGAAGACGCTGCGGAATGCCGATCTAATCGAGACGAAGCTATGTCTTCATCTTAATCGGCGTGCCTGAACCTGTTGCGGGCATCTTTTGCGGGTTTTTGTTCTTGCGAACGCAGATGCTGACAGCATGCCGAGAAATACCCCTACGTTCGGGAACAGCATAGAGTGTGGTACATGGGAGAAGCTTGTTCGGGAATGAAACTCCCTCAGATCATGGACGGGGTGAATCCCGATCTTATCGGGAGAGGGAGATTATTTCTCGGCTGCTGGCAGTCATCAAGTGAGCCTGTTTGGGTGGGCGGGCGGGTGCTGTAGATAGGGAAAGAGAATGATGCTCAGCTTTTCAGTTTATCTGGTCTACGCTGAGTGTGGAGCCAGTCATCAATTTTAAAGAGAGTCATAACGGTCGCATGAAATTCTTTATTGTCTTTCATCTGCCAGGGCCATACACGGCACCTTGGATCCTGCGGGATTGTCACCATCGATACAGAAAGGATTTGAGGATGCTGTGGAATTGTACTACACATTTTGCCGTCATATAGTCTTCCTGGGATGTGGAGGCAGGCTCTCGCGTCGTCTTTGCAGATCCTACAATATTCCTTTTCGATCATTATTTCGGGGCTCATATAGATGCCTTGGCCAAATACGTCTAGGAATAGATCGTGGAGATCGGGTCAATAAACGGAGGTACTGAAAATAAAGGGTCCCTCTTGACTTCGTGCACACTCCTCTCAATTATAAACTCTAGCATCATAATCGGGTGTTTGCTTCGATTCATAATGTCTCGCACCTCATAGTCCAGCATCCACCTTGACTCGAAATTGTGTCTTCTGTAGTATCTTCCGTCAGCAAAATTTTGATGAGCGGTATTACTCTGTGGTATCTCTACGACATAAGCTGCCTCTGATGGTTGATAGAGTGCAACCGGGTGGATCAGCAAACCCTCAATTCTCGGGCTGATATTGCTGCTTAGGATCTGCTCAAGGGATTCCTTGGAGAATTGTATGCGGTCGATCGGAGTAATCTTTTCCGGTAAGTGCTTCCTATCAGGATCGTCATATTCCTTAATGCCATAGATAATTACCCCACCAGCTGAGTTCGCCATGGCACTGACATCTTTAGCAATTTCTTTCTTCTCTTTGTCGCCATGCTGGAGAGCACCTGCGCCTTTGTATTCAAGCTGTAGGCTTTCTTCTACTTTGTCGCTTATCAGCTTCTCAAGTTCTTCTTTTGTCTTGGGCACCATCATCACGAAGCTAAGCCCTCAGTGTCCAATTGGATCCTCGCAAGATTTTTTCGTATCTGATTGTTCAGCTCTACTTCATCAGACATCTGTTCCTCAAGTTCAGACTTCAACTGTTGAAACTTCTCAGGAAAGCTGAAATCGTCCTCGTCATCGGGAAGACCGACGTAGCGTCCGGGAGTGAGAACGTAATTGAGCTTTCGTACTTCTTCGATGGTGACACTCTTACAGAAACCAGGAATGTCTTGATACCCATCCTCGGATGTGCGCCAGCTGTGAAAAGTCCTGCCGATCTTTGCTATATCCTCTTCCGAAAGCTCGCGCGTTCTTCGATTGATGAGGAACCCCATGTTCCGTGCATCGATAAACAGAATCTGTCCTTTCCGGTGGTTGTCGCGATGCAGGAACCACAGACACGCCGGTATCTGAGTGTTCAGGAAGAGTTTCGTGGGCAGGTTAACGACGCATTCGATCACGTCATGTTCGATGAGCGCTTTCCGAATCTCGCCCTCGTTATTTGTCTTTGTAGTGAGTGATCCCTTGGCCAGAACGAATCCGGCTCTCCCGTTCGGGGCAAGATGATAGAGAAAGTGAAGTATCCAGGCATAGTTAGCGTTTGCCGGAGGCGGAATGAGCTTTTCGCCCCAGACGTTCCAGCGTGCGTCGTCCCGCATGAGCTCACCACTCCAATCGCTGTCGTTGAATGGCGGATTCGCCAGGACATAATCGGCTTTCAAGTCTTTATGCGCGTCGTTCAGGAAAGAGCCTTCGTTGTTCCACTTCACATTTGTGCTGTCGATATGCCGGATAGCGAGGTTCATCTTCGCGAGCTTCCAGGTAGTCTGGTTGCTCTCCTGGCCGTAGATCGAGATACGGTCCTCAGGTTTCAGTGAAAGCCCATTTTGCCTTTTCTTATAGTAGTCCTGGTGCACCTTCACGAACTTCTCGCTCTGAACAAACATTCCGCCACTTCCGCAACAAGGATCAATACTCTCCCTTCGAAAGGCTCGAGCATCTCGACAAGAAGTCTCACGACGGTGGTCGGAGTATAGAACTGTCCCCCCTTCTTTCCTTCAGCGAGCGCAAACTGTCCGAGAAAGTACTCATAAACTCTGTCGAGTACGTCTTTACTCTGGGCTTCCTTCGTCCCGATAGCCGCACTGGCAAATAGATCGATAAGCCCGCCAAGGGACTGCTTGTCAAACTTCTCTTGCGCGAAAACTGTGGGAAGTACTCCGCGAAGTGAAGGGTTGTCCTTCTCGATTGCAAGCATGGCATCGTCGACGTCTTTGCCGATCGTCGGAAGCTTGGCTCGTCCCTGAAGCCACTTCCATCTTGCGGATGGAGGAACGTAGAATACCCTTTCAGCCGTATACTCATTCTTGTCTTCCGGGTCAGCTCCCTCGTACTCTCCTTTGCCTTCAACGAGCTTCTGGTGAAGCTCTTCAAAGGCGTCGGAAATGTGCTTGAGGAATATCAGCCCTAGGACAACGTGCTTGTACTCTGCCGCGTCCATGTTCTTGCGGAGTTTGTCAGCGGCCTTCCAGAGCTTCTTTTCTAATGGTTCGTCTGTCGATGTCTTCTTTGGTCTCTTTGCCACAACCCAGTTTGCCCTGTCAATTCATTCGAGAATATTCGCCTTTGTAGCGATTTGAAGTTTAAAAAAATGTAATACAAAGATGGTTTGGCTTCAACTTTTCGAAGTCGTCTCACTTCTGCGGCGAGAACTCCCTGGAAATCCATTGTCCGGTGATCCGCCATCATTTCGGATCGAGTCCCAAGTACTGCCTGTGGTTCTGCAGTTTCCATAAGACAGCCGGATGTTTCTCAAGACGTTTCGCCTGTTCCTGGTCACCAAACAGCAAGCCAGGTTCGTAGACTCCTTTGTCGAGGAAGTGGTCCATGAATTGGCGCTCGTCGTCATTGTAATCCAGCAGCCTGGTCAGGAACTGCTTTACTGCTATCTTCATTGACTGCAAATCGATTGTGTTCTCGGCCCTGAGCATAGGTGCCAGTTGTTCGTCAACCTTTTGCTGGTCAATCCTGTCGATTGTCCTGAAATCGTTTCGTCTCCAATCGTCATCACATGTGATTCCGAAGAGAACGACATTCTTTCTCAAGTTGGGAAAGTTCAACTGAAAACCTGATTCGGATAGCCTGAACACATCATAAAGGTCCCTGGGAGCAGACCGGTCCAGCAGGGCTTTTATCTTTCCGGCAAAGAGTTCTTCAAAAGAAACGATCTGGGATTCAAATATGTAATCTTCGTCCAAAGGATAAGGCGATCGCGACTGGACGCCGAAGACCGGGATCCTCATTAAGTAATTGAGGTCCAGCTCAAGCGAAAACGATCCGCCAAAGGCGCTCTGTGTCTGGAGCCTCCATTTTCCGCCTGCGTGATCCGACGGAAGGTTCTTCACCGCAATTCCTCGCGACTCGATGAGTTTCTTCATCTCCTATTCGAGGTTAGGGCGTTCCGCGATCATGGTCTGCCGATCGGGACTGCCTATGTAGTTCAAATCTATGTCGACTGACAATCTCGGAAGTTCAAAGAAGAAGAGGTTTATAGCAGTGCCTCCCTTCAGC
>JAKAGT010000033.1 GCA_021825585.1 Bacteroidota bacterium | reverse complement strand
CTCGCCTATCCACTCGTCTCATCCCAGACAACAAAGCCCTGTTCAGCTCTTTCGCGCTCTTCCCTTTCATCGTCGTTCTCACGATAAATCCTCTGTCGGTTCTCAATATTCCGTTAACCCCCACAGAAGATATCAGGAACTCCTCAATCTCTTTCTGATTCGCCGTAACAATCTCAGCCCTTAAGATATATTCCCTTTCTTGCATGCCCGTTCCCCTTTCACTAAACATTACCTAAGAGAAACGAAAATTTCAAATCTGCCCTCCGCTAGGGGCAGTCTTTCAGTCGAGCCAGGGGGAGAAGACCAAAGCGTTCCGTACGGCGCTGATAAATTCCTCCAACTCGAACGGCTTTACCAGGGCTTCTCGCGTGTTGGGGAGCTCCAAAAGGTCCAAAACTTCGGGATTATCAGTCGAGACCATGACTGGTACTTGGCGCAATCTAATATCGTTTCCCAGCTTCCTCAGCAATTCGATGTTGTTCGGGCTGGAATCGACGAGGTCTATAATCAGAAGATCGGGCTCATTACGGACGGGGATATCCGCCGTGTGATGGCCTGTCAGTATGGAATAAACAGTATACCCCTCTCTTGAGAGTATGGCCTCGTAAAGGTCATAAAAGTCCTCCTCGTCAGCCAACACCGCGATAACTGGGCGTGAACGCGTCAAAAGTAACGTATCCTTCTTTCATGACAGATATGTGAAGGTCTTGTGCCAGTTTTGATCGTGACGCCGTCCTCAAACTGGGCGAAAGGACTTAATAAGAGGTCATTCCAAATCACCGGGGTCGCGGAAAAACGGGGTCCACAAATGTGAAAACCGCGGTTGGAACGGTGTATCTCTCTGCACCAATGGCCTGAGTTAGAACACGTGTGCTGAATTCAGAACACGACCACGGACAATTACTTCAACAAAAGGAGCTTCTTTACCCCGACGAAGCTCTTCTTATCTCCGCTTAGCGACTGTGCCTCGATCCGGTAGAAGTATACTCCGCTCGCAAACCGGGTGGCGTCCCACGTAAAGTGGTAGTAACCGGCCTGGAGTTTGTCGTTGACAAGCTCCTTCACTTCCCTGCCGAGTATGTCATATATGATGAGGCTGACCTGGGATTGCTTTGGGAGCCCGAACTTTATTGTTGTCGTGGGATTGAAGGGGTTTGGATAGTTTTGATAAAGCCTGAAGCCGGTCGGCAACTCCGTGGCTTGTTCGACCCCCGTAACGCCGTTCGGATTGTAGACGCTTACGCCGCCACCGTAATCTTGTGCGCCCATCCAAATGTTTCCGTGGCTGTCAGCCATGATGCCTTCAATGTAGTTGTATCCGATGGCGCTATTGGCGGTGGTGAACGTCGTCCATGAAGATCCGTTAAATTTCGAAACTCCATTCCCGTAAGTTCCGACCCATACTGAGTTGGTCGAATCGACGCAAAAGCAATGGGCCGGACTGGGAGCACTCCAGGAATTCCACTGGACTCCATCATAACTCACGATGTAATTTCCCAATAGGTTGTAATTAACCCAATTCCAATCCAGAAACCAAATCTTTCCTGTTTTGTCCACGGCCATAGACGAAATATAGTCATATGGCAACCCGCTGTTCTGAGAATTGCGCACAGTCCAGCTTGCCCCGTCAAATTTTGCAACGCCGTTGTTCGTACCGAACCAGATATTATTTTGACTATCCACGACACAGCAATTGACATCATTGGAAGGGAGTTGACTATTCGAGGTATCATAAGTAGTCCATGTCGAGCCGTCGTACTTCACAACGCCTTTATCATAGGTACCAAACCATACGTTGTTATTCTTGTCTACCGCAACACACTCAACATCATTAGATGGGAAATTCCCTTTTGCGAGATTGTAGGTAGTCCATTTTGTTCCGTCATAGTAAGATGCTCCTCCCTCAAAATAGCTTTTCCCCATCGTGCTACCTGATACGCGCCAGGAGAACCCGACAGTCCAAACTCCCTGGTTCTGATCAGATGCGATTCCGTTTACGTCATTGGAGGGATAGATGCCATTGCTTTTTGAGTCAAAAACATTCCAGTTAGAGCCGTCATCCCTAACCGCCCCATTCTCATTTGTCCCCATCCAGACGCCGCCGTCCTTTGCCAAGCCGAAATGATAAACCGGCGAAAACGGCAATGTTCTCGAATGAACATCTACGGTTTCCCATTTTGTACCATCACACTTCAGCAGTTGCCCCCCGCCTCGCCAAGCCAGATCACTTTGAGTCATAAGAACAGGAACCAATGCGAAGTAGACGTTCCCAAGGCTGTCGGCACAACCGCATGTTATTCGGGAATATTGTGACAAACCGGTGCTGGTCGAATCAAAGATCTGCCATTGTGATCCGTCGAAGTCCAGGATTTTGGGGGACAGGCTCCAAGGGGAATAAGTCAGCCACAGATTCCCTTTCAAATCAACTGTTGTCAGACTGAGGTTAGAAGCTGAGTTTACTTTGATGGGAACTGTGTACTTGTGCCATGACGTGCCGTCGTACATTGAGATACCCTCGTCAGTAGAAAACCATACTCTGCCAAACTTGTCTGCCAAAACCCCGCTAACTGTGTTCGATCCTAGTCCACTGTTTGAACTATCTATCTGGGTCCAGCTGTTACCATCGTAATGTTCTACCCCCGGGGCATCTGCCGCCCACACTCCACCTGATCTGTCGACAGCAAACGATTGTATATAGGAATTGTCGGTAAGAACTTTGGTCACTGCCCCATCCCGGTAGTCCCACAGCCCGCCAACCAACATATTGAACCAAACGGTACCATCAGGTGCTACTTGCATCTTGTAGATGCCGCCGATCGCCTGGGAATTGCCGGTTGCGACTGTGGACCAATTTGTGCCGTCGTATACTCCGATCCCGTCATTTCCCCATGTACCAGATGCCCACACACTGCCATCAGGTCCAACCGCAAGCGCCTGGACATCGTTAGTTACTAGTCCGTCAGCTCGAGTGAAAATGGTCTTGGACATGCTTGCAGGATCGAAGCGGACCACACCTCCCCGCGCTCCGATCCAAATGATGTTCTTGTACGATGCAATCGAAGTAATGTAATCGACATTGGTGTAGTTGATCCATTGTGATTGCTGTGAGTACAACTCCTGTGGCGCAGCGAGAATGGACAGGAGGTAAAACAACGACAGTGGCCCCAGCGATTGGATTGCACGTTTCATTCAGTAATCTCCTTAGTTCTTCCGAGAAGATAATTTGGCACTCATTTGAGAAGCATTAGTTTTCTCGTGATCGCGTGCCCGCTGAAGATTAAACGGCATATATACATTCCGCTCGATAACCCTGTGGCGTTGAATGTGACCTCATGATTGCCAGCGGCCTGGCGTGTATCCACGAGCGCGGCAATTTCCCTTCCAAGCGCGTCATAAATTTTGACCTCAACAAGGCCCCCCACAGGCAATTGGTAGCTGATGGTCGTGGTCGGGTTAAATGGGTTGGGATAATTCTGCTCCAGGAAGAATTCCGCGGGCACGGAACGTACGGAGTGAATTCCCGTCAGCGTCGGCTCAACGCTTTTCAGGACCCCGGCCCCATTAGTCCCGCCAAGGAGATAGCCTGAGTTGTCGAAAGCAAGGGTCTGAACACTCGATTCTGTCGAGTCAATTCTGGACCAGGTGGCGCCGTTATCGGCAGAACAAAATACTCCGGCAGAAGTGGTAGCCGCAAAAAGTTTGCCCACCGTATTAACAACGAGCGAAGTTACCGAGTCTAGGCTCAGAGTGGCATCAGTAGGGCTCCAACTATCGCCATTGTCGGTGGAGCGGTAGACACCGCTGCCACTCGTTCCTGCGAAGATGTCACCATTGCTCATTGATGCAATGCTGGTCACGTTGGTGTTTGCAAGACCGTTATTTACCTGTGACCAGCTTGTACCGGAATCTGTGGAGCGGAAGACTCCAGCAGGGCTTGTGCCAGCGAACAGTGTATTGTCAGCGGCAGATGCAATGGAGTTTACTCGTGTATCGGTAATTCCCTGCGCAGCGCGAACCCAGTTCGCACCAGAATCAGTGGTTTTGAATATCGAACCGTACCCTCCGACATAAACTGCACCAGAAGTGTCGATCGCAACAGAGCTTACCGAGACGGTTGTAAGCCCGTTGTTCATTTGCTGCCAGGTTACCCCATCATCGGTCGACCGGTAAACACCTGCGCCTCTCGTCCCGGCGAAGATCATGCCCGACCTGCCGATGGCTAGATCCGTAACCGGAGTAGTGCCAAAGAGCCAATCGAACAGCCAGTCGTCTCCGGTACCGGCAGCACGGAAAAGGTGGCCATTTTCAGCTGCTGCCAAAGTCGAGCCTGTTGGAGTGACGAGAATCGCAGATACCGATGTGTTTGCCAATCCAGTATTTGCCTGTTTCCAGGTTTGACCCTGGTCATCTGAAAGATAATTGCCGTCATACGATGTAGTGGCAAATAGATTGCCGTCAGGCATGACGTAAATTCCCTTGACATAGTCGATAGCAGGGACATTTGAAGTGTAGTATGTCCAGGTGTTGCCTGAATCCGTGGAGCGCGTAACGGAGCCGAACGTATTGGCGAAGATGAAACCATTAGCAGGGTTCACGGCCATAGTAACAACGATAGAGCTTGATACATCAGAATTCATGTTTGACCAACTTGCCCCGTCGTTCGTGGAGCGGAAAATGCCCCCGTATTGAGTTCCGACATAGAGATAACCGTTGGCGCTCGAAGTTAGACTGCTGACCCGTGTAGTGGTAAGCCCTGTGTTTACGCTGTCCCAGGTAGCGCCGCCGTCAGTTGATCTGAATATTCCCCACGAGGGAGTGGCTGTGGCTATGAATAGATGATGTGTCAGTGGATTCGAAATGAATGCCTGAACAGTACCACCAAGCCCAATTGTTTTGTTTACATTGCTCCATGTCGTGCCATCGTCTGTGGACCGGTATAGTCCATATGGAGAGAGGGCGAATATCTGCTGCAGTGGATCTATGTAGATTATGAAGAAATAGCCCTGGAACGCTCCGACTTCTGTCCAACTCTTTCCTTGATCCGTTGATTTGAAAATTCCATTGTTGTTGACGCCAAAAACGTTCCCCGAGGAGTCCACAGCAAGACTCGAATAACCTGAAGCAGTGTTAACCCCGCCAGATGAATCCGTGGGAACGGTTGCCGAGCTATAAGTGATCGGATTGCCCCAGCTTTCGCCTGAGTTGGAAGAACGAAAAACGTTTGTGCCATCGGTTGCGTATACCCAGTTCTTCGACGTATCAACCGCTACAGAATAGAAGAACCGGTCACACGGGTTATTGAGGCTGTGCCAGAAAGTATTCTGAGCCTCTCCAACCGTAGAGAAAGCCAGCAAAGAACCAACGAGCATTACAGCTCTCATAAACTCCATCCATTTTCAAAGATATTTAGATCGGCGAAGCTTCCCAATCGGCGATCGCTTTTCACCAAAACGACATTGACCCTGCACTTCCTAACGGCATCATATGAATTAGGCGGAGGCAGGTATTACTCACCGATTTCGGGATGGTGCCTCGGATATGGAAGAGGATAATACCTGCCACTGTCTGACACGTTGTCACAGGTTTGGAGCATCTAGTTAGCCATCTAGACACGCTTTAGTCTCAAGGCTGTTGTGGCTGCTGCTGGGCCGGAGCTTGAGATTGCTCCCGCTTGGACTTATAGCACCATCCCGTCACTTCGACCCTCGAAATGTCGGTTTGCGAATACACAGGCACGACACCTGCAATTGTCACAAATAGCACGAGAAGGAATGAGGCTCCACAAACCCGCTTATGTCCCTTTGGTGCTACCACAGTTCGGCAACCTTTCTTCAATCGCTCTCTAAGGAAAAAACGAAATCTATAGACTAAGTAAAACCGCCGAGTTAACGGGAAAGCCTTCAGTGAATCCAAGCAGAGTGCAAGGACTCTGCCCACGGTGCCGCTGGTCTCCCACTGAATTAATGCAAAAATTTAAATAGTTTCCTGAAGGCTTGCAACAATACGGGACAGGAAGATGATGAAGGTCATATGAATCCGGATCCGTCTGTATTTGGAAGGGAAAATTCCGATGATAATGGCAACCACTTGGTAAAGAATTAATCAAGGTCGCGCGGTGAGGCGAAACGTTCCTTTGCCCCTATACCCGCGCGACTATCCCGACATTGTCTACTGAACAATTCTCACAACCAGGTACGGAGTCTGATGGATAATGACCCCAGCCCTCTTCGCCTGGCTCAGCCGCTCCTCGAGTTCCTTAATTCGAACCAGAGTCTCCTCGTCGTATTCCCGTTGCGGACGGTAGGAAACATAGACGTCAGCGGTGACGTCGTTCGCCACGAACCGGCCGCAGGTGGTGTGAGCCACGCCGGTGAGGTAATCGAAGGCGTCGTCCTTCAGGAGCTGTTCTTCCTGTTCCAGAAGGTTTTTCTGATTCTTGATTTCGATCATCCGCTCGAAGGCTTTCTGCAGCCCCGCCGCGGTGTCCTGCTCTTGTGTCAATACTTCCTGTTCCATGATCAAACCTCCTTAATAATGTGGCGGGCATGGATGCCCGCCTTGTTTCATGCGGTTCTGTGAATGAAAAGAGTGAGAGCGAGTTTGATTATGTCCTGCGTGGAGAAGCGGGCCGAGTCGACCTTCTCGGTAATCTGTACGGCGTCCTTCAGGCATTTCAGGAGCTCGTCGCGGTCAGTCTCACCGTGTGACGAGTCGCCGTCCGGAGTGTCCATGGGAAGCGGCGGCGCGGCCGGGGGGAGAGGGTTCTCCGGCTTCGGAGCTTCGGCGTGAACATCTTTTCGCTCGCTGGTCCCGTTCCCCGGTGTGACCCTGGAGACCTCGTTGATGAAGTTCTTGGAGGACTTGAACTCGATGAGGTCGCCCTCCTTCAGCTCCGGCACTCTGGGCATGAACTTCGAGAAGTTGAACCACTCGCCGTTGAGTTTAATCCCCTTCTCATTCACTCTCTCAATTGTTCCGCTGACCGGAACCTTGGAAGTCTTTTTCTCGATTTGCTGTAACATGACAGCCTCCTATTTTTTTGTTTGTTTCCTGTTCGAGCGGGTCATCGGCTCGCCTCACTATCATTATGCAGAGAACGCGAGGAGATGTTTTCCGGCGAGTTCGCGCAGCGAAGCGCGCACAGCCTCGAACGTCTTCGACGAGACGCGGAGATGGCGGCAGATCTCGCGCACGGAGTAACCCGCCATGAGTTCGGAAAGGACCTGACTCTGACGAGGCGAGAGGGACGCGACGAACTCGGCAGATACGCAGTCATCGAACGGGTCCGCTGAGTCGGCGGCGATCACTCCCTCGAGTGTCAGGCCGTCCGCGACGGCGTCGGAGAGATAACGCTTTTCCCTGCTGAACGCGTCGAGCCTGCTCTTCCCTCCCTCCTCCAGGGTGAGAAAGCTCCTGTATCTTATGCTTTTCGCGCAGAGTCTCATGTAGTTGACGAGGATCCGGAGCGTCGATCTCGCTCCGAGGCGGAGGCTCTCCCTGTACGCGAGGAGGACCAGCTCATCTGCATCGTCTTCGGTACGGGCGAACGTCCTGGCATAGCTTCTCAAAGTTGAGAACTCACGGTATGTCATTTCCGAGCCTCCCTTCCGAGGTCGAGGAGGCTTCGCGCCTCCTTCTCGTCGGTGGTGGCGTAATCTGCCGCGATGCTGTAAGCCCCAGCCGGCGGGAAATCCTTGCAGAAGCGGTAGAGGCTGACGAACCACTTTCCCACGAGCGGGTAGTATTCGAGCCTTACCTGGATTTTGCCGAACTCTTCCTTCAGTCGGGCGGCGAGCTCGATGAACTCTTCCCGTGAACTGACTCTGACCTTGCACATTGTCTGTTCTCCTTTCCGGCGGGTGACCGTGCGGGCCGCGCGCGCAAAAAAAAATTGAATGACCGAACGTGATTGTACCGGAAAGCGCCGGAGCGCGGCGGAGAAGGCGACGGTCTGTACCCGGAGAAGAGAGCTGAAGGTCAAGGAGGAATCGGAGCGCAGGCGCGCGACTCCGTATAGCCTTGACAGAGCTGAGCGACAGCGAACGTACCCGCCGGAGGGCGGGGCTGTCAAGGCTCGCACGCTGCTGATTGCTTTCAATTACCACAAGTGCCTTCGCAGCAAGCGAAGGCGCTTATCTTGTTCACGTTCGGGCATTCGATTGGGGACGGAACGCGAAAGCGTTCCACGAGGAGGATCCTGCCTTGGAGGTTGTGCTTGGGAGTAGTTCTAATGGACGGGTGGTGGGTGGGCTTCGGTTCGCGGGCGGCACGCGCGAGGGCACGATTATTTGCTTCTTCTTTCCGTTTCCGATCTACTCTCCGCCGTTAGGCGGAGTAGTCGGAACGGAATGAAGAGTTTGTCAGCGGTCCCGACACGATATCAAGCGTGTCGGGATGCGAGTCATACGCTGTAAGCGGATGTCTCACAAGCTGACCGCAAATATCGTGACCGAGCTAGTCCGCCAGAGGCGGATCTTCGCTCCGCTGCGATGTGCCGACCGCGTGTTGGGGTGGGCGGGTTGGGGATATGAATATGGGCTGGCCCGATTTTCTGGCGCGATGCCTGATCGAAACCGCCTCTTCCCGGCACGGTGAAACCGCGACGGGATGTGGCAGTATCGCTGCGTTTCGTTCGTTTCCCGCGAAGCGGGATATGAACGGCAGCGACCTCAGGCAGCGTGACAGAAATATAGATCGGGACAGCCCTTCCTCTTGGAATTCTATCCTTGGCGAGATGCCCGCAGCGCGAAGGCACGACGATTGATTCCGAGCTCCGTTCACGACACAGAAGTGTCGTGATGCCTGTAAGACAGCGCAGCTGTCTTTCTGGCAAGGAGCGAGTGATGAAGACGTGGCGGAGTGTCGATCTAATCGAGACGAAGCTATGTCTTCATCTTAATCGGCGTGCCTGAACCAGTTGCGGGCATCTATTCCAGGGTGTTCTTCTTGCGAACGCAGATGCGGACAGCATGCCGAGAAATACCCCTACTTTCCGAACAGCCTAGAGTATGTAGATGGGAGAAGCTTGTTGGGGAGTCAAACTATATCAGATCATGGACGGGGTGAATCCCGATCTTATCGGGAGAGGGAGATTATTTCTCGGCTGCTGGCAGTCATCAAGTGAGCATGTTTGGGAGGGTGGGTGGGTCTTCATTCGTGAGTGATTAGGGTGGTGAATGACAGCGGTTGTTTCTAATTTATGTCATGGTGCATTTATTGATTTGCCCTAGGGAAAAGGCGTGACGTTGGAACGTGGGGTCTTTGAGTTGGTCGGACTATTTGTGGAGTCTATCCGGTGAAAAAGAAGTCACGGTCACAGACGATGCTGGCGAGATGGAATTCGTTAAAGAGGGATCCGGAATATTACAAGAAGTGGAAGCGCAGGGTTACCGCGGATAATATGATCATCAAAAATCCGCGGGGATTCGTTTTCAACGAGCGGGATCTGCGGAATGCGATCATGAAGTTTGCGAAGCGGATCGGTTTCAAACCTAATAAATACACGAAGACTCTGACCGCCTACAAAGGAGTGGCGAATGTCGTGATCGGAGGGCGGCCGCGGAGAGTTCACCAGGTACTCATGTATTACTGGTACGGCAAAACCAGGAAGGGGTACGAGATCTATTTCAAAGACGGTGACCACAAGAATCTTAGAAAGAGCAACCTGGCATACATCAAGAAGAACGAGCATTTCTATAATACACCGAAAGGCGAGCGACATTCCCCTGCTACAGAATTCAAGCCGGGCAATCTCCCAGCGTCGTTCAAAGGGTTCGGTCGACGAAGTGTGTTGCGGGAGCATGGGAATGAAGTGGGACGGGCATACACCACACTGGATAAAGTAGCAGGTTTCCAGTATCCGAGAGGCAAAAAGGCAAGGAGACGCCTTAGGACCACGTACGCAAGATTCAAGTTTGGGGTGGACAAGATTCCTCCCGGATACATCGTTTACCATAAGGACGGAGACCCGCTGAACGATGACAAGAGAAACCTGGAGTTGATATCGCGGGCAGAGCTTTTGAGGAGAAACAGGGGCAAGAAACGTTGAACGACGGAAAGTACAGCAGAAAGGGGGATCCGAAGGGATGGGAGAAACGCAATTTGAAGCTCGCAGCGATTCTGAGGTCACGGAAGCTTCCGCGCGAAGCGGCGAAGGAGCTTGGGATCACAAGGGAGAGAGTAAGACAGCTTATGCTCGAGCTCGGTATCAGGTCCCAGGCGAAGGTAAGAGCCGAGAGAAGACACCGCGTGCTGACTCGAAAGGAACTGAGAATGGTTGAACGCCTTTATGCGAGCGGCGTTTCTTTGGAGAAGATCGCGGAGTCTGAGGAACTCGACCAGGAATTTGTAAGCCAGATAGTGCGCGAGAACCTTTTCGTACGGAAGACACGGTGCCAGACCTGCGGGAAAGAGATCCGATCAAAATCAAAGTTTGGGGTAAGAAAGAACTGCGTGGCGTGCGCGAGGAATCTGGAGCGCGTCCGGTTCGCGGAACGCCAAAGAGTCATGTATAAGAGCGATCCGGAGTTCAGGAAAAGAAAGCTTAGAAAGAACCGGGAATGGAAGAAAAGCGAGGCAGGAAGAAAGTGGCTTGCTGGTTATTACGCAAGACAGAGGAAGAGTAAGTAGAAGAAACGGGCGCTGGCGGGATGGATCATGACCTGGCCAGCATTTGCAGGGCAAGCTTGTATTCTTCAGCGTAAGGCAGGCCGAGTGCAGGCACACTTTCGGGGTTGGACAGTGACCAGCTTACATAATAGTATGCGAGCAACTGATGGCCGGTGAATACCTTGTCAGGTATGGAATCGACCTTATACCCTTCCTTTGTCGGATCTATTCCGTGCGCACCTAACATTGCGATCTGAGTAGCGGTCTTCCTGATCTGCTCAGCAGGAAAGTCCTTAAAGTATTGCAGGGCACCAACCATATACATTACAACGGCCATGTTGGTACCGACTTCCTTCTGGGACTGGTCGAACTTTCGGGTGGCAGCTTCCTTCTGCGGAATATTCACGGTAGATTGTTCGAGCGCCGAAGCGGCCTGGGTGCTGAGCTTCTGAGCTTCGCGATATTGGGATTCGTCAACCAGCGAGAAGTTGTTTTCAAGGCTTAGCTTGTTCGCCCAGCGTTGAACCAAAATGTACTCGTCGCCGGGTTTGTGGCGTTTCATGTTCTCAAGATGATCATGGTAAATATCGGTTGCCAGTTTGAGCTCTGAGGTTTTGGCTTTGTAATCGGCAATTGTGTCAACACCAAAGAGGTCCCTCAGCATGAGAGCAAGAGCGAGATTGTAAACCTTACTCTTCCAAAGGACCGCCGGAGGTGTCGAATCGACGATTTTCTTCTCCGTGACGGATTTTATGGAATCGTTGTTGATCGCGAGCAATGTAAGTAACTCCCACGGCCTGAGATCCGGATAGTTTTCGTATATGTATGAGTGGATGTAGAGCTCGAATGGAGTGTTATAGATCTGGCGATTGAGGCCATCGAAGAGTGCTGACGTGAAATCAGCAATGGACTCTTCCGAGAACCCGGACTTTTTGAGTTTGGTTATCGTGGAGGCGATTTCACGGATAAACGCAGCTTTCCTGGTTCCGCTGGCGACAAACAACTTGTTCGTGCCCGCGGCGCGCGACTCGGAGGTGAGCGTCAGCATGACGAGCTCGTACATCTGCAGATACTCGACTGCAGGATAGGAAGGCTTATAGCGGATGATGTGTTCATCTCTCCCGTAGTTCTCAGCGAGCTCGAGCTTTGCGGGTGTCGGGATACTGCTGTCGGGCACGAGTGAGATTGTCTCCGGAAACTGTTGCGAGAGGGTTGCGACATAGTCGTGGACAACGGAGCCTGCTGTTCCAGTGGCCTGTAGCTTCCGAGCAAGTGAGAGTGCCTGTTCGAGTGCGGTGCGATAGATTTCTGCCGAATTGCCAGCGAGCTTGACTGAGCGGACCGCGTTGTCGAATGCAGAAGCGAGATTTCCCTCAGCCTCATCGATGATGGAGAGTGCGAAGTAGGTGTTCGGATGAGGTTTTGCGGCGAGTGTGGGCTCGAAGAACCGGCGCGCTTCCTGGAATTTCCGCTGTTCCATCAGCGTCGCGCCAATGTTGTTCATCGCAACTGCGTTGGCCGGATCGACTTTGAGAGCCTGCTCGTAGTACTTGACCGCAGTGTCGATATCGTTCCTGTCGCGTCCGAAGATGTTTCCCATCATGACGAGGGCCCAGGTGTTCTTAGGATCCCAGCGGAGGGCATCGATCAGCTGGTTGACGGCCTCATCCTGATTGCCTTCCAGCGAGAGAATCTGGCCGTAGACTCTGTGGTATTCGGAGTTCGTGGGATTCGAGGCGATGAGCTCGTTGAGAAGTTTCTTCGCCTCAGGAAATCTCCGCTTATCGCTCAGCGAAAGAACTTTTCTGTATGTCGATTCTTCGGCAGCGATTCGCGGGACGTCGATGTCTATCGTTACCCAGCCATTCTCGATGGTGACCTTGGGCTTGTATGGACCATAGGTGTAGAACTTCGTGAGTTCTTCACGGAGTACGTTGAGGTCTTTTCTGTTTGCCTTGGCTGCGGGAAAAAGTTCAAATAGAAAATCTTCGAAGCGATGGATGATTTGCATTTAGCGGATACACTTTGGTGAGAGCGAAGTTGTCGGCAATCTTGTTGGGTAACATACAGTGCGTTTTGTGATCTTTGACAGCGGACCCAGCCGGGCCGTTGAATTCTTTCTCCATTATCTACGTAAAGATCGGGATGAGAGAGGAAAGAATCCAGCAGCGTAAGGCGTAGCCGTTGCGATCATCGGTAGGTAAGATTTGACTAAGTTTCCTGGAGAATTGCGGGGGTGAGAACATTCCATTCCAGCCTGGGTGTTAGAAAGGTACTTGGAGATGAAGGCCAGATAGACGAACAGTTTTGCTCGTTATTCCGACCTTTTTCCTGTGCTTTCACAAAGGGTGAGGCTTTGGAAGCGGTTTTGGCTACGGGTTGGAGATTGCTTATGGTCTTCGGCGCTGGCGGGTTCGAATTGCGGATGTTATTATCGTCCGAGATATCTGTGGATGGTTGGAGTCTACACCGAAGCACTCGTAGATGCGGTCAATGTGTCGAACGCTCGATCGTTATGGCATCACGGATAATCAAAAACGTTCCCGTAGCCCAGCAAGTCCATTTGGACTCTAGTCGGAATGTAGGAATAACACGCTTCTGCAATTTCCCGAAGGCCCCTAAGCTTCAACTCGTTTTCCAGCATCGCCAAGAGCTGCACTAGATATTTTGAATCGCGCGCTGCATATCTAATCTGCGAATCACTCAGTTCGTGTCTGAACCAGTTTGAAGTCTGCTGTCGCTTGCTTATCCGGACCGCAAGGTATCTTCGTAAAACAGGTTTGAGACTGTGGCTGTTGAGATTCCTGACATCGAGCAGCTTCGCCGCTATCTTTGTATCGCCTATGTTGGCGGGTTTGACACCCCAATAATGACACATGAACCTCAAGTCAAACATGGCGTGATGGAAGACCTTGCGCACTGAAGAATCTCCTAGAAGCTTGATTAGGTTTTTGGGAGCGCTTTCAGCGATCCTTACTACTGCAATGAGTCCGTCTGGAAATGCAAGCTGACAGGTGGCGATTCGATCTGCTTTCCAGTCAAGGCCAGAAGTCTCGATGTCCCACCCTATTGATGAACCTGCCTTCACGGATCTCGAAAGGAATTCAGGGATGTCACCCTCAAAGATTCTTATGGTTTCATCTTTTTTCATAACCACTCTCTTCTATTTGTTCGGAAAGACTTGCCTAGCAGTGCCATCTTTTTCTATGAATGAATTGAATTCAGTATAGAGAAATTCATATAGTGTTCCTCCGGTTTCACACACTAAAGTTGGGATTTGGACTCTGGATTTTTGATGACTATAGAGTGCGAGGATTGCCGTATCATCGAATCGGTAGAAGGAAAACAGAGGCGTTCTCAGGAAATACCAGATCGACACGTTACCGTCGGCTCCCTCAGCTCCATGGAGTGATTCAAAGAATTCTTTGGCTTCACGCAACTGTTTTTGCGTCTCATCACGCTTGTAATTGAATCGGCTTGAGAGGCCCTCGACAACTTCATTGTTTTCTGGGTCGGGCAAGACGACTCGAAGCCGACCGCCCCGCCGGACAAAATCCTGCAGTTCTTTTTCGTGTGTGTGGCGCCAAGTTCTGCCATAAGCAAAGAAGATGTCCAGCTTGCGTACGGATTTGAAGTATTTTGCCCAATCCAAAGTTGGAGATTGGAATGAATTTGTTATAGCGATGATTCCCGCTGATTTGATCTCTTTTGAGATTTCGGCCTTCTCTAGAATTTCGTCGAGAAAAACCCTCTTCCCAAAAAGTTGCCACAATAGGTTTACAGATACCGAAACAAAGATAAGTGATCCCAGGGTTCGGACGAAGATCTGCCACGTCTGATGGCCCCCCCAAAAATTGCAGGATGACACATATAGAAGTGCAATTCCCACCAACCCAGCGAGCGCCGATATTATCATAACTTGCTGATTAGTGTAGAATTCCGTAAACCTGTGACGAAGATGTGCCATTCTAAAGTTCCTCCTTTGATGTTGTGCTTCACAACGGCAGTAGCTTTACTGCCCATCTGATATTCTTGGCCCGGCAATACAAACTCGCTCTAATCTACATAATAGAGTCAACCTTTCAATATTCTCACCGCTCAAACCACTTGATTGTGGCTTGGGTCCTCATCATACAACGCTAGAAGACCGGCATGAAAGTAGTGGATTGCCATTCTCGAGTCATTCCAAGGAAAACCATCCTTTTCATACCAGGCGTAAATTCCATGGGTGGGCCAAAGGGGAAGATGGATTCCGTTCCAGAATGAGAACTTGAGTGGAGGATGCGGCAAGTGGCCGACTGTGAATAGAAGACTTTGAAGCTGTAATGTAATCTTATACCCGTTTTCGCTAAGCTTGTTCCGAACTTCGTCACCAACGTCAGTTGTGTTCAAGATCTGCCACTGAGCCCCTTGGAGCCAATTGAATTTCATCGTTGGGTTATGCTGCTGCGCGCAGACAGTAACGCCGTTAGGAAGCGCGGTGCCATTTCTGTATAGATACCTCATGTGTTCTAGCGGGACGTTCTTAACAGAGTTGGAGGAGAAATTTAGGACGTAAGCGGTCTTGGCTGCCCACCGGGCAAGCGTAGTTTTTTCTGCCCCCGTGAGATCGGAGACAGGCCGTCTGGTGGCCATCAGCGAGATGAGAATCGGCATAGAGACTATCTCGAGTTGACTCATCCAGCCATTATTGCATGTCGAGCAGACTCTACCTGCCACCAGCCCATTAATTCCGTGACTCCGGGTCGAAAGGACCTCTCCCGTTTTTCCAGAATATCGAGTAGGTGAAAGCATCGCGTCTGTAATACCCAAATGTTGCTGGAGCCAAACGGGAATGACGTGCTCTTTGGTGCGAGTGCCGGTAAGCTCATGACTGCAAAAAATACACCTATAGATTCTCATTCTGATGTCACTTTCATCCGATCTTGTTAATGATTGTAGGGCGGCAAATTGGCCCTCGGTTTCGACACTTTGGCTAGAGCTGGGCTTTGTTATTAGCAGAAGCGCAACACGCTAAGAAGCAATCTTCGAGCTACTGACTGGACGTTAGCGACATCATAGGGTGAAAGCGATTTTGCGAGCTCCGTGAAAGCATGTGAAGACACTTTGCTTCGGAGCCAACTTGCCCTGGCTATGGCCTCGACCAGCTCTACCTCGGAATCACGAACCGCGCCTTCAGACCAACTTGACTTGAACCGCGACTTCACGGGGCGGATTCGCTCAACGTTCGTTGAGGGGCCTCGACTTAGCCAAGTTATGTCCTCGTGTATGTCAATTCGCGCTTTGATCAATCGGTACTCCAGATCAGATCTTACCTTTGGGTTCCACTCTCCGGATTCAAGCCTACTTGGCCTGCTTTGGCTGGCTCTGATTTCTAGCCCGAGTTCCTCTATGACAGAATAGGCAAGTATAATGCTTGTTGCAAAACGAACGTGATCATTGTGAAATGGGGATAACCTGATATTTGGTGTTCGAAATGGTTCTAAATCAACGTACGGAATGGAATAGATTTGACAGCTGACATGATACTTAGTAATGGCATAGGCCAAATGCCGTCGAGCACCAGCGCGGACGGCAAGCAAACATGCATTTGGTATCTCAGGTGTGGAAAGGTAGTATTCGTTGGTCATTGGCCTTCGCGGAGCTCGCAGGCCTGTGAGTTGCTTATCGTCTCTTGAGTGAGCAATAGGCGGTTGAGCCGATAGAATGTCGGCCATCGAGTCTCCCTCAATCAAGACAAGCGCCGAGTAAATCAAGTTAGTCGCCTTCTGGGCCATTTCCCATTTAGAAGCCAGGACGATGACTTCCTTGTAGTCTCGCATGCCAAATTCCGAGGTGGATTCTTCTTCAAAAAGTAACTTCCATCCTTTGCTTCGGAAGGAGCTCGGAGGGAATTCCGTATCTTGCGGGACTCGGAGTCCCGTCTTAAACCTCTTTGCGGTTTTTTCGTTCAAGATGCAAACAAGCTGGGAATTGTCAAGCTATGCGAGCAAGTCAAGGCTTTTTCGTATCGATTTGTGCTACTCCGAGTGCTGTTTGTATTCTTGAGCTCTGAAGGCCACTAGCGAAGGGCAACTTCAATGGAGGCCAGTTATTCCTTCTCAAACCCATGGCTCTCAAACTTCAGAGTCCTGCAATTCTCCGTGACCGTCCGGACTACCTGGTCTGTTGCACCGGCAGGTATATCTGCTTCGACTTCCAGCGTAACTCGAACGGTAGAGCCGAGAAGGCCTGACAGATGCGATATGACTTCCTCGGCAATGCGTCCGGCGTCGCGGCCTACGCGCTCCGAATCGAGCACCACAGTTCCGTGGAATCGATGTGGCATTTCGGCAGCCGGCGGTTTAATTGGCTGCTCCGGAGGTTTTACTCCTGGCGTGGTGGCTCCTGGGATTGTTGGTGTCCCAGGCGCATTCGAAGTGGAAGGAGTTGTGGCAGCCTCGGAGTCGCGCTGCTTCTTGGCTACATCGGGGTTCACAAGCAACCCGTTGGTGTCTATGCTGAGTGTGACATTCTGGCCAGCGCGAAGGCCGAGGTAACGATGGGTTGATTCGTCAAACTGTTCGGCGAATGCAAAGGACTCAGTCTCCCAGTTTAGCAGCGTTACTCCATCGCGCATTGCCTGAATGAGTACGTCCGGAGTAGTAAGTCGTGGTAGATAAAGGTAGCGAGCGAAGTCTTCCACAAGCTGTTTGATGGACACGTGATCCCCTCTCCAAAGCGGCACTTCGTTGAGGTATTTCCTCAGAATTGTAGAGCCAAGATTGGTGACCAATATATCGCTGTTGCGCAGCTTCTTTGATGCGCGGAGAGCGAGCGCGTCGCCGCCGTTGGTAAGTCGTATTGCCTGCCATTCGACTTGGGATTGAGGAGTCTTCTGCTCGGGAACGATGAGCCATTGATACACTTCGGGAATCTGAGCTGATACTGCGGTGTCAGCGGCCTGCTTCTGAGTCTCTGCCTGTTTCGCTTGATGCGGATCGAGGTTAAGCAGTTCCTTTTCTTCGACTATTGATTTCCAGGCAAGGTACTTCCGCAATGCCTCATCGAGGTCCTGCAGGCGGGTCTGATCCGCAGCGAGGAACACGAGTGTATTCCGGTACAGACGGGGTGTCGTGCCTCGCATCTCTAAAATAGACTTGGCCTCGTTAAGTGCGGCACTCTTCTGATCTTTACTATGTACCATGTCAGCGGGCAGAACCACTAGTCTAGCATCGAGATCGTCAGGCACATCCGCAGTTGAACGAGGGAGCGGATGAACGCGCGAGAAATCTCCCGTCTTGCGGAGATCTTCGCGAACTCTGGTTTCCAGCTCGTGCGCTACTTTGTCGGTATCCCGCTTCAACTGTTCGGCGCGATCCTCAGCAAGTTTCGTGACAGTGGGCTGTGTGCCGTACCAGAAACGCGCACCATCCTGATATAAGAATGTAGCCGTGCTAGCAAGTCGTCTGAGAGCATCGCCAAAGATAGCGGGTGATTCTCCGGGCATGACACAGCCGAGTCTGATGCGCCTGTCTTCAAGACCACGGTGTGCGGTGCCGGCTGTGGGTGCAGATCCGAGATAAATGGTACGAGCGACTCGCCTGGTGGCGTGAATCTTGCCGAGGTTGGGAACATCCGAATCCAGCCGGAGAGGCACGGAATTGGGCCCGTCGACATCTTTCTCGATGATCGGAGTCCAGTTATCGGAGAGGTAATGAGCGAATTCGCTCTGGACACGCGGATCGTCGATGGGTATCATCGAAGGGAGGATAAGCGGGTTCTTGTCACCCTTCTCCCAAAGTATGTGGATGACTGCAGCCATCAAGCGAAGCACTCCACGCGTGCGCTGGAACTTCACCAATGTCGACCAGTCCGTATAAAGACGATCGAAGATCTCGGGATGGATAGGATAAGCGGCTTTGATGCGGTCTTCGTATTCACGGTTCTTACACTCGGGCGGAAACTCAGCGGATTGAGTCCGATAGACCTCGGCGAAAGCCTGGGCGGTCGTATCCCTGTACTTGTACGCTTCTTGATCAGGCAGCTGCTCAAAGAGCCGACGACGGACAATCTCAAAGCCTTCCTCAGCCGTAGCGGGACGCCATGAAGACTCGAGTCGACCGACCACGTTACGAAGACGGTCAAGAGCATCCCTTCCCCGCAGACCGCCGACCTCAACATCGTCCGCCTGGGTGTAGGGAGAAACGCCGCTGTCGGAAGCCGGCAGCGATATCACAAGGAGGCAGTCCTTTGCCGCCTTCGCTGATTCCGTCAGCAGCTGTGCAAATGTGAACTGGGTACCGAAGCTGCCCGCAGGAAGGTCGCTTTCGTCATGAAGCTGACGGGCATAAGCTACCCATTCATCGATCAAGATTAACGAGGGACCGGATTCAACGAGCAACGTACGCAGGACGTCACCGGGACTCGTAGCGTGTTCGTCGTCTTTCGCGATCCGCTGATAGGCTTTCTTGCCTCCCAACTGATACGCGAGCTCTCCCCAAAGTGTGCGTACCACTGTTCCATCAGGCTTGACAGACGGGTTTCCCGGGGAAATCCTGTTCCCTACCAGCACAACGCGGTTTGCTTTGGGGATCTTCTTCAAATCAGCCTCGGCCAATATGCCTTCAACACCCTGCATTTCGCCGGGCGCCGCGCCGGAGAAAAGATGGTAGAGAGCCAGCATTGAGTGGGTCTTACCACCACCGAAATTTGTCTGAAGCTGCACAACGGGATCGCCACCGCTACCGGACAGACGCTGAACCGAGTTGATAAGAAGGCGTTTGAGACTCTCAGTGAGATATGTACGGCGGAAAAATTCTTTGGGGTTCCGATACTCTTCGCTACCTTCGTTGAGATATACCTGCCACAAGTCAGCAGCGAACTCTGCCTGCTGGTATCGCCCGCTTGCAACATCAGGATGTGGTGTAACAACTTCCCGCCAGGGCTTAAGGGCTCCAGTGGCGGCTCCCTCGATCAGGGATGCAGCGGCTTTCCGTTTCTCACCGCGGACCTGCTCATCGAAACGAACTCTGAGGAGCTCCATCTTCATCTTTTCGACTTCTTCGACTTCAGGTGCGGATACCGCAGCAAGGAGTCTCGCAGCCGAATCAAGCACGCGGTAGACATCGTCGCCGGTGAAATTCTCCTGGTGCGCCCACTTATTGCGCCAGATACGTAGCTCGCTTATGATGCTCCTTTCGGCATGGCCGAGAGTGGTCTTAAAGACTTCGTTCCAGGACTCCCACATCAGCTTAAGTAGCGCAGAGACGTCCCATTCCCCGACAGCCCTTCCGGAAACAAGCCTGTCATCGTTTACATAACGAGCAGCCTCCTGAGGTGCAGAATCGCCAAACTTGTTTTTGAACTCGCGCTCGATAAAAGGGCCAAGTCCGTTCTTCAGGAGATCGAGAGATTTACCGACCCTCTCATAATTAGTTGTCGCCATCGGTTATTACCCTTCTTCCTCATCAAGTATGGTTGTCTGTGCAGGCCGGGATTTGGTCCCCTCACGGGCGAGCCGCTGAATTTCAGGCCAGCTCTGTACCAACGCATTATATGAGAGTGCATCGTTGGCTCGTTTCTTTCTTTCGGATATAGTGTAGAGACGGTAGGCGAGCTCACGAGCTGTTTCTGCCTTGCTGCCTAACTTTGCGGCTAACTCAGCGGCACCACTATCACCGCCAGATTCCAGTTTTTGAATTAACTGATGGAGGGCTTCCCAAGCTGTTAATCGTGTATCAGTTCTTGGATCCCAATCATGTAAAAGTTCCATCGGTTTCAACAGCCTTACTTTACCGCGTCTTGACTCGATAATTCCAGCCTCAACCATACCGCTTACGCTTGTGATCTTGGCTTTCGATAGCAACTCGGCGACACCGAATTCCCCTTCATCGAATCCATTCTCTTCAAACCAAGCGACAGCAAATCTTGTCTCGGAATCAAAGTCGCCTTCCTGTTCAGCCAAGATTTCATCAAGCACTTGATTTATTAATGATAGGGCTTCTCTTACAGTCAAGGTGTTGCCTTCTGCATCGAGGACTTGTGCGTAGCCTGTGTATATCGCCATTCCTGGCCCGATGGCTGATTGTGCAAGGTCCACCGGTGCTATGTTACCATGACGGAGTTGGCCTACAGCCTCGGGTAATTCAGCTCTGAGTTGATCCAGGAAGCGCCGCCGCGTGATTGTCCGTGGGTTCGCGGAAGATGGCCTACACACTAGGACGATGCTTGATGCAAGTGCATTTGAGCCGGTGTCTCGCATCCTTCCACTTCGCTCCGTTCTCATCGGCCACGTTCCAGTGATCGTGAACCCTGCCTGTATCACTGCTTCCAAGAAAGTTTCCCAGCCGGTACTAGCTGTGCCCTTGCCATCATGTGTTTCCGATTGTTTGAATGCATAATAGATTGTCACTGGGTATGAAGGATGAGACGACTGCACCAAATGGCGCATCGCTTTTGTCATGCCATCAAGGAAGAACGCTTCCGCCCCAATCTTGTCGCCAGCGTGTCTATATGCGAAAGCCACAAGTTCATCCACCTTTGGGACTGCCACCGTTGTAAAGAGGTCGGGGAAGATGGGTCTCAAAGCACGACGTAACCAAACGTAAAAAAAGTCAGATAAGTCAGCATATGGCACATTGTCGTAATATGGAGGATCTGTGCTTACCACAACCTTTTGGAGCGAAGCACCGACCGATGCATTAAGCTGAAAAGCTTCAGATTCTGGAGCATCCACTGGCAAACCTTCAAGTGACCCGGCTACGATCTCAAAGGATTTTGTCAGCGAACCGCCTACCGAACAGAACGGGTTCATCTCGACTGGATCCCAAACCATGGGCAGGACTTGTTGTGTGAAAAGCATTGATGGGCGGTCTTCCTTGGTGTACCAAGGAACTAGCGTATTCCCGTACATTGCATGTTTGTCTATTGCAAATGCTAGATAAAGCGTAATGGCTTTGGCATAATCGGTCGCTCCAACGCCGCGCGGAGAAAAATCGTCGGATTCACTCGGAAACCCCGCCTCGGACGCGTCCTTTTTAATTTGTTCGTATATCGACGGTATCAAATCCGTAAAAACATCTAGAGCAGCAAGTTGACGATCGAAGAACACTTGCGAAAACAATTCCATGCCGTACAGTCTGATTCCAGCATATTGAGTGCTACCAGAGATCGGTACATCAGGTCTCCATCCGGGATTCGCTACCTTCGCCACCGCCTCGTGCTCTGGTGAAGCGGGAAGATAAACCCTTCCGCGTTCGCCTTCAGCAACTATTGCCATTAGCCGGCTTTTCATGCGGCCGGCTCTACCCTCACTTTTAATATACTCGCTGGGGATGGGTGTGCCAGACATCAAGCACCTGAAGTTCGCCCCTGACGATAGTTTTGTCCCAGTATTTGTTCTGTCCTTATCCGGTGGTTTGCCACTCTTAACGTTGAAGTAATATCCTCCATCAACCACCACTGGTTCAAGATAGACCTCTTTCCCAAGTCTTGTTGATAACATGAAGGTGGGTGCTAGTGGTACATCAACTCCCTTGAATGCAGGGTTAGGACTCTTTACTGTGCGCGCCCATAGCCATGCGATTACGGTCAGATCTTTACCTACATATTGCTGCAATTCTTTTCGTCCGTTAGCCATAGAAGGTGTAACCGTAATTGTCGGGTATAAATACCCGATTTTCTCTGCAGCCGCACGAAGCAGAAGTCTACCGTAGTAGCGAACATCCGCTGCAATACCTTCGGCGCCTCGCCACCCGCGCTGACCTATCTCTTGACTTCCACGATCTTCCATATTTACAGGGGCCCTGTCCGCAAACTTCGGGGGAATTTCAATCAGTCCTTTGTTTATTAGGACAGCCACTGGGTTAAGGTCGCTCCCGTGGCTATGAAGGCCGAGGCGCTGAGCCTCAAGCGGCAGCGTACCCCCACCAGCAAAAGGATCGTGAAAATCAGGGAGTCGGAATCTGTCAAAGATTTCCCTCGCATCAGGATGGTCAGCGTTTTCAGCACACTCGTTTCGCCACGTCTGCAGAATTTCATCACGTGCTCTCTGAATGACAGCTGGATTTGTGGTGTTCTCCCAACGAACGAGGTCTTCCATGATCTTAAAGAGTCGTTGACGCTCTTTGTCCTGGCCTTGCTCAGTAGGAAAAAGTTCAGGGTGAGATGACGGATCATCCACCATTTGAGCGAAGATAACAGCTCTTGCAGCGGCTAACGGTCGCTGGGCCCACCACTTATGTACCGATGAAGGATTACCGCGATAGATATAGTTCTCGCGAACGCTTGCTCTATTTATTGCTTCGAGTGGTAATGCGACCTCGATTAATTTCTTCTTGTAAGTCATGAAGGTTCTTTTGCTCGCTGGATGAGTTCATTGAAATCATAGTTGACACTAGTTACACCAAAATCTGGCTCGCGACGAAAGGCGTCTCTGATATAGTGTACTTTGTATTGATCATTATCGAAGGACTCTACTATTGCGAGGATGTAGTCTTCAGGCTTGTTGAGTGAGTAGAGTATCTCGTTCTTTGTCACGGTCACGGTCTGCGCCCCGGTTACACGTCCTTTGACTTCGATGAAGCGAAGCTTGCCCGTCGAAGCCTCCCGGCTCTCGATATCATATCCGAGTTTTTCGAACTCACGATCCCTGGGCTCGAAACCGAGTTTCCGCTCAACATCCATCACGATCTCTCGCGCGCGCCTCGCCGATTCCTGCGTATCACCGGACGAAGCTGTTGTGACCCGCTGCCGGCCAGCTATCTTTGAAATCAAGCCGATAGGTATCACGACAAGCCCTCCGAGCACTGCGGGCGGGAGGGCCGATATCTGTGACTCCCGATCCAGCTCACTAAGCCGCTTCTGAAGCCGGGCCTGCAAGTCATCCGCGCGTCGTCTCGCCTCCTGGGAGTTAAGACGCGCACCGGCTTTCCCTGCCTGCTCCTGCAGCTTCAACTCCTCCGCTCGATGGTCCCAGTAGCTGATCTCTTTGGTGAGACGATCTTTTACGGCCGCCCTGGTCTTTTCGATCCATTCCATTCGCCGCGTACGGACTTCGGCGAGATGCTGGGGCACCACTTCTGCAATAGCATGATCGAGAGCTTTCTTTTCCAGTTCACGCGTAATCCAAGAACATTCCTGACGCCCCAGGATTTGCTCAACATCCGGCTCGTCGGCAGCCAACGGTCGATAATCAAGGTAAGGAGCGTATTGCAGGTGGTGAACATTGCCAGCAGAGTCGATTTCGACGTAAAGCATCTGTTTGGAAACGGTACGTCGCTCTCCGGTCCGTGTGATGCTGGCGTCCTGTATGGAGTGTTCGAGGTAAAAGAGGACTCTCGGAGTGGTGCTCGTATCCCGCTCGTCGACCAGGACAGTCCCCTGCCGAAGGAGGTCGCGGTGTCGCTCGAGTGTCAGGTCGAGTACTGAGTCGAGCAGCGGGTTGCCCGGACAGACAAATGCGGCCAGTGGCTGTCCAGGTGGAGCAATCAAATTTTTCTCAAATGTTACACGCTCATAGCGAGTGAGGACAGGGTCACCCACGCCAATGCTACGATCCCGATTCCTGACCGGTGAAGGCACGTGAGTGATCTCGAAGCGTCGCGGCTCTCGCTGACGGATCGTCCCGCCTAGCTGTTGGAATGCTTCTATGAAGAATGACTCTATGTAGTGCGGCTGAAGCCGTCGGGCTTCGGCACGTTCCATCTCTTCCCGAACACGTGCAACACGTGAGCTATCCATGGTGTCGTGTGCAAGGGCGCGCTCGTCGATGAGCTCCTGTAGGTGCTGCCGATCGACAGCGTCGGAGACAGCCTGGCTTAGCCTAGCGCGGACATCCGGCCGGTCTCCGTAGCGTATGGCCTTGATAAGAAGGTCACGGAGCGAACCACCTTCAAACTGGATTTTTCCAAGTACGTCGAAGACCTGTCCACCAAGGGTTTGCCTCGCCTGTTCCAGCTTGTCGAGCAGTGTCCGGTACACGTCGCCCTCGCGGGTCTCTTCAGCTACAAGGTTCCAGAGGTGACAGACTTCTGTCTGCCCGATCCTGTGTATACGACCGAAACGCTGCTCTATCCGGTTGGGATTCCAAGGGAGATCGTAGTTGACCATAAGGTGTGCGCGCTGGAGGTTTATTCCCTCTCCGGCAGCATCGGTCGCTACGAGGACCTGGACCTCGGGATCAAACAGGAAGCGTTCCTGGGCCTTGCGACGCTCATCGCGTCCCATGCCTCCGTGTATGATTACGACGGCGTGCGGTCTTCCGAGAAGTCCCGAAACCTTTTCCTCCAGATAGTTGAGCGTGTCACGGTGCTCAGTGAATATGACAAGCTTCTCAGCTGCAGACGGGACGGGTGGCGGGATAGCACCGGAGCCGTGCGGGGCAGAGTCTTCAGAAACACGTCTGGCAAAACTGGATTGACTAAAGATCTGCTCGGTAAGAACATGGGAAAGCTGAACCCACTTCGTATCATGTCCTTTACGCTTGACCTCAGCAGCGAGTGCCTCAAGACGCGAAAGAGTACCTATTTCGGCTTTAAGCTCAATGATGGTGGTGGCTGCGGTAGCCTGGTCAAGGACCTCTTCCTCAGTGTGCTGAACTTCATCATCAGGAGCTTCATCGAGATCATCAAGATCATCCTGATCCAGCTGAGGTCCGGAAGCAACTGGCTCTGCGACAGCAGCGCCTCGCTGCATGAGCTCGACTTCGCGGAGACGCTTCTCCAACCGCTCCCGACGGCGTCTCAGTGATTGATAGATCGCCTCCGGTGAGGATGCTAGTCTGCGCTGCAGGATTGTAAGAGCGAACCCTATTGTGCCTGCTCGCTTATCGTTTGCGAGCGCCTCAGCGCGATTGAATTCTTGGCGTACGTAATCGGTGACTTCTTTATAGAGCTGCGCTTCCTCGTCCGAAAGTTTGTACGGGACCGTGTAGGCGATGCGCTCGGGGAAAAGCGGTCGTCCGTCAAACTTGAGGAGGTTCTCTTTGACCATCCTGCGCATGATGTCCGAAACTTCAACCTGGTGAACCCCGTCCCTGAAACGTCCTTCAAACCTATCGCCATCGAGTAAAGCCAGGAACAACTGAAAGTCTTCTTCCTTGCCGTTGTGAGGAGTGGCTGTCATGAGCAGGAAGTGACGTGTCAGCGTGGAGAGGAGCTGGCCAAGCCGGTACCGCTTAGTATATTTCACCTCTGATCCGAAATACGATGCCGACAGCTTATGAGCTTCGTCGCACACGACTAGATCGTAGCGACAGTCGGGGACGTCGAGCTTGGCCTGGACGTCTTCATTGCGCGAAAGCTTGTCAAGTCGTGCTATGGCAAGGTCGTTCTCGAGGAACCAGTTACCGGTCCTTGCTGCTTCGAGTTTGTCGTTGGTAAGTATCTCAAAAGGCATGTTGAATTTACGATTGAGTTCATCCTGCCACTGTTCAGCAAGGCTGCCGGGACAAACGACCAAGCATCGCTTGAGATCGCCGCGCGCTATCAATTCCTTTATGTAGAGACCTGCCATTATGGTCTTACCGGCACCGGGGTCATCAGCAAGAAGGAACCGGAGCGGCTGACGTGGCAGCATGGCCTCGTAAACTGCAGTGATCTGATGAGGCAGAGGCTCAACAAGCGAAGTGTGAACCGCAAGTACAGGGTCGAAGAGGTGAGCGAGCCTTATTCTATGTGCCTCGGATACGAGCCGAAATAACGCCCCGTCGCCATCGAAGGCCCAGGGCCTTCCCATTTCCACAAGCTCCAGCCGCGGCTCGTCGTGGCGGTACAGTATTTCTTCATCGACCCGTCCTTCCGGAGTACGGTAAATGAGTGTGAGCGCGTTCGAGCCGTACCATTGCACACTGACGACGGTAACAGATGCGTTGGAGACTATTCCCCGGATTGCGGCGTTGGGCTGGAGTTCCTCAAGCTTCATCACGAACCCCTACTATAGGTGTGCGGGGTGCATTGCGCCGCGTTTAGGGGAATTGTACTACAGGGTTTGATTTGTTCGAACGTTCCCCATATGGGATAGAAATAGCTACTTTGAATATGAATGCTCTTCTCCAATTTCTCGGGCAGCCCACAAATAAATGCTTTTGAAAAGTATCAGATGAGGCGGAAAAAAACAATTGGGGCGGGATGCGCCGGTAGTTTCTGAGACAACAGCCCCTGATTGGCGGTTTAGGTCTTCCCCCAGATTAGTTTCTTTAGCAATGAATGCCCCTCTACTATGTCAGGCCTCCGCTCCTTGCACTCGGGAGGAATACCCTGTAGCTCGTCCCTGATGTTCACAAATGACGGCATTTGGGGGACAGTAGCCTGTGTTCTCCAGACAAAGTGGATGCTACTTAATCTTCCTGCGCCAGCATCTGAGGCCGGTGTGTTGGAGGCATGGCTTTCGAAGAGTTGTACCTGGCTATACCTCCGGCCTAGAGTGCTTAACGAGGTTTCCATCGCTTCCGATTTACAAATCAGGAAATCAGTTGCGTTAAGCGATTGAAATGAGTTAAGAATTTCTATGTCAGCTGGGTCACCCAGGATAGTGAAGTGCTCCGGACCGGAGCCGTAACAATAAACCTGATCGTCATACAGACAACATGTAATGGATGAGGATATCGGTAGGAATATCTGCAATCCGCGGTTCGTCACAGATGTTGCGGAAGGGCTCTTATCATCGCGAAGGAACCAGTTGTACTGGACGACAGGATGGTCTGATAGGATGAATTCATCCTTAGTCGCGTTTATCAGTACGTGAAGAGATAGATCGGCAAAAAGGAGCCAATTAAATACCGAGTCCAAAGTAAGATAAGCATAAACAGACCTAGCTTCGGTCGGCACGAGACGAAGCCTCTCCGCCGACGAGATAGGATAACCGTTCAAGCGGGCCCACTCCTTGAATATTGTGCCAGTGAACGCATTTAGGAAATCTTGGGATTCCTTAAAATACCCGGGTGTACGAGCAAGTTGCACAGAGATAAATCGAAGTAATTCGCGCAATTGTGTACCCTGAAAAGATGTGGGTGAATTCAATAAGCGGGAGATCACCTCGGCCGCCGGTCTTTCAACATAGCGATCGAGTATGTCTTCCACGAAATTATCTTTGTCGTACAGGAACCTTCTAGCACAAACTCGTCGTATGTCTTGGTTCCTGCGGAATTGGTCCCTGCTAATATCATAGATGTTAGTATGATACTTGCGCTTCCTTTTGACAGAGAAATTCTTCAACAGAAATTGGGGTATGTAATGCTCATTCTTTACCATGTCTCAGTCGAATGCGATGAGATACACTTACAGAAGCTTATCTATAAGGCTCACACTGATGCAGCTTTCTTCATGTTGGCTGGTTCAAGCAGATCGTGCGTCGATATACAATGAAAACAATCTCTATTCATACGTGGGTTCTGTTTTGCCGTCAATGTGACTTCTGAGATTTGTTTTTGACTTTCCATAGAAAATATGCTGGGTGGGTTTTTATGTGTTGAAAGTAATCGTCCCAATCTTTGAAGCCCTTGGCTGCCGCCAGCGCCGCGCCGATGAGAGTAATCCCCCCAGATGGAATTGCCCCTAGCAGTCCTCCGATTAGAATTACCGCGTCATATCTGGCCTGTCGCTTTAATTGCGCGACTTTTTGATTTACTTCATTTACTTGTACCTCAGAAATCTCATGAATCGCATTTTCAAATTTCTTTTCGAGGACCGACGGATCCTCAATGGTACGCAGTTCCCTGAGGTGCTTGTCAAGATTTATTCTGAAGTTAGCAAAGGCCTCCCCGTCATTGTTCCGAATGTCTAGGAGAATTTGCGCGTCTAATCTTTCTAAAAAGGGCAGGTCGAAATTCATCAACAGGTTGGCCGTATTATCGTTAATTCCTTCTTTGATCTTTAAACTTCGTCCGATCAACTGGAACGCGAAGTCACTGGAAGCCATATAGGAAGCACCGTATCGAGCGGCAAGTTTGTTTTCCAGATAGAGCTGGTCAAACACATGCCTCGCTGCTTGATTGACTGATTGTATCACCCAGTACTTAAATTGTTCTGCGTCAGGGGGTGTATCTGGCAAGCGCTGGACGAATTGGGCGACATGAGACTGTGGATCGTACTTGGTTACTTCAGTCTCGAACAAATTGTAAAACATGTTGTACTCATAGCCTTCCCTTGGAAAGCTGACGTGAATTGACCTACAAGGGTATAGTCTATTCTGAAGGGCGAAGTAATTACCGTCCATTTTCATTGATTCGACTTTGGCGTTTTCATAGAAGAACTTGAGAATATCTCGTGGCAGAACGTCTGAATACAAGTTCTCCGAGTAGTGGATAGCAAGATCCTCCTTGGGCTCCTGCAGGTAACTAATAGGCAGGATCTTCACATAGTCCTTTGCGACAAGGTATGAAATGGCTTTCAGATATTTTAGTGTATCGACCAATCCAGAGATGTCAAATGATTCATCGGCCTTCAAGAATTCCATGTATACCTTGTTGGCATCGCTCTCTTCCCGAGTAAACGGAAATAGTGGGTCGTACAAAATATATTGCTCAACATAGAAAGCGGATTGTATGAGCTTGTGGTAGGGCAGCTTCTTGATTCCTGATAGGAGTTTTAGCTCAGACTTGCAGTCTAGGATTTCACCTTCTATGGCCGCAATGTTCTTCAGTATGAAATCTCTATAGGCTGTTAGTTCTTTTCTCAAGTCTGACTCTGATACTGATTTGAACCCTTCTCTTAGGTTGCTGTCATCAAACAGAAAGCTCTGCGTCAAGAAGTCATAGACTGAAGAACCCACAGATACCTCGTACGTTGAAGTGGTGAATGAGGCGATAATAGATCAAGGATGAGGATGCACTTGAGCGCTCGCCTATTGCGTAAACCGCTTGGCTTCATTGTTTGCGGTGAGCGTCCTTTTCAGGGGCGATCAGGTATCGGACTCGGTATTTAGCATATTGGATCGAGTCGAAAGTCGAGTTTAGAGCGGCAAAAAGACCGTATGAGAATAAGAAGCCGAAAATCACTAGCCACCAGTATGGTTGACTTTGGAATTTCCGGGAAAGCCAAGCTGAAGTGAACGCGTACATGATAAGGGAGTAAATGAGCGCAAGAAATAGCGTGGCTAAAGAGAACTGAAAAGTGGCGACGATTTTAGTGTAGTCTCCGTCTTTCTCAAGGTAACGAACAAAGTCATCATCACTTGAAGAGATAATGATTGCAAGAGCCGCAAAAAAAACGGCGAAGACAATAGATAGGACTGAAATGCCAATACCGTACAAATCGTGCGCAAACTCATTCTGGACCCAGTGCGGCAACATAAGCCAGGTGGCAATTGTGAGTACCAAAGCAAGAATGAAATCCCAGGACCAAAGTACATCCTTGGCTTTCACTGGAAGAACCTCCTGAAAATATTTCGGAAAGGAGTTGCCAACGATTCGAACACGCTTTCCGGCGCTTGATCATCGCCCGGGGCGCTGGCTGTTATTGGATTATCTTTTGTGCTTATGGTTTTCGTCTCGCCGTCAATGTTTCCAGTAACATCGGCCCTCCCGTAGCCGTCGTCGGCCATCGATATCTTGCCGGTCACTTCTTCATCATCTACGACATTCAAGCCGTCTCCGTTCTGTTTACTCTCGTACTCTTCTTTGAAGCTCCCGACGCGCATCTGTTTAAATCGTTCATCGTACTTCTTCCATACGTCCCTGTTGCTTGGATTAGATGGATGTAAAGAAATCGCGACTCTCGAAATGGATTGGAATCGACGTATGGCCTCGAAGATTTTATATTCGTCCTCAATAGCCTGGATGTCAGCATTAACGAAAAAGCCGCCGTGATTCTCTTCCAGTAGCTCGACAAACCTGTCGCAGAATTCGGAATTTTCTATGGATATTGAAATCGGGTGATACGCCAGTAAGCCAGATTCAATGTGCAGGAAGAACCTAGATTTCGCAATGACCCTATTGGGTACCGTTGTATCAGTGAGTCTGTGGGTCTCTGGAACTACGACCTCTTCTTCGATCATTGGGTGATATTTGACTAGATATCCGTGAATGAACCCTCCAAATTCCGTATTGAGTTCTGACACATCGAAGAAACCCCAATTGTATTGCCTGTGCTCAATGAGTAAGCCCGTCTGCAAACCCTTGAGGAGGAATTCGCGCTTGTTTTTGTAATTCCCCAAAACGTTCAAGCGTCCGAAGTAATATCTGATTGGCCTGCCTGCCATGAACAGCCCTTTCTAGCGCCGGAATTTCTGAATCTTAGATCCGGAAGTCAATCTATTTTCTGTTATGTGAATTACAGCGCAAGAACTCTTCCGCTTTTTCAGAATTTGAATAATCTGTTAAGCGAAACTTGGACGCGGTGGATTGCATCCACAACCAACTGAATGTGGCCCGTTGTCTTATTGGTTAGTTTACGAAAGCGCTCCTATAAATTCAAACTGGGTTAAGTCAGACTGGGCAGTTCGGTTGGAATTGGCGGCTTTCACAAAAGGTCGGATGCGCTTACAATACAATGGCGCTACGGAGGTCAGAATAGTGGGTGGGCAGGCTTCAGGTTGGGCTGGTTTTTCTAGGCTTGAGCGTAAAGAAGCTCCTGAATATTCTGAACACAAGGTAGGCGAGAAATCCGAGCGACGACATCAGGATGTAAAACTCCTTATTGGAAGCTCCTATGGATAGGATTTTGGACAGCGAGAAGATCGCAAGCCCAAGCGCATAGAGCGGACCCATGTTAAGGTAGTCCCGGTCGTTGGCGGAGCGGATGAGCTCGCGGATGTCGGGCGCGGAGAGATATCCCCTCGCCGCGGCGGCGTGGAGGAAGGTCTTGAGCTGGAAGGGGTTCCCCTGCCCCGCTTTGACGAGCTGGCCGACGAAGAGCTCTCTGTCAAGCACCCTTATGCCGTATCGCTGCAAACAGTAATCGACGAGCTCCCGCGACTCGCCCGGTGTGAAAGGCTGTACCTGGACAGTCACAAACGAGTCGAAGATCTTCTTGAGAACGGGCTGCTGCCTCACCGTCAGCGCGGAACCGCAGACGAGGGCAACGTCGAGGAGCCTCTCGATAAAATACCTGTGGGACGGGGTTATGGTCTCGAGGTTGTCTATGAATATGATGTGCCTGTCGGGGGAGGCGGCGATGGCGCGCACGATGGCGTCGGCGAGCTCGCTCTCTTTCATGGCGTCGACGGCCTTCAACATCCCGAGTCGGAGGAGCTCGGAGGAGAGCTTCCTGATGAGCCGGCTCGGCGGAGCGGGCGAGTCGATGCGGACGCAATCCCTCCGGCCCGACGCGGGTAACTTCCCGGCCATACCGATCCTGTGGGTGTCTCCGTTAAGGATGGAGATGGTCTCCCGGATGAGCGCGGTCTTCCCTATGCCGCGGTCGCCGGTGATGAGCGTATGGCGGTTTTGGAGGAGGCTGGTGATGATTTGGTTGAGTTCAGTGTAACGTCCAACGAAGTACGGGTCTTGTCGTAGATCACGCAGCCCGCTATGGTCAGTTGATATCAAGTTGTGGTCGTCCTACCTGTTCTTTCTTTCATCTTGACATGAAAGAAAGGGTCAAGGCTATTGAACAAATGCCTGAAATCTTCGCTCACTTCGCTGAACAAAAGGAAACTTGTCGCATTCGGCGACTTCGAACAACGTTCTGTTCTTAACGCTCCGTTCGCTTCGATTTCCGGGCGGCATTTTTTCAAAAGCCGATCATTTGTTTCCATGAACACCCGCATCTAACAAGCTGAGCACGATTGAATATGAACCTTTTCCCTGAGCCTTAGGAGTGGAACGGAGTTCCACGACGATGCCATCGACGGGCGAAGTGATGACGCGTTTGTTCTCGCTGGTGGTCAGGCCGGTTCGCAAGCGCTCGATGGTTATCTGAATATTCCGGAGATCCTGCTTGTATTTCTCTTCGGTGGATTCGAGGATCTTATCGGCCTTGTCCAGATTAGACCGGGCGGATGATTTGTCGTTCTCAGCGATATCGAGTTCCGCTTTGGAGGCGAGCCCCCTGCCGCGGAGGTCAAGCGCCAGAGCGCAGTCCTCTTCCGCCTTCGCGGCCCTCCGCTCCGCAGCCCGCACGGCCGACATGAGCCTTGCCATGGCGACTTCCCTCCTCGAGCGCAAGGCGGACTTACGGTTTTCAAGCGCGGAGATCTTACCCATGGCGGCCAGCACTTCCGGTGTGGTAATGCGGGCTAAGACGCCGCCGGCGCCGACGGTGTCGCCTCTCCTGACGCTGAGGGAGAGTTCAGCCGGGCCGCCCATTGTGTCGGCCGATGAGAATTCTCCGAGCGGGACGATTAGGAGACGTGGGGACTGGGAGACAAGGAGAGTAGGTGAAAGGGGGACGGGGAGAGTTGGAGACGCGGGGACCGGGAGACCGGTAGACGGGGAGACGACCGCAGATTCTTCGGTTATCGTCTTGACCGTCAGCCGGCCCCGCAGGATGAGGACGTTTTCCAGCGAGAACTTCTGGATGTCGTCGAAGGCCGCGTGGTCGAATTTCAGCGCGGAGCCGTATGAAGAAATCGTGTTGAAGCGGTCGAAGCTCTGAGGAAGCTCGACGCGGCGGTCTGCCTCGAGTGAGCCGAAGAAGCGGGTCACCCCCGATTGGGAAGTAAAGCTTCTTAGGGAAGCAAGCAGCTGCCCGGCGAGATCCACGGAGACTACGGAGGTCCTCGCCGCGGGGCCCGGGACGCAGACGACGGAGTTGCTCATGTAGTTGTCGGTTGCGGGGTTGTCGCCGAGCGTGTAGACGTTCGCGCCGGAGGAGAAGAGGAGCGTGTTCGGATCTCTTATGCCGACGAGCTCGAATCGGCCGGCAACGCGTTCGTGCGTGAGTGTGTTAACGGCGTCTATGTCAGCAAAGACTATGTGTGAAGTCGAGAGCGAGTAGTAATCCCGGAGCGCGGCCTGGGGAGTCTTCTGCGTCACGCGGATGAGCCTCTCAAATCCGCTGGAGGCGAAGAAGTAAAGCGGCACGCAAAGGAGAGCGAAGATGAAGAAGAGAACGGTGTCCGCCCTGGAACCGGATTTCATGCGGTAACCGTACGGAGATCTCGGATCGTACGGAAAGACACAGTCCCTGGAGGAGACCGGATAAAACATCTTCACCCCCTGAACCGTGCAGGAGTCGAGGAGTATATGGGAAACGTAGGCCATGAGGAATAGAGATGTCGTGTGGGGGTACACGAAGGTGGCTTTCTCCGCGGCATAAATGATCGCGGTAATTACCAGAGTGAGGAGCAGCGAGTGCGTAAGCGTCCGATGTCCGAACACCCGTTCGAGGGAACGGCTGATGAAGAAGAAGACGCGGCCGAGCCAGCTTGTGGGAAGGTCGATGTCCGGAAGTATGGCGACAAGAGCGGTGAAGGCGGCGCTCCGCCAGGAAAGCGGGACGCCGGAGGGGGTAAGGATGAGAAGGTAGAGCGATTCAGCGAAGGCGATGTGGGTTGGGGAGGTCATAAGCGTTTACCCAAGCACATTACCAGCCCGGGAGTGGCAGCGATTGCAGTGGTGCGATAGTAGAATATCTTACTGTTGTTCACTTTCTTTTGCTCACCCAAAATAAAGTGAACCGAAAGAAAAGGGTGCCCTGCGAAAATGGTCCCGATTCGAGAGTCTCGAATCGGGATCGTCACGTTCCCTGTGAAGGGAGGCGATTTTAATACACGGTTGTAAATATAGATCACTGGAGACTCCCACAATCGCCTCTCGAAGAGACTTGCAGGTATCTATGGGTGGGAAAGTGACTCCATTTTCGCTTGGGAGTAAAAGCGGAATGGAAACTTGGGAATTCATTTGGTCAGTTTCTTCCAAAGAGATTCGAGGAATGTGAGCTCGTCGTCGGAGCAGGAGGTATAGTCGCGGGAGTAACGGTCGGAGAGTATCCGGGCGAGCTTTTCGCGGGACTTGTGCCTATTCAGGGCGAGGTATCCGGGCGAGTCGATGATTGCCGCGATGACGGCCCTGGCGGCGTCTTCCCTCCCGAGGGGCGGAGGGTCCGCGTCGAAGAGGAGGTCGAGGTCAACCGGTTCCGAAGCCTGAGAACTCGCAAGCGCACGGCGAAGCACGCGCGCGGCGCGAGCTCGCCCGAGGAGAGCGATGAGAGCCGAACGGAGTTCGACGAAAAGAGCGACGAGAACCGGAGAGGCATGATCGGGAGGCACGGCGCCCTCAGCGGGAGTTGCCTCCGCGAGCTGTTCCGGCGGCGGGGTGATGGACGTCGCCGGGGTTTTCGGGTGGAGCGGCGCAGGCGTAGCGGAGAGTATCGACCGGAGTATGGAGTCAAGAGATTCGGAGGAGTCGCTCGACGCGACGGGAGGCGGAGCAGCCTTGCGGCAGCTGAGGGCGCTCCTGTTCCTGTCGATGTCATAGAGGAGTAGACGTTCCGAGGCCCTGAGCCGCGAGTTCGTGAATCCAGAAAGCGTCTCGGAGACCGCTCCGGGACGATGGTTCATCCGGAGTATTGAGATGAAAGGAGCGGAGGCGTCTGTGAAGTCGCTGACCTCAAGGTATGAGTTGTCCGACTGGATCGACTCGAGGAGCGTGACGATCTGGCTCCGCGACATGAGCCTTGGCTTCAGCTTGAGTGACGGCTCGTAGGTGAAAGTGTCCGAGAAGGCGGCGAGCTGTTCCAGTCCCGCGGCGAAAAGCGAGACAGTCACGGAGGGGTCTCCCTTTCTGGTCCTGAAGGATTCAAGGACCGAGGCGGTATCCAGCGGGAAGCGAATGTCAGGCATGAGCCTGTACGCGCCAAAGACGTCGCCGGCGCTGAACATGAGAATGTCGTAGAACGGACCTTCGGCTCCATCGGGATGCGCTATCTCGACATAGCCTGAGACGTCCGGCGCCTGCGACTGGACGAGGAGTAGCGGGTCGATGTGGGAGGCCGGGACGGGGCCGAGTATTTTGACTGCTGAATCGATCATGTGTGCAGGGCACTTTTCTAACCCTCAGGATTGAGAGCCATGAAATAGTTGTGAGCATTTCCCTGTTCACTTTCTTTTGCCACCCAAAAGAAAGTGAGCCGAAAGAAACGGGTGCCCGCGAAAATGGTCCCGACCCGCGAACTGCGGATCGGGAGCGTCACGTTCCCATCACACCGAGGGGATTTCAATACACGGTTGTGAACTTCAGAACCGCTTGAGACGTCGAAATCGCCTCTTGAAGAGACCTTAGAGATTTGTGGAATGGGAACGTGACTCCATTTTCGCAAAGGGTAGACAAGAAGGCAGAATCCGTTCTGCAACCATGAGCATGTAAGCCAATTTCTTCTTCTGCAAGATTTGCCGTTCGTCATTTTTCCGGAATGCCATTTACGGAGCGGCGGTGAGTTTGACGACACCGCACCGATAGCAATCATGGTGCCTGCCATTAACGTTCCATTCGACAGCGAAGCATGACGAGTCACCCCTCGCATAGAACTTCAGGACAGAGGTGCCGACGATTCTCTGCTTGGACGATCTCAGTTCCTTCCCTTCTGTCTGGTAAATCCACCTGACGGTCGGCTGGCTGTCGAGCGTGGCGACGGTCTCGGCGGACGGATGGCCGTAGCCGTTATTCTCCCCGACGCTTATAAAGACGCAGGACGGTGAGAGCGAGGATATGAAAACGGGGTTGGCGGAGCGACTGCTCCCGTGATGGCCGACCTTGCACGCATCCGCGTGACCGACGACAGCGGCGACCGGAGTCTCGAGGTCGACGGCATTCCCAACGTCAAAGCCGGTCAGGTCGCCTCCGGTGAAGTAGGTGAAGAGCGCGCCGCGTTCGGAACCGGCGGCTCCCGCCCCCTCAGCGCCGAGACAGGTGATTGTGAACGCAACAGAGAGAGAGTTCTCGTCCGGACGGTCCGCACCTGCCAGGGACGGGCCGTCGCGAGACGCGGCGACCCGGCCATCCGAGGCGACGAAGCGGAGAACGATGTCCGGAGCGAGCTGATACTCCGCGCCGGGAGTAACTGTTATCCGGGTCCTGCCCTCCAGCGCCGATAGGTATTGCAGGAAGGCTTTCGTCTTGGGGGGCGGATGGAGCGTGCCGCGGTCGAATATGGTATCGACGTCAAACGAGCTCAGCACCTCGTCGAGCCCGCCGATGTGGTCGGCATGATAGTGAGTGGCGACGGCGTAACTGAGGCGGGAGACTTTCAGCGATTTCAGATAGGGGACGACCACGGACCTCCCCTTTCCGGTATTCCCCGCGTCGACGAGGAGCGCGCTGCGCGAGGTCTGTATGAAGATACAGTCTCCCTGCCCAACGTCTATGTGATGGATAGTGAGCTGCTGGGCTGAGCCGACAGAAGCCAGAAGGAAGAGACAGGAAATCAGAGGCCAGAGGTCAGGCGTCAGTAACAGAGAAGACAGGCGGTTGAACTTTCTCACCGGATGGTACTCCTTTCTTTCCTGGCGGCGATGGCCGAGGAGCCGAGCAAAGCCGAGAGACGGGATTGCAGGTCGGATCGCCTCATGATTTGAGTTGATATCTCGAGGTCAGAATCGGCAAGGTCGAGCTTCGCGCGGACGAGTTCTTCAAACGAGATCCTGGCGGCATTGTACTTCAGTTCGGCGGCCTCCAGCAGCCTGGCACGGTATTCACGCTTGAGGCGGAGCGAGGATATCATGGAGTCGAGGATCGCAGCCTGGGTGGCGAGCGACAGGATTTCCTGCCCAAGTTCGGCGCTCCTCTTGCGGAGAGTTACTTTCGACTGGCGCGCCCTGATGACAGCGTGCTGATGAGGCACGGTATTCAAGAACCGGTCGAGGTCGAGGCTGATTACGGCGCTAAAAGCGTCAGACGGGAAACTCCACGGATGGGCGGGGTCAAGGAAGAGGACGGAGCTTTGTCCAACGCGTGCCGAGACAGATATCCGCGGAATAAGGGTGTGCAGGAAATTGGTCTGAGAAACCTCAATGTCGGCGAGATCCGCGTCGAGTTCGAGAAGCTTAATCTCAAGCGAGTGCGCCACCGCGGAATCAATCGTTGCTGATGTCAGCCGCGATTGGCCAAGCGCAAGCATCGGAAGGAACAAGATACTACCAATGAAAGACTTCAACGGTCGCCTCAAACTTTTTTCCTTTTACGATTACCTGGCCGATATAGATGCCGGTCGGGACGAAAGTCCATTCGTCGGAATCCCCCTTCCAGCCGTGGGAATGGGAGCCTTTAGAAAGCGACAAGTCGACCGCTACTGTTTTCACGACGGCGCGGTCCTGATCCAGAATGTAGATCGATACTGCGGCCGGCTGATTGAGAGTGTAAGAGAGTTTCGTGTTCTGCCTGAACGAGTCGAAAAGCGGCGGCTCGAACCGGCAGGAAGAGACGAGCAGGTCATCAGGGCTTATGGGCTGGGAGCAGCAAGAGAGAAGGGCGATGAGTCCCGCTAAGAGCGGGATAAACTCAGCGCAAAGCGCATGGGGCATCTTCGGGAGTGGATTCCCGCTCATGATCCCCGATAGAACCGTTCGGGGACGCGGCAATGATAATGCGCCGTTCCAGCTAAGTCGTGCGAATATGAATGACCTGTCCCGTCTCAGGACGGGATCCTTCGGACCCATCATCTTGGAGGCTACTCCTACGGATATCTCTCGACAACTTTGATGACAGAATGATCGGCCTGTCCCCGGGTTGTAGTCTTCACCCAATTGTTGAGCTCGCCGTCGACGTAGTTAAAGGTCTGCGTGTAAAACCCGCCATAAGGGGGAGCCTCCCCCTGGCCGGTCACGCGCTTCGTCAGCAGTATTCCGGTTGCCTGGTCGTAGGTCGCAGAGACGATAGCGTCTGCAGCCGGGTCGGCAGTTCGGACTACTCTTGTCCCTTTGGAGACATCGATTGTGACTGTCGGGCTCGTGAAACGGTAGGTCTCGCTCAGAGTAACAGAGCCCTTGGTACGGGTCGCATGCACTTCGATTGTCGAGTCTGTACCGGAGCTGAACTGAGGCTGTATCACGGACTCTGTTCTCTGTTCGGGTGTCCCCGCACTGTACTGTGCCCAGGAAATGTACCGGTCCGTGACGGAGGCTATTCCGCGTGTGTTGCCGGGGGAATATTTCGCCGACCTGGTGATCAGCAAGAGGCCCTTGGGATACGCATGCTTTTCAGTTACGACGATGCCATGCAGGACTCCATCGATGGTGGCGGTATCGCCATAGACGAAGATTGAGTCGGTGGCGACCTTCATGAGGATCGGCTGAGACCGTGTTGGAGCAATGTTTGCCGGCGAAGTGGCGGAAAGCAAAGACTGGTGGACAAACTCGAAGTCGTCAAGGACTTCATTCATAATGGACAGGGCTTCGTCCTTCGAGATCGCGGGCTCGTTCGATGATGAGTCCGTCATGTGGTTGTTCGATCGGTCGCAGGAAGAGAGAAGGAGGAAGAGCATGGTTCCCGCGGCGAGGATGTACCGTTTGGGTGACATTGTTTTCTCCTGATTTGATTGTGATCGTGTTGTTTCCGGGCCGGACATCAGTTCGGACGCTCCTTCTGAGTTTTCGGCGCGGAGTAGTCGACCTGGCGCCTGGCGCGGAGGAGCTCCATCTCGCGGTCGCAGTCGGCGCATCTGGCTTTAACCTCCGTCTTCATGTCGACGACGAGGCAGGTGCGCCTCTCGCATCCGGGGCACCTGAAAACGAGAACTCTCAGGGGTGACATAAGTCTTACTCCTCCTTCTCCTTCCTGGGTTTGGGCGACGAGGGGACGTTGAGGACGGGGAGCTGTCTGAACGACACGAGCGTCGTTGCGGCCTGTGAAGAAATGAGCTCGCGGGTCAGCTCCTCGTTCGAGACGTGAGGAAAGACGAGCGTGACGCTGACTCTAATTATGCCGTTTCTGTCCGCGACGGTAAACACCTTGCTTATAATGGCGTCGATCCAGTTCGGCTGAGCGTCTTTCATTTCGCAACCTCCCTCTTCTCGTCATGGGTTTTTCCCGCAAGCCCCTGCCTGATGTCCGAGAGGAGCATGGCGATGTCCGTGTGCGAGATCGGAGTCTGCTTTCTGACACGGAGAAATATCCTCCTCTTCTGTGAGCCTCGTAGCATGAGGTAGCGGTGGAGCGAGTTCACGGCGGCGGGGTCGAGGCGGAAGCGGACGGGCTGGCCTCTCATGACCTCGACGAAGTGGGCCGAACCGGAGAGGCCGGGGACCGGAAGCCTGACGATCTGTTCAGCGTCGAGGTTAGCCACCTCGCGGAGGGAGAGGCCGAGCCTGAGGAGGCGGATAATGGCAGTGTCGCGGGCGAGCTTGAGCTGTCTGAGAAAATCGTCCTGGGCGGCGGGCTTCTCCGACTCGATGCAGGCGAGAATATCGTCGTAGCCGGCGTTCACGGGGCCCTCCCGGCACGCATCGCGCGCGGAAAAAATATTCCCTCTAAAGGGGCCGGAAGCGGGGGAAGGGCATCTTTACCAGCATGTTTACCACCCTCTTTACCACTTTTTACCACCAGCTTTACCAGCGACTTTACCACACTCCCCGAAGGGAGACGCAGGGACGGACGTTTCATGTCAGGACCTTCCCCCTTCGACGATGGCGTCCTCGGCTTCCGAGGCGAGAGATGAGACGAGAGTGAGGCGATCTTCGAGCGAGCGGAGCGAGCGCCGGAGGTCTTCGGCGGCGGAGCGGACCTTGAGGAGAGCCGTCGAAGCTTCGGACTCCGTAAGGCTGCCGAGCCGCACGTCGCGGAGGAGCTGTCTTGCCTGATGGAGCGCGTGTGTAACTTCGCTTTCGAGGCCGGTATCGATCACGAGAGGAGGAGTGGCGCGGCGCGGGAACGGGCCTGTCATGGCGGGGACCCTCCGGTCTGGCCTGGGTTATGGCGGAGACACCTGTAATCGCGGATCGTCGAGCGGATATTGAGAACGACTCCTGCCGAGAGCCGGCTGCTGAGGCGGCGGTCGATGGCGGCGATCGAAGAGAGCGTGAGGTTGCTCGTCACTACGGTGGCCTTCCCTTCCCATTCCCTGGCGTCTATAAAGGCCAGAGCGATCCTCCGCGCGAACTCAATTCCTTCAGTCGCCTCCTTCGAGGAGAAGAGGTCGTCGTAGACGAGAATGCCGGGCTTCGTCAGTGACTCTATGGCGTCGTTCTCGGGGAGCGACCCGAGCGTATTGTAGCCCTTCCTGATGCCGAGAAGGAGGGGGCCTTCCTTCCTGAACTTCCCCAGGCTCCCGGTGTCGAGAAAAAACTTTCTCAGCGCGGCGATTGCAAGATGTGTCTTCCCTATGCCTGTCTGCGGGGAGAGTATAGAGAGAAAGGAAGAAGGGTTTTCCGCCCATTCACTGACGGCTGTGAAGAGCTGGCTGTTCTCTTCGGTTACGACATAGTTATCGAATGAGCGGTCTGAGAACTTCTGCGACACTCCCGCTGAGACGAGGCACCTGCCGGCGTTCTCCCTCCGCCATGAGATCCTGACCTTCGAGTACTCCTCTTCGAAATGGGTGAAGCAGAGCTTGTCGTGAGTCGCGTTGAAGAGCGTCCACTGGTCGAGATCGGACGAAGGCTCGACGGAGAGAATGCTGTTTCCGCAGACGGCGCACGGAGGAGCGGCGCGCACGCGTTCCTCGCGCTTGGCACGGATGCGTTCGATAGTCGCCGAGAGCGCCTCGGAGAAGGGACCGGGAGACCTGGGGACAGGGAGACCGGGAGACTGTGAGGTGCCGGGATTTGGTGATATGTCTGTTTCAGATGACGATTTCACAGGGATGTACCTTTGCGTTTGATTGAGTCTGTCTCCGCGGATTCATCTGGAGGAGGAGCGTGGTGTACTTCTCTCGCAGCTTCTGCCCTGAAAGAATATTCGACCGCCAGAAGGAGTTCGTTTGGGCGAAGACGATGACTTGTCTTATTTCTTCCGGCGGCCGGTGGTCAAGCCTAATAAGGCGATCTATCTGTAAAGCCCAGCGTTGAAGGGAGGGTGCTTCAGCTGCTGGGTCGTTAGCCAGGAAATTCTCGTCGTTCTTCCGGATCTGAGTCAAGAGAAGCTTTGAGAGCTCATACTCAATTGAGTCAAAAGAGAAAACCATTCTTTTCTTCTTATCATTCTTCCCATTCTTATTATTCTTGTTTGTAGACACGAGTGGGACAGACGCGGGACACGGGTGGGACACGAGTGAGTCAGTGAGCGGGTCAGCCTGGTTATGATTGTCCTGGTATCTCGAATAGTTGTTGACGGTTACGACAGTAAACCTGCGGGACACGGAGCGGGACAGAATTCCGAGTTTCTCGAGAAGTACGAGCTTACGATGGGCGGTCCTCTCATTCACCCCGGTTTCCTTACCAGCCTTACGCTGCCCGAATATGAACTGTCCCCGTTCGACCGTCAGCTCCCCTTCCTCCGATTGAGGAAAGAGGACTCTGCCGGGCTTATGGTTTGCCTTGGCCAGGCAGTACAGAAACAGGTGCAGCAGCTCGCTGTCCTGGAACACGGGATGAAGAAGTATTGAGCGATGGATTTTCACCCAGCCCCCGCTAAAGAGTTCTTCCGGTTCAAGTGGCTTCAAGACCTCTCGGTCTCCCTTGTTTGCGCTCCCGGGAAATAAGCTGATCGACTTCCCTCTTGACCTTGTCAGCGTCGACAGGTTCGACGCGGGACGTGCCCATCCAGCTGTCGATCTCCTCGCGTTTGAAAACCACGCGTCTACCCTTTTTGTAGAATGGGATAGCCCCGCGGTAGGCAAGTTTTCTCAGCGTAACGACCGCGAAAGTTGTGTACTCAGCAGCTTGCTCAATCGATAGCCAGGTGCGAGTTGAGAGAACGTCGTTGGACTCAATCATGGCCTTCCTCAGATTCCCCTTCATCGACCTCGAAGATCTGCTGAAGTTGGCAGCTGAGCAGTTTCTTAATAAGGAGGCCTTCCCTTAGCGTCGGCTCTCCGGTGCCAGAACACAAGCGATAGAAACGGTCATAGTTTATGCCTACCTGCTTCGCAACCCAGGCCATGCTAATACCGTGTTCGTCGAGGTAGTGGCGGAGTTTTGTCATGCAGGTGGCAGGGCGCGGGGACGCAACGGACGTACCGGAAGAAGTCTTGGATTTTACCATGATGCCTCCTATAACAGCGGAATCGTCTTGTATACGATACAGACGACAGGAGACAATTTAAAGACGCATTTTAGTCAATGCAAGAAAATAATTGCAAGATATTTTGCATCTATGAAAGACACTTTGTATTATATGCAATACCACCCTTCGGGGCGGCCGAGTCGCGCAATAAGGCTGTTAAAATCGAAGAAAGACCAAGGCGAGTCATGGAGAAACTTTCCCAGCACTTGCGGCAGGTCCGGGAAAAGCTCGGCCTGTCCACACATCACGTAGCCGATGAATCGAAACGGCGGTATCCGAGGGACAAACAGCGCCAGATCTCGTTTCCGTATCTTTCCAGCATGGAGAGGGGCGAAGTCAAGGAGTTCTCTCCACTAAAGCTGAAAACATTGGCCGAAATCTATGACGAGAACTACCTTTACCTGTTATATCTCGCCGGAATACTCCCGAAGCATATTACGGTTGACTCCCCCCTATCCGACCTGGAAAAGTTCGTTTATGACGAATTGCTTGAAAGCGGACTGCTCCGCAGCGCGGCGAAGTCAAAATCGCTAGCGAAGATTGATCCGAAGACCAGAAACGCAATGAGGCTGTCAATACGTGCAGCAGCAAAGGCCGTTTTGGAGGCAATATTGAACAGCGAATGAGGATGCCGGCGTATTAGAAAGGGAAATTATCAATGGGGGCTATTGAGCGGGTTTTTGAGATTGTGATTAAGAAGTATCCTGGTTATACCGTTGACAGGATCTGCGAGGCAGAAGGGATCGCGATTCGCAACGACGAAATGGGAGAGGATTACTTCGGACTGTATACCAACCTTTACGGAAAGGCTATTATTAACGTCAGACCTGGCTTGACCCCGCAGGAAGTGGCAGAAGTAAAAAGCCATGAGTTGTACCATCACTTCTGCCTGCAGCTGTCTGAGAAACCAGTAGGGCATAACCTTTCCACAGAGCGCCGGTGCCCTACTCCTTTCCTGGGCTTCTACCAGCGGAAGGAGGAACGCGAAGCAGACCTTTTTGCAGCCTTCTTCCTTTGCCCCGACGTCTCCGATTGCGAGACCTATCACGATATAATGCGGAAGTACAACCGTAGCAAGCCTGTGGCGAAGCTGCGAATGGTTGCCGAGCAGATGATAATCTATGGTGGAGGCGAAAATGGCTTACATAAGGAAAAAGGGTAAGAACTATTTCGTCACTTTTTACTACCGCGGACAGAGATACGACAAATCTTGCCGGACAAATCAGCGTGCCGTCGCAGATAACATCCGGAAACAAATCGAAGCGCAGATCGCCAACAAGTCGTTCCGGATCGACTCAGTTATGCAACCTTCGATCAGGACGCTCGGCGACTTCATCAGTGAGTATTTAGCTTACTCAAAGATCAATAAGGCTCCAAAAAGCGAGCGGTTAGACAATCTGGCCTTGAGCAATCTTAAAGATCGCATTGGAAACGTCCCGATTGACAGCTTGACGATTCAACGCATGGAGCAATTCAAGTCCGCTCTCCTTAAGGATTACTCTCCGACTTCGGTCAACATAATTCTCCGTCATCTCAAGGCGGCGCTCAGCAAAGCGGTGAGTTGGAATTACATTGAGGAGAATCCCTTGAAGCAGGTGCGTCCGATTAGAATTGCTGAAAAAGAAGGGCCTTTCCTGACCTTAGAGGACATACAAAAGCTGCGAAAAGTCATGGAATCAGGGTTATACAGGGACGTGATCGAGACAGGGCTTTATACTGGAATGCGTGTCAGCGAGATAAGAAACTTGAGCTGGGACGATATCGATTTCGTGGGGATGAAGATTCGGGTGAGGAACACGGAGTCCTTCACCACCAAGTCGAAGAAGGATCGGACAGTCCCCTTGCATCCCAAACTTGCTGAGCTTCTGGCGCTCCGGGCCCAGGTCGAGCACTCCCCTTTTGTCTTCCTTCGTACCGATATGAAACAGGTGGATACTGGTACAGCGAATAAGAAGTTCAAGGAATACTGTGATGTGGCCGGCCTGGACTCGCGGTTCCACTTTCATACGCTTCGACATACCTTCGCCTCTCATCTGGCCATGAGTGGCGTGAGTCTATATTTCATCCAGAAGATCCTCGGGCATCGGTCGATCGAGACGACAGCCCGGACCTATGCTCACCTTCAGCCCGATCCACTTCTCTCCGCGGTGAAGGGACTAAAATACTGAAACGTATGGCCATATAATGGCCATGGGATTTTTTCTGAGATCGACTTGGGAGCCAGAGAAACAGAAAATCCCGCAAACCAGATTGATTTGCGGGATTTTCTGGTGGGCCCTGAGGGACTTGAACCCCCGACCCGCTGATTATGAGTCAGCTGCTCTAACCAACTGAGCTAAGGGCCCGCACAAATGTGTAATTGTTTCAATTGCAGTC